>NZ_JADNQO010000010.1:0-273503 GCF_047608665.1 Amycolatopsis sp. cmx-11-51 | reverse complement strand
TTTCGCGGGCTCGTGCGGCTGGTTTGGTGACGAAGTCGAACTTGATCTTGGGTATGGGTGAGACTCCGGAGGAGGTGGCGCCGGCGATGCGGGATCTGGTGGAGGCGGGGTGTGAGATTTTGACGATCACTCAGTATTTGCGGCCTTCGCCGCGGCATCATCCGGTGGATCGGTGGGTGAAGCCGGAGGAGTTCGTTGAGCATTCCAATGCCGCTGGGGCGTTGGGTTTCGCTGGTGTGATGGCCGGGCCGTTGGTCCGGTCGTCGTATCGGGCCGGGCGTCTGTTCGCGCAGACGAAGGCTCACCGCGGTGAAGCATTGTCGGAGAACTTGGCCCACCTCGCCGCCGAAGGCCCCGCCGCCCAAGAAGCCAGCTCACTGCTGGCCAGATAGGAAGGAGGGCAGATCAATGGCGATCAGCGTCTTCGACCTGTTTTCGATCGGCATCGGCCCCTCCAGCTCCCATACGGTGGGTCCGATGCGCGCCGCACTGACCTTTGTGGACGGTCTCGCCGACGACGGTGACCTGGCCGCCACGACTCGGGTCCAAGCCGAACTGTTCGGTTCGCTCGGCGCGACCGGATTCGGGCACGGCAGCGACAAGGCCGTGCTGCTCGGGCTGTCCGGGGAGCGTCCGGAGGAGATCGACACCGACACGGTGCCCGGCAAGATCGCCGAGATCCGGGAATCGTGCCTGCTGAAGGTGCGCGGCGAGCACGAAATCGTGTTCACCGAGGACACCGACCTGACGATGCACCGGCGGAAGTCGTTGCCGGCGCACCCGAACGGCATGATCTTCCGCGCGTTCGACGCCGACGGGAAGGTGCTGCGCGAGCGCACCTACTACTCCGTCGGTGGTGGCTTCGTGCGCGACGAGTCCTACGAGACCGACACTGTCGTCGTCGAGGACTCGACGCGGCTGGAGTTCCCGTTCCGCACCGGCGCGGACCTGCTGAAGCACTGCGAGGACACCGGGCTGCCGATCAGCGAGATCATGCTGCGCAACGAGCTCTCCTGGCGTACGCGCGAGGAGGTCCGCGAAGGCTTGCTGGAGATCTGGCAGGTCATGGTGGAGTGCGTGCTCAACGGCTGCGAGCACGAAGGTGTCCTGCCTGGCGGGCTGAAGGTGCCGCGCCGGGCGAAGGCGCTGCACGAGAAGCTGCTCGCCGAAGACGGCGTCGGCGATCCGCTGTACGCCATGGACTGGGTGAGCCTGTACGCGCTGGCGGTCAACGAGGAGAACGCCGCGGGTGGCCGCGTCGTCACCGCGCCGACCAACGGCGCCGCCGGGATCATCCCCGCGGTCCTGCACTACTACCAGCGGTTCATCCGGGGTTCGTCGGACGACGGCATCGTGACGTTCATGCTCACCGCGGGCGCGATCGGCTCGATCCTCAAGCAGACGGGCTCGATCTCCGGTGCCGAGGTCGGCTGCCAGGGCGAGGTCGGTTCGGCCAGCGCGATGGCCGCCGCCGCGCTCACCGAGGTCCTCGGCGGTTCACCGGCGCAGGTGGAGAACGCCGCCGAGATCGGCGTCGAGCACCACCTGGGGCTCACCTGCGACCCGGTCGGCGGGCTGGTGCAGATCCCGTGCATCGAGCGCAACGCCGTCGGCGCGTCGAAGGCGATCCATGCCGCGCGGATGGCGATGCGCGGCGACGGTTCGCACGTCGTGACGCTGGACAAGGCGATCAAGACCATGCGCGAGACCGGTGCCGACATGAGCGTGAAGTACAAGGAGACCGCGCGCGGCGGCCTGGCCGTCAACGTCATCGAGTGCTGACACCCCCCGCAAGTCGTCCTCTTGTTGCGGTACATGCGTGTGCAAGTACCGCAACCAGAGGACGACTTGCGGGCGGCCTAAACTCGAAGGGTGGAGTCGAGCACGGTCGCGAACGCGGGTGACGCGCTGTTCCGCCCGGTGCGCGCGGGCAACGCCTTCGAGGAGACCGTCGAAAGGCTGCTCCAGGCGATCCGGCTCGGAGTGGTGGGCGCGGGGGAGCGACTGCCTTCGGAACGGGAACTCGCCGAGCGGCTCGGCGTCAGCCGGGTGACGCTGCGGGAAGCGATCCGCGCGCTGGCCGACGCCGGATACGTCGAGTCGCGGCGGGGTCGCTACGGCGGCACGTTCGTCAACGGCGTCCTGCCCGATCCGCCCGCCGCCGACGGGCGGAAGATCGACAACGCCACCCTGGAGGACGCGCTCGGCCTGCGGCACGTCCTGGAAACCGGCGCCGCCGAGATGGCGGCGTCGCGTTCCCTCACCCCGGCCGACCGGCAGCACCTGACCAGCACGCTCGCCGAGGCCGCCGCTGCCGACGTCGGCGACTACCGGCGCAAGGATTCGCGGCTGCACCTGGCGATCGCCGAGGTCACCGCGTCCGGCTCGCTGACCACGGCGATGGCCGACGCGCGGATGCGGGTCAACCAGCTGCTCGACACGATCCCGCTGCTCGAACCGAACCTGGAGCACTCGAACGCCCAGCACGAGGCCATCGTCGACGCGATCCTCGCCGGTGACTCCGAGGCGGCCCGCCGGGTGATGACCGAGCACGTCGAAGGCACCGCTTCGCTGCTTCGCGCCTTCCTCGCCTGACCCAGGGCCCGGGATTCGGTGATTTTCCCACAACCTTTTCACTCGTTCGGGCGTCTTACCTGGCGTGGAGAACCCGGATGACGAGACCGCACCCGAGTCGGAACCCACGGCCACCCCGGAACCGAAGGGGAAAAAGCGCAGGTGGCGCCGCATCGCCGCCTGGTCGCTGGGCCTCCTGATCGGTATCCCGGTGGTCGCGTTCGGGATCGCTTACGTTCTGCTCGACGTCCGCAGCCCGCAAGAGGTGCTCGCCGACCTCGACAAGACCGTCGTCCTGCAGAACGCCGACGGCTCCGAACTGCTCAAGGTGATCCCGCCCGGCGGCGACCGGTTGTTCATGCCCTACGCCGACATCCCCGCGAAGTTGCGCGACGCGATCGTCGCGACCGAGGACCCGACCTTCTGGGACAACGAGGGTTTCGACCTCACCGGCCTGGGCCGCGCGCTGGTGACCGGCGTCGGCGGCGGCTCGGGGATCACCCAGCAGTACATCAAGAAGTCCACCGGCAACGAGGACGCCACCCTCACCCGCAAGTTCTCCGAACTGGTGCTCGCCACGAAGATCACCCAGCAGCAGACCAAGAAGGAGATCTTCGAGAGCTATCTCAACATCATCTCGTTCGGCCGCGGCACCTACGGCCCGGCGTCGGCGATGAACGCCTACTTCGGCCGCAAGCTCGACGACTCGATGACCTGGAGCGAGGCGGCCTTCCTCGCCGGGATGATCCAGTCGCCTTCGGTGCACGACCCGTACGCCTCCACCCACGAGCACGCCATGAAACGCTGGTCCTACGTGGTGAACAAGCTGGTCGCGCGGGGTTACCTCAGTCAGGCCGAAGCGGTCGCGATGACCTATCCGGAGGACGCGATCCAGGCGCCTTCGGAGACCCGCGCCGGTCGCGTCACCTACGAGCAGTACCACATCAAGCAGCGGGTCCTCGCCGAACTGGAACAGGTCGGCTACCCGCTGGACCGGCTCCGCGGCGGCGCGATGAAGGTCGAGACGACCATCGATCCGCGTGCCCAGGCCGAAGCCGAGAAGGTGGTCAAGGAGCGACTGCGGGGGCAGCCGGAGCACTTCCGCGCCTCGCTGGTCGCCGTCGAACCCGGGACCGGCGCCATCCGCGCCTACAACGGCGGCGGCTGGAGCGTGCACGACTACGCCGGAACCCCGTACGGCACCGGTTCGGCCTTCCAGCCGTTCACTCTCGCCGCCGGTTTCGAGCGGGGCGTCAACGTGGACGAACCGCTGAAGCCGCCCGCACAGGTCGACTTTCTCGGGGAGACCTTCACGTTCCAGGAGCAGTGCGGCGATGCGGGGAAGTGCACGCTGCGCGAGGCGATCGGACGGGGCGCTCAGGGGCCGTTCGTCGACCTGGCGAAGAAACTCGGCGCGGAAGCGGTCCGGAACGGCGCCCGCGCGGCCGGGATCCCCGAGACCGTCGACGGCGAAGTGACCCTGCGCGAGAAGGACGGGTTCCTGATCGGCCCGGGAATCGCGGTCGGCCGGTATCCCCTGCGGCCCAGCGACATGGCCGGCGCCTACGCCACCTTCGCCGCCGACGGCATGCGTGCCACCCCGCATCTGGTGTCGAAGATCCGGGACGAGCACGGCGAAGTCGTGTGGGAACGATCTGAGGACAAGACGCCCGCTTTCGGCGGCGACGAGACGCTGAGCCGCCGGATCGCCGGCACGGTCAGCCGCGTGCTGACCTCCGGGATGAAGGACCGCCCGGCGGCGATGAAGACCGGCGACTTCCAGTACAACGAAACCGACGACAACGCGGGTGGCTGGGCGGTCGGCTACACGCCGCAGCTTTCGACGGCGGTCTGGGTCGGCTCCGACCAGCCGCGACGGATGCGGGACGCCGCCGGGGAGAAGCTGACGGGCAAGACGATCCCGAGCGAGATGTGGCAGCGCTTCATGAGCGGTTTCCACCAAGGGATGCCGGTGCGGTGGCCGGAGCCCGTCGAAACCCGGATGGCTCCGGCACCGACTCGGTGACTCAGGTGAGCGCGGTCTGCGTGGTCGTCCAGAAGTCTGCGCGCGCGTGCCACGGGGCGGGCCAGTCGGCGCGCTGGGTGAGGAGGATCCCGGTCAGCCCCGTGGCCGGATCCGCCGCCCAGGACGTGCCGAGCCCGCCGTCCCAGCCGTAGCGGCCCTTGGTGGCGAGGCCGTCTTCCCGGTTGACGACGGCGAGCCCGAACCCCCAGCCGAGGCCGTGATCCAGGAGCGGTGCGCCGCTCGACGCCTGCTCCGGGGTGAGGTGGTCGGCCGTGAGCAGCGCGACCGACCTAGGGGACAAGAGCCGCTCGCCGTTGTTCAGCAACATCCGGCTGAACGCGAGGTAGTCGTCGGCCGTGGAGACGAGCCCCGCGCCGCCGGACGGGAACGGGACCGGTGCGCTCCACTGGCCGTCGGGGGCGTCGAACACGTGCAGTTCACCGGTGACCTCGTCCGCTTGATACGACGTCGTGAACCGGTGGGCCTGCCCGGCGGAGACCACGAAGGCGGTGTCGGACATGCCCAGCGGCTCGAAGATCCGTTCGGCGAGGAACCGCTCGAAGGGCATGTCCGCGGCGCGCGCGATCAGGATGGCCAGCACTTCCGAACCGACTTGGTACATCCACCGCTCGCCGGGCTGGTGCAGCAGCGGCAGCGTGCCGAACCGGCGCAGCCACTCGTCCGGATGGAGCGGTGTCGTCGGTTTCGGCGGGCCGATGACCAGTTCGAGTTCGTCGATCGCGCGCTGGATCGGGGTCGCTCCCGGCGGTGCGAGGACGATGCCGAATCCCAGCCGGAAGGTGAGCACGTCCCGCAGGGTGATCGGCCGGTCCGCCGGGACGGTGTCGTCCAGCGGGCCGTCGATCCGGCGCAGCACCCGGCGGTCCGCGAGTTCGGGCAGCAGCCCGCCGACCGGTTCGTCGAGCCGGAGGCGGCACTCCTCGACCAGCATCATCGCCGCGACCGCGGTGACGGGTTTGGTCATCGAACTGATCCGGAAGAGACTGTCGCGTTCCATCGGCTCGCCGCCGATCGCCTTGTCTCCCAAGACGTTCACGTGGACCTCGTCGCCTGCCGCGACGAGGGAGACGAGCCCGGGGACCTCGCCGCGCTCGACGTAGCCGGACAGCACGCGGTGCGCGCGCCGCAGCGCCGCCGGATCGAACCGGGCCATCAGGACTTCACGAGCGCGATGGTCAGCCCGTCGTAGCCCTTCGCGCCGACGGTCTGGACAGCCGTCGCGTCGACGCGTGGTTCGGCGGAGATCATCTCGTGCAGCCGCCGGATCCCCTGGATGTTCGGGTCTTCGCTGGCGGCGTTGGCCACCGCGCCACCGCGGACGACGTTGTCGACCACGATCACGCCGCCGGGCCGGACGAGCTTCAGCGCCGCTTCGAAATAACCAGGATTGTTGACCTTGTCCGCGTCGATGAACGCCAAGTCGATCGGTCCTTCGACCGACGGCAGCAGGTCCAGTGCCTTGCCGACGCGGACGTCGACCAGCCCGCCGAGCCCGGCCGCGTCGAGGTTGCCGCGCGCGACTTCGGCGTGCTTCGGGTCGAACTCGAGCGTGACGAGCCTGCCCTGCGGCGGCAGGGCGCGTGCGAGCCAGATCGTGCTGTACCCGCCGAGCGTGCCGATCTCCAGGATCGACCGTGCGCCGATCATCCTGGCCAGCAGGTTCAGCAGCTTCCCCTGGTTCGGGGCGACGGCGATCGAGGGCAGCCCGGCCTTCTCCGACGCCAGCAGCGCGGCTTCGAGGGCGGGATCGGACGGGACGAGCACCCCGGACAGGTAGTCGTCCACTTCGGACCACAGTTGCTGTGACATGGCACCTCCTCCGCCAACCTACTCCGATCAGGCGGCGCGGCGACCGCCTTCGGGATCACCAGCGGGGTCCCGGTTTCGGGGCACGGCATGACCCGGCGCGGCAGCTCGAAGATCTTCTCGACGTTTTCGGCGGTCACGACTTCTTCGGGTGCTCCGGTCGCCAGTACCTTTCCGTCCCGCATCGCGATCATGTGCGTCGCGTAGCGGGCCGCGTGGTCGAGGTCGTGCAGCACCGCGACCAGCGTCCGGCCCTGTTCCTGGTGCAGTCGCGCGCACAGGTCGAGGATGTCCATCTGGTGCGCGATGTCCAGATAGGTCGTCGGTTCGTCGAGGAGCAGGAGGTCCGTCTCCTGCGCGAGCGCCATCGCCATCCACACGCGCTGCCGCCGGCCACCCGAGAGTTCGTCGACCAGCCGCTCGGCGAGGTCACCGACCCCGGTGGCGCGCATGGATTCCGAGACCACGGTGGCGTCCTCACGGGACCACTGGCGCAGCAGGCGCTGATGCGGGTACCGGCCGCGTGCGACGAGGTCGGCGACGGTGATGCCGTCGGGCGCGATCGAACTCTGCGGCAGCAGGCCGAGCCGTCGCGCGACCTCCTTGGCGGGGAAGGAGCTGATCACCTGGCCGTCGAGGAACACCGAACCCTGTCGGGGTTCGAGCATCCGCGCGGCGCGCGCAGCAGGGTCGTCTTGCCGCAGGCGTTCGGTCCGACGATGACGGTGAACGACCGGTCGGCGATGACCACCCCGAGGTCTTCGGCCACGGTCCGGCCGTCGTAGACGAGCGTCAGCGCGTCCGCGTGCAGGCGCGACGTCGTGCTTTGCTCGGTGAGGGCCTCCACGCAGGTTAGGCTACCTAGAAGGCCGCCGTTGTGATGTTCCGTAGGTCGCGGTCGGCTCCCGTCTCCCGTTCGATGGCATCATCCGCAGTGCGATCACGCGAGCGGTGTCGGTGCGATCGAGGGGGAGGCATGGAGGACTACCGGATAGTCGCGGACGAGATCTCCGCCGATGTCGAGGCGGGCAGGCTTCGGCCGGGTGACAGGCTGCCCCCACAGCGGCGATTCGCCCGCGAACGCGGGATCGCGAACTCGACCGCCGCCAGGGTCTACGGCGAACTCGTGCGGCGAGGCGTCGTTGTCGGTGAAGTCGGCCGCGGCACGTTCGTCCGCGCCGCGAAGCCACCGCTGGAGACCGCGCTCGCCGAGCCGGGCGGCGCGAAGGTCGACCTCGAACTCAATTTCGCCGTCCTCCCGGAGCAATCCGCGCTGGTCGGGAAGGCGCTGGAGCCGCTCCTGCGTGACGACGTCCTGACTGCGGCGCTGCGGCCGGGGAGCGTCACCGGTTCGAAGCAGGCGCGTGACGCCGTCACCGGACTGTTCGCGAAGGACGGCTGGTCGCCGGAAGTCCTCTTCGCCGGAAGCGGTCGCGAGGCCATCGCGGCCGCCATCGCCGCCTTCGTGCCGATGGGGGAACGGCTCGCCGTCGAGGCCATCACCTACCCCGTGGTCAAGGCGCTCACCGGACGGCTCGGCGTCCAGTTGGTGCCCATCGAGACCGATGACCTCGGCCTCATGCCCGAAGCGCTCGAAGCCGCGCACGCCGCCGCGCCGGTCCGCGCGCTGTACGTCCAGCCGACTTTGCACAACCCCCTCGGGTCCACAATGGACGAAACGCGGCGTGTCGAGCTGGCGGAAACCGTGCGCCGGATGGACATCCCGGTGATCGAGGACGGGATCTACACGTTCCTCCGGCCCGAGATCCGTCCGTTCGCGACCTACGCGCCCGAACGCACGGTGTTCGCCGACAGCATGTCCAAACGGCTCGCCCCCGGGCTGACCACCGGATTCCTCGCCGTGCCACCGGAATGGACGGAGCGGCTGGCGGCGGCGGTGCGTTCGGGCGGCTGGGTCGCGCCCCGGTTCGCCCTCGAAGCCGCCACCCGGTGGATCACCGGCGGCACCTTGGAAACCGTCGAACGGGCGAAACGCCTCGACGCCGCGGAACGCCAGCGGGTGACGGCTGAGCGGCTGGACGGGTTCACGCTGCGCGCGGATCCGCGGGCGTACCACTGCTGGTGGGAACTCCCCGAGCACTGGCGTGCCGAAACCTTCGTCGCCGCGGCCGCGCGCCGCGGGATCGCGGTCACCCCGGCGGCCGCGTTCGCCATCGTCCCCGGCCACGCCCCGAACGCCGTGCGCCTGGCGGTGTCCTCTCCGCCGATCGAAACGCTTTCGGCCGCCCTGGACGTTCTCGCCGGGCTCGCCGCCGGACGCCCCGAAGACGCGGGCGTCGACTAACTCCCGCAATTCGTCCTCTAGTTGCGGTCGTTCGTATTCCCAACTACCGCAACTAGAGGACGAATTGCAGGGGGGTCAGGGGCGTGGGACCCACTTGCCGATGAAGCTGCCGCAGGTGACGGTCTGCCCGGTGAGCCGCGACCGCAGCGCGTTCTCCATCCCGAGGTAGTCGAAGATCGGCGCGTCTCCCGCGACCTCGGCGGGGACCGGCCCGCCCTTGGCCAAGGTCGGCATGCTCACCGTCTGGAACAGCACCAGGTAGTCACCGTCACGGTTGAGGTCGTCGGCGGTCGACAGCATCCGCTGTGGAGCGTCGGCGACGATCTCCAGCGGCAGCGGCCATTCCAGCGGGAACGGGTTGCGCAGGCCGAAGGCGGGGTAGGCGAACGGGTTGTCGGGCAGGATCGCCGTCCGCCCCGCGGGGAACCGCGTGACGCAGTCCTGGATCTGGGCGATGTAGGTGAAGGTCCCCGGGTTCGTCCGGATCCCGCGCATCGACGGCGTCACCGCGCCCAGGTCACCGGTCAGCTTCTCGTGCGCCATGTCGAGGTACGCGGCTTCGTCGTGGTGCGCGACCACGGCCCAGCCCGACGCCAGCACCGCGACCAGGCCCATCGCCGCGGCGACGGCCAGGCCGACCTGGCGAGGCGGCTCGGGCATCGGCGGCAGCGCGTCCGACAGCAGCAGGATCGCCGTCAGCGCCAGCGTTCCGGTGAACAGCGTCGGGGTGTCGTTCCCCCAGGACAGACTCGTCATGAAGCCGGTCGCGAAGACCAGCGCGCCCATTCGCGGCAACCGCCGTTTCGCCACCCAGTTCACCAGCAGTGCGACACCGAGGATCCACCAGAGGACGTCCGCCCAGCGCGACGCGCCGGTGAAGTGTCCATCCACGACGGTGCCGACCACCACCGCCACCCCGGCCAGTGACACCAGCCTCGCGATGATCGCGCCGGTGAATCCGGCACGGTCGCGGAAGATCGCGAGCAGAGCCAGCAGCACGCCCGCGATGGCGAAGAAGGTCAAGCCCCGCACCGGCGGCAGCAAGAGGGATTCGGGATTCTCCAGCCACAGCCCGAGAAGTCGTTCGCCGTACGCGGGGAGGCCGCCGGTGAGCTGCTCGGCCATCGCGCCGAGTCCACCGTCGAGTGTGACGATTCCGAGGTAGAAAACCAAAAAGGCACCCAGCGCCAGCAGGTCCCACGCCAGGCGTGCCCACCAGCGGCCGATGCGGAACGCGCCGTCGGCCAGCGACGGGTGCAGCAGCAACCAGAACAGCGCGATCACCGGCACCGGCGCGAAACTCTGCTTGACGAACACCGCGGTGCCCAGCAGGACGAGACCGAGCCGCCGCGGCCACGCCAGCTCGCCGCGCAGCCCGGAATCCAGCGCCCAGGCGCCGCAGGCGGTCAGGAAGATCCCGTCGATCGTGTGCCACGCCATCAGCGGGAAAGCGTTCAGGTTCAGCAGCGACGCGGCCGCCGTCAGTCCGGTGAGCCCGGGTCCCCAGTCGCGGACGCGGCGGCGGGTGACCAGCACGGCGAACGCGATGGTCGCCAGGATGATCTCCAGCATGCTGAGCACGCTGGAGACGAAGAACAGCGGCCCCGGCAGGACGAAGTCGACGACGTGCAGGTACGCCGAACCCAGCGGCCGCGCGGAGATGATGTCGGAGTGCGGGACTTCGCCGTGCAGGACCCGCCACGCCTGGGCGAGGATGAAACCCTGGTCCGACGGGTGGAAACCGAAGCGCCCCACCCGGAGTTCGGTGGCGATGGCGAGTGCGAGGACCCACGTCACGTGCAGGGAAAGCCGCAGCACTGTCCTGGACGGACGTACCACCGCAGTGTCCGGTCCGGTCGACAGCGGGGGACTGGCGACGTCCACACTGCCCCTTCCCGCTCGTCCCTACCTCGGCCCGTGCCCGCCGACCACGGCGTATCGGAAACCGATGGTAGCGGCCGGGGCGTATCCCGATCGAGCCCGGCGGCGGGGACGTCAGGGACGGCGGCGCCAGACCAGCCTGGTGACCGCGCCCGCCACCGAGGCGAGTGGGGCTTTCCGGGGCAGGCCACGGGTTTCCGGCGCGGACTCGGGCATCGCGCGGTAGACGAGGTGGGCGAAGAACCGCGTCGTCCTGGGTGCGACGAGCGTCACCAACTCGGCGGCCGTGCCTTCGGGCAGGTTCAAGATCTCCGGCCGTTTCTCGAGTGCCTTCACCACCAGAGCGGCGGCGCGTTCGGGAGAGCTCGACGGCATCCCGCGGTAGGACCCGGTCGGCGCGATCATGTCGGTGCGCACCAGTGGCATCCGGACCGAAGTGAAGGTGACGCCGTCGGAAAGCGTCTCCCGTCCGGCGGTCAGCCCGAACTCCTCCAGCGCGGCCTTCGAAGCCAGGTAGGCGGAAAACCGCGGTGTGTCCGTCTGCAGTCCTTGGGTGGTCACGTTGACGACGTGGCCGAATCCGCGCGCGGTCATCGACGGCAGCAGGCCGAGGGTCAGCCGCACGGGGCCGAAGTAGTTGATCGCCATCGTGCGCTCGAAGTCGTGGAAACGTTCGGTGGACAGCGAAAGCGAACGCCGGATCGAGCGGCCCGCGTTGTTGACCAGCATGTCGACGGCGCCGTGTGCGGCGAGCACGTCCTTGACCAGAGCGTCGACCGCGCCGCCGTCGGTGAGGTCGCACGGGTACGCGGAGGCCTTCCCGCCCGCCGCGACGATCTGTTCGCGGACCTCTTCGAGTTCGTCGGCACGCCTGGCCACGAGGATCACCTCGGCGCCCTTCGCGGCGATGGCCAGCGCGGACGCGCGCCCGATGCCCGACGAGGCACCGGTGATCAGGACCTTGCGGCCGTCGAGCGGTTCCTGCCCAGGACGACGGCGGCCGCGATCGGGGTCCAGGTGTCCGAGCCAGTACCGGTAGAGCGGCCCCGCGTACTCCTTCAACGGGGGCAAGGTGATTCCGCTGCCGTCGAGCGCCGCGGTGGTCGCACTCGTGTCGAAGTCAACCGCCATGCTCAGATGCGGCAGGACTTCGAGCGGGATGCCGAGCTCCGCCAGCACCGCCGCGCGGGCCGAACGCCCGCCCGGGACGCGGTCGAATCCGGCCGCCGCGGACTTCGCCAAGCGGGTCCCGGTTCGCTTCAGCGCTCCGGACGCTCGTGAGGGAAGGACGGCGGAGATCTTCGGCGCGCCCGCCGCCCGCGCGAAGGCGTTGTAGACCTCGTGCAGTGGTTGCGGACGCGGCGACGCGAGGTGGTACGTGCTGCCGCTGGGCGCGTCGACGTGCATGAGGTGCTCGAGCGCTTCGACGACGTAGTCGACCGGCACGATGTTCGTGGCGCCGAGATCCGGGGCGGCGAGCGGGAGACGAAGGCGCAGTTTTTCTTGTAGCGCGGCGAGCCGTGAGATCGCGGGAAGGAAGTAGTACGGGCCGTCGATCTTGTCCATCTCGCCGGTGCGCGAATCGCCTGCCACGGCGGACGGCCGGTACACGCGGAACGGCGTCTTCCCGTGTCGTCGCACGAGCTTCTCGGCCTCGAACTTCGTCGCGTGATACGGCGACGCGAAGCTCTGGCCGAGGTCGAAGTCCGCCTCGGTGAAGCGCCCGGCGTACTGTCCGGCGACCGCGATCGAAGAGACGTGGTGGAAGAGCCCGGCGTTCGCGGCGGCGGCGAACTCCAGGACGTTGCGGGTGCCGTCGACGTTGGCCGCACGGTTGGCCGCTTCGTCCGCGGTGAGGTCGTAGATCGCGCCGAGGTGCACGACGTGGTCGAGTGGGCCCAGGCCGTCGGGGTCGATGCCCAGCGAGGAATCGGTCAGATCGCCGGTGACGGGAACGAGCTTCTCGTGGCTCGGAAGCTTCCCGCGTGAGGTCTCCCTCACGAGAACATGGACGGCTACGGTCTCAGGTCGCCGCAGTAGGCGCGCGACCAGGCGTTTGCCCAGAAATCCCGTCGCGCCCGTCACGAAGTAGGTGGTCATGGCCGGCTCCTTCCGAACGGGGCCGACTCTACCTACTCAGAAGTAGGAACGGTAGTTGTCATTCACTGTGGTCCGGATGTTCTGCCACCGCGACCACGGCGTCGCGGAGCGCGGCGCGCAGGCGACCCACGCCCAGCGGCCCGAGCACGGCGGCCTCTCCGGGCGGCGCCACGAGCACGATCTTGTCGCTGCTCACGAACACCGTCAGGTCCCTGCGCCTGCCCGCGAGATCCCGGCAGCCGACCGACCATTCGTCCCGGGGTGCCAACGTCCTCATCCTCCCGTATCCCATGATCTTCCTTTCTCGTCCGAGGCTGGGACGAGGCGGTTTCAGGGCCGTGACGCGGAATACCCGACTTTCCTACTGATGGGTTAACCGATCCTTCGTATCGTGATCGACTTCCGCGTTCGCTGGCCGGACGAGGCCGGAGCGGAGTAGCGGAACCTGCTGGGAGAGAACGAGCCGTACCTGAAAGGCCCGTATTTCTTCTCGGATCAGTACGACCCTGGGCTGCGAATACCGCGGTCTCGCCGAGCCCGGACGCGACGAACTCGTCGTGCGTGGCGACCTCGCGGCGCGGGACTTCACGGCGTTCTGAGTTGCGGGACGGGCAGGTGGCCGCCGCGATGAACGTCAACCAGTGGGATGACGGGGACGCGTTGAAGGCCCTGGTCGACGGCCGCGAGGCCTTTCGCGGCCCCTTAAGCCTCTTGAGTGACCGCCAAGGCCACCGGCGCCGCTACGAACCGCGAAGGGCGCGTCATGGTCCCGAAGGCCAGCAGCGCGAGTACGCCGAAGACCGCCATCGTGATCCCCATCGGCACCGCGGTTCCCGCACCGCCCAGTCCGACCAGTGGCGTCGCCAGCCCGCCGACGACGAACTGCACCACCCCCAGCAACGCCGACGCCGAACCGGCCGACCGGGCCTGCTCGGCCAGCGCCAGCGAACTCGCGTTCGGCGCGACCATGCCGATGCTCGACACCAGGATGAACAGCGGGACCAGCAGACCGACCAGACTCAGGTCCAGCACCACCGCGGCCAGCACGCCGAACCCGGCCGCCGCGGCGACGATCAGGCCGACGGTCAGCAGCGTCCGCTCCGGGAATCGTCCGACGATTCGCCCGTTCAGCTGGCCGACGGCCACGATGCCGATGCCGTTGAGTCCGAACACCAGGCTGTACGCCTGCGGGCTGAGCCCGTAGACACCCTGCAGCGCGAAGGACGATCCGGAGATGTAGGCGAACAGGCTGCCGAACATGAGCCCGGAAGCGAGCGCGTAGCCGAGGAAACCGCGGTCGCGGAACAGGCAGGCGTAGGTCCGCATCACCGAGCCGAACCGCGCGGGCGTGCGGCGTTCCTCGGGCAGCGGTTCCGGCAGCAGGAAGAAGACGACGGCGAGCAGGATCGCGCCGAACACGGTCAGGCAGACGAACACGCCGCGCCACGAGGTCCAGTTCATGATCTGGCCGCCGATGATCGGCGCCAGGATCGGGGCGAGCCCGTTGACCAGCATGAGCAGGGAGAAGAACTTCGTCATCGCGGTGCCGGAATAGAGGTCGCGCACGGTCGCCCTGGCGATCACGATGCCGGCCGCGGCACCGAAGGCCTGGACGCCGCGGGCGGCGATGAGCAGTTCGGCGCTCGGGGCGATGGCGCACAGGATCGAGCCGACCAGGTAGAGGCTGAGCCCGGCCACGAGCGGTTTGCGGCGGCCGATCGCGTCGGACAGCGGTCCGAGGATCAGCTGGCCGATGGCGAGCCCGATGATGAACGCGCTCAGCGTCAGCTGGACGGTCGCGTCCGCCGCGCGCAGTTCCCCCGCCATCTGCGGCAGTGCGGGCAGGTACATGTCGATCGACAGGGGCCCGAAGGCGGACAGGCCGCCGAGGATCAGGACGAATCGGGCGCGTCCGGTCGTGCTCGGGCGCGCGACGGTTTGTTCCACTCGCTCGGGCGCGATGGTCATGCTTTTCCTCTCCCAGTGACGGTTCCGCGAAGAACAACTTGCTTAGAGTAGGTAACTATTCCCGCTGTGAGGCAGACCACGTCAACTTTCGACCACTGATCCGATCAATTTTCCGCACAAATCGAGACGCCCCCTAGATGTGGCCGGAGGTAGTCGGGTATACATCGGATGTCTGTTCGTTGCTGTTGGTTCGGCCGGAAGGAAAAATCCGTGCAGCTGTTGCGTCTCGGGGAGCCGGGGAGTGAGCGTCCGTTCGTACGTGCCGGGGGCGGCACGTTGCGCGACCTCGCGGGGCTGACCGCCGACATCGATGGCAGCTTCTTCGCGAGCGACGGCGTCGCCAGGGTCGCGGCCGCGCTGGCCGCCGGTGAGCTGCCCGAAGCCGGTGCCGAAGCCGCGGGGCCCAGGGTCGCCGCGCCGATCGCCCGGCCCGGCAAGGTCGTCTGCATCGGCCTCAACTACCGGCGGCACGCCGAGGAGTCCGGCGCCGCCGTCCCGGCCGAGCCGGTCGTCTTCATGAAGGCCTCCGATGTGGTCGTCGGCCCGGAGGACGACGTGCTCGTGCCGCGGAACTCGGCGAAGACCGACTGGGAGGTCGAGCTCGGCGTCGTCATCGGCAAGACCGCGCGCTATCTCGACAGCGTCGAAGAAGCTCTCGACTACGTCGCCGGGTACACCGTCTCTAACGACGTGTCCGAGCGCGAGTTCCAGCTCGAACGCGGCGGCCAGTGGGACAAGGGCAAGTCGTGCGAGAACTTCAACCCGCTCGGCCCGTGGCTGGTCACCTCGGACGAGGTGCCCGACCCGCAGGACCTCGGCCTGCGGCTGTGGGTCAACGGCGAGAAGAAGCAGGACTCGTCGACCAAGGACATGATTTTCACGGTCGCCGAGATCGTGCATTATTTGAGTCAGTTCATGGTGCTGCGTCCGGGGGACCTCATCAACACCGGAACCCCGCAGGGCGTCGCGCTCGGTCAGCCCGATCCCAAGCCGTACCTGCGGGAAGGTGACGTCATCGAGCTCGAGATCGACGGCCTCGGCCGCCAGCGCCAGACCGTGAGGCAGGCGTGATGGCGAAGATCGTGGGCATGGAGGTGCTCGACGTCCGCTTCCCCACCTCGCGCGAGCTGGACGGTTCGGACGCCATGAACCCGGACCCGGACTACTCGGCCGCGTACGTCGTGCTGCACACCGACGGCGGCCCGGACGGCTACGGGCTCGCCTTCACCATCGGCCGCGGCAACGACGTCCAGGCCGCCGCCATCCGCGCGCTCGAAACGCATGTGGTCGGCCGTGACGTCCCCACGGACGCGGCAGCGCTCGGCGACCTGTCCAGGGCATTGGTCGGCGACTCGCAACTGCGTTGGCTCGGCCCGGAAAAGGGTGTCGCGCATATGGCGATCGGCGCGGTGGTCAACGCCGCCTGGGATCTCGCCGCGCGCATCGCCGGGCTCCCGGTCTGGCGTTTCGCCGCCGAGATGTCGCCAGAGGATCTGGTCTCCCTCGTCGACTTCCGCTACCTCTCCGACGCGCTGACCGAAGAGGAAGCGCTCGACATCCTTCGTGCCGCCGAGCCCGGCCGCGCCGAACGGATCGCCCGGATCGAACGCGACGGATACCGCGCGTACAGCACGTCTCCCGGTTGGCTCGGTTACTCGGACGCGAAACTCGTCCGGCTCGCCGGGCAGGCGGTCGCGGACGGTTTCGAGATGATCAAGCTGAAGGTCGGCGGCAACCTCGAGGACGATGTCCGCCGGATGAAGCTCGCCCGCGAGACCGTCGGTGCGGGCATCCGGGTCGCCGTCGACGCGAACCAGCGCTGGGACGTCTCGGTCGCGATCGCCTGGATGACCGCGCTGGCGCCGTACGACCCGTACTGGATCGAGGAACCCACCTCACCGGACGACGTGCTCGGGCACGCCGCGATCGCCAAGGCACTCGCCCCGATCCGCGTGGCCACCGGCGAGCACGTCCAGAACCGCGTGGTGTTCAAGCAACTCCTGCAGGCCGGGGCGATCTCGGTGCTGCAACTGGACGCCGCCAGGGTCGGCGGGTTCAACGAGAACCTGGCGATCCTGTTGCTGGCGGCCAAGTTCGACGTCCCGGTGTGCCCGCACGCCGGTGGTGTCGGGCTGTGCGAACTCGTGCGGCACCTGTCGATGTTCGACTACGTGGCGGTGTCCGGTTCCGACGCCGACCGGTCCATCGAGTGGGTCGAGCACCTCCACGAGCACTTCACCGATCCGGCCGTCGTGGCCGATGGCCGCTACCTCGCGCCGTCCTCGCCGGGCTTCTCCGCGCGGATGCACGACGCGACGCTGCGCCGGTTCACCT
Source organism: Amycolatopsis sp. cmx-11-51 (assembly GCF_047608665.1). Classification (NCBI taxonomy): domain Bacteria; kingdom Bacillati; phylum Actinomycetota; class Actinomycetes; order Pseudonocardiales; family Pseudonocardiaceae; genus Amycolatopsis; species Amycolatopsis sp. cmx-11-51. The sequence continues at coordinate 256,488 of NZ_JADNQO010000010.1, read as the reverse complement.
TCCCCGACGGTCCAGAATGGACGGAGACCGCCAGTGAGTGAGTTCGAAGGCCTCGTCGCCGCCGTCACCGGTGGCGCGTCCGGGATCGGCAGGGCCACCGCGGATCTGCTCGCCTCCCGAGGGGCGACGGTCGCGGTGCTCGACCTCAAACCGGGCGACCTCCCCGAGGGCCTCACCGGATTCCGGTGTGACGTCGGTTCGGACGACGAGGTGCGCTCGGCGATCGACGCGGTCGCGGAACGGTTCGGCAGGCTCGACATCCTGGTCAACAACGCCGGGATCGGCGCTCAGGGTGACGTCACCGCCAACGACGACGACGAATGGCACCGGGTGCTCGACATCAACGTCGTCGGCATGGTGCGGCTCGCGCGGGCGGCGTTGCCGCAGCTGAAGAAGTCGCCGTCGGCCGCGATCGTCAACACCTGCTCGATCGCCGCGTGGGCGGGCCTGCCCAGCCGCGCGCTGTACTCGGCCAGCAAGGGCGCGGTGCTCTCGCTGACCTTGGCGATGGCGACCGACCACCTCGCCGACCGGATCCGGGTCAACTGCGTCTGCCCCGGCACCGCGGACACCCCGTGGGTCGGCAGGCTGCTCGACTCCGCGGGCGACCCGGAGGCCGAACGGGCCGCGCTGGCCGCCCGCCAGCCGATGGGCAGGCTGGTGACCGCGGACGAGGTCGCGAACTCGATCGCGTACCTCGCCAGTCCGCTGTCCGCGTCGACCACCGGAACGGCGCTCGCCGTCGACGGAGGTATGTACGGGCTGCGTCCGCGCGGCCCGGTCCAGCAGTAGGTTCCCGGTCATCGAGGAGGATGCGGTGCGTACGAGGGTGATCAAGGTGGCCGCCGCGGCCACCGCGCTCGGCCTGGCCCTGTCGGCCTGTGGGTCCACCAAGGACAACGCGCCGGCACCGGGTGCCGGTGGGGCCCGCGGTGGCAAGGTCGGTGCGACGATCCCGTTGCTGGCCTCGCCGTTCTGGCAGGCCTACAACAACTACGTACCACTGAAGGCGAAGGAACAGGGCGTCGACGCGCTGCCGACGGTCAACGCGGACAGTGATTCGGCGAAGCAGATCACCGACATCAACACCTTGCTCAACCAGGGCATCAAGGGGCTTGTCGTGACTCCGCTGGACTCCGCCGCCGTCGTGGCGGGCCTCAAGGCCGCGGAGAACAAGGGTGTTCCGGCGGTGGCCGTCGACGTCGCACCGGAGAGCGGCAAGGTCGCGATGGTGGTGCGCGCGGACAACAAGGCGTACGGCACCAAGGCCTGTGAGGCGATCGGCGCGAAGGTCACTTCGGGCAAGGTCGTGCAGGTCATGGGTGACCTCGCCTCGGTCAACGGCCGCGACCGTTCCGAGGCGTTCCGGCAGTGCATGAAGGCGAAGTCCCCGGACGTCCAGGTGCTGGAGATCGCCGCCGAGTGGAAGGCGGACAAGGCATCGTCGGGTTTGGACAGTCTGCTGACCGCCAACCCGGACATCAAGGCCGTGTACATGCAGGCCGGCGGTGTCTACCTGGCGCCGACGCAGCAGGCCCTCAAACGCAAGAGCCTCTACTTCCCGGTCGGCGACCCTAGGCACGTCGTCCTGGTCAGCAACGACGGCATTCCGCAGGAACTGGCCGCGATCCGCGCCGGCGAACTCGACGCGACCGTCTCCCAGCCCGCCGACGACTACGCCAAGTACGGCATGTACTGGATCAAGAAGGCGATGGCGGGAGAGACCTTCGAGGCGGGGCCGACCGACCACGGCAGCACGATCGTCGAGGTCCGGCCCGGGATACTGGAGGACCAGCTTCCCGCACCCGTGGTCACCAAGGACAACGTGGACGACAAGGCCCTGTGGGGGAACAACCTGTGAGCGCGCTGCCCGCCGGCTCCGCCGCCGTACCGGTGGTCAGCGCACAGGGCGTCGGTAAACGCTACGGCCCGACCGTGGCGCTGTCCGACGTCAGTATCACCGTGCACCCCGGCGAGTCGCACGCGCTCGTCGGCCGCAACGGCGCGGGGAAGTCCACCCTCGTCTCCATCCTCACCGGACTGTCCAAAACGGACACCGGCCGCGTCGAGTTCGGCGGCGTTCCCGCCCCACCGTTGTCCAAACAGGACGAATGGAAGCGCGCGGTCGCCTGCGTGTACCAGCACGCGATGGTCGTCCCGCAGCTGACCGTCGCGGAGAACCTGTTCCTCAACCGCCAGTCCGGTAAAGGTTTCGCGATCGGCTGGCAGCGGTTGCGCCGTCAGGCGCGGGAACTGCTCGACTCGTGGGACGTGCGGGTCGACGTCGACACCCCGGCGGGCGAGCTTGCGGTCGAGGACCGGCAGTTCGTGGAGATCGCGCGGGCGCTTTCCCATGGCGCCCGGTTCATCGTGCTCGACGAACCGACGGCGCAACTGGACAGCCAGGCGATCGAGCGGCTCTTCGGGCGGATGCGCCAGATGCGGGCGAACGGGGTGACGTTCCTGTTCATCTCGCATCACCTCCACGAGGTGTACGAGGTGTGCCAGGCGGTCACCGTGCTGCGCGACGCCAAGCACATCCTCACCGCGCCGGTCTCGGAGGTCGGTCACGCCGAGCTGATCGACGCGATGACCGGTGAGCAGGGCGGGCTTTCCGTCCGCGACGCCTCGGCGCGAGAGGCGCTGGCTTCGGACGCGGACGAGGTCTTGACCGTCGACGGGCTTTCCGGTGCCGGGTTCGACGACGTGACCTTCCGGATCCACCGCGGTGAGGTGCTCGGGCTCGCGGGCAGCAACGCCAGCGGCAAGCACCAGGTCGCCGAAACCGTGTACGGGCTGCGTTCGGCGGCCTCCGGCACGATCCGGGTCGAAGGCGAGTCGTTGAAGCCGGGTGACATCCCGGCCGCGATTGGCGCCGGAATCGGCTGTGTGCCGAGAGACCGGCACCACGAAGGCCTGGTCCTCGAACACTCCATCATGGACAACGCCACACTGTCCATTTTGGACCGAATGGGCAAGGTGGGCCTGGCGTCACCTGGCGCGCGATACGAGCGGGCGTCCAAGGCACTGAAGGACTACGGCATCGTCGCGGCCGACGCCGACCAGCCGGTGTCCGACCTTTCCGGCGGCAACCAGCAGAAGGTCGTCCTGGCCCGCGCGCTGGCCGGGGACCCCCGGCTGGTCGTGCTGATCAACCCGACCGCCGGCGTGGACGTGAAATCGAAGGAGGCACTGCTCGCGGTCGTCGACCGGGTGCGGGCCGAGGGCAAGGCGGTGCTGATCGTCAGCGACGAGCTGGACGATCTGCGCCTGAGCGACCGGGTGCTGGTGCTGCGCGCCGGTGCGGTGGTCGCCGAACACCGGGCGGGCTGGTCCGACGGCGATCTGGTGGCTGACATCGAAGGAGTCGAGCCTTGATAACAGGCCCAACAACGTCCTTCGCGGCCTCGCCGAAACGCCGGAAGTTCCGCTGGCTGCGCGAACTCGCGCTGGTGCCCGCCCTCATCGTGGTGCTGATCATCGGAGGACTGATCAGTGACACGTTCCTGACCTTCGGCAGCATCGTCGGCATCCTGTCCGCCTCGGCGGCACTGTCGATGGTGGTGCTTGGCGAATCGCTGGTCCTGCTCACCGGGAAGTTCGACCTTTCGCTGGAATCCACCATGGGCATGGCACCCGCGCTGGGCGCGATGCTGGTGATCCCGGTGGCGTCTTCGGGCTTCGGCACCGAACTCCCCGGTTTCGCGGGTATCCTTGCCGTGCTGGTGGCCGGTGCCGCCATCGGTTTCGTGAACGGGTTCCTGATCGTCAAGCTGAAACTGAACGCCTTCATCGTCACGCTGGCGATGCTGACGGTGCTGCGTGGCACGCAGATCGGCTCCACCCAGGGGAAGACGCTGTTCGACCAGCTGGACGTGTTCACCGCGCTGGCGACGACCACGTTCATCGGGCTGCCGATGTCAGTGTGGCTGGCCGCGGCATTGTTCACCGTGTTCGGGCTGGGGCTGCGCTATCACCGGATCGGCCGATCGCTGTACGCCATCGGCGGCAACCGGGAAGCCGCGCGGGCCGCGGGCATCCGCGTCGACCGGATCTCGTGGGGTGTGTTCGTCGTGGCCGGTGTGCTGGCCGCGCTCGGCGGGCTCGCGTACACGGGGTACGTCGGCGCGCTCGGCGCGGATCAGGGCGACGGATTGATCCTCCAGGTGTTCGCCGCTGCGGTGATCGGCGGTGTCTCACTGGACGGTGGGAAGGGCACGCTGGTGGGGGCGCTCACCGGCGTCCTGCTCCTGCAGACGGTCACCAACCTGCTGCAGGTGGCGCAGGTGCCACCCGAGTGGCTGAAGGCGATTTACGGCGTGATCATCCTGGTCGCGTTGATCATTTCCCGCTATGCCGGCGGGAAGGCCCAGACCTAGCCGGCGGATGCAATGAACGGTCCGTTCCTTGCAAAATTTGCAAGGAACGGACCGTTCATTGCACGCCGCGAGACGGTTCGAGGACCCTAATGGAGGAAGTTGTGTCAGGAAGCTTCGGCGGCCACGGTCGGGTCGTCGGCGGTGCCGAGGGCGTTGCGGAGCCACTGCTCGACCCCGGCCACGTGCACGGTCGCCCACGAACGCGCCAGTTCGGGTTCGCGGGCGGCGATGGCCTCGTAGATCGCCGAGTGCTGCTCGCGGGTCTTCGCGACCGCGCCCTCCTGCGTGAGCCCGCGCCAGATGCGGGCACGCGCGGTGGGGCCGGAGAGGCTGTCCAGCAGCGAGCACAGCACCGGATTGCCGGAGCCGTCGGCGATCTTGCGGTGGAACTGCAGGTCGTTCGCGACCAGCGCTTCCACGGTCGGCGAGTCGGCCAGTTCGTCGAGCAGGCGGCCTAGTTCCGCGATGTCCTCGTCGTTCATGTGTATCGCCGCCATCGCCGTCGCGGCCGGTTCGAGGATCCGGCGGACGGCGAGGAAGTCCAGCACGGTGTCGTCGCGGTGGAAGTCCACCACGAAGGTCATCGCGTCGAGGAGGAGATTCGGTTCGAGGCTGGTGACGTACGTTCCGTCGCCCTGGCGGACGTCGAGCACGCGGATCAGGCACAGCGCCTTCACCGCTTCGCGCAGCGAACTGCGGGACAGACCGAGCCGCTGGGCCAGTTCGGCCTCCTTCGGCAGCCTGTCGCCTGGAGCAAGCTCGCCGGAGATGATCATGTCCTTGATCTTGTCGATCGCGACATCGGTGACCGGCATGTTCCACCGCCCTCCCCGAAGACCTCGGATGTTTGAGTGTTAGTTGACAGAGTGCCATGTTTCGAGCTGAGGAGGCGCGGTGACCCACGGTGTCGCACTACAAAGAGTGGCACTCCACACCCGGCTGAAGCCGGGGAAGGAGGCCGAATACGAGTCGGTCCACGCCGTCATCCCGGTCGATCTCGACGAAGCGCTGAGGTCCGCGGGGGTGCGCTCGTGGCGGATCTGGCGTGACGGTCTCGATCTGTTCCACCTGGTAGAAGTCGAGGACTACGCGAAGATGCGCGCGACACTGCGCGATCATCCGGCCAACATTCCCTGGCAGGCGCGGATGTCCGAACTGCTCGACGTCGAAGACGACTACTCGGGTAACGATTCGGGTATCGGCCTGGTTTGGGAGCTTCCGTGAAGATCTCCCTGTCCCCACTGGGGCTCGGCTGCGCGCAGCTGGGCAATCTGTACCACGCCATCACCGACGAGACGGCCGAAGCGACCGTCCGGCAGGCGTGGGACGAAGGCATCCGGTACTTCGACACCGCCCCGCACTACGGTCTCGGCCTGTCGGAACGACGGCTGGGCGCGGCGCTTTCGTCGCGTCCGCGTGCGGACTTCGTGGTGTCGACCAAGGTCGGCCGCGTGCTGGAACCGGATCCCGGCGGCGCTTCGCGGACCGACAGCCAGGGTTTCGTCGTGCCGGCGGCCTACAAACGGCGCTGGGACTTCAGCCGCGAGGGGATTCTCCGGTCGCTTGAGGACAGTCTGGAGCGGCTCGGGCTCGACCGAGTGGACGTCGTCTACGTGCACGACCCGGACGAGCACTTCGAAGACACCGTCAACGGCGCTTTCCCCGCGCTGCTCGAATTGCGGGAACAGGGTGTCGTCGACGCCATCGGGGCAGGGATGAACCAGGCGCCGATGCTCACGGAGTTCGTCCGCCGGTTCGACCTCGACGTGATCCTGCTGGCAGGCCGGTACACCCTGCTCAACCAGCCCGCCCTCGACGATCTCCTGCCGCTGTGCGCGGAACGTGGGGTCGACGTGGTGGCCGGTGGCGCGTTCAACGCCGGGATCCTCGCCACGGCGTCACCCGGCACGATGTACGACTACGCCGAGGCTCCGGCCGAACTGGTCGAGCGGGCACAGCGGATCGCCGAGGTCTGCGAGCGGCACGGTGTCGAACTTCCCCAGGCCGCCTTGGCGTTGCCCGCCGCGCATCCGGCGGTGGTGTCCGTCGTCGTCGGCGCGCACGATCCCGGCCAGGTCCGGCTCAACGCCGAACGGTTCCGTCGCCCGGTGCCGCGCGAGTTGTGGACGGACCTGATCCGTGCGGGACTGTTGCGAGAGGACACCTCGCTGCGGCCGGAAGGACAGTCGTGATCGACGCGCACCACCATCTCTGGGATCCCTCGCGACGGCACTACCCGTGGATGACGGGCGCGGCGCTGGACCCGATCCGCCGTCCGTACACAGTGGACGATCTCCACGCGGTGACCGAGATGGCGGGCGTGCAGGGGACCGTCCTGGTGCAGACGGTCTCGTCGGAGGAGGAGACGCACGAGTTCCTTTCCGTCGCCCGTGCCGAACCGCTGATCGCGGGTGTCGTCGGCTGGGCCGATCTCACGGCGCCCGATGTCGCCGATCGTCTCGCCGCGTTTTCCGGCCCCCTGGTGGGAATCCGGCATCAGGTCGAGGACGAGCCGGACCCGTCTTGGCTCACGCGGCCCGACGTTCTGCGTGGCCTCGCCGCTCTCGGTGAGGCCGGGCTGGCGTACGACCTGTTGGTGAAGCCAGCCCAGCTTCCGGCGGCGCTCGCCGCGGCTTCCACCCTGCCGGACCAGGTCTTCGTGCTCGACCACGCCGCGAAGCCGCCCATCTCCTCGGGGGAATGGCAGCCGTGGGCGGACGGTGTCGCGGCGTTGGGAGAGCTGGACAACGTGTACTGCAAGCTTTCGGGGCTGGTGACCGAGGCCGACTGGGCACAGTGGAAGGCCGGACATCTGGCGCGCTGGGCCGAACACGTGCTGGAGTCCTTCGGGGCTTCGCGGCTGATGTTCGGCTCCGACTGGCCGGTCTGCGAACTCGCGGCCGCGTACGAGGTCGTCGTCGACACGGCGTTCTCGCTGACCGGCTCGTTGAGCGACGCGGAGCGGTGGGAATTCTTCGAGGGGACCGCGCGGCGGGCTTATCGCCTCTCGTGAGCCATGTGGTCCTGTCGCGCGGTTGCCCACCCGCGCCCAGCAAGGAAGGGGGCCTGGCTCATCCACCCCCGGCCGGAACCGGAGACGGAAGAAGTGGGCGGGCTCGGGGACCGGGCGCCTGCGAACCGCCGATCAACGACCTGTGGCAGGGGGAAGAAAGCTCAGAATTCGTCCTGCTTGACCATCGTCCGCAGGCGGGCCAATGCGCGGTGCTGCGTCACGCGCACGTTGCCGGCGGAGATCCCGAGCGCCTCGGCGGTTTCGGCGGCGGAGAGGCCGACGGAGATACGGAGGGCGAGGATCTCCTGCTGCACTCGCGGAAGAGTGGAGAGCAGGCGGTTGAGCCGGGCACCGAGGTCGAGATGCAGGGCGTGCGTTTCGGGCTCGTTGTCGCCGATGGGTCGTTCCGGCAGTTCGGGCACCGGCTCCGACCGGTCGCGGGAGACCGCGCGATAGGCGTCGGCGACCTTGTTGGCCGCGATCGCGTGCACGAGATAGAGGAACGAACCGCCGCGATCCTGGTAGCCGGGCAGTGCTTTCAGCACGGCCATGCACACTTCCTGCGCGACGTCGTCCGCCGACAGGTAGGACAGGTCGCGGCCGCCCATTCTGGCGCGGCAGTAGCGGACCACGACGGGCCCGATCATCCGCAGCAGCGATTGAACGGCGGCGGGATTCCCGTCACCCGCGTCCTTGACGAGGGGATCGAGGTCCTCCTTCGTCAGCCGTCCGCCCGGTCGAGGCAGGTTCTCCGGAGTCGTGTACCCGGGGACCGCATCGGGGGTAACGGTTCTGGACGCGCTGGAAAGTGTCTGCATGGTCGTCCTCCCCGGCCGACCCTGTGACCGTCGCTGTCGAGGGGTCAACAATCCGTAACGATTGAGGGCGGCGGATACTCCGTAAGATCAGATCCATCCACCGCCGTTGCGACGCAGCGTAATCGTAGGCGTCGATCGAACGGCAGTAAAGATTTCAACTAGAGATAGCCCATTCGCCGGAGTCGGCTTAACACAACCGAGACTCCGCGTCAGGAAAAACGCGGGTCGTGATCGCAGGATGTGTGCGGCCTTTAGCGCACCGCGATCAAAGCGGCCGCCGTCGCTACGACGAGTGCAGACGCGGTGACGGCGAAGGCGGGGTTAAGAGGTTTCGGGGTTTCCGCCCTGCGCAGTACCCGTTCACGAAGCGAACCGATGACGACCAAAGTGATCACCATGGCGCCTGCGAACACGACCGGGATGACCGTCGTCCCCCAGCCTCGCCGGGCGGCCAGGTGCAGGAGCAGGAGTGTGCAGGCAGTAGCCGCGAGCGCGGTCCGGCGCCAGGCCAGTCCCGTCCGTTCCGCTTGCGCTCCGTGATTGCCCGAACTCACGAGAGGACCATCAGTGCCGCGGCGGTCAGGGTGATCGCGAAGATCCCGGCCGTCAGTAAGACCAGCATCCCGCTCTTCGGTAGCGGCCGCCCCGCACGCATCGCCGACTGCACTCGCCGCCAGCGCGGATACGCGCTCGCCGCGAGCACGGCGGCCAGTACGACGCAGAGACTCGCGAGGACGGTGCTCAGCGCGGTCGGGTCGGGGACCAGCTGGTGCACGGCGACGCCGCCGGCGAGCAGGCCCAGCGCCGTCCGAAGCCAGGCGAGGAAGGTCCGTTCGTTGGCGAGCGTGAATCGGTAGTCGGGTTCCGAACCGCCTTCGTGCGGTCCGTTGATCTCTGCCACGCGACGAACAGTAGGCGCTGCTGGAGTAAGTCTGCTCGCGCCCAGGCGGTTCCTGACGGCACGGGCGGATGCGGCCGAGTAGCGCCTACGCATTCCGGCGCGCGAAGACCCACCAGCGAAGGACCGCGAAGCGCGCGATGCCGCCTACGACGCTGGCCGCGAGCAGGGCACCCGTTTGCTCCAACGCGGTCGGCTCGGTGATCACCGCATCGAGGGACGCGAGCACGATCGAACCGTACGCGGCGTAAAAGGCGAACGTCACCAGGTCCTGGAAGTGCCGCCTGCCCGCATGACTCTTCCGGGTGGCGAAGGTGACCTGGCGGTGGAACTCGGTGTTCCCGACGGTCGTGACCGCGAGCGCGACCAGGTTGGCCACCTGAGGTCCGAGGACCGGTTGCAGGAGGAGGAAGAGCACCGCCTGCAGGCCGGTTGCGACGACACCGGCGACGACGTACCAAGCGGCATGGTGGCCGAGTTCGTGGTGCCGTTCCGGCGCGCGCCGGATGATCCGGTGTCCTGGCGCCCACCTGGTGGTGGTCATGACGACGACGCTACTCCTCGTTTCACAAACTTGTGAAGCCGGTAAACCCGCTGGGGCCTGTGATCCCGGCGACAGTGCCGTCGTTTGGCCGCCGAAGTCATCGGGTAGGCCACAGGGGCCGGGCGAATACAGCACGACCCGGCCGACGTCCGATGAGGAGGGAGCGGCCGATGAGTGACCGCGAGACCGCAGAGCCGGAAACGTTGCCTCCCAGTGAGGCGCTCGACGAGGACGAACTCAGTGTCGATCCGCTCGAGGAAGGCGTTGAGCCGCCTGAACACTGGAGTGGGGCCGACCGGTTCGGGACCACGCCCGCGGAGGTCCGCGAAGGGGAATCCCACGCCATGCGGCTGGCCGAAGAGGAGCCGGACGTGGGCGAAAAATGATCTTCACCCAGGTGGCAGGCCATGCCGCGACCCCTGGCGTGGTCCGCCAGTGCAAGACGCGCCGAAGGAAAGGCAGAGATGCTTACAGTCACCGAAGCCGCCGCTGAGGCGATCACCGCACTGACCGGGCAGGAAGACGGGCAAGACGGAGGCGGGCTGCGGTTCGCGATGCATTCCCAGCAGGGAGACAGTCCCCAGCTCGCGGTTTCCGTCGCCCCCGAGCCGGAGAGCGGCGACAAGGTGGTCGGCGCCGACGGCGGCCCGAAGGTGTACTTGGAACCCGAAGCGGCCGCATTGCTCGACGACAAGGTGCTCGACGTTCAGCAGGACGAGACCGGCGAAGTCGCCTTCGCCGTACTCCCGCAGGCTCAGCCCCAGTCCGGCAGCTGAGCCCGGCGAGTTCAGGCTTTCAAATCCGGGACCAGGCACGGACCAGTTCGCCGGCCCGCTCGCGCAGAAGCTCTGCGGCGTGCGCACGCGCGTGGTCGAGCGAAGGCGCGTGGTCGATCAGGGCGGCGCTGCCCACGACTCCGAGGCCGGCGAGCTGGCTCTCGTCCAGCTGAATCCGCCCGGCAAGCACCATCAGTGGCACCGCGTGCTCCCGCGCGCGGGCCGCGATGCCGGCCGGGGCCTTGCCGTCGAGACTCTGCTCGTCCAGTGAGCCCTCACCGGTGATGACGAGGTCGGCGCGTTCGATGGCGTCGGCGACCCCGGTGAGCCCGGCGATGAGCTGGAAGCCCGATTCGACCGTCGCGCCGAGTCCCGCGATCGCACCGGCGGCGACCCCGCCGCCCGCTCCCGCTCCGGGGATGTCGGAAACGTCGGGAGTCCCGGCGTTCCGCAACGCTTGCGCCCAGCGGGCCAAGGACTCGTCCAGCCGCTCGATCTCGTGCGGGCCCGCACCCTTCTGGGGACCGAAGATCGCGGCCGCGCCACGCGATCCGAGCAGCGGGTTCGTCACGTCCGTGGCGACGGCGACCGTCACGTCCCCGAGCCGTTCGCGTGCCGGGCCGAGTTCGGCCGAGGCGACGCGGCTCAGCGTGCCGCCACCGAGTCCGACGGGTGCGCCGAACGCGTCGAACACCCCGGCGCCCAGCGCCGCCAGCATCCCGGCGCCGCCGTCGGTGCTCGCGGTTCCGCCGACGGTCAGCACCAGCCGCCGCGCGCCGTTGTCGAGCGCGTGCGCGAGGAGTTCGCCGACGCCCCAGGTGTGCGCGGCCAGCGCCACTTCCGGGCTCGGCTCCACGAACTCGATTCCGCACGCGCGGGCCGACTCGATGTAGGCCGTCCCGTCGAGCAGCACGTAGCGGGCGTCGACGGTGTCCTCGAGCGGCCCCCGGACCGGGAGTTCCACGAGGCGGCCACCCGCCGCGACGAGGACGTCGAGCGTTCCCTCGCCGCCGTCGGCGACCGGACAGGAGGAAACCTCGGCCTCGGGCAGTGCGTCGCGGACGCCGTGGGCGATCGCCTCCGCGGCCTCGACCGCGGTCAGGCTTCCCTTGAACTTGTCGGGCGCGATGACCACACGAGTCATGGACGAACCTCCGTCAGCGGGTTTCCGCCGGTGAGCACCGACGCGACGTTTTCGGCCGCGAGCACGGCCATGGCGGTACGGGTCTCGACCGTCGCCGATCCGAGGTGGGGCGTCAAGACGACGTTTTCGCGGGCGAGCAGGCGTGGCTCGACCTCGGGTTCGGCCTCGAACACGTCGAGCCCCGCTCCGGCGATCTCGCCTGCTTCGAGCGCGTCCGCCAGCGCCGCCTCGTGGACGACCCGACCGCGCGTGGTGTTGATCAGGTACGCGCCCGGCCTCATCGACTTCAGCGCGCCCGCGTCGATGAGGTGCCGGGTCTCCGGCGTCAGGGGGCAGTGCAGGGAAACGACATCGGAGCTTTCCAGCAGTTCGTTGCGGGACACGTACTTCGCGCCCAAGGTCTTCTCGACGTCTTCGGCGGCCCGCGACCGTCCTGTGTAGACAATCCGCATGCCGAACCCGAGTGCCCGCCGCGCGACCGCCTGCCCGATCTGGCCGAGCCCGACGATTCCGAGCGTCTTGTCCTGCAGTCCGGAACCGAGCAGGAAACCGAGGTGGAACGACCACGGAGTGCGCGAGCGGATCACCCGTTCGCCCTCGCCGAGGCGTCGCGTGACCGCGAGGATCAGCCCGAACGCCAGATCCGCGGTGGCGTCGGTGAGTACGCCGGGGGTGTTGGTGACGGTGATCCCGCGTTCGGCCAGCGCCGGGACGTCGATGTTGTCGTAGCCGACGGCCACGTTCGCCACGACCTTCAGTCCCGGCCCGGCCGCGTCGGCGACCACGCCGTCTATCCGGTCGTGCAGCATGCCGACGACCGCGGAGGCGCCTTTGACGAACTCGCGGAGCTCTTCCGGCGTCAACGGCCGGTCGGCGCGCGACAGTTTCACCTCCCCGGCTTCGGCGAGCACTTTCAGCGCTTCGTCGGGAATCCACCGGGTCACCGCGGTCGTCGAGGTCACTTCCTCAGCCTAGTGTGCGGCAGTTGGTATCCCAACCGTGAGAATCCCCGTGATGAGGGAGGCGCTTCCCCTGTGCGGGGGAGTCTTCACCGTCGGGCCTCCCGGGACCGTGGTAAGTGCGGAAAAGTTCCGCGACCAGGGGATACCAGGGGTGAAAATGAAACGATCACGAGCACTGGCGGCCGTCGGTGCCGCGATGGTCCTCGCCGCGACTCTCGCCGCCGCCGGTCCGGCATCGGGTGCGGAGGAGGGCGGCGGGAAGCCGGCCGAACCGAGTCTGGTCGGCAGCGCCAAGATGCTGCGGAAGGGTGGCGACGACGTCCGGTTCGCCTTCGACGCCCACGGCCTCTATCCGAACAGTCGCGGGACGTTCCGGGTGAGCCACGTCGGCGAGGGCTTCTCCGGCTACTTCCAGGGGATCGTCGACTGCCTGGTGGTCGGCGGCCCGGTCGCCGTGGTCACCGGCATCGTCAAGGACGCGAACGTTCCCAGGCTCAAGGACCGCCGGGTCGGGATGACGGTGTACGACCACGGCAGGTCCTGTGGTCTGTGAAGGCCTCCTTGAGGGACTCTGGGTCCCTCAAGGAGGCCTTCATGCCGTGTCGGTGGGGGTGATTGGTGTCCGCAACAGAGCTGCTGGTGGGAGTCCGGGCTTGGCATCGCTGGCGCCCGCAAGGCCGAGCGGGGAGGATTTGGGGCGTTCAACGTCCGGAATTTTCCCACTCGGGCGTGTGCCGGAGGGGGCATGTCTCTGAACCTCTGTTGATCAAGCTTCGCGACCGGTGTGATCGCGCGACGATGGAGGAATGGGGGCACAGCCGCCTGACCGGCAAGACCTCACCTTTGCCGAGGCCCTGGCGCTAGGCGTAGGAAGGGGGCCTTCACGTACTTCAAGCGGGCAAGTGTCGCGACCGGCACCTTCACGCAGCCGGCTCAAAGAAGGAGTGCCCGACTGGCTCCGCTGTGCTATGTTCATATGAAGAACATGTGTGCGCGATACGAACAAGCCGGGAGTGGGGATGGCGGAGCTGCTGTCGTTGAAGGAGGCCGTGGCACGGCTGGTGCGCGACGGGGACACTGTCGCGCTCGAGGGCTTCACGCACCTCATCCCCGTAGCCGCGGGCCAGGAGATCATCCGTCAGCGCCGCACCGGCCTGACGCTGGTCCGTATGACCCCGGACATCGTCTACGACCAGCTCATCGGCGCGGGCTGCGCGAGCAAGCTGATCTTTTCCTGGGGCGGCAATCCCGGTGTGGGCTCGCTGCATCGTTTCCGCGACGCGGTCCAGCACGCGTGGCCGGTGCCACTGGAGATAGAGGAACACAGCCACGCGGGCATGGCGAATCGGTACGTCGCCGGTGCGTCGGGGCTGCCGTTCGCCGTGCTGCGCGGCTACACCGGCACCGATCTCCCCGCCAAGACGGCCACGATCAAGCCCATCACCTGTCCCTTCACCGGTGAGCAGCTCGCGGCCGTCCCCGCGCTCAACCCGGACGTGACGATCGTCCACGCCCAGCGCGCCGACCGGTCCGGCAACGTCCAGATCTGGGGCATCACGGGTGTGCAGAAGGAGGCGGTGCTGGCGGCGAAGCGATCGCTCGTCACCGTCGAGGAGGTCGTGGACGCACTGGAGCCCCGGCCGGGCGCGATCGTGCTGCCGTCGTGGGCGGTCACGGCCGTCGCCGAGGTTCCCGGCGGCGCGAGGCCGTCGTACGCGGCGGGGTACTACGAACGGGACAACGACGCCTACCAGGCATGGGACGCGATCGGCCGGGACAGGGAGAGCTTCACCCGCTGGCTCGACGAGCTGACTGGAGTGAAGGCATGACCGAGTACACCTCCGACGAGATGATGAGCGTCGCCGCCGCTCGCGCGCTCGGTGACGGGATGTCCTGTTTCGTGGGCATCGGCCTGCCCAGTACGGCGGCCAACCTCGCCCGCCGCGGGCACGCGCCGAACCTCACGCTGATCTACGAATCCGGTTGCCTCGGCGCCAAACCGAGCCGGCTCCCGTTGTCCATCGGCGACGGCGAACTCGCCGACACCGCGGACGCCGTGGTCAGCGTTCCCGAGGTCTTCAACTACTGGCTCCAGCCCGGCCGGATCGACGTCGGCTTCCTCGGCGCCGCCCAGCTGGACAAGTTCGGCAACATCAACACCACCGTCATCGGCCCGGACTACGCCAACCCCAAGGTGCGGCTGCCAGGGGCGGGCGGGGCACCGGAGATCGCCGCGTCCTGCCGCGAGGTGTTCGTGGTGCTGCGGCAGAGCACCCGCACGTTCGTCGAGAAGGTCGACTTCGTGACGTCGTTCGGCCACGGCACCGGCAAGGGCGACCGCGAGCGGCTCGGGCTCCCCGGCGCCGGGCCGACGCTGGTGGTCACCGACCTCGGCCTGATGCGGCCCGACCCGGAGACCGCCGAGCTCACGCTCACCGAACTGCATCCCGGAATCGAAGTCGATCAGGTCGTCGAGGCGACAGGGTGGAAACTGAAAGTGGCGGGCGACGCCGGAACCACCCCGGCGCCGACCGAGGCGGAACTCCGCATCCTCCGAGACCTCAAAAGGGCGAGCGCATGACCGACGTCTTCCTGTTCGACGCCATCCGTACCCCGTTCGGCAAGTACGGCGGCGCCCTGTCCGGGGTCCGGCCGGACGACCTCGCCGCCACCGTGCTGCGGGCCCTGGGTGAGCGCAACGACCTCGACCCGGCCACCGTGGACGAGGTCGTGCTCGGCGACGCCAACGGCGCGGGCGAGGACAACCGCAACGTCGCGCGGATGGCGGCGTTGCTGGCGGGCTGGCCGACGACCGTCCCCGGCGCGACCGTGAACCGGCTGTGCGGTTCCGGTCTCGACGCGGTCATGCAGGCGAGCCGGTCGATCCAGGTCGGTGACGCTTCGCTCGCCGTCGCGGGCGGGGTCGAGTCGATGAGCCGTTCGCCGTTGGTCATGCAGAAGCCGGAGAAGGCCTTCCCCGCCGGCAACCAGACGTTGCACTCCACCGCGCTGGGCTGGCGCATGGTCAACCCGAAGATGCCCGAGCAGTGGACGGTTTCCCTCGGCGAGTCCACCGAGCAGCTCGCCGAGCGCTACGGCATCGGCCGCGACGAGCAGGACGCGTTCGCCGTCCGCAGCCACGTCAACGCCGCCCGCGCCTGGGACGAGGGGTTCTACGACGACCACGTCGTCCCGGTCGCGGGCGTCGAACTCACCCGTGACGAAGGCATCCGGCCGGACTCCAGCTTGGAGAAGCTGGCGAAGCTCAAGCCCGTGTTCCGTCCACAAGGGACGGTCACGGCCGCGAACGCGTCGCCGCTGAACGACGGCGCGTCCGCGTTGCTGCTCGGTGACGAGGCCGCCGGGAAGCAGCTGGGAAAGGCGCCGCTGGCCAGGATCGCGGGCCGGGGCGCGGCGGGCGTCGATCCCGACGTCTTCGGCATCGGCCCGGTCCGCGCGGCCGAGATCGCCTTGGAGCGCGCCGGGATCGGCTGGGACGACCTGGCGGCGGTGGAACTGAACGAGGCCTTCGCCGCGCAATCACTGGCCTGTCTGCGCGACTGGTCGAAGCTCGACCCGGAAATCGTGAACGTGAACGGTGGCGCGATCGCGATCGGGCATCCGCTGGGCGCCTCCGGCGGCCGGATCCTCGGCACGCTCGCCCACCACCTGCGCCGCACCGGCGGCCGGTGGGGGCTGGCGGCCATCTGCATCGGCGTCGGCCAGGGGCTGGCCGTCGTCCTCGAAGCTCACTGACCGGCGCCTGGAGGAGGCACACGACATGTCCGCACCCGCAGAACTGAGGCTCCCGAGCTACCGGCGCGACCCGGAGGGAACGCATCCGCCGCTCGACTACGCCGGGTACCGGTCGACGGCGCTGCGCCACCCCCAGGAACCGCTGATCGTGCTCCCGCACCTGCTGACCGAGGTCACCGGGCCGGCGCTGGGGCCGGGGCGGATCGGCGAGTTCGACAACGACCTCACCAAGGGGCACGCGGGCGAGCCGCAGGGACAGCGGATCATCGTCACCGGACGGCTGCTCGACGGCGACGGGCGGCCGATCCGGGATTCGCTCGTGGAGATCTGGCAGGCGAACGCGGGTGGCCGGTACCGGCACACCGGAGACCGGTGGCCGTCGCCGGTGGACCCCAACTTCGACGGAGCGGGCCGGACACTGACCGACGGCGAGGGACGCTACACCTTCACCACCGTCAAACCGGGCGCGTACCCGTGGAAGAACCACGACAACGCCTGGCGGCCGGCGCACATCCACTTCTCCGTCTTCGGCAGCGCGTTCACCCAGCGGCTGGTCACGCAGATGTACTTCCCGGAAGACCCGCTGTTCTCGCAGGACCCGATCTTCAACTCCATCCCGGACGAGAAGGCGCGGCAGCGGATGATCGCGCGCTTCGACCTCGACCGCACCGAAGCCGAGTGGGCGCTGGCCTTTCAGTTCGACATCGTCGTGCGTGGCCGCGAGGCGTCGGTCTTCGAGGACGAGGAGGACGAGCACTGATGCCGGAGACGACGCCTTCCCAGACCGTCGGCCCCTACCTGTCCATCGGCCTGCCGTGGCCCGACGGGCCGGACGTCGTCCCGGCGGACGAACCGGCCGCGATCCGCATCCACGGCAGGGTCCTCGACGGCGCGGGTGACCCTGTCCCGGACGCGATGATCGAAACCTGGCAGGCCGACGCCGACGGCCGGTTCAACCACCCCGACGACCCGCGCGGAGCCGTCGCGAGCGGGTTCCGGGGCTTCGGGCGCTGCCCGACCGATCCGGGCGGGAACTACGAGATCCGGACGATCATGCCCGGCGTACTGCCCGGTCCGGCGGGCAGCACGCAGGCGCCGCACATCGACGTCTCGGTGCTCGCGCGCGGTCTCCTGCACCGCGTCGTCACCCGGATCTACTTCGAGGACAACGACAACTCCGAAGATCCGGTGCTCGCCTCGGTCCCGGAAGCACGCCGGAGCACGCTGATCGCCACCAAGACAGGCGACGGCTACCGGTTCGACATCCGGTTGCAGGGCCGAGGGGAAACGGTGTTCTTCGATGTCTGAGCCGGTGAAGGTGCACAGCATCGCGGAAGGACCCGTGGACGGTCCCGTCGTGGTGTTCAGCGGGTCGCTCGGCAGTGACCACCGCATGTGGGAACCGCAGATGAAACCCTTGGTGGAGCAGGGTTTCCGGGTGATCCGCTACGACACCCGCGGGCACGGCGCCTCTCCGGTCCCGCCCGGGCCGTACGCGCTCGAGGACCTCGGCGGCGACCTGCTCGCGCTGCTCGACGAGCAAGGCGTCGGAAGCGCTCATTTCGTCGGGCTCTCGCTCGGTGGGATGACCGGGATGTGGCTGGGCGTGAACGCGCCGGACCGGATCAAGAGCCTCACGCTGTGCTGCACGTCCGCGAAACTTGGGCCGCCGGAGAGGTGGGCGGACAGGGCGAGGGCGGTCCGGGAGAACGGCACCGGATCCGTCGCCGAATCCGGGGTCGGCCGCTGGGTGACCGCCGGTTACGCCGCCGCCCGTCCCGACCAGGCGAGGTTCTTGCGCGAGATGATCGCGAGTGTCCCCGCCGAGGGATACGCGGCGTCCTGCCAGGCCATCGAACGGATGGACCTCGTCGGCGATCTGCCCAAGATCGCGGCGCGGACCCTGGTCATCGCCGGGGCCGAAGATCCGGCCACCCCGGTCGAGCACGCCGAAGTGATCGCGGGCGGCATACCGGACGCGCGGCTCGAGGTCGTCGAAGGCGCCGCTCATCTGGGGAACTTCGAACAGCCGGAGCGGTTCACCGCGCTGATCCTCGAACACCTGGAGGTGGCCCGATGAGCGAAGACCCCTATGAGACCGGGATGCGGGTGCGCCGCGAAGTCCTCGGCGACGCGCACGTCGATCGCGCGGTGGCCCGCACCACCGAGTTCAGCCGCCCGTTCCAGGACTACATCACCCGGGGCGCGTGGGGGTCGGTCTGGTCCCGCGACGGACTCGACCGCAAGACCCGCAGTTGCGTCACCCTGGCCGCGCTCACCGCGCTGCACGCACACGACGAACTCGCCATGCACGTCCGGGCCGCCGTCCACAATGGACTCAGCGCGCAGGAGATCTCCGAGGTCCTGCTGCACACCGCCGTCTACGCGGGTGCCCCGGCCGCCAACGCGGCGTTCGCCGTCGCCCAGCGGGTGCTGGCCGAACTCGGTGAGCCTGCCGCTCAGGAAGAGGGTGACGGTTAGGGTTCTCGTATGGACGAAGGCGAGGTGACCGAGCGCGGAGCGCATCATGTCCAGTCGCTGGAACGCGGACTGGCGGTGATCAAGGCGTTCAACGCGGACGCGGCGGAACTCACGCTGAGCGACGTCGCCCGCTCCACCGGGCTGACCAGGGCGGCCGCCCGCCGGTTCCTGCTCACCCTCGTCGACCTGGGGTACGTGCGCACGGACGGCAAATACTTCTCGCTCACCGCGCGGGTCCTCGAACTCGGCTACTCATATCTGTCGAGCCTGTCGCTGCCCGAGGTCGCCCAGCCGCATCTGGAACGGCTGTCCGCCGAGGTACACGAGTCGAGTTCGGTGTCGGTGCTCGAAGGCCTGGACATCGTTTACGTCGCGCGCGTAGCCGTTTCGCGGATCATGACCGTCAGCATCAACGTCGGCACCCGCTTCCCGGCCCACGCGACGTCGATGGGGCACGTCCTGCTGGCCGACCTCGAAGGTGACGACCTGCACGGCTACTTCGACGCGGCCAAACTCGAGAAACTGACCGCGCGCACGCTGACCAGGCGAAAAGACCTGATCGCCGAACTCGAGCGGGTCTACCGGCAGGGGTACGCGATGGTCGACCAGGAGCTCGAAGAGGGCCTCCGCTCCATCGCCGCGCCGATCCGGGACCGGCGTGGCAAGGTCGTGGCCGCGGTCAACCTCTCCACCCACGCCAGCCGCACGACGCCCGAGTCGGTCGAGCAGGAACTGCTGCCGTCGCTGCTCAACGCGGCGAAAGCCATCGAGACCGACCTGGCCTCCGCGCCGCCGACCAAGGCAGGGCATGGCTGAGACCGCCGGGCTGCTGCTCGCGGCCGGGGCCGGCCGCCGGTTCGGCGGGCCGAAGGCACTGGCCGTCCTCGACGGTGAGCCGTTCGTCGTCCGCGCGCTGCGAGTGCTCACCGACGCCGGTTGCGCACCGGTCCGGGTGGTGCTGGGCGCCTCGGCCGAGGAAGTCCGCGCGCTCCTGCCCGACTCCGAGGCCGCAGTCGTGGCCGAGGACTGGGAATCCGGCCTGGGCGCGTCACTGCGCGCGGGCCTGAGGGCACTGGAAACCACTGCCGCGGAAGCCGCCGTCGTGCATCTCGTGGATCTGCCCGGCGTCAGTGCCGGAGTGGTGCACCGGGTCGCGGACAAGGCCGACGAGGACACCGTCGCGCGGGCGGCCTACGACGGCGTCCCCGGCCATCCCGTCGTGCTCGGCCGCCGTTGGTGGCCGGAGATCGCGGCGGGCACGTCCGGGGACAAGGGCGCACGCGACTGGCTGAAGGGACGCCCGGAACTGCGGCTCGTCGAATGCGGCGACCTCGGCACCGGGCACGACGTGGACCGCCGCGAGGATCTTCCAGGCTGATCTCGCACTCTCCGAGGCTTACGATCGGGAAGTGACCGTCGAATCGCCGGAGAAACTGGCCGAAGCCCTCGAAGCGGTCGGCTACCTCGCCGACGACGGCATCGCCACGGCCGGATTCCTTGCCCTGCGGCTCGGCCGCCCGTTGTTCTGCGAGGGCGAACCGGGCACCGGCAAGACCTCACTCGCCTTGGGACTGGCCGAAGCACTCGGCATGCCACTCATCCGGCTTCAGTGCCACGAAGGCATCGACGCCGCCCAGGCGTTGTACGAGTGGGACTTCCCCCGCCAGTTGCTGCATCTGCGGGCGCTCGAAGCCGCCGGTGACGGCGGCCTCGACGTCGAGGCCGCCGAGCAGTCCCTTTACACCGAACGATTCCTGCTCTCCCGGCCACTGCTGAAGGCGTTGCAGATCGCGCCGTGCGTGCTGCTGGTCGACGAGATCGACCGCGCCGACGACGAGTTCGAGGCGTTCCTGCTGCAACTCCTCGACGAGAACGCCGTCACCATTCCCGAGTTCGGCGAGGTGCGCGCCGAGCATCCGCCGCTCGTGGTGCTGACCTCGAACCGGACCCGGGAAGTTCACGACGCGCTCAAGCGCCGTTGTCTTTACCACTGGCTCGAACATCCGGACCTCGGCCGTGAGATCGAGATCCTGCGACGCAGGATCCCGAACCTCGGCGAAGGGCTCGCGGCGCAGGTCGCGAACGCGGTGCACCGGCTCCGGGCGATGGAACTGCTGAAACCACCCGGGGTGGCGGAATCCCTCGACTGGGCTCAGGCGCTCCTAGCGCTGGAAGTGTCCGAACTGGACGCCGCGGCGGCGGCGCGGACGCTCGGTGCGGTGCTCAAGTACAGCGAAGACCTCGACCGGGTCCGCGCCAAGCTGGACAAACTGCTCACCTGACCTGGTCAGCGCCGCCGTAGTGCCGGGTCGAGCAGCGACGGCGGGGTATCCATCTTTTCGTCCGGGGCGAGGTCCACACCGGGAGCGACGATCTCGTCGATCGCGTCGAGGACGTCGGACGGCAGCACCGTGTCCGCGGCG
This sequence comes from Amycolatopsis sp. cmx-11-51, assembly GCF_047608665.1. Taxonomy (NCBI): domain Bacteria; kingdom Bacillati; phylum Actinomycetota; class Actinomycetes; order Pseudonocardiales; family Pseudonocardiaceae; genus Amycolatopsis; species Amycolatopsis sp. cmx-11-51. The sequence goes on along the minus strand of NZ_JADNQO010000010.1, from coordinate 235,294 downwards.
GCGAGCTGGGATTCCAGGTGCTCCAGGGTGCGCGGCCCGATGATCGCGCTGGTCACGGCCGGATGCGCGGTCACGAAGCCGAGCGCGAGCTGGATCAGCGTCAGACCGGCCTCGTCGGCGACCTTGGCCAGCCGTTCGACGGCTTCGAGCCGGGCCCGGTTCGCCGGGATGGCCAGGTCGAAGCGCTGCGGCCGGACCTTCGAGCGGTTGGTGGTGATCTCCTGCCCCGCGCGGACCGCGCCCGAAAGCCAGCCCGAGGCGAGCGGGCTCCACGCCAGCACGCCCAGCCCGTATTCCTCGGTCACGGGCAGCACATGCGTTTCGATGCCGCGCTGCAGGATCGAGTAGCTGGGCTGCTCGGTGACGTACCGGCTCAGGCGGTGTTCGCGGGCGGCCCACTGTGCCCGCACGACGCGGTAGGCGGGGAACGTCGACGAACCGAAGTAGCGGATCTTCCCCGCGTGCTGGAGATCGGTCAGCGCCGAAAGGGTCTCCTCGTCGCTGGTCTTCGGGTCCCAGCGGTGGATCTGGTAGAGGTCGACGTGGTCGACGCCGAGGCGGCGCAGGCTGTTGTCCAGTTCGGTGACCAGCCAGCGCCGTGAAGCGCCCTGATGGTTGCGGTCGCCGCCCATCGGCATGGTCGCCTTCGTGGCAAGCACGATGTCCTCGCGGCGTCCGGTGATGGCTCTGCCGACCATTTTCTCCGACTCGCCGGCGCTGTACAGGTCGGCGGTGTCGACGAGGTTGATCCCGCCTTCGAGGGCGGCGTCGACGATGGCGGTGGCCTCGTCCTGGGTGGTGCGCCCGATCGCGCCGAAGTTCATCGCGCCGAGCGCGAGGGTACTGACCTGCACGCCGGTCCGGCCCAAGGTGCGGTACTGCATGACGGTGTCCTCCATGGCAGGATGAGCAAGCGGAACGTTGCTCCGCTAACGATATGGAACACTGTTCCGCTTGGCAAGCATGGTGGAGGATGCCGCGTGGTGAGTGAAGAAGGCGCCAAATCCAAACGCGCGGACGCCCGGCGCAACGAGAAGACCCTGCTCGACGCGGCCGCCGCCGTTTTCGTCACCTCGGGCGTCGAGGCGCCGGTCCGCGACATCGCGGCCAAGGCGGGCGTCGGGATGGGCACCATTTACCGGCACTTCCCGACCAGGGCGGATCTCATCATCGCCGTCTACCGGCACCAGGTCGACGCCTGCGCCGAGGCCGGGCCGGAGCTACTGGCGTCGAGCGATTCCCCGTACGAGGCGTTGCGACGCTGGATCGGCCTCTTCGTCGATTTCCTGGTCACCAAACATGGCCTCGCCGCCGCGTTCCAGTCGGACAACACCGGCTTCGAGCCGTTGCACGCCTACTTCCTCGACAGGCTCCTGCCCGCGTGCACGACGTTGCTCGACGCCTCGGCCGAATCCGGCGAGATCCGCTCCGATCTGCAGGCGATCGAAGTCATGCGAGGCGTCGGGAATCTCTGCATCGGCGCCGACAGCGATCCCCGCTACGACGCGCGCCGGATGGTCGGGGTCCTCATCGCCGGACTGCGCGTCACGACCTGACCGTTCAGCATCTTCAGGAAGCCGTTCTCGTAAGCCACGGGATCGGCGTCGTAGCCGACGTTCTGCGAAGTTCCCTCCGGCGTCACGTAAGTACGGCCCGCCGCGGCGCCGTCCTGCCTTACGTCGACCTTCGCCTGCCGCAGCTTCACCGGGCTCACGGCGTCGAACACCTCGGACGAGACGAGCGTGTCCCACCAGAACGCGGTCCCGTCCTGGACGTACGGGACGAGATCGGGCTGGGTGACGATGGAGTGCACCAGCTTCGCCTCCGCGGTCCGGGCTTCGCGGCCCAATCGCTCCACATAGGACGGTGTGATGGGGACGTCGTTCGTGGCATCCAGCGGAACGATGTCGACGCGGCGGATCCCGGCGAAGACCTTGTCCGCCGAAGCGGGGTCGAGCCACATGTTGACTTCCTGGGTTCCGTCGAACTTCCCCGCGTCCGGGCCGAACACGTTGCCGGGGACGTCGAAGGCACCGCCCATCACCGAAAGCCGTGAAATCCGCTGCGCCACACCGGGAACGGCCATGGCCTTCGCGACATTCGTGAGCGGACCGGTCGCGATCACAACGACTGGCTTCGCCGACTTGAGTACCGTCGCGGCGAGCAGCGCCGACGCCCGGACCCGCGACGGACGGTGCGAAACCCCCGCGTCACCGAGTGCGCCGTTGAGGATGCTCTCGGTCCACGCACGGCTGTCGGCGGGCATCGGGTTCACGCCGGTGTCGGATCCGTCCGCGACCGGAATGCCGGAGAGTCCGCACTTCCCGAGTGTCGTCCGCACGTGGGTCAGCGCGCGTCCGGGAATTCCCGCGCCGTTGTTGGTGACGGTGACGGCGCGCAGATCGACGCGGCGGTGTTTGTGGGCCTGGCACAGATACGCGAGTGTCGCGATGTCCGCGAAATCGGAGTCGCCGTCGAACACCACCGGGACCGGGGCGGGCGGCGGGGTCGCCGAGGCGGCCGGGGCGGCGGCCGCGCCGAGGGCGCAGGCGAGCAGGGTGGCGAGCACGGCACGGGACGGGAACATGGCGTCACCGTAGCGAGGATTCCCGGTAGGACCTAGGTCCTCTTCGGCGCCGAAAGCTTGGCGACGGCCCGCCGGGCGCGCTACAACTCGATTATGGAACGTACACAGTGTTGTGTGGTGGGGGGCGGTCCGGCGGGGATGGTGCTCGGACTCCTGTTGGCGCGAGCCGGGGTCGAGGTCACCGTTCTCGAAAAACACAAGGACTTCTTCCGCGATTTCCGTGGTGACACGGTGCATCCGCCGACGTTGACGCTGCTCGACGAACTCGGGCTCGGCGAACGGTTTGCGGAACTCCCGTCGAAACGGCTGGAGAAGATGCGGATGGTGATCGGCGACAAGACGATCGTCGCCGCCGATTTCAGCCGGGTTCCCGGGCCGCACAAGTACATCTCGATGGTCCCGCAGTGGGACTTCCTGAACCTGCTCGCCGAAGCGGCTGCCGAGGAATCGACGTTCACCCTGCGGATGGGCGCCGAGGTCACCGGACTGCGCCAGGGCGGCGGGGTGCGTTACCTCGATTCCGACGGGGTGGAGCGGGAATTGGCCGCGTCGCTGGTGGTCGGCTGCGACGGCCGGGATTCCCTGGTGCGCGCGGAAGCGGGGCTCGTGCCGCACGAGTACGACGTGCCGATGGACGTGTGGTGGGTCCGCGTGCCCAAACTCGAAGACACGGGTAAGGAAGCCCAGGTGTTCGGCTGTTTCGCGAACGGCCACGCCGGCGTGACGATGGACCGCGGCGACTACTACCAGACTTCGTACCTGATCAGGAAGGGCCAGGACGAGGCGCTGCGTGCCGAGGGCATCGAGAAGTTCCGCGAGCGGATCGGCGCCCTGTTCGGCTGGGGACAGGGTGAACTCGCCGCGATCCGCGATTGGGACGACGTCAAACTGCTGAAGGTCCGGATGTCCAAACTCCCGCACTGGTACTCCGAACGGGTGCTCTGCATCGGCGACGCCGCGCACGCGATGTCGCCGGTCGGCGGGATGGGCGTCAACATCGCGGTGCAGGACGCCGTGGCGGCCGCGCGGATCCTCGCCGCGCCGCTCCGGAGTGGCACGCTGACCGCGCGGGACCTCGGCCGCGTGCAACGCCGCCGGAACGTCGCCGTCACCCTCGCCCAGAAGCAGCAACTGGGGGAACACAAGATGCTCATCGAGCCCGCCCTCGACGGGACGCTGAACGAGCGGACCATCCCCCTGGTTCTCCGGATCTCGGACCGGTTTCCGCTGCTCACCGGCCTGGGCGCCTTCATGGGTGGCATCGGCCCCCTCCGCGAGAAACCCCCCGTCTTCGCCCGCCGCCGACCCCGCGTTTCGTCCTCTAGTTGCGGTACTTGCACACGCAACTACCGCAACTAGAGGACGAAACGCGCGCACAATGGAGGGGTGAGCGATCCATTGGCGGGTTTCGTCGGCTTCGCGGAGGCTTTGCGCGAAGCCGGTTTGCCGTGCGACGCACACCGAGTCCAGGCGTACCTCGCGGCGGTCGGCGAGGTCGACCTCGCCGACTCCGAGCAGCTGTACTGGGCAGGACGGCTGACACTGTGCTCCGACCCCGACGACCTCCCGCGCTACGACACGGCGTTCGACAGCTGGTTCACCGAGGCGGAATCCGGTCCCCGGCGGCGAGGCCGGGAGGCACCCCCGAAGCGCGCCAGGATCGCCGCGCTCGCGCAGGCCCCGGGCCAGGGCGAGTCCGGCGCGGAGCCCGACCAGCTCCGCGTGGCGGCGAGTGACGACGAGATCCTGCGACACCGCGACCTCGCCGAACTGACCATCGCCGAACGCGCTCACCTGCGGGAACTGCTGGCGAAACTCCGCCCGGCCCTCCCTCCGCGGTCATCGCCGCGCCGCCGCGCCGCCCGGCGGGGCACTCTCGATCCGTCACGCACGCTCCGCGCGATGCTGGCCGGAGGCGGCGAGCCCGTTCGCCTGGCGTACCGGCGGAGGAGCACGAAACCGCGCCGTCTCGTCTTCCTGATCGACGTCTCCGGCTCGATGGGCCCGTACGCCGACGCCCTGCTGCGGTTCGCGCACGTCGTCACCCGGCGCGCTCCCGGCCGGGTCGAGGTGTTCACCCTCGGTACCCGGCTCACCAGGGTGTCCCGCCAGCTGCGCCTGCGCGATCCCGAGCACGCGATGCTCGCCGCGGCCGCCGCCGTCCCCGATTTCGCGGGCGGGACCCGGCTCGGCGAGACCCTGCGGGCCTTCCTCGACCGCTGGGGACAACGCGGCGTGGCCAGGCGTTCCGTGGTCACCGTGTTCTCCGACGGCTGGGAGCGGGGCGACCCCGGGATGCTCGGCGAGCAGCTCGCCAGGCTGCGACGGCTCGCGCACGTCGTATTCTGGGTGAATCCGCACGCGGGGCGGGCAGGTTACGCGCCCGTGCAGTCCGGCATCGTGGCCGCGCTCCCGTACCTCGATCGGCTGCTCGCCGGGCACAGCTTGGCCACGTTGGAACGACTGCTGGTGGAGATCGCCGATGCGTGACGTACTGGACGAACTGCACCGCCGCTGGGCGGCCGGTGAGACCGTGGGGGTCGGCACGGTGGTGGCGACGTTCTCGTCGGCGCCGCGGAGCCCGGGCGCGGCGATGCTCGTCGCGCCGGACGGCACGGTCACCGGCAGCGTCTCCGGCGGCTGCGTCGAGGGTGCCGTCTACGCACTCGCGCGACAGGTGGTCGCCGACCGTGCCCCGGTGTTGCAGCGCTACGGCGTCACCGACGACGACGCGTTCGCGGTCGGGCTGACCTGCGGCGGGATCATCGACATCTACGTCCAGCACATCGATCGCGACTCGATGCCGGAACTCGGCGACGTCGTCGAATCGGTCCACAGTGGACAGCCGGTGGCCGTGGTGACGGTGATCGAGCACGAACGGGAAGGGCTGGTCGGCGAGCACCTGATCGTCTGGCCGGACCGTGTCGCCGGTTCGCTCGGCTCCTCCCGGATGGACGACGCCGTCGCCGACGACGCGCGCGGAATGCTCGTGGCGGGCCGCACCGGCACGCTGCACCACGGGCCGGACGGGCAGCGCCGCGGCGAAGGGATGACGGTCTTCGTCAACTCCTTCGAGCCGCCCGCGAGGCTGCTGGTGTTCGGCGCGATCGACTTCGCCGCCGCGATGGCGAAAATGGGCGCGTACCTCGGCTACCAGGTCACGGTCTGCGACGCGCGGCCCGTGTTCGCGACGAAGAGCCGGTTCCCCGACGCGGACGAGGTCGTCGTCGACTGGCCGCATCGCTACCTGAACGCCGAAGCCGAGGCGGGCCGGACCGACGGCCGGACCGCGATCGCCGTGCTCACCCACGACCCGAAGTTCGACGTGCCGTTGCTGGAGGTCGCGTTGCGGCTCGACGTCGGCTACGTCGGCGCGATGGGCTCGCGCAAGACCCACGACGACCGGTTCGCGCGGCTGCGCGAGGCCGGGGTCACCGAGGCGGAACTCGGACGGCTGGCCTCGCCGATCGGGCTCGACCTCGGCGCGCGGACGCCGGAGGAGACCGCGGTGTCGATCGCGGCGGAGATCATCGCGCTGCGGTGGAGCGGTTCGGGCTCGCGGCTCGCCGAACTCACCGGCCGGATCCACGGCTGACGCCGGGAACCGGGACCGCCTGGCTCGACTTGACCACGTCGAAGGCAGGCAGGGTCTCGAACCGTTTGACGTGCTCGGTGAACAGTTTCCGGGAAAGGTACCGGCTCGCCTTGAGATCCGGCGTGAGCAGGACGACGACGTAGTCCCACTGCCCGACGATGCTGTAGCAGTGCTGGACTCGCGGTTCGGCCAGCATGCGCGCGCGGAACGCGTCGTGCTGCTCCACGTCGTCGTCGGTCAGCGCGACCAGGATGACCGACGCCATCCCGGCGCTCAGCGCTTCCGGATCGAGTACGGCGACCTGAGCGCGGATCACGCCCGCCGCGCGCAGCCGGGTCAGCCGTCGCTGGACCGCGCTCGGGGAAAGGCCGACGGCGTCACCCAGATCGTGCAGCGGGCGGGCCGCGTCGACCTGGACGAGGTCGAGCAGCAGGTGGTCGATCTTGTCGAGAGGCACGCAAGATTTTTGCACACGGACGGGAAAATTTACAATCGGCATGATCGGCTTCTCGCCTAGTTTGAGCGTCATGACCGACATCGACCTGCAGCTGGACCACATCGCCGAGGCGGCGAAGAAGATCGATCCCGTTTTCCTGAACTCCCCGCAGTACAGCGACGAACAGCTGAACGAACGGCTCGGCCGTCGTGTGCTGGTGAAGGTCGAGACGCTGAATCCGTTGCGCAGCTTCAAGGGCCGCGGCGCGGACTACTTCGCCGCCGGGCTGGAGCCGGGCACCACGATGGTGTGCGGCACGAGCGGCAACTTCGGGCAGGCCGTCGCCTTCGCCGCCAGGAAACGCGGCCTGCGGGCCGAGGTTTTCGTCCCCGCCGACATCTCCCCGATCAAACTCCGGCGGATGAAGGCACTGGGCGCCCGGGTGCGCCGGGTCGACGGCGAGGCGAAAGCCGCCGCTGCCGCCTTCGCCGCCGAAGCGCCGGATCGCGTCTTCGTGGTCGACGGCCGCGAGCCCGCGATCTCCGAGGGTGCGGGCACGATCGGCCTGGAACTGGCGCGGGAGAGCCGGATCGACACGGTAGTCCTCCCGGTCGGCGACGGCGCGCTGATCGCCGGGGTCGCGCTCTGGCTCAAGGCGCATTCGCCCGACGTCCGCATCGTCGGTGTCGGGACCGAGTCGGCCCCGGCGATGGAGAGGAGCTGGCGGGCGGGTGAATCGATCACCGTCGACCGGGCGAACTCGTTCGCCGGCGGGATCTCGATCCAGACCCCGGAGCCGGAGTCCCTTCGTCGGATGCGGTCGCTCGTCGACGACTTCGTGCTGGTCAGCGACGACGATCTGCGCGCGGCCATGCGCTTGGGCGCGGAAACCCTCGGCGTCGTCCCGGAACCCGCGGGCGCGGCCGGGCTGGCCGCGCTGACCGTGCACGACCTCCCGGGCGACTTCGCCGCCACCGTGGTCACCGGGGCGAACGCCGATCTGTCGGTGCTGGGCATGACGGGCTGAACCAGCCGGTCGGCTCAACGACGTCAGTCGATCAGCCGTCGCCCGCCCCACGCGACGGCTGGTGTGCTCGGAGCATGCTGCTGAGACGCACCTTGACGGTGTTCGCCGCCATCGGCCTGCTCCTCGCCCCGGTCACGACACAGACCGCCACAGCACATCCGAGCACCATCCAAGCCGGACGGCTCACCGAATGCTCGGAGTCCGATCACCACGGTGACAAACGGCTCGGCCCGGAGAAACTCCCGGTGCTGGGCGCCGTCGGTTTCCAGCTCATCGGCTACCGCCGCACCGGGGCCTTGGCCGAGCAACGTTTCCTCGACACCTACTACGACCAAGCGGCCGCGTCGTGGCGCTATCCGCCGAAGAACGGCTACGTCCTGCGGCCCGACGGGACACCCATCCAGTACGTGATCACGTTGACACCGGGCAAGCGGATCGACAGGTACGGCAGTGAGTACGGTTCCTTCCTCGCGCCGAAGGGATCTCCGTACGCGTCGAGGGCGATCCCGCCGCAGAGTCTCGATTCCTCGCCGGGCGCGAGCTGCAACTATCACGCCTATCGGGTCGCGAAGTCGTTCGCGGTCCACTCCGGTCCGATCGCCGCCTGGTTCGCCCAGCCGGGTGGGGGATTCCAGTACCAAGTGGACGGTGCGTTGCTGCCCGGCTCGCCACCTTCGGTCAACGTCGGATGGTTGATCGCCAATGGTTTCCTCGAACGATCGGCATAGACCGGCAACCGCACCTGCGGAGAATAAGTCGTAGAGATCGACGCAACTGCGGGCCCGGCCGGGAGTCACCCCCTGGTGGGGGTTGTTCCGGCCGGGCAGACGTAGCACGCTCGACTGTGAGTCCGATCACGGCCCGCCCGGGGTCGGTCCATGACAACCGGATGACCGGCCGCTCCCGAACGACCCCGGACCAGCGCGGGGTTTCTGTTGCTTTTGGAGGCCTGATGCGCGTCACCGTCACCGTCGACGGCACCAGCTACACAGACGACGTCGAACCCCGCACCCTGCTCGTGCACCATCTGCGCGAACACGTCGGGAAGGTAGGCACCGTGGTCGGTTGCGACACCAGCAACTGCGGGGCCTGCACCGTCCACCTCGACGGGCGCAGCGTGAAATCCTGTTCGGTACTCGCGGTCCAGGCCGACGGCTGCGAAATCACCACGATCGAAGGACTCGCCCGCGACGGCGAACTGCACCCGGTGCAGAAGGCCTTCCACGAGAATCACGCGCTCCAGTGCGGATTCTGCACACCCGGCATGATCATGCAGTCGATCGATCTGCTCGCAGACAATCCCGATCCGGACGAGAAGGCCGTCCGGGAAGGGCTCGAAGGCAACCTGTGCCGCTGCACGGGTTACCAGAACATCGTCCGCGCGGTGCGCGACGCCGCCCACCAGATGCGGCCCGGTGCCGGTCCCGAAGCCGAGCGGCTCGCCTCGGACACCGCTTCCCGTGTCGGCGCGGGTGGTGAGTGATGACCTCCACGATCGAACCGGAGGTCGGCAAGTCCCGTCGCCGCAAGGAGGACGAGCGCCTCATCACCGGCCGCACGCGCTGGACCGACAACCTGACACTGCCGGGCATGCTGCACCTCGCGGTGCTCCGCAGCCCGTTCGCGCACGCCAAGATCGTGTCGATCGACGTCACCGAGGCGAAGTCCGCGCAGGGTGTCGTCGCGGTCTTCACCGGGAAGGACCTTGATCCCGAGAGCGCCATCGGCATGCCGTGCGCGTGGCCGATCACCCCGGACATGAAATCGCCGAGACGGCCCATCCTCGCTTCGGACACAGTGAACTTCGCCGGTGAAGGCGTCGCGGTCGTCGTCGCCCGTACCTCGGCCGAAGCGCATGACGCGCTCGAAGCGATCGACGTCGAGTATGACGAACTGCCGGTCGTTCTCGGGCTCGAGAACGCGCTTGCCGAGGGCGCGCCGCTGGTGCACGAAGATCTCGGCACCAACCAGAACGCCGTATGGGTCTTCGATTCCGCGGGGGCGGGAACGGGAACCGACGTCGAGGACGCGATCGCGAACTCCGAAGTCGTCCTGAAGCGGCGCTTCCGCCAGCAACGGCTCGTGCCCGCCTTCATGGAACCGCGGGCGTGCGTCGTCGACCCGACCGGCAGCCAGCTGGTCATGTGGTCGGCCACCCAGGTCCCGCACATCCTCAAAACGATGACCGCGGCCACGCTAGGCCTGCCCGAGCACAAGGTGCGCGTGATCGCGCCGGACGTCGGCGGCGGGTTCGGCGGCAAGATCGCCGTGCTGCCCGAAGAGATGATGTCGACGCTGATCGCGCGGCGGCTCGGCAAACCGGTCAAGTGGAGCGAGTCCCGATCGGAGACCATGGTCGCCGCGCACCACGGCCGCGACCAGGTCCAGGACATCACCATTACCGCGAACCGCGACGGCACGGTGACCGGCCTCAAGGTCGAACTGCTCGCCGACATGGGCGCGTACCTCGGCCTCGTCGGCCCCGGTGTGCCGATCCTCGGCGCGTTCATGTTCAACGCCATCTACAAGTTCCCGGCGTACCACTTCGCCTGCACCAACGTGTTCACCAACACCACACTCACCGACGCGTACCGCGGCGCGGGCCGGCCGGAGGCCACGTTCGGCATCGAGCGGATCATGGACGAACTCGCCGTCGAACTGGGCATGGACCCGATGGAACTCCGCGAGAAGAACTGGATCAAGCACGAGGAGTTCCCGTTCACCACGGTGGCCGGGCTGACCTACGACTCGGGCAACTACGAGGCCGCCACCGCCAAGGCCAAGGAACTCTTCGACTACGACGGTCTCCGCCGGGAACAGAAGGAGCGACGGGATTCCGGCGACTCCGTCCAGCTCGGCATCGGCATCTCGACGTTCACCGAAATGTGCGGCCTCGCGCCGTCGCGGGTGCTCGGCTCGCTGGACTACGCGGCGGGCGGCTGGGAGCACGCGGAGATCCGGGTGCTGCCCACCGGCAAGATCGAGGTGATCACCGGCGCCTCCGCGCACGGCCAGGGCCACGAGACGGCGTGGAGCCAGATCGTCGCCGACAAACTCGGTGTCCCGTTCGAGGACATCGAGGTCATCCACGGCGACACCCAGTCCTCGCACAAGGGCATGGACACCTACGGTTCCCGGTCGCTGGTGGTCGGCGGGGTCGCGGTGGTCAAGGCGGCGGACAAGGTGCTCGCCAAGGCCAAGCCGATCGCGGCGCACATGATGGAATGCGCCGAGGACGACCTCGAATTCGAGGCGGGCAAGTTCTCCGTCAAGGGCACGGATTCCTCGACCTCCATCCAGGACATCGCGTGGGCCGTGTTCTCGGCGCACGACCTGCCGGACGGGGTCGAACCCTCGCTGGATTCGGCGGACACGTTCGATCCGGAGAACTTCTCCTTCCCGCATGGCACGCATCTGTGCGCGGCCGAGGTCGACACCGAGACCGGGCGCGTGCGGTTGCGCTCCTACGTCTGCGTCGACGACGTCGGCGTGGCGGTCAACCCGCTGATCGTGGAAGGCCAGGTGCACGGCGGACTCGCGCAGGGCATCGCGCAGGCGCTGTTCGAAGAGGCCGTCCACGACGAAGGCGGGACGCTGATTACCGGGACGTTCGCCGACTATCTCCTGCCGTCGGCGGCGGATCTGCCCCACTTCACCACCGACCGCACCGAGACGCCGTCGACGACGAACCCGTTGGGCGCAAAGGGAGTCGGCGAGGCGGGCACGATCGCCTCGACACCGGCGGTGGTCAACGCCGTGATCGACGCCGTCCGCCACTTCGGGGTGAACGACATCGAGATGCCGTTGACCCCGATGCGGGTCTGGCACGCCATCCAGCACCGGACGACCGCGGAGGGCGGCTTGGGTGCCGAAGCCGGCGGCGGCCTCGGTTCGATCGACGCTTCCGGAGGTGTCCAGTGATCCCGGCTCCGTTCGACTACGTCGCTCCGTCCACAGTGGACGAAGTGGTGAGTGCCCTCGCCGAGGCGGGCGAGGACGCCAAAGTGCTGGCAGGCGGGCAGAGCCTGTTGCCGGTGCTGAGGATGCGGCTCGCCACGCCGACCACGCTGATCGACCTCGGGAAGGTCGGCGAGCTGCGCGGTGTCCGCGAGGACGGCGACGCGCTGGTCATCGGCTCGATGACCACGCATCACGACGTCCAGCGGGACGAGCTGGTCGCCGAGCACGCCACCCTGCTCAAGGCCGCCACCGACACGGTCGCCGATCCGCAGATCCGCCATCGCGGGACGTTCGGCGGCGCCATCGCGCACGCCGATCCGGCAGGCGACCTGCCGGCCCCCGTGCTCGCACTCGGCTGCGAACTCGTCGTCGCCGGGCCGGGCGGGCGGCGGACGGTCGCCGCGGCGGACTTCTTCCAGGACATGTTCACCACCGCGCTCGCCGAGGACGAGATCCTGGTCGAGGTCCGCGTGCCGAAACACACCGGCTGGCGTGCCCACTACGAGAAGTTCAACCGGGTCGCGCAGGCGTGGTCCATGGTCGCGGTCGCGGCGTGCGTCCGCACCGAGGCCGGCACCATCGAGGAGGCGCGGGTCGCGCTCACCAACATGGGCTCGACACCGGTGCGGGCGGCCGGGGTCGAGGCGGCGCTGGTCGGCTGCGCGGCCACCGCCGAGGCGATCCGCGGCGCGGCCGAACACGCGGCCGAAGGCACGAACCCGACCGCGGACGGCAACTCCGACGTCGAATACCGGCAGCATCTCGCGCGGGTGCTGACCGGCCGGGCGGTGCTCGCCGCCGCGGGCTCCTGACACGAAGGGAGGTCGGCCCGTGCGGCTCGACCACGAATTCACCGTTCCCGCCCCGGTCGACGAGGTCTGGAAGGCCGTCGTCAATCCGGAACGAGTGGCACCGTGCATGCCAGGCGCCACCGTCACCGAGGTCGACGGGGACGCTTTCAAGGGCACGGTGAAGGTCAAGCTCGGGCCGATCTCCCTGCTTTACAAAGGAGCAGGCCATTTCGTCGCAAAGGACGCGGACGCCAGGAAAGTGGTGATCAAGGCGTCCGGCAAGGACGTCCGTGGCGCGGGAACGGCGTCGGCGACGGTGACCCTCACCCTCACCGAGAAGGACGGCGTCACCCACGGCACCGTGGTCACGGAACTGGCGGTCACCGGCAAACCGGCGCAGTTCGGACGCGGGATGATCTCCGAAGTCGGCGGCAAGATCCTCGACTCGTTCGCGGACTGCTTGTCCGGCAAACTCGCCACGAAGGCCGAACCCGCGAAGCCCGAAACCCCGGCGCGTCCGCCGTTGAAAGCGGTGAAGCCGGTGGCGGAGGGCGAGGCGATCGACCTCATGGAGTACGCGGGTGAGTCGGTGGTCAACCGGGTGGCGCCGGCGCTGGTCGCCCTCGCCGGGGTGCTCGTGATCGTCGCGATCGTGCGGGCTGTGACCCACCACGCGAAATAGTGCGGGCCGGTCACCGTTGAACCCGTTATGAAGGCGGATCACGAAGTCGACGTGGCGGTGATCGGGGCGGGCCAGGCAGGGCTGTCGGCGGCGTACCACCTGCGCCGCGCGGGGTTCGCGAACGAGGCGGGCTTCGTCGTGCTCGACCACGGCAAGCGGCCGGGCGGCGCGTGGCAGTACCGCTGGCCTTCGCTGGTGATGGAGAAGGTCCACGGCGTCTACGACCTCCCCGGGATGTCCTTCGGCACCCCGGACCCGGACCGGCCCGCCGCTGAGGCCGTTTCCGAGTACTTCGGTCGCTACGAGCGCGCCTATGACCTTCCGGTCCATCGTCCCGTCGACGTCTTGTCGGTGCGCGGCGAGGACGATCGGCTGGTCGTCGCGAGTGCGACGGAAACGTGGGCCGCCCGTGCGGTGATCAGCGCGACCGGCACCTGGGACCGGCCGTTCTGGCCGTACTACCCGGGGCAGGAGACCTTCCGCGGCCGCCAGGTGCACACCGCCGACTACACCGGCGTCGGCGCCTTCCGCGGCAAGCGCGTCGTCGTGGTCGGCGGTGGCGCGTCGGCCGTCCAGCTGCTGCTGGAGATCGCGCCCTTCGCACACTCGACGCGTTGGGTGACCCGGCGCCCGCCGGTCTGGCGTGACGAGCCGTTCAGCGAGGACTGGGGCCGTGAGGTCGTCGCCAAGGTCGACAGGCGGGTCCGGGAGGGCCTGCCACCGAAGAGCGTCGTCAGCGTGACCGATCTGGCGGTGACACCCGAGGTCCGGGCGGGGCTGGACGCGGGGATCCTCGACCGGCACCCGATGTTCGAACGAATCACCCCGGATGGCGTGGTGTGGGCGGACGGCACCGTCGAGCCCGCCGACATCATCCTCTGGGCCACCGGTTTTCGTGCCGCCATCGACCACCTCGCGCCGCTGCGCCCGCGCGGGCCGGGCGGCGGGATCCGGATGGACGGCACCCGGGTCGTCGCCGAACCGCGCCTGCACCTGGTCGGCTACGGCCCGTCCGCCAGCACCGTCGGCGCGAACCGCGCGGGCCGCTCTGCTGTCACCGAGATCCGGCGCCTGCTCGGACGCTGAGGTCGTCGAGGATCCCGGCCAGCCCGGTGGGTTTCCGGACGTCGAACGGGTTGCCCCGGGGTGGCACGGTGACGAGGACATGGCGGCCGGTTACTTCGCCAGCTTCGACCGCGAGTAGTCCTCTAGTTGCGATTCAAGTAGCGCACCTGCCGCACTTTCCCGCTCTCTATACCGTCACGCCCAGAGAGGTGCTCCGGAACGCCGACCTCCCACCACGCGCCGGCCTCGGTCCACGAGTTCGGCTGGGTCCGGACGACGACCACCGCCGGTCGTCGTCCGGCCACGGCGGCTTCCCGTGCCTTCGCGTAAGCCGCCCGCACGTCGTCCACAGTGGACGCCGTGAACACGGCGCATCCCAGCGATTCCGCATGCCGCGCGAAGTCGACCCGAGGCGGCGACTCGTGCGCGCTCCGGCAGTCGGCGAGGAAGTTGTTGAACGGCTTGCCGCCCTGGCCCTCCTGAAGGCGGGCGATCACCGCGTAGCCGTCGTTGTCGCAGACCACCGCCACGAAGGGATGCCCGGCGAAGGCGGCCGAGAACAGTTCCGAGTTCAGCATCAGGTACGAGCCATCGCCGAGCATCGTGGTGACCAGGCCCTCGGTGTGGGCCATCGCCGCACCCCACGCACCCGCGAGTTCGTACCCCATGCACGAGAACCCGTACTCGACGTCCATGCCGACCGGCCCCGCTCCGCGCCAGCCGCCGATCAGCTCGCCGGGCATCCCGCCGGACGCGGTCATCACGTAGTCCCGCGGCTCGGAGAGATCGTTGACCGCGCCGACGACCTGGGCATAGGTCGGCACCTCGCCGGAAGCGGCGCGCAGTGCGTCGATGTGCGCGTCCCACCGGCCACGTTCCGCCGCCGCGCGATCTGTCCACAAAGGACCGACGCGCCAGCTTTCCAGCTGAGCCGCCAGATCGGTGAGGCCCGCGTCGGCGTCGCCCACGACGGCCAGCGCGCCGTGTTTGACCGCGTCGAACCGCGCGGCGTTCAGGCTGATCAGCCGGACGCCGGGCGAGAAGATCGTCCAGGACGCCGTGGTGAAGTCCTGTAGACGGGTACCGACGGCCAGTACGACGTCGGCCTCGGCGGCAAGGACGTTCGCGGAGGTCGAGCCGGTGACGCCCAGCGGGCCCGCGTGCAGTGGATGACCGTGCGGGACCAGCGTTCGCCCGGCCGTGGTTTCGGTGACCGGGATGCCGTGACGCTCGGCGAAAGCCAGCGCGCGCTCACCGGCGCCGGAGTAACGGACACCGCCGCCGAGGACCAGCAACGGTTTCTTCGCCGCTCGCAGCGCGCCCGCCGCTTCGGTCAGCGCCCGGCGATCGGGCCGAGGACGCGGTGGACGATGGGTCACCGGTGCGAACAGCGCGTCCGGGAAGTCGTAGGTCTCCACCTGGACGTCCTGGGGCAGTGCCAGCGTCACCGGGCCCGCGTCCGCCGGATCGGTCAGCACCCTGGCGACCTGCGGCAAGGTCGAGAGCAGCTGCTCGGGCCGGGTGATCCGGTCGAAATACCGGCTCACGGCGCGGAAAGCGTCGTTGACCGTGGCCGTCGGGTCGCCGAAATGCTCCACCTGTTGCAGCACCGGATCCGGCGCGCGACTGGTGAAGGTGTCACCGGGGAGCAGCAGCACCGGCAGCCGGTTGGCGTGCGCGACCCCGGCCGCGGTGACCATGTTCAGCGCGCCGGGCCCGATCGACGACGTCACCACGCCGACCTGGCGCCGATGCGTCGCCTTCGCGTAACCGACCGCCGCGAGCGCCATGCCCTGCTCGGTCTGCCCGCGCCACAGGGGCAACGCCGACACACTCTTTCCCGTGGAGGGGTCCTTCCACAGAGCGTCGCGATGCTCTTCCAGCGCGGTACCGAGACCCAGGACGTTGCCGTGCCCGAAGATCGCGAACACCCCGGGGAACAACGGGACCTCCCGCCCGTCCAGGGCTTCCGACCGCTGCGCGAGCAGCCAGCGCACGAGAGCCTGTGCCGTGGTCAGTTTCATGACACTCGCCCTTCGTGGCTGGTGACCGGGCAGCGCGGATCGAGTTCCTGGTCATTCCACTTCGCACGGACCCAGCTGTGCGCCGGGTCGTCGCAGAAGGCCATCGACCGCTCTTCGGCGGGCCCTGCCAGCACGTTCAGGTAGTACATCGGATAACCCGGCGCGGCGACACAAGGGCCGTGATAGCCGCGCGGGATCAGGAAGACGTCGCCGTCCCGGACCGCGACGTCCTCATCCAGCTCACCGTCCGAAGTGTACGTCCGATGGAGACCGAACCCTTCTCGTGACGGCGTCACACCGTCACGTCCGGCGACGCGGAAGTAGTAGATCTCCTCGTTGACGACCTCGCATTCGGACGCCTCGTCGTGCTTGTGCGGCGGGTAGGACGACCAGTTGCCGCCCGGGGTGATCAGCTCGCACGCGTTCAGCTTGTCCGCGTGGTCCCAGACCCCCGGCACACCGAAGTTGGTGACCTGTCTTGTCGCCTGCCCCGCTCCGCGTACCTCCACCGGCACGTTCTCCGCCGGTCCGTAACGCGGTTCGAGACGGCGGACGCAGCGCGCCATCGGCAGCGCGACGTCGATGCCGTCCGTTGTCGACAACTCGACTTCGGCATCGCGCGGGACGTAGGCGAAGTCCGTGACCCGGGTGAACACGGAGTCCCGCCCCGCGAGCTCGAAGACCTGTCCGTCGACCCGGACCGTGCACGCGCCGGACAGAGGGAGGACGAACGCCTCGTACTCTCCGGTGCGCACGACCCTGGTCTCACCGGCGGCCAGCGAGAGAACCCGCAGGCCACTGTAGGTCCAGCCCGCCGAGTCCGGGGTGAGCCGGACCGGATCCCGCTCGTCCGAAAGCGTCCCGAGTGGACGGTGCAGCTTGCTCACAGCAACTCCTCGATCTCGTCGGCGGTGGGCATGGCGTCGGCGCAGGCCAGCCGGGACGCGACGAGCGCGCCCGCCGCGTTGGCGTAGGTGGCGATGCGCACCGGATCCCAGCCGGACAGCAGACCGTGGATCAGCGCGCCGCCGAAGCCGTCTCCGGCGCCGAGCCCGCAGACGACCTCGACCCGCTGCGGCGGCACGGTCCAGCGTCCTTCGGCGGTGGCCACCAGAACGCCCTCGGCACCCTTCTTGATCACCGCCAGTTCGACGCCCCTGGCCAGCATCCGGGACGCGGCCTCGTCGGGATCCGCGGTGCCGACGGCGACCTCCGCCTCGGTGCGGTTGCCCACGGCGACCGTGACGTGGTCGAGCATCCAGCCGATCTCTTCGCGCGCGGTATCGGTGTCGGGCCAGAACATCGGCCGGAAGTCGAGGTCCAGCACGGTATGCGAGCGCCGTCCGCGCCGCTCCAGCATCTTGCGCTGGGTGCCGCGCGCCGGTTCGACGGACACCCCGGTTCCGGTGACCCACAGCAGCGGGACCGTTTCCACGACGTCCCAGGGCACCTCGGTTTCGGTGAGGGTCAGGTCCGGGGCGATGGGGGACCGATAGAACAGCAGCGGAGGATCCGCGGGCGGGTTCAGTGCGCAGAACACCACTGGCGTCTGCAGCCCCGACGAGGTCCCGACGTGGCCGGGAGAGACGCCGAACTCTCGCAGCGCCTGCCGCACGTAGTCGCCGAAGCCGTCCGGACCGACCTTCGTCAGTACCGAGGTCGAGCGGCCGAGCCGCGCGGCGGCGACCGCGACGTTGGTCGCGGTCCCGCCGAGCGACTTGGCGAAGGTGCCGACCCCGGCCAGCGGTACGCCGCTCTGCTCGGGGTAGAGGTCCACCCCGACCCGGCCGACGGTCAGTGCTTCGAGAGCGGTCATGAAGGGGACTCCACCTGTCGCAACTCGTGTTCGAGGGCTTCCAGTTCCGCACCGCCCGCCATCTGCCGGGTCAGTTCGGCCAGGTCGATCTCGGACTTCTCGTAGGTGCCGAGCGGCGCGCCTCGCTTGAGCAGGAGGAACCGGTCGGCCACCGGGTACGCGTGGTGTGGGTTGTGCGTGATGAGCACGACGCCGAGCCCGCGATCACGTGCCTGCGCGACGTACTTGAGCACGACACCGGCCTGTTTCACGCCCAGCGCCGCTGTCGGCTCGTCGAGGATCAGCACCTTCGCGCCGAAGTGCACCGCCCGTGCGATGGCGACGCACTGCCGCTCGCCACCGGACAGCGTGCCGACCGGCTGCTCGACGTCACGCAGGTCGATGCCCATGTCGGACAACGCCTTCTTGGTCGTCTCGCGGCCCTTCTTCCGGTCCAGCGCCCGGAACGGGCCGAAACCGACCGTCGGTTCGGAGCCGAGGAAGAAGTTCCGCCACACGCTCATCAGCGGCACGACCGCCAGGTCCTGGTACACCGTCGCGATGCCGCGATCGAGCGCTTCCCGTGGCGAGGCGAACTTGACCGGCTCGTCCTCGACCAGGAACTCGCCTCGGTCGTGCTGGTGCACTCCGGCCAGGATCTTGATCAAGGTGGACTTCCCGGCGCCGTTGTCGCCGAGTACGCAGGTCACCTCGCCCGCGTTGACCACCGTGGACACGTCGCGCAGCGCGATCACACTGCCGTAGGTCTTGCCGACGGCTTTTACCACGAGGAGCTGCGTCATCGCCGGACCCTTTCCGCGCGCCGCCGGAAGGCGTTGTTGACTCCGACCGCGGACAGCAGCATCACGCCGAGGAACAGCATGAACCAGTCGCTGTCCCAGCGGGCGAACACGATGCCCTGCCGCGCCATGCCGAAGATCAGCGCCCCGATCGCGGCGCCGATCGCCGAACCGAACCCGCCGGTGAGCAGGCAGCCGCCGATCACGGCCGCGATGATGTACTGGAACTCCAGTCCGATGCCCTGGTTCGCCTGGACGCTCGCGAACCGCAGGATGTTGATCGAGCCGACCAGCCACGCGGCGAGCGCGGTGGTCATGAACAGCATGATCTTGGTGCGCACCACCGGAACCCCGACCGCGCGCGAACTCAGCGCGTTGCCGCCGACGGCGAAGATCCAGTTGCCGAACCGGGTCCGGACCAGCAGCCAGGCCGCCAGCGCGGCGAACCCGATCCACCAGACGATGGAGATCTGGAACGCCGTCCCGCTGACGTCCACCGTGGACGCGAAGACGAAGCCGGCGGACTCGTAGCCGTCGGTCGAGCGCATCCCGGAGACCTGCACGGTGCCGGTGACCAGCCGCGTCACGCCGAGGTTCAGCCCTTGCAGCGCCAGGAATGTGCCCAGCGTGACGATGAAGCTGGGCAATCCGGTGCGCATCACCAGCCAGCCGTTGAACGCGCCGACCGCTAGGGCGAAGACCAGCGACGCGAACAGCGCGAGCCAGACGTTCCAGCCAGCCTGCGTCGCCAGTGTCGCGGTGACGAGCGCGGTGGACGCCGTCATCACCCCGGCCGAGAGGTCGAACTCGCCGCCGATCATCAGCAGGGACACCGCGACCGCCATGATGCCGAGGGTCGAGGCGTCGTCCAGCCAGGTCGCCACCCCGCTGCCGCTGAAGAACTGGTCGGTGACGACGGTGAAGAAGAGGAAGACGACGACGGCGCCCAGGAGCGCGCCGATCTCGGGCCGGACGACCATCCGGTCGAGCAGCCGCGGTTTCGCGACCCGTTCGTCGAGGGTGGTGGTTGTCATCGCGTGCCCCTTTGCACGTACTGGCCGACGGTGTCCACAGTGGATTTGTCGACCAGGTCGGGCCCGGTGAGCACCGGTTTCCCGCCGCCGACGACGTTCGCGTTGTCCCGGTAAAGCTTGAGGAACTGCACTGGGAGATAGCCCTGCTCGTACTGCTGCTGATCGACCGCGAAGACCACGTCACCCGCCTTGATCGCGCCGACCACGTCGGTGTTGAGGTCGAACGTGCCGACCTGCGCCGTCGAGCCCACCGCCTTGATCGCGCTCACCGCTCGCGCGGCGACCTGCGAATTCAGGGTCAGGACGGCGTCGAGGGAGGAGTCGGTCTGCACCGCGCCCCTGATCCGGGACTCGGCGTCGGTGGGGTTGCTGATGTCCACCTGCAGGGTCTGCACGTCGCCCGAAAACCCGGTTTTGGCGCCGTCGCAGCGCTGCGCCTGCCCGACGTTGCCTGCTTCGTGGACCACACAGAGCAGCTTCTTCTTGCCGAGTTCCTTGAACTTCTTCCCGGCCTCCTCGCCCGCGATGGTCTCGTTCTGCCCGACGTGGGTGAGTGCGCCGTAGCCCGCGCTCATGTCCTCACCGGAGTTTATGGTGATGACCGGGATCCCCGCACGGACCGCGTTCTCGATCGAGGTCTTGAGCGCCTCGGGGTTCGCCATGGACACCACCAGCCCGCCGACCTGCTGGGCGACCGCGTTGTCGACCAGTTTGGCCTGGTTACCGGGATCCCCGTCGGAGTTGTACTCGACCTGCACGCCGAGCTGCCTGCCCGCTTCCTCGGCGCCGTTCTTGACCACGTTCCAGAACGCGTCGCCCGCCGTGCCGTGCGAAATGACCGCGACCCGCAACGGCCCGCTGGGCTGCGTCGTCGTCGTCGCCGGACCCGCGCCCTCGGCCGGTTTCTCCTCGGCCCTCGGCCCGGTGCACGCGGACAGGAGCACTAGCCCTGCTGCGATCACCCAAGCCGCTTTAAAGCGATGGGACATCGTCGTCTCTCCTCGCTTCTTCCGTTACCTGGCAGCCGGGAGCCGGCTGACGATTCCGTCGAGATGGGCCAGGCTCCTGGCCACGTCCCGCTTCGGCAGACACTCCGGGCTCCGCTCACCCAGCGCGGTGTCCTGTTCCAGCACGTACCACCCGTCGTAGCCCGCCTCGTGGACGAACCTGACCATCGACTCGATGTCGACGTCCCCGTCGCCGAGCGGGACGTACAAACCTTTGCCTACCGCTTCGGCGTAGGGAAGCCTGCCGGCACGGACGTCTTCGGCGATTTCGCCGCGTACGTCCTTGAGGTGCAGGTGGCCGATCCGTTCGGGGTAGCGCTTGGCCAGCGCGACCGGATCGGTGCCGCCGATCAGTAGATGCCCGGTGTCCAGACAGAGCGGGAGATCGGAATCGGCGAGGACACGCTCGACCTCTTCCTCCGTTTCCGCATGCGTCCCGACATGCGGGTGCAGTACGGTGCGAAGACCGTGCCGGGAGGCGATTTCCCTGATCTCACCAGAGGTTTCGATCAGCGTCGCCCATTTGGCGTCGCTCAGCTCGGGCCGGTCGTCGTAGCCGTCGAGCCCGGTCGCGGCGGCCAGCACGAGCATTTCGCCGCCGCACGCGGCGAACAACGCCGCGGATTCCTCCGCTTCGGCGAGCGCGGCCTTCTGGTTCTCGTGCAGCACGACCGCGAGGAAGCCGCCGACCAGATCGAGTCCGTACCCGCCGAGCAGTTCACGCAGCGCGGCCGGTTCGCGCGGCAGGTAACCGGGAGGGCCGAGTTCGGTCGCGCGCACCCCCAGCTCCGCCATTTCGCCCAGTACGGTCGCCGCGTCGAGCACCTGGCCCCAGCCGGGGACTTCGCACACGCCCCAAGAGATCGGGGCGGCGGCGATTCGGATCCGGGATGTCATCGGCGGCCTCCGGGAGGGATCGGGTTGGAGCGCTCTATTGATTAGAGCGCTCTAATCTTGTAGCGTTCGTCACAGCAAAGTCAAGGGCAGGGGGAGGCTCGGAAAAATGACACGACCGACGATGGAGGACGTCGCCGCGAAGGCGGGGGTGTCCCGCGCGCTCGTGTCCTTGGTGATGCGGAACGCGCCGAACGTGTCCGACGAGCGCCGGACTCGGGTGCTGTGCGCGGCGCACGAACTGGGCTACGAGCCGCACGCGATGGCCAGGTCGCTGGCCAGCCGGACGTCGACCGTCCTCGGCGTGATGGTCTCCGATCTCCGCAACGCGTTCTTCGCCGACGTCGTCGAAGGTCTCGACGCGGCGGCCGAAGCGGCCGGATTCCACTTGATCCTCAACACCGGCGGCCGCAGTCCCGCGCGCGAACGGGCGGCCCTGCGGAGTCTGCTGTCCTTCCGGCCCGCCGGGGTGATCCTGCTGTCGCCGGTGGTGCCGGCGTCGGCGATCGAGGAGGCGGCCACGCGATGTCCCGTCGTCCTGGTGTCGCGCACCTCGCGTGCGCCTGGGGTGGACACGGTGAACGACGACGGCGAGGCGGGGGCCGCGCTCGCCGTCGAGCACTTGGTCTCCTTGGGGCACAGGCGGATCGCTCATCTCGACGGTGGGCTCGCGGCCGGTGCGGCCGCCCGGCGCCGTGGCTATCAGCAGGCCATGCGGCGTCACCGCCTGCACCCGATCATCGTGCGCAGCGAACACACCGACACCGCCGGGGAGAAGGCCGTCCACGAGCTGCTCGGTGACCACGCGAGGGCGAACCTTCCGACGGCTTTGCTGGCGGGCAACGACTTCAACGCCGTCGGCGCGATCTCCGCGCTGGAGGAGGCAGGCCTGCGGGTTCCCGAGGACGTTTCCGTGGTCGGCTACGACAACACGTCGCTGGCCGCGCTGCGCCACCTCTCACTGACCACTGTGGACCAGCCGCGTACGGAAATGGGACGGCTGGCCGTCGAAGCACTGCTCGAACGGGTCCGGGGCGAACGCGCCGAACCGGTCCGGCATCTGCTGCACCCGTCGCTGGTGGTCCGTTCGACCACCACCGAGCTCGAGAAAGGGTTACCACGATGAGGTTGGGACTCGCCGGCACCGGCCGGATCGGCACTTCGCACGCCAAGACCTTGAAGAGCTTCGACGAGGTTTCGTCCGTGGTCGTCGCCGACGTGGACGCCGGACGCGCCCAGGCGGCCGCGGCCGAACTCGGCGTCGAAGCGGCGGCGGACATTTCCGCGCTCTTCGCCTCCTCTTTGGACGGCCTGGTGATCACGGCGGCGACGGGCGCGCATCCGGAACTGATCCTCAGGGCCGTCGACACGGGCGTCCCGGTGTTCTGCGAGAAGCCGGTCGCCGCCGACATCCCCGGCACACTCGCGGTGATCGACAAGATCGCCGGATCGGACGTGCCGGTGCAGATCGGTTTCCAGCGCAGGTTCGACGCGGGCTACGCGGCCGCCCAGTCCGCCGTGGCGTCGGGTGAACTGGGCTGGCTGCACACCTTGCGCGCGACCACGCTGGACCCGGCCCCGCCTCCGCCGGAGTACGTCGCGCACTCCGGCGGCCTGTTCCGCGACTGCGGGGTGCACGACTTCGACGTCGTCCGGTTCGTCAGTGGCCGCGAGGTCGTCGAGGTCTACGCCGTCGGAGCGAACAAGGGGGAACAGTTCTTCGTCGACGCCGGTGACATCGACACCGCCGCCGCGACGCTGACGCTGGACGACGGGACACTGGCCGTGGTCTCCCTGACCAGGTACAACGGCGCGGGCTACGACGTCCGGCTGGAAGTGCTCGGCTCGACCGGGAACGCCGTGGTGGGCCTGGACGATCGGGCGCCGCTGACCTCGGTGGAACCCGGCGTCCAGCCGTTGCCCGGCCCGGCCTATCCCGGGTTCATGGAACGTTTCCGGCCCGCGTACATCAGCGAACTGAAGGCGTTCCTCGATGTCGCGGCCGGCCGCGCTGCGAGCCCCTGTGGTGCGGCGGACGCGCTTGAGGCGTTCTACATCGCCGAGGCGTGCGAAGTCTCCCGACGCGAACGCCGCCCGGTCCAGGTGGACGAGGTACGGGTCTGAAGCAACCTGGTCTCGTGAGTTCTGACCGCCCTCACCACTCACGACCCTTGTGCCGGGCTGGCCGTTTCGCGTGATTGGTTGGACGACACGTGTGCGGCCGGGCTACGCGGCGAGTCGTCCCTCTAAACACGCGTGTTGTCCATCCAATCACGCGTGTCGTCCCGCTGGTCACGCGACATCGCCCCCAACGCCCCGCAGCAGGTACCCAAGACACCCTCAGCCCTAACTGTCCTTACCATTCACGACCGCGGATCGCCGTGCCATCGGCGTGCTTCTGCCGAGTACATGAAGGGGGCTTCACACGCATCCAGTGACTGCCGGCGCGTCGGCGATCTCCGAGTCCGTGAAGGACTCCTTCGCTACCTTCGGAGTAGGCAAGGAGGTCTTCACACGGACCGGACCGCGATGCCCCGGGGCCGCCGCGCCGCGAAGGCAAGTTGCTGCCACCCCCCACCACCATGGGCGCCCTTTCGCTACGGTGATCGCGGACCATGACGGGCGGCACGTTTCGTGTCGCCGAACGCGCGAGGAGTGCGGATGCAGCCGAATCCACCGCAGCCCGGGTTTCCTCTGCCGAAGCCCAGGGCGAGGGCGAACGCCGCGGCGGCGGTGATCGCCGGTGCCCTGGCGTTGCTCACCGTCGTCATGCTCGTCTGGTTCGTGCTCTACAACGTCGTCCACGCCAACGGGCCGACCGGTCATTGGTCCGGTGTGGAGGTGCAGAACGTCGTCTTCGGCGTCATCAGCGCCGGAGCGCTGGTGGTCGCGGCGGGATTCACGTTCGCCCGCAGGATTTCCGGCGCCTGGACACTGTGCGGGCTTTGCGCGCTTTTCGCGGTGGCGATGATTTTCGCGACACCGCTGCTGCGGGGCACACCCCTCGACGCTCAGCTCAAGTGGATCTTCGGCTTCGACAAGGGTAACGGTGTCGCCATCGCGCTGGCGGTCATCTTCGCCGTCCTGACGGCGAGTATGGCGGCGATCGCCGGCAGCGTGAGGTCGTACGGGAAGGCGCGCGGCTAAAGCTTGCCCAGGATCAGCTCCGCGCGTTCTTCGACGAGCCGGTAGCCGGAGCGCGTAGCGAGTTCCAGCGCCAGCTCGCCGTGTGTCCTGGCTTCGTCGAGTTTTTCCAGTTCCAGCAGGGTTTCCGCGAGCCCGGTCCGCGCGACGGCCTCGCACCAGAAGAAGCTGGTCGTCCGCGCGATGGACAACGCGAGCCGGTGGTGTTCGGCGGCTTCCTCGGGCAGGCCGAGCCGCAGGCAGACCTCGCCGAGTCCGACGAGTGTCCAGGCCTCGGTGCCCCGGTCACCGATCTTGCGGGTGAGTTCGACGGCTTCGAGCGCGTCCGCGCGGTTCTGCTCACTCGGGTCATGCCTGCTTTCGAGCAGGGCCCTGCCGGACAGGGCCGTGGCCTCGCCGTAGGTGTAGCCGAGTTCGCGGTTGGCCGCGAGCGCGCGGGTGTAGAAGTCGTAGGCCTCATCGAGCAGCCCGAGATCGCGGTGCACGTTGCCGAGGTCGACCAGCAGCACCGCGACGCTGAACCGGGCGCCGTCCCGTTCGGCGACGGCGAGCGCGCGGGTGAAGTTGGCGAGTGCCTCGTCGAGCTGACCCGTCTGCCAGTACGGGAAACCGAGGTTCGCCAACGCCATCGAGATGGCGGGCATGTTCAGTTCTTCGCACAATCGCAGGGATTCCAGCCCGCAGCGGATCGCCTCTTGCGGGTCGCCGAGGCGCTGGTGCACCGCGCTCAGGTTGTTGAGCACGGCGGCACGGCCGGCGTCCCAGCGGTCGAGGAGGTCTCCCCGCAAGGCGCTGGTGAGGTGTTCGCGCGCTTCGTCGTAGCGGCCGCTGTTGACGCAGGCGAGCGCGATGCTCAGATGCATCGCCGCTTGTGCTTGTCCGGCGCCGCCGCGGCGGGCGGCCTTGAGCGCGGTCGACGCGGTGTCGATCCACTCCGCGTGGTGGCCGCGCTGGTGGAAGAAGGCGCGGAGCGCGTCGGCGAGGTGCCAGGAGAACTCGGGCGGGCCGTGTTCGGCACCGTGCTCGACCGCGGCGGCGAGGTTCGGCCACTCGGCGTCCAGCCAGGTCAGCGCCTCTTCGGTGTCGGCGAAGGGTTTGTCTTCCGGTTCTTCGCGGGGAAGGCGCAAGAAATGCGGGATGAGGACGCGGCCTGCCGCGTCGGCGGTGGTCAGGTAGTGCTCGAAGAGCCGCCTCTCCGCGGTGTCGCGTTCGGACTTCGTGTCCTCCGACAGTGTGCGGCCCGCCGCGAAACTGCGGAGTAGATCGTGGAACCGGTAGCGCCCCGGGGTGTAGCGCTCCACCAGGTGGGCCGCCGCGAGCGCCTTGAGCAGCTGGTTGCCCCGCGTCGCACCGGTCAGTGCCTGGGCGGCGGAGGCGGTGAACGTCTGGCCCGGGACCAGAGCGAGCCTTCGGAACAGCAGGCGGTGTTCCTCGGGAAGTGCCCGGTAGGAGACGCCGAACGCCGTGGTCACGGCACTTTCCTCGGCGCCGTCGACGGTGAGTTCCGCCAGCGGGTCGCCACCGGCCAGCTCGCGGGCGAGTTCGGCGATCTCGGGTTCGCCGCTGGCACCGAGGTTGGCCGCCGCGATCCGGAGGGCGAGCGGGAGATGTCCGCACAGCCGGGCCAGCTCCGCCGCCGCGCCCGCCTCGGCGGCGACGGTTTCGCTGCCGAGCACGGCTTCCAGCAGGTGCCGCGCGTCTTCGGCCGGAAGGACGGACAGTGGGAGCGCGCGGGCGCCGGTGCGGGCGATGAGATCGCCGAGCCGCTGGCGGCTGGTGACCAGGGCGGTGCCGGACGGCGGCAGCAGCGGCATCACCTGGGCGGTGTCGCGCACGTTGTCGAGGACCAGGAGGACCCGCTTGTCGGCGAGGAGGGAACGGAGGAGTGCCGCGCGGGTGTCGGTGTCCGGTGGGATGGCCTTGGGCGCGGTGCCGAGCGCCTGGAGGAGCTGGGTGAGCGCGACCGCCGGGGTGAGCGGTTCGTGGTCGGGGTCGAAGCCGCGCAGATCGAGGTAGAGCTGGCCGTCGGGGAACGCGTCGCGGACGCGGTGGGCCCAGCGGACCGCGAGCGCGGTCTTGCCGACGCCGGCGGTCCCGCTGATCACCCAGATGTCGGTGCCCTCGGCCGCGTGACGGGTCGCCTCGTCGAGCCGCTCCAACTCGGCCGCTCGCCCGGCGAACCCCCGGACGTCGTGCGGCAGCTGCGCCGGGCGGACCGGCTCGGGTTTGACCGACGCCGGCGCGGGCTCCAGGGCGGGGTCGGCGGCGAGGATGGCGGTTTCGAGTTTGCGCAGCTCGGGTGAGGGATCGAGGCCGAGTTCGGTGCCCAGCCTGTCGCGCAGGGAGCGGAAAGCCTCGAGAGCGTCGTCGGTGCGGCCTTCGCGGTGCAGCGCGACCATGAGCTGCCCGACGAACCGCTGCCGCAGGGGATGCGCGGCGACCAGTTCGGTCAGCTCCGCGATGACCTGACGGCCGCGGCCGAGCCGCAACTGTGCCTCGGCGCGATCCTCCAGCGCCGTCCAGCGTTCCTCGTTCATGCCGCCGCGGAGACGCTGGGCGACTTCGCCGCGCACGACGTCGGACAGCGCCTCGCCGCGCCACAATCCGAGCGCCTCGTCCAGGAGTTCCACCGCGGTTTCGTCGTCGGCACTGCGAGCTCGCGCTGTGAGTTCGGTGAAGCGGTGCAAGTCGACCTGGCGCGGCTCGACCTTGAGCAGGTAGCGGGTCCCCTCGGAGACGATCTCCGGCCCGCCCGCGCCGCGGAACACCGCCCGCAGCCGGGACACCAGCGCTTGAACGGTGTTCCGGGCACTCGCGGGCGGCGCTTCCGGCCAGAGCAGGTCGATGATCCGGTCACGCGGCACCGGCTTGCCCGCTTCCAGCAGGAGAACCGCCAGCACGAGCCGTTGTTTGGGCGAGCCGAGATCGACCGGACCGCCGTCGGCCCACGCCTCGACGGCGCCGAGGACGCGGAACTCCACCCGGCCACCTCCGCCTACGTCGTCAGAGCCTGCAAGCGTAGTGCAAGCGCCCTGCATCCGGACGCCGTGATCCTTATGGGGTGTCCACCGAGGACCCGTCGCCGGAACCGTGCCCAACCAACAAGACGGGCAGGACCCCCCATTCGGTTCCGGTACGACGGTGGGCACCTTCACCTTGCACAGGCACCGCCTTCTGACGGCGGTGGGGGTTGGGGGTAGTGCCAGCTCGACGTCTTCCCCCGCGTCGTCGGACTGGCGCTTCTTCTTGACTGGGACTGGGGTTCTTCTCTTCGCCGTCTCAAGGCGACGTCCTGGGGCGGGCCGGATGCAGCTCGCCCACGCCAGGACTTTCCGCAACTAGAGGACTACTTGCGATGGGTCAAGCTCACTCGCACCACCTTCCGGCTTGACAAGCAGGCACGTCGTCCTACACCCTTTCACTACTTAATTAGTGAAAGGGTGTTGCGAGTGGTCACCTTCCATCTGGACAAGGGCTCGGGCGTCGCG
The DNA here is from genome assembly GCF_047608665.1 of Amycolatopsis sp. cmx-11-51. Classification (NCBI taxonomy): domain Bacteria; kingdom Bacillati; phylum Actinomycetota; class Actinomycetes; order Pseudonocardiales; family Pseudonocardiaceae; genus Amycolatopsis; species Amycolatopsis sp. cmx-11-51. Next base: position 206,965 of record NZ_JADNQO010000010.1, on the reverse strand, counting down.
ACGTACGTCCAGCTCGTCCAGCAGGTCAAAACCGCCCTCCGGCTGGGTTTGCTGGAGCCGGGGGACCGGTTGCCGACGGCGAAGGAGGTGGTCGCCGAGCTGGCGATCAACCCCAACACCGTCCTCAAGGCCTATCGCGAGCTGGAGCGCGAAGGCCTTGTCGAAGGGAAGCCGGGCCTCGGCACCTTCGTGCAGAAGACGCTCGGAGGCGCTTCGTTCGCGGAGCACACGCGGTTGCGGAAGACCCTGGGGGTCTGGGTCCGCGACGCACGGGAATCGGGACTGGATCAGGAAGACGTCGAGGCGTTGTTCACCTCGGTGGTGGTCGATGGCTTTCGAGGGGAGCGGACGGCATGACCGATAGACCCGTCATCGAGGCGACAGGGCTCGGCAAGAGCTACCGCCGCAAGTGGGCACTGCGCGACTGCTCACTGTCCGTCCCGAAAGGACGCGTCGTCGCGCTGGTCGGGCCGAACGGCGCCGGCAAGACGACCTTCCTGCACCTGGCCGTCGGGCTGCTCGACGCGACCCTCGGCTCGGTCTCGATCCAGGGAACCACCGCGTTCCTGGCGCAGGACAAACCGTTGTACCCCGGCTTCAGTATCGCCGAGATGCTCAAGTTCGGCAGGCGCCTCAATCCCGGCTGGGACGACGAGTTCGCGCTCAACCGCATCGATTCGCTGCGGCTTCCCTTGAAGTACAAGATCGGCAAGCTGTCCGGGGGACAGCGCGCGCAGGTCGCGCTCACCCTCGCGCTCGCGAAACGCCCGGACCTCCTGGTCCTCGACGAGCCGCTCGCGAACCTCGACCCGCTGGCCCGCCACGAAGTCATGCGCGGGCTGATGGAAGCGGTCGCCGAGACCGGGATGACCGTCCTGCTCTCCTCCCACGTCGTCTCCGATCTGGAGAACACCTGCGACTGGCTGATCGTCCTCAACGGAGGCCGTGTCCAGGTCAGCGGCGACATCGACGAACTCGTCGCCGGGCACCGGATCCTTTCCGGACCCGCGGAGGAGGCCGACGCACTGGCCAAGCGCGTCGCGGTCGTGGACGAAGCCCGGGCCGGAAGGCAGGCGACCGTCTTCGCCCGTACCGAACCGATTCCGCTGGGTCCACAGTGGACAGAGCGGCCGGCGAACCTGGAGGAGCTGGTGCTCGCTTACCTGCGGCGGCCCGAGTCCGCGAGCCTGCCGCGTCCGACACTGGCTTCGGCGTAAGGGGGAACGATGTTCTGGCTCACCTACCGCCAGCACCGCATGCAGCTGCTGATCACGGCGGCACTGCTCATCGCTGTCGGAATCCTGTTGTTTGTCAACGGAAACGCCGCGTCGACGAGCACCGACCCGGCGAAGCTCTTCGAGAGTCTGTACACCTACCTCTCCTGGTTGCAGGTCCTCCCGGTGGCGATCGGCGTCTTCTGGGGCGCGCCGCTGGTCGCGGCCGAGTACGAACGGGGCACCACGAGACTCGCTTGGACCCAGTCGATCTCGCGCTTCCGGTGGCTCGGCGTGAAACTGGGGTTCCTCGCCGTCCTCGCCACGCTCGGCGGTCTCGCGTTCGGCACGATGATGCAGCGCTGGGTGGAGGTCTTCCCGACCGATCGCGGCGACACCGCGTTCATTAGTCGCTTCGACAACCCCGTCCTGTTCGCGATGACCGGTGTCGCGCCCGGCGTGTGGTGGCTCTTCGGGTTCGTGCTCGGCACGGCCGCGGGTGCGCTCATCCGCAAGACCCTCCCGGCCATCGCCGTCACCATCGCGGTGATCGTCGGTCTGATGATCGGTGTGTCCAACTTCCGCGACCTCTACGCCGAACCGGAAGTCGTCGCCTTGGACTTCGGTCGTGACGGCCCGGGAGGCCGGGTGCTGGCCGAGGTCCGGGACGCCACCGGCGAGGTCACCGCGCTCAAGATCCTGCCGTCGGACTGGTATTGGCGCTTCCAATGGACCGAGGCGGCGATCCTGGGCGGCGTCACGCTGCTGTTAGCCGTCGTCGCGGCCTTCGCCGTCCGACGCCGCTCCTAGAAAGGGATTCGTTCTTGCTCTGGCTCACCTGGCGGCAGCACCGCGCGCAGCTGCTGGTCACTTTGGGATTCCTTGCCGTGCTCGGCGGCGTCTTACTCTTGTCCGGGCAGTTCGCCACGGACGCCGCGAACGGCGAGACCTCTTTGTACTGTCACGGAGGCGGCACCCCGTGCCGTGAGTACGACGCGGGACTGGAGGACCTCTACCAGAAGATCTACTTGCTGATCGCGATGGTGCCGTTCGTTCCCTTGCTGGCCGGCGTCTTCTGGGGCGCGCGCTGCTCGCCAGGGAGTACGAGCGCAACACCCATCAGCTCGCGTGGACGCAGTCGGTCGGCCGCGGGCACTGGCTGGCCGTCAAGTTCGGCGTCCTCGCCGGATGCGCGATGCTGGCAGGACTCGCGTCGGGGCAGATATTCGGCAGGTGGCTGGAAATGTTCCCCGGCAAGGCGGAGACCTTCGCCGAGACGTCCTACTTCGGCGCGGTCGGGATCGCGCCCGCCGCTTGGTGGCTGTTCGCCTTCACCCTCGGGACGGCGGCCGGGGTGCTGGTGCGCAAGACCCTGCCCGCCATCGCGATCACGGTCGCGGTGTTCGTCGCGGCTTCGATCGTCTTGCTCGTCCTGAGGCCGCATTACGCCGAGCCGGTGCGCACGACCGGCCCGGATCCGGCCGCGAAGGGGGCTCTGATCGTCAACATGGGCAGGGTCGCGCCGGACGGCCGCGAAATGAGTTCGCTGGACGAGGTCCCCGGCTGCCCACTGGGGCTGGGGAAGAGCGTGTGCGCTCTGGCGGCGGGCTATCAGGACTTCACCGTCTACCAGCCCGTCGGCCGGTTCTGGCGCTTCCAATGGACCGAGGCGGGCATCCTGCTCGCCGCTACCGCGGTACTCGGGGGTGTCGCGGTAGGGGGAACGGTCCGCCGCCGTCGCTGAGACGACGGCGGACCGAAACCTCAGTCCAGCTGCAGTTCGGGCTGGTACAGGTCGAACCAGTGGTAGAGGTCCAGCGCCCGGTCGATCCCGGTGCGCTGGGCCGAGGACATCGTGACCGGGTCCACTTCGGACACCCGGTGCAGCCAGTCACGGTCCACCAGTGAGAACACCGGGTTGTCCCGTTCGGTCAGGGCTTCCTTGGCCTGCTGTTGCAACGCCGCCGCGTAGCCGGGGTCCTGAGTGGACGGATACGGGCTCTTGACCCGGTCACGCACCGAAGCGGGCAGCACGTGCTTCGTGGCGTGCCGCAGCAGGCTCTTTTCCCTGCCGTCGAACGTCTTCAGCGACCACGGCGTGTTGTAGACGTACTCGACGAGACGGTGGTCGCAGAACGGCACCCGCACCTCGAGTCCGACGGCCATCGACGCCCGGTCCTTGCGGTCCAGCAGCATCCGCACGAAGCGGCCTAGGTGGAGGTTGCAGACCGTCCGCATCTTCCGTTCCTGCTCGTTTTCGCCGTCGAGGTACTCGACCTGGGCGACGGCGGTGCTGTACTGGTCGGCGATGTAGCCGGGCAGATCCAGCTTGTTTCGGACGTCCTGGCGCAGCAGGGCGCCCCGTTCACTCGTCAGCCCCATGCGGAACGCGAGCCAGGGGAACGTCCCCGAGTTCACCGCGCCTTCGTCGTGGAACCAGCGGTATCCACCGAACACCTCGTCGGCCGACTCGCCGGACAGCGCGACCGTGGATTCCGCGCGGATCGCCTTGAACAGCAGGTACAGCGAGGTGTCCATGTCGCCGAGCCCGGCGGGGATGTCCCGCGCGGTCAGCACCTTGCGGCGCACCTCCGGGTCGCTGAGCTCGGCCGGGTTGAGCATGACGTCCTTGTGGTCGGAACCGACCAGGTCCGCGACGTCGCGGATGAAGGGCGAGTCCGGGGTGTCCCGCACCTCGTCCGGCGTGAAGTGCTCTTCCTGGCCGAGGAAATCGACCGAGAACGTGCGCAGCCGCTCGCCCTGCTCGGCCAGCCGCGCCGCGGCGAGACCCGTGACGGCGCTGGAATCGAGCCCGCCGGACAGGAGGACGCAGCGGGGCACGTCGGCGATCAGCTGACGGTGCACGATGTCGGTCATCAGCTCGCGGACCCGCTCGACCGTGGTCTCCTGGTCGTCCGTGTGCTGCTTCGCTTCCAGCTTCCAGTACGTCCGCGTGCGGATCCCGGAGCGGTCGACGGTGACGATCGTGCCCGGCCCGACCTCGTGCATGCCCTTCCACAGTGACCAGCCCGGAGTCTTGGTCATCGACATCAGCTCGCGCAGACCGTCGGAGTCGACCACCTTGCGCGCCAAGGGGTTGGCGAGGATCGCCTTCGGCTCGGAACCGAACAGGACGCCGTCGGAGGTCGGGTAGTAGTAGAACGGTTTGATGCCCATGCGGTCGCGGATCATCACGAGCTTCTCGCCACGCTCGTCCCAGATCGCGAAGGCGTACATCCCGTTGAGGTGATCGACGACCTCGTCGCCCCACTCCAGGTAGCCGTGGAGCACGACCTCGGTGTCGCTGTCGGTCTCGAATTTGTGGCCCCGCTGGAAAAGTTCTTCACGCAGCTCGGTGAAGTTGTACGCCTCACCGCTGTAGACCATGGCCGCCAGCCCGGCTTCGGCCATCGGCTGCCCGCCGCCCGGCAAATCGATGATCGCGAGACGGCGGTGGCCCAGCGCCACGTCCGGCCGGATCCAGGTGCCCGAGTCGTCAGGACCGCGGCACGCCATGGTCTCGGTCATCGCGTCGACGATTTCCCCGCGCTGCGTCAGATCCGTATCGAAGGAGACCCAGCCTGCGATTCCGCACATCGCTACCTCCCGTTGATTAGTTAGCGCATACAACTATCTGTAACACTGGTGTAACACGATTTGGATGGCTTGTCTGCCCGAATTGCACGCTCCGTCCCCGCTGCGTGACTGTCTGTGGGACAAGTCACCGGGCATCAAGAAGTCGTAAAGGCACCCGATCGGGGCATCAAGAGGCCGTCAGGCCGAGTTCGCGGACGGCTCCACGCGGCGCACTGTTGCGGAGTCCTGGTCACCGATGGGGTGACCTGTCCTGAGAGGTGCCTAGTGGCCGACTTGCTCTACGCCGTGCTCCTGATCGGCGTATTCGTGGTTCTCGCCCTGACCCTTCGTGGTCTGGAGAAGCTGTGACCGGCACGGGAGCCGTGGCCAACGTCGTCGGCGGACTGCTGGCGCTGGGGCTGATCGTCTATTTGTTCATCGCACTGGTCAGGCCGGAGAAATTCTGATGTCAGACACGATGGCCGGCCTCTTGCAGGCCGGCCTCCTTCTCGTCGCGCTCGCGGTGGTCTACCGGCCACTCGGCGACTACATGGCGCGCGTCTTCTCTGTCTCCTCTACGGAGAAGCACACCAAGGCCGAACGCGGCCTGTACCGCCTGTTCCGGGTGAACCCCGGATCGGAACAGCACTGGAAGACCTACGCGTCCGCCGTGATCGGCTTCTCGTTCGTCTCCGTCGTCCTTCTGTACCTGCTTCAGCGGCTCCAGGCGATCCTGCCGTGGAGCCTCGGCAAGGAACCGGTCTCGCCGGCGGTCGCCTTCAACACCGCCGTCAGCTTCGTGACCAACACGAACTGGCAGTCCTACAGCCCCGAAGCGACCATGGGTCACTTCGTGCAGATGGCCGGCCTGACCGTGCAGAACTTCCTGTCCGCGGCCGTGGGTCTTTCGGTCGCCGTCGCGGTGGTCCGCGGGTTCGTCCGCGCGAAGACCGACCGTCTCGGCAACTTCTGGGTGGACCTGACCCGTGGCACGGTCCGGATCCTGCTGCCGATCGCGTTCGTGGCCGCGATCGCACTGATCGCGCTCGGCGTCGTCCAGAGCCTCAAGAGCGGCGTCGACGTCCTCAATCCCGACGGTAGCACCGGAAAGATCGCGCTGGCACCCGCCGCGAGTCAGGAAGCCATCAAGGAACTCGGCACCAACGGCGGTGGCATCTTCAACGCCAACTCCGCCCATCCGTTCGAGAACCCCAACGCGTGGACCAATCTGATCGAGATCTTCCTGATCCTGGTCATCCCGGTCTCGCTCACGCGGACCTTCGGCAAGCTCGTCGGCAACACGCGGCAGGGCTATGTCCTGCTTTCGGTGATGGCCGGGCTGTTCACCACGATGCTCACCGTGACCTGGCTGTCCGAAGCCCACGCGAGCGGTCCGGCGTCGCTGGCCGCCGGGGCGAACCTGGAGGGCAAGGAACAGCGCTTCGGCATCGGCCTGAGTTCGCTGTTCGCCAACGCCACCACCGGCACGTCGACCGGCGCGGTCAACGGCGCGCACGACAGCTACAGCGGGCTCGGCGGCGGTGGCGCGCTGCTCAACATGCTGCTGGGCGAGATCTCGCCGGGCGGGGTGGGCACCGGTCTCTACGGCATCCTGGTGATGGCCGTGATCGCGATGTTCCTCGCCGGGCTGATGGTCGGCCGGACACCCGAATACCTGGGGAAGAAACTCGGCAAACGCGAGGTCACCTGCGCGGCGATCTCAATGCTCGCGATGCCGACAGTGGTGCTGCTCGGGTCCGGCATCGCGCTCATGTTGGCCGACACCCCGGCCGCGATGACCAACTCGGGTGCGCACGGCCTCTCCGAGGTCCTCTACGCCTACGCGTCGGCGGGCAACAACAACGGCAGCGCGTTCGGCGGCCTGACGGTGACCAGCGACTGGTTCCAGTCCTCGTTGTCGGTGGCGATGCTGCTCGGCCGGTTCATCCCGATCATCGCCGTCCTGTGCCTGGCCGGATCCCTTGCGTCGCAACGGAAGGTTCCGGAGACCGCCGGCACGCTGCCCACCACCGGACCGCTCTTCGCCGCGATGCTCGCCGGCACGATCGTGCTCGTCGCGGCCCTCACCTTCATCCCGGCGCTTGCGCTCGGGCCCATCGCAGAGGCACTCGCATGACCATGACTCAGGAACGTACTCCCGAGGAGACTTCCCAGCATCACGTCGAGAACACCGGCCGTGTCGGTGCCGGGATCTTCAGCCCGCGTCAGCTGCTGACGTCGCTGCCGGAGGCGCTGCGGAAGCTGAACCCCAAGCACCAGCTGGCCAACCCGGTCATGTTCGTGGTGTGGGTGGGCTCGGCGCTGACGACGGTGTTCGCCGTCACCGACCCGAGCGTGTTCACCATCCTCATCGCGATCTGGCTGTGGTTCACCGTCCTGTTCGCGAACCTCGCCGAGGCCGTCGCGGAAGGCCGGGGCAAGGCGCAGGCGGAAACCCTGCGCCGCAGCAAAAAGGAGACCATCGCCCGCCGTCTCACCGAGGACGGCGACGAGGAGAACGTGCCGGGTGTCGACCTGCGTGTCGGCGACCTCGTGGTGGTCGAGGCCGGACAGGTCATCCCTGGTGACGGCGACGTCGTCGAGGGCATCGCCACCGTCGACGAATCGGCCATCACCGGTGAGTCGGCCCCGGTCATCCGCGAATCGGGCGGTGACCGGTGCGCGGTCACCGGCGGGACCACGGTGCTTTCGGACCGGGTCGTCGTGAAGATCACCACCAAACCCGGCGAGTCCTTTGTGGACCGCATGATCGCCTTGGTGGAAGGCGCTTCCCGGCAGAAGACGCCGAACGAGATCGCGCTGACCATCCTGCTCTCGACGCTGACGATCATCTTCCTGCTCGCCGTCGTGGCGCTGCAGCCGATGGCCGGCTACTCCGGCAGCCAGCAGTCCGTGATCGTGCTGACCGCGTTGGTGGTCTGCCTGATCCCGACGACGATCGGCGCGTTGCTGTCCGCGATCGGTATCGCCGGGATGGACCGGCTGGTGCAGCGCAACGTGCTCGCGACGAGCGGCCGCGCGGTGGAGGCCGCCGGCGACGTCTCGACCTTGCTGCTGGACAAGACGGGCACGATCACCTTCGGCAACCGCAAGGCCACCGAGCTGATCCCGGTCGGAACATCCACTGTGGACGACATCGCCAAGGCGGCGAGGCTTTCCAGCCTCGCCGACGGCACACCGGAAGGCCGCAGCATCGTCGAGCTCGCCGTCCGTGAGCACGGCCTCGCGGAGACGGCGTCCGACGACGAAAAGCTCGCGAACTTCGTCGAGTTCACCGCGCAGACGCGGATGAGCGGCATCGACATCGGTGAACGCCAGGTCCGTAAAGGCGCGGCCGGGTCGGTGCGGACGTGGGTCCGCGAACGCGGCGGCGACATGCCGGACGAGACCGAACGCGTCGTCGACGAGATCAGCCGGGAGGGCGGGACCCCGCTGGTGGTCGCGGAGTACGACGGCGCGAAAGCGTTCGTACGTGGTGTGATCCGGCTGTCCGATGTGGTCAAACCCGGGATGAAGGAGCGGTTCGTCCAGCTCCGTGCGATGGGTATCAAGACCGTCATGATCACCGGGGACAACCCGTTGACGGCCAAGGCGATCGCGCGGGACGCGGGTGTCGACGACTACCTCGCCGAGGCCAAGCCCGAAGACAAGATGGCGCTGATCAAGAAGGAGCAGGAAGGCGGGCGGCTGGTCGCGATGACCGGTGACGGCACCAACGACGCCCCCGCGCTGGCGCAGTCCGACGTCGGTGTCGCGATGAACACCGGGACCTCCGCCGCCAAGGAGGCGGGGAACATGGTGGACCTCGACTCCGACCCGACGAAGCTGATCGAGATCGTGGAGATCGGCAAGCAGCTGCTGATCACCCGCGGCGCGCTGACCACGTTCAGCGTCGCCAACGACCTCGCGAAGTACTTCGCGATCCTGCCCGCGATGTTCACCGGTATCTTCGCCCAGCTCGGCGCGCTCAACATCATGCAACTGGCGACGCCGAAGTCGGCGATCCTGTCGGCGGTCATCTTCAACGCCCTGATCATCGTCGGGCTGATCCCGCTCGCCCTGCGCGGCGTCCGGTACAAGCCGTCCTCGGCTTCGGCGCTGCTGCGCCGGAACTTGCTGGTCTACGGCCTCGGTGGCATCGTCAGCCCCTTCCTCGGGATCTGGCTGATCGACCTGCTCGTCCGTCTCATCCCTGGAATCGGGTAATCCCATGAACGCACTGTTGAAGCAGACCCTCGCCGGGCTGCGTGTCCTGCTCGTCTTCACGGTCCTGCTGGGAGTCGTCTACCCCTTGGGGGTGTGGGCCGTGGCGCGGATCCCCGGGCTGGAAGGCAACGCCGAAGGTTCGATCCTCACCCGAGAGGGGCAGGCCGTCGGCTCGTCACTGATCGGCGTCGACCCGGTCGCGGCCGACCCGGCCAAGGACCCCTGGTTCCACAACCGCCCGTCCGCGGGTTCGAAGGACGTGCTCGGCCCCGGTGACCCGTCGTCGTCCGGCCCATCGAACAAGGGCCCGTACAACGAGGACCTGGTCGCCGCGATCGGCGAGCGCAAGAAGCTGATCGCCGCCCGCGAAGGCGTCCAGGAGTCGCGGGTGCCCGCCGACGCTGTGACGGCGTCGGGATCGGGGATGGATCCGGCGATCAGCGTCGCCTACGCCGACCTGCAGGTCACGCGAGTGGCGAGGAACACCGGCCTCCCCGAGAAGAAGGTCCGGCAGCTCGTGGCGGAAAACACGGGCGGCGCCGGGATCGGTGTGCCGGGCGTCGATGTGCTGAAGGTCAACTTGGCCGTGCGTGACGCGGCCGGAGGAGCACACTGACACTCGTGGACGAGAACACGACCAAGCCGCGCCGGGGTGAGCTGAGGATCTACCTCGGCGCGGCCCCTGGCGTCGGGAAGACCTTCGCGATGCTCGGCGAGGCGCGCCGTCGCCTCGACCGGGGCACCGACGTGGTCATCGGCCTGGTCGAGACACACGGCCGCAAGAAGACCGCGGAGCTTGTCGAGGGACTGGAGACCGTCCCGCGCCGCCGGTCCGAGCACCGGGACCGCGAATTCGAGGAGATGGACCTCGACGCGCTGCTCGCCCGCGCGCCCGAGGTCGCCGTCGTGGACGAACTCGCACACACCAACGTGCCGGGTTCGCGTAACGAGAAGCGCTGGCAGGACATCGACGAACTGCTCGCCGCCGGGATCGACGTCCTCTCCACGGTCAACGTGCAGCATCTGCAGAGCCTCAACGACGTCGTCGAGCGCATCACCGGCGTCGTCCAGCAGGAGACGGTGCCCGACGAGGTCGTGCGGCGGGCCGAGCAGCTGGAGCTGGTCGACATCACGCCCGAGGCGCTGCGGCGGCGCCTCGCGCACGGCAACGTCTACCCGGCCGAGCGGATCGACGCGGCGCTGGGCAACTACTTCCGGCCCGGCAATCTCACCGCGCTGCGGGAGCTCGCGCTGCTGTGGGTCGCGGACCAGGTGGACGTCGCACTCCAGCGGTATCGCGCCGAGCAGGAGATCACCGACACGTGGGAAGCCCGCGAACGGGTGGTCGTGTCCATCACCGGTGGCCCGGAGAGCGAGACGCTGATTCGCCGCGCGAGCCGGATCGCGAACCGCGCGGGTGCCGAACTGCAGGTGCTGCACATCCTGCGCGGGGACGGGCTGGCCGGGATGGGGCCGACGGCGGTCGGGAAGTACCGGAAGCTGACCGAAGAGGTCGGCGCGACCTTCCACACCGTCGTCGGTGACGACGTGCCGACCGCGCTGCTCGACTTCGCACGCGGGGTGAACGCGACCCAGCTGGTCGTCGGGACCTCGCGGCGTTCGCGGGTCGCTCGGCTGTTCGACGAGGGCATCGGCGCGGCCGTGGTCCAGCGGTCCGGCCCGATCGACGTCCACATGGTCACGCACGCCCAAGCGGGCGGACGGTTGCGCGCCCGGTTCAGCCGAAGTCCGCTCACGCCGTCGCGGCGGCTGAGTGGCTGGGCGCTCTCGCTGGTGTTGCCGGCACTGGCGACGCTGCTCGGCGTCCTGCTGCGGGATCAGTTGGACTTTTCCACCGACGTGGTCGACTACGTCCTCGCGACGGTGCTGGTCGCGCTCGTGGGCGGGCTCGGGCCCGCGCTGCTCGCGGCGGTGATCTCGGCCGGGCTGCTGAACTTCTTCTTCACCCCGCCGCTGTACAACCTGACCGTCCACGAGCCGCGCAACGTGATCACGCTGGTCGCGATGGTGCTGGTGGCGATTCTCGTCGCGGCGGTCGTCGACACGGCCGCCCGGCGCGCGACCCAGGCCGCGCGGGCGCGCACCGAAGCGGCGCTGCTCGCCTCCTACGCACGGACCGTGCTCACGCACACCAACCCGATCGAGCGGCTGCTGGAGAAGGTCCGCGAGAACTTCGGGATGACTTCGGTGTCCCTGCTGGAAAAGCGGGACGGGAAGTGGAAACGCGTGGCGAACGCGGGCTCGGATCCCTGTGCCGATCCGGATCAGGCCGACTCCGACATCGCGGTCACCGCCGACGTCCATCTGACGCTGCGCGGCCGCGCGCTGCCCGCGTCCGACCGTGGAGTGCTGGAAGCCGTGGCCGGCCAAGCGCTGCTCGCGCTGCGGCAGCAGAGGATGGCGAAGGCGGCCATCCGCGCCGAACGCAAGGCCGAGGCGACCGAACTGCGCACGGCGTTGTTGTCGGCCGTCGGACACGATCTCCGCACGCCGCTGACCTCCATCAAGGCGGCCATCGGCAGCCTGCGCGCGACCGACATCTCACTGTCCGAAGAGGACACGGACGAGCTGCTGGAGGCGATCGAGGAATCGGCGGACCGGCTCGCCGGGCTGATCGACAACCTGCTCGACTCGTCCCGCCTGGCGACCGGAGCGGTCCGCCCGCACCTGCGCCCGGTCGGCTACGACGAGGTCGTCTCGCATGCCCTGTCCAATGTGGACAATTCGGCGTCGGTCGTGGTCGCGATCGACGCCAGGCTGCCGTCGGTGTGCGCGGATCCCGGCCTGCTGGAACGGGTCGTGGCGAACGTGATCGACAACGCGCTGCGGCACGGCGTGTCCGGCGAGCCGGTCTCGGCCCGCGCCAGCACGCATTCGGAGCACGTCGAACTCCGCATCGTCGACCACGGGCGAGGCCTCAAAAAAGGCACCGCGGACTCGGCTTTCGCGCCGTTCCAGCGGCTCGGGGGAGACCGGGACAGCGTGCCCGGCGTGGGACTGGGGCTCTCTGTCGCCAAGGGGTTCACCGAGGCGATGGGCGGGCGGATCCGGGCGGAGGACACGCCCGGCGGCGGGCTCACCGTCGTCATCTCGCTGCCCGCCTATGTTGGTCAGGATCCGGAAAAGAACCTCCTCGCTTTCGACGACGAGGGCCTTGAAAACGAAGAGGAGGAGCGAGTGCGATGAGCGCCGAAACCGCGTCGGCGACCGTATTGGTCGTCGACGACGAACCGCAGATCGTGCGAGCCCTGCGGATCAACCTTTCCGCCCGCGGCTACAAGGTGATCACCGCGCACGACGGGACGGCCGCGCTGAAGGCCGTCGCCGAGACCAAACCCGACGTCGTCGTACTCGACCTCGGCCTTCCCGACCTCGACGGCACCGAGGTGATCGCCGGGCTCCGCGGCTGGACGACGGTGCCGATCATCGTGCTGTCCGCGCGCGGCGACTCGGCCGACAAGGTGCAGGCGCTCGACGCCGGCGCCGACGACTACGTCACCAAGCCCTTCGGCATGGACGAACTGCTGGCGCGGCTTCGTGCCGCCGTGCGGCGTTCGGCGGCGTCCAGTGTGGACGGTGTGGACGCGGTGGTGGACACGGGATCGTTCTGCATCGACCTGGCGGCCAAGAAGGTGCGCCGGGACGGCAAGGAAGTGCACCTCACCAAGACCGAATGGGGCGTGCTGGAACTGCTGGTGCGCAACCGGGGACGGCTGGTGGCGCAGAAGCAGCTGCTGCACGAGGTGTGGGGCCCGAACTACGAGACCGAGTCGCACTACCTGCGGGTGTATCTGGCGCAGTTGCGGCGGAAGCTGGAACCGGAACCCTCGCGGCCGCGGCACCTGCTGACGGAACCGGGGATGGGGTACCGCTTCGAAATGTGAGGCTGTGTTGTCTTGCGGCCAAGTACATGAAGGCCCCTTCCTCGCGCTAGGCGCCAGGGTCCCGGTCTTGTAGGTCAGGCGGCTATTGGTCGCTGTGCGAGGCTGACGATGCCTTACCCCAAGAACTCCGGCGTCGCAACCTGGGACAGGAAGCCGAAGCTGAAATGAACGGGACTTTCATCGCAAATTTTGCGATGAAAGTCCCGTTCATTTCACGTTGTGGGGCTTACAGAGGGCCGCTCGTGGTCGTGTCGGTACCGGAAATACTGGACCGGCCCGGCGAGGACTCGGGAGCGCCGCTGCTGCTGGAGCCGCCGCCCGGGGTCGAGCTGACGGGAGTGGTCGGCGTCTCGGACGGTGGAGTCGTTGGCGGCGTCGTGGTCGTCTTCGTCGGCGGAGTCGTCTTGGTGGGAGGCGTCGGCGGCAGGATCGTGCGTGGCGGCTCGCCGGGGCCTGGGCCAGGACCAGGACCAGGGCCGGGGTTCGGCGGCGGTGGCGTGACGACGCTCGTCGTCTCCTTGCCGTCCGGGCCGACCGACGTCACCGTGGTCGGCGGCGCCGTGGAGCTGGCGGGCGCGCCGGGGATCGGCGAGCCGCTGACGGTTATCGGGCCGCCCGGGACCGCGTTGCCGGGGACCAGCTGGACGCCGGCGGGGGAGGTGCCCTGCCCGCCGGGGAAGCCGGTGCCGCCCGCGGTGGTCGAAACGCCGGGACCCGCCAGTTCGGCGATCGCGGCGAAGGCCGTCGCCACCACGAGGCCGCTGACGCCGACTACGGCGTAGCCGGCGCGGCTGAGCTTGCCGGTGGCGCCGCGCGGGGGTGCCACGGACACGCGTGCGCTCGGATCAGACCCGTCGGGACGGGGCATGTGCTGGCTCCTCGGATGGGGGACTTCGGGGAGTTGAGGCGACGACGGCCGGACAACACCGTGTCGTCTCCGGCTACCGGGCGAGGTAGCCAAGTGGGGACCCGGCGCGGAGATTATCACCGCTGCCTCACCGTCTGCGAACGACAGCGAACGTAGTGTTCACGCTCCGCGTTCGTCCGCATGGTGCACGATAGTGGTCGTGAGTGAGGAAGAAACGCACATCAGGCTGACCGCGTGGGTGCACGGCCGCGTCCAGGGGGTCGGTTTCCGCTGGTGGACCCGTAGCCGGGCGCTTGAGCTGGGCCTCGTCGGCAGCGCGGGCAACCTGGCCGACGGACGTGTCGAGGTGGTAGCGGAGGGTGTTCGTGAACACTGTGAGCGGCTTTTGACGGCTCTTCGGTCGGGAGAATCACCCGGTAGTGTGGATCGCGTCGTTGAGCGCTGGTCGTCAGCGAAAGGCGGGATCCGCGGCTTCGTGGAACGCTGAGCCGGTTCCGTTGCCCCCGCCTCCCACGCCCGCACCCGCCACACGGGTAACCTGGGCCGATTGAACGACCGGTTCCCGCAGCCTAGAGGGGTCAGCACGACGTGCACCTGAAGAGCCTGACGCTCAAGGGCTTCAAGTCCTTCGCCTCGGCGACGACGTTGCGTTTCGAGCCGGGCATCACCTGTGTGGTCGGGCCGAACGGCTCCGGCAAATCGAACGTCCTCGACGCGCTCCGCTGGGTCATGGGCACCCAGGGCGCGAAGGACCTGCGCGGCGGCAAGATGGAGGACGTCATCTTCGCCGGGACCGCCGGCCGCGCCCCGCTCGGGCGCGCCGAGGTCACCCTCACCATCGACAACGCCGACGGCGCGCTGCCCATCGAGTACTCCGAGGTCTCGATCACCCGCCGCATGTTCCGCGACGGCGCGAGCGAGTACGAGATCAACGGCGACCGCTGCCGCCTGATGGACGTGCAGGAACTGCTGTCGGACTCCGGTATCGGCCGCGAGATGCACGTCATCGTCGGGCAGGGCCAGCTTTCGGCGATCCTCGAATCGAAGCCTGAAGAGCGCCGCGCCTTCATCGAAGAGGCCGCCGGGGTCCTCAAGCACCGCAAGCGCAAGGAACAGACCCTGCGCAAGCTCGCGAACATGCAGGGCAACCTCGATCGCCTCGGCGACCTCACCACCGAGCTGCGCCGCCAGCTCAAACCGCTGGGCAAGCAGGCCGAGATCGCCCGCAAGGCGCAGTGGGTGCAGTCCGAACTGCGTGACGCCCGGCTGCGGTTGTTCGCCGACGACCTCGTCACCCAGCGCTCCGGCATCGCCAAGGAAGAGGCTGACGAGCGTGTCGCCCGTCAGCGCCGTACCGAGGTCGAGCAGGCACTGGAGATCGTCGCCGCCGAGGAAGCCGAACTCGAGGCTTCGCTCGCCGAGGACGCGCCGCGGCTGGCCGCGGCCCAGGAGACTTGGTACAAGCTTTCCGCGTTGACGGAGCGGTTGCGCGGCACCGTGCGCCTCGCGCTGGAGCGTCAGCGGCACCTGTCGTCCGACGTGCAGCACGCCGGCAACGGCCGTGATCCCGACGAACTGGAAGCCGAGGCCGAGCAGGTCGCCGAGCGGGAGCAGGAGCTCAACGAGGCCGTCGCCGAGGCACGGATGGTGCTTTCGGAGACCGTCCAGCGGCGCGAGCAGCTCGAACACCTCGTGCAGGCCGCCGAGCGCGCGCATATGGCCGCCGTTCGCGCGATCGCCGACCGGCGGGAAGGCCTCGCGAAGCTCGCCGGGCAGGTCGAGGCGCTGCGCAGCAAGAACGGCGCCACCTCCGACGAGATCGACAGGCTCACCGTGTCGCTCGAAGAGGCCGCCGAGCGTGCGGAGATCGCCGTCGAGGAACTCGAAGAAGCCAAGGCCGAGGGCGGCGTCGAGGAATCCGACGACTTCGACCTGCAAGCCCATCACGACCGCGCGGTGGAGGCCAACAACGCCGCCAAGGCGCGGGTCGAGGAACTGGTCAAGGTCGAGCGGACCGTCGAACGCGAGATCGCGTCGGAGAAGGCACGCGTCGAGGCGCTGTCGATGGGCTTGCGCCGCAAGGACGGCGCCGGTGCGCTGCTCGGCGCGCAGCACGAGCTGCCGGGTCTGCTCGGTTCGGTGGCCGCGCTGCTCACCGTCGAGGCAGGGCACGAGGTGGCGCTGGCCGCGGCACTCGGCCCGGTCGCCGACGCGGTCGCGGTCAACGGCGGCGCCGACGCGCTCGCCGCACTGAAATTCCTGAAGGACAACGACTCCGGTCGCGCGGGCATCCTGCTCGGCGGCCTGGAGTCCACAGTGGACACCAGTGCCTGGCCGACGCTGCCGCAGGGTGCGCGCTGGGCACGCGAAGTGGTCTCGGCGCCGTCCGCGCTCCGGTCCGCCGTCGAGCACGCACTCGACCGGGTGGCCATTGTGGACGGTCTGGAGTCCGCGCGCCGTCTCGTCGAGCTATATCCCGAGGTCAGCACGGTCACGCCAGAGGGCGACGTCTTCGGTGCCCGCTGGGCTGTCGGTGGTTCGGCCCGCAGTGAGAGCGTCATCGAGGTGCGGGCCGCCGTCGACGAGGCGGGCGATCGGCTGAACGCCGCCGAGCGCGCGCTGGAACGCGCCGCCGCGGAACTCGAAGGCGCCCGCGCCGGACAGCAGGCACGGCGCGAAGAGGTCGGCAGGGCCAAGGACGCCCTCGGGGACGCGAAAGTCCGCAAGGCCCGCTCGTCCGAGCGGCTGAACCGCATGCAGCAGGCCGCGCGCGCCGCGCAGGCGGAGATGGAGCGGCTGAGCAACCAGCGCGCCAAGGTCGAGCAGAGCCGTGAACAGGCGCTGCGGCAGCTCGCCGAACTCGAAGAGCGGCTGTCCGCGGTCGCCGATCAGGAGATCGACGAGGACCCGGACACCGTCGAACGCGACCAGGCCGCCGAAGACCTCGGCACCGTCCGCCAGGAAGAGATGGAGTCCCGGCTCGCGCTGCGCACCGCCGAGGAGCGAGCGCGGAGCATCCAGGGCAAGGCCGAATCGCTCCGCCGTGCCGCGTACGCCGAGCGCCAGGCCCGCGAACGCGCCGAAAAGGCGAGGGCCGCGCGGAAACGCGGCGCCGAGATCGCCAACGCGGTGGTCAACGGCGGCGAGATCGCGCTGGAGCGCATCGAGGTTTCCGTGCAGCGCGCCGCCCACGAGCGGGACGAGGCGCAGGCGCGGCGGCAGTCGCGGGAGACCGCGCTGACCCAGGTCCGCAGCAAGGTCCGCGAGCTGACCGGCGAACTGGAGAAGCTCACCGACGCCGTTCACCGCGACGAGGTGCTGCGTGCCGAGCAGCGGCTGCGGCTGGAGCAGCTCGAAACCAAGATCGCCGAGGACTTCGGTATCGGCCTCGAAGACCTGGTCTCCGAGTACGGCCCGGACATCCCCGTGCCGCCGAGCGCGGGGGAGATGGCCGAGTACGAGGCGGCCAAGGAACGCGGCGAAGACGTCACCCAGCCGCCGCCCATGCCGTTCGACCGCGACACCCAGGCCCGCCGGGCGAAGCGCGCGGAGAAGGACTTGAGCCTGCTGGGCAAGGTCAACCCGCTGGCGCTGGAGGAGTTCGCGGCGCTGGAGGAGCGGTACAAGTTCCTCTCGACCCAGCTCGAAGACCTCAAGGACACCCGCAAGGACCTCGAAGCCGTCATCAAGCAGGTCGACGAAAAGATCCTCGAGGTCTTCGAGTCGGCGTACGAGGACGTCGCTCGCGAGTTCGAGACCGTGTTCAGCGTGCTGTTCCCGGGCGGTGAGGGGCGCATGGTGCTCACCCAGCCCAACGACCTGCTCTCCACCGGTGTCGACGTCGAAGCGCGCCCGCCGGGCAAGAAGGTCAAGCGACTCTCGCTGCTTTCCGGTGGTGAGAAGTCACTCGTCGCCGTCGGCATGCTGGTGGCGATCTTCCGCGCCCGGCCTTCGCCCTTCTACGTGATGGACGAGGTCGAGGCCGCGCTCGACGACACCAACATGCGACGGCTGATCGGGCTGCTGGAGCAGCTGCGGGACTCGTCGCAGCTGATCATCATCACCCACCAGAAGCCGACCATGGAGATCGCCGACGCCCTGTACGGCGTTTCGATGCAGGGCGACGGCATCACGAAGGTCATCTCGCAGCGGCTGCGGACCGCCGAAGAGGACCCTGTTCCCGCTTAGCGCGTGCTAGGAACGGTCCGTTCCTAGCAAAATTTGCAAGGAACGGACCGTTCCTAGCGTTCGAAAGGGGGTTAAACGGGCGTCGACTCCTTCACGTCCGGCTCCGCCAGCGGATCCACGCTCCCGTGCCGCAGCGAGAGCAATCCGCCCACCAGGAGCGTGATCACCACGCCGCACAGCGTGTACCAGGGCCACGCCAGCGCCACCGTGTTCCCCGATGCCTTGCTGAAGTCGATCCCGATCAGGCTGCCGTCCGGTTTGTTGAACTTGACGCCGAGGATGATGAACGCCATCACGACCACCGTCGAGACGAAGGCCACGATCGCGTCCGCCTGCCTGGCCCGCTTGAACAGCAGGCCCAGCAGGAACGCGCCGAGCAGCGCGCCGTAGGTGTAACCGGTGATGCCGAGCGCCTGCACCACGATCGGGTCGGCCGACGTCTTGTTGGCGGAGGCGAAGAAACCGGCGCACAGGATCAGCGCGCCCGCCCAGATGATCGTCCAGATCCGGCCGTGCTTCAGCCGGTCGGCTTCCGGCAACTGCCTGCCGATCACCCGTTCGTAGACGTCGGTCACCGTGGACGACGCCAGCGCGCCGAGCGACGAACTCAGTGCGGCGGCCAGGATTCCGGCGATCACGAACCCGGAAAGGCCGCTGGGCAGGTCGTTCACGATGAAGTTCGCGAACAGCTCGTCCTTGTTGGCCAGTCCGAGGCCTTCCGGCTTCGGCTTGGTCGGGCTCAGGCCGTTGTACAGCGCCCACAGCAGTACGCCGATGAACAGGAACAGCGCGAACTGGATGAACACCACGAAACCGCTGGCGATCAACGCCTTCCGCGCGGCCCGCAGGTCGTTGGTGGCCTGCAGGCGCTGCACGATCAGCTGGTCCGAGCCGTGCGAGGCCATCGAGAGCACCGCGCCGCCGATCACCGCGGTGAAGAACGCGTACTGGCCGGTGAGCATGTTCGAGGAGAAGTCGAAGATCTGGAACTTGTCGGCGTCGACGGCCTTGCCGAACCAGCCGTCCGGCAGCTTGCCGGAGAGCGCCCAGATCACCACGACCGCGCCGAGGATGTACCAGAGCATCTGGATCGCGTCGACCCAGACGACCGCGCGAACCCCGCCGAAGAAGCTGTAGAGCACCATCGCGATGCCGAGCCCGACCACGATGGTCCAGTACGAGACGCTCAGGCCGTAGGCGGCCATCACCACCTTGATCGGGATCGCGGTGGCGAACAGCCGGATGCCGTCGGCCAGCGTGCGGGTGAGCAGGAAGGTCACCGACGCGGTGCCCTGCAGCCCGCCGCCGAATCGTTTGCCCAGGAAGGCGTACGCGGTGACCAGGTTGCCCGCGACGTAGCGCGGCAGCAGCACCATCGACACCACGGTCCGGCCGGCGATGTAGCCGATCGCCAAGGCCAGGTAGGTCATCCCGCCGTCGCCAGGGGCGGCGATGTAGGCCACCGTCGGCACGGAGAGCACGGTGAGGGTGGACGTCTCCGCGGAGACCACCGAAAGGCAGGCCACCCACCAGGAGATCTTGCCTTCGCCGACGAAGTAGTCGGAGCCGGATTTCTGTTTGCCGCCGATCCAGATGCCCAGCAGGGGCATGCCGACCAGAAAAAGCCCGATGATCGCGAGGTCAAGTGCGCGCATCCGTATCTCCTATCGCTCGCCGGTCGTCGCCGCTACCCGTAGCCGGGTCACGGTTGAGGTAAGAGGGGCGGGTAGCCGCAGGGGACCCGCGCCCGGGGTGATGCTGCCCAGCAGCCGGTCGCCGCGGGCCCCGGTCGCCGACGGGAGGTTCCCCGGGACGCCGGAGAAGGTCAGCCAGCCGAGAAGAATGGTCAGGTATGCCTCTTTGCCCGCGCGTGGCAGGCCGTGGTCGTCGCTGGTCTTCAGCGCCGTTCCCGGCAGGTTCCTGGCGAGCGACGCCATCAGCGCCGGGTTGTCGGCGCCGCCGCCGGAGACGATCAGCGTCGCGACGGAGTGGCGACGGCATGCCGCGGCGATCGTGACCGCGGTCAGTTCGGTCAGCGTCGCCAGTAGGTCTTCGGCGCCGACCGGCGGGAGCCCGTCGAGCGCGGTGTCGAGGTAGGAGCCGTGGAACAGTTCCTTGCCGGTCGACTTCGGCGGCGTGGCCGCGTAGTACGGGTCGAGCAGGAGCTTCGCCAGCAGATCGGGCCGGATCCTCCCGCGCATGGCGAGCGCTCCGTCGATGTCGGCACGCTTGCCGGTGGCGCGGTGCGCGGCGACGTCCATCAGGGCGTTGCCGGGCCCGGTGTCGTAGGCGAGGACGTCACCGTCCGCGGGGACCACGGTGATGTTCGCGATGCCGCCGATGTTCAGCGCCGCGACCGGGCCGAACGCCGTCATGTCCCGCAGCCACAACGCGTCCAGCGTGCTGGCCAGCGGCGCGCCGTGCCCGCCGGCGGCGACGTCGCGCGCACGCAGGTCGGCCACCACCGGCAGTCCGGTGCGCTCGGCGATCCACGCCGGATTCCCCAGTTGCAGTGTGCCGCGCGCGGCGCCGTCCTCGACCCAGTGGAACACCGTCTGGCCGAGTGAGGCGACGACGTCGGCCTCGCCACCGGCCAGTTCCTCGATGCCGCGCGCGGCCGCCTCGCCGAAGGCCTGGCCCACCAGGGTGTCGAGTTTCGTGAGCTGTCCGGCACTGCAGGGGTTCGGCGGGAGGGCGTCGAGCAAAGCCTCACGGAGCGCTTCGGGATAAGGGACTTCGAGCCGGCCGAGCGGGGAGAGCACCACGGTGTCCCCGTGGGCGCGCAGGTCGGCGGCCGCCACGTCGATCCCGTCGATCGACGTGCCGGAGATGAGTCCGATCACCCGGACCCCAGTGCCGGAGAAAACCGTCATTCGGGTGGTCTAACCCTCGATCAGGAGGCCACGCAAGCAACACTGTTTGTTCTTGTCCGAAATGAGTCCTATCGAGTGGGTGCCTGACAAGATCGGCTTGCTTCCCGTGGGGCGTCTGAGCCGGGTGCCGTGCGGATGCGAGGATGACGCCGTGTCGAACACCCCCTGGTTCTGGATCGCTGTCGTTGCCGTTGTGGTCCTGGTCGCCGTTCTGGTGGCCGGACTGTTCATCGCGCGCCGCCGCCGGATCAGCCTGGACGAGTCCAAGGCTGCCGAGGCCGTCGAGCGCGAGAAGCCGAAGGGTGGCGGCTACACCGCGACCGGCGGGATCGCGCTCGCTCCGGGCGGTGAGAAGACCGAAGAAGCCGAGCACCCGGTCGAGGACCGCCCCGAGACCGACGGCCAGCCCGCGGTCGGGGACGACGCGTCGGTGCCGAGGGATTCCTCGCAGCGCACGGTGCGCGACGTCGACCTGCCAGAACCGGTCGAAGAAGAAGTACCCGCCCCCGCTGAGGAGATCGCCCCGGCGACGGGGCGCCTCGAGCGGCTGCGCGGCAGGCTGGGCAAGTCCCGCTCGGTGTTCGGTCAGAGCCTGCTGGGCCTGCTGGGCGCCGGCGATCTGGATGAGGATTCCTGGCAGGACGTCGAAGACACCCTGCTGATGGCGGACCTGGGCGCCGCGACGACCACGGAGATCGTCGAGCGCCTTCGTGACGAGTTGAAGCGCCGCGCCGTGCGGACGTCCGAAGAGGCGCGCACGGTGTTGCAGGAGGTGCTGACTGCCGCCCTGTCGACCGATGCCGTCCGCGCCGTTCGCGCGCTGCCGCACATCGTCGACGGCGTGAAGCAACCCGCCGTCGTCCTGATCGCCGGGGTCAACGGCACCGGCAAGACGACCACCACCGGCAAACTCGCCAGGGTCCTCGTCGCGCAGGGGAGCACCGTCGTGCTCGGCGCGGCCGACACCTTCCGCGCCGCCGCGGCGGACCAGCTGCAGACCTGGGGCGCGCGGGTCGGCGCGGAGGTCGTTCGCGGCAAGGAAGGCGCGGACCCGGCGGCGGTCGCCTTCGACGCGGTGAAGCGCGGCGCCGAGGCGGGCGTGGACGCGGTGCTGATCGACACCGCCGGCCGTCTGCACACCAAGACCGGCCTGATGGACGAGCTGGGCAAAGTCAAGCGAGTCGTCGAGAAGCAGGCGAAGGTCGACGAGGTACTGCTGGTCCTCGACGCCACCACCGGGCAGAACGGGCTGATGCAGGCCCGCGTGTTCTCGGAGGTCATCGACGTCACCGGCATCGTCCTGACGAAGCTCGACGGCACCGCGAAGGGCGGCATCGTCTTCCAGGTGCAGCGCGAACTCGGGGTGCCGGTCAAGCTGGTCGGCCTCGGCGAGGGGCCGGACGACCTGGCGCCGTTCGAGCCCGGCGCGTTCGTGGAAGCCTTGCTCAGCAACTAGACCCAGGTGAGAGGAAAGTCCCGTTCATCGCAAAATTCGCGATGAACGGGACTTCCTCTCACTGGCTCAGGCCGTGACAGGGACGTTCTCGTCGGTCTCGACCGGAGCGGTCTTCTTGTCCCGCATCACCAGGAAGGCGACCACCGCCGCGGCCAGCACGCCCACCGCGCTCACGAGGAACGTCGTCGACATCGCCGAGGTGAACGACTCGCGGGCCGCGGTGATCAGGCCGCTGTCACCGGTGGCGAAGGCGTCGCCGATCGAGAGCCGCGCCTGCGCCGGGGCGGAGTCGGGCATGTGCGCGGTGAACAGGCTGGACACGATGCTGCCCAGGATCGCGATGCCGAGCGCGGCGCCCAGCTGCTGGATGGTGTCGTTGAGCGCGGAGCCGACACCGGCCTGCTCCTCGGGGACCTCGCCCATCAGCGCCGCGATCGCCGCCGGCATCGCCAGTCCGCCACCGGCGCCGAGCAGGAACAGCGCGATCGCCGGCAGGAGGAAGCCTTCGTTCGTCGACAGCGTCGCGAGCAGCCCGAATCCCGCCGCCATCACGGTCATCCCGACGGTGGCCAGCACGCGGTTGCCGACCTTCTGGCCCAGCGTGGCGCCGAGGGTGTTGCAGAGCAGCGAAGCGATGGCCATCGGGATGAACGCCAGGCCGGCCTGGGTCGGCGTGTAGCCGAGGATGTACTGCAGGTACTGGGTCAGGAGCAGCAGCAGGCCGCCGTTGCCGACCTGCGCCAGTGTGAGTGACAGGCTGCCACCACTGAAGTTGCGCTTGCGGAACAGCTTCAGCGGGACCATCGGTGACGGCGTGTGCCGCTCCCAGAACACGAAGCCGACCAGGCTCATCACCGCGACCACCAGCGGGACGAGGGTCCCGGCCTCGGTGATGCCGTGCTTGGGCAGTTCGATGATCGTCCAGACCAGTGCGACCATGCCGGTCGCGGACAGGATCGCGCCGAGCGGGTCGGGCTTCTGCCACGGGCCCTTCGATTCCGGCATCAGGGTGAGCGCGGCGACCACGGCGATGACGACGATCGGCACGTTGATCAGGAACACCGCGCCCCACCAGAACCACGCGATCAGCACGCCGCCCAGCACCGGGCCGCCGATCAGGCCGAGCATCGCGACCGCGCTCCAGGCCGCCATCGCCTTGCGGCGCTCGGCGTCGTCGAACACGGTGATCAGGATGGACAGGGTGCTCGGCATGATCAGCGCGCCGCCGACGCCCATCACCGCGCGGGACAGGATCAGTTCGAGCGGGTTCGCGGCGAACGTGGCGACGAGTGAGGCCGCCCCGAACAGGAGGAGGCCGATGATCATCACCTTCCGGCGGCCGAACCGGTCGCCGAGGCTTCCCGACGTGAGCAGCAGGCCCGCGAACACCAGGATGTAGGAGTCCAGGATCCACTGCGTGTCCTGGGCGCTCGCCCCGAGGTCTTCGGCCAGCGGCGGCACGGCGACCGTCAGGACCATGTTGTCCACGACCAGCACGAGCGTGCTCAAGCACAGCACGATCAGAATCCACCAGCGGCGTGGGTCTCGGCCTGCCGACTCGTTCATCGGATACCCCCTGAAGTAGTTGCATACATTGTTCTGCTGATGCGCACACTGTACGCAGAAGTTTAGATCGTGCGCAAGGGGGCACGTCGTGCGCTAAGGTGGGGGCATGTCGGTCGAAGAGCAGCCCATCCAGTCGGTGTGGACCCGTCCCCGCCGGAAGCGCGACCAGCCGGCGTTGAGCCAGGCGCAAATCGTCGCCGAGGCCGTCCGGCTCTTGGACGTCGAAGGCGTCGACGCGCTGAGCATGCGCAGACTGGGCACCGCGCTGAACGCGGGCGCGACCTCGCTCTACCGGCACGTGGCCAACCGTGACGAACTGATCGAGCTTGTCGTCGACGAGGTCTATGGCGAGATCACCGTGCCGGACAGCGACGATCCGGCACGGTGGCGTGAAGCGGCCATCGTCGGGGCGCGGAGCGTGCGCGCGATGATCCTGCGGCACCCCTGGGTCGCCTCACTGCTCGGCTCGGTCGGCCTGTCGTACCTCGGGCCGAACGTCATGCGGCTCAACGAGCGGCTGATGGCCGTCTTCGTGACCGCGGGATTCCCTGACGACGAGTCGGATCAAGCGATCAGCGCGGTCATCTCCTACGTCATCGGCATGGGGACGACCGAGGCGGCTTGGCTCACGACGGTCGCGAAGAGCGGCCGAAGCGAGCGCGAGTGGGCGGAGCAACTGCGTCCGGCCATCGAAGAGGCGGCACGGGAGCATCCTTATCAGCGAGAACGCCTTGTCCAGGACGACGCCGAGGCCGACCCGGAGCGGCTCCGCGACGAGAAGTTCGGCTATGGGCTGGACCGGATGCTCGACGGTTTGGAGACCAGGCTCAGACGGTGACTCCGTCACGCGAAAGGGTCGACCCGAGCGCGTTCGCGATCCGCTGGACGGCGGGCGCGATCCGCTCGACGGCCTCCATCGTGAGCCGTCCCGAGGGTCCGGACACCGAGACCGCCGCCGGCACTGGCGCGCCAGGGACCGCGACGGCCACGCAGCGGACACCCAGTTCCTGCTCGGCTTCGTCGAGCGCGTAACCCTGCTGGGCGATTTTCGCCAGCTCCCGCAGAAGCGCGTCCTGGTCGGTGAAGGTGTGCTCGGTGTACGAGGGCATGCCGGTCCGCGAGAGCAGTGCAGTGACGTCATCGGACGGCAGGTGCGCGAGCATCGCCTTCCCGACGCCGGTGCCGTGCGGCAGGAGGCGCCGTCCGACCTCGGTGAACATCCGCATCGAGTGCTTCGACGGCACCTGGGCGACGTAGACGACCTCGTCTCGCTCCAGCACCGCGAGGTTCGCGGTCTCGCCGATCTCGTCGACCAGTTCCGCGAGCAGCGGCCGTGCCCACGAGCCGAACTGCATGCTGGCGTTCTCGCCCAGCCGGATGAGCCGGGCGCCCAGCGCGTACCGGCGGTTGGTGTTCTGCCGGACGTAACCCAGGTCCACCAGTGTCCTGATCAACCGGTGGATGGTCGGCATCGGCAGCCCGGACAGGGTCGCCAGCTCCGAAAGACTGGCCTCGCCTCCCGTGTCCGCGAGGTGCTCGAGGAGCTCGAAGGCCCGCTGAAGTGACTGGACGCCGCCATCGCGTCCGTTCTTCTCCGCTGCCACCGTGGCACTCCTTACGTCGGCGTTGATGTTCCGCTATGCAGAAACTATAGTCCGTCATGTAAAACCGTAGGGACGTTATCTTTAGCCGATCTTCGATCTTCTCCGACGCGGGGTGTTTCACATGTCTGACCAGATCTCAGCCAAGGTGCTCGGTGCGCCCGTCGAGCGTGGAGGCGAGATCCTCACGCCAGAGGCGCTCGCCTTCCTCGCCGGCCTGCACGAGGCCTTCGCCGCCCGCCGTGACGAGCTTCTGCGGGCCAGGGGCGAGCGCCGCGAGGAGGCAAGGACCACCGGCAAACTCGACTTCCTGCCCGAGACCAAGGAGATCCGCGAGGGCGACTGGAAGGTGGCCGAGGCTCCGCCCGCGCTGCGCGACCGCCGCGTCGAGATCACCGGTCCGACCGACCGCAAGATGACCATCAACGCGCTGAACTCCGGCGCCAAGGTGTGGCTCGCCGACCTCGAGGACGCCAACACGCCGCACTGGGCGAACGTCGTCTCCGGCCAGGTCAACCTGTACGACGCCGTCCGCGAGACCATCACGCTGGAAAGCGGCGGCAAGAGCTACGCGCTGAAGGACGACGTCGAGCACGCGACCATCGTCGTCCGCCCCCGTGGCTGGCACCTCGACGAGCGGGGCCTGTCCTTCGGTGGACGCCAGGCCGTCGGCGCGCTGGTCGACTTCGGCCTGCACTTCTTCCACAACGCGCAGGAACTGCTCAACCGCGGCAAGGGCCCGTACTTCTACCTGCCGAAGATGGAGAGCCACCTCGAAGCCCGGCTCTGGAACGACGTCTTCACCCACGCGGAGAAGACGCTCGGGATCGAGCACGGCACCGTCCGCGCGACCGTGCTGATCGAGACCATCCCGGCCGCGTTCGAGATGGACGAGATCCTCTACGAACTGCGCGAACACGCTTCCGGCCTGAACGCCGGCCGCTGGGACTACCTGTTCAGCGTCATCAAGTACTTCCGCGACGCGGGCGAGAAGTTCGTGCTGCCGGACCGCAACTCGGTCACCATGACCGCGCCGTTCATGCGCGCCTACACCGAACTGCTGGTGCGCACCTGCCACCGGCGCGGCGCGTTCGCGATCGGCGGCATGGCCGCGTTCATCCCGAACCGCAAGGACCCGGAAGTCACCGCCGCGGCACTCGACAAGGTCCGCGCGGACAAGAGCCGTGAAGCGGGCGACGGCTTCGACGGTTCGTGGGTCGCGCACCCTGGCATGGTCGAGATCTGCCGCGAGGAGTTCGACAAGGTCCTCGGCGGCAAGCCGAACCAGCTCGACCGGACCCGTGACGAGGTGTCCGTCACCGCCGACCAGCTGCTCGACGCGGCTTCGACGCCGGGCGGCGCCACCGCCGCCGGTCTGCGCGCCGCTGTCGACGTCGGCATCCGCTACCTCGCCTCTTGGCTGAGCGGAAACGGCGCGGCGGCGATCCACAACCTGATGGAGGACGCGGCCACCGCCGAGATCTCACGGTCGCAGGTGTGGCAGTGGGTGCGTAACGGCACGCAGCTCGACACCGGTGACAAGGTGACCGGGGAACTGGTGCGTGGTGTGCTGGCCGAGGTGCGGGGCGAACTCGCCGCCGAGATCAAGCCGGAGCTGCTGGAACCCGCCGTCGAGTTGTTCGAGCAGGTCGCGCTCGCCGACGAGTTCCCGGACTTCCTGACGCTGCCCGCCTACGAACGGATCAAGTAGACAGATGGGGAACGGGCGGCTCACCGAGGACGTCTACACCGCCGCTGACGCGCGCCTCGCCGAGGCCGACGCGCGCTTCGTGGCCAAGTATCCCGGCGAGCCGCCCGGCCGCCAGCCCGTGCACACCGTGTACGTGCCCGCCTCGCGGTACAAGACTCGGCTCGTCGCTGATTGGGGCAAGCAGGCCCTGCGGGTCTTCGGCGAGCACGCGGACGAACTCGGTCTCGACGCGGACGTCGCCGACCGCGTCCGGACCAAACTCCTGACCGAGCCGATCGAGGATCTGCGGATCGACTTCGAGGACGGCTACGGCAGGCCGGGTGACGCCGAGGAGGACGCCACCGCGCTCGCCGCGGGACGGACCCTCGCCATCACGGGCGGTACGCCGTTCGTCGGCATCCGGTTCAAGAGTTTCGAACAGGCGACCCGGCGCCGCGGCATCCGCACCCTCGATCTCGTTTTGGCCGGACTGCTGGAAAGCGGGCCACTGCCGGAAGGTTTCGTCGTCACGCTGCCGAAGGTGACCGCTGTCGAGCAGGTCGAAGTCGCGGCGGATGTGCTGGAGCGCCTCGAATCGGCGTACGGCCTGTCCGAGGGCACGCTGCGGTTCGAGGTCCAGATCGAGACAGCACAGTCCATTGTGGACGTCGATGGGACGGTGGCGGTGCCGCGGATCATCGAAGCCGCGCGCGGCCGCTGTTCGGGGCTGCACTACGGGACCTACGACTACAGCGCGGGTCTCGGGATCAGCGCCGAGTACCAGAGCATGGAACATCCGGCCGCCGATTTCGCCAAGCAGCTCATGCAGGTTTCGGCCGCGGGCACCGGTGTCCGGCTTTCGGACGGCTCGACGAACAAGCTGCCCGTCGGCGACGCGATCCTCCCGGCCTGGCACGAACATCTGCGACTGGTGCGGCGTTCCCTGGAGCGCGGCTTCTACCAGGGCTGGGATCTGCACCCGCACCAATTGCCGACCCGGTTCGCCGCGACGTACGCGTTCTTCCGCGAGGGGTACCCGGCGGCGCTGGGACGGCTGCGGGACTACGCGGACCAGACCGGCCGCGGTGTACTGGACGAGCCCGCGACGGCGCAGGCACTCGCGAGCTTCCTGTCGCGGGGGCTGGATTGCGGAGCTGTGGACGTGGAGGAGCTGTCGTTCTCCCGGTCCGAATTGGACGGATACGCGCGGAGAGCTAGGTGAGCGGCGGCACCCGGCCGTGGTAAGACGCGAGAACCTCGTCCAGCGAGCCGTGCGCGCGAATCCGGCCTTCGTCCATCCACAAGGCGGTGGTGCACAGCTGCCGCAGGAGTTCGTCGGCGTGCGAGGCGAACACCAGCACGCCCGCGCGGCGGGCGAGGGCGCTCGCCTATCTGGCCTTGCCGGAGAACTCCGGCTGAGTATGCTGGAGGGGGCGGCTGTGCCGCGAGAAGGTGACTACTCGCGTGAGTCGGGCGGGTGGTGGCTCCTTAACCCTCAATGAGCCGAATCGCCACTTCGACCACGCTGTGCGATTCCGTTAGTTGGGTTTCCGGGGTGAGGCTGTCCGCGGCCATCCCGGCCACGACCGACAACGCTTTGCGTCCCGATCCGGGGGTATGAGCTGATCACATCCAGCCGATGCCCTCGCGCTCAGTGCTTTCTGTTCCGTCGCAAAACAATCGTTCAAGCCAGAGGGCATTTGCGTACCCGGACATGCACAACACCGGTGGATTCAGGTTGAGTGTCCTCTTTCCGCACAGTCCACCTTTGGGCATGCCGAAGGGCCCGTCGCCGTGTGGCTGGCGGGCTCTTCGGGTCAGGTCAGGGTGTTGCGTCGGGTTTTTCGCAGTGGATCCAGGTATTGGGGCGGGATGAATTCCGGCAGCCCATCGGCGGCTAACTGGACTTCCCAGTCACCATGATGGATTAGGCGGTGATGGAAACCGCAGAGCAGTGTGAGGTTGCGAAGGTTGGTGGGTCCGCCGTCTACCCAATGGTGAATGTGGTGGGCGTGACAGTTTTTGGGTTTGCGGTGGCATCCTGGGAAGGTGCATCCGCGGTCTCGGATGTTGAGTGCTCGGCGTTGGCCTGGGGTGACGAACCGCCTGAGACGCCCCCTGTCGAGGGGTTCGCCAGCGGCGTTGAGGACCACGGGAAGCATGAGGCAGTCGCAGGCGGCCATCCGTGCTTCGCGGGCGGTCATCGTCCCGACGAAGTCGAGGCACGCGGTTCCGAGTCCGGTTTTCAGTTCCTCGAGACCGATGGTGATGTGGAGGAGGGTGCGGTAGCCGTTGGTGCCGGGCTGATCGGGGCAGGCGACCGCGAGGTCCACGAGGTCGACCCACGCGTCACCCTGGCGTTCGGCTTTGGAACGCAAATCCACCTGACCGAACTCATCCACCGGCCGCGGTTTCGCGTAAGCCTCCAGCGCGGCCGCGGTCCGCGCCCCGCTCTCGTCGTCAAGGAGGCCTTTCAGTGTCCAGAAGCCGTCCTTGCGGCGTTCCAGCGTGAGTTCGCGGCGGGGTTGGGCGGGTTCGGGATCCTTGGGTTCGTTGCCGTCGGGGTCGAGCCAGGCGAGCAGGTTGTCCCCGAGTTTCGAGACCTGCCGGGGACCCGCGTCCCGGGCGAGAGCGGCGAGGGTCTTCTCGGCATGCTCCCGATCCTCCACGGCCACCTCGGCCGGGATCTTCCGCAGGATCTCCAGGATTTGTTTGATCCGTTCTTCCCCGATCGCACCCTCGGCGGCCGCGGCGCCGGTGGCGGGTGCGAACGGCGGGATCTCCGTGCCGTCGAGAGCGCGTGTGGGGTTCAGGTCGATCGCGCGATTCACCTACGGCCGCGCCTCACCTTGACTCAACCCGGCGATATCGGCGAACCACGCAATCGTCGTGCCATAACCGTACAAGTCCTTGACGCCACGAGATTCGATCTCCGCCAGATACTGGCCCAGACCGGCGGATGTCATCCTCATCACCTGCAGGAACTGCTGCACGCCGTGGGCAAGCTCCAGCTTGCCGGCACGCCACAACTCCTGCGGGAGTTCGGGAAGGAAGGTCTCGGACACCCCTCAATGATACCGCAATTCTGTCGAACAGGCGTTCGTAATTTTGCGTTACCGCGAAACGGCGCATTTACCACTGAAGGGTGATAAACATTTTCGCATAACCTTTCGCGGCGTTGTGCGAGCAATCTTGTAGTGAGTTGGCGCGTTCGGCGAGGCAGCGCACGGTACTGTGGATGGCGTTGTAAGCCCGCTCCTCGACGGTTGGTTACCCGTCTTTTGGCTTTCTAAAGGGATCGTGGACGTTTCGGGCTCGCCTTCATGGCCCAAGCCCGCCAGGGTCAGGCCGTACATCGGATGTCCGCAGCGGCCCCCGTCCGAGGCGGACACCACCTAAGTGTTCCCACCGTGATGGCGATGCTTGCCCGACCACCACAAGTCGACACTGAATGTGGGGCCGGGAATGGAGATCCAGTCGGTGTGGATTAACGCGCCGTCCTCGATCACGTACGAATAACCGGCCGCCAGCAGCGCCCCGCGCAGGTGCCGCGAGCACCGCGTTGCCCTAGTCCCGATAGTCGTCCAGGAACCAGCGCGGCACCAGAACGGCTTGCTTGTAGGCCCCCGCCACACGCGCTCCGCGGGCGCAGGCCGGACAGGAACAGCACAGCGTCCTCGGACATCGGTGTATGCAGCACTCATCAAGCGCGGAACTCCGCTTCTCTACGCTGCACCACAACAAGTTCGGTGTGTCACCGGCCATCACGAGTCGCCGATGGTTAGGCGGAAGCGCTCACCCTTCGCCATGGCATGCGGGCGAATCGGAGCCACCGCCACGGACACATGCCGATGGCGACTCGATCATTGCCGGGATCTTCGCAAGGTGAAAAGGACACCTCAAGCGGTCGTCTTCACATAACGCCGACAAGGCACCGAAATCAGCCCATCCGGCCCATCGACCCGATTATCGAACCCGCCCTCGTCAACCCACCCGCACCGCTCGTAGAACCGCCGCGCCCGCGTGTTCCCCGGCACGACCGCGAGCCATGCCCGCGAATGCCCGCCACCGCCGACAAGCCGTTCGGCCTCCGCGAGCAACACCCCGGCCACGCCGCTGCCACGATGCGCCGAAGACACGTACACCTGCTCGACCTCATCGCCGACGACCATCACGAACCCCGCCACCTCGCCGGCCACCAGGGCGACCGACGTGTCGCCGACTCGGTCGGATGCCCGCTCCCGGAACGATTCCCGGGTGCGGATCCGCAGAAGCGCGTCGGGCACGTTGCCGAGATGGCCGTCCTGCCAGCCGTGGTACCAGATCTCCGCCACCGCCGAAGCGTCCTGGGCGTCGGCGGGCCGCAACGTCACATCGTTCGACATGTCCGGAGTCAAGCATCGAAGTGATCAGGAAACCAGTGCGCCGATCCGCCGCTCCACCTCGTCCGCGCTCGCGTTCCCGGCGACCAGCGTCCCCACCCGTTCCCCGTCGTCGGCCAGCAGCGTCGGGTACCCGGTGACGCCCAGATCCCGTGCCCGCCGGAAATCGGCCGCCGCGGACACCCGGTCCAGTGCGGCCTCGACAGCGTCTCCGTTCAAGCCCGCCCGCTGGGCGACCATCCGATATGTCGAGACCTCGGACAGGCTCAGCCCGTCGAGATAGAAAGCCTCTTGCAGCAAGGCCGCGAGCCGCACCGCGCGGTCCGGCGCGACTTCGCGCAACGCCGCCATCCCGCACGCGGCTGCCTCGGAGTCCATGACGAACTCGCCGTCCGCGATGAGGCGTTCGTAGCTTTCGCCGAACGGTGCCCCGGTCCGGCGGGTGATCTCGGCGTTTGCTCCTTGGACGTGGCCGAATTGCCGGATCGGTACCCGGCGCCCGCCGATGAACAGGCCGCCGGACACCACTTCGACCGGCAGATCCGGATGCCGGTGCGCGACGTCGGCCATGGTCCTGGCGAAGCCGTAAGACCAGCCGCAGTACGCGTCGAAGACATAGATGAGCCTCATGACGATATCCAACGATGCCTGACGAGTCAGCTATTCCTAGCGGAGCCTGGGGAGTGCGTCACGCGCGAAATGACTCAGTGTCCGCAGGTCCAGCGCGAACTGTTCCCGATGGTCCGCGGGCAGCGGGTCGAGGAAGAGCCGCTGGATGTTCTCGACGTGCGTCCGCGCCGCCCGCACGGTCGTCTCCTCACCCTTGCCGGTCAGCCGTACGAGTTGCACGCGGCGGTCTTCGGGATCGGAACCGCGGACGACCAGGCCGAGTGTCGTCATCCGGTCGACCAGCCGGGTCGCGCCGCCGGTGGTCAGCACCTGCTCCTGCGCGATCGCACGCATGCTCATCCCGGTTTCACCGGCCCTGCCGACGATCAGCAGTACCTCGAACATCAGGTGCGAGATCCCGCATTCGGTCTCCAGTGCGCGGCCGAGCAGGTATTCGAGCCGGTTCGCCGCGCCCATCATCCGGCCGAACGCGACCACCCGCGGGTCGTAGGCGGCTTCTTGCGCCGTGGTGATGCCCATTTCAGCTCCCTGCCGACAAGGCCAAATAGACGTCGAGCTGTTCGGTGAACTCGGTCAGATCGGCGCCGAGCAGTTCGCTCGCCCGCCCGATCCGGTACCGCAACGTGTTGACGTGGATGTGCAACGCCCGTGCCGCCCGCGTCGGCGAGCCGGAGCATTCGAGGAAGACACGCAGGGTGTGCACCAGATCGGTGCCCTGCTCGGCGTCGTAGCTCAGCAGCGGGCCCAGCACCCGTCGCCGCAACGCCGCCCGCAGGTCGTCGGGTGTGCCTGCCAGCAGCAGCCGGTGCATACCGATCTGGCCGCCGGGGACGATCTCGATCGTGCCCGGCCGCATCCCCGCCACGGCCAGCGCGTAGCGCGCGACCTCTTTCGCGCCCCGCAGCACCGAAACCGGGGAACGGTCGCTGATCCCGATCAGCACCCGGCGGCACGGCAGCAGCGATTCCACTCCCGTCAACGCGGCCGTCACGGTGGCGGGCCAGTCTTCGGGCCACTCGCCGTCGTCCTCGGCCAGCGCCCAGGCTGTTTCCCCGGCCGGCCCGACGAGGGCGCCCGGCGGCAGTAGTTCGGTCAGGATCCCGCGTGCCGCTTCGGCTCCCTCGGTGCGGGCGACGACGACGCGCAGATCGCCGCGCAGTCCGGTCGCGGTCAGCGCCGCGTGCGGATCGCCGCCCTCGTCGAGCGTGGCCAGCAACGGTTCGAGCACCCGATCGGTGACCGCGCGGACCTCGTCCGCCCTGGTGCGCGCGAGCCCGATCAGCCCGGCGAGCTCCTCGGCGATCTCCACCTGTGCCGCGGTCAGTGCGCCGCCGATCGCGAGCAGCCACGGCACCGCGTGCCTGCCGCCGATCGGCCGCACGGTGACGTCGCCGGACTCCAGCACGCGTCCGCCCGCGGCGACGAAGCGCCCCACCAGGTCGGACGGCGTGCCGGCGGGCACCACCCAGCAGGGGAGGCCGATCTCCGCGCGGGCCCGGTCCAGCAGGGTCTCCACCGACGCGTCTTCGGTGGCGGCTGAAAGCAAACGTTTGCGAGCGCCTTCCGCGGCCGCGGCCAACGCCAGCACGACACGTTCGGTGACCACCGAGAACGATAGATCCGCTGGGACCTCCAGCAACGGAATCCCGTATCTCGTACAGGCTTCGACGAGGTCTTCGGGGATCCCGTCGGAATCCGCTCCGGATGCCGCCAGCGCGGCGGCCCCGGCCTTCGCCAGCGCGGCGACGAACGCCTCGGAATCACCCGGCCCGCGCCACCACAGCAACCCACTCAGGACGAACTCGCCCGCCGACACGTACCGTCCGGGATCGGGCAGCTCGGTGACGTAGATCCGGGACACCGGGCGGTCGAGCAGTGCCGTTCCGGCGCGCACACGCAAGCGCAGCCCTGGCAGCGCGAGCAGAGTTCTCACGGTCGTCATCAGGTTTGTAGGAAAGCACAAAACGACCGGTGCGTGCAGGGGAGATTTCATGCTTCGGCACCGTTGCCGCCATACGGGCGCAGGGCGTCTACTGAGTCGGCCGTCACAGACCGCCGCCGAACCGAGGAGCCCGAGAGTGGATTTCCTGCGCCCCAGCTCGCTGACCGAGGCGCTCGCCGTCAAGGCCGAGCGACCCGACGCGGTGCCCATCGCGGGCGGCACGGACGTCATGGTGGAGCTCAACTTCGACCACCGTCGCCCCGGCGCGCTGCTCGATCTCACCCGCGTCACCGAACTCGCCGAGTGGACCGAAACCGACGGCGATATCCGGCTCGGCGCGTGCGTGCCCTACGTTCGGGTGATCGCTGAGCTGGGTGAAGTTCTGCCCGCACTGGCGATGGCCTCGCGCACCGTCGGCTCGCCGCAGATCCGCAACCGTGGCACCGTCGGCGGGAACCTTGGCGCCGCCTCGCCCGCCGGTGACACGCATCCCGTGCTGCTCGTGCTCGGCGCCGAGATCGAGGCCGCGTCGGTGCGCGGAACGCGGCGGATCCCGGCCGAGGAGTTCTACCTCGGCGTCAAACGCCACGCCCTCGAACCCGACGAGCTGATCACCGCCGTGTACCTGCCCGCCGCAATCGGCCCGCAGCAGTTCGCCAAGGTCGGGACGCGCAACGCGATGGTCATCGCGGTCTGCTCGTTCGCGGTGGCCCTGCATCTCGACATCCGCGAAGTCCGCGCCGCCGTCGGCTCGGCCGCGCCGACCCCGCGCCGGGCGACCGCCGCCGAGGAATTCCTCACCGCCGAACTTCCCTGGTCCACCAAGGCGTCGATCGCGGACTCGGTCAAACGCCGGTTCGGCGAGCTGGTCTCCCAGGCGTCGTCGCCGATCGACGACGTCCGGGGCAGCGCCGGCTACCGCGAACACGCGTTGTCCGTCCTGGCGCGGCGGACGCTGACCTGGGCGTGGAACGACTTTCAGAAGGGTGAACGCGAGTGCGCGTGAACGTGACGATCAACGGCGAGTCCCGCCAGGCCGACGACGTCTGGGAAGGCGAGAGCCTGCTCTACGTGCTCCGCGAGCGGCTCGGTCTCCCGGGCTCCAAGAACGCCTGTGAACAGGGAGAATGCGGTTCCTGCACGGTGTACCTGGACGACGTCCCGGTGTGTTCGTGCCTGGTCGCGGCCGGTCAGGTCGAGGGCCGCGAGGTCCGCACGGTCGAGGGGCTCGCCGACGGCGACAAACTCGACAGGGTCCAGCAGTCCTTTGTGGACGCGGGTGCCGTCCAATGTGGCTTCTGCACCCCCGGTCTCGTGGTGGCCGCGCACGATCTGCTCAACCGGGTCGAAAACCCCGCCGACGAGGAGATTCGCGAGGCGCTGGCGGGGAACCTGTGCCGGTGTACCGGGTACGAGAAGATCCTCGACGCCGTCCGGTTGGCCGCGACCAGGGGAGAGAGCACGTGAAGACCGTCATCGAGAACGCCGCGATCGCCACCGTCGATCGCGCGGGCACCGAACACGCCTCGGGCCACGTCGTCATCGAGAACGACCGCATCGCGGCGGTCGGCGCCGGGAAGGCGCCCGGCGGCGAGTACGACGAACGAATCGACGGTTCGGGCCACCTGGTCACCCCCGGCCTGGTCAACACCCATCACCACCTCTACCAGTGGGCCACGCGCGGCCTCGCCGCCGACCACACGCTGTTCGAATGGCTCGTCGCGCTCTACCCGATCTGGGGCAGGCTCGACGCCGACATCACGCACGCGGCGGCCACCGCCGGGCTCACGCGGCTCGCGACCACCGGGTGCACCACCGTCGCCGACCATCACTACGTCTTCCCGCGCGACGGCGGCGACCAGGTGGAGGCCCTCGCCGCCGCCAGGATCCGCGTCGGGGTGCGGCTGCACGTCGTCCGCGGCTCGATGGACCGCGGTGTGTCCCAGGGCGGGCTCCCGCCGGACAACCTCGTCGAGGAGACCGAGACCGCGCTGCTCGGCACCGAGGCCGCCATCGCCCGGTTCCACGACGACTCCGCGGACGCGCACCTCCAGATCGCGGTCGGGCCGTGCTCACCCTTCTCGGTGAGCGAGCGGCTGATGACCGGTGCGGCGGAATTGGCGCGGCGCAAGGGAGTCCGGCTTCACACGCACCTCGCCGAGACGATCGACGAGGAGAAGCAGTGTCTCGCCGAAGCCGGCTGCACGCCCGCTGAGTACGCCGACAAACTCGGCTGGCTCGGTGACGACGTCTGGCTCGCGCACTCGATCCACCTCGCCCCGGAAGCGATCCGGCGCCTTGGCGTGACGGGCACGGGAGCGGCGCACTGTCCGACGTCCAACGGCCGGATCGGCGCCGGGATCGCCCCGGTCCGGCAACTGCTCGACGCCGGCGTACCGGTCGGACTGGGCGTCGACGGCGCCGCGTCCAACGAATCCGGTGGCCTCGGCGAGGAGCTGCACGAGTCGCTGCTGCAGGCGCGGCAACGCGGCGGGCCGCGTGCGCTGACCACGCGCGAGGCGTTGTGGATGGGCACGATGGGTGGCGCGCGTTGTCTGGGCAGGGAGAACGACCTTGGCTCGATCGAGGCCGGCAAGCTCGCCGACCTCGCGGTCTGGGACCTGAACGGCCTGAACTACGCGGGGATCATCGACCCGGTCGCGGCGCTGGTGCTCGGCGCGACCCCGCCGGTCGCGCGGCTCTTCGTCGGCGGCGCGACCGTGGTCACCGGCGGGACGCCGCGCGAGGAATCCGAAGACGAGATCGCCCGCGACCTGGCCGTGGCCAGTGCCCGGCTGAGGGAGACGCTATGACGTCCACGCAGACCTCCACCACCGCGACCGCGACCGACAACGGCGTTGGCGCGAGCCCGCGGCGTCCCGACGGGACGGTCAAGGTACGCGGCGAATTCGCCTACTCGTCGGACCTGTGGCACGAGGACATGCTGTGGGGCGCGACGCTGCGCAGCCCGCATCCGTACGCGCGGATAACCGGTATCGACATCACTGAAGCCCTTGCCGTGCAAGGGGTCTACGCGGTCCTGACGCACGAAGACGTGCCTGGCGTGAACAAGTACGGCCTGGAGCACTCCGATCAGCCGGTGCTCGCCGTCGACGTCGTGCGCTACCAGGGCGAGCCCGTCGCAGTCGTCGCCGCGGACCACCCCGAGACCGCGCGCCGTGCGATGAAGCGGATCAAGGTCTCCTACGAGGTCCTCGAACCGGTGACGGACTCCGAGAAGGCCGCCGCCGGTGAGGGTGCCGAGCTGCACCCCGGCGGGAACGTGGTGCGGTACGCCAGGATCCGCCATGGTGACCAGTCGGTGAAGGCCGACGTCGTGGTGTCCGGTGTCTACGAGGTCGGTATGCAGGACCAGGCCTTTCTCGGTCCTGAGTCCGGCATGGCGATCCCCGACACCGAGGGCGGTGTCGATCTTTACGTCGCCACGCAATGGCTCCACATCGACCAGCAGCAGATCGTCGCCGCGCTGGGCCTGCCGAAGGGCAAGGTGCGGCTGACGCTCGCCGGGGTCGGCGGCGCGTTCGGCGGCCGTGAGGACCTCTCGATCCAGGTCCACGCCTGCCTGCTCGCGCTGCACACCGGCAAGCCGGTCAAGATGGTCTACAACCGCGAGGAATCGTTCTACGGTCACGTGCACCGCCACCCGGCGAAGATGTACTACGAGCACGGCGCGGACAAGGACGGCCGTCTCGTTTACGTCAAAGCGAAGCTGTACCTGGACGGCGGTGCGTACGCCTCGTCCACCGGCGCGGTGGTCGCGAACGCCGCCACGCTCGGCGTCGGCCCGTACAATGTGGACAGTGCTTCGATCGACTGCTGGGGCGTGTACACCAACAACCCGCCCTGCGGTGCGATGCGTGGCTTCGGCGCGGTTCAGGCGGGATTCGCGTACGAGTCCCAAATGGACAAACTCGCCGCGGCCTGCGGTGTCGACCCGGTCGACATCCGGATCCTGAACGCGATGGAGGAAGGCAGTCTCATGCCGACCGGCCAGGTGGTCGACTCCGCCGCCCCGGTGGCCGAACTGCTGGAACGGCTTCGCGCCAAACCGCTCCCAGTCAAGGACGAGGCTCTGGACCTGCGCCGGATGCCCGGCGGCGTCTCCAACACCACGCACGGTGAGGGCGTCGTCCGGGGAGTCGGGTACGCGGTCGGCATCAAGAACATCTGTTTCTCCGAAGGCTTCGACGACTACTCGACGGCCCGCGTGCGGTTGCAACTCGTCGGCGGCGAACCGGCGGCGACCGTGCACACCGCGGCTTGCGAGGTCGGCCAGGGCCTGGTGACGATCATGCAGCAGATCGTCCGGACCGAACTCGGCATCGAGCAGGTGACGATCCTGCCGATGGACACCAACATCGGCAACGGCGGTTCGACGTCCGCGTCCCGGCAGAGTTACGTCACCGGCGGAGCCGTCCAGGCCGCGTGTGTCGCGGTGCGTTCGGGACTGCGCAAGCACTTGGCGGGCGAACTCGCCCCGGATGGGAAGCTGAACGTCGTCGGCGGCAAGGTCGTCTCGGCCGACGGCAGTGTGCTCGCCGACCTCGCCGACGTCCTCGGTGACGAGGTCTTCGACGAGGTCGTGGAATGGCGTCACCGTCCGACGGCACCCATCGATCCCGAGACGGGGCAAGGAAACGCGCACGTCCAGTACGGTTTCGCGGCACACCGCGCGGTCGTGGACGTCGACACCGAACTTGGGCTGATCAAGGTCGTCGCGCTCGACTGCGCGCAGGACGTCGGCAAGGCGCTCAACCCGCAGGCGGTGCTCGGCCAGATCCAGGGCGGGTCCGCGCAGGGCCTCGGGCTCGCGGTGATGGAGGAGATCCAGACCGTCGACGGGAAGATCCGCAACCCGTCGTTCACCGACTACCTGATCCCGACCGTGCTGGACATGCCGCCGATGGACATCGACGTCCTGGAACGGCCCGACCCGAACGCGCCGTATGGTCTGCGCGGCGTCGGTGAGCCGCCGACGATCTCGTCCACCCCGGCGATCGTCGCGGCCATCCGCGCGGCCACCGGACTGGCGCTGCCCCGCGTCCCGGTGCGCCCCGAACACCTCACCGGCACCTGATCACCCCGTACTTTCTCAAGCTAGGAGCACATCCGTGAGTACCCGTCTGTCCATTTCGGAGTCCGACGAGCAGAAATGGCTCGCCGAGGCCGTCCAGCTGGCCACCGCGAACGTCGAAGGCGGCGGCGGCCCGTTCGGCGCGATGATCGTCCGGGACGGTTCGGTGCTGGCCACCGGGACCAACCAGGTGACGACGACATTGGACCCGACGGCACACGCCGAGGTGGTCGCGATCCGCGCGGCCTGCCAGGTGATCGGCGACCACAAACTCGACGGGTGCGTCCTCGTGACCTCCTGTGAGCCGTGCCCGCTCTGCCTTTCCGCCGCGCTCTGGGCGCGCGTCGGCAAGGTCGTCTACGCCGCGGACCGCCACGACGCGGCCAAGGCCGGCTTCGACGACCGCGAGTTCTACGACCTCTTTTCCCGCCCGCGCGAGACCTGGTCACTATCCGTCGGCCAACTGTCCCTTCCGGATTCTTTCGCGCCTTTCCAGGCTTGGCTGTCGAAACCCGACAAGAAGGCCTACTAGTTTCTTCCCGCGCCACAACGTTGTGGAGTAGGCATGACCCAGTTAGGTACCGAGCGTCCCCACCCGCCCTCGTCCGAGCCGAGGCGGCTGTCCGGGCTCGACCGGTGGTTCAAGATCTCCCATCGCGGCAGCACGATCGGCCGGGAGGTGCGCGGCGGGATCACCACCTTCGTCGCGATGTGTTACATCGTGCTGCTCAACCCGCTGATCCTCGGCGCGTCGGCCGACATCACCGGCGCGCGGCTGAGCACCGAGGCGATCACCACCGCGACCGCGCTGGCGGCGGGCGTCACCACGATCCTGATGGGATTCGTGGGCAACGCGCCGCTGGCGCTCGCGGCGGGACTCGGCGTCAACGGCGTCGTCGCCTTCCAGATGGCACCGACCATGACGTGGGCGCAGGCCTTCGGACTCGTCGTCCTCGAAGGCGTCTGCATCGTGTTCATGGCGGTTTCCGGGATCCGGGAACGGATCATCAACGCGATCCCGATGCCGCTCAAGGTCGCGATCACCGTCGGCATCGGGCTCTACATCGCGCTGGTAGGCCTGGTCAGCGCCGGATTCGTCACGCGGACACCCGACTCCGCGCAGTCGACGGTGCCGGTGCGGATGGGGATCGCGGGCCATCTCGAAGGCTGGCCGATCGCGATCTTCTGCCTCGGCCTGCTGCTGATGATCGTGCTCGTGAGCCGAGGCGTTCCGGGCGCGGTGCTGATCAGCATCGCCGTCGCGACCGGGCTCGCGGTGCTGGTCAACAGTGTGTCCGAGGTCGACGGCTGGGGGCTGGTCGAACCCAAGGTGCCCGAGCAGGTCGTGGCGCATCCGGACTTCAGTTTGCTGGGGGACATCGATCTCTTCGGTGGCTTCGCGTCGGCGGGCGCGGTGACCGCGGCGGTCTTCCTGTTCACGCTGGTGCTCTCCGGGTTCTTCGACGCGATGGGCACGATCACCTCCGTCTCCGAGGAAGCGGGGCTGGTCAAGGACGGCAAGGTCGAGGGAATGGGCCGGATCTTGCTGGTCGACGGCGCCGGCGCGCTCGCGGGCGGGGTCACCGGATCGGCTCCGAACACCGTGTTCCTCGAATCGGCCGCCGGTGTCGGTGAAGGGGCGCGGACAGGGCTGGCGAGCATCGTCACCGGTGGGCTGTTCACCGCGACGCTGTTCCTGACGCCGATCGCGGCGGTCGTCCCGGCGCAGGCCGCGGCGCCCGCGCTGGTGGTCATCGGCGGGATGATGATGGCCCAGTGCGCACGGATTCCCTGGCGGGACCTGGACTTCGCGATCCCGGTGTTCCTCACCGTCGCGCTGATCCCGTTCACCTACTCGATCACCAACGGCATCGGCGCCGGTCTGGTCGCCTACGTGCTGATCAAGATCTGCAAGGGCAAGATCCGCGAGATCGGCTGGATCCTCGGGATCCTGGCCGCGGTGTTCGGTGTGTACTTCGGAATCGAAGGGATCATGTCGTGGTTCTGATGTTCCTCAACGGCGGCGGGATGCGAGGCGGCCCGCTGCACGATCAGTTGCAGGGCGCGCCCCTGTGCTGCGTGGCCCGATCCGCGCCGAAGTACCGCTACTTCTCCGTGGGCGACCGGTTTCCGGCGATGTACGAAGGTGGTTCCGGAGCCGTCGTCGGGGAGGTCTATGACCTGCCGCTTTCGGTGTTGCGGGATCATCTCGTCCCCGCGGAGCCGCCTGAACTGGAGCTGGGTGTCGTCGAACTGGAGGACGGCGCGGCCTGCCTCGCGACCGTGCTGCGTTCGTCCTATGTGGACTCCGTCGAGCTGACGGACATCTCCGAGGTCGGCGACTGGCGCGCCTACCTCGCTTCCCGCTGACGCCGCGTAAATACTTGGAGGCGGACTCGCGTGATCACGCGAGTTCCGCCTCCAAGCACGCGTGGAACGGGTCAGAGCACGAAGACGAGGTCACTCGCCGCCGTGTGGAACATCTCGGGCGCGCCCGCGTAGAAGGCACGCCAGGCGCCGGGCTTCTTGTGGGCGGCCGTCATCGAGAAGGCCCAGGTGGTGCCGTTCCAGGTGGCGTCGACCGTCGACACCATGGTCCAGTGGTAGGTGCTGAACGAGAAGTACTGGAGTTCGACCGGGATCGGGTTCGCGGTGTACTGGCCGGGGAAGTCGATCGTGCCGGACGCGGTGACGGCTTTGGCCGCGTCCCGGCCCGCCGCGAACGACGTGATCTTCGCCGGGTGGAGCACGACGATCTGCGGGGTGTCGGCGCGCGAGTTCGCGATCGCCGGGTCGGTGGAGAAGAAGTCGGCGTGGTAGTTGCCGGTGCGGATCGGGGTCAGCGTCGCGCGGTAGACGCCGGTGGCGTCGGTGACCGGCTTGGCCTGGGCCTCGCCGCAGAAACCGTTGAAGCAGAACGAGATCTCCACCTCGGCGCCCGCGATCGGGGTGGCGTCGGCCTTGGTGAGCTTCCCGGAGATCGCGACGGAGTTCCCGGCGTCGATCTTGGTGCTGCTCGCGGTGGTGGTGAGGGTGGACGGCTGGACCTCGGCGGCGGTCGCGGGCACCGCGCCCGCGGCCAGCAGCGCGGCGGCGGCGATGGTGCCTGCTACGAGCTTCCTGATGATCATGTGCTCCCCAAACGGAATTCGGCTCATGTGACCGCTAGGTCGGCCGGAAGTCGTTGTGTGTTGCGGGGAAACCTCGGTGTTCAGCAACCGGCCGTCGGTGCTTCACGATCAGGGGAGCAGGGTGCGGGCCAAGGCGACCGACGAGATCCCGGCGACCTGGAGCGATTCGGTGTTACGCAGCGAACGGCTCAACACGAACGCGCCTTCGAGACTGTTGACCAGCGCGATGGTGAGCAGCCGCGCGGACTCGGCCGAAAGGCCGTATTTGCCCAGCTTTTCGGTACCGGTCTCGATCCAGGCCGTGAACACGTCCGCCGTCGCGATCCGCAGCTTCTCGTTGGTGCTCGCGACCTCGAGCGCGACCGTCGCGATGGGGCAGGCGTCGGCGTAGTCGGTCTCGCGAAGGGTGTCCGCCGCGCTGGCGAAGCACGCCTCGATCCCGTGAATCAGATCCGGCTCGTCGGCGAAGAAGATCTCGAACAGCGCCAGGTACATCATCCCGGAGGTGCGGATGACCTCCTCGCCGAGTTGCTCCTTGCCACCGGGAAAGAAGTGGTAGAGCGAGCCGAAGGGCGCGTTCGCGGCCTCGACGATCTGTTTCACCCCGGTGCCGGTGTACCCGTTGCGCCGGAGCAGCTCGGCGCCGGCGTTCACGATGCGTTCCCTCGTCCCTGTCACGCCTCCATGATAGAGCGTTCTATCAACCATCCCGAAACGTGAAAGATACTCACTTCTCCGGGCGCAGGTGGGAATTCATCAGGATCTGCCGGTAGTCCAACGGCGGATCCCGAGGTCGCCATGCGCCGTACCGCCCGCCTTCGAGGCGCTGGGACGAACTCCAGCGGAAGGCCGCCTCGGCGGGACTTGTGCCGCGGACCTAGTCACCCCTTGAACCTTGGTTCACCCTCCGGTGCTACCTGCGGTCGATGTTCGCGCAGGACGCCCCGCCCTAGCGTCGGGAGCCGTTGGGAATCCAAGGAAAGAAGGGGGCAACAGATGAAACGGCTATTGATCGCCGGGATGATCCCGGTGGTCGTGGGCGGTCTGCTCGTCGGAGCCGTGCCGGCTTCGGCGAGCAGTCCTGGCGTTCCGGCTCACTACACCGGCCAGAAACTGGACTGGCATCCGTGCGCGGAAGAGGAACTGAGCACGCTGCCGCCGGGCACCGACATCGGCGGACTCGAATGCGCGACCTACCGCACGCCGCGGGACTGGGATCGCCCGTGGGAGCGGCAGGATCTGACCATCGCGGTGAGCAGGCTGAAGTCCACCGGGCCGTCGACGGCCTCGCTGCTCACCAACCCCGGTGGGCCGGGCGGGGCCGGTCGCTGGTTCCCGGTGACGTTCCGCGGGCAGGAGAAGCTGCGTGAACACCAGGATGTCATCGGCATCGACGTCCGCGGGACCGGCAAGAGCACCAACGTCACCTGCCGCGGCACCGCCGACCTCATCCGCCAGCTGGACCCGCGCGACCGCGATCCGCGCAACCTGAACCAGATCCTGGCCAACGCGGAACACGTGGCCAAGTCCTGCCAGAACGCCAATGGCGAACTCGGGCCGCTGATCACCACCTACCAGACGATCAAGGACTTCGACCTGCTCCGGGCGCTGCTCGGCCGGGAAAAGATCAACTGGGTCGGCTACTCGGGCGGCACCTGGCTGGGCGCGCACTACGCGCAGCGGTTCCCCCAGCGGACGGGACGGTTCGTGCTGGACTCCTCGACGGAGTTCACCACGACGTGGCAGAACTCGTTCAACCGGCAGTCGGTCGGCTTCGAACGCCGCTGGCGGCAGGACTTCCTGCCGTGGATGGCGCGCTACGACGCCAAGTACCACTTCGGCACCAGCGGCGAAGAGGTCCGGCAAGCCTACGAGCGGCTCCGGTACGCCTTGTCTCGCAACCCGATCAACGGGAACGGGCCGATGCAGCTCGAGTACGCCATGGTCTACATGCTCTACAAGAAGGCGACCTTCCCGGCGCTGGCCGATCTGCTGGTCAAGGTCCGGGCGGGGCTGGAGAACGGGGCCCAGGCGAAGGCCGATGCCCTTGCCGCGGTCAAGGACGCGGGTGACTTCCCCGACGCACAGGACGGCACGTTCTGGAACACCCTCTGCGGGGAAGGCCGGTTCACCGGTACTCGCGAATCGTTGATCCGCGACTCGCAGCGGAACCTCGACCGCGGGCTGCTCATGGCGGGCGGCGGCGTGCTGAACGCCTCGG
The DNA here is from genome assembly GCF_047608665.1 of Amycolatopsis sp. cmx-11-51. Classification (NCBI taxonomy): domain Bacteria; kingdom Bacillati; phylum Actinomycetota; class Actinomycetes; order Pseudonocardiales; family Pseudonocardiaceae; genus Amycolatopsis; species Amycolatopsis sp. cmx-11-51. Next base: position 162,400 of record NZ_JADNQO010000010.1, on the reverse strand, counting down.
TCTGCCTGTTCTGGGACAAGCAACCGCGTCCGCTGCCGAAGCTGGACGGCAAGGGCGTCCCGCCGGTGCTGATGGTCCAGTCCGAGCACGACCCGGCGACGCCGATCGAGGGAGCCAGGAAGGCACACGCCGGGTTCGCGAACTCCCGGATGCTGACGGTGACCGGCGAGGGTGACCACGGGCTCTACGCGACCGGCAACGCCGCCGTGGACAAGGTCGTGGACGCCTACCTGGTCGACGGGGTCGTTCCCGCCGACCAGAGCGTCCCCGGGATGCCGCTGCCCGTGCCCTAGAAGGCGGAGAGGGTGTGCCAGGCCAGGCCAGGGTCCTCTGTGTCCGCTACGTCGTCGCGGAGGACCACGCCCTCGATCAGGCCGTACGGGCGATCGGCGGCGTAGAAGACCTCGTTGTCGTTCTTCAGCCCGAACGGCGACAGGTCCACCAGGAAGTGGTGCTTGTTCGGCAGTGAGAGCCGGACTTCGGTGACCTCTTCGCGTTCCTTGAGCACAGCCTCTCCCATCGCGTACAGCGTCTGTTGCAGGGAGAGGCTGTGCTTGTCCGCGAAGGTCTCCAGCAGGATCCGCCGGACTTCGGCGTGGCTCGCCGCCCAGTCGATCCCGTCGCCCTGGTAGCGCCAGCGCGCGGTGACCGCGGTCGCGAGGATCCGGTCGTTCGTCTCGGGCAGCGTCGTGTACTCGTCGCGCGGGAAACCGTGGAACTCCGAACCGGTGGACTTGAGCACGACGAGATCGTCCAAACCGGACACCACCCAGGCCCGACCGTCCTGAATGGTCACCGCGGTCGTGCGCTTTTCGCTGCCTGCCTGGGAGAACGCGTGATCGTGGCCCGAGATGCGGTGCCAGCCGTGTTCGTCGATCAGGATCCGGGCGCCGGAGATATGTTCGAACGAGTCGACGAAATGCCGCCCGAGCCGCAGGGCGAAGTCCTCGATCTCACCGACCGGGGCCTCCTTGGCAAAGGCGTACACGGTGTTCTTCTGGGTGTCGGTCGCGACGACGTCGGCGTTGTCGCCGGTCAGGTGCGTGGCCGCGAGGTCGCCGCGCAGCGACGTCGAAACGGTGAGGTCCTTGAGGTGGTGGACGGCGCCTTCGCGCCGCACGGTGACGAGCCGGACTTCGGCCTTGCCGTACTGGTTGGGGCCCAGGGTGATGGCCACGGGCGATCAGCTCCCTCGATAGGTGGAGTACGCGAACGGGCTCAGCAGCAACGGCACGTGGTGGTGCTCGGTTCCGTCGGCGATGCGGAAGGTCAGGGTGACTTCGGGGAAGAAGGAGTCCGGGCCGAGATGGGCGCCGGTGTCGAAGACCAGCCGGTACACCCCGGGTTCCAGGGTTTCCGGGCCGAGGTCGCGGATCCGGCCGTCGGCGTCGGTGCGGCCGTCGGCGACGGGTTCGCCCGCGCCGGTTTCGAGCCGGACTCCGACACCCGGGGCGGGGCGTCCCGCGGCGGTGTCGAGGATGTGCGTGGTCACGAGGCTCATGACGTCACCGCTTTCTCCAGCCGCAGCGCGGCGATCTTGGCCAGTTCTCGACCGGCCACTTCGAGTTCCGTGCCGGGGTCGTTCGACAGCCGCGACCGGAGGTTCTCCAGCAGCTCGGCGCCGTTCCGGCCGCTCGCGCACACCAGGAAGACGTGCCCGAACGTCGCCTCGTACTCGGCGTTGGCCGCCGCGAACTCGCGCGCCGCGTCACCGTCCACACCGGACTGTTCCGATCGCGACCAGCCCGCCTCGGTGCTCTCGCCGCCCGCTTTCTCCCCGATCCGGGGATGGGCGGCCATCGCCTGTTTGACCTCGTCGGGGCGCAGCGGTGCCAGTGCCTCGGACGCGGCGAGCAGTGCGGCCAGGTCAGTGTAAGGGCGCCTGGCCAGCAGGGTTTCCACCCAGCGTGGGACGTCGAGGCAGGCGGTCAGCACCGGCCGGACGTCCTGTGCGGATGCCTGGTCGAACTCTCGAATGGTGAGCGGCACGGGAACCGACGGTACGGCGGTGAATCCGCCATCGTCAACATTTTGTTGAAAGAGGCCTTCAGTCTTGGTCTCGGTTGAGGTAGTTGTAGACCGTGAACCTTGTGACCCCCAGCGCCTCGGCGACGGTCGACACCGATTTGCGGAGGCCGAACGCGCCGCGTTCCTTGAGCAGCCGCACCGCGCGCTGTTTGGCGGCGCGGTCGAGGGTGTCGAGCTTGCCTCCGAGTTCGCGTTCGACGTCGCCGATGAGGCGGGTGAGGGCGCTGTGCAGTTCGACGGCCGGCTCGCTCGTGTCGTCGCCGACCTGCCGGAGTTGGAGGGTCACGCGGGTCGCGCCGCCGTCGAGTGCCGCCCTGGCGATGGCGGGGAGCGCGTCGAGCAGGGCTTCGGCGTCGCCGCGGACGAGGGTGCCGAGCGGGCCGAACTCGGTCGACAGGCCCGCGTCCTCCGCCGTGTCGCGTGCTTTGACGGCATGCTCGGGCGGCGGGCCCTCGCCGTGGAACGGTTCGCTGGTGAACTCGGCTTCTAACTGCACCCAGCGAAGGTAGCGCCGCCGAGGTTCGTTGACGAGCGGGGTGACCAGAGTTAATGTCGGACTGCGAAACCTCGATTCCACTCAGTGGAAATTGGCGGACTAGATGGACTTGGTGATCAGAGCCGCTCGAGCTGTGACGGCAGCCGGCGAAGTATCCGCGACGATCGGTGTCGAAGGTGGCCGCATCGTCGCGGTGGAACCCGCCGGAGCCGCGCTGGACGGCGATCGCGTGCTCGAACTCGGCGCGGACGTCGTCCTGCTGCCGGGCCTCGTGGACACCCACGTACACGTCAACGATCCCGGCCGCACCGATTGGGAGGGCTTCGCTTCGGCGACCCGCGCGGCCGCGGCGGGCGGGGTCACCACGATCGTGGACATGCCGCTCAACAGCTTGCCGCCGACGGTCGACGTCACGGCGCTGGAGGTGAAGCGGAGGACCGCCGAGGGGCGCGTCCACGTCGACGTCGGGTTCTGGGGCGGTGCGATCCCTGGCAATCTGGCGGATCTGCGCGGGCTGCACGAGGCGGGGGTGTTCGGCTTCAAGTCGTTCCTGCTGCATTCCGGCGTCGACGAGTTCCCGCCGCTGGACGCGCGCGGGCTCGAAGAGGCGATGACCGAACTGCGGACCTTCGACGGCATGATCATCGTGCACGCGGAGGACTCCGACGCGATCGATCACGCGCCGGACCCGCACGGCGAGAAGTACGACGACTTCCTGCGTTCGCGCCCGCGTGGCGCGGAGAACGTGGCGATCGCCCAGGTCATCGAACTCGCCAGGAAGACCGGTGTCCGCGCGCATATCCTGCATTTGTCCTCTTCGGACGCCCTGCCGATGGTCGAGAGCGCGCGGCGCGACGGCGTCCGGCTGACCACCGAGACCTGCCCGCACTACCTGAGTTTCACCGCGGAGGAGATCGGCGACGGCGCCACGCAGTTCAAATGCTGCCCGCCGATCCGCGAGGCAGGGAACCGGGAACTGCTGTGGCAGGGCCTCGCGGACGGCGTCATCGACTGCGTCGTGACCGACCATTCGCCGTGCACTCCGGAGCTGAAACGCTTCGACAGCGGCGACTTCGGGCTCGCGTGGGGCGGCATCGCCGGACTGCAACTGGGCTTGCCCGCTGTCTGGACGCAGGCGCGGCAGCGTGGTTTCGGGCTCACCGACGTCGTCCGCTGGATGGCCGAACATCCGGCCGCGCAGGCGGGAATGCGCCGCAAGGGCCACCTCGCGCCCGGTTATGACGCAGACTTCAGTGTGTTCGCGCCCGACGAGGCTTTCGTCGTCGATGTCGCGAAGTTGAAACATCGCAACCCGGTCAGCGCCTACCACGGACGCCCGCTCGCCGGCGTCGTCCGGAGCACGTGGTTGCGGGGCAAGGAGATCACCGGTGACGACCCGGCAGGCGTCCTGCTGACCAGGGGCGACTGCTGAGATGGAGGAGACCGTGCACGACCGTCCTGAGTGGACAGCTCGGCCCGACCTGGCCTCGCGCAAGTTCGGCGGGACCGTGATGTGGGCGACGGACGAGTTGTTCGCCGAGAAGGAGAACCTGGTCAACCCGTGGGTTCCCGCGCACCGCGCGGAGACCTTCGGCCCCAAGGGGCAGGTCTACGACGGCTGGGAGACCCGGCGGCATCGCGAGCCCGGCGACGACCAGGCCATCGTTCGGCTCGGCCTGGCGGGCGCGATCACCGGCGTCATCGCGGACACCGCGTTCTTCAAGGGGAACTACCCGCCGTTCGTGTCGGTCGAGGCGTGCGCCGTCGAGGGCTATCCCAGTGCCGCCGAACTGTCCACAGTGGACTGGGACGTGCTGGTGAAACGCGGCGTGGCGGCGGGGCATACGGAGAACTTCTTCGAGATCGGCGGAAGTAAGCGTTACACGCACGTCCGGCTGACCATGCATCCCGACGGCGGCGTCGCGCGACTGCGGGTGCACGGCACGCCGATCCCGGATCCGGGCCTGCTGGACCTCGGCGCGCTCGACCTCGCGGCGCTGGAGAACGGTGCGGTGGTGACCGGGTGCAGCGACCTGTTCTACTCCTCGCCCAACAATTTGTTCTCACCGGGGCTCGCCGCGCATCAGGCCGAGGGCTGGGAAACGGCGCGGCGCCGGGACGACGGGAACGACTGGGTGACCGTCAGGCTGGCAGGCGCGGGTGTCGTCCGGTTCGCCGAACTGGACAACAGCAACCTCAAAGGCAACGCACCCGGCTGGGCCGCACTGAGCGGACGGGACGGCGACGGCGAGTGGGTCGAGCTGCTGCCGAAGACGCGTCTGCAGCCGGACACGCGGCACCGGTTCGCCCTCGCTTCGGGTCCCGAAGTGACCGAAGTGCGTCTCGACATCTACCCCGACGGCGGCATGGCACGCCTACGCCTCTTCGGCGCTCTGACTGATCGAGGCCGCTCCGACGTCACTTCGCGCTTCGAGGCCTCGCGCCCCTGACGCAATTAGTCCTCTAGTTGCGGTCCTTGCACGTGCAACTACCGCAACTAGAGGACGAAACGCGGGGGTCAGGGGCGGGCACCGGGGCGGTTCAGGTACGCGGAGAAGAGCGAGAGGACGATACCGACCGAGAAGATCGCGGTGAGCCAGAAGGCGCCGCCGATGGACAGGTTCCACACCAGGGCACCCGCCATGAGCAGTGCCATGACGATGTTCCTGAGCTGCAGCGGTGTCGGTTTGGCCATACCGCCACTTTCTCACGAAGCGAGAATTCCGGGGCGGCGGGCAACCCCGTGGGTGTGACATGCGTAAGCGATGTGTCAACTTGTCACCCAGGTTCAGGGGAGATCGAAGTGCAAACCGTAACCCGAAGAATCCCGCGGCGGGGCCTCGTGCTTTTCGCCGCGTGCCTGGCCGGGAGTGCCGTTTTCACCGCTCCCGCGCAAGCGACGTCGCCCGAAACGGTGGCACGTTCGCAGAACAAGCCGGTCGAGATGCTCTCGGACCGTACCGAGAACTCGGCCACCTTCGCCAATCCCGACGGCTCCCGCACCACCCAGGTGCACGGCGGTCCGGTCCACGTCCGCCGCGGCGGTGACTGGGTCCCGGTCGACCTGACGCTGGTGAAGGGCGCAGACGGCCTCGTCCGGCCGAAGGCACATCCACGCGACCTCGTGCTGACCGGCGCGAGCGGCAAGAGCGGGGATCTCGCCACCGTGCAGAGCCCGGACGGGAAGGTGGCCCTGCAGTATCCGGGCGCGCTGCCCGAGCCGGTGCTGACCGGCGAGGTCGCCACCTATCCGGAGGTCCAGCCCGGGGTCGACCTGCAGGTCAAGGCGACGCGGACCGGGTTCGAGCAGTTCTTCGTCGTCAAGCGGCGGCCCGGTCGCGCGCTGACGTTCGCCCTTCCGCTGCGGGCCACCGGGCTGACGCCGCGGACCGACGCGGACGGGAACACGCAGCTCGTCACCGCGTCCGGCGCGGTGGTGGGCAGCGTGCCCGCCGCCGAGATGTGGGACTCGCGGATCGACCAGCGCAGCGGTGACCCCGTCGCCAAGGTGAAGGTCGGGAAGGTGGTGTCCGCCGAGGAACGCGGGACACTCGGCCTGAACGTGACGCCGGACGCGGGGTACTTCGCCGACCCGGCGCGGTCCTATCCGGTCATCGTCGATCCGGGTGTCTCGGTGTGGACGAACTTCGACACCTTCACACAGTCGAACATCGCGAGCACCGACCAGTCGGGCGCCACCGAACTCCGCATCGGCACCTACGACGGCGGAGCCACGAAGGCCCGGTCGTATCTCCACTTCGACGTGTCACGGTTCCGTGGTACACAGATCGACTCTGCCACGTTGTCGTTGTGGGGCAACCATTCCTACTCGTGTTCGCCCCGTAACTGGGAGATCTGGGACACCGCGCTCGTCGGCACCGGAACTCGCTGGGCGAACCAGCCGCCGCCCTACACCCGGTGGGCGACGACGGACGCGACTCGCGGCTACAGCGCGTCCTGCCCGGCAGACTGGGTCCGGACCCCGATCGGGAACCTGATCGGCGCCTGGGCGGGCGCGGGCGTCACGACCGGTTCGATGCTGCTGAAGGCGGAGAACGAGGCGGATTCCTTCGGCTGGAAGAAATTCTCGTCCAGCGAGGGCGGCAAGTCGCCGTACATCGAGGTCACTTACCGGAACCAGCGGCCGAATCCCGCCGCCGGGCACGACATCTCGGACCGCGTCGACGTCGGCGGTGTCACCCATACGAAGTCCCTCACCCCGACACTGCGCTTCACGCCGACGGACCCCGACGGCGGCAACGTCACCGCGGTCTTCTACGTCTACGAAGGCGAAACGATGATCGGGGACTACTGGAAATGGGACGTCTCCTCCGGCACCACGGCGACCTGGACGGTGCCGCCGGGATTGTTGCGGGAGAACCACACCTATCGGTTCCGGGCCACCACGTTCGACCCTGGCGGAGAGTTCGGCGACGATGCCTGGGTCTCGCTGCAAGCGGTGTCGAGCGGCCTCTACGCCGACGTCGCCGCGTGCGGCTGGAACAACGGGACCAAGGTGCAACAGTGGCCGTCCAACGGCGCGGACTGCCAGAAGTTCTTCCCGTGGGGCACCGGTGACGGCTACTACCAGTTCCGGGCCAAGCATTCCGGGCAGGTGCTGGACAACACCGGCTGCAACACGACCAGCGGGAACCCGGTGACCACTTACGACCGCGTCGCGGGCGCGTGCCAGAAGTGGACGATCGAACCGCAGATCGTCGGGACGGGGGTGTACCGGTACGCCGTCCAGAACGCGGGCAAACTGCTGGATCAGGGTTGCACCGCCGGCCAGGGCGCGCCGCTGTTCATCTGGGACCGGATTCCCGGGCGCGGCTGCCAGAACTGGCGGATGCCGGTGTCGCCGTCGAACGGGGCCACCGTCCAGTGGCTGCCGTTCACGGTGAATACCTCGGCCTGAGGGACGAACCGGGCGTGCTCGATCTCGACGTCCACGACCAGCGGGATGTCGTGTGAGTGCGCGAGTTCCGCCAGCTCGGTGATGTCGGCGATCCCAGCCCGTGGCCCCTCGCCGCGTTTAGTCCTCTAGTCGCGGTCCTTGCACGTGCAACTATCGCGACCAGAGGACTAAACGCGGGGTTTTAGCCGAGGGCGGCACGAAGGCGTCGGTCCCGTTCTTCCGGGGTCTGGCGGGGACAACTGGTGCACTTCGGATTCCCCGCCTCGTAGATGAGGCAACAGGAAGCCCGGCGCACCACGGTGTTCCGCCCGACACGGGAGAACCGCGGCTCCGGCAGGCCGAGCCCGATCGCGGACACGAGCGGCGCGGCCAAGGCGATCGCCCGGTCGATGTCGCCGGTCCACAGCAGCCGGTTGCCGATCGAATCCGTCGCGATGGCGCCGAGCGCGCGCGGGTTGGCGCCGGTGACCTGCGCGATCGTGCCCATCGCGGTGCCCAGTGTCCTGGCGAACGCCTCGCCGAGTTCGGCCAGGCCGCCGGGAAGGAGCCGTGACGAACGGGCGCCGGTGAAGCGACCGTCCGGGACGAGGTCGATCGTGACGGCGTCGAGCGACGGATCCAGCGGCTCGCCCCTCACAAGCGACTCCACGGAAGGCGCGACGAGGACCGAAGACAGCGAGTACCACCAGATCGTGCCGAGCACCTCGGGCCGAGAGCAGCTGTAGAGCTTCGCGGCCCCGCCGACGCGGGCGCTGACCCATGCGGCGTCGGCAAGCAGGGTCGCGGGCGCCTCCATCAGGGCACCGGCCGGTACAGCGTGACGCTGAACGACGTCGTGACATCCACCGATCCGGTGATCGCGTCGAGCCGTTCGCGGCGTCCGTCCCGGTGGAGGTGGTGCGCGCTCGGTCCCATCTCGACGACCTGCCGCATCTGAGCGGGCGACAAGGTCACCTGTTCGGTGACCTCACGTCGGTCCACCCGGCCGAAGCGCTCGCCGAGGGTTCCCTCCAGCCGCGCGTCCTTGCTGCCGTCGACGGAGATCACCAGGTCGCCCAGTTCGCGAAGGTGCCCAGGGTTCGGCGTCGCGACGACCAGCAGCCCGTCCGCGGTCAGGACGCGGTGGAACTGCGAGGCGTTGCGGGGCGCGAAGACGTTGAGGATCAGCGACGCGCTCGAGTCCGCCACCGGCCACGGTTCCCACAGGTTCCACACGGCCGCGCCCGCGCGCGAGTGTGCGCGGGCGGCCCGGCGCAGGGCGACGGCGGAGACGTCGAGCGCCAGTCCGTACGCGTCGGGGACAGCGTCGAGCACGTGCGCGAGGTAGTACCCCGTGCCCGCGCCCGCGTCGATGATCAGCCCGTCCTTCACGTGCTCCGAAGCCACCTTCGCGAGAGCGCTGGCGAGAGGGAGATAGGCACCCGAAGAGAGCAGGTCGACGCGAGCCGCGACCATCGGCGCGGTGTCCGCCGTACCGGCCGGGACGCGCGCGTGCAGAAGGTTGACGTAACCCTGCTTGGCCATATCGAACGAGTGACCCCGTCCGCAACGCACCGTGCGATCGGCTGACCCGACCGGGTCACCGCAGACCGAACACCGCAGCGACCGGACGATCTCCGGTGGCAGTGGGCCATTGCCGTGGGAACGCGTGTTCATGGGGATATTCGACCACGACGTTTCGCAACCGGACAGAACGCACCAGGTCTGGCGGAAACCTGGACGTAACAACGCCGCGCCGACAGTTCACGCGGGTGAAACCTGAATCGCCGCCCGAGGAAACACCCCGGTCCAAAAATTCCTGCGCAGTACACCCCAGGCACGGGAGGAAGATTGTGCTGAACGCAGGAGACACGGCATGGGTACTGATCAGCGCCGCGCTGGTCATGCTCATGACACCGGGATTGGCGTTCTTCTACGGCGGCATGGTCCGCGCGAAGAGCGTTCTGAACATGTTGATGATGAACTTCATCGCGCTCGCCGTCGTCGGCGTCCTCTGGACGCTTTACGGCTTCACGATGGCGTTCGGCAACGACGTAGGCGGCGGGCTGCTCGGTAACTTCGATTTCGCCGGGCTCTCGAACATCTCCGGCAAACTCGCCGGGTTCGTGACCGCCGCGACCGACACCGCGCCCGAGGTCGCCTGGCCCGGCGCGGACGCGCTGCCACTGTTCGCCTTCGTGATGTTCCAGCTGATGTTCGCGATCATCACGCCCGCGCTGATCTCCGGTGCCATCGCCGACCGCGCCAAGTTCTGGGGCTGGACGCTGTTCGTCGCGGTGTGGGTGACCATCGTGTACTTCCCGGTGGCGCACTGGGTGTTCTCGTTCAACGGCTTCATCAGCGCGGACTCGGTCGGCGGTTGGATCGCCAACCAGCTCAAGGCGCTCGACTTCGCGGGCGGAACGGCGGTCCACATCAACGCCGGTGCGGCGGGCCTGGCGCTCGCGATCGTGCTCGGCAAGCGCAAGGGCTGGCCGAAAGGCACCGGACGCCCGCACAACGTGCCGTTCGTGCTCCTCGGCACCGCACTGCTGTGGTTCGGCTGGTACGGCTTCAACGCCGGCTCCGCGCTCGCCGCCAACGACCTCGCCGCCGTGGCGTTCACCAACACCACCGTCGCCACCGCGGCCGCGATCCTCGGCTGGCTGATCATCGAGCAGATCAAGGTCGGCAAGCCGACCACGCTCGGCGCCGCTTCCGGCGCGGTCGCCGGTCTCGTCGCGATCACCCCGGCCGCGGGCTTCGTCAGCCCGCTGGGCGCCATCGCCATCGGCCTCATCGCCGGCGCCCTGTGCGCACTGGCGATCGGCCTCAAGTTCCGCTTCGGTTTCGACGACTCCCTCGACGTCGTCGGCGTCCACCTCGTCGGTGGTCTCGTCGGTACGCTGCTCATCGGTTTCTTCGGCACCACCAGCGTCAACTCGCTCGGCGTCGACGGTCTCTTCTACGGCGGCGGCCTCGGCCAGCTCGGCAAGCAGGCACTCGCTGCCGTCGCGGTCCTCGGCTACTCGTTCGTGCTCACCTTCCTCATCGGCTGGGTGATCAAGAAGCTCGGCGGGTTCCGCGTCAGCGCGGAGGACGAGGTCAGTGGTATCGATGAGGCCCAGCACGCGGAGAGTGCCTACGACTTCACCGGTTCGGGCGGTGGCCTCGGCCAGCCGACGAGCATCCCGGTCAAGGCGCCCACCGGCAACGCGGCCACGAAACTCGAGGAGAGCAAGGCATGAAGCTGATCACCGCGATCGTCAAGCCGTTCACGCTCGACGACATCCGCTCCGCGCTGGAACAGTTGGGCGTGCTCGGCATGACGGTCAGCGAGGTACAGGGCTACGGCAGGCAGAAGGGCCACACCGAGGTCTACCGGGGCGCGGAGTACTCCGTGGACTTCGTGGCGAAGCTGAGGGTGGAGGTCGTCACCGACGACTCCAACGTCGAGAAGGTCCTCGACGCGATCACCACGGCCGCCCACACCGGCAAGATCGGCGACGGCAAGATCTGGGTGACACCGGTCGAGACGGTGATCCGGGTCCGAACCGGCGAACGCGGCTCGGACGCCCTATAGGCGTCAGGGATGGCCGACGGGGGTGAACTGGTCAAGGCCACCGAGCGATTGCTCGAGGGCAGGCACGGGAGGCTGGGGGCGGCCGCGTTGCGGGCGGCCCTGGTCGACCTCTACGAATTCTGGTTGGGCAAGGGTGCCGCGGCGGCCGGCGTCGACACCGCTGAACCCGGTGTCGCGCTGGCCGCGGTCGGCGGTCTCGGGCGCGGTGAACTGGTGCCCTTCTCCGACCTCGACCTGCTGTTGCTGCACAACGGCAACTCCCGTGTCGGCGAGATCGCCGACGCGATCTGGTATCCGTTGTGGGACGCCAAGATCGGCCTCGACCACTCGGTCCGCACACCGGGTGAGGCGCTGAAGGTGGCGTCCGAGGACCTGCGGACCGCGATGGGGCTGCTCGACATCCGCCACATCGCCGGGGACGCCGAGATCACCGCCAGGCTGGCGGCCGCGGCACGGGATCAATGGCGGCGGACGACCCGGAAACGGGTCGGCGAACTGTCGGACGCGGTAGGTCAGCGCTGGGCCCGCAGCGGCGAGATCGCGCAGTCCGCCGAGCCTGATCTCAAGCACGGCCGAGGCGGGCTTCGCGACTTCGCCGTCTTAGAAGCACTCGCGGCGGCACAACTGACCGCGAGGCCTGGCGAGGAACTGCTGGCGGCCAAGGCGCTGCTTCTCGACGTCCGGACGGAATTGCGCCGGGAACTGCGGCGGGAGCGCGACATCCTCAGCGCGCCGGAGGCCGAGACGGTCGCGGGCGAACTCGGGTTCGGCGACCGGTTCACCTTGGCGCGCAAGCTTTCCGGTGTCGGACGGACGATCGCGTACGCGGTCGACGTCGCACTTCGGTCCACTGTGGAACCACCCAAGGCGCGGTTCGGGCGGCGGCCGGTGCGAACGCCGCTCGACGAAGGTGTCGTCCTGCACGGGAACGAGGTCGCGCTGGCGCGGGACGCGGTGCCCGCCAAGGATCCGGCGCTGCTGCTGCGGGTCGCCACGGCGTCGGCCCGGATCCGGAAGCCCATTTCGCACGGGACCCTGCGGGCGCTCGCCGAGACTGCCCCGGAACTGCGCGCGCCGTGGCCCGCCGAGGCACTCAAAGCACTGGTGGAACTACTCGGCGCGGGCGACGGCCTTGTCGACGCCGTCGAGGCGCTCGACAGGACGGGCCTGTGGGCGCGATTGTTCCCCGAATGGGGAGCGGTGCGGGACCTCCCGCCGAGGTCGCCGGTGCATTCGTGGACCGTCGACAGGCATCTCGTGCGTACCGCTGTCGAGGCGTCGAAACTGACGACCACCGTCTCGCGGCCGGATCTGCTGCTGATCGGCGCGCTGCTGCACGACATCGGCAAAGGCCGCGACGCGGACCATTCCGAGCTCGGCGCGAAGATCAGCGCCCAGGTGGCGGCCAGGCTCGGGCTGCCGGAGACCGACGCGGCGCTGGTGGCGGCGATGGTGCGGCATCACCTGCTGCTGCCGCACACCGCGACGCGGCGGGACATCAGTGATCCGGCCACGATCCAGCGGGTGACGAAGACGCTCGACGAGAATCTGGTCCTGCTGGAGTCGCTGCACGCACTGACGACGGCCGATTCGCTGGCCACCGGACCGGGCGTGTGGACCGACTGGAAGGCCCGGCTGCTCGCCGAACTCGTGTCCGGCTGCGAAGAGGCGTTGCACGACAAGGGTTTCGTGCCGCCGGAGCCGATGGGCGCCGAGCAACGGGAACTCGTCGCCGAAGCCGTCACGTCCGGCCGTGGCGAGGTGCGGATTTCGGCCGTCGGCAAGGTCGTGACCGTGCTGCTCGCGGTCCCGGCGCGCGCCGAATTGCTGGCTCCCGCCGCCGGAGTGCTCGCGTTGAACTCACTGGAGGTCCACGCGGCGGTGCTGCGCGGGCACGACGGGGGACGGGCGGGCGTGTTCACGGCGTCGCCGAAGTTCGGCTCGCTGCCCGACGTCACGTTGCTGCGTGAGCAGTTCGCGCGGGCGGTGGCCGGGACGCTGCCGCTCACGCAGCGGCTCGCGGCGAAGGAACGGGACTACGGCGAGACTCCTACGGCGAACGCGAAGGTGATCTGGTTCGACGACGAGACCAGCGGGCACGACACGGTCGTGGTCGAACTGCGGGCCGCGAACCGGATCGGGCTGCTGTACCGGGTCGCGGGCGCGCTGCGGCGGTGCGAAGCCGAGGTGCGGTGGGCGAAGGTGGCCACCCTCGGTGGTGCGGTCGTCGACTCGTTCGCCGTCGCGCCGCGGACGGGAAAGGTCGACCAGGCGTGGCGGTCGAAGATCGAAGACGCGTTGCTGGCCGCGGCTTCCTGATCTTTTAAGGATTTCGAAGTGGTGCGGCTCGGCCACGGCGGACGCCGGGGATCGGGGTGTCGCGCGGGGTGGCGGAGGGTAGTGATGGCAGGATGTCCGCCGTCGAGACCCGAAAGATCCGGAGGGCGGTGAGCGCGTGCTGGGCCACGAGCAGAACCCGCCCGGACCGCAGCGGCTCACGCTGCCGCCGACCGTGGTCGCCTCCCACCTCCGCGCGTGCGCCGACGACCTCGCCGTCAGCCTGACCGCGTCCGGTACCGCCGCCACCGTGACCGAGTTGCTCAAGGTCGTCAGGCATCTCGTCGCAGGCCAGCAGGCGCTGGCCATCGCGCTCGAAGGCATGGCGGGCCGGGTCGAGGGGGGCGGCGATGGCGCGTTGGCCCCCGCCAGGGGGATCGACGTCGAGGTCGTCGCGGAAGTACTCCGGGCGGCCGCCACCGCTGTCGACTGTTCGGCCGAGGCACTCGCCGAATCACGTCCGTCATTCGAATGTGTGAGCGAATCAGTCGCCCCTGACACCCGTTTGTAGCTGTCCCGCCGCTTCGGCGCGTGGCTACGCTGGCCAGGCGGAGGTGGGCCATGCGGGCGGTGTGGAAAGGCACGATCGGATTCGGGACCTACGCCATCCCGGTGAAGGCGTACAGCGCGACCGAAGAGCACAACGTCCCCCTCCACCAGGTGCACGAGCCGGACGGCGGCCGGGTACGGGTGAAGTGGGTCTGCGAGGTCGACGGGGCCGAGGTGCCCGCCGCCGAGATGGCGAAGGGGTACCCCGTTCCCGGTGGTGACGTCGTCCTGCTGACCGGCGGGGATTTCGCGTCGCTGCTCGCGCCGACCACCCAGTCGATGGACGTCGTCGGCTTCACTCCGGCCGAGCAGGTCGACTCGACGCACTTCGCGCGCAGCTACTACCTCGAACCGGAGCCGGCGGGCACCAAGCCGTACGTGCTGTTGAGCGAGGCGCTGCAGCAGTCCGGGCGGATCGCGATCGTGAAGGTGACGCTGCGGCAGCGTGAGACGCTGGGTGCGCTGCGCGTGCGGGACCAGGTGATCGTGCTCGAGACGATGCTGTGGCCCGACGAGATCCGGCGGCCCGACTTCCCGTTCCTGCACGAGGACGTCGACCTGCGACGCGGGGAACTGCGGAACGCGGTTTCGCTGATCGAGGACCTCACACAGGACTTCGACCCCGGCCAGTACACCGACCGCTACCGAGAAGCGCTCGAAGCGCTCATCCAGGCCAAACTGGACGGCGACGACGTCCTCCAGCCGACCGCGGCGCAGCAGGCCGAGGGCGTGACGCGGCTGCTGGCGGCTTTGCAGCAGAGCGCCGTCGAGGCAGACAACGCTCCCGTCGAGAAGGCGAAGACCGCCGCGAGTAAGGCGCGAGAGGCGCGGACGCGGGCGAAGAAGGCTTCGTCGTCGGCCAAGTCGCGCGCCAAAACCAGTTGAGTAGTTCTACCCAGGGGTAGTTGGGGGTCTTCACGCTGCCGTGACCCCACGGTGACCGGGCATTGTTATGCCATCGCGCGGCGAGAGCGCGGGCAGCGAATCGCCTGGTACTGGGGGTCCGGCGAGACGAAGTCCCGCGATACTCGCCAAGTGTGCTTACGGTCGGCTCGCGGGGAGGCGAGCCTTCCGTAGGGGCTCCGGTACCGGTCTGCGAGGGGCGGCCGGTCCCGGGGCCTGTTTCATCACTGTCGTGAGTGGCAGGTCGCGTTCTATCGGGAGTAAGGCAAAGGTGTAGCGGCGGGTAGCGAAGGACTCTTTACCTCTCGAATAACGCTATTCGCCGCTCACGACCACCCCGGCCGACGCGGTACTCGGCCTGGCACCGCCGCCGTCCGTCCGCAACCGCGTCAAACGCCGACCCCGGACACCGACTACCCTGGGAAGCCGCCGGTCCGTACCGGCACGCCACAACGACCCAGCTGGAGCGTGCACACCCGTGTTCGACACCCTCTCCGATCGGCTCACGTCCGCCCTGCAGACCCTGTCTCGCAAGGGCAGGCTCTCCGACGCCGACATCGACGCCACCGCGCGCGAGATCCGTATCGCGCTGCTCGAGGCGGATGTCGCGCTGTCGGTGGTCAAGGACTTCATCGCCCGGATCAAGGAACGTGCCAAGGGCGCCGAGGTGCACGGCGCGCTGAACCCGGCGCAGCAGGTCATCAAGATCGTCAACGAGGAACTCGTCACCATCCTCGGCGGCGAGACCAGGCGGCTCACGTTCGCGAAGAACCCGCCGACGGTCATCATGCTCGCGGGTCTGCAGGGTGCCGGTAAGACCACCCTCGCCGGAAAGCTCGCGCTGTGGCTGAAGAAGCAGGGCCACGCGCCGCTGCTGGTCGCCTGTGACCTCCAGCGCCCCAACGCGGTCACGCAGCTCCAGGTCGTCGGCGAGCGGGCGGGTGTCACCACGTTCGCGCCCGAGCCCGGCAACGGTGTCGGCGACCCGGTCGACGTCGCCCGCCGCGCCATCGCCGAGGCCAATCGCGCCCAGCACGACGTCGTCCTGGTCGACACCGCCGGCCGTCTCGGCGTCGACGAAGAGCTGATGAAGCAGGCCGCGGACATCCGCGACGCCGTTTCGCCGGACGAGACGCTGTTCGTCGTCGACGCGATGATCGGTCAGGACGCGGTCACCACGGCCGAGGCGTTCCGCGACGGCGTCGGCTTCACCGGCGTCGTGCTCACCAAGCTCGACGGTGACGCCCGCGGTGGTGCCGCGCTGTCGGTCCGCCAGGTCACCGGCCAGCCGATCCTGTTCGCGTCGAATGGTGAGAAGCTCGAGGACTTCGACCTCTTCCACCCGGACCGGATGGCCAGCCGGATCCTCGGCATGGGCGACGTCCTCAGCCTCATCGAGCAGGCCGAGCAGCACTTCGACCAGGAGAAGGCCGAGCAGACCGCGGCCAAGCTCGGCAGCGGCCAGCTCACCCTGGAGGACTTCCTCGAGCAGATGCTGGCGGTCCGCAAGATGGGCCCGATCGGCAACCTGCTCGGCATGCTGCCCGGCGCCGGGCAGATGAAGGACCAGCTCGCGCAGGTCGACGACAAGCATCTCGACAAGCTGCAGGCGATCATCCGCGGTATGACCCCCGCCGAACGCGACGACCCGAAGATGATCAACGCTTCGCGCCGGGTGCGGATCGCGAAGGGGTCCGGTGTCGCCGTCCGCGACGTCAACGAACTGGTCAACCGGTTCTTCGAGGCGCGCAAGATGATGGCGCAGATGGCGGGCCGTTTCGGCTTCGGCGGTGGCGGCGGCGGCAGCAAGAACCGCAAGGGCAAGAAGGGGAAGAAGGGCAAGGGGCGCGGCCCGACGCAGCCCAAGGTCCGCGGCGGCTTCCCTGGAGGTTTCAGTCCCGGTGGCATGCCGATGCTGCCCCCGGGCGGGATGCCCGGCGGTCCCGGCGGCGGGATGCCGGACCTCTCCCAGCTCGGCGGCATGAACGACGTACCCGGGTTCGACCCGAAGAAGTTCAAGTTCCCGAAGGAAAAGTAGTCGTGGAGGCTCTGCACCTGGCGGGGGTGGTCCTGCCGGACGGCGAGCACCGCGAGCTGTGGATCACCGGCGGCCGCATCACCACCGAGCCGGTCGCCGGGGCGGAAACCGTTGTCCGGGAAGGCTTTCTCGTGCCCGGGCTGGTCGACGCGCACTGCCATCCCGGCATCGGGGTCGGCGGCGCGACCACCCTCGAAGAGGCCACCGAGCAGGCGATCGTCGACCGCGAAGCCGGGACGCTGCTGATCCGCGACTGCGGGCTGCCGATCGACGTCCGGCCGCTGCAGAAACGCGCCGATCTGCCGCGGATCATCCGCGCGGGACGGCATCTCGCCCTGCGCAAGCGCTACATCCCCGGTCTCGGCATCGAACTCGAAGACCCTTCCGAACTGCCGCAGGCGGTCGCCGAGCAGGCCCGTGACGGCGACGGCTGGGTCAAGCTGGTCGGCGACTGGATCGACCGTGGCGTCGGTGATCTCGCGCCGCTGTGGCCCGACGACGTGCTCGCCGAGGCCGTCGCGGTCGCGCACGCCGAGGGCGCCAGGGTGACGGCGCACGTGTTCGGTCAGGCCGCGTTGCCCGGATTGATCGACGCCGGGATCGACTGCCTCGAACACGGCACCGAACTGTCCGCGGATCAACTGGGCGTCCTCGCCGAACGCGGGATCGCGCTCGTGCCGACCCTGATCAACATCGAGAACTTCCCCGGGATCGCCGACAAGGCGGGCAAGTACCCGGTCTACGCGGACCACATGCGGGCGCTGCACGCCGGCGTCGGGCTGATGGTCTCGACGGCGATCGAGGCCGGAGTCGCGGTGTACGCGGGGAGCGACGCGGGCGGAATGGTCGAGCACGGCAGGCTCGTCGACGAGGTCGAGGCGTTGCACAAGGCGGGGATGTCCGCCGAACAGGCGCTGGCTTCGGCCTCCTGGGCGGCTCGTGAGTGGCTTGGCGTGCCCGGGATCGTCGATGGCGCTTCCGCCGATCTGCTGGTCTACCCGTCCGATCCGCGTGAGGACCTCGCGGTGCTCCGGCATCCGAGTCACCTCGTCCTGCGTGGCAAGATCTACGCCTAGCTGAAGGGGACTTTCCCCGCATCTCAAGAGGTGAAGGGCGCTTTGCCCCCATCGCATGCGGGTAAAGCGTCCTTCAGCTCCCTGACCCGCCTCCACCCGTGACCGGAGCGGCACTTAGCGTGGAGGCGTGGTGGACGACGGGCAGGCTCGCGAGCGTCTGGTGCTCGGAGCGCACTGGGGCTTCGTAGCGTTCTTCGCGGGTATCGCCGGGTATCACCTCGTCTCGCTCGTCATGAGCTTCGTGATGTCGGGTCGCTTCGGCGGTTACGACCCGCTTGAACTCCGTGACGTCGGCCCGCTGCTGATCCTCGCCTTTCTGCCGACCCTCGTGCTCGGCCTCAGTCCCACTGTCGGCTCTCGCGTCTGGGGGCAGGGACTTCGCGCCGACTTCGGGCTGAAACCCACCTGGCGTGACGTCCGGATCGGGCTCGCCTGCGGAGCGGCCGCGCTCGCCGCCGGTTACCTGCTCAACCTGCTCCTGCTCGCCGTCTACGGGACCGACAGCGCGGACAGGTCCGTCGAAGACTTCTCGCCCAGCCCGATCACCGAACTGTCGGGGACCGCCGAAGGGGACACCGTCTGGCTGGTGCTGGCCGCGGTCATCGTCGTCTTCGCCGCTCCGATCACCGAAGAACTGCTCTTCCGTGGCACGCTCTGGAACGCGATGGGCTTCCATCGCCTGCCCTCATGGGTGATCCTGCTGGTCACGGCGCTGATGTTCGCCCAGTTGCACGGCGAGGCGGCGCGCACGATCGCGCTGTTCGGCCAGGGGATCGCCATCGGCCTCGCCCGCCACCTGTCCGGCAGGGTGAGCGCGGCCGTCATCGCGCACGCGGCGAACAACCTCCCACCGGCTGTATTGCTCTTCGCGGGCGAGGTGATCGCCGGTCCTGGCGGATAGAGTCCTCGAGTAACCGAACGATCACCGGAGGGTCGGCGTGACCGTATCTCAGCCAAGGGAGCCGATCCCCGAGGCCGCGCCGCCGGACGAACTCGCTGTCGGAGGTGAGGTGGCCGCCCCCGACACGCCACCGCCGCATCGCTGGGGATTCGGGGCCTTCCTGTTGGTGGAGGCCGTCCTGCTGGCGTCGGCGGCGTTCATCAGCGTCCTGCTCGGCGACGTCCAGCCCGGTCAGCCCCTGCCGATGCGCGTGGTGCTGCTGGGCACGATGGTGCCGACGATGGTCGCCGCCGGGGTGGCGCTGCTGATCACCCGGCTCCGCGGCAACGGCCCCTTCGCCGACCTCCGGATCGGCTGGAGCTGGGCCGACGTCAAGCTCGGGCTCAAACTCGGGGTGCTCGGCCTCGGGTTCACCTCGCTCGCCGCCTACGTGTGGACACAGGTCGTCGGCGACGCGAACGCGACCTCGGCGATCAGCGCGCTCGTGGAGGACCGGCGGATGTCGGTGTCGGCGGCCGTCGTGATGTTCATCTACCTGTGGCTGGTCGGGCCGATCTGCGAGGAGATCATCTACCGCGGCCTCCTGTGGGGTGCCGTCGAGCGGCTCCAATGGCGCACCGAACGCTGGGGGAGGATCGCGGCGTTCCTGGTCTCCACGGCCATTTTCGCGGCGAGCCACCTCGAACCGCTGCGCACCACGTTGCTGCTGGTGATCGCGATCCCGATCGGGCTGGCAAGAGTGTTCACCGGACGGCTGCTCGGCAGCGTGGTCGCCCATCAGGTGAACAACTTCCTCCCGGCCGTGACGATCTTGCTCGCGTCGCTCGGGATAGCCGCGTTCTGACCGTCAGCCGGCGTCTGGCAGAATGTTCGCTTGCCTGCTTTGGCCGGACCCTCTCACCGCGCCCGAGCTCCGGACCTTCGGGTGTGCGTAGCCGTGTCCCCACTCGGCTTTCGTGCGCCTTCCACCTGCATCAGAGAGAACTGAGGAGTACCCACACCCGTGGCCGTCAAGATCAAGCTGCAGCGTCTCGGCAAGATCCGTGCGCCGTACTACCGCATCATCGTCGCCGACGCGCGTACCCGCCGTGATGGCAAGGCCATCGAGACGATCGGCAAGTACCACCCGAAGGAAGAGCCCAGCTTCATCGAGGTCGACACCGAGCGGGCTCAGCACTGGCTGTCCGTCGGTGCCCAGCCGACCGAGCCGGTCCAGCGCATCCTCGAGATCACCGGTGACTGGCAGAAGTTCAAGGGCCTGCCGGGCGCCGAGGGCACCCTGAAGGTCGCCGAGCCGAAGCCGTCGAAGCAGGACCTGTTCAACGCCGCGCTCGCCGCGGCCGGTGACGCCCCGTCGACCGAGGCCACCACGCCGAAGAAGAAGTCCGCCCCCAAGAAGGCCGAAGCCGACAAGGCCCAGGCCGCCGAGGGTGACAAGGCCGAGGCGTGAGCTTCCTCGCTGACTCCCTCGAGCACCTGGTGCGCGGGATCGTCGACAACCCGGACGAGGTCCGGGTCGAGCTGCTGACCACACGTCGTGGCCGCACGCTCGAGGTGCACGTGCACCCCGACGATCTCGGCAAGGTGATCGGCCGGGGCGGCCGCACGGCGACCGCCCTGCGCACCGTCATGGGCGGCATCGGTGGCCGCGGCGTCCGCGTGGACGTCGTCGACACCGATCGCTGACCACGGACAGAGACAGATCGAGATGGACGTCGTAGTAGGCCGGATCGCCAAAGCGCACGGAATCCGCGGGGAACTCGCGGTGGACGTGCGCACGGACTCGCCGGAACAGCGGTTCGCGGTCGGTTCGGCCGTCACGACGAAGCTGCGTGACGGCAGCAGCGGAAACCTCACCATCGCAGCCGCCCGCGAACACAGCGGGCGGCTGCTGGTGCGTTTCGAAGAGGTGTTGACCAGGGACGTCGCGGAGACCCTTCGCGGTGCGCTGCTGATCGCCGACACTTCGACGCTGCCGCCGACCGAAGACCCCGACGAGTTCTACGACCACGAACTCGAAGGCCTGCGGGCCGAACTCGTCGACGGCACGCTCGTCGGCAAGGTGCTCGAAATCGTGCATTCGGCGGCAGGGGAACTACTGTCGATCGAGCACGACGGACGTGAGGTGCTCGTCCCGTTCGTGAAGGCGATCGTCCCGGCGGTCGACGTCGCGGGCGGCCGCGTGGTCCTCGACCCGCCGGAAGGCCTGCTGGACGCCTGATGCGCCTCGACGTCGTCACGATCTTCCCCGAATACCTCGACCCGCTCCGTGCCGCGCTGCTCGGGCGCGCGATCGACCGCGGCCTCATCGAGGTCGGCGTGCACGACCTGCGGAACTGGACGCACGACGTCCACCGCGCGGTCGACGACGCGCCGTACGGCGGCGGTCCCGGCATGGTGATGAAACCGCAGATCTGGGGCCCCGCCCTGGACGAAGTCTGCGGCGAGAACACCCGCCTCGTGGTCCCGACCCCCGCCGGACGGCCGTTCACGCAGGCCATGGCCCACCAGTACGCCGCCGAGGAGCACCTGGTGTTCGCGTGCGGCCGTTACGAGGGCATCGACCAGCGGGTGATCGACGACGCCGCGCGGCGGATGGCCGTCGACGAGGTCTCGATCGGCGACTACGTGCTGGTCGGCGGCGAGGCCGCGGTTCTGGTGATGGTCGAGGCCGTCGTCCGGCTGCTGCCTGGCGTGCTCGGGAACTCGCGCTCCGCCGAGGAGGACTCGTTCTCCGACGGCCTTCTCGAAGGCCCCAGCTACACGCGGCCGGAGGTGTGGCGGGAACTGCCCGTGCCGGACGTCCTGCGCTCCGGCAACCACGCGCTGATCGACCGCTGGCGCCGTGACCAAGCGCTGGCACGCACCGTGCGGCGCAGGCCGGAACTGATCGGCCAACTGCCGGAAGGTAGTCTCGACAAGCACGATCTCAAGGTCCTCGAGCGGTTGGACGAGGACACCGGCCAGGCCGGTTCGAACACCTGAGGCCCGGTCTGCAATACTTGACAGGTTGGCGTGAGTGGACGCGCGGCTCAACAGCCGGCGCCGTACACCGGAACGCCATCAGCCCCCGGGTAGGTCGCAGTTCCGACACTGCGCGCCCAAGCTGCACGTAAGCCATACGAAGACGAGGACGGACCACCGATGAACACCCTGGACGCGCTGGACGCGCAGTCACTGCGTTCCGACATCCCGGACTTCCGACCGGGCGACACGCTCAAGGTTCACGTCCGCGTCATCGAGGGCAACCGCGAGCGTAACCAGATCTTCCAGGGCGTCGTGCTGCGTCGCCAGGGCGGCGGCATCCGCGAGACCTTCACGGTCCGCAAGGTGTCGTTCGGCATCGGCGTGGAGCGTACCTTCCCGGTGCACTCGCCGAACATCGCCGAGGTCGAGGTTTACAAGCGCGGCGACGTCCGCCGGGCGAAGCTCTACTACCTCCGCGATCTTCGCGGCAAGGCCGCCAAGATCAAGGAACGCCGCGAAAACCGCGAGAAGACCTCCGCTTCCTGAGTGGCCGGACGGTTACAGGTAGCCTGGCGTCGTGGTCGAACCCGTGTCCCAGAACACGTCCGAAGATGAGCCCGATCGCCCCGAAGAGGAGCGCCCCACCAGGGCCTCCCGGCGGGGCCGATCCGGCTCCAAGAAATTCGGCAAGGTCAACAAGAAGCGGTCGTTCTGGAAGGAACTGCCGATCCTGATCGTCGTCGCACTCGTGCTGACGATCTTGATCCAGCAGTTCCTCGCCAAGGTCTACATGATCCCCTCGGGATCGATGGAGACCACCTTGCACGGCTGTAGTGGGTGCACGGGCGACCGGATCCTGGTCGACCGGATCACGTACGACTTCACCGATCCCGGCCCGGGCGACGTGGTGGTCTTCAAGGGACCGCCCGCGTGGGCGGGCGAGATCGAGACGCCGGAGTCCAGCAACATCTTCGTCAGCGGCTTCCGCGCGCTGGGGTCCCTGATCGGGTTCGCGCCGCCGGACGAGCGTGACTTCGTCAAGCGGATCATCGCGGTCGGCGGCCAGACGGTGCAGTGCTGCGACGACAACCGCGTCGTCGTGGACGGCAAAGCGCTCGACGAGCCGTACATCCACTGGGAAGAGGGCACTGGAGCCACCCAGAAGACGTTCGACCCGATCAAGGTTCCCGCCGGATACGTCTATGTCATGGGCGACAACCGCAACAACTCCAGCGACTCCCGGTTCCAGGGCGGCGGCGGAGTGAACGGTGCCGTCCCGGTCGACAACATCATCGGCAAGGCGCGCGTCATCGTGCTCCCGCCCGGCCGCTGGGGTGGCGTTTCGGACCACAACCCGCAGGCGAACGCGCAGCCCTTGGCGCTGGGCGCGCCGGCCTGGCAGCAGGGGCTTCCCCTGGGTGTCGGCGTCGCGGCAGCGTGGCCGATGGTCTTCTTCGGCAGGCGGATGTCGTCCGGAGTGCGCAAGGCGGTCGACCGGAGGCGGTAAGGCCTTGAGATTTCCTGTACCGCTCACACCGGCCGAACCGCTTCGGCCGCCGCGGGCAGTGGTGCGTGGCGACCTCTTCTGGGGGTTGCAGAGCGCGCTGGACCGGCGGGGCCTTGGGCCCGTCGCCGGAGTCGACGAGGCGGGGCGCGGCGCTTGCGCCGGCCCGCTCGTCGTTGCCGCGTGCGTCCTGCGTTCCGCCGACGCTGCCCGGCTGCCCGAGCTCACCGATTCCAAAGTGCTCACGGCCAAAGCCCGTGATCGCGTCTACGACCGGGTAGTCCAGCGCGCGCTGGACTATTCGGTCATCGTCATTCCGTCGGCCGAGGTCGACCTGTTCGGCATCCACGTCATGAACCTCGAAGGTATGCGGCGTGCCGTCTCGGCGCTGCGAAGCACGCCGGGCTACGTCCTGACCGACGGATTCCGTGTCTCCGGGCTGCCCGCCCCGAGTGTGCCAGTGATCAAGGGAGACAAGGCCGTCGCGTGCGTGGCGGCGGCATCCGTGCTGGCCAAGGTCACGCGGGACCGGATCATGGGCGACCTGCACGACGTCCACCCGCACTACGGCTTCGACGTGCACAAGGGGTACAGCACGACCGAGCACAGCGCGGCGCTGAACACGCACGGCCCGAGCCCGGTGCATCGCTGGTCGTACGCGAATGTGGCCACCGTGGCCGCCGCGCATCGGGCGCGGCCGCCTCACCCGGTGGTGCTGACCGTCGCGGCGCTGGAAAACCCAAGCGTGCCGATACGTGCCCTCGGCCCGTACGTGGGTAACAATGAACGCTCCGCCGCTGGAGTATCAGCAGAATCGCGAGGAGGGGCGCGGATTTCATGAGCGCAGAGGATCTCGAGAAGTACGAGACCGAGATGGAGCTCTCGCTTTACCGCGAGTACCGCGACATAGTCGGCCAGTTCTCGTACGTGGTGGAGACCGAGCGGCGGTTCTATCTGGCCAACGCCGTCGACGTGCAGGTGCGCGACGGTGGCGGTGAGGTGTACTTCGAGGTCCGCATGTCCGACGCGTGGGTCTGGGACATGTACCGGCCAGCCAGGTTCGTCAAGCACGTCCGGGTCATCACGTTCAAGGATGTCAACGTCGAGGAACTCGACAAGCCGGATCTCCGGCTGCCCGAGGACGGTCCGTTCTCCGGCTGATCTTCTCCGAGTACATGGAGGCCCCTTCCTTGCGCCTAGGTACAAGAAGGGGGCCTTCCTGTACTTGTGGGGCGCCTAGCACAGGGCGCCGACAATTCCCGGTCGGCGGGCCTGAACGCGCCCGAACCATCCACAACACCCCAGTTGTCCACAGGCCGGTGGATTGAGCCTGGTCGGCACCTGATCACCCTGGCAACGTCGATCGCACACGCACTGTGACGATCGCTGAGGGGGATCGAGATGATGAGCACGGCCGAACAGCCGTCCGCCGGAGCGCCGCACATCGAGCTGGGGCGATGGGGAGAAGAGCTCGCGGTCCGGCACCTGGAGAAGACGGGATACGTCGTCCTGAGCCGTAACTGGCGTTGCCGCGACGGCGAACTGGACGTCGTCGCGACCGACCGGAAACGCCTCGTCTTCTGCGAGGTGAAGACGAGGGCGGGGCTGGGCTTCGGCACTCCGGCCGAGGCCGTGACCCCGGACAAGGCGGACCGTATCCGTCGTCTCGCGTACCAGTGGCAGCGCGCGTTCATGCTCCGCTGGTGCCCGGTCCGCTACGACATCATCGCGATCCTCGCCCGGCCCGGAACCCCGCCTCAGGTCCGGCACATCAAGGCGGCGTTCTGAATGGCGCTGGCGAAGGCCTGGTCCGTCGCACTGCTCGGCGTCGACGGCAAGATGATCGAGATCGAGGCCGATATCGGCGGCGGCTCGCCGAAGGTGACGATGGTCGGCCTGCCCGACGCCGGGTTGAAGGAGGCCAAGGACAGGGTCCGCTCCGCCGTCCGCAATTCGCGGCAGACGTGGCCGGACGAAAGGGTGATCCTCGGCCTGTCTCCGGCGAATCTGCCGAAGGTCGGGTCCGGCTATGACCTGGGCATCGCGGCGGCGGTCCTGGCCGCGACGGGCTCCGTTCCGGCCACGAAGCTGCTCGACACCGTGCTGCTCGGAGAACTCGCCCTCGACGGCAGGGTACGGCCGGTCCGCGGGGTCCTGCCGGGCTTGCTGGCGGCGCGCAAGGCCGGGTACCGGCGGGCGGTCGTCCCCGCCGAGTCGTTGTTCGAAGCCGCTCTCGTGGACGGACTCGAGGTCGGCGGGGTAGCCCGGCTGAGCGATTTCGTGGACTGGCTCAAGGGCGAAGGTGAACTCACCCGGCCCCAGCCTGCCGTCGTCCAGGAGCCACCACAGGTCCCCGATCTCGCCGACGTCGTGGGACAACCGGAAGCGCGGTGGGCACTGGAAGTGGCCGCCGCGGGTGGGCACCACCTGCTCATGACCGGTCCTCCCGGGGTGGGGAAGACGATGCTCGCGAAACGTCTTCCCGGACTCCTCCCGAGGCTGACGGCCGAGGAGTCGTTGCAGGTCACCGCGGTCCACTCGATCGATGGTTCGCTCTCCCCGTCCGCGCCGCTGGTCACCGTGCCGCCGTTCATCGCGCCGCATCATTCGATCAGCGTGCCCGCCCTGATCGGCGGCGGCAGCGGCCTTGCCGTGCCCGGCGCCATCAGCCGCGCGCATCGGGGAATCCTGTTCCTCGACGAGGTCTGCGAGTTCGGCCCGGAGCGGCTCGAGTCGCTGCGCACGGTGCTCGAAGAGGGTGAGGTGCGGATCGCGAGAGTCAAGGGCGCCGTGCGGTACCCGGCGCGTTTCCAGCTGGTACTGGCGACCAATCCTTGTCCCTGCGCCCCGACGAAAGACGCCGACTGCATGTGTTCGGCGGCCGCGCGAAGGCGGTACTTGGGCCGATTGTCCGGCCCGTTACTCGATCGGGTGGATTTGCGGGTCCGCTTACGTCCGCTTTCCGTGCTCAGCGCGCACTTGAGCGAGCCACCAGAAGCGTCGGCGGCCGTCCGGGAACGCGTACTGGAGGCCCGTGAACGGGCCGGAAAACGCTGGGCGGAGCAGGGCTGGCCGACGAACGCGGAGGTGCCCGGCCCGGCACTGCGCCGCGAGTTCGCGCTGCCGGCACAGGTCACGGCGTTGCTGGACCGTGCGCTGGAGCGGGGTGCGATCACCGCGCGCGGCGCGGACCGATGTCTTCGCATCGCTTGGACGCTCTCCGATCTGAAGGGCGCCGAGAGACCGGAAGCGGACGAGGTCGCGGCGGCGCTGAACTTCCGGGAGAGGTCATCCGGATGAGTGAACTCGAGGCTGAACGGATCGCGCGGTCGTACCTGCTGCGCGTGGCCGAGCCGCCGGCCCCTGCCTTGGCCGATTTCGTCGGCGAACACGGCCCGGTGGTCGCTGCGGAACGGGTTCGGCGTGCCGACTGCCCGCCGAAGGTGCGTGACGAGACGGCCGCGCGGCGAGCCCACGACTACGCCGAGCGGGATCTGGAACGGGCGGCCGCCGCCGAGACCAGGCTTGTCATCCCGGAGGACGACGAATGGCCTGCTTGGCCGCTGCTTTCGCTGGCGATCGCCCAGCGCAGGGGTGTCTCCGGAATGGCGCCTCCGCTGGCACTGTGGGTACGCGGCCCGGCCAGGCTCGACGAGGCGGTGGACCAGGCGATCGCGATCGTCGGCGCCCGGGCGGCGACCGGCTACGGCGAGCACAACGCGGCCGAGGTGGGCTATCACCTGGCGAGCCGGGGGATCCCGGTGTTCTCGGGGGCGGCGTATGGCATCGACGGCGCGGCTCACCGGGGTGCGCTGAGCGCGGCGGGCACGACGGTCGCCCTGCTCGGCTGCGGGATCGACGCCGGGTATCCGGCGCAGCACACGACCCTGTTGCGCACCATCGCGAAAACCGGTGCGGTGGCCAGCGAGTACCCGCCGGGCACTTCGCCCGCGAGGCATCGCTTCCTCGTCCGCAACAGGCTCATCGCGGCGCTCACGGATGGGACCGTCGTGGTCGAGGCGGGCAGGCGCAGTGGTGCGCGGAACACCGCCGGAACGGCCGGAGCGCTCGGCAAGGTAGTGATGGCGATGCCGGGACCGGTGTCGTCGGGGATGTCCGCCGGCTGTCACGCGCTGATCCGCGAAGGCGACGCCACGCTGGTGACCTCGGTCGACGAGATCCTCGAGACCGCCGGACGGCTCGGGCAGCCGGCCGCGGATCCGTCGAAACCACGCCGTCGCACCGATCGGCTCGGCCCCGAGGCGCTGCGAGTGCACGACGCGCTTTCGGAACGGTCGGCGAAACCGGAGGAACGGATCGCGGCCGAGTCCGGCATCCCGGCCGAGCGCGTCCGCTCGCTCCTTCCCGAACTGGAAATCGACGGTTTCGCGGAAAGGGGTGACACAGGGTGGCGAAGACGGACGGCCAAGACCTGACTGGCCCAAGCCTGAGACGCCATCCCGGCACGATCCGACCACGGACACCACACCAGGGTGCGGCGATACTTGACCATCCGCCGTACATCGCGCAGCGTGATCGGCATGCCGTCGACCGAAGGTCCCCACGGCACGGGAAAACGCGCCCGCAGGCCCGATCTGCGCGCCGCCCGTGCCGCGCTGCCGGAGCCCGTCCGGAAGCTGATCGACGACTACGAGCGGCACCTTTCCCTGGAGCGCGGGCTGTCCACGCACACGGTGCGTGCCTATCTCGGCGATGTCGTGTCGCTGGCCGGGTTCGTGTACGGGAACGGTGGCCGCTTCGAGGACCTCGACATCGGGACGCTGCGCGGCTGGCTCGCCCGTCAACGCGAGGATGGGGCCAGCCGGACGACACTGGCCAGGCGGGCGGCGGCGGCCCGCACCTTCACCGCGTGGGCACACCGGGGTGGCGCGCTCGCGTCCGATCCAGGTGGGCGGCTGGTGGCGCCGCGCGCGCACCGCAAGCTCCCCGGGGTCCTCCGGGTGGAGCAGGCGAGCGAGGTCATGCGCTTCTCAGCCGCCGGTGCCGAACAGCATGACCCGGTTGCTTTGCGGGACAGTGCCATCGTGGAACTGCTCTACGCGACCGGAGTGCGGGTCTCCGAACTGTGCGGCCTGGACGTGGGCGACGTCGACTTCTCCCGCCGGGTCGTGCTCGTGCTGGGCAAGGGCGGCAAGGAACGCGTCGTGCCGTTCGGCGTCCCCGCCGAAGCGGCTTTGCGGATGTGGCTCGACGAGGGCAGGGGAAAGCTCGTCGTCGAACCGAAGGGACCGGCGGAAGCCGCGCTCTTCCTGGGAGCGCGAGGCGGCAGGCTCGACCCGCGGGCGGCCCGCCGGGTAGTTCATGACGCTGTCGGCTCGGTGCCGGGCGCGAACGACATGGGGCCACACGGACTGAGGCATTCGGCGGCCACCCATCTGCTCGAAGGCGGTGCCGATCTTCGGAGCGTTCAGGAACTGCTTGGTCACGCTACGCTGGCCACAACGCAGCTCTACACTCATGTGACCGTCGATCGGCTGAAGGCGATCCACGACCGCGCACACCCCCGGGCCCGATGATGCCGGGGAGGACTCGGCAGGTGACCCGGCGGCCCGAACCGGCGGCGCACGCGCATCCGCACGAGCACGGAGATCACCCTGAGTCGCATGCTGAGAACGGCGGTCCGATGACCGTCGACCCACATGTCACCGAAACCGCCGGGAAACACCGTCCCGGCGGGAACGGTCCTGCCATCGCGTCCGAAGCGCGGACGGGCTACGAGGTGGACGCCGGGATCCAGGCGTTGTGGCGGGAGTTCACCGAATCGCCGGACCAGATCGTGCGCGACAGGCTCGTGCTGCACTACGCCCCGCTCGTCAAATACGTCGCGGGCCGGGTCGGCACCGGCCTGCCGACCCACGTCGACGTCGGCGATCTGATCCAGTCCGGGATCTTCGGCCTGGTCGACGCGATCGAGAAGTTCGAACCCGCCAGGGGCCTGCGGTTCGAGACCTACGCGATGCAGCGCATCCGCGGCGCGATCCTCGACGATCTCCGCTCCCAGGACTGGGTGCCCCGGGCGGTGCGCAGCAAAGCCCGCGAGGCCGAACGCGCGCTGGAACGCCTCGGTGCCCGGCTGAACCGCACGCCGACCGACGCCGAACTGGCGGCCGAACTCGAAATCAGTGTCGACGACCTGCGCGAGTTCTACGGTCAGCTGCAGCTGACCAGCGTCATCGCGCTGGAAGACCTGGTCGCCGCCGGCAAGGACAGCGGCTCGCTGGTCGACACCCTGCCCGACGACGGCGCCGTCGACCCGGTGGCCGTCCTGGTCGACCAGGACAACCGCCGCCAGCTGGCACAGGCGATCGCGCAGCTCACCGAACGCGACCGGATCGTGGTCGGCCTCTACTACTTCGAAAGCCTGACGCTCGCCGAGATCGGCAAGGTCCTCGGTGTCACCGAGTCGCGGGTCAGCCAGCTGCACACCCGCGCGGTCATGCGGCTGCGCGCGAAACTGGTCGAGACGCCCTAGTGTCGTGCGCCAGAGACTCGCGCCGTGCTGCCCGGACTCTCTTGCGTCACCGAGTGGCACCGTACTCACGTGCTCAGAGCCGTATCTCGCGTGCTCAGAAGCCGCATACGTGATTGCGGTCTTCAAGCACGCTTGTGCGGTGTCCAGTCCCGTGAGTTCGGTGTCCGATCACCGTGCTCAACCCACGTACTCACACCTGGTCTCCTTCCCAGGGTTTGAGGCGGATCTCGGATGGTTCGCCGATCAACGAGAGCGGATCGACGTACTCCTCTCCCCGCCGGACACCGAAATGCAGGCACGCCGTCCCGGGGCAGCCCGGATGGCCGGCGGCGACCGGGCCGAGCACCTGGCCCCGGTAGACCTGATCACCCGCGGTGATGGTCGGAGCGAGAGGTTGGTAAGTGGTGCGCAGGCCTCCTTCGTGCTCGATCGAAACCACTCCCCGGCCAGCCACCTGGCCGGCGAACATCACCACTCCTTCCGCGGCCGCGAGAACGTTCGTACCCGGTGTGGCGACGAGGTCGACCCCCCGGTGGCCGGGGCCGTACGGCGTCGACGGCGGCTCGAAGTACCTGGTGACGCTGGGTGTCGGTAAGAGCGGCCAAGAGAGGCGTCCTTGGGGCGAAGGCGCGCCTCTGGCCGTTCCCGGGGCGGCGGTGGAGGTCAGGATCGCGAGCACGGCCGCGAGGATCGCGACGCGCGGCAGGCGCCTCGGCCGCCCGGGACGGCGGTGCCTGCCGCCGGTGCGGTCGATCGCGAAGGAATGCCTGGTGACAGGGCGGGAAGAGGTTGTCGTCGTCATGTGTTCCAGCCTGGGGGACCGGGCGTGGCGAGCGGGACGCGCCGGTGGAATCTGTGGATAACCGAGGCGGTTGTGGACAACCGCTCTCATCGGAGGCTGCCGGTGCGGTAGACGGTGACGACAGGGAGTAGACTCTTTTGCGCGGTCCGCGGCAGCGGACTGACTTCGCGTGCACGTGCGCGCTCCCGATGGCCGATCTCCTCACGGAGGGTCAGGACAGGCGGGGGTACACGGCCCGGCGGTCCCTGGAGTCACTTCACTCCCGGGTCCGGGCCCGAGCATCTGCACCAGGGCGAACGGCCACCCGGCCGAGCGCGACGAACCGAGCAAGCGCGGTCCCGGCGGAGCCGGGCGCGCACGACACAGAAGAGGTTGATTCCGGCAATGGCCGTCGTCACCATGAAGCAGCTGCTCGACAGCGGCGTGCACTTCGGGCACCAGACTCGTCGGTGGAACCCGAAGATGAAGCGCTACATCTTCACCGAGCGCAATGGCATCTACATCATCGACCTGCAGCAGACGCTGACCTACATCGACCGTGCGTTCGAGTTCATCAAGGAAACCGTCGCGCACGGCGGCACCATCATGTTCGTCGGCACGAAGAAGCAGGCGCAGGAAGCGATCGCCTCCGAGGCCGCGCGCGTGGGCATGCCCTACGTGAACCAGCGCTGGCTCGGCGGCATGCTGACCAACTTCCAGACGGTGCACAAGCGTCTTCTCCGCCTGAAGGAGCTCGAGTCGCAGGAGCAGACCGGCGGTTTCGCCGGTCTGAACAAGCGCGAGATCCTCACGCTCACCCGTGAGAAGGACAAGCTCGAGAAGACCCTCGGCGGTATCCGCGACATGGCCAAGGTGCCGAGCATCGTGTGGATCGTCGACACGAAGAAGGAGCACATCGCCGTCGGCGAGGCTCGCAAGCTGAACATCCCGGTCGTCGCGATCCTCGACACCAACTGCGACCCGGACGAGGTCGACTACCCGATCCCGGGTAACGACGACGCGATCCGTTCGGCCGCGCTGCTGACCAAGGTCGTGGCCGAGGCCGCCGCCGCCGGTCTGATGGCCCGCTCCAGCCGCAACGGTGGTTCCGCCGACACCAAGCCCGAGCCGGGTGTCGTCGCCACGGACGAGCCGCTGGCCGAGTGGGAGAAGGAGCTGCTCGCCGGCTCCGAGACCGCCGCCGCGGACGCCAAGGAAGCCGTCGCCGCGACCGAGGCGGCCACCGAGGCGGTCACCGAGCCCGCCGCGGAGCAGGCTGCCGAGCAGCCCGCTGCGGACCAGGCTGCCGAGCAGCCCGTCGCCGAGCAGGCCACCGCCTCCTCCTGATCCCCGCTCGTGGGGCCGCCTTCGGGCGGCCCCACGAGTACCTTCCCAAAGACTTCTCGTACCTGAAAAAGGACGGACAACGCACGATGGCGAATTACACCGCCGCAGATGTGAAGCGCCTCCGCGAGCTGACCGGCGCCGGCATGATGAACTGTAAAAAAGCGCTGGAGGAGACCGACGGCGACTTCGACAAGGCCGTCGAGTTCCTGCGCATCAAGGGCGCCAAGGACGTCGGCAAGCGCGCCGAGCGCGCCACCGCCGAGGGCCTCGTCGCCGGCCAGGACGGCGTGCTGATCGAGCTCGACTCCGAGACCGACTTCGTCGCGAAGAACGACGACTTCCAGGCCCTGGCCGCGAAGATCGTCGAGGTCGCCAAGGCCGAGAAGACGAACGACGTCGAGAAGCTGAAGGCCGCCTCGCTCGACGGCAAGACCGTCGACGAGACCGTTCAGGAGATGGCCGCCCGCATCGGCGAGAAGCTCGAGCTTCGCCGCGTCGCCGCCTACGAGGGCACCACCGCCACCTACCTGCACCGTCGCGGTGCGGACCTTCCGCCCGCCGTCGGCGTGCTCATCGAGTACACCGGTGAGGGCGAAGCCGCCGCCGAGGCCGCTCGTGGCGCCGCCATGCAGGTCGCCGCGCTGAAGGCCAAGTTCCTCACGCGTGAAGAGGTCCCGGCCGACGTCGTTGAGAACGAGCGCAGCATCGCGGAGAAGACCGCTCGCGAAGAGGGCAAGCCGGAGCAGGCCATGCCCAAGATCATCGAGGGCAAGGTCAACGCCTACTACAAGGACAACGTCCTGCTCGAGCAGCCGTCGGTCAAGGACAACAAGAAGACCGTCAAGGCCCTGCTCGACGAGGCCGGCGTGACCGTGAGCCGGTTCGCCCGGTTCGAGGTCGGCCAGGCCTGATCCAGGCGCGGAACACAAGAGTCACCACTGTGCCCCGTCTCCGTCCATCGGGGACGGGGCACAGTCGGGTCCAGAGCATGAGGGAGAGCGACATGGGTGTCCGGGTCGAAGGCGGATACCGGCGGGTGCTGCTGAAGCTGGGCGGCGAGATGTTCGGCGGCGGTTCCATCGGGGTTGATCCGGATGTGGTGCACTCGGTCGCTCAGCAGATCGCCGACGTCGCGCGCACGGGCGTGCAGATCGCCGTCGTGATCGGCGGCGGCAACTACTTCCGCGGCGCGGAACTGTCGCAGCGCGGCATGGACCGCGACCGCGCGGACTACATGGCGATGCTCGGCACCGTCATGAACTGCCTGGCGCTGCAGGACTTCCTGGAGAAAGAGGGCCTGCCGACACGCGTGCAGACCGCCATCACCATGGGACAGGTCGCCGAGCCGTACATCCCGCGCCGCGCCGAGCGTCACCTCGAAAAGGGTCGCGTCGTCATCTTCGGCGCCGGGGTCGGCATGCCGTACTTCTCGACCGACACCGCAGCCGCGCAGCGTGCGCTCGAGCTCGGCTGCGAAGCCGTCTTGATGGCGAAGGCCGTCGACGGCGTCTACACCGCGGACCCGAAGAGCGACCCGACCGCCGAGATGTTCCACGAGATCAGCCACCGCGAGGTGCTGGAACGGGACCTCAAGGTCGCCGACGCCACCGCGTTCAGCCTGTGCATGGACAACAACATGCCGATCATCGTGTTCAATCTCCTCACCGAGGGGAACATCGCTCGTGCGGTCAGTGGTGAGAGGATCGGCACCCTGGTCGACACCCCCGCCGACGGGGTGCCCGCGTAGCACTGCTCTGCTCTTCGCAACCGGTACGAATACACAACAACGGGAGTTGCCGTGATCGACGAGACCCTCCTCGACGCCGAGGAGAAGATGGAAAAAGCGGTGTCCGTCGCCAAGGAGGACCTGTCGTCGGTGCGCACCGGCCGGGCCCACCCCGGGATGTTTTCGCGCGTTGTCGTCGACTACTACGGCGCGCCGACCCCGCTGAACCAGCTGGCGGGCGTCAGCATCCCCGAGGCCCGGATGGCGTTGATCAAGCCTTACGACCAGACCGCGCTCAACGCCATCGAGAAGGCGATCCGCGAGTCGGACCTCGGCGTCAACCCGAGCAACGACGGCAACGTGATCCGCATCGTCATCCCGCAGCTCACCGAAGAGCGCCGCAAGGAGATGGTGAAGGTCGCCAAGGCCAAGGGTGAGGATGCCCGCGTCTCGATCCGCAGCGTCCGCCGCAAGGCCAAGGAAGAGCTGGACCGCATCAAGAAGGACGGCGAGGCAGGCGAGGACGAGGTCGTCCACGCCGAGAAGGAACTTCAGAACCTCACCGACTCCTACACGCACAAGGTCGACGAGCTGGTGAAACACAAGGAAGCCGAGTTGCTTGAGGTCTGATGAGCCAGGTGAGCGAGGAACGCGAGGACCGGGTGGAAAACCCGGAACCGGTTCCGGCCACAGCGCCGGATTCTCAAGCCGTGCCGGAACCGGTACAGAAGGTTTCCCGCGCCGGCCGCAACCTGCCCGCCGCGATCGGGGTCGGGCTGCTGCTGGGCGCGGCGATCATCACGTCCCTGCTCACCGTGCGCTTCCTGTTCATCGGCATCATCGCGATCGCCATCGCGGTCGGCACGATCGAGCTGGCCGGGGCACTGAAGCGGGCGGCGGGCATCCGGATCGCGCTGGTGCCGGTGCTCGTCGGCGGCCAGGCGATGATCTGGCTGGCGTGGCCGTTCGGCCGCGAAGGCGCGTTGACGGCGTTCGTGCTGACGGTGCTCGTCTGCCTGCTCTGGCGCTTGCCCGGCGGTGCGGACGGCTATCTGCGCGACATCAGCGCGTCCGTCTTCGCCGCCGCGTACATCCCGCTTTTCGGTGCCTTCGCCGCCATGCTCGTCCCGCCGGCTGACGGTGTCGGCCGCGTACTGGCGTTCATGATCGGCGTCGTCGCCTCGGACACCGGTGGCTACATCGCCGGCGTGCTGGGTGGCAAGCACCCGATGGCACCCAGTATCAGCCCGAAGAAGACGTGGGAAGGCTTCGCCGGTTCGCTCGTGGCCGGTGTGGTCGCCGGAGCACTGACGCTGAGCCTGCTGCTCGACGGCCATGCCTGGCAGGGTGTGCTGTTCGGCGCGGCGATCGTCTGCACCGCGACGCTCGGCGACCTCGTCGAATCGCTGATCAAGCGGGACCTCGGGGTCAAGGACATGGGGAACATGCTGCCCGGACACGGCGGGCTGATGGACCGGCTCGACTCGTTGCTCCCTTCGGCCGTCGTCTCCTGGCTGTTGCTTTCGGCGTTCGTGCCCGGCTAGGTGACAAGCCCGGTGCGCTGGGCCAAGGTCGGAGTATGCGAACTCAAAGGATGAGTAAGCGACTTCTGACCCTGGCACTGAGCGTGCTGACGCTCGGTGCCCTGACGACCTCCGTGGCGGAGGCGGGCGAAAGCCCGATCGTCCGCACGGATTCCGGTCCCGTTCGCGGGGTGAGTACCAGCGAATACCGGAGTTTCCAAGGCATTCCGTTCGCCGCGCCACCGGTCGGCGACCTGCGCTGGGCGCCACCGAAAAGACCCGAATCGTGGACCGCCGTGCGGGACGCGAGCAAACCCGGGCCTCGATGTGCGCAGGGGCCGGGGCTCGGATCGGCACCGAGCGACAGTGAGGATTGCCTGTATCTCAACGTGATCAGCCCGGCCAAGCCGACGCACAAACCGCGTCCGGTGATGGTCTGGGTGCACGGCGGGGGCTTCACTTCCGGCGCTGGAAGCGACTACGACTTCCAGCGCATGGCTCTCGGCGGGGACGTCGTCGTGGTGACCGTGAACTACCGGCTGGGTGTGTTCGGTTTCTTCGGGCACCCGGAACTGGGACGCGATTCCGGCGTCTTCGGCCTCCAGGACCAGCAGGCCGCTCTTCGCTGGGTACAGCGCAACGCCCGCGCTTTCGGGGGAGATCCCCGGAACGTCACGCTGTTCGGTGAATCCGCCGGCGCGATGAGCACCTGCGCCCAGCTGGCCTCCCCGTCGGCCGCGGGACTGTTCCACCGCGCGATCATCCAGAGTGGTCCGTGCACCCTGACCTGGCCTGACGGTGGGTTCTTCCCCGGCGTGCCCGCGGGATCGCCGTACCTTCCCCGCGCCGACGTCGAGGCCATGGGAGCCGACGCAGCGAAGAAGCTGGGTTGCGCCGACGTCGCCTGCCTCCGGCGGTTTCCGGTGAAGGACCTGGTGAGCCAGCCTCTCGGGACACCCGCGTTCGATACCGGCCTGCTGCCACAACATCCGGCGACCGCGCTGAAGGCCGGGCACTTCGCCCGCGTCCCGGTGCTGACCGGCGTCACCAGGGACGAGGCCAGGCTGTTCGTCGGCCTGTATCCCGGGCAGCCGTTCACCGAGGAGCACTACCAAGAACTGCTGCGCACCGCCTTCAAGGAAAAGGCACCACTCGTCGCCGCCCGTTACCCGTCGGCGAAGCACGGGAGTCCGGCGATGGCGTACGCCGACGCCATGACCGACCGGATCTGGGGTTGTCCCCAGGTCGGGACCGAGCGTTTGCTGAGCGGCCGCACCCGGACGTTCGGGTACGAGTTCGCCGATCGGGACGCCCCCGCGCTCGTTCCGGCTCCACCGGGAATGCGACCAGGTGCTTCCCATGGGTCTGAATTAGCATATTTGTCTGATTTAACCGGTTTCCCGGCGGATTTGAAGCCCGAGCAGAAGAAACTCGGGGAGCGGATGATTCAGTACTGGACCCGGTTCGCGCGGACCGGGAATCCGAACGGTGAAGAACTGCCGAAGTGGCGTCCCACGCCGAAAACGCAGTCACTCGCGCCGGGCGAGATCGGCCCGGTCGACCTCGCGGCCGTGCACGACTGCGGGTTCTGGGCCGGTCTCTGACGCCAGGAGCCGGGGTGACGCGGTCACCCCGGCTCTTCGGCTCAGTCGTCGTAGGGATCGTCGACTTCGGCGCGCCCCCAGCCTTCGGTGGCCCGGGAGTGGTCGATCACGGCGAACACCGAACCGTCCGGGTCGGCGAGGATCGCCATCCGGCCGTACGGGGTGTCGTAGGGCTGGACCACGACGGCGCCGCCGAGCATCAAGGCCTGTCCCGCCGCGGCGTCCGCGCCTCGAGCCGGGTCGATTTCGAGATAGACCATCCAGTGCGGAGGAGTGTCCGGCCGGTATTCCGTGCCCATCACATACCGGTACAGCACCGGTTCGTGCTCGATGAGCCATTCGGCGTAGTCGAGCGACGTGCCGTCCCCGATCTGGTGGCTGGTGTAGTCGAAGAGGCGGCAGTAGAAGTGATCCGCCGCGGCGCCGTCGTGGGTGTTGAGATCCGCGCCACTGAAGGTGTTGGGCACACCGGTCGCGAACTCCCAGGTTTCCGGCGGTTCCCAGAAGACGACGTGCGCGCCGCACGCGTCGACGGCGTGAATGATGTTGCCACGATGGGGAATCGCCATCGGTCCGAGGGTGACCCGGCCACCGAGACTGTCCACCCATTCGGCGGCCGCGGCCGCCTGAGGCACGGAGATGTGGACACTCCAGCCGGATGGCCCCTCCGCGCCTGCGCGGTACAGGCCACCGACCGGGACGCCGTTCAGTGTCGCGATCGAGTACCGGCCGGACGGCGTCGCCGGGTCACGCTGGACTGTGTACTCCCAGTCGAAAAGTCCGCCGTAGAAGGCTTGTGCGGCCGCTTCGTCTCTGCATGCGAGTTCGATCCAGCACGGGATTCCTGACGGGATGACGGAAGTGTGAGCGGCCGAGCCAAGCGACATGCGGTTCTCCCTTACCAGTGGGAGTAAAGTCTAGTCGCTATCCGCATTGTTTCCGGGAAAGTTTTCGACCTGGATGGCCCGGAACCCGGCCCGGCTCCGCATCGTTGGAGTTTTCGTGCGCTGGTTTCCCCGAGCTGTCTCCTCCTTCCGCCGCGGCGAGGAAGTGCTGCCGAGCCCGAATATCTGGTACTACCAAAGGGCCTACGAGGTCGAGAACCGCGCGCAGGACGTCGATGGCGAGATCTGGCGGGTGCTCGCGGGGCAGCGTGACTGGTCCGGTGCGGACGTGCTCGACCTCGGCTGTGGTGACGGGTTCCACTTGCCGCTGTTCGCCGCGACGGCGCGGTCGGTGCTCGGGATCGAACCCCATGAGCCGCTCGTCCGTGACGCGCGGCGCCGTGTCGGGGGACTGCCGAACGTCGAAGTGCGGCAGGGTCGTGCGCAGCGACTTCCCGTGCCGGACGCGGCTTTCGACGTCGTTCACGCGCGGACCGCGTACTTCTTCGGCCCCGGCTGTGAACCCGGCCTCCGCGAGGCGGAGCGGGTGCTGCGGCCCGGCGGGATGTTGGCGATCGTGGATCTCGATGTGGCGAGTGAGCCCTACGGACGCTGGATGCGACTGGATCTGCCGGACTATGACCCGCCCGGTGTCGAGAAGTTCTTCGCCCGTCGAGATTTCGACTGCCGCAAGGTGATGACGCGGTGGCTGTTCGAGGACGCCGCCGCGATGGAAGCGGTGCTGAAAATCGAGTTCAGTGCTCCGGTCGCGGCGAAGGCGATCGCGGAGGTCCGGCGCCTCAACGAGGTTTCGTCAGGCGCGGGGGAGAAGCGGATGACGCTGCCGGTGGGCTATCGCGTGCATACGCGCACCAAGCCCACCGGCCTCGTCGTGCCAGGTCACTCCGCGTCCTCGGTGGGCGTCTCGTCCGGAGCGGTAGCGTCGTCGGCCTCGCCGAGGATGCCGTAGATCGTCCGGCGTGCCTCGTTGAGCACGTCGACGGCGCGGGATTGCTGTGCCTCGCTGCCGGCGTGCATGACCTGCATGATCGCGGCGGCCAGGGTCGCTCCCGCCTTGCGCAGGTTCACCTCGACCGGGTCGACGTCGTGGGCGATCTGCTCCCACGGCGGGACGGCGTCCTGCTGTTCGGCCGCGGCGCGACCGGATTCGGTGAGTTCGAACAGCTTCTTGCCGCTCTCGTCCTTGCTGATCACCAGGCCTTCGTCGGCCAGCATCTGCAGTGTCGGGTAGACCGAGCCGGGGCTCGGCTTCCAGTAGCCGCCGCTGCGCTCGCCGATCTCGCGAATGATCTCGTAACCGTGCCTCGGCTGCTCGGAAAGCAGCGCGAGGATCGCGGCGCGGACGTCACCGCGTTTGCCGCGCCGTCCGCCGGGGCCACCGCGGCGACCGTGCCGATGACGGTGTCCTGGCCCGCCGGGGCCAGGGGGGAAGTCGCCGAAGCCGCCGCGAGCCCAAGGCCCGAAGGCGGGTCGGCCGTGTTCTGGAGGAAAAGGTCGTCCTCGCATGATGCAGATCCTCTCTACGTAATGTTTCAACACGTTCACGATATATCGGAAACGGTCGTACGACAACCCGCTTGGGGTGAAGTGGGTCTCATGCGAGGTCAGACGCAGGGAAGGGGATGACGTTGAGGGTCCCGCTCGGCGAGCCGCCGGGCACGCCAGCCGAGCGTCACGGCTGCGTTGGCGATCATCCGGCCGCCCCACGACGGGAGTCCGGCGGGGAAGGGTGATACGAGACCTGGAACCAGCGTATGAGTGACGTGGAGTCCGGCGGCCGCGACGTCGCAGGTGGTCAAGTCGACGCTGATCACCTCGAAACCCCGGGCCTCGACGCGGTCCTGATACGCCTTGAGTCGCCGTTCACCGAACGACGGCAGGTCGTCCCAAGACCGGTCCGGCAGGTCGTGTACCCACGGAGTCACTCGCTTGCCCGCCCCCGGGTCGGTCACCGCGGGCACAGGCCGGACGCGATCGGGGACGGGAAGGATCGGACGGCGGCTCTCCGACAGGTCCGCCGGGTCCAGCTCGATCTCACCCGTGGTGATTGCGGATCGCCCACCGGAAAGCCAGCGTTCGAGGTGGACGGAGAGGTTCGCCAGCACCCAGCGGAGGTCGCCGGATCGCAGTGGCGCGGGGTCGGTGGGCACCGGGCCTCGGGCGGCGGAACGGCGGCGGGCGACGACGTCGGCGAAGTCGATTCCGCCGGGTGTGATCGCGGGTCCGGCGATCATCCGGCCGAGTTCCCGGCGCAGCGGTAGCCAGCGCCCCGATCCTGGCGCACAACGCTTCCAACTCGGTCAGTTCGGCGTGGGCGGCGTGCTCGAAGACCGCGACCACGCCGGTGTTCTCGGGCACCACTTCTGCCAATTCCCGGAGGACGGCAACGCCCGGTGTAGCCGCTGTCGCCGAGGACTTCCGTCAGCGGCTCGGTGAGCGCGGGCGAGCCGGTGAGGAGGACCGAGGTCATAGGCAACCCCATCGTTTAAAGGCGACGGAACGGTTTCCTGCCCCAGTCTCGGCCGTGGTGTGAAGTCCTGGCGTCTCCTCGGCCGCGATTCGCACGCCGTCGCGGGAAGAACGCATACGTGACCTGGGGAACAGCGATCCGGGGCGGCCCGGGCGCGGCGGGAGTGGACATGGGAGACTGAGTGGGCTATGACTGCCCTCCCCCTCGTTTTCGACGCGCCCAAGCGCGGCCTCCCGCCGCGCCACCTCGCCGACCTCACCGCCGCCGAGCGGGCCGAGGCCGTCGCCGAGCTGGGTGAGAAGCCGTTCCGCGCGAAGCAGCTGTCGAACCACTACTTCTCGCGGCTCACGGTGAACCCGGAGGAGATGACCGACATCCCGGCGGCGTCGCGGGAGAAGCTCGTCGGAGATCTGATGCCGACGCTGCTCACCGAGATCAAGGCTCTCGCCTGCGACGACGGCACCACCCGCAAGACCCTGTGGCGCGCGCACGACGGGACGCTGCTGGAGAGCGTGCTGATGCGTTACC
Source organism: Amycolatopsis sp. cmx-11-51 (assembly GCF_047608665.1). Lineage (NCBI taxonomy): Bacteria > Bacillati > Actinomycetota > Actinomycetes > Pseudonocardiales > Pseudonocardiaceae > Amycolatopsis > Amycolatopsis sp. cmx-11-51. Next base: position 121,744 of record NZ_JADNQO010000010.1, on the reverse strand, counting down.
CGGACCGCGCGACACTGTGCATCTCGAGCCAGGCGGGCTGCGGCATGGCGTGCCCGTTCTGCGCGACAGGGCAGGGCGGCCTCGACCGGAACCTGTCGACGGCGGAGATCGTCGACCAGGTCCGCTCGGCCGCCGCCGTGATGCGCGACGGCGAGATGACCGGCGGCCCCGGCCGTCTGTCGAACATCGTCTTCATGGGCATGGGTGAGCCGCTGGCGAATTACAAGCGTGTCGTCGCCGCGGTGCGCCGGATCACTGACCCTTCGCCGGAGGGGCTGGGGATCGGCCAGCGTTCGGTGACGGTGTCGACGGTGGGCCTCGCGCCGGCGATCCGGAAGCTGGCTGACGAGAAGATGCAGGTGCGTCTCGCCGTTTCGCTGCACACGCCGGACGACGAGTTGCGGGACACGCTGGTGCCGGTGAACGAGCGTTGGTCGGTGGACGAGGTGCTGTCGGCCGCCCGGTACTACGCGGACACTTCCGGTCGTCGGGTGTCCATCGAGTACGCGTTGATCCGGGACATCAATGATCAGCCTTGGCGTGCGGAGCTTTTGGCGAAGCGCCTGCGTCAGCACCTGGGTCAGTTGGTGCACGTGAACGTGATCCCGTTGAACCCCACCCCGGGTTCGAAGTGGGATGCGTCGCCGAAGCCGGTGGAGCGTGAGTTCGTCCGGCTGGTGAACGCGGGCGGGGTCGCCTGCACGGTTCGGGACACGCGTGGCCAGGAGATCGCCGCGGCTTGCGGTCAGCTTGCCGCTGAGAACTGACTTTTCGTTTCGGTGATGGAGAATTCGTCGTGATGTATGCCCCGAGCCTGTTGGATCCGGCTGCGGACGAGCTGAAGCTCGCGGACGTGATCGGCCATGGCGCGACAGGTGTCGCGCGTGAGGCCCGGACACTGCTCGGCGAGCGCTTCAGCTCGGTGACGTTCATGTACGTGCTGATGCGCGCGTTCGAGGTGGACTACAACGCGGCACGCGACGCTTCGCGGTGGCACGAGTTCCACGGCGGGCCGTATGCGTTGTCGGACGCCGATCTCGAGACGTTGCTGGCTCCTTGGCTGGCTCGCTGAGTCCCCGGCTTCGGTGAGCGTCCGCTCCGCTCCGGACCCGCCGGACTGGCCGCCGGTGTCGCGGCGAAGCTCGTCGGCGAGATGGTCCAAGGCGTTGCGTACGGTCCAGGTGATCGGCTCATGATCAACTATCGTGATTCGAGTGGGTCGAACTCTTTCGAGGCCGAAACCGTGATCGTGGCCGGCTGCCGGTTCGGCGCTCTCGGGATGGAGCGAAACGCGCCCTGGCCGCGCTCGGTCTTCCGGCGGTTCGATGTCGGAGTTCGGTTCGATTCGACGGCGAACACCGTCTCTAACCGCGGTTCTCGCGGCGTGCTCGGTCGCGGTCATGATGCTCCTTCGGCGAGTTCGGCCAGGTGGTGCAGCGAGTTGATGAGATGTTCGGGGCCGAACGGCGGGAACCGGATGTACTCCCGGATGGACGGCGGCACGGCCGACCAGTCGTAGGAGAGCGTGACCCCGGTTTCGGACGGCCCGAGCGGTGCCAGGTCGTAACGCCAGAACCAGCCGCCGAACTCCAGCCGTCCGTCGGCCTTTTCCGTTCCCGTCAGCCAGCCGATGGCACGCGGTGAGTCGAACACGTCGACCTTGTTGGCCACCCGGTAGTCACCGTCCGCGTGGCCGGCGTGATACATGTTCATCCGGAAGATCTGCCCGACCTCGGTCAGCGGCGCGGGGTCGGCGGGGTCCTGAACCCAGCCGGTGCCGTCGATGGCCGAATGGGTCGCCGGATCCGCCAGCACCGCGAACACCCTGGTGACAGGCGCGGCGACGGTCAGGGTGGCGCTCACATTCTCCTCGGCCGTGGTGTGCTTGCTTCGTGTCATTTCGGCCTCCTCTCACCTTGCCTACGAACGGGAACGGCGCGATCCGACATCGCCGCGAAAGAAACGACCGCGAGCCGTCATCGTCACGGAGTCCGCACGCGGTGGACTGATCGACTCGGTGCTGGGTGAGAGGTAGGCGACACCGCTCCGGTCGGTATTGGGCTGGATGGACCAGTCGCACGGCGGTCCCGGCCGCTGGCCGCGACACTCGGTGTGGATCGAAGAGGAGAGTGAACCCAATGCCATCGAGCAAGGCGGGACAGGTACGCCACAACAAGGCCGTCCAGGTGTTCGGACGGATCGGGATGGGGTGCTACGGGCTGGTGTACCTGCTCATCGGGTACCTGGCGGCGCGTATCGCCTTCGGCGGTGGCGGCCAGGAGGCCGACGGGCGTGGTGCGGTCGCCGAGGTCGGCTCGACCCCGTTGGGCGGCGTGCTGTTGTGGGCGCTGGCGGCCGGACTGGTGGCGTACGGCCTGTGGCAGGCGCTGCTGGCCGCTGTCGGGTACACCTGGATCGACAAAAAGCGACAGCGCGTCGTCAAGCGGGTGACGTCCGGAGCGCGCTGCCTGGTGGGAATCTCACTGGGGGTGTACGCGGCCCGGCTCGCCGCGGGGGCGGGAGAACAGGGCAGCGGCGACCAGAAACAGCAGGAACTCACCGCGCGGCTGCTTGCGTTGCCCGCCGGCCCGTTCCTGGTGATCGTGGCGGCCGTCATCGTGTTCGGTGTCGCCGTGGCTTCGGTGGTGAACGGTGTGCGCCGGAACTTCGTGCGGGATCTCGACCTCTCGTCGTTGCCGTCGGGAACCCGGCGCTGGGTCGAGCGGCTCGGGCGGATCGGTTATGTGGCACGGGGTGTCGTGTTCGGCGTGGTCGCGGTGCTCCTCGGATTCGCGGCGCTGGCACACGACCCGTCCCGCTCCGGCGGGCTCGACGCCGCGCTGCGCGCCTTGGCCGCTCAGCCGTTCGGCACGGTGCTGCTCCTCGTGGTGGCCGCCGGAGTCGCCGCTTTCGGCGCGTACTGCATGGGGGCGGCACGGGCACAGCGCGGCTGAGGAGCAGTCCACCCTGGGGGACGAATCCCCCTCCTGCCGAAGTCGACTCTCTTCGGCACCGCCGGACGATGTGCGCGCAGTAACGCCGTTCCTAGCCTGACGTCGCAGTGATCTTCCACTGGGCGAAGGGAAAACGGGATGTGGGAAAAGCTGGGCAAGGTCGTGACGGCGCTGGCCGTGGCGGCGACGTTCGTGGCGGCGACACCCGAGATCGGGGTGGCGGACGTGGTGCAGACCCGCCGGATCGGCGAAGCGAGGACGTCTTCGGACGGGCGGTTCGGCGCCGCTGTCGTCACCGAACCATCGGTCGCGGACAACACCGTCACCAGCCGGATTCTCGTGTTGTCCCTGGCGAAACCGGCGGAAGTCAGGACGGTCGCGACGGTGACCGGTACGACGGCCAGGATCACGAATCTGCGCTGGTCACCGGATGGCGGCTCGCTGGCCTACCTCGCGCTGCGGGACGGCGCCGACGAGATCTGGCAGGTGCCGGTGCGGGGCGGGAAGCCGGCGAAACTGCTCGATTTCGACGGCCCCGCGGTCCCGATCGGCGGTAAGCACGAGGCGTTCCGGCTGGCCAACGTCCCACCGCATCCGGCGAAGATCCTCGCGTTCGAGTGGTCTCCGGACGGGCGATCGCTGGCGTTCAGCACACCGCGTCCCGGTGGCAGGCCGACGGCCGACGGCGTCGTCTTCGACGAGCGGGCGATGGATCTCCGGACCTTGGAGACGGGGGAGTACGACCTGACGCGGAACGGACTCTGGTTGCTGGACACGAAGACCGGGAGCCGTCGGCATATCGCCGACTTCGTGATGGGCCCGCTCGCCGTCCCCGGCAAACCGGGTATGGCGTGGTCGCCCGACGGTTCCCGGCTCGCGTTCGTGACCAGGGAGACTCAGCGCCCTGCCGACAATCTCGACACGGTGCGGCTACTGGACGCGGCCTCCGGCCGAGCGACCATTGTGGACACTGCCGGAGCGCGCCCGCTGCCGTCGGCGTGGTCCCCGGACGGACGTTCGGTCCTCGCGTCGAAGGACGACCGGGTGCTGGCGGTTCCCGTCGACGGCGGGGCACCGGCACCGGTCGCGACCCTGCCCAAGGGCACGCGGATTTCGTCGTCGGGCAGCGCGTGGTGGTCACCGGCCGGTGACCGGGTGTTCGCCATGGCGAGCGACGAGCGGCGCGAAACCCTGTACTCAACGTCCAGTCAGGGGATCTTGACGCCCGTTGCCCTGGCTGCCGGTACCTTGGCGGGCTGCTCGTTCGATCCGGCCCGGCGTCACGCTTTCTGCGTCCGGGAGGACGTGGCTTCGCCGCCCCGTCTCGTCGTCGTGGACGCCGCGACCGGATCCGTGCGTGAAGGCCACGATCCGAACGGCTGGGTCACCGGTGTCCGCCTGACCAGGCCGCGGGCCGCGGAGTGGACCCTGCCGTCGGGGCATCGGGCCACGGGCTACCGCCTCGTCCCCGAGCGCTGTGGGCGCGAGAGCCGCTGCCCCGTCGTCGTGATCACCCATGGCTACGACGCCACCGAGCGGTTCATGGCGGAGGAGAACGAATGGCAGTACCCGTCCCAGGTCTTCGCCGCCAAGGGATACGTCGTCCTGCTGGTCAACGAGTCGCGGGCGACCCAGGATCCGCGGGACGCCGTGGCGGCAATGGAAACCGCGGTCAAGTCCGAAGTGGACAGTGGTACCGCCGACCAGGGAAAGGCAGGCATCATGGGCTACAGCCGGGGCGCGTTCGTCAGCGAGGAGGCGATCGCGCGTTCGACCGTGTTCAAAGCGGCCTCCGCCGGCGAGGGCGGTAGCCCGTCGCTGATCCCCGGCTCCGGGCAGACGGCGGACCGTGTCAACGGCCCCGTGCTGCAACAGGCCGGGCCGGCCGCCGGTTCACTCACCCTGAGCATCCACCGGTTCGTGAAGGGGAAGAACGTGCCGGCCGAGTTCGTGCTCTTCGGTGACGAGACGCACCTTTTCCATCAGCCGCGACACCGCGCAGCGGCGATGAACCAGAACCTCGGCTGGTTCGACCGCTGGCTGGGCGGCTGAGCCCGCCCGCCCCGGTTCGACGAAGAACCGGGGCGGGTACGGCAACGGTGACGTCGAGATCCCGGCGGCCAGTCCTGGCGTACCGCCGAACTGCTTCGGGCCGGCTGGGGGAGTCGGGCGACGGCAAGCCGCTGTTCGCCGCTCGGGGTGGCGCCGACGCGGTTCGAAGGGCCGCCGTCGTGGTCGAAGGGACGGGCGTCACTCACCTGCGTTACCGAGTCACTGACCGACAGTGATCCGATGAGTTGACCCTATGTGAGCGGCATCGAAGGTATAGAGGAAGTGTGTCGAGATAAAGATCCGATGAATCTCTATACCTTTGCCGGATCTTGCGCCAAGATCTTCCGCATGAAGCTGAGATCGATCACCAAACGCATGCTCGTTCTCGGGCTGCTGACGGTTCTCGGGACCACCGGGGCTACGTCAGCGGCCACCGCCGAACCCGCGCAGGTACCCACGGACGTGAACGCGACCGGGCTGCCACGCGGCGGCTGGGAACCGGTCGGCCCGAACAGCATCGGCGGGCTGCTGGCCGTTTCGCCCGCCGGGCTCGCGATGATGCAGCCCGGCCCGCCCGCGTTGTGGCTCTCCGGCGACCGCGGTGGCTCGTGGACCGCGCGTCGGGGACTGCCGGTGGACACCGCCATCCAGGGATTCTTCGCCGATCCGGTGAATCCCGACCGGATGCTCGCGGTGGGCAACAAACCCGGGCACCAGGTCGGCGAGTGGCGCGGCCTGCTGCTGCGCACCACCGACCGCGGCGAGACCTGGGAGACCCTGCGCGAGTGGTATCCCGACGGCGCGTTCGGCATGGCGACGGACCCCACCGGCCGGGTCGTCGTGGTACAGAACCTCGATTCGCTGAGCGTCAGCACCGACGGCGGAGACCACTGGAACGACGTGCCGAGGACCTGGCCGCGTGAGGGGGTCGCCGCACCGGTCGGCGGGCTCAAACTCACCCTCGTCGGCGACGACGCCTACTTCACGACGGTCTACCCGGAGTACTCGCTGTGGGCGGTCCGCGGGGTCAGCGGCAAGGAGCCGCGGGCCGAACTCGTCTACCGGACCAACGACGAGGTCGGGCAGGTCGCGTCGGATGGCAAGCGGTTCGTGGTCACGGTCGGCCCCGAGCTGCACGGCTCCACCGACGGCGGGAAGACCTGGACGGTCCTGCGCCGCGAACCCGGCGGACAGCCTCTGCGCGAACCGCACTTCGTCGGCGGCCGCCTGTATATCGCGACGTATAACGACATGGACGTCAGCGCGGACTTCGGCCGCACCTGGACCCGGAAACCGGTGCCCGCGCCGGGCGAAGGCGTCAGCGACATGATCGAACTCCCCGCCGGGGCGGGCAAACCCGCCACCACGCTGATCTCCTCGCTGTACCGAGGGGTGTACGCGGACGGCGGCAAGAGCGGCTACCAGCAGATCGGTGTGCCCGGCGAATCCATTCGCGACCTGGTGACCAGCGGGAACCTCCTGCGCGAGAGCGTCGTCGCGGCCGGCGTGCAGGAGATCTACAACACCCCGCTTCCGCGTGGCAAGGTCGCCGCGGCGGACCGGGTGTGGCAGTCGCACCCCACCGACAGGTTGCACGAGGACGCGCGTCTGTCCGTCTCGCCCGCCCGTCCGGACGTCGTCTGGCAGGTCACCCGCAACGGCTTCTCGCTCGACGTGCTCCGCAGCGGTGACGGCGGCCGCACCTGGCAGTTCGCGGCGAAGGCGAAGGAAGGCCTCCCCAGGACGATCTTCGCCCACCCGGCCGCTCCCGACAGGCTTTTCGTCTCGGCCTTCGCTCCCAGCGGCTATGTGCTCTATCGCAGTGACAACGCCGGGAAGACCTGGGAGAAGCTCGCAGGCGACAACGGGTTCATCGCGTTCGCCGGTGACCCGTGGAACGCGAACCGGGTCTGGGGCGGGGATTCCCACGGTCTGTCCCGGTCCGACGACGGCGGCAGGACCTGGACCCACGTCTCCGACGAGCCGGTCAGTTCGATCTCGGTGAGCCACCGGGGCCGCGTCCTGGCAGGCGGTGCCGGTCTGCTGCTCAGCGAGGACAACGGCCGGACGTTCCGGCGGGTCCGCGACGGCGAGGATCCCCGTGAGATCAGCCGGATCCTGCCGCATCCGTTCGACTTCAGGGTGTGGTTCGCGAGCAGCGCGACCGGAGGAGGCGTGCTGCGCAGCACGGACTTCGGCCGCACCTGGTCGCCGGTGCCCGGCGCGTTGCCCGACGCCAGGGTGCTCTCGATGACGATCAGCGCGGACGGCCGGTATCTGTTCGCGGGCACCGCGCAGTCCGGCGCGTACCGCCTGACGCTGTACTGAGCCCAAGGCGCTTCGTGGTCGGCGAAAGTTCCGGCCACGAAGCGTTTACTCGGTCCGTCGCCGGATGTCAGAGTCGAGGACATGGCCATCGACGTCCCCGCCCTCCGGCGCCACTTCCCGTCCCTCTCCAGCGGAATCGCCTTCTTCGACGGACCCGCGGGCACTCAGACACCCCGGCCCGTCGCCGACGCCATCGCCGACACGCTGGCCGGTCCGTTGTCGAACCGGGGCACGGTCAGCCCGTCCGAGCTCAACGCCGAGAACGCTGTCGCGGGTTTCCGCGCGGCCTACGCCGACTTCCTCAACGTGCCGTCCGAAGGCGTCGTCCACGGCCGTAGCGCCACCCAGTTGACGTATGACTTTTCGCGGCACCTGGCCAAAAGCTGGCGCGAGGGTGACGAGATCGTCGTCAGCCGCCTCGACCACGACGCGAACGTCCGGCCCTGGATCCAGGTCGCCGAACGGGCCGGGCTGACCGTCCGCTGGATCGACATCGACCCCGAGACCACCGAACTCGACCTCGATTCGGTCGTCCTCACCGAGAGGACGAGGCTGGTCGCGGTCACGGCGGCCTCGAACGTCCTCGGCACCAAGCCGCCGATCCGCCGGATCGCCGATCTCGTCCACGACGCCGGAGCGCTGCTGTTCGTCGACGGCGTGCATTTCGCCGCCCACGATCCGGTGGACGTTCCCGCGCTGGGAGCGGACTTCTTCGTCTGCTCGCCGTACAAGTTCCTCGGCCCGCACTGCGGGGTGCTCGGCGCGTCGCCCGACCTCCTCGAAACCGTCGAACCGGACAAGCTCATGCCGTCGTCCGACGCCGTGCCCGAACGCTTCGAATTCGGCACCTTGCCCTATGAGATCCTCGCGGGCGCGACGGCCGCCGTGGACTTCCTCGCCGCCCTCGACCCGGGAGCGGGCGGATCGCGGCGGGACCGGTTGACGAACTCGCTGAATTCCTTGCACGACCATGAAATCACGCTGCGTACCAGGCTGGAGGAAGGACTGGGGGACGCCGTCACCGTCCACTGCAAGGCGGCCGACCGGACCCCGACCGTCCTGATGAGCCTCGGCGGACGCGAGCGCGAAGCGCAACGGCATCTCGCCGAACGGAAGATCGTCGCCCCGGCGGGGTCTTTCTACGCCTACGAAGTCTTCGCGGCCCTGAAGCTGGAGGATCCGGCGCTCCGGGTCGGGCTCGCGCCGTACACCAGCGCCGAGGACGTCGAGAGGTTGCTGGACGGGCTGTCGACGTTCGTTCGGTGAGGGGCCCGCCGCGTGTCGTCCGGCTGGACACGCGTGTCGTCCATCCAGTCACCTGTGTCGTCCCTTCAATCACGCGAACCGCCCGAAAGCAGGTATTTGAGACACGGTTGGCTCTGACCCGAATCGCGGTTTGGGTCCGGTCACAAGACTCGTTCGCCTGATCTTGTGATCGGCCCCATGGACGTACGGTGACCGGGCCGACACCCTGGGAAGGGAACGTCGCGGGCAACGGGGCCCGGACGGACCAGAACGGTGGCCACCATGGGAAGACTTCGCACACGGACACTGATCGCCGGGATGGTCGTGCTCGCGACCGTGGGCATCACGCCCGCCGCGACGGCCACGACCGGGATCGCGGACCGATGGAGCGAACCGGGTCCCTTCGCGGTGACCGTCGAAGCCCTCGACAGCACACACACCGTGTACCGGCCGACGCGGCTGGAGAGGCACCCGGTGATCCTGTGGGGCAACGGAACCGGCGCGAACCCGAAGATCTACGGCGGTCTGTTGCGTCATCTGGCCTCACACGGTTTCGTGGTCGCGGCGGCCGACACACCGAACGCGGGCTCAGGCAAGGAAATGCTGGCCGGAGCCACGACCCTGATCGCCGAGAACTCCCGTCCCGGCAGCCGCTATGAAGGGAAGATCGACACCGCCCACATCGGTGCGACCGGCCATTCCCAAGGTGGCGGCGGGGCGATCGCCGCCGGCGCGGATCCCCGCGTCACCACCACGATCCCGATCGAGCCGGGGCCGCAGGGCTCTGTCACGGCTTTGAAGGGGCCCTCGTTCTTCCTCGGCGGCCAGTTCGACACCATCGTCATTCCCGCGCTGCTGGTCATTCCGCGGTACCGCCTCGCGGACCAGGTGCCCGCGATCTACGGCGAACTCGCCGGCGCGACCCACTTCACGCCCGTCGGTGACGGTGGCGGGTTCCGCGGCGCGATCACGGCGTGGTTCCGGTTCTGGCTGTCCGGTGACGAGCGAGCCCGCGCGGAGTTCTTCGGTGCGTCCTGCGGATTGTGCCGGGACGGGGCCTGGTCCGGTGTCCAGCGCAACGCGAAGGCCCTGGCCGTTCCGGCGGCTTGATCGCCGGATCTTGTCGGTGGGCCGGGCTAGGGTCTTCCTCCAGCAGCCTGATCAGGAGGGACACCCCGTCATGACCACTCTCGACAACCGGCCGAACACCGCGCTCTTGGTCGTCGACGTCCAGAACGGCGTCGTCGACGATGGCCACGAGCGCGACGCGGTGGTCGCGAACATCGGCGCTCTCGTCGGCAGGGCGCGGCAGGAAGACGTCCCGGTCGTATGGGTGCAGCATTCCGACGAGGAACTCGTGCGAGAAAGCGAAGAATGGCGCATCGTCGGCGAGTTGACCCCGGCCGACACCGAGCCGGTCGTCCACAAGTCCTATGGAGACTCCTTCGAGGACACCGATCTGGAGAAAACGCTGGCGGAGCGCGGTGTCGGGCGTCTCGTGATCGTCGGGGCGGAGACCGACGTCTGTATCCGCTCGACACTGCACGGCGCCATGGTCCGCGGGTACGACGCGACACTGGTCGGCGACGCGCACACGACCGTGGACAAATCGGCTTGGGGCGCGCCGGCACCGGAGCAGGTCATCGCGCATACGAACCTGTACTGGCGTTATCAGGTCGCGCCGGGCCGGAAGGGAGGGACGGTCGAGACCGAGAACGTCGATTTCAGCGGCTGAGCCGCCTCACGGCAAGCCGGACCAGCGTGCGATCAGCAGGCCGGCGTCTCCGGTGAAGTCGCTGTCGCAGTGGGACTTCGCCGCTTGGAGTACGCGCCGGGTGGTTTCCGGTGGCACGCGTCCGGCGTTGGCGGCCAGACAGGTGGCGAACGCGAACCGTTCGCCGTCGGTGTCACGCGCGCCCGAGAGACCTTCGGTGTGCAGGACCAGGAGATCTCCCGGCCGCAGCCGGGCGGTCGCGATCCGGCCGGGCGGCCCCGCGCCGAACGGTGGGCGTCGACCACCGTCCAATGTGGTCTGTACGTGCTCGCCGCCGAGTACGAACGGCGGTTCCCCTCCCGCTTCGAGGTAGCGGAGCCCGCCGCCGGTGAGGTCAAGCTCGGCCAGCGCGCCGCGGACTGCGGCGTGGTCGCCGAACTGTGTCGACAGCGCTTTGTCGACAGCGGCTTCCTGGTCGCGCAGATCCAGGCCCTCGCGACGAGCGGACCGGTAGGCCGCGAGCGCGGCCGAGACCACCAGGTCCGGGGACGCGGTGTCCCGGCCGGCGTCGAAGATCGCCAGCCACGCCTTCGTTTCGGAAAGGGCGTAGTCGAAGGTGACGCCGCGAACGTCGTAGGTGGGCTCGATGCCGCCCGCGACCACGATGGTGTGTGTCGCGGCGGTCGACGGGGGCAGGTTCCGCCAAAGCAGCTCCGCGGCGGGGTTGCGCCGACGTTGGCGCCGCAGCATGTCGAGACCGTCGCCGTACCTCGTCGCGGCGGCGATCAGACGGCCGGACAGCGACGCGAGCCACTGGCACTGGGTTCGCAGGGCGGGGTCGTGGAGGTCGGCGTCCGTACCTGCTGCGACCTCGAGTACGCCCATGCGCTCGTCGCCGTCCAGCAGCGTGGCCCACAACCGTGGTCCCTCCGGCTCCTCGCCCAGCAAGGTGCCGGCGTGCCGGTACGCCCGGCCCGCGGTACTGGTCTCGATGGCCAGAGGTACCCGGTCGGATGCCGATCCGCCGGGGGCCGGGACCAGTTGCCGCTGGTCGTGGTCGACGAGGTAGACGGCGATCTCGAGGCTCAGCGCCCGGCCTGCCGAGGCGATGAGCCCGGGCAGTCTCTCCGGCGAGGCACGGCGGGCACCGTCGAGGAGACTCACCAGCGCGGCCAAGGGTCCGCGAGGGCGGGTGTCCTCGCCGGTCCCACGGCTGTACGGTGCCCTTCGCTCGCCGTCGGCCTCCTCGGCCTCGTCGGCCTCCTCGGCCGCGTCGACCTCGTCGAGCCGCTCGTTGACCGCGTGCGCCACCATGTCCCGCTGGATTCGGGGCAAGGGGGATTGGCCCTGCAGGAACTTCTCCAGCTCCACCTCGTTGACGTCACCGCCCAGTGCGAAATATCTCAGCCACAGCTGTTCCAAGGTGAGTCCGGTCCGCGCGAAACACGCCGCGACGATCCTGCGCTGCTCCTCGGCCTGGAGCGAGGCCACGGTGATCACCCCCGGGAACTCGACGTTATGGCTTACGAGTACCAACCGTCACCCGGTGCGAAACATGAGTCGGCTTTCGAAATGCGCCCGTTCGACGAGGGGTCGGTTACGCCAGGTGGCGGAACGGTCCATCGACGGCGTGACCGGAGGGGCGATCCGCGGCGGGTCGAACGTGGGTCGCGGTAGGCGGGGTGAGCGCATTCGGCTAAGGTCGGCTTCCGAAAGCGGTTCTGAGCGTTGAGAAGTTAGCGCCGATCCGCCGGTAACCGGGTTGGTTGCGGCGGTTGATGGTGCGCGCTCGGCGCCGGTTCCCGCCGGTGACTCCCCGTGGTGCATCACGCCGATGTGCAGAAGTGGGAGAGGCGGGCTTTGGCCGATGAAATCGATTGGCAGCAGGACAAGAACCGATTCGTCGAGGATGTCGGCGACGGCGAACTGCCGGTGACCTCGGAAAACGGCGCTCGGCTCATCGCCGGGCCACTGGTTACCCAGTTCGTGTCCCTGACCAGGGCGTTGCTGGATTCCGGCTCGGTCGCGGCGGTACTGGAACGGGTGGTCTTCGCGACTCGTGACCTGGTTCCGGGTGCGGATCTGGTGAGCGTCACCCTCCTCGATCCGGACGGCGGGTTCCACACGCCGGTGCGGACCGACGAGATCGCCGGTGAACTGGACCAGCTGCAGTACCAGTACGGCGAGGGTGCCTGCGTCGAAGCGGCGCGGGTTTCAGGACCGGCGGCGGCCTTCAGCGACAACCTCGCCGAAGACGCCCGCTGGCCGCGGTTCGGGCCCGCCGCCGCGGCGCTCGGTTTCCACTCGCTGGTCTCGACGGCCTTGTTGCCGGGAGCGTCGAGTTCGCAGCTCTCGGGCGCGCTGAACGTCTACTCGCGACGTCCGCACGGCATCGCCAAGGCGGACCGGGACGTGTTGTTGCTGCTGGCGACACACGCGTCGCTGGCGCTGGCGACCACGCACGCGGTCACGCGCGGTCAACTCCAGGAGGAACAGCTCCAGCAGGCGCTGGACAGCAGGGACGCGATCGGGCAGGCCAAGGGCATCCTGATGGCGCGGCGCGGGATCGACGCGGCGGAGGCGTTCGAGGTCCTGCGGCACACGTCACAGAACATGAACATCAAACTCCGGGAACTGGCGGAGATGCTGTCCAAGCGGCATACGGAACTGCATCTGCCCGACTGAGCGGGCGGGCGCCGCTACCATCGCGATCATGGGTTTCGGCGAACTGGAGTTGTCGCGGACGTTCGACTGGCGTGGCCGTTCGGTGGCGTGGGAACGCCTCGGCGAAGGCGCCCCGGTGGTGCTGTGCCATGGGACACCGTGGTCGGCGCAGCTGTGGGCGCCGTTCGCCCGGGCGCTCAGCAAGGAGTTCGCCGTCCATGTCTGGGACATGCCGGGGTACGGCCGTTCGTCGAAGGAACCTGGTCACGCCGTCGATCTCGGGACACAGGGCGAGCTTTTCGCCGACCTGCTCGGGCATTGGGGGCTGACGGCCCCGCACGTGATCGCGCACGACTACGGCGGGGCCGTTTCACTGCGCGCGAAGCTGCTGCACGGTGCCGAATACGCCTCGCTCGCCTTGGTGGACGTCGTCGCGCTGCGGCCGTGGGGTTCGGAATTCTTCCGGCTCGTCGCGGAAAACGCCGAGGTCTTCCAGGCGCAACCCCCGGCGGTGCACCGAGGCGCGCTGGAGTCCTACATCGGGACGGCCTCTCATCGTGGTCTCACCGGTACGCAATTGGACACGCTGACCGGGCCTTGGCTGGACGCGGAGGGGCAACGCGCCTTCTACCGGCAGATCGCCGAGGCGGACGTCCGGTACACCGACGAGATCCAGGATCGCTATCCCGAACTCGCGTTGCCGGTGAAGGTGATCTGGGGCGCGGACGACACGTGGATCCCAGTGGACAGGGCGGAACGACTCGCGGACGCGATTCCCGGTGCCCTCCTGGACGTGATTCCGGACGCCGGGCACCTGATCCAGTACGACGCTCCGGTCGAACTGGCTTTTTCCCTGCATCAGTGGCTCACCGCGGAAGTGGACCGGTGGGGACCCGGGTCAAGATCGACATCGCGTTCTTGAAATACGCGATATACGGCGACATAAGCGTTCGAAAGCAGTCCGCCGTCGACGATCCGAAATCACGCGGAACCCAATGTCCGACGGTGTACCGAAAGGACGACCCCGCCGCGCGGTTGCTGTCACAACCGTAGGGTGGGAACTTGCTGTCGGTCGCCGCGGAGGCGACAGGGCGACCAAGACTAAAGCGGCGATCGCTGCTGTCGTGAATTCACCGGGCGGGTGAAACGAGAACGCGTGCGGTGAACCGCCTCCCCTTTGCTCTAGCGGCGCCGGTATTGCGCCGGAGAGGTGATCGTCGCCCGGTCCTCATAGGACCCTGGTTTGCCGCGGTCGACGTGGAACGTCGTCAGGGTGCTCACCGGCGAACGCGGGTCGCGCCTGTCCCCGATCACTCGCATGTGCGTGCTCCAGCGGCGCGGGGTGACCTCGTAGACGTCGTAGCCGTACCGGTCGCCCTCGAAGTATTTGAGGTGCGGGTTCGCCGCACCCATCTTCGGCCCGTTCGTGGCGTTCCACTCGGGGGAGTAGGCGCCGGAGGAGACCGAATGCGCGGTGAACTCCGTGCCGATCACCGGGGTGGCCGGATCCGCGAAGTCCGGTCGGATGTCGTCGACGAACGCGGAATGCCAGTCGCCGGTGATCACCACGAGGTCTTCGAGGCCGCTCTGGGCCACGTGGGTCAGCACCTCCTTGCGTTCGGCGAGGAAGCCGTCCCATTGGTCGGTGAACAGGTAACCGCCGCCACCCGGCTTCGCGAGCTGGCTCAGCATGATCGAGTTCACCCAGCAGTGCCACGCCTCGCCGGCGCCGGTCACCTGGTCCTTGAGCCATGCCTTCTGGTCCGCGCCGAGGATCGTGCCGTTAGGCAGGTTCTGCGCCGACCGGTACTGGCGGAGGTCCAAAATGGACAGGTCGAGCAGGTCGCCCCAGCGGCGCTGCCGGTGGATCCTCGGCGTCTCAGGGTGGTCGGGCCGCACCGGCATGTGCTCGTACCAGGCCTGATACGCCGCCGACCGCCGCGCCCGCAGCGCAGGGGTGGTGCCGCTGTAGTCGTTGACGACCTCGTGGTCGTCCCAGGTGATGAACCAGGGGTGGGCCGCGTGAGCGTCCCGCAGCGACGGGTCGGATTTGTAAAGCGCGTGCCGCCGCCGGTACGCGGGCAGGGTCAGCACCTCGGGGCCTTCGTGGTCGCGCAGCGGGTTGCCGCCGACCTGCCCGTGCTCGTAGACATAGTCACCGAGGTGGACGACGAAATCGAGGTCCTCCCGTGCGATCCCGGCGTGCGCCGCGTAGAACCCGTCGTGGAACGCCTGGCAGTTCGCCGACGCGAACCGCACTCGCCGGACCGGCCCGACCGGGGCGGTGCGGGTGCGCCCGGTCCGGCTGACCTTGCCGAGCGCGTGGAAGCGGTAGAAGTACTGCTCGCCCGGCTCGAGCCCGGCCACCGGCACGTGCACACTGTGCCCGAGCCCGGCGGTGGCCGCCGCCGTCCCGCGCGCCACGCGGCGGCGGAACCCGTGGTCGGTGGCGACCTCCCAGCCGACATCGACGGTGTCCGGCAACGGCTGTTCGAACTCCATCGGCTTCGGCGCGAGCCTGGTCCAGAGCGCGACGCCGTGCGGGACCGGGTCACCGGACGCGACGCCGAGGGTGAACGGCGCCTCGTCCCAGCTCGCCCCCAGCGCCGCCGCGGCCTCTTCCGCCTGCGCGACGGTCATCCGCGAGCTCAACGGCCAGGCCAGTCCCAGCGCACCGGCGGTGGCGGCGCCTCGTAACAGGTCCCGGCGGTTGACGGACATCGGTGGTCTCCCTGGTTGGGTGGTGGGTCGCTCCACGACACCGAACACGCCCAAGATGGCCGGGGGTGAACGTGCGGGAAAACTCTTGCCGGTGGTTCAGACGGTGATGACGACCTTGCCGCGCACGTGACCCTCGCTCGCGTAGCGGATGGCTACGGGGACGTCGGCCAGGGAGTAGGCCCGGTCGATGACCGGCGTCAGTTTCTTCTCCTCGATGAGCGCGCGCAGGGTCTCGAGATCTTCGCGATTCTCCGTCGAGAACAGGCCTCGCAGCTTGTGCTTCACGAACGGCCCGAGAACCAGCGCCCGCAGGTTGCGTCCCACCGGGCCGATCCATTTCCCTTCGCCTTCACCGCCGACGATCACGAGGGTTCCTTGTGGGGTAAGGCATTTCCGTAGTGAGGTCAGCGACCGGTTGCCCGCGGTGTCGAGGATGACGTCGTAGCCGCCAGCGAAATCTTCGTGGGTGTAATCGAAGACGGTACTCGCGCCGAGCGAGCGGACCAGGTCCACTTTGCCGGGGCTGCACACGCCGTCGACCTCCGCGCCGAACGCCTTGGCGATCTGCACCGCGTAGGTGCCGACGCCGCCACCCGCCCCGATGACGAGGACCTTCTGCCGGGGCCTGACCCCGCCTTTGTCCCGAAGTGCTTGCAGTGCCGTGAAAGCGGAGATCGGGATCGCGGCGGCTTCCTCGAAACCGATTCGTCCGGGTTTCCGCGTGATTTTGTCCACTGTGGTCAGCGCGTACTCGGCGAAGGAACCTTGGCAGGTGCCGAAAACTTCGTCGCCGGGCTGGAACTCCGTCACGTTTTCGCCGACCGTGTGCACGACCCCGGCGAAGTCCAACCCGCGCACGCGTGCCTTCGGTCTGCGGACCCCGAATCCCATCAGCCGTACGAGGTACGGCGTCCCTTCCATGAGATGCCAGACACCGGGATCGACGCCGGCCGCACGCACCTGGACGACCACGCCGTCCGGCCCCGCTTCGGGTTCCGGCAGGTCTGTCAGCCGGAGAACATCTGTCGTGCCGTACTCGTTCTGGACGATCGCCTTCACGGCGGCCTCTTTTCTAATCCGGATATTGGAAGACGTCGTCGAGTCCGACGCCGAACACCCTGGCGATCTGGAAGGCCATCTCCAAAGACGGCGAGTAGCGCCCTTGTTCGATGGCGATGACCGTCTGGCGCGTGACGCCGATCCGGTCCGCGAGTTGCGCCTGCGTCATTTCGTCGGCGGCGAAGCGCAGGGCGCGAATCGAGTTCGTGACCTTGGTCGGTTTCACCATTTCTGGAATCCCCAGCGGTACGCGGCGACCTTCGCGATCGAACCGAGCAGGGATGAGAGGACGAAGGCGAGGTACACCGTGTTGGCGATCCAGAAGTGGTCCAGTTCGGCCATCGCCATGACGAGCGCCGCGACACCGCCGATCACGACGAACGACTGCCCGACGTGCTCGCCGAACCGGCCGATCTCACGATCGCGCTGATCTTTGCGGCCCGCGTCCTCCGGTGAGACCAGTGACGCGGCGATGTGCAGCACGATCGAGGCCACGATGGCCGCCCCGACCGTCCACAGCAACGGTGCCACGTAAGGGACTTCGACCAGCGCGCCGGATGCCCGGCCGAGGACGACGATCAGGTAGACCGCGTAGGCGCAAACCGTGACCACGAGCATGATCCACGCGCGCTTCTCTTCCAATGCCACGCTGCCCAACGTAAAGAGTTCCAGACACCATGTCAAATATTTTTTACTTGGGTGCGGGGCGCGGACTTCGGGCAGGAGAGGAGTGCCGCCCGGTCGGGTGTTAACGATCCGTTGTCCGGCCGCGACTCTTCTCGGTCCCGCCATCTCAGACTGGAGTCCCGGATGACCAAAACCGACGGCCGGATCGCCCTGTTGCTGGCGGCCGGAGTGCTCGGCCTCGCCGGGTGCGGCGCCCCGAACCCGCGGCCAGGGGCGCCGGCGACCGTCACCGAGACCTCCGTGAGCGTGCGGGCGCCCGCCGAGGCGAGTGCTCCCACGTCGGCGGCCGCTCGACTCGTCACTGTCCCGGATGTCTCCGGGATGAACCATCAGGCCGCGCAGGACACGATGCAGGCGGCCGGGTTGTACAACCTGCGCGAGGTCGATGGGAGCGGCAAGGGGCGGATGCTCGTCATGGACCGGAACTGGGTCCAGACCGGGCAGGATCCCGCGCCGGGGACGAAGGTGGCCGCGGACGCGGTGATCACGCTGACCGCCGTCAAAATCGGCGAAAAGTGAGTTTCACGCCTTGACGGTGAGCATCTCTCCGAGCGTCGCCCGGTGCGTCGGCTTCGCCTCTTCGTAGCGGCGGCGGCCTTCGTCGGTCACGACGACGAAGATCCCGCGCCGGTCCGCCTCGCAGAGTGCGCGCTGGACCAGTCCCTCGCGCTCGAGGCGGGCGACGAGCCGTGACGTGGCGCTCTGGCTCAGGTGGACCACCTCGGTCAGGTCGGCCGCGCGGCATTTGCCGACGACACAGTTCACCAGTCGGTCCAGGGCTTCGAACTCGGTGACGCCGAGGCCGTGACGCTCCTGCAGCCGGCACTCGAGCCTGCCGAAGACCGCCGCGTGCCGGGCGGACAGGTCGTGCCACTCCTGCAACAGGTCTTGCTCAGCGTCGTCGCTCACGCGGCCCAAGATAGCATGCGCGTGAATTTTATGCAAAGACATTAAATGTTGTTGCATTAGATGCGTGTGCATGTACTGTACGGCTCATGAGTTCTTCCGTGCAGCTGTCCACCAGCTCGACAAGGTGGGACGCGCGCCTCTGGGGTGTCCTGCTCACTGTGTCCGTCGTCGTGGGCCTCGACGCGCTCGACGTGTCGATGGTCGCCGTCGCCCTCCCGTCCATCCAGGCCGAACTCGGCCTCTCCACCAGTGCCCTGCAGTGGATCATCAGCGCCTACGTGCTCGGCTACGGCGGCCTGCTCCTCCTCGGCGGGCGCACCGCCGACCTGCTCGGCAGGCGCCGGGTCTTCCTCGTCGCCGTCGCGGTCTTCGCGCTCGCTTCCCTCCTCGGCGGCCTCGTCGACGACGGCGCGCTGCTGATCGCCACTCGCTTCATCAAGGGCCTCGCGGCCGCGTTCACCGCACCGGCTGCCCTGTCCATCATCACCACGACCTTCCACGAAGGGCCCGCCCGCAACCGGGCGATCAGCATCTTCGCCGTGTTCGGCGCCAGCGGTTACTCCGCAGGCCTCGTCTTCTCGGGTCTGCTGACCGAGGTGGGCTGGCGCTGGACGTTCCTGCTGCCGGTGCCGATCGCGCTCGCCGCGTTGGTCGCCGCCGTCAAGCTGATCCCGTCCTACCAGCCGCAGACCGGTGGCGGCTATGACTTCCCGGGCGCGATCACCGGTGCCGCCGGTTCGCTTCTGCTGGTCTTCGCCGTGGTCGAGGCACCGGAGATCGGCTGGGCCTCGACGCGCACACTGATCTCGTTCGCCCTCGCGCTCGCGTTGCTCGCCACCTTCGTGTTCATCGAGAAGCGCAGCAAACACCCTTTGCTCCGCCTCGGCATCCTGCGCTCGGGTCCGCTGGCCCGTGCCAACCTCGGCGGCGCGACGTTCTTCGGCGCCTACATCGGGTTCCAGTTCGTGGTCATGCTGTACCTGCAGACCGTGCTGGGCTGGTCCGCGCTGCAGACCGCGCTCGGATTCCTGCCGGCCGCGGTGATCGTGGCCTTCGGTTCACCGAGAGTCGAGCCGCTGATCGACCGGCTCGGCACATCGCGCACCATCCTCGCGGGCGTCATCGCCCACGTCATCGGATACGCGCTGTTCCTGCGGATCGACGAGAGCTCCAGCTATGTCGGTTCGGTGCTGCCGAGCATGATCCTGCTGGGTGTCGGCTTCATGCTGGCGTTCTCCTCGCTGAACATCCAGGCGACCAACGGCATCTCCGACGACGAGCAGGGTCTCGCCGGCGGTCTGCTGAACACGTCGATCCAGGTCGGCGGTGCGATCGGCCTCGCCGTGGTGACCGCGGTCCTGACCGGCAACGCGGGTGGCGCCACCGGCCCGGCCGCGCTGCTGAACGGCTTGGTGCCCGCGCTGACCGTCGTCACCGGCATCGCGGTGATCAGCGTCCTGGTGGCGCTGTCCGGAGTGGTCGGCCTGCGCAAGGCCGAAGCCCGCTCCGCTGTGGCGGAGACGGAGTTCGCCGCGGCCGAATGACCCGGGGGTGAGTGGCCCCTTCCCGCGTTCGGGGGCGGGAAGGGGCTCATCCCTGCCAGCGGATCGGCAGGGATTTCAGCCCGTTCTGGAAGTTCGACCGCAACCGCACCGGCTCCCCGGCGAGCGAAACCTCGCCGAGCAGATCGAGGACCGCTTCGAACATCGCCCGCAGCTGCACCCTGGCGAGCTGGGCGCCGAGGCAGAAATGCGGGCCGTGCCCGAAGGTCAAGTGATCGTTGGGCGTCCGGCCGACGTCGAAGCGATCCGGGTCCTCGAACACGGACTCGTCGCGATTCGCCGCCGAGAACCAGACGACGACCTTGTCGCCCGCCCGGATGTCCACATCGGACAGAGTGACGTCCTCGGTCGCGGTCCGGCGGAAGTGCATGACCGGCGTCCACCAGCGCAACATCTCTTCCACCGCACCGGGAAGCAGCGATCGGTCGGCCAGCAGCCGCCGGTACTGATCCGGATGCGACAGCAAGGCCAGCATCCCGCCGGGGATGCCGTTACGCAACGTTTCGTTACCCGCCACGGAAAACAGCCAGAACAGGTTCTCGAACTCCGCGATCGAGACACGCCCGGCCGCATCGTCGACGTGACCCATGAGGTTGCTCATCACGTCGTCGCCGGGATGCCGGCGTTTGTACTCGCCGAGCGCGGTGGCGTACGCGTAGAGGTCCGGCATCCCGGCGCGCGTGCGCGGATCGGGCATCGCGCCGTCCGGTCCCGGAACCGGCCGCACGGCCAGCGCCGCCCGCGCGAGATCGGTGACCTCGTCCGCCTCGACGGTCGCGCTCACCGCGTAGTCGGCGTCCTGGTAGCCGATCACGCGATTGCTCCAGTCGTACATCAGCCGCCGGTCCTGTTCGGGAATCCCGAAGACCTCGGCGAGCGTGAGCAGCGGGAGATCGGCGGCGACGGCGGCGAAGTCACATCGGCCGTCCGCCGCGACCTCGGTGATCAGATCCCTTGCCCAGCGGTGGATCCGCTCGGTCAGCCTGCCGATGGCGCGCGGGGTGAACGCCTTGGTGAGCAGGCCGCGCAGCCGGGCGTGCTCGGGCGGATCCATGTTGAGCATCATCCGGCGGACGTAACCGAGGTCCTGTTCGGTGGCCGGGTCCCGGATCTGCGTCCCGCCGAGGCGCGACGAGAACAGTTTCGGGTTCTTCAGCACGTGCTTGATGTCCGAATGCCCCAGTACGGCCCAGAAATCTTCCACCCGCATGACCGGCGACTCCCGGCGCAGCGCGGCGAGATGCTCGTACGGCACGCCCCGGGTGAACGTGTCCGGATCGGTGATCACGGCTCCGAACACTAGCCCGCGAACGGGGGACTGGGGAAAGATCCGTCCGGTGGACAAGCTGAAGATGCGCACAGCCGGAACCGAAGGCCCCGCCGTGGTGCTGCTGCACGGCCTCGGCGCGACGGGCGCGGTCTGGGACGGCCTCATGGCACAGCCGGGATATCGCTGGCTGGCACCCGACCTGCCAGGGCACGGGGGATCGGCCCGGTTGCCGCACTACTCGTTCGGCGGTCTGGCCGCGGCGGTCGCCGACGCGCTCCCGGAACGCGGGCCGGTGCTGGTGATCGGCCATTCCCTGGGCGGCGTGGTCGGGCTGGCGTTGGCCAGCGGCTGGTTCGGGGTGAAGGTCGCCGGGCTGTTCACGGTCGGTGTCAAGGTCGAATGGAGCGAGGACGACCTCGCGAGGGCGGCCGCCATGGCGGCCAAGCCACCGAGGGTGTTCCCGGCCCGTGAGGACGCCGAACGCGGCTTCCTCAAGATCGCCGGTCTGGTCGGCCTCGCCGACGCGGATCCCGACGGCGTGACCGAAACCGAAGGCGGCTGGCGGCTGGCGCTCGACCCCCGCGCGTTCGGCGTCGGCGCGCCTGACATGCGCGGCCTGCTCGGCGCGGCGCGCTGCCCGGTCGTCCTCGCGGCCGGGGAGCACGACCCCATGAGCCGCCCCGAACAGCTTCGCGCCCTCAGTCCGCACTCGGTCGTACTCCGGGGACTCGGCCACAACGCCCACGTCGAAGACCCGTCCGCACTCCTGCCCTTCCCCCGGCAATTCGTCCTCTAGTTGCGGTAGTTCGGTGGCGAACTACCGCGACTAGAGGACTAAACGTGGGGAATCTTGCCCAGGACGGCGATGCCCTCGGCGATGTCACTCGCCGGGCTCGCCCCGTAGCCGAGGACGAGCCCCGGGTTCATCGGCCGCTGGCAGTGCCACGACAGCGGCTGCACTTTCACACCCTGCTCCAGCGCGGCGGCGGCGTAGTCGAGGTCGGAGAACTCGGCGTCGAAGGTGATCGTCAGATGCAGCCCGGCGGCCGCGCCGTGCACCACGGCGTCCGGGAGATGTGTCCGGAGCGCGTCGATCATCGCGTCCCGCCGCCGGCGGTGCCGTTTGCGCACGAAGCGCAGTTGCCGTTCCATCTCACCGGACTCCATCAGGTGCGCGAGCACCAGCTGCGGGAGGACGGCGTTGCCGAGGTCGGCGAACCGTTTGGCCGCGACCACCTCGTCCCGGTACCGCGGCGGCACCAGCATCCAGCCCACCCGCAGCGCGGGCGCGAGCCACTTCGACACGCTGCCCGCGTAACAGACCTGTTCGGCGAGCATCGAGCGCAGCGCGGGGACCGGCGGGCGGTCGTAGCGGTGCTCGGCGTCGTAGTCGTCCTCGATGATCAGCCCGCCGTTCGCGGCCCAGCGCATCAGTTCGCGACGGCGCTCCCCGCCGAGTACGACACCGGTCGGGAACTGGTGCGCGGGCGTCAGCAGCACGGCGGGCGCGCCGCTGCGGACCAGTTCGTCGACGTCGACGCCCTCGTCGTCGACGCGGATCGGCGGGGTCGCGAGCCGCCGGTCGTGCAGATGCTGCCGCGCGCCCAGCGAACTCGGGTCCTCGACCGCGATCTCGGAGATCCCGTTGTCGCACAGCACCTGGGCCAGCAACCCGAGGCCCTGCGCGACACCGGCGACGATCAGGACGTCGTCGGCGTCGGCGGTGATGCCGCGGGTACGCGCGATCCAGTGCGCGATGGCCAGCCGTAGCGCGGGCGCGCCCCGCGGGTCGCCGTAGCCGAAGGCCGCCGCCGAAAGGTCGTTGAGCACGGTGCGCTCGGCGCGGAGCCAAGCCGTCCTCGGGAAGGCCGTCAGATCCGGCACGCCGGGGGACAGGTCGATCTTCGCCGGGGTCGACCGCAGCGAGTCGAAGACCCCGATCCCGGGGGCGGGCCGGAAGATCGTGCCCGCCGACGGCGGCCCTGGCGTCGTTTGTTCCTTCGTCCTCGCCGGTGCCGCGACGACCACCGTGCCCGCACGGCCGCGTCCGGCGACGTGGCCGTCCTCGACCAACCGCTGGTAGGCCTCGGTGACCACGCCGCGGGAGACCCGGAGATCCGCGGCCAGCGCCCTGGTCGCGGGCAGCCTGCTGCCGACCGGCAGGCGGCCGTCGGAGATGGCGTGCCGCAACCGCGACGCCAGCCAGTCCGACCGGCGCCCCGGTGGTGCGTCCCCGATGTCCAGCTGCAGGAAGTCCGAGCCCTCGGCAGTCACCCGATCATTGTGTCATTCGGGTTCGTAGGCGAGGTTCGGGCGCAGCCATTGCTCCATAGTGGACAGTTCGAGACCTCGGCGGGCGGCGTAGTCCTCGACCTGGTCCTTGCCGAGCCGTCCGACGGTGAAGTACCGCGCATCGGGGTGGGCGAAGATCAGCCCGCTGACGCTCGCCGCCGGCGTCATCGCGAAGGACTCGGTCAGTGCCATCCCGAGGCGGTCGGAGTCGAGCAGATCGAACAGTTCCTGCTTCTCGCTGTGGTCCGGGCTCGCCGGGTAGCCGAGCGCGGGGCGGATACCGCGGAACCTTTCGGCGTGCAGGTCCTCCAGCTTCGGATCGGCGTCCGGTTCGAACCAGTCCCGCCGCGCCTTGAGGTGGATGTACTCCGCGAACGCCTCGGCGAGCCTGTCCGCGAGCGCCTTCACCATGATGGCGCGGTAGTCGTCCTGCTTCGCCTCGAACTCGGCGGCGAAGTCCTCGGCCCCGAGGATGGTGACCGCGAACCCGCCGAGGTGGTCGCCCGCACCCGACGGCGCGATGTAGTCGGACAGGCAGCGGTTCGGACGCTCCAGCGGTTTCTTGGTCTGCTGGCGCAGCATCGGGAACTTGATCCCCGACTCGAGGACGATGTCGTCACCTTCGGAGTGCGCCGGCCAGAACGCGTACGCGCCTTTGGCCTGGAACCGCTCCTCGGCGACGATCTGGTCCATCAGGGTGTTCGCGTCGTCGAACAGCTCCTGTGCGACCGGGTTCGAGAGGATCGCCGGGTACTTGCCCTTCAGCTCCCATGCCAGGAACAGGAAGGTCCAGTCGACCATCCCGCGAAGTTCGGTGAGCGTCGGCGAGACGTACCGGACGCCGGTGAACGCGGGCGTCGGGACCTCGTCGAAGGAGACGTTCTCCGGGTTGGCCCTGGCCTGCTCGACCGTCAGCAACGGGGTCCGCTGCTTGTTCGCGTGCTGGATTCTCAGCTGTTCCTGATCCTCGCGGTTCTTCTTGTCGAGGATTTCGGCGCGGTCCGCGTCGAGCAGGTCACCGACGACGCCGACGACGCGGGAAGCGTCGAGGACGTGCACGGTCGTGTTCTCGTACGCGGGCGCGATGCGGACCGCGGTGTGCTGGCGTGACGTGGTCGCGCCGCCGATCAGCAGCGGCAGTTTCAGCCCGCGCCGTTCCATTTCGGTGGCGACGTTGACCATTTCGTCCAGCGACGGCGTGATCAGGCCGGAAAGCCCGACTGCGTCGGCACCTTCGGAGACGGCGGTGTCCAGGATGACCGAAGCCTGGACCATCACGCCGAGGTCGATCACCTCGTAGTTGTTGCAGCCGAGGACGACGCCGACGATGTTCTTGCCGATGTCGTGCACGTCGCCCTTGACCGTCGCCAGGACGACCTTTCCGTTGCCCTGGCGGGTTTCGACCCGGCCTTCGAGGCGCGCCTTTTCTTTTTCGGCCTCCATGAACGGTTCGAGGTAGGCCACCGACCGCTTCATCACGCGCGCGCTCTTGACCACCTGCGGCAGGAACATCTTCCCGGCCCCGAACAGGTCGCCGACGATCTTCATGCCGTCCATAAGCGGACCCTCGATGACCTCGAGCGGCCTCGGCAGCTTCTGCCGTGCTTCCTCGGTGTCCTCTTCGATGTAGTCGACGATGCCGTGCACCAGCGCGTGGCTGAGGCGTGCTTCGACCGGGCCTTCGCGCCAGGACAGGTCGATGACGCGCTGTGTTCCCTTGCCATTGACCGTTTCCGCGAAGGTGACCAGCCTGTCGGTGGCGTCCTCACGACGGTCGAAGAGCACGTCCTCGACCAGTTTCAGCAAATCCTTGGGGATGTCCTCGTAGACCGCGAGCTGTCCGGCGTTGACGATGCCCATGTCCAGCCCCGCGCGCACCGCGTAGAGCAGGAACGCCGAGTGCATCGCCTCGCGGACGACGTTGTTGCCGCGGAAGGAGAACGAAAGGTTCGAGATACCGCCGCTGATGCGCACGCCGGGGCAGCGTTCCTTGATCCGCGGCAACGCGTCGATGAACGCCTTGGCATACCCGTTGTGCTCGGCGATACCGGTCGCGACGGCGAGCACGTTCGGGTCGAAGATGATGTCCTCGGCGAGGAAACCGGCCTTCTGCGTCAGCAGGTCGTAGGCACGGCCACAGATCGCGACCTTCCGGTCGGCGGTGTCGGCCTGGCCCTGCTCGTCGAAGGCCATCACGACCACGCCCGCGCCGTAGTCGCGGATGCGCCGGGCCTGCTGGAGGAACTGCTCCTCGCCTTCCTTGAGGCTGATGGAGTTGACGACCCCCTTGCCCTGCACGCACTTCAGCCCGGCTTCGAGGACCGTCCAGCGCGAGCTGTCGATCATGATCGGCAGCCGGGCGACCTCGGGTTCGGTGGCGATGAGGTTGAGGAAGGTGGTCATCGCTTTTTCGCTGTCGAGCAGGTCGGCGTCCATGTTGACGTCCAGCAGGTTCGCCCCGCCGCGGACCTGCTCCAGCGCGACGTCGACGGCGGCCTGGTGGTCGTCGGCTTCGATCAGCTTGCGGAACTTGGCGGACCCGGTGACATTGGTCCGCTCGCCGATCATGACGAACCCGGTGTCCTTGCCGATCTCGAACGGCTCGAGCCCGCTGAACCGGGTACTCGCCTTCGGAGCCGGGACGTGCCGCGGCGTCATCCCACGGACGGCGTCGGCGATCTTCTTGATGTGCGCGGGAGTCGTGCCGCAGCAGCCGCCGACGACGTTGACCATCCCGGACGTGGCGAAGTCGCCGAGCAGCCCGCCGGTCTCCTCGGGTGTCTCGTCGTACCCGCCGAACGCGTTCGGCAGGCCGGCGTTCGGGTGACAAGCGGTGTAGGTGCCCGCGAGACGGGACAGTTCGGCGACGTGCGGGCGCATTTGCTCGGCGCCGAGTGAACAGTTGACCCCGATCAGCAACGGCTCCGCGTGCTCGATGGCACTCCAGAACGCCTCGACCGTCTGCCCGGACAGTGTCCGTCCGCTCAGGTCGACGATCGTGACCGAGATCCACAGCGGCAGATGCGGCGCGACGTCGCGGGCGGCGGAGATCGCGGCCTTGCAGTTGAGGGTGTCGAAGATCGTCTCGATCAGCAGCAGATCGACGCCGCCTTCGGCGAGCGCCTTGATCTGGTCCGCGTACGCGGCGTAAACCTCGTCGAAGGTCACCGCGCGGAACGCCGGGTCCTCGACCTTGGGCGACAGCGACAGCGTGACGTTCAGCGGCCCGACCGACCCGGCGACGAACTTCCCGCCGGCGGCGTCCGCCGCCTCACGCGCGATCCGGGCGCCACGGAGGTTCATCTCGTACGCGAGATCCTCGAGCCCGTAGTCCGCCTGGCCGATGGTGGTGGCGGTGAACGTGTTCGTCGTCGTGATGTCCGCGCCGGCGTCGAGATACTGGCGGTGGATGTCGAGGATGACGTCCGGCCGGGTGATGTTCAGCAGGTCGGGATCGCCGGTGAGGTCGCGGGGGTGATCGTGGAACCGCTCAGTGCGGTAGTCCTCTGGCTTGAGGCCGGCGTTCTGGAGCATCGACCCCCACGCGCCGTCGAGCACGGCGATGCGCTCATCCAGCAGCTTTCGTAGGGCGGTCGTTTCCATCCAGAGCTCCTCCCATGTCGTGGGAGGCGCCCTTGCGGTGGTGTCCTGGGCCGAGCGTGGCGGACCCCGTGGTCCGTTGCAGCGCCTCTCGACCTTCGACGAGCTTACCGGACACACACAAGGGCACTTCGCCTGAATTGCTCAGCCGCGGGCCAGAGCGGGCAAGGGCTCCCGCACTGTGGGATCGGGTGTCGAGGGCTTGCTCCGAACCTCGACCCAGCGGTAGAGGGCGTCGGAAACGATGAGCGCGACGACGTAGGTGGTGCCGCCGTCCTGGAAGGAGGCCTCGATCTCAGAAACCGACGGTCGCCTTCTGGATCTTCACCGGCTTCGCGGGCAGCCCGTCGGCGGGACCGTTCGGATCCGTCGGAATGATCCCGGCGGCCACGATCTTGTCCAGCACGTCCATGCCCCGCACGACCTTGCCCATCACCGAGTAGTTCTTCGGGATGTTCGCGAACGAGTGCACGATGAAGAACTCGCTGCCGTTGGTGCCGGGGCCCTGGTTGCCCATGGCGATGGTGCCGCGTTCGTAGGTCTCGGTGCCGTCGACCTCGTCCGGGAATTTGTAGCCCGGTCCGCCCTTTTCGGCTTCGTAGATGTCGCCGCACTGCAGGACGCCGAGGCGCGAGGAGTTCGTCAGGCGCCAGCACTGGCTGTGGTCGTAGAACCGCTGCAGGGCCAGGCTCGCCAGGTTGTGCGCGGCGCACGGGGCGGCGCCGGCGCGGTTCAGACGGACGGTGACGGGGCCGTAGTTGAAGCGGAACGTGACGTCGATGGTGCCGCGGGTCAGCGCGAAGGGGAGCGGCCGCAGCACCGGCCGGGCGGCGGGGTTCTCCGGCGTCGGCGTGAACTCGCAGCGCACGATCGGCAGGGACACCGAAGCAGGTGCGGCCGTGGCCACACCGGGCAACAGGACGGCGGCGAGAGCGGAAACGACAGCGGTGACACCCCAGCGCAGCTTCATGAGGAGGAACCTAACTCAAATGGGTGGTCGTCGGGTAGCGCTTCACGCGGGTCGCGCACGGTGGGTGGCCGTGGCCGCTAGAACACGCACATGGTGACTACGAGCCTCGCGATCCTCCTGCTGCTGATCCCGCCGACCGAGCTACGGCCTGACCAGGTCGAACACGTCGCCTTGCCGTGCGTCCAGACGGGCGCGTCCGCCGCCGACGCGGACACGGCGAGAGCGCTCAACCGGCAACTCGGCACCAAGATGCGCGGCTACATGAACCCGTACAACACGTCGTGCGCCAGGGTGGTCGTCGAAACCGTCCAGAGATCGGGCCTCAACGAACGCGCGGCGGCCATCGCCATCGCCACGGTGATCGTCGAGTCGAGCATCGCCAACCTCGACGGCGGGCTCGGCGACTCGGTCGGGCTCTTCCAGCAGCGCGCCAGCTGGGGATCCTTCCAGCAGCGGACCGACCCGGTCTGGGCGACCGGCCGGTTCCTCGCCGTGATGCGGCAGTTCTATCCGAACGGGGCGTGGAACAACGCCGCCATCGGGGACGTCGCGGCGGCGGTCCAGCGGCCGGCGGCGAAGTACCGGCATCGCTACGGGGTCGAGGCGGGCGACGCGGTCAAGATCGCCAAGGAGCTGTGGTCCCAGGACGGCAATCGGCCCCCGTCCTCGAAGGAGAACGGGGGCCGATGAGCCGTGAAGGAACTACTTGCGCCAGGCCGTGCGCTGCTTGCGCATGTCGAGCACCAGCCCGAACACCAGCGTCAGGGACAGGCCGATCAGCCACAGGTCCTCGGTCCAGCCGTGGTGGTTGCCGTACAGCATCACCAGCAGAATGATCGCGCTCAACCAGCCAGCGATCCGCGTCGCCTTCGGGAAGGAGCCGTGCCAGCCCCATTCGGCCGACGGCTCGTCGCGGGGATCGACGGTGTCGACGCCCACCCGGCCACGCTTTTCGACCGCCTTGCTCGCCACGATCAACTCCTCAAGACCCGGTGGTTCACTTGCCCGCGAATGATCCCACACCTGGCTGCACGCGCCCGACGGGCCCCGCGCGACAATGACCCCCGATGACTACCTCGCGAAGTGTGCTCGTACTCGGTTCGACCGGTTCGGTCGGCGCCCAGGCCCTCGACGTCGCGGCCCGTAACCCGGCGCTGTTCCGGGTCGCCGGGATCGCCGCCGGCGGCTCCGACCCCGCCGCGCTGGCCGCCCAGGCCCTGGCGCACCAGGTCGACGCCGTCGCCATCGGCAGGCCGACGGCCGTGGAAGACCTGCAGCTCGCGCTGTACGCCGAGGCCCAGAAGCGCGGCTACTCCAGCGGCGACTTCAAGCTCCCGCGCATCTTCGCCGGGGCCGACGCGGTCCTCGAGATGATCGACGCCACCCCGGTCGACGTCGTCCTCAACGCGCTGCCCGGTTCCCAGGGGCTCCCGCCGACCCTGCGCGCGCTGGCCACCGGCGCCACACTCGCGCTCGCCAACAAGGAATCGCTGATCGCGGGCGGCCCCCTGGTGCTGGCCGCGGCCAAGCCGGGCCAGATCGTCCCGGTCGACTCCGAGCACTCCGCGATCGCACAGGCCCTGCGCGCCGGCCGGGAGGCCGAGGTCGCGAGGCTCGTCCTCACCGCCTCGGGCGGCCCGTTCCGCGGCCGCAAACGCGAGGAACTGGCCGACGTCACCGTCGAGCAGGCGATGGCGCATCCGACCTGGTCGATGGGCCCGCTCATTACGATCAACTCGTCCACCCTGGTCAACAAGGGGCTGGAGCTGATCGAGGCGAAGCTCCTGTTCGACATCGAGACCGATCGCATCGACGTGGTCGTCCACCCGCAGTCGATCATTCACTCGATGGTGACCTTCGTGGACGGCTCGACGATCGCCCAGGCCAGCCCGCCCGATATGCGGTTGCCGATCGCGCTGGCCCTGCACTGGCCGGATCGCGTCCCCGACGCCGCGGCCGCGTGCGTCTGGGACAAGCCCGCGAGCTGGACCTTCGAGCCGCTGGACAACGAGGCGTTCCCCGCCGTCGAGCTGGCAAGGCACGCCGGCACCGTCGGCGGGTGCGTCCCGGCGGTGTACAACGCGGCGAACGAGGAATTGGTCGCCGCTTTCCTGGCACAGAACACCGGCTTCACCTCGCTTGTGGACACTATTGCCCAGGTGGTGGAAGCCGCCGACGAATGGCGTCGCGAACCTCGCGACGTCGACGACGTACTTGCTGCCGAGCGCTGGGCTCGCGCGCGTGCCGGTGCGCTGATCGGTAAGGGGAAGTAGCGCGTGGTCTTCATTCTCGGGATCGTGCTGTTCGCGCTGGGCATCTGCCTGTCCGTCGCGCTGCACGAGGCCGGCCACATGTGGGCGGCGAAGGCCTTCGGCATGAAGGTCCGGCGCTACTTCATCGGCTTCGGGCCGACGATCTTCTCCTTCCGCCGCGGCGAGACCGAGTACGGCGTCAAGTGGATCCCGCTCGGCGGGTTCTGCGACATCGCGGGCATGACCGCGCTCGACGAGGTCACGCCGGAGGAGTCGAAGCGCGCGATGTGGCGCTTCAAGACCTGGAAGCGCACCGTCGTCATGTCGGCGGGCTCGGCGATGCACTTCATCCTCGGTTTCGTCATTCTCTACTTGATGGCCGTCACCATGGGCCTGCCGAACCCGGCCGCGCAGGCCGCGCCCACCGAGGCCGTGATCAGTGCCACGTCGTGTGCCCGCGCGGCCACGACCATGGAGCAGCTCAACGACACGACCTGCCCGCCCGGCGCCCCGACCCCCGCGAAGACCGCCGGCCTCCAGGCGGGCGACAAGGTCCTGTCCGTCGCGGGCAAGCCGGTGCAGACGTGGCGCGACATGCTCGCCGCCGTCCAGGTCGCCAACGGCCCGACGCCGTTCGTGGTCGAGCGCAACGGGCAGCGGCTGAACCTGACTGTCGACGTGCCGCGGGTGCAGCGACTGGTCGCCGACGGTTCGAACAACACCACGGTCAAGGACGTCGGCATGATCGGCGCCTCGCCGATCCAGAACACCGCGCCACCGCTGCTGACCTACGGCCCGGCCGACGCGGTCGGGGCGACGTTCTCCTTCACCGGCACGATGTTCTCCGAGACCGCCAAACGGCTGATCGAGTTCCCGTCGCGGATCCCCGCGGTGGTGGATTCCATCTTCGGCGGCGAGCGTGACCCGAACACCCCGGTCAGTGTGGTCGGCGCCAGCCGCATCGGCGGTGAGGCCGCCGAGCGTGGCCTGTGGGAGATCTTCGTTCTCCTGCTGGCGAGCCTGAACTTCTTCATCGGCGTGTTCAACCTGCTGCCGCTGCTCCCGCTCGACGGCGGGCACATCGCGGTCGTCTGGTACGAGCGGGTCCGGGACTGGTTCCGGAAACTGCGGGGCAAGGCGGCGGGTGGCCCGGTCGACTACACGAAGCTCTCCGCGATCACGATGGTGCTCGTCTTCCTCGGCGGAGCGGTGACGCTGCTCACCGTCACCGCCGACATCGTGAACCCGGTCAAGCTGTTCCAGTGACGGGGACCGCCGATTACGGAGCGCGCTGTCAGCACCGTTGGGCTGCCCAGGTAATGCTGCTCACCGTGACGGCTGACGTCGTGTCTGTCCGCCGATCGGGGTAGGTACGCTTGACGGCGTGACTGTCGCTCTAGGTATGCCAGCGCTTCCTCCTCCCGTCCTCTCCGAGCGTCGCAAGACCCGACAGCTGCAGGTCGGGCCGGTCGGCGTCGGGAGCGAGCACCCGATTTCGGTGCAGTCGATGACCACCACCCTCACCTCCGACGTCAACGCGACCCTGCAGCAGATCGCCGAACTGACCGCTGCGGGCTGTGACATCGTGCGGGTCGCGTGCCCGTCCGCGGACGACGCCGAGGCGCTGTCCGCGATCGCCACGAAGTCGCAGATCCCGGTGATCGCGGACATCCACTTCCAGCCGAAATACGTCTTCGCCGCGATCGAGGCCGGCTGTGCGGCGGTACGGGTGAACCCGGGCAACATCCGGAAGTTCGACGACCAGGTCAAGGAGATCGCGCGGGCCGCTAGGGACCACGGCACCCCGATCCGGATCGGCGTCAACGCGGGTTCGCTGGACAAGCGGATCATGGACAAGTACGGCAAGGCGACCCCGGAGGCGCTGGCCGAGTCGGCGCTGTGGGAGGCGTCGCTGTTCGCCGAGCACGACTTCTACGACGTCAAGATCTCCGTGAAGCACAACGACCCGGTGGTCATGGTGCGTGCGTACGAGATCCTCGCCGAGCAGTGCGACTACCCGCTGCACCTCGGGGTGACCGAGGCGGGACCGGCGTTCCAGGGCACCATCAAGTCGGCCGTGGCGTTCGGCGCGCTGCTGCGCCAAGGCATCGGCGACACCATCCGCGTGTCGCTTTCGGCGCCGCCGGTGGAAGAGGTCAAGGTCGGGATCCAGATCCTGCAGTCGCTGAACCTCAAGGAGCGCAAGCTCGAGATCGTCTCCTGCCCTTCTTGTGGCCGCGCGCAGGTGGACGTCTACACGCTCGCCGAGCAGGTGACCGCCGGGCTCGAGGGGATGGAGATCCCACTGCGCGTCGCGGTCATGGGCTGCGTCGTCAACGGTCCGGGTGAGGCGCGTGAAGCCGACCTCGGCGTCGCTTCGGGCAACGGCAAGGGCCAGATCTTCGTCAAGGGTGAGGTCATCAAGACCGTTCCCGAGCACGCGATCGTCGAGACGCTGATCGAAGAGGCCATGCGGATCGCGGAGGAGTCGGGCCAGACGATCGGCGAGGGAGAGCCCACCGTCACGGTCGGCTGACTGGTCGAGACCACGTTACGAACGGTCCGTTCATCACAGAAATCTGTGATGAACGGACCGTTCATCACACTTGGGCGCCTCCACCAGCCAAGGTTCTCTCAGCGTGTCGTAAAGCTCGCGTTCCGTTTACGCCGCCGATCTGGCACCCTGGAGTGGTGTTGCGGCTTGCAGGTGCACGGCTGCTCGATGATCGGGACTATCCGGCGGTCCGTGCCGCGCTCGCCGCGGACCCGGTCGGCAGCTGCATGGTCAGTGCCAGGGTGGAGACCGCGGGTCTCGACCCCTGGCGGCTCGGTGGTGAGCTTTGGGCCGCCGACTCCCGTCCCGTGCGGGCGGGCAGACTCCAGGGGCTGTGCTTCTCCGGGCCGAACCTGGTTCCCTTGCGCGGCAACGCCTCCGCTTTGCGTTCCTTCGCCGATCGCGCCCTGCGCCGTCAGCGGAGCTGTTCTTCGCTCGTCGGCCACGCGGAGCTGGTCATCGGGCTGTGGGATGAACTCGAGCCCGAATGGGGCCCCGCTCGCGAAGTACGGCAAGACCAGCCGCTGATGGCGCTGGACGGGGTCCCGCACGTGGCCGTCGATCCGCTGGTCCGCGCGGTACGCCCGGAGGAACTCGACAGGTATCTTCCGGCCGCGATCGCCATGTTCATCGAAGAGGTCGGTGCCGATCCCCGCAACGGCGACGGCGGCGCCGGGTATCGCGCCCGCGTCGCGGAACTGATCGCCGGCGGTCGCGCGTTCGCGCGGTTCGAGGACGGCGAGGTCGTCTTCAAGGCCGAGATCGGTGCGATGTCCTCCACGGTCGGCCAGATCCAGGGTGTCTGGGTGCATCCGGAACGCCGCGGCGGCGGCCTCGGTACCGCCGGGACGGCGTCCGTGGTGACCAGGCTCGTCCGCGGGATGGGCCGCACCGCGAGCCTGTACGTCAACGCCTACAACAGCCCGGCGCTCGCCGCCTATCGCAAGATCGGCTTCCAGCAGGTCGGGCAATACGCGACGGTTCTTTTCTAGACCGGCGTTGCGTTCGGTCGGAAACCGCCGGGGCTGGCAGGATCCGTTGCATGCCAGCAGGTCGTCGTATCGCCGTCGTCGTGCTCGCGGGAGTGGTGGCCCTTTCGGCCACTGGCTGCGGACTCTTCGCCGATTCCGGTCCCGATGAGGCCGTATCGGGCTTCCTCGACGGACTCTCCTCCGGTGACGTGGCCGCCGCGGCCTCCTTCACCGATTCGCCGGACGCCGCGCGCGCGTCCTTGGAGATGGCGCGGAACGCGCTTTCCCCCGATTCGATCAAGGTCGCGGACACGAAGGTCCAGCACTCGTCCGGGGAGGACAACGGGACAGCGACCTATCGGCTCACCTGGAACCTCCCGCGCGGCCGCGTCTGGACGTACAAGGCCGACGCGCAGGTCCATTCCACTCAGGGCGGCTGGAAGGTGCGGTGGCTGCCGACAGCGCTCCACCCGCAGCTGGCCGTGCAGCAGACCATCACACTGAAGTCCGAGCCACCGGACCTCGCGCCGGTGCTGGACCGCGACGGGATGCCGTTGCTACGCCCGCAGACCGTCGTCGGCGTGGTGCTCGACCCGGCGAAGGCGGGGGACCTGGTGGCGGTCTCCGACAAGCTCGGCGCGGTGCTCAGCCGGTTCGACGCCTCGGTGACCGGCCAGTCGATCCGCGACGGGGTGAAGACGCTCAAGCCAGGAGCCGGTTATCCGGTGATCAGTCTGCGCGCGAACGACTACCAACAGGTGAAGCCCGAAATCTACGACCTGCCCGGCGTCCGGTTCGGCCAACAGGACCGGCTGCTGCCCGACGACAAGAACTTCGGCAAGCAGGTGCTGCCGGCCGTTCGCTCGCTCATCGAGGACCAGGTGGAGGGCTCGGCGGGCTGGCGTGTCGTCACACTCGACACGGGCGGCGGCGAGATCACCGATCTGCACACCGAACAGCCCAAACCGGCTCCGGCGGTCGTCAGCACGCTCAGTGTGAAGGCTCAGGGTTCCGCGGAGCGGGCGCTCGCCTCGCTCCCGACGGCTTCCGCGCTGGTCGCGATCCAGCCGTCGACCGGCGAAGTCCTGGCCGTGGGACAGAACGTCCCCGCCGACACACAGGGCGCGATCGCGCTCAGCGGCCGGTTCCCGCCGGGCTCGACGTTCAAAATGGCCACCGCCGTCGCGGCACTGTCCGCGGGCTCGGTGCGGGCGAGCAGCCCCGTCGACTGCCCCGGCTCGGCCATCTTCGAGAACCGGACGGTGCCGAACGAGGGCAAATTCGCCCTCGGCGTAGTCCCGCTGTCCACCGCTTTCGCCAAGTCCTGCAACACGACGTTCGCGAAGCTCTCGACCGAGCTGCCGCCGGCCGCGCTGACCGACGCCGGGCGTGACCTCGGCATCGGCGCCGACTTCGTCATACCGGGCCTGACCACGATCACCGGTTCGGTGCCGCCGTCGAACACCGTCGCGCAGCGGGCGGAGAGCGGATTCGGCCAGGGGACCGTCGTGGCGAGCCCGTTCGGGCTGGCGATCGCCGCCGCGACGGTTCAGGCCGGGAAGGTCCCGGTGCCGACGCTGGTGCGGGGGATGACCACGACGTCGTCCGGTCTCGGGAAGCCGATCCGGCCGGAGGTGCTCGAAGCCGTCCGCGGGATGATGCGCGAGGTCGTCACCGACGGCACGGCGACCCTGCTCAAGCCCCTGCCCGAAGTCCGGGGCAAGACCGGGACCGCCCAGTTCGGCGACGGGACGCATTCGCACGGCTGGTTCGTCGGCTACACCGGTGACCTGGCTTTCGCGGTGCTGGTCACCGACGGGGGGACGGCCAAACCCGCGGTCGAGGCCGCCCAGCGCTTCCTGACGGGGCTCGGCTAGCCAGCAGGTCGTAGGCTGGACTCATGTCCGTTCGTTCCCCCTTGCAGCCCGGCGTCCAGACGCCGAGGCGAGTCGTCCCCGCCAGTATCGCCCGCCCCGAGTACGTCGACCGGCCGGCGCCGAAACGCGACACGGGCAACGGGGTCCGCACGCCCGAGGTGATCGAGGCGATGCGCGTCGCGAGCCGGATCGCGGCACAGGCGCTCGAGGAAGGCGGCAAGGCCGTCAAACCCGGCGCGACCACCGACGACATCGACAAGGTGATCCACGAGTTCCTGCTGGACAACCACGCGTACCCGTCGACGCTCGGCTACCGGGCCTTCCCGAAGTCGTGCTGCACCTCGCTCAACGAGGTGATCTGCCACGGTATCCCGGACTCGACGGTGATCGAGGACGGCGACATCTGCAACATCGACGTCACCGCGTTCATCGGCGGCGTCCACGGCGACACCAACGCGACGTTCCTCGCGGGTGACGTCTCCGAGGAGGCGCGGCTGCTGGTCGAGCGCACCCGTGAGGCGACCGTGCGCGCGATCAAGGCCGTCCGCCCCGGCAGGCAGCTCAACGTGATCGGCCGGGTCATCGAGGCGTACGCGAAGCGGTTCGACTACGGCGTCGTGCGGGATTTCACCGGCCACGGTGTCGGCCCGGCGTTCCACACCGCGCCGACCGTCCTGCACTACGAGGAGCCGTCGGTCGACACGGTCATCGAGCAGGGCATGACCTTCACGATCGAGCCGATGATCACCCTCGGCACCATCGACTACGACATCTGGGCCGACGACTGGACCGTCACCACCAAGGACAAGAAGTGGACGGCCCAGTTCGAGCACACCCTCGTGGTGACCGAGGACGGCGCGGAGATCTTGACTGTTCCCTGATCGCGCGCTGACGTAAACACGCCGAAGGGGCGCCGTATCGTACGCAACTCACGTTGTGTGCGAAGGCGCCCCTTCATCGTGTTTCCGTGGGCCTCCGGCCCAAAAGAGGGCGCGCGACGTGAAGTCTCCGTCGGGCACAGAGCGCCCTCGGGGAGACCGTGTGGTCGGCTGGAGGGCTCGTTGCGCTTTTACTCGTCCCGCTCCACTCTGGCGAGCAGCTCGTCCAGGAAACCGCACGCCTCGGAGGCGGCCCGGTCGGCGTCGCCGTCGGCGATGGCCTCGGCGAGCCCCTCGTGCCCGATCTCCGGCAGGTATTCGCCCCCCGGTGTCACGTTCGACGTCGCGGCCACGCTGGCCGTGATCACCTCGGTGAGCCCGCGGTACATCTCGGTCAGCAGGGTGTTGTGTCCACTTTGGACGACGGCGAAGTGGAATTCCGCGTCGAGACGGGCGAAATCCTCCCAGTGGCGCTCCCGCAGTTCGAGATTGCGGCGTTCCAGCAGCGAGCGCAGCTCGGTGACCTCCTCCTCGGTCCGCGACAAGGCCGCGAGCCGGGCACCCTCGACCTCGAGGATACGCCGCACCTGCAGCACTTCACGCAGCTCCGAACCGCACAACCGCCGGATCGCGCCCGAGACCTCACTGGTCGCGCGCACGTAGGTGCCGTCGCCTTGCCGGACCTCGAGCAGTCCCGTGTGCGCGAGCGCGCGAACGGCCTCCCGGACGGTGTTGCGCCCGACGCCGAGCTGTCCTGCCAGCTCCGGTTCGGTCGGAATCCGCTGCCCGATGGGCCATTCTCCCTGCGTGACGGCGTCACGCAGCTGCTCGATGACCTGATCGACCAGGCCGGCACGGCGCGTGGTGGCCAATGGCACAGCGTTGTCCCTTCATCCAATCATCCTATGTATGTGATACTAGCCGACGTGCGTGTCGACTCCCGAGAATCCGCTTCCCCGTTCGACGATCGTCTTGAACTCGAAGGCTCGATCGAAACGGAGTGGCGACCGGGAGTGATCTCCGGCGGCGTCCTGCTCGGCGTCGCGGTGATCCTGGTCGCCTTCAACCTGCGCCCGGCGATCACCAGCGTCGGCCCGATCCTCGGCGAGATGCGCGACGACCTCGGCGCCACGGCGACCTGGGCCGGCGTGCTCACCACGCTCCCCGGCCTCTGTTTCGCCGCCGCCGGGCTCACCGCCCCCGCGCTGGCCCGCCGGTTCGGCGTCGGCGTGGCCATCGCGTCCGCGCTGTCGGTGCTGGCCGTCGGACTGGTGCTGAGGGTGATCGACGGGCCGTACGTCGTGCTCGGGGGAACCCTGGTGGCCACGGCGGGAATAGCACTGGCGAACGTGCTGATCCCAGTCGTCATCAAGGACTCCTTCCCAGCGCGTGTTGGCATGATGACCGGCGTGTACACCGCCGCTCTTCAGGGCGGAGGCGCCCTGGGGTCCGCGCTCACCCCTCCCCTGGAGAACGCGTTCGGCGGCTGGCGTCAAGGTCTCGGCGCCTGGTCGGTGCTGGCGGTGCTCGCACTCCTCGTCTGGATTCTCGCAGCCCGCGGTACCGGGCGTGCGCCCGTTCCCGAGGCAGGCAAGCAGGGTAGCGGGCGATCGCTCCTGCGGAGCCCCCTTGCGTGGATGGTCACCCTTTTCTTCGGCACTCAGGCCTTTTTGGCCTACGTCGTGATGGGCTGGCTGCCGGAAGTGTTGATCGACGCAGGGGTGAGTAAGGGTGACTCCGGCCTGTTGCTCGGGCTGATCTCGCTCATCGCCGTCCCGATCAGTCTCGTGGTGGCCCCGATGGCCGCGCGGCACGGCAGTCAGAGCCCGTGGATCGTCGGGCTCGGCGTCTTCGGCTTCGTCGGCATGGTCGGCATGATGGTCGCCCCGGCCGCCTCGCCACTGCTCTGGTGCCTCCTCATCGGGCTCGGGATGAGCGTCTTCTCGCTCGCGCTGACGGTGATCGCGCTGCGGGCGCGCACCAGCGAGGACACCGCGCGGCTGTCGGGGATGGCGCAGGGAATCGGCTACCTGATGGCCGCCGTCGGGCCCTTCCTCTTCGGGCTGCTCCACGACCTCACCCACGGCTGGACCGTGCCCTGGATCATGATGCTCGTCGTCTTCGCCGCACAGATGACCTTCGGCGCCTTCGCCGGTCGCCGCCGCTTCGTCTGAACGCGTTCAAAAACCTCTTGACCCCACGCCGGGCGGAGCCATAGCCTGAGTGAGTTGAACCTGTTCAAAAACTCAGGTGCTGGGGGTCGGCGTGATGGAGGAACTGGCGTTCGGGATGGCCTTGGCCTGCTTCGCCGCGGTGTGCGTCGCTATCGCACCGGAGCGGCCCGCTCCGGTCGCGACAACCGCGGAGTTCTACCGCGCCGTGAACCGGGTCTGTGTACAGGCGGGGAAGGACAGCGGCGTGAGGCGCGAGCTCTATTGGCCGGACCCACGGGGGGACGTCGCGGTCGAGCGGCGCAAGTGGGAGCACTACGTCGCGATGAAGGTGGACGGCGCCAGAGAGGTCTTCAAGGGGGCGACGGGGGTCCGCACGAGCCGCGGAGACGCGGTCTCGGCGCGTGAGGACTTTCTGGCGGCCGTCCGCCACTATCTCGAGGCAGGCGAGCGGTTCCAGGGGAATGGGGCCCGCTCGCCCGCCTTGATGGATGCCTCCGACAGCGCGAGAGACGTGGTGCGGGATCTCGCGCAGAGGCATGAGGCCTACGCCTGCGTGATCCTGACCTGACTCGCGGGTGAGGGGATCAGTCCAGCGGCAGGTTCAGCAGGGCGTTCTCGACCAGTTCCGGCATCGCCGGGTGGATCCAGTACTGCCCGCGCGCCATGCTCTTCGCGTCGAGACCGAAGCTCATCGCCTGGATCAGCGGCTGGATCACCGATGACGCCTGCGGGCCGATGATGTGCGCGCCCAGCAGTCGCCCGGTGGCCGGGTCGGCGAGCAGCTTCGCGAAGCCGGTGGTGTCCTCCATCGCCCAGCCGTAGGCGATGCCGGCGTAGTCCTGGTGCGACGTCACGTACGAAACGCCGCGCTCGCGAGCCTCGCGTTCGGTCAGTCCGACCGAAGCGACCTGCGGCGAGGTGAACACCGCGTGCGGGACGAACCGGTGGTCGGCTTCGATCCGCTCGTCCGGGTGCAGCAGGTTGTGCTGCACGACGCGCTGTTCGTGGTTCGCGACATGCTTGAGTTCGAAGACCGACGAGATGTCGCCGAGCGCGTAGATCCCGTCGACCACGGTCTGCTGGTACTCGTCGACGACGACGTGCCCGCGCTCGCCTGTGGTCACGCCGGTGGCGCCGACGTCGAGGATGTCGGAGTTCGGCCTGCGGCCGGTGGCGACCAGCAGCACCTCGGCCTCGACGGTCTCGGCGCCCTGCGGGCCTTCGAGGTCCAGGGCGACTCCCGACGAGGTCTTGCGCGCGCGGACGGTCTTCCGGTCGAGCCGGACGTCGAACCGTTGCGCGGCCAGTTCGGTGAACCGGGCGCTGACGTCGTCGTCCTCGGAGCGCAGCAGCGCGCCGGACCGGTTGACCACCGTGACGTTCACTCCGAACGAGGCGAAGACGTGCGCGAACTCCGCCGCGATGTACCCGCCGCCGAGGATCACGATGCTCGCGGGCAGTTCGTCGAGCCGCATCACCGTGTCGGAGGTGTGATAGCCGGTTTCGGCGAGGCCGGGTACGTCCGGGAGCACCGGGCGCCCGCCCGCGGCGAGGACGAACCGGTCGGCCGTGATCGTCTCGGCCGGGCGGCCGTCGGGGTAGCTGACCTGGAGTTCCCTGTGCCCGGTGAAGCGGCCTTCGCCCTCGTACACGGTGACGTTCTTGTTGTCCTCGTGCTTGACGCGGTATTCGCGCCCGCCCGCGGCGATCGGGTCGATCCGCCCGAAGATCCGGTCGCGGACGTCGCGCCAGCGGACGCCGAGCAGCTCCTCGTCGACGCCGTACTTCGCCGACGACGCGGGGGTGGCCGCGACGTTGGCGGCGTGCACGAACATCTTCGTCGGGATGCAGCCCACGTTCAGGCAGGTGCCGCCGAACGTGCCCTTCTCCACGATCGCCGTGTTCCAGTCCGCGAAACGCGGGTCGAGGATCGAGTTACCCGATCCGGTACCGACGATCACCAGGTCGTAGTGGGGCACGCTGTGTTCCTTTGCGGCTGGAGCGGGTGGTTCCGACTCTAGCCAACTTGTCACAGCGGGCGGCGGGGTTGGCGTACTCGGTGTCGGTGCTGATGACGAAGTTTCGGGAGACTGCTCGTAGCTGCCGATGGGGACGGCGCGGGCTGCGGGGTTGTCGGAACACGAGGGGCGGGACTGGAACACGACAGCTGGAAGAAGGCCGTAACCACCAGAACCGTCCCCGTCGCCCGCACGGGCTCCGGCGTGACAGATGCGTTCGGTGAGCACAGCTCCACCCGTTTCAGTGACACCACCTCGGGCTTTCTCGGATTAGGGTATTCGCAATCGCTCGTGTACGCGCTGGAGTCGAATGACTTCCCAGGGTTTGACCGTACGTACGCCCCGGTGAAGGGACCGAAGATGCCCAAGAAGTCACATCGCACCCTGTTGCTCGCGGTCGGGGCGGTGCTCGCGACGGCCGTGATGGTGCCGGTGGCGGTCAGCAGCGCGTCGGCGGACGACAGCGCGGTGAGCGGACCGGACAAGGCCGTCGAGCCGAGGATCGTGGGCGGCGGCAAGGCTTCGGTCTCGCAGTACCCATACGCGGTCTACTTGGCCGATCGCGCCGGTAACCAGTACTGCGGAGCGGTGATCGTCAGTTCCACGACGGTCGCGACGGCGGCGCACTGCGCGGTCGCGGTCGACAAGAACGACGTCCGGGTGGTCGCGGGCCGCGAGGACAAGCGATCGCGGGAAGGCGTGGAACTGCGTGTTTCGAAGGTCTGGGTCAGCCCCGACTACCAAGGCGATCCCGCCAAGGGTGGCGACATCGCGGTGATGACGGTCAGCGGTCAGCTTTCGTACCGGCCCGCGAAGGTCGCCGACACCAGTGATGTCGAGAAGTACCGCGAAGGCACGAAGGCGACGGTGCTCGGCTGGGGCCGCGTCGCCGACGGCGGCGCGCGTTCGGACTACCTGCGCAGCGCGGTCGTCCCGGTGGTCAGCGACAAGACCTGCCGCACCGCGTACTCGGGCTACAACCCGAGTGACATGGTGTGCGCCGGCTACCCCGAAGGCGGGATCGACGCCTGCCAGGGCGATTCGGGTGGCCCGCTGGTGGTGGGGGACACGCTGATCGGGATCGTTTCGTTCGGCGAGGGCTGCGCGAAGCCGAACAAACCGGGTGTGTACACCCGCGTCTCGCACTACGCGAACGAGATCTCCCAGCAGAACAGGCGGGGCTTGATCGGCTGATCGATGCCGTCTTCCCGTCCGATGTGCTAACAAGTGGGCGTGAGCACCGACACCCCGATCACCGAGACCTCGTCGTTCCCGCTGTCCGTCGCCGGTGACGAGATCACCGCCGCACAGCTGCACGGCATCCTCCGCCTGCGCGTCGACGTGTTCGTCGTCGAACAGGAGTGCGCCTACCACGAGATCGACGGGCGTGACGTTCTGCCGGGTACCCGGCATCTCTGGATCGGCGGTTCCGTCGCCGTCGACTCGTACCTGCGGGTGCTGCAGGACGCCGGCGGCACCTTCCGCATCGGCAGGGTGTGCACGTCCGTTCGCTCCCGAGGCAAGGGACTGGCGGGACGGCTGATGGAGACCGCGCTCGCGGGGATCGGGGACGCGCCGTGCCTCCTCGACGCGCAGACGTACGCGAAGGACTTCTACGCCAAGTACGGCTTCGTGGTCGAAGGCAACGAGTTCATGGAAGACGGGATCCCGCACTTCACGATGTGGCGCCGGGAGGCGCCGCAGCCGTGATCACCCCGACCGCGCGGTCCACGTCGGCCTCGGTGAGGTCGGCGCGCGCGGTCAGGCGCAGGCGGGAAATGCCGTCCGGTACGGACGGTGGACGGAAGCAGCCGACACGGATGCCCTGATCCGCGCACGACGCCGCCCACGTGACGGCCGCTTCGGGCGACGGCGCCTGCACCGAGATCACCGCGGCGTCCGGGAGACTGACCCGGAACCCCGCCGCTTTCAGTTGCATCGCAAGGTTTCCGGCCACTTCGGTCACCTTGGTGGCCAGCTCCGGCTCGGCCTTCAGCGCGTTGAGAGCGGCCAGCGCGGCGGCGGCACTGGCGGGTGCGAGCCCGGTGTCGAAGATGAAACTGCGCGCGGTGTCCACGAGATGCCTGATCACGCGGCGCGGCCCGAGCACCGCTCCTCCTTGCGCCCCAAGGGATTTCGACAGCGTGATCGTGGTGACGACGTCCGGCGCTCCGGAGAGGCCCGCCGCGTGGACCGCGCCTCGGCCGCCCTCACCCAGGACGCCGAAGCCGTGGGCGTCGTCGACGAGCAGCGACGCGCCGTGCTCCCGGCAGACACCGGCGAGTTGCTCCAGCGGGGCGATGTCGCCGTCGACGGAGAACACGGAATCGGTGACGACGAGCGCGCGTGGTTTGCGTCGGGTCGCGAGCGCGTGCTTGAAAGCGCCCGGTTCGCTGTGCGCGACAGCGGCGATGTCCGAGCGGGACAGACGGCAGCCTTCGATCAGCGAGGCGTGGATGTACTTGTCCGTGACGATCGCGGAATCCGCGCCGGACAGTGCCGTGACGGCGCCGAGGTTCGCGGTGAAGCCGGACGAGAAGACCAGCGCGGCCTGGGTGCCGCAGAAGCGGGCGAGCTCGTGCTCGAGTTCGGCGTGGACCTCGGTGGTGCCGGAGACGAGACGGGAACCGGTCGCCCCGGCGCCCCAGCGCAACGCGGCGGCCGCGGCCGCACCGGCGACGCGCTTGTCCCTGGCGAGCCCGAGGTAGTCGTTGCCCGCGAGGTCCAGCCCCGGTTCCTGTGCCTGCCGGATACGCAGCTTGCGCACCAGCCCGGCTTCGGCCCGCTTCTCCGCCTCCACGTCGAGCCAGTCGAAAACCTGCTCGGGCGGGAGGTTCTGGGGAGCGGGGCCGGGAGAAGTCACGTCCCGCAGTCTCCCACCCGCCGTTTCCCGATGGACGTGGTGGTCCCCGCAGGACGACACACGTGCTTGAACGGACGACACGTTCAGCGGGAGTCCCGCCGGGCGTGTCGTCCGTCTGATCACGCGAGTGCGCCGTTAAATCACGGGTGTCAGCTGTCGAAGCTGCGACGCGGGCGACTACCCGGACGCTGCGGGCGGCCGCTGCCGCCACCGGACTCGCCACGACGCGGGCGGCCGCGGAAGCCGCCGGGACGGCCGCCTTCGCGTCCGCCCTCACGCGAACCCTGGTAGCCACCGCGGTCGCTGCCACCGTAGCCACGGCCACCGCCGCGACGCGGGGACTCACGACGACGCTCGATGACCGGCTCACCGCTGGGCTGCTGCGCACCGGTGATGCGGGAAAGCTCGGCGTCGCCCGGGCGGACCGTGGTCTGCTCGGCGCGGACACCGGCGCGGTCGGTCATCCGGCGCACCATGCGGCGCTGGTCGTTGGTGACCAGGGTGACCACGACACCGGACGCCCCGGCGCGCGCGGTGCGGCCGGCGCGGTGCAGGTAGTCCTTGTGGTCGGCGGCCGGGTCGACGTGCAGCACCAGCGAGATGTCGTCGACGTGGATACCGCGCGCGGCGACGTCCGTGGCGACGAGCACCGGCGCGAAGCCCTCCTTGAAGTCCGAGAGGACCCGGTTGCGCTGACCCTGGGTCTTGCCGCCGTGCAGAGCGGCCGCGTGGACGCCCTTCTCGCGCAGGCGCTCGGTGAGGCGGTCCACGTGGTGCTTGGTGCGGACGAACATG
The DNA here is from genome assembly GCF_047608665.1 of Amycolatopsis sp. cmx-11-51. NCBI lineage: Bacteria > Bacillati > Actinomycetota > Actinomycetes > Pseudonocardiales > Pseudonocardiaceae > Amycolatopsis > Amycolatopsis sp. cmx-11-51. Next base: position 77,335 of record NZ_JADNQO010000010.1, on the reverse strand, counting down.
ATCGTGCGGCCCTCGCGGGCACCGATCTCGGTGATGATGTCCTGCTTGTCCTGATGCGACACCTGGAGCACGTGGTGGTCCATGGTGGTGACGCTGGCGGTCGACGGGGCCACCGAGTGCGTGACCGGGTTCGTCAGGTACGCCCGGACCAGGCGGTCGACGTCACCGTCGAGGGTGGCGGAGAACAGCAGGCGCTGGCCGTCACGCGGGGTCAGGTCGAGGATCTCGCGGACCTGCGGCATGAAGCCCATGTCGGCCATCTGGTCGGCCTCGTCGAGCGCGATGAAGTTGCAGTCCGACAGCGACGCGGTGCCCTGGCGGACGTGGTCCGACAGACGGCCGGGGGTGGCGATCAGCAGGTCGACGCCGCGGGAAAGCGCGTCGGCCTGGCGGGTGAAGGCCATTCCGCCGACGGCGGTGCGGCACCACAGGCCGAGGGACTTGGCCAGCGGGGTCAGCGAGTCGGCGACCTGCATGGCCAGCTCACGGGTCGGGACCAGGATCAACGCACGCGGGTGCTTCGGACGGGCGCGGCCGCCGTTGAGCCGGGTCAGCATCGCGAGGCCGAAGGCCAGGGTCTTGCCGGAACCGGTCTGGGCGCGGCCCAGCACGTCGCGGCCGGCGAGCGCGTCGGGGATGGTCGCCGACTGGATCGGGAAGGGGGTGGTGATACCGGAGTCGGCCAGCGCCCGCAGCAGCGGCTCGGGAAGACCGAGCTCCGCCCAGGTCGTGGCCTTGACCGTCTCGACGGCGTCGTCGCGCAGCATCGCGTCACCCGTGGGGCGGGTGCGCGGCTTGCTGCGGTGCTGACGCGCCGACGGTGAGACGTGGCCGGAGTTGAACGTGACTGTCACAAATGCCTCTCGGACGTGGCACGTCACAAGGAGGCCCGGGCTGCCCGCACGCAGGCAGGGCAAGATGGTGTGCACAGATGGGCGTTCACAGGGACGAACCCGGCACACCGCGTCTGTAGGACACCGCGCGCCACTTGATTGATAAGGATACCGCGAGCCATTCGGTTGGCTTTGGAAGCGACGGACACCACTGATCCACGCCGCCGATGCGGTCTAGCACTACTGTACCGGACCGTTATCCGGCCTCCCAACCGGAGGGACCGATTGTGGGCAGGGTCTCCACCGCCGCTTCTCCTGGGGTGTCATGAAAGGGTCTTTCCTGACGTATCACGTCAGGAAAGACCCTTTCATGACACTGTGGACGGTCAACGCAACCCGGCGACCTCTTGCAGTTCCTCGATCAGCTCCGTGACCGCCGTCAGTCGCTCGGGCAGTCCCCGTGAGTGGAACCACGTGGCGATGTTCCGCACGTCGCGCGCGAGGAACTCGAGCCCGCCGGGGTTGGCCACGATGTCGACCACCTGCGGCAGGTCGATCACCATGAGCTGCCCGCGGTGGACGAGCAGGTTGTACGCCGAGAGGTCGCCGTGCGCGAGACCCTGCGACGCCAGCAGTTCCAGCATCGCCGCGGTCTGGAACCACAGTTCCCGCAACTGCCCGGGTTCCGGCCGGACCTGCGCCAGCCGCGGCGCGGCGGTCTCACCGTCACCCAGGAATTCCAGCAGGATCTCGGTGCCGTCGCGCTGCACCGGGTACGGCACGGGCGCGCCGACCGTCCAGAGCCTGCTCAGCGCGGTGAACTCGGCCACCGCCCACTGTTCGGCGATGAGGTTGCGGCCGAAGCTGCTGCGCGACTCCATGGCCCGCATCTCCCGCGAACGCCGCATCCGCCTGCCTTCGAGGTAGCCGGCGTCGCGGTGGAACAACCGGTGTTCGCCACTGCGATACCGCTTGGCCGCGAGCACCGTGCCCTCGGTGCCGGGCAGGTTGCGCCGGACGAGGTGGACGTCGGCCTCCTTGCCGGTTTTGAGGATGCCGAGTTCGGTGTCCACCGCCGCCAGTTCGGTGATCACCCAGTCCGGCCGCGGCTGCGGCCCCTGCTCGGCGTCTCCCCAGGTGCTCCAACGGTCGGCGCCGTCGGGGATGGCGGTTTCGGTGTAGGCGTCCTCGCGCAGCCGGGCGAGCCGGACGCGTTCGGCTTCGGTGAGCCGTCCGCCGCGGGTGGGTTCGGGCTCGTCGTCGAAACGGGCGCGACGGGTGCGGCGTGGACGTTGTTCGTAGGACTCTTCGAGATCGTGCTTGCGCACTGGTGGGTTCTCCTAGTCAGGGATGCCCCACCGGGCGAGCGTCGTGGCTCAGCCGCGAGGGGCGAGTGGATGGGGGCGGCCAACGCCCCGGACAGTCATCTGCACGACGCACCTCCCTGTCGCATCCACCGGCTCCCTGCCGGATCGAGCCCGATCATCCTGGACACCGCCGGACGCGCGCAACCGAATTAATGAGGAGTAAGGCAAACGTGGCGTGCACGTGCCGTTCTTCGGTGTCGGTCGCGGGGTGGGTGTCGCGAAAGCCCCTTTCGCGACGTCTGACGTCCCGGAAGTGGCTTTCACGACACGGCCGTCGGGTCTTCACGGACCGAATCGGCGATCACTCGCGCCCAGAATCCAGCAGGTATCTCGGACACTCATGGCTTTAACCCGAATCGCCACTCACGACTCCGTGTCTGACCAGGGCCGAGGGCGTCCTTCGTGGCATCGGACGCGGCGAAGGGAGCCTTCACCCGGCCACCGGCCTCGCTCACGACTCCTAAGCCGAACGCAGCCCCGCCAGCTCACCCCGGGACCGCACCTTCAGCTTGCGCAACACACTCGCGACGTGCTGTTCCACCGTCCGCCGGGACAGGAACAGCACCTCGGCGATCTCCCGGTTCGTATGCCCGGCGGCCAGCAGCCGGGCGACGTCGCGTTCGCGCGGGGACAGTTCGTCGCCGTAGCCCCGGCGGCCGCGCCGTGAGGGGGCGACCGCGCCAGTGGACCGGAAGGCGTGGCGGCAGCGCGCGGCGTCGCGGGTGGCGCCGAGGTGGTCGAACGTTTCGGCGAGCGCGGCGAACGTCTCGGCGACGTCCTCGTCGCAGGCCAGTCGGCAGCGCGTGGCCCGTTCGGCGATCAGCGCCGCGTGATACGGCGCTGGAAGGGCGTCGTAGCGGGTCCGTGCCTGCTCGAAGGCCTCGATCGCCGCCTCGTGGTCGCCCCGGGACGCGGCGATGAGGCCGCGGTTCGCGGCCAGCGCGGCATGGGTGGACGGCGCGTCGAGGTCGCCGATCTCACGTTCGAACTCGTCGGTCAGCGCTTGCGCCGCGGCGTCCAGCCCGGTGGCGCAGTACGCGTCGACGGCGGCCACGATCAGGTCGGCGCTCCAGGCCCAGACACCCTTGGCGCGCAAGAGTTCCAGTCCCTTCTCGGCCTGCGTGACGGCGGCCTCGCCGAGGTCCTGCGCGAGCAGCATGCCCGCCATCCCGGCGTGCGCGGCGATCGCGACCGGCGTGTACGCGTTCTCCGGCTGGTCCGCCGCTGTCCCGGCGAACCGGACCGCGGCTTCGTCCCATTCGCCGCGGGCGGCGGCGAGCAGGCCCAGCACCAGGCACAGTTCGCTGGTCACCGGCAGGAGGTCGCGGTATTCGTCGATCAGCGCGTCGGCCCGTTCGGCGAGGCCGTCCCAGTTCCCGGTGAGCCAGTCGGTGTGGACCGCGGTCGCGCGGGCGGTGCTGACGACGTACGGCGCCCCGCAGTCGGCGGCCAGCTGCATGCCGCTGCGCAGCAGGCTTCTGGCGCGACGGTGGTGGCCGATCCAGGCACAGGCGTCGGCGCTGTTGCAATGCAACCGCGCCAGATGCCGCTGCTCGTCGGCCGAGGCGACACTGGTGGGCGCCCGGTCCAGCATGTCCCAGCCGCGCGCGTCCCCGATGTGCAGCCGCGACGCCACGTTGTTGGCCAGCAGGATGATCTTCAGGCGCGGGTCGGTGGCCAGGTCGATGAGCCCGTCCACACGATCCATCCATCGCCGGTGCTCCGGCAGCGGGGTCGAGCCGACCCACGGCTGGGCGAGGACGCCCATCCCGCGTCCGGCGAGGTCGGGCCGGTCGGGGAGGTCGTTGACGGCGAGTTCGATCTCCGTCCTGGCCGCCTCGAGCCCGCCCGCCTGGCGGACCAGCAGGAGCCCGAGGCCCAGCCGGACCTCGCCGCTCAGCCGTCCGGACAGCCTGCCGTCGGTGAGCAGCCGTTCCAGCGCCGGGATGACTTCGGTCTGACCGAGACCGTTGCACGCCACCGAACTGAACTTGACCGCGAGTCTGTCCACATCGGACGGTTGCAGGCCCGGTTCGTCGAGCAGGGTGCGGAGCAGATCCGTCGCGGTGGCGAGATCGCCGACCGCCGACGCCTGATCGGCGGCCGCTTCGCCGTATTTCAGGGCACCGGCCCGGTCGCCGGCCTTGCGGCAGTGTTCGGCGAGCCGCACCAGGGACTGCGGGAGGCGGTCGCGCAACAGCCGCGCGGCGCGCCGGTGCAGTTCCTGGCGGTCGGGGCCGGGGATGGTGCGGTAGGCGGCCTGCTGGGCGAGCGCGTGCCGGAAGCCGTATTCGCCATCGCCGGTCTCCACCAGGACGTTGCGTTCGAGGGCGAGGACCAGGGCGGGGTGGGCGCGTTCGGGGGTGAGGGCCGCCGCGGCGGCCAGCAGGTCCGAAGTGGACGGTGTGCCGAGGACGGCGGCGGCCTCGGTGATCCGCCGGGCGGCGGGCGGCAGCGCGGAGAGGCGTTCGACCGTCGCCTCGCGCAGCAGCGCCGGGACTTCGACCGCGTCGAGCAGACGCCGCGCGGTCGCGCCGTCGGCGTGCACCGCGCCCTCGATGCCCCCGATCGCGTGCACGATCTCCTCGACCACGAACGGGATTCCCGCGGTCCGCTCGTGCAGCCGCGCCGCGAACTCGGCCGAGACGTTCGCCTCGCCGAGCAAGGCCGACACCAGTGCCTGGACGCCGTCGCGGTCCAGGGGGCGGAGAGCGACGAGCACGTGCTCGGTGCCGGGAGCGGCCCGGTAGGCGCTGCCGAGCGGGATGCCACCGGGCGTTTCCTCACGCCGGTAGGTGAGCAGGAGGGTCAGGCCGGCGGGCGGGTCGGTCATCAGGAACCGCAGCAGGCGGCGGGAACCGTCGTCCGCCCAGTGGAGGTCTTCGATGAGGAGGACGTGTGGTCCCAGCGAGCCGAGCAGTTCCCGGACGGCGCGGAAGAGCCGGTGCCGCTCGGCCCTCGGATCGCCGAGCCGGGGTGGCGGAGCGGGCAGGAAGGCGGCGAGTTCCGGCAGGTAGGGGCCGAGTACACCGGTCACGGGGTTGAGTTCGCGTGCCGGTCGGACGTCCTTGAGCGCGTCGAAGACCACGCCGTACGGGAAGGGCTCGCGCAGCGGCTGGCAGCTTCCGGTGAGGACCGGACGCCCGGCCAGTTCGGGGCAGGCCAGCAGTTCGGTGGCGAGCCGGGTCTTGCCCACGCCCGCTTCGCCTTCGAGCATGATCACCGCCGGCGAGCGCATCGCGCCGTCGAGGATCTCTCGTAGTTCCGCATCACGGCCGACGAGCACGGGCGAACTCGTCCTGCGTCGGCAGCCACCGATCACCATGCCGGGTCACCCCCGCTTCACGAACAACACCGTTCGAGTGAACGCAGCTTAAGCGCGTGTTCGGCGATCACGGAACCCGCTCGGACGGTCACACAACTTTCGTAGGGATGGTGATTTTCCCTATTAGATACGTAGTCCTACGGACCGTTGCCTCGCTTGTTCGCGCAGGTCCCGCCACCCGAAAGTGGGTGAAGCGTGACTGTTCGTCACGGCGTCGGCCCGGATTCCTGTCGGCGCGAACCACCTGTTCGAGTGAACGGAGCTCAGGAAATGCGTGGAGAACTTCGACGTCACCGGATCGCGGGTGCGGTGCTCACCGGCGCTTGTGTAGCGGCCTCGCTGGCCTTCGCCGGATCTGCCACGGCCGCCGAGGGGCAGATCCGCGGCGCCGGTGTGCCGGGAGCCGTCACGGACGGGTACATCGTCTTCCTGAAGAGCGGCGACGCCGGCCTCGCGGCGAAGTACGGCGGCCAGGTGAAGGCCACCTACAGTGCCGCGCTGAACGGCTTTTCGGCGAAGATGACCGAGGCGCAGGCCAAGCGGCTCGCCGCCGACGCGGCCGTCGACTTCGTCCAGCAGGACGCCGTCGCGCACATGACCGGTACCCAGAACAACCCGACCTGGGGCCTCGACCGGATCGACCAGAAGAACCTGCCGCTGGACAAGAAGTACACGTACCCCAACGACGGTGCCGGGGCGACGGTCTACGTCCTCGACACCGGTGTCGACTACCGCCAGTCCGAGTTCGGCGGCCGCGCGACCAGTGGATACGACTTCATCGACAACGACAGTGACGCCCGTGACTGCCAGGGTCACGGCACGCACGTCGCCGGCACGGTCGGCAGCGCCACCTACGGCGTGGCCAAGGGCGCCAAGATCGTCGCGGTCCGCGTGCTGAACTGCCAGGGCAGCGGCCAGTACTCGCAGATCATCAGCGGGATCGACTGGGTCGTGAAGAACGCCAAGGGCCCGTCGGTGCTCACCATGAGCCTCGGTGGACCGGCCGACTCCGGTGTGGACTCCGCCGTGCGCCGCGCGGTTTCGGCAGGCATCACCAACACCGTTGCCTCCGGGAATTCCAACACCGACGCCTGCGGCACCAGCCCGGCCCGCGTGCGTGAGGCCATCACCGTCAACGCCACGCAGAGCGACGACCGCCGGTCGTCGTTCTCGAACTACGGCAGCTGCACCGACATCTTCGCGCCGGGAACCAGCATCACCTCGCTGCGCAACGGTGGCGGTACCCAGCAGATGAGCGGCACCTCGATGGCGACCCCGCACGTCGCCGGCGCGGCCGCGATCTACCTGACCTCGAACCCGTCGGCGAACCCCGCCGCCGTCGCCTCCGGGCTGGCCAACGCCGCCACCAGCGGTGTGGTGAAGAGCCCGGGCACCGGTTCGACCAACAAGCTGCTGAACGTGGCGGGTCTCTGATGCGCCGCGGCGTGCGGGCCGGTTTGGTGGCCGTCGCGGCCACCGCGCTGGCCGCGCTCGCCGCGGGCAACGCCCTCGCCACGGAGGCGGAAGGCGTTGTCGTGCAGGCGAATCAGCATTACGGGGACCAGTACATCGTGGAGCTCCACGAGGTCGGCGCCATGGCGGTCGAGCAGTCGTCGGCCGCGCTGACCGGCCGCTACGGCGGCGAAGTCCGGTCGGCGTACAAGAACGTGCTCCGCGGCTTCTCGGTCAAGGGCATGTCCGAGCAGCAGGCCCGGCGGCTCGCGGCCGACCCGGCGGTCAAGGCGGTCTACCAGGACGGCACCGCGCGTGCCGTCGGCACCCAGACCGACCCCACCTGGGGTCTCGACCGGATCGACCAGAAGAACCTGCCGCGGGACAAGAGCTTCACCTACTCGAATACCGGGGAGGGCGTCACCGCGTACGACATGGACACCGGGATCAACCCGGAGAACCCCGAGTACGAGGGGCGCGCGTCCATCGGCAAGGACTTCGTGGGCGGTAACGGTAAGGACTGCAACGGGCACGGCAGTCACACCGCGGGCACCATCGGCAGCAAGACCTACGGCGTGGCCAAGAAGGTCAAGCTCGTCGGGCTGAAGGTGCTGGGCAACGACTGTTCGGGCAACGGTCCCGACTCCGCCATCGTCGACGCGGCCGAATGGCTGACCGCGAACGGCACCAAACCGGCGGTGGCGAACCTGAGCCTGCGGATGGACCAGGTCGGGCTCGGCGACGACGTCATCAAGAAGTCCATCGCGGCGGGCTTCGTCTACGCGGTGGCGGCGGGCAACGAGAACCAGAACGCCTGCAACGTCAGCCCCGCGCGGATCCCCGAGGCGATCACGGTCGGCGCCTCGGACGAGAACGACAACAAGTCCTCGTTCTCCAACCACAGTTCCTGCGTGGACATCTTCGCCCCTGGCAGCAACATCACGTCGCTGTCCACGTCCAACGGTGGTTCGGCGAACATGAGCGGGACTTCGATGGCCACGCCGCATGTGGCGGGCGCGGCGGCGCTGTACCTGTCCGCCAACTCCGGTGCCACCGCGCAGCAGACGCGGGACGCGCTGGTGAACAACGCCTCGGACGGCGTACTCAAGGGCCTGCCGGGCGGGACGGTGAACAAGCTGCTGAACGTGTCGTTCATCGGCGGTGGCGGCCCCGGTCCGAAGTGCGGGGCCAAGTCCAACACGACGCCGGTGTCCATTCCGGACGCGGGTGACGCGGTGACCAGTTCGGTGACGCAGGAAGGCTGCGACGGCAAGGCGTCGGCGACGCTGCCGGTCAAGGTCGACATCGCGCACACCTACACCGGTGACCTGGCGATCGATCTGGTCGGGCCGAGCGGCGCGGTGTTCGCGCTGAAGCCAGCGGGAGGGATCGGCGAGGCGAGCGGCGTGCACACGTCGTACTCGGTGAACGCCTCGTCCGAACCGGCGAACGGGACCTGGAAGCTGCGGGTCCGTGACGTTCACCGGTTCGACAGCGGGACGATCGAAGGCTTCTCCATCACCTTCTGAGTCCTTGCGAACGGCGGTGCGCCGTGGTCACGATGACCGCGGCGTACTGTCGTTTTCGCTGGGAGGCTTTTGATGGAGTCGTACGACGTGGTCGACACTGTGATCGTCGGTGGCGGGCACAACGGCCTGGTGGCGGCGGCCTACCTGGCCAGGGCGGGCCGTTCGGTGCTGGTGCTGGAACGCCGTGACGAGGTGGGCGGGGCGGCGGTGTCCTTCCGCGCGTTTCCCGGCGTCGACGTCCGGCTTTCGCGGTACTCGTACCTGATGAGCCTGCTGCCGCGAAAGATCATCGCGGACCTCGGGCTCGGACTCGATCTCCGTCGGCGGCGGCTGTCGTCGTACACCCCGGTCGGATAGAGCGGTCTCCTTGTCGACACGGGCGACGACGGCCGGACGGCGTCGTCGTTCTCCGCGCTCACCGGGTCAACCAAGGACTTCGAGGCGTGGCAACGGTTTTACGCGATGACGTCCCGTGTCGCGGAGCGGACGTTCCCCACCCTGACCGAACCGTTGCTCGCCAGGGAGGAGCTGCGTTCGGGCATCGAGCCGGAGGCCTGGGACGCGCTTTTCGAGCGGCCGGTCTCCGAAACGCTCACCGAACTGTTCGACGACGACACCGTCCGCGGCGTCGTGCTGACCGACGCGCTGATCGGGACTTTCGCCGACGCCGGCGATCTTCGGCAGAACCTTTGCCTGCTGTACCACGTGATCGGCAACGAGACCGGCGATTGGGACGTTCCGGTGGGCGGTATGGGCGCGGTGACCGGCGCGCTCACGTCGGCCGCGCGGGCGGCCGGGGCTCGGCTGGTGACCGGCGCCGAGGTGCTGTCCATCGACCCGGACGGCTCAGTGCGTCATCGCCTGGGTGATGACGAATTCACCGTGCGCGGCGGCCACGTGCTGGCCAACGTCGCGCCGCGGACGCTCGCGCAGTTGCTGGGGGAGGAGCCGCCGGAGGCGCCGGAAGGCGCACAGCTCAGGGTGAACATGGTGCTGTCACGGCTGCCGCGGCTGCGTGATGCGAGCGTCGATCCGCGCGAGGCGTTCGGGGGCACGTTCCACGTCAATGAGGGCTACGAGCAGCTGGCGACGGCCTACGCCGAGGCCGCCGCGGGTGAGATCCCGTCGCTGCCGCCGTGCGAGATCTACTGCCATTCGCTGACCGACCCGTCGATCCTCGGCCCGGCCGAACAGGCCGCCGGTGTGCAGACGTTGACCCTGTTCGGGTTGCACATGCCCGCGCGGTTGTTCGAGGGACGCAACGACGCCGTGCGCGAGGAGGCGTTGCGAGCGACTTTGTCCTCTTTGGACAGTGTGCTCGCCGAGCCGATCGAGGACTGCGTGCTGCGGGCTCCGGACGGGCGGTTGTGCGTGGAAGCGAAGACGCCGCTGGACCTCGAAGCTGAGCTGGGGTTGCCCGCGGGGCACATCTTCCACCGGGATCTGTCGTGGCCTTACGCGGCCGATGCTGCTCAGGTGGGGCAATGGGGTGTCGAGACGGAGCACGAGCGGGTGCTGCTCTGTGGCGCCGGGGCGGTGCGGGGTGGTGGTGTTTCGGGGATTCCTGGGCACAATGCCGCGATGGCGGTGCTTTCCCGGTCCTGAACAGAAGGTCGACGCGGCGCTTGTCGAAGAACGCTACCCTCGTGAGTCCGATACTTCTTCGAGGCATATCACCGTCGTGATACAACAGGCCGTGTGGTGGTCCGTACGGCTGTGACAGGCTGCTCCCCGCTGTCCTTCCCGAGGACTACACAATCACCGTGTACGGGACGTAAGGCCTCGTGAAGACCTACACCGGAAGGGTTTCACCACGATGGCGGTAATCGCCTATTACACCCGCGAAGGGGAAGAACTCGTTAGTCCGGCCGATGCGGACGCGCTGCTTCTCGCATGGCCGAAGCCCAGGACCCTGGCGAGTTGCCGCGGATGGCCGCTGTCGAACACGAGGAATCCGGCGAAGTCCTCGACGTAGGCGTCAACGGCGCTCGCGGGTTTGTCACACCTGCCATTCTGCAGACTCACCGGGGACCGTCGAGTACGACGAGCAGGCACATGTTCGCGCGGTACCCGCCAGCGCCGAAATCCCGGTCGACCAGGTCCGCGAAGCCGTCCGCCGATTCGTCGAGTCCGGTGGCGCAGGACCCGACAACATCACGTGGCTGACGTCTAGCGCGTGGAGGCCCCCTTCCCTTGGCTCAACCGAGGGAAGGGGGCCTTACGCGCATCTGCTTACTGGACGGTCAGGGTGTACGTGGCGGTGGCGGTCTTGCCAGCCGAGTCCGTCGCGGTGACGGTCACCGGGTAGGTGCCGCGCTGGAACGGCGCGACCACCTGCATGGTCGAGCTACCGCCGCTCGATATCGTCTTCGGGGTGAAGAACGGTGCGAACGGCAGGCCCTGTCCGGCCGCCGACAGCGTGATCATGCCGGTCCCGCCGGTGGCGGAAACCTTGACGTTGCTGAAGAACCCGGGCTGGGTGGTCCCGCTGCCGGGGCTCACGCTCACCTGGAGTTCGCCGGGCTGCGGCCCGCCGTCGCCGACGGTCAGCGTCAGGTTCGCGGTCGCCGTGTCGGTGGTCCCTTTACCGGAGATCGTGACCGCGTAGTCCTTTTCGGCCGTCCCGGCGGGAACTTCGATGGTCACCTTCGCCGAGTCGCCCGAGTTGATGGACGCGGGCTGGAACGTGGCCTTCGCGCCGTCCGGAAGTCCGGTCGCGGTCAGGTCGACCTTCTCCGTGCCGTCCTTGCCCGGCTTGCTGGTCACCGTGGCGGAAACGTAGTTGCCCGGCTCGGCCTTGAGCGACGACGGCGTCACGCCGAGGGAGAACTTCTCCGGGTTCTGCGGCGCACCGATCTTTTCCTTGACCCAGTCGCCCATGTCGTTGTTGAGCCTGCCGTACACGCTGTACCACTTGAAGTCGCTGCGGCTCCACGACGCGACGCCGACGACCTTGCCGTCCACGATCAGCGGCCCGCCGCTGTCACCCGGCAGGATCGTGACGTGGCCGTCGCTGTAGCCACTGCAGATCATCGTGGCGTCCTTGAAGCCCGCGCCGACACCGTTGCAGCTGCTGCCCTGCACGATCGGCAGGGTGAACTTGTGCAGTTCGACGTTCGCGGGACTGTCGTTGTGGTTCTTCTTGCCGTAGCCCAGCCCGAGCCCGGACTTGCCCGGCTTGTTCAGCTCCGTGTCGGCCGACGTCGCGACTTTCGCGTACTGCCCGCCCGGCACCGGGATGTCGGCGTCCGTGGTGACGACCGCGACGTCGTAACCCTGGTCGAAGTTCACGTACTTCGGGTGGATGTCATAGCTGACGACGCCGATCCGCGTCCCGCCGCCCGCGTTGAGATCGTCCAGCCCGTAAAGGAAACTCTTCTCACCGTCGGCCGCTTTGCAGTGCGCGGCGATCAGGATCTTGCGCGGCGCGACGACCGAGCCGGTGCAGGTCTGGCCCTGCGGCCGCGTCCCGCCTTGGCGCAGGCCCGCGATGATGAACGGGTGGTCCTTGACCGAGGCGGGGGTGCCGCCGATGGAGTTCGTCTGCGGTCCACCGGGGACGATCGCTTGATCCGTCGGAGTGACGGCGGTCAGGTTCGCGGCGGCCGCGGGCGCGGGCAGGAGGACCGAGAGGCAGCCGAGGGTGGCGGTGGCGATCCCCAGTAGCCGTTGTCTTCTGTTCACGGTGGTTCCTTTCCAGGTGGCTGGAAATCACTTTCCGCATGTGCACCTGGCGGAACAACCGAGGAAGAAGCCCGTAGGGGTACGGAACTAATGCGCGTGACACCCGTGATTGGATGGACGACACGCGTGATTGGACGGAGAACACGACCGCGGCCGGATTCGCCACGTGAGTTGTCCGTCGGGTCAATCCCCGGTGAGTAGTTCCAGGCTGTGGTCGCCGGTGCGCTCGACGTCGAGGCCCGCCTTCGACAGCACTCGCAGCAGCTGTTCCACAGTGGACGGCTCGCTGCGGGATTTCACCAGCTCCGAAGCCAGCTTTCCCTTGTAAGCCTTGTTGAAGTGGCTCACCGTCGTCCGGTTGCCCTTGGCGTCCTCGGTCACGACGCGCACGGTCACCGCGTCCGGCCGGAGCTTCGCGAGCGCCGAGTAGGTCCCGGAGCGCAGGTCGACGACGAGCCCTTCGACGCCCTGGAGCACTGGTTCGAGCGTCGGCTTCCACACGCTGCGAACGGTCCCGAACGACGGCAGCGTGTTCCCACCGGAAAGCCGGTACGCGGGGATCGGGTCGGTGGCCGCGACCACGCCGAACAGTGCCGAAGCGACGGCGAGGCGCTTCTCGGCCTTCGCCAGCGTCGCCTTGGTGAACGACTTGACGTCGAGCGCGTCGTAGAGCACCCCGGTGTAGCGGCGTAGCGCCGGCATCGTGGGTGAGGTCCACAGCTCGGCGTTGCGGGCGACCTCGTCGGCTTGGCGCGGCGTGATGCCGAGTGCGGCGACACTGGCCGGGACATCGCCCGCCAGTTCGGCCAGCGCGTCGGCCAGCTTCGCCCGGGTCGGGTTCAGTTCCGGGAACGACAGCGCGCCGAGGTCCAGCGGCGCACCGGTGCCTCCGGCGGCCTTGGTTTCGGAAGGGGGGAGGAGCACGAGCACCACGAAAGCGTAACTAAATGGAGTGCGTCACCCCGAGGCGCGGGCTTAGCCTCGTCCGTATGAGCTTGACCTGGCGCCCGCTGACCCTGGACGACATGCCGCGACTGGCCGAGACCTTCGCCGCGGCTGAGCGTGTCGAGCCGATCGAGGAGCACTACAGCGCGGAAGATCTCGCCGAAGAGATCGGCACGCCGACCGTCGACCTGCCGACCGCGTCCACCAGCGCCTGGGATGGCGACAAGCTGGTCGCCTACGGTCTGCTCAGGCGACGTGACGCGGCGAATCCGGTGCACATGATGCGGGCCGAGACGCTCGTCCACCCCGAGTACCGCGACGACGCGATCGCCGCGCACCTCACCGGCTGGTTCGAGGAGGCGGGGAAGCGGCTCCACGCGAAGTCCCACCCGGACGTGCCACTGGAACTGCACGCCGCGGCCAACACCAAGCAGCGCTGGCTCTCCGAAGTCCTGGCAGGCTCCGGGTACGAGCACGCCCGGTGGTTCGTCGACATGCGTGCCGACCTCGGCTCGATCCCGCCGGTGAAGCCGCTGCCCGAAGAGTTCCCGCTCGTCACGTACGAGGACAAGTACGAGGCCTTCACCCTTCGGTCTCGCAACGAGACCTTCGCGGACCACTGGGGGAGCACGGAGCAGTCTCCGGAGGCCTGGCGGCATCTGGTGGTCGGCGGGAAGGACTTCCAGCCGGACTTGTCGTTCCTGCTGCTGAGCCCGGAGCGCGACCGAGTGGTCGCGATGGTGCTGAGCGCGTTCTTCGCCTCCGACGCGGCTGCTACGGGCGTGAAGGACCTGTACGTAAGTCACGTCGCGACGGACGCGGCCCTCCGCGGGCGCGGCATCGCGGGCGCACTGCTCGGGCACACGATCGTCGAGGCCAAGGCGAAGGGCTTCCAGCGGGCTTCGCTCAACGTCGATCAGGACAACACCCACCGCGCCCTCGGTGTCTACGAGCGTGTCGGCTTCAGCGAACATCAGCGCTGGGCCGGGTACGTGAAGTCCATCGTGAACTGACCGGTTGATACCCGAAAGGGTGGATTTCGGTACAGTCGATCTTCTCGGAGAGATCGCTGGGGGTGGTAGGGCGTTGCCGGTTTCCGCACGCCTCGGCTGGCATGACCTCCCTTCGGCGACGCGTGACACCGTGGAGCGAGAGCTCGGGTCGGTGGTCCGCCGTTCGCTGTGGCAGACCCCGGAGTTCGACGGCGGTGTCGCCGCGAGGCTCGAACTCGAACGTGGTCATCGCTGGGTCTTCCTGAAGGCGATCCCCGCGTACAGTCCGCGAGCGGGCGGCTACCGGATGGAGGCCGCCATCGCCCGGCGGCTGCCCCCGGAGGCGCCGACGCCGCAGTTGCTGTCCTTTGTGGATGGCGAATGGCTGGTGCTCGCGTTCGCCGACTTCGACGGCGCCAGGCCGAACCTGCGCCCTGGGTCGCCGGACCTCTCCGCGGTTCTGGCCACCTTCGGCGCGCTCGGGCGCACGCTCACGCCGTGCCCGCTGTCCGACGTCCCGGACGCGCTCGACGATCTCGGCCCGATCCTGCGCGGCTGGCACGAACTGGCGAAGGAACCGCCCGACGACCTCGACGGCTGGGCCGTCCGCAACCTCGACAGGCTCGTCCAGCTGGAGACTTCCTGGCATCCCTGGTCGGCCGGGGACACGTTGCTGCACAACGACATCCAGCCCGAGTACCTGGTGCGGACCGGACCAGGACGGGTACTGGTCACCAACTGGCGCTACCCGGCGCGAGGCGCGGGCTGGCTGGATCTGGTCGCGCTCGTCCCGTATCTGCTCGACGCCGGGCACGAGCCCGCCGACGTCGACCGCCTGCTGCGGCGGCGTCCCGTGCTCACCGGCGTCCCGGTCTGGGCGGTCACCGCGTTCGGCGTCGCCTTGACAGGCCACGCCGAACGAGCGTGCCGTCTGCCGGAACCACCCGCGACGACCGGCGTCCGCGCGGCGCAGCGCCGTCTCGCCGCGGCCATGCGCGACTGGCTCGCCTACCGCACGCACTGGCCCTAGACGCTCGGTTCGACCGGACTGAAGGGCGCTTTCCCCGCATGCCATGCGACGAAAGCGCCCTTCACCGCGTGAGACGCGGGGAAAGTCCCCTTCAGCCGCTTGGGTCCTGTCAGCCGACTACGTTCAGCGGTTCTTCCCCGGCGACGTACCGGCGCAGCTGTTCGGCGACCAGCCGCTTCGCGCGCGGGTAGAACGACGCGGACCCGCCCGCGATGTGCGGCGTGACGAGCACGCCCGGCGCCGTCCACAGTGGATGGTCCGACGGCAGCGGTTCGGGATCGACGACGTCCAGCGCGGCACGCAACCGCCCGGCGACGGTCTCGGCCGTGAGCGCCGCGGTGTCGACCGCCGAGCCTCGCCCGACGTTCACCACCAGGGCACCGTCCGGCAGCGCGGCGAGTTCCGCGGCGCCGATCAGGCCCGTGGTCGCGGGTGTCTCGGGCAGGATCAGGACCACGATGTCGGCGGACGGCAGCAGCGCCGCCAGCTCGCCGACGCCGTGTACCCGCTCCGCGGGACGGGCCGTGCTCGCCACCCTGGTCACGACGGCTTCGGCCGCGGCCAGTTGCCGCTCGATGGCCTGGCCGATCGAGCCGTGGCCGACCAGCAGGACGCGGCTGTCGGCCAGCGAGCGCGTGTGCTCACGCTGCCACGATCCCCTCGCCTGTTGCGCGAACCAACGCGGCAGATCCCGCTGCGACGCGTGGATCAACGCCAGCGCGTGCTCGGCCACACTGAGGTCGTGCAGGCCGCGGCCGTTGGCCAGCTTCACCCCCGCCGGCACCAGCGGGAACAGCTTCTCCACCCCGGCCGAGAGCGACTGCACGAGCTTCAGCGACGGAAGCTGAGCGATCAGCTTCGTCGGCTCCATGCCGGTGTCGTACGGGAGCACGTAGACCTCGACGTCATCGAGGTCGCCGTCCGGAAACGGACCGGTGCCGTCGTACAACCGGGCTGCCAGGCCCTGGGGCAGCTCGACGTCGGACCAGGGCAGGATGGCTCGCTCCGTCATGCCGCCATTCTGACCATCGGGATCGGCGTCACCCGTGGTGGGTCGCGACGCAGAACTCGTTGCCCTCCGGATCGGCAAGCACCGTCCAGGCCAGGCCCGGCACCTTCTGCTCGTCCAGCTTCTTCGCACCCAATCCGATCAGGCGTTCCACCTCCTTTTCGCCATCGTCGGTACCGAAGTCCACGTGGACCCGGTTCTTGCCCGCGCGCGGCTCCGGCACGCGCTGGAACCCGAAGACGGGTCCGTTCTCCACCTGGGAGCGCAGGATCACGAACTCTCCGCCGTGGTCCTGGTCCACTTCCACTCCGAGCGCCTGCGTCCAGAACGCCGCGAGGCCGCGCGGATCCACGCAGTCGATCGTGATCATGCCCAGCTTGATGCCCATCCCCGAACGCTAGCGGCACCCACCGACAAAACCGGGCACCCGCGATAACCGGTTGAACCTGCCAGGGGTGGGGTGACTACGCTGCGCAGAACGTCTAAGCGCGTAATTCCAGCGAGGAGCCCAGAAGTGATCACCAGGATGTCGTCGTTGTTCCTTCGCACTCTGCGTGAGGATCCGGCGGACGCCGAGGTACCGAGCCACCGGCTCCTGGTACGCGCCGGCTACGTCCGCCGAGTCGCCCCGGGCGGCTACTCCTGGCTGCCGCTGGGCCTGCGGGTGCTGCGCCGGATCGAGAACGTCGTGCGCGAGGAGATGAACGCTTTCGGCGCGCAGGAGATCCAGTTCCCCGCGTTGCTGCCGAGGGAGCCTTACGAGGCCACCGGCCGTTGGACCGAGTACGGCGACGCCCTGTTCCGCCTCAAGGACCGCAAGGGCGCCGACTACCTCCTCGGCCCGACGCACGAAGAGCTTTTCGCGCTCACCGTGAAGGGTGAATACAACTCGTACAAGGACTACCCGGTCGTCCTGTACCAAATCCAGACCAAGTACCGCGACGAGGCGCGCCCCCGCGCGGGCATCCTGCGCGGCCGCGAGTTCGTCATGAAGGATTCCTACTCCTTCGACCTCGACGACGAGGGCTTGGCGAAGTCGTACGACCTGCACCGTCAGGCCTACACGAAGCTGTTCGACCGCCTCGGCATCGAGTACGTCGTCGTCAAGGCCACCTCCGGCGCGATGGGCGGCTCGGCCTCCGAAGAGTTCCTCGCCGTCGCCGAGACGGGTGAGGACACCTACGTCCGCAGCACCGAATCGGGTTACGCGGCCAACGTCGAAGCGGTCACCACGCCCGCTCCCGAGGCCAAGCCGATCGAGGGCCTGCCCGAGGCGAAGACCCACCACACGCCGAACACGCCGACCATCGAGTCGCTGGTCGCGTTCTTGAACGCCGCCGACCTCGGCCGCACCTTCACCGCCGCGGACACGCTCAAGAACGTTTTGGTCAAGACGCGCCGGCCGGGCGCGAAGGAGTGGGACCTGCTGGCCATCGGTCTCCCCGGTGACCGCGAGGTCGACACGAAGCGCCTCGAAGCCTCGCTCGTGCCCGCCGAGTTCGAACTGCTCGAAGAAGCGGACTTCAAGAAGAACCCCTTCCTCGTCAAGGGCTACATCGGCCCGAAGGCACTGAAGGACAACGGCGTCCGCTACCTGCTCGACCCGCGCGTCGTCGAAGGCACCGCCTGGGTCACCGGCGCCGACGAGCGCGACCACCACGTGGTCGACCTGGTCGCGGGCCGTGACTTCACCGGCGACGGCACGATCGAGGCCGCCGAGGTCCGCGAAGGCGACACTTCACCCGACGGCAAGGGCACCCTGGTCGCCGCGCGCGGTATCGAGATCGGGCACATCTTCCAGCTGGGCCGCAAGTACGCGGACGCGTTCGAGCTGGACGCCCTGGGCCCGGACTCCAAGCCCATCCGCATCACCATGGGTTCCTACGGCCTCGGCATCTCGCGGCTGGTCGGCGTGCTCGCCGAGCAGAACCACGACGACCTCGGCATCATCTGGCCGCGCGAGGTCGCGCCGTTCGACGTGCACGTCGTCATCGCGGGCAAGGACGAGACGGTCTCCGCGGGCGCGGAGAAGCTCGCCGCCGAACTGGACGCCGCCGGGATCGAGGTCGTCCTCGACGACCGCAAGGCCTCCCCTGGCGTGAAGTTCGCGGACGCCGAACTCGTCGGCGTCCCGACCATCCTGGTGGTCGGGCGCGGACTGGCGAACGGCGTCGTCGAGGTCAAGGACCGCCGCACCGGCGACCGCGAGGAGATCGCCGTCGACGCGGTCGTGGAGCACCTGGTCAAGCTCGTCCGCTCGTAATGGGCCTGTTCGGCGAGAAGCGCGGGGACGAACCGGGCTATGAGGACAAAGAGGCGCTGAGCGGGTTCGGGGGCTATCAGCCCTCGGACTCGCCCGGCTACACGCCGTCGCCCGAGCTCAACGCTCCTGTCCAACCCACCCCCGAGCCGCAGAAGTCGGCGAAGCAGCCGATGTCGCGAAGCGGGCGAAGGGCCATGTACGGCCTCTTCGCCACGCTCGGCGTCATCGCGGTCGCCGCACTGGCGAACAACGGCTCGGATCGGTCATCGAGCGGCAGCACGCCGACTACCCGGACCCCGGTCGTCTACACGCCTTCGCCTCGGGTCGTCGCTCCGCCGGTGACCGAAGGCTGGCAGTCGGTGGCCGGGGCGGACGGCCAGGTCGCCTACGACGTCCCGCCGAACTGGGCGCCGAAACCGGGCACTGTCCACGGCTGGGAGAAGAGCGCTCTCGTCCCCGGCATCAGCATGTTCTCCAGCGCCTTCGTCGGCGAGGGCTACTGCCCGGCGGTCAAGGGCAGCCGGATCGGGGGCAGCGGCCTGACGACCGTGAAGCTCCCCGACGCGCCGGCCGCGGCGGCCAAAGCGCTGAACGACCTCGCGGTGAGCGCGTACAACCCTGACGACGGCCCGCTGTCCGCCAAGATCCTCGCGGAACCCGCGCAGGCGGCGGAGTTCACGCTGGGCACCGGCAAGAAGGTCCCCGCGAGCATCGTCGTCGCGGAGGTGACCCTCGCGCAGACCGGCCCCTGCGTCCCAAAGCGCGCTCTGGTCGGCGTACAGGCGGTGGACATGGGAGACGCGTCCGCTGCCCTGCTCGTCTATTCGGATTCCGACGAACAGGGCAGCGCGGACCGCGAGCTGATCCTGAAGATCCTCAAGACCTACCGGGGCGTTCCGGAAGCCGACCGCAAGACCATCACGCCGCCGCCTTCGACGCTGCGCTGAGGCCTCTTGCCGGACCTGGCGAGTTTGGCCAGCCGCAGCAGTCCGGTGTTCGGCAGGTAGGCCCGGCCGAGCGCGATCCCGATCCGCGGCAGATCCGCCTCGTCGCGGAACGCCAGGTACAGCGGGACGTGACGCGGCTGGAACTTCGCCTTGAACGCGTGCAGCGAACGGAATCCGTAGAACGGTTCCATCATCGTGCCGAGCGCGTCCAGGACGCGTTCGACGGCGTGCGCGGGTTCGCCGGAGCCCGCCAGCGGAGCGCCGGACAGCGACACGAACTTCGCGCCCTCCTCGCGGAAAGCGAGGCACGACGAAGCGATCAGGAACTCCATCGAGGGACGGAAACCGTCAGCGCGCTTGCGCATGACGTCGAGCGTCCAGCCTCCGACGGCGCCGGCACCGGTGTAGACCGGCAGCCACGACGTCACGCCGTGTACCACGCCGTCGGCGTCCACCGCCAGACCGACGCGGGTCTCCGGGTCCATCGCCTCGTCGACCCCGCCGAGCGTGAAACCCATTTCCGGCATGCCCTTGTCGCTGATCCACTCCTCGGAGATCGCGCGGACCTGCGAGATCACCGAACGAGGCTGATCGGCGAGCCGGACAAGCCGGAACTCGATCCCGTCCTTCTTGGCGCGGTTGAGCGCGGTCCGCACGTCCTGCCAGCGCTTGCCGCGGAACTCCAGCGTTTCCAGTTCGATCAGGGTGTCCTCGGCGACCTGGACCTGCTTCCAGCCGAGTTCCGTGGTCTTGGCGGTGGTGCTCCCGGTGGCGGAGAACAGGCACGGCACGAGCCCGGTGTTCTCGCACATCGTGATGAACTCGGTGATCGTCCGGTCACCGGCGCCGTCCGGGGCGATCGGGTCACCGAGGGCGATGGCGACACCCGCGTGCCGACGGTAGGCGAGGTAGGACTTGCCGTCCGCGGTCACGAAGTACGAGTTCTGCGGCCATGTCGTCATCCACGAGAGCGTGCTTCCGCCGTGACGGCTGAGCAGCGTGCGGGCCAGCGCGGGGTTGCCCATCCGGCCGAGACGGCGGCGCTTCCGTCGTGACGGCACGCGGAAGGCCCCTCGCGAGGCGATCAGGAGTGCGAACTCCACCGTCCACAGCAGATTGTCCACGAAGAACAGCGGCGGGTCCGAAAGCCCGGTGTCCTCACCGAGGACCTCGGCCAGCGCGAGCACCCCGCCGTAGGCCATCACCTGCAGGATGACGAACGAGGTCAGGATCATCGCGCACCACCAGGCGACCTGGTTGCCCTTGCGCAGGCCGTTCATGATCGGCATCACGATCAGGCACAGGATGACGACTTCCCAGGTGGACAGCGAAAGTTCCTCGGACGAACCGAAGGGACCGTTGCCCGGCACGAAGGACATCACCAGTTCGGCGACCGTCAGCACCAGCAGACCGGCCATGGCGTAGAACCGCCACTCGCGCAGGCTCGGCCGCCGTTCGCGGGTGGAGTCCGTCGAACCGAGGAACCGGCGCCCGAACGGCAGGGCCAGCACGAGGGCGAAGAAGTGCACGAGGTCGGCGAGCGTGCCGACGAAGATGATCGCGATCCCGGCGTAAACGCACAATCCGGCACGCAACCGCAGTCGCCACGGCGGGCGCAGGGTGGCGCTGGCGACCGCGACCGCGGCGAGCGCGCCCCCGGAAAACCCGACGTCGAGGCTGCCGGCGACCCGTTCCGCCCACTCCCAGCCGGAGTTGCGGCTCAAGGCGAGGAACTGGACCGCGACCAGCACGCTGACGAACTGGCCGCCGATGGTGACGGCCATCGCCCGGCGGGTGCCGAGGCGCCATTCCGCGAACCCGGCGAACAAGGCGAAGCTGAGCACCATCGGCAGGTAGTACAGCGGGACGACCGCGAACAGCGGTCCGGTCAGCAACGTCCACCACCGGCCTGATTCGAGCGACGGCAACCCATAGGCGATGTACGGGTACACCGCGCGATCCTCGGCGGCGGACCAGAGCGCGCCCGTGGCCAAGGCGAGCGCGAGCATGGTCACCGTGACGAGGGTGGTGAAAGGCAGCCGGTGCCTCAGCACCGTGGCGATCTTGTGCGTCCGGCCCGGCGCGGCCGTCCCGCTTCCCCCTGTTGGCATGGACATCAAGGTAGGCGGTGGAGCCGGTCCGACACATCCGGCACGGGACCCATTTTTCCCTTAGGGGTGTGCTACTCCCGACGGATGCTCTCACCCATCTTGAGGACGACGTCCCTGGCTACCGCACCGGGGATCTCCTGGTCCGCGAGTACCAGAAGGACGTGGTAGCGGCCGGAGCCGGGCAGAGCGCGAAGGGGGAGGGCGATCGCGGTGATCGCGACCGACGGCGCCGGGCACCGTCCGTTCGCGGTGGGGAGGACGGTGGTGGTCACGGCGGTGGCGATCACGCCGCCTTCGAGGACGGTCACCGGCCCGGACGTGCCGATTTCGGTTTTCGGGCCCTGTCCGCCGCCGATGGAGCCATACGCGGCTTCGGCCCATCGCAGGGTCGTTTCCTCCGCCGCCTGGGCGATGCCGCCGACCTCGCCCTCGTCGATGGTGGTGATCCCCGCCATCGCCCGCGCCGAGAGTTCGGAGCCCTGGCAGAAGTCGCGGCGGTACCTGGCGACGCCCTGCAAGGTGACGAGGTCGCCCGCCGGTGTCTCGAATCCGATGGCGACGTCGGGTTTTTCGGTCTTCCAGTCCGGCGGGACGTCGAAAACGAGCGGGTGATCGTCGGACAGCACCGGTTGCCAGCCCGCGATCATCGGTTTGATCCGGGTGGGCAGCACCGGATCGGGCAGGACGAGGTCCTCGGCGGACGGCGGCGGGGCCGTGGTCTTGGCCTGGTAGGTGGCCGTCGTGCCGACAACGAGGAGGACGGCCAGCCCGATGACACCCAGCGCCGGCAGGAGGCGAGGGCGACGGCGCGGCGGGACGGCGTCCAGGACGGCCGGAAGCGGCCTTGTCTGTTCGGCTTCGGTTTCGAGCGGTTGCCCGGTGAGCGGATCGACGGACCACAGTCGCGGTTCGTCGGGTCGCGCACCGGGGCCGGTCATTGCTGTGGCCTCAGACTCGCGAGGATCTTTTGCGCGTCCGCCTCGGGCAGCGCGTCGGGTGTGCCCTGGTCGAAGGCCATGACGAAGCAGATGGTCTGGTCGCCGGATTTGAACGCGGCCGAGGTGACCTTCACGCTCGGTGCCCGGCACTCCTCGGTCTCGGCCGGGGTGAAGGTCCCGGTCGAACTGATCCCCTGGATCGAGCCGCTCGCGATCGGGACCTGCTTGATGTCGGGCAGCGGGACGTCGGACTTGCCTGTCGCGGACTGGATCCAGAGCCGGACAGCGCCCCTGGCGGCGTTCTCGACCGGGATCTGGTCCGCGGTGGCGAAGCCGACGACGCCGCGGTTCGAACCCCGGGCAGTCGGGCAGGCGCCGAGTTTGTACGTCGACGCCTCGTGGATGACCATCTTGAACTCGCCCTCGTTGTAGCCGACGACCTGGCCGGGCTTGGTCTCCCAACCGGTCGCGGGCAGGTCGTAGGCCGTTTTGTCCTTGGCTGACAGGATCCCCTGCCAGCCGGGTGTCGTCGAGGGGACTTTGTTGTCCTTGAGGGCTCCGCTGCTCGCGGGTGGCGGTTTCGACGCCGAGGACGACGGCGGCGCCGGTGCGGAGGAAGCAGGTGGAGCGGCCTGGGGCTGCGGATCGTCGCCGTCACGCAGGACGAAGAACAGTGTGGCACCGACGGCGATGACCACGACCAGCGCCCCGAAGCCGATCCAGAGGCCCTTCTTGCCCTTCTTCGGTGGTTCCGGCGCGAAACCCTGATAGGTCTGCTGCGGGAACTGCTGGAAGTACTGCTGCTGGGGATCCTGCGGGTACTGGCCGTACTGAAGCGGATTCTGCGGCGGATATCCCTGCTGCGGGGGTTGCTGCTGGTGGGGCTGCTGCGGGTGCTCCGGCCAGCCGTTGCCGCCTGGGTATGCCATGGAGCGAGCTTAGTTGGCGTTCCCGAGCACGGCCGCACGTACCGCTGCCAGGTCGGAGAGGTCTCCGAGCACGGTGTGCGCGCCCGCGTCGGCCAGTTCCTCCGCGCTGAACCGCCCTGTCGCCACGGCCACCGCGACGGCGCCGTTGTCGAGTGCGGCCCGCACGTCGTCCGGGGTGTCGCCGATGACGACGACCGACGTTGGCGCGAAGTCGGTGCCGTGCTTGTTCGAGGCGTGGCCGACGGCGGCGGGTACCAGGTCGGGCCGGTGCGCCGAGAGCGAGCCGTAGCCGCCGATCTCGAAGTCGACGTGTTCGTGCAGGTCGAACGCGGTCAGCTTGTGCACGGAGATCTCCGGCAGGTTCCCGGTGACCAGCGTCTGGACGATGCCGCCGTGCGTGGCGAAGTCGTTCAGCGCGTCTTTGGCGCCCGGGAGCGCCCGGCCGTTCGCGGACAACGTCGGGGCGTGGCTCTCGGAGACCGCGATCAGTGCGAGCCAGAGCTTGCGGACGTTCTCCTCGGTGGGCTCAACACCGTGCGAGGACAGGATGTCCGCGCTGATGGCGCGTTCGGTGCGGCCGCCGAAACTCGGCAGTCGCCGCAGTTCGACGCCCGCGACCTCGGCGAGCGCGGTCGTGTACCAGGCGGCGCCGACGCCACGCAGGTCCACGAGGGTCTGGTCGATGTCCCACAGCACGAGCCGGTGCGGAGTAGTCACGCGGCCGACGGTACCGGGAAGCTTATTCAACGTCTGTTGACTTCTGCTGGGCCGGCGCCTACCGCGGCAGGACGGTCAAGTCGACCCTGAGCCGTCGCCGTGGCCGCGCCGCCGGGCCGCTCCAAGCGGCCGCGAACGGAATCGCGTCCCACGGCGGAGGTCAGGTCTCGTGGCGGGTGACCACTCCCGAAGAAGGCCGGAAACTGTTGGAGGACAAAGAGGTCTACGGCGTCCTCGAACTCCCGTCGACGGTCGTGGTACTCCGGGGCGGTGAACCCGTCCGGCGCGCAGATCGCGCCGCTCGCGCTGAGTGCGATGGCGTGGGTCGGCTGCCTGGCCACGAGCGCCGTGCTGATCCTGGCCGGATTCCTGAAGCTGTGGGATTCCTCGCTCCCGCTCGGCCGGGACGTCCTCGACTTCCGTTTCCTGGCCTCGACCGGCTTCGTCGCCTTGCAGACCGGTCTGCGGTGCTTGCTCGGCGTCCGCGCGATGGCGATCCTCGGCTCGCTCTGCCTCGTCGTACCCGCCGTCGCCGGGCAGGTGCCGGAACTGCTGAACGCCGCGTACCGCGTAATGCTGTGGTCCTGGACGCCGTTCCGGTTCTCCGTCGAAGGTCTCCGAAGCCTGTGCAGGGCGTGTCCGGCGCGCCGGACGTCAAGACCGGGGCCTGGGTGCTCGCCGGACTGCTCGCGGCCGGGCTGGTGCTCGCGCTGTGGCCGGGCCGGTCAGCCCTCCAGTAGACTGAAACGGACACGCCGGACCGGGTTGTCCACGTTGGTGTCCACTAGGCAGACCGACTGCCAGGTGCCCAGTGTCATCACGCCACCGAGCACCGGGATCGTCGCGTACGGCGGCAACAGCGCGGGCAGGACGTGGTCACGGCCGTGACCGGGACTGCCGTGCCGGTGCTTCCAGCGGTCGTCGCGGGGGAGCAGGTCGTCGAGCGCCTTGAGCAGGTCTTCGTCGCTGCCCGCGCCGGTTTCGAGGATCGCCAGCCCGGACGTCGCGTGCGGGACGAAGACGTGCAGGATCCCGTCCTCGGCGTCCGCGTCGCGCAGGAAGGTCTCGGCGTCCCTGGTCAGGTCGTGCACCACGGCCACGCTGCCGGTGCGCACCTCGATCTCCGTGGAGTACATGCTCTTCACGGTAGTACCCCGAGGCGCGCGACGTAGTGCCAGACGCGTTTCAGGGCTTGCGGGTCTTGGTGGACGGCGTCGCCGAGGACGCGCGGGGCGAGGTAGCCGTCTCCCGCCAGCGCCAGACCGAGTTCGACGAATTCGGGACCTCGGTACTCGGGATCTCGTTCGAGTTCTTCGGTGGACAGGCGGAAACACGGATGCCATTCGACCGGACAGCCCAGCCGGTGTGCGGCCTTTTCGACGCCGGTGCCGCGCTGACTCGGGTCGAGCACGAAGGCCTCGACGTAGTCGTCGAGCAGGTCCGCGTCGTTTTGCTTGGCCAGTGCGATCAGTGCGGAAAATGGCCGGAGCCGAACCTCGGCGCACCGCCGACCGCGCGGCGCCGAAAATCGAGTGCCCCGTATTTCGGCCGTTCGACGGGCGACGCGGCGTCGTAGGCGCCGCCGAATATCCGGTTCTCCCAGAACCAGCGATCTGCGCCCGGGTGCGCGGTCGGCCCTCCGTTGCTCGTCCCGGTCTCGAACTGGTTGCGGTAGAACCCGTCCTCGGCCATCGCTGCCAAGCGCGGGCGTCCATCCACTGTGGATCGAGCGGGGTGGAAGTGCGGCGTCACCGGTAGCCCGGTCTCGTGTCCGCCGCGTGCTTTCGCCGCGACGTATGCGAGGGCCCGGGAGTTCATCACCCGAGTATCAGGTGTGGCGCCGGGCGAGGGCGACCAGATATCGCACCGGGTCGTCGGTCGGGTTGACGTAGGCGCACGGCCGAGGTGTGCCGAGCTGGAGGCAGTCGCCCGCGTCGAGTTCGTGCTCGACGTCGCCCTCACGGAACCGCAGATGGCCGTCCAGTACCCAGATCTGGTGGTGGGTCAGCGCGTAGGTGTGGGCGGGGAAGGAAACCTCGGCGCCCGCGGGCAGTACGACCTCGACCAGTTCCAGCGGCCCGCCGAGCGACGGGGAGACGGCACGGCGCACGTACCCGGTGTCCGGGTCGGTCCACGTGGGCTGATCGGCCACGCGCGCGAGCCGTCGGTCGCCGTGTTCGGCGCGCGCGACCAGCTCGGACAACGTCATCCCGAGCGCGGCCGAAAGCCTGCTGAGCAGGACGGCCGTCGGCTGCGCCTCGCCACGTTCGATCTTGCCGATCATCGCCCTGGACACGCCGGACAGCTCGGCGAGGGCATTGGCCGAGAGGTTTTGGTCGAGCCTCGCGGACTGGAGCGTCGCGGCGAGCGACGCGGACAAGGGATCCGACATGCTGCACACTATAGTGGCAGTCATGGTTACTATGGTGATCAGGGAAGCGAAGGAAGACGACGCGGCGGCGTGCGCGGAGATCTACGCGCCATACGTCACCGACACGGCGATCTCGTTCGAGACCGAGCCGCCCAAGCCGGACGAGATGGCCGAGCGCATCGCCAAGGCGCAGCGGTCACACGCGTGGCTCGTGCTCGAAGACGACGAAGGCCGCGTCGCCGGCTACGCCTACGGAGGCCCGTTCAGCGGCCGTCCTTCCTATCGCTGGTCTTGTGAGGTCAGTGTCTATCTGGAGTCGGGCCGACGGCGGACGGGCGGCGGCCGCGCCCTCTATCAGGCGCTGCTGGACAGGCTGGCGTCACGCGGATTCCGGAACTTCTGCGCGGGAATGGTGCTGCCGAACGACGCGAGCGCCGGGCTGCACACGGCGATGGGGTTCGAGCCGGTGGGGACCTACAAGCGGATCGGGTACAAACACGGGGCTTGGCGGGATGTCGCTTGGATGCAGTTGTGCCTGCCGGAAGAGGGCGGGGTGCCGGTGGAGCCGCGGTAGGGAATAAAGTCGTCCGGCCTCGGGACTGTGTGGATTGCGGGTCATCCAACGCAACGAAATCCACGCAGTCCTGCGAGACCGTCCCTGTCACGGCCGGTTTCAGAGGGGTGTACTCGACCTGGATCCACCGGTGTCGTGCGGTATTCGGGCGTGCAAATGCGCTCTGGGTTTGCAAGATTGTTCTTGCGACGGACATCGGTCCGCCTAGTGCGCAGGAGGCGGTATCGCCGGCATCGCCGAGGACGCCTGGAGCGACACCGCCCACCGGCATCCGATTTCCGATCTCGGGCAAGTGATCCACACGCCTCTCGCTCGACGAAACCCTGCCCACTCCTTCCTGGCTCTGCAGGTGCATGGTGTTACGCCTCGGTGTTCCGGTGGGGTCGAGGTAAGCCGGTGCGATGAACTCCGGGAGCCCGTCCTGGGCCATCCGGACTTTCCACTCGCTCTTGAGCCTCGTGAGTGTTCAGGTCGCTAGAACGGACTGGTGCTTGCCTACCTGCGCCGGACCAGCGTGGGTTGACGATGTAGGTCTTGGCCTTGATCCTCCGAAGATCAAGCTCATGCCACCCCAGGCGCAGCCGAGTCGGGACCACCGTCCTGGTACAAAACCGCAAGAGACACCCGGGCCCCGCCACTGATCCCGTCCACGAACACGCCAACCATCGCCCCTGCGGCGAACAGAAACGCTCTCACGGACATTCGGCACCCGACCATCCACGACCGTAAACTCACCGAAGTGACAGTGATCCTGGTGACCGGCATGTCCGGCACGGGTAAATCGACCGCCCTGAACGCCCTGGCGCGCAAGGGCTTCTGCACCGTCGACACCGACACCGGCGACTGGATCGCCGAAGACCAAGACGTGGAACGCCACTGGCGTCCCGACCGCATCGACGCCCTCATCACCGAACACGAACGCTCCGGAGAACCGCTCTTCATCGCCGGAACCGTCTGGAATCAACAGGACTTCTACCCGCGCTTCGACCATATCGTGCTGCTCAGCGCGCCGATCGACGTCATCCTGGACCGCCTCGCGACCCGTGACACCAACGACTTCGGCAAAGACCCCGGAGAACGCCAACGTGTCGTCGCCGACACCGAAGAGATCGAACCGCTCTTGCGCGAGTCCGCCACCGTCGAGATCGACACGGGACAACCCCTCGCCGATGTCGTCGCGAAACTGGAAAACCTGCGCTAAGACTCCAGGTACCGCAGCACCGCCAGCACCCGCCGGTTGTCTCCTTCGGACTGAGGCAGCGCCAGCTTCCCGAAGATGCTCGACACGTACTTCTCCACCGAGCCCGCCGAAAGGAACAGTGCCGCCGCGATGGCCGAGTTCGACCGCCCCTCGGCCATCAGGCCCAGCACTTCCCGTTCCCGCGGGGTCAGCCCGGCGAGCGCGTCCGTCTTCCGCGTGGCGCTGAAGAGCTGCCTGACCACCTCCGGGTCGAGCACGGTCTCGCCCTCGGCGACCCGCCGAAGCGCGTCGAGGAAGTCCGACACCTCCGCGACGCGGTCCTTCAGCAGGTAGCCGACGCCGCCCGCGCGGTCGGCCAGGAGTTCCGTCGCGTACTGCGTCTCGACGTACTGTGAGAACAGCAGGATCGCGCAGCCCGGCAGTTCCGCGCGCAGCGCGATCGACGCGCGCAGGCCTTCGTCGGTGTGCGTCGGCGGCATTCGGATATCCACAATGGACACGTCCGGCCGGTGGGCGCGAACAGCTTCGCACAGGCTGTCGCCGTCGGCGACGGCCGCGACGACCTCGTGCCCCCGAAGGTTCAGCAGTTCGACCAGTCCCGCCCGCAGGATGGCCGAATCCTCCGCGATCACGACGCGCACGCCGCCCCCCGTGTTCTATGTCCGTAGTGGAATCTCCGCGCTGATCACCGTAGGCCCTCCTGGAGGACTGTCGATGTCGAGCCCGCCGTCGACGGTCGCGAGCCGTTCGGCGATCCCGGCGAGCCCGCCCCCGCGTTCCAGCCGGGCCCCGCCTCCGCCGCCGTCTCGCACCATGAGCCGCAAGCCGTCACCAAAGATACCCACGTCGACCTCGATCGCGGCCGAAGTGTGTTTGGCGGCATTGGTCAGCAGCTCGGCGACGGTGAAGTAGGCGATGGTCTCGATCGACGGCGACGGCCTGTTCGGCAGGTCCACGGTGATCCGTGCGTCGATATCCGAGCCGGCGGCCAAAGTGGACAGTGCGACGTCGAGACCGGCGTCGAGCGCGGCGGGGTGAATGCCGCGGGCGAGGTCGCGCAGTTCGACGAGCGCCTGTTTCGCATTGGCGTGCGCGGCGGTGACCAGAGCGGTGACCTGGGCGACATCGGCGCCGTCCGAGGCGAGTTCGTCCTTCGCGATGCCGAGCTTCATCGCCAGCGCGACCAGCTGGGCCTGCGCGCCGTCGTGCAGATCGCGTTCGATCCGGCGCAGCCGCCGCGTCGCGTCGTCGACGGCGGTCGCCCGGCTGCGTTCGAGGTCGCGTACGCGCTTGGAGAGGTCTTCGGCGCCGAGGACCCCGCGCACCAGCAGGCGGTCGAGTTCGGTCAGGCCGTGGACCACCCACGGCATCGCCAGCAGCACGGCCAGCCCGGTGACGGCGAGCGGAAGGGTGAGGGGCCAGGTGTCTACGCGGAGGTCGAACGTCGGCATGGCGTCACCGTCGAGGGTGAACCAGAACAGCGGATAGGTCAGCGTGCTCACGGCGTACACGAGCAGGGTCGCGACCAGGAGCATTTCACCCGTCGCGAGCGGCAGCCGGATCACCAGGTAGGCGATCGACCGCCAGCCGATCGGATCGCCGATCTTGCTCTTGATCCCGTTCCACAGCCCTGGCCGCAGCTCGGGTCTCGCCGGCGGGGTGACGGTCGTTCCGAGCAGGGCATGAGCCAGGCGGATATGCGTGGCGCCGATCAGCCGCGCGCCCGCCAGGACGCCGATGAGCACCGGGAGACCGATGGTGAGCAGGCTCAGGCCGATCCCGAGGACCAGCCCGACGACGACGAGCGCGAAGAACACCAGCGTCATCGGCGCGCCGATGACCACCCACGCCAGCTCCGCCCAGTACGCGCGGTTCAGCTGTGCGCTGAGGACGCGTCCAAGATGGCCGAGGCGGGTGGTCACGGCTTCAGCCTGCCGTGACCACCCGCCTCGCGCCCATCCAGGTTTCCCTAGTCTTCGCGGGTTTCGTCCGCCTGCGCCCGCTGGGACGCCTCGCGCATCTCGATGACGTCTGTCAGCCAGTCGCCGGTCTCGCGGGCGATGTCCCGGATCGCGCCGGTGATGATCGTCGCGATGTTGCCGATGTGGGTGGCCGCCGACTCGGTGACCTCTTGGACCACGTCCTTGGTGCTTTCGAACTGACCGACCATGTCAGACACCTTAAGCCGCTCGGAGGGTCTTGTCGCTCTCCACGGTAGCGGGAGTGCTGGGTTCACCGTTCCATGGCATGGCCAGTTTCACGATCTTCTTGGCCACCGAGAACAGCTGCTTGTGCAGGGGCCCGGTGTGGTACGGCAGGCCGTACTTCTCGCAGATCGCCCGCACCTCGCCCGCGATCTCCGGGTACCGGCGCGCCGGGATGTCCGGGAAGAGGTGATGCTCGATCTGGTGCGAGAGGTTCCCGGTCATGAGGTGGAAGAGCTTGCCGCCGGTGATGTTCGCCGAACCGAGGATCTGCCGCAGGTACCACTGGCCCCGCGACTCGTTCTCGGTCTCCTCCTCGGTGAAGCTCTCGACGTCGGCGGGGAAGTGCCCGCAGAAGATGATCGAGAACGCCCACAGGTTGCGGGTCAGGTTCGCGGTCGCGTTGCCGAGGAAGGTCAGTGGCGCGAGCGGACCGGTCAGCAGCGGGAAGAGCACGTAGTCCTTGCCGACCTGGCGACCGGCCTTCTTGAGCATCTTCAGGCCGACCTCCTTGTTGTCCGACCATTTGCGCTCGCCTTTGACGACGCGGTCGAACTCGAGGTCGTGCAGCATGACGCCCCACTGGAAGAACAGCGCGAGCAGCGTCGCGTACATCGGGTTGCCCAGGTAGTACGGATTCCACTTCTGCGCCGGGTCGATCCGCAGGACGCCGTAGCCGATGTCGCGGTCCTTGTCGAGGATGTTCGTGTAGGTGTGGTGAATGTAGTTGTGGGAGTGGCGCCAGTTCTCGGACGGCGCGACGGTGTCCCATTCGAATTTCTGCGAGCTCAGCGCCGGGTCGCGCGTCCAGTCGTACTGGCCGTGCATGACGTTGTGGCCGATCTCCATGTTGTCGAGGATCTTCGCCACGGAAAGCGCGGTCACGCCGGCGATCCACGCGGGCGGGAAGAACCCGGCGAACAGCAGCCCGCGGCCGGCGACCTCGAGCGCGCGCTGCGTCTTGATGACGTTGTGGATGTAGTCGACGTCCACCTGGCCGAGATCGGCGACGATCCGCTGCCGGATCTCGTCCAGTTCGCGGCCGAAGCTTTCGATCTGAGCCGGGGTGAGTTTGTCCTGCAAGCCGGTCATGAGCAGGTCCTTTCTAAGCGTTGATCTCGACGTCCCCGACCGGGACGGAGATGCAGAGCTGGATCTCTTCGTTCTCTTCGCTGGAGGTCTCGCCGGTCTTGGCGTTGCGCACGCAGCCCGAGGTCTTGATCTGCGTGCAGGAGAAACAGATGCCCATCCGGCAGCCGTGTTCCGGGCTGAGCCCGGCTTCTTCGGCCTGCTCCAGCAACGGTTTCCCGGAGTTCTCGAACTCGCGGCCGCTGCGCGCGAACCGGACCTGTCCTTCGGCGTTCTCGGTGTCGAAGGTGAGTGCCGGTGGCGTGAACTCCTCGGTGTGCAGATGTGCACCGAGGCCGTCGGCCTCGAACGCCTCGCGGACCGAATCCATCAGCGGCTTCGGGCCGCACAGGAAGGTCTCGGCGTCGGGGTACCACGGCGCGGCCTCCGCGAGGTGTTCTTTCGAGAAGAACCCGTGCAAATCGCCGCCGCTTTTCACGTGGGTGAACGCGTGTACCACCCGCAGGCCGGGGAGACGGCGGGCGAGGTCGCCGAGTTCGGCGCGGTAGAGCGTGTCCTCGGCGGTGTTCGAGTAGTGCAGGAAGGCGACGTCGCCTTCGTACTTCTCGTCCGCCAGGGTGCGCAGCATCGACAGGACGGGCGTGATCCCGCTCCCGCCGCTCAGCAGCAGGATCCGTCGCGGCCTCGGCGATGGCAGGGTGAACTCGCCGTCCGGAGTGGACAGTCCGAGCACGGAACCGGTGGTGACCGTGTGGTTCAGGTGCCGTGAGACGAGGCCCTGCGGGTCGGCCTTGATGGTCAGTTCCAGTGTGCCGTCGTGCTCCGAACCGGCGGGCGAGTAGCAGCGGGTCCGGTGGACGCCGTCGATCTCGACGGTCACCCGCACGTACTGGCCCGCGACGTGTCCGCGCCAGGCCCGGCTCGGCCGGATGGTCAGCGTGACCGTGTCGGGCGTCTGCCGCCGGACCCCGGTCACCAGGCCGCGGATTTCGCGGCGGACCAGCATCGGGTCGACGAGTTCGAGGTAACGGTCCATTCCGTGGGGCGTGAGCAGGGCCTCGGCCAGCGAGGCCAGCCGCCTGGCCCTGCGCGGTACCAGTGCCGTCATCACTTCTCCCGAATTCAGTGAACGCTTGTACACTGAACAGTGAAGTAGCGATGGTCGCGCTTGTCAACGCGAGCGGAGGGCGATGTGACATGGGTGATAGTGCGGAGGCGATTACGCTGTCCGTCGTGACAACGGAGCCCGTTTCCCGGCAGGAGCGCAAACAGCGCACGCGGCAGGCCCTGCTGGACGCCGCCCTGGATCTGGTGGCGGAACGCGGGTTCTCCGGGCTGAGCCTGCGTGAGGTGGCGAAACAGGCCGGGATCGTGCCGACGGCGTTCTATCGCCATTTCGCCTCGATGGACGAACTGGGCGTCGCACTCGTGGAAGAGTCGAT
The DNA here is from genome assembly GCF_047608665.1 of Amycolatopsis sp. cmx-11-51. Classification (NCBI taxonomy): domain Bacteria; kingdom Bacillati; phylum Actinomycetota; class Actinomycetes; order Pseudonocardiales; family Pseudonocardiaceae; genus Amycolatopsis; species Amycolatopsis sp. cmx-11-51. The sequence goes on along the minus strand of NZ_JADNQO010000010.1, from coordinate 44,383 downwards.
GCGCACTTTGCGCACGATGATCCGCTCCGCGCGCACCAGGCCCGCCGCGTACAACGACATGATCCGGATGTCCGTGCGCATCCTGCGCGAGCATGTGCGTGCGCACGAGGACCACTTCCACTTCCTGACCCGCGAGCGCTATGGCGGCACCGGACCGGTCCGGCAGGCGATCGGGTTCGAGCTCAAGCTTTTCGTCAGCGAACTCGCCGTCGACCTGGCTCGTTTCGAGAATCTCCGAGAGTGGGCGACGGAGGATCTGCATCTGCTGGCCGACCTGATCGTGACGACCATGCTCACGACGGTGCTGGAGTTGCTCGAAACACCTTCGCGTGACGGCGAGATCGTGCGCACGGCCGAACGGCGGCTGCGGTTGATCTTTCTGGGGGTGCCGAACTGGCGCAGCGTTCCGTGACGGGCTGAAAGCGTCCTTCGCCGCATGACACGCGGTGAAGGACGCTTTCGTCGCATCAGATGAGGGGAAAGTCCCCTTCGGCCCGGCCCCTTATGACGTCGCACACCTGGATCGATGGCTGGATCGATCGTGATGAGCGATGTCACGGAAAGATGCCGTCCGGATACGTTCAGCCAGGAAAGTTGTCGGTCGGACGTGGTAAACAATGCGAGTTCGTGTGGTCCTCTCCAGTGAGGAGGTCGCCTGTGGCGGCAGAAAACGAGCAGCTCACGGTCGGTGTGGTCCGGGAAACCGGACTAGGCGAACGCCGCGTCGCGCTGGTACCGAAGCTCGTCGAGCGCGTCTCCGGACGCGGACTGCGGGTGGTGGTCGAGCCCGGTGCGGGCGCCGGCGCACTGCTCGCCGACGTTGTCTTCGAGCAGGCGGGCGCGGTGATCGGCGATCCGTGGGATGCCGACATCGTGGTGAAGGTGGCGCCTCCGAGCGCGGCCGAAGTCGCGAAGCTCAAGCAGGGCACCATCCTCATCGGCTTCCTGAATCCACGGGCCGATCCGGACGGGATAGCGGCGCTGGAGTCGGCGGGCGTCCGCGCCTTCGCCGTCGAGGCGATCCCCCGGATCTCTCGCGCGCAGGCGATGGACGCGTTGTCGTCACAGAGCAGTGTCGCGGGCTATCGCGCGGTTCTGCTGGCCGCGGAGAAGCTCACCCGCTTCTTCCCGATGCTCACCACCGCGGCCGGAACCGTGCCGCCGGCGAAGGTGCTCGTGCTCGGCGCGGGTGTCGCCGGGCTGCAGGCCTTGGCCACGGCGAAACGGCTCGGCGCGCAGACCACCGGCTACGACGTCCGGCCCGAGGTCGGTGAACAGGTGAAATCGATCGGCGCGAAATTCCTCGCCCTCGGCATCGAGGCGGTCGGTGAAGGCGGGTATGCCCGCGAGCTGACCGAGGAGGAAAAGGCCGAGCAGCAACGCAGGCTCACCGAGGCGATCACGAGGTTCGACGTCGTGATCACCACCGCGCTCGTCCCGGGCCGCAAGGCGCCGATCCTCGTCACCGCCGACGCGGTGAAGGGGATGCCCGCCGGTGGTGTCGTGGTCGACCTCGCCGGTGAGTCCGGCGGCAACTGTGAACTGACGAGACCGGGCGAGGAGATCGTCGAGCACGACGTCACCATCTGCTCGCCGCTCAATCTCGCCGCGGAGATGCCCGCGCATTCCAGCGAGCTGTACGCGCGCAACGTCACCGAACTGCTGGAACTGCTCGTCGACAAGGAAGGCAAGCTCGCGCTCGACTTCTCCGACGAGATCGTCGCCGGGGCCTGTGTGGCCGGCGCGGCTCCGGTCGCCGCGGCGGAAGAAGGGGGCGAGTGATGCTCGTAGGCAGCCTGGCGATCCTCGTACTCGCCGGATTCGTGGGTTTCACCGTCATTTCGAAGGTGCCCAACACCCTGCACACCCCGCTCATGTCGGGGACCAACGCCATTCACGGCATCGTCCTGCTCGGCGGGCTGATCGTGCTCGGTCTCGGGGTGGACGGCGTACTGAACAAGATCCTGCTGGTGATCGCGATCGCCTTCGGCACGATCAACGTGGTCGGCGGCTTCCTCGTCACCGACCGGATGCTTTCGATGTTCAAGGCGAAGAAGCCGGAAGACGGTGGTGACAAGTGACGACCTTCATCGCCGTCCTCTACATCATTTCCTTCGCACTGTTCATCTACGGCCTGATGGGACTGACCGGTCCGCGTACCGCGGTGCGCGGTAACTGGATCGCCGCCGTCGGCATGGGCATCGCGGTGATCGCGACGCTTTTGACGCCCGGCATGAGCAACTGGCTCTTGATCGCCCTCGGCGTCGCGATCGGTGTCGCCGTCGGCGTGCCGTCCGCGCGCAAGGTCAAGATGACCGCGATGCCGCAGATGGTGGCGCTGTTCAACGGCGTCGGCGGTGGGGCGGTCGCCCTGATCGCCTGGGTCGAGTTCCGCACCACGGAGGGCTACGCGCACGAGCCCGCGTATGTCGCGATCGCGTCGCTCTTCGCCGCGATCGTCGGCTCGGTGTCCTTCTGGGGCTCGAACATCGCGTTCGGGAAACTGCAGGAACTCATCTCCGGCCGTCCGATCACCTTGGGCAAACTGCAGCAGCCGGTGAACGCGCTGGTCCTGATCGCCGCGATCGTCTTGGCGGTCGTCATCGCCACCGGCGGCGACGCCGAACTGCTGATGATCGGCCTGCTGGTCGCGGCAGGCGTGCTCGGCGTGGTGGTCGTGCTGCCGATCGGCGGCGCGGACATGCCGGTCGTCATCTCCCTGCTGAACGCGCTCACCGGTCTGTCGGCGGCGGCCATGGGGCTCGCGCTCGACAACACCGCGCTGATCGTGGCGGGCATGATCGTCGGCGCGTCGGGTTCGATCCTGACGAACCTGATGGCGAAGGCGATGAACCGGTCGATCCCGGCCATCGTCGCCGGTGGGTTCGGTGGCGGCACGGCGGTCGCGAGCGGGAAGTCCGGCGAGGTCCGGCCGGTCCGCAGCACCAGCGCGTCCGACACCGCGATCCAGATGGCGTACGCGAACAAGGTCGTGGTCGTGCCCGGTTACGGCATGGCCGTCGCGCAGGCGCAGCACGTGGTCCGCGAGATGGCGAAGCTACTGGAGGCCAAGGGGATCACGGTCGAATACGCGATCCACCCGGTCGCGGGCCGGATGCCGGGGCATATGAACGTGCTCCTCGCCGAGGCCGACGTCCCGTACGAGCAGCTCAAGGAAATGGACGAGATCAACTCCGAGTTCGCCCAGACCGACGTCGCGCTGGTGATCGGCGCGAACGACGTCACGAACCCGGCCGCGGAGACCGATCCGGGCTCGCCCATCTACGGGATGCCGATCCTCAAGGTGAACCACAGCCGGTCGGTGATCGTGCTCAAACGCTCGATGAGTTCGGGCTTCGCCGGCATCGACAACGAACTCTTCTACGATGCGAAGACCAGCATGCTCTTCGGCGACGCCAAGTCGTCGGTTGGCGAGATCGTGGAGGAACTCAAAGCACTGTGACCGGCCCTTCGGAAGTCGTCGCCTCGTTCGGCGGCCCGGCCGACAACCTCGCGTTCGACGAAGCTCTCCTGCGCGCCGCACCGGAGGCGCCGGTCCTGTGGATCTGGCGCAACACCGACTGTGTGGTCGTAGGGCGGGGGCAGAAGATCGAACGCGAGGTCAAGGCCGACGTCTGTGCGAGCGACGGCGTCCCGGTGCTGCGCCGGGCCAGCGGCGGCGGCACGGTGTTCCACGATCCCGGCAATCTCAACATCACCCTCGTCCTGCCCGGTCAGACGAACAGGCCACTGGAGGCGCTCGGTGCACTGATGACCGCGACGGTGGCCGGACTCGGGCTGCCGTCGCGGCTCGGTGATCGGGGACTGTTCGTCGGTGACTCGAAGCTATGCGGTTTCGCCGTGTTCCGGACGAGAACGGGCTTGCTCGCGCATTCGACCCTGCTCGTTTCCACCGCGGCCGAGCGGGTCGGCCGGTACCTCACCGCGGCACCGGCGGACTCCCGCCCGCTCGACTCGCACCGGAGCCAGGTCGCGTCCCTCGCCGACCATGGCCTGCGCAAAGGTGTTGCCGAAGTCACGGCCGCGGTCCGCGCGACGGCGGCCGCGCAACTGGGTGAACTCACCACCCGGAAGCCCTCGGCGGCGGAGCGGGAGTGGCACCGCTCGCTCCAGCACACGCGGTACGGATATCCCGAATGGCATTCCGAGGGGGCTCAGCGAGCGTTTCGTGAGTGGTAAGGGGCCTGACACAAATGGGCCCCATTCGCTTGATTACGCGAATGGGGCCCATTTGTCTTTTCGAGGAATTACTTTTCCTTGGCCGAGAAGGTGACGACGGGCACCTTACGGGCGGCCCGGCTGGTCTTCTTCGGCTCGGCGGCCTTCGGGGCGGTCTTGGTGGCCGTCGTCTTCGCGGCGGTGGTGGTCTTGGCCGCCGTCTTCGGAGCGGCCTTCGCGGCAGTCGTCTTCGCCGCCGCCTTCACCGGAGTCTTGGTCGCGGCGGTCGCTTTCGCGCGCCCAGCCGGAGCCTTGGCCGAGGTGGCCTTCGTCGTGCCGGCAGCCGCCTTTGCCTTGGCCGCGGTGGCTTTCGCCGTGCTCCGGGTGGAGGTCTTCGCCTCCGCCTTGGGCGCGGCCGCTGTCTTGGGCGCGGCCTTGGCGGCGGCGGGCTTGCGGCCTGCGACGTCCTTCGCGGCGGGCTTGCGACCCGGCTTCGCGGCCGTCTTCGCCTCTGCCTTGGCGGCTGTCGCCGCGGTCTTCGGGGTCGACTTCGCCACCCGTGCGCCCTTGGGACGCTGCACGACCCGCGGACGGAGTTTCCGTCCGCCGATCCGGCGGCCGTTCTCCACGAAAGCACGCAGGATTTCCCGGAGTGCGGCGGCATTGTCGGCCGAAAGGTCGATGTCGTAGGCGATTCCGTCCAAACCGAAAGCGACCGTTTCTTCGGCCGCCTCGCCGGTCAAATCGTCCAGCAAATGCACAGCAGTGTTCCTGGCCATGAAAAAACCTCCCGCGCTCGATCGTTCTACTGCGTAACCGGCACGGTGCAACCTGAACCCGCGGCTGATGACTCACGCAGCGACACGAGGATAGCGGCAGGTTGCGCGAAGCTGCGCGGTGGTGTGCGCTGAATGCATGTCAGCACAGACTTTTGACGTGATCGTGATCGGAGGCGGCCCCGTCGGCGAGGTCGCCGCCGAACGGGCCGCCCGCGGCGGACTACAAGTCGCCCTCGTCGAACACGAACGCTTCGGCGGCGAATGTTCTTACTGGGCCTGCATTCCGAGCAAGGCGTTGCTGCGGCCGGGGCTCCTCCTCGCCGCCGCCAAGCGGGTGCCGGGTGTCCCGGTTGGCGACGCGGTCGACCCAGCCAAGGTGTTCGCTCGCCGGGACTGGTTCACCGGCGAGGGAGACGACACCGGTCAGGTGAAGTGGGCCGAGGGCGTCGGGATAGCCCCGATCCGCGGGCACGGCCGGATCACCGGTGAGCGGGAGGTCACGGTCGACGGCGGTGACGTGCTGACCGCACGGCACGCCGTGATCGTCGCCACCGGCAGCGTCCCGCGGACGCCGTCGATCCCCGGACTGGACACCATTTCCGTCTGGGGTTCACGGGAGGCGACATCGGCCGAAGAGGTTCCGCGCCGCCTCGGCGTGCTCGGTGGCGGTGTCGTCGGCGTCGAAATGGCGCAGGCCTACGCCACGCTCGGCGCCGAAGTCCACCTGATCGTCTCGGGCGCCCGTCCCTTGCCGCGGCTGCCGGACTTCGTCGGTGACGCCGTCATCGCGGGACTCCGCGAAGCCGGGGTCACCGTGCACACCGGCTCCGGTCTCGACTCCGTGTCCGCTGTGGACGGTGGTAAGGAACTGACGCTGAAAGGCGGCGAGCGGTTGCTCGTCGACGAACTGCTCGTCGCCACCGGCCGCCGCCCGGCGACCGACGGACTCGGCGTGGAGACGCTGGGGCTCGAGGCAGGCACGCCGCTCACGACGGACGACAACGGCCGCGTGTCCGCTGTGGACGGTGACTGGCTGTTCGCAGTCGGGGACGTCACCGGCCGGGCGCCGTTGACCCACCAGGGCAAGTACGCCGCCCGGGCCGCCGGGGACTCGGTGGCCGCGCGGGCCGCGGGCAAGCCGGTCGATTCCGGGGCTTGGAGTGCGCACAGCGCGACGGCCGATCATTACGCCGTCCCGCAGGTCGTGTTCACCGACCCGGAGGTCGCTTCGGTCGGGCTCGCCGGGCCGGAGGAGGGCAAGCCGCACCGCGTCGTCGACATCGACATCGCGGTCGCCGGTTCGTCGCTGCACGCGGACGGCTACGCGGGCAAGGCGCGGATCGTCGTCGACACCGAACGCGGTGTCCTGGTCGGCGCCACCTTCGTCGGGCAGGACGTGGCGGAACTGCTGCACGCCGCGACGATCGCGATCGTGGGGGAGGTCTCGATCTCGCGGCTGTGGCACGCGGTCCCGTCGTTCCCCACGATCAGCGAGGTGTGGTTGCGCTTGCTGGAGGCGTACGGGCTCTAGCCGTTGACGGGGAGTTCGAGGGCGGCCTTCGCTCCACGGACCAGGCCGGGATCGTCCGGAGTGGACGGTCCCGGCACCCACACCACCTGGACCAGCCGGACCGACCTCCCGTCCTGGCTGCTCTGGTAGGCCGCGCCTTCGAAGACCGGGACGTCGCCCTGCCACCGGTCGGTCTCGGTGGCGACGTCGAGGATCCCGCCACCGCCGGGAGTGTCGGCGGTCCCCTTGAACGTGGCAGCCTGTCCGGCGTCGGGGAATTCCACGACGGCGATCGTCACCGCGGCGGCCCGGCCGTCGATCGAACTGGCGAAGCTGGCCCGTTTCACCGCCGAGCAACTCGTCCGCTGAAGGCTCGACTGGACGTCGCCGTACGCGTGCGACGCGCATTTCTGGTCGGCGGCCGACGCCCTCGAGGTGAACTGGATGTTCTCCACGGCACTGCTGCGCGGCGGGGGAGGACTGGTCGCCGGAGTCGGCGGGGGAGTCGACGTGGACGCGGTGTCGTCACCGCCGGAAGCGACGCTGATCGCCGCGACCAACAGCACGATGAGGAGGCCGATCGCGGCGAGCGGGAGCCACTTCACCGTCTTGGACTGGTACGGCGCCTTCGGTGCGGACTCGGCGGGAGCCGTCACCGGTGATGGAGCCTGCCCGGCAGCGGGAACGGGCTTCGTGGCGACGGCCTGCCGGGCGGGTTGGACAGGTGGAGTGGCCTGCGCGGGCGGAGTGGCCGGTTCAGCCCGCTTTTTCGGCTTGCCGGGATGCTGCACCGGAACCGTCTGCGCGATCGCGACGAGCGGATTCTCGCGGACCACGGTCGGCTCGTCGTCGGAGTAAGCGCTGAACCCCTCGCCGAGCAACATCTCTTCGGGCATCGGCGGCGCGTCCGGGGCGAGCGCGGCGATCAGGTCCCGCGCCTGCTGGACCGACCGGGGCCGGGACGCGGTGGCCAGCGACACCGTCGCGGCGAGCATCGTCGTCGCCGTCGGGTACAGGACGCGGACCGAGCCCGCGAGGTCCGCGGCGGGCTGGTCGACCGTCTCGACATACGGGCCCACGGCGATGATCGTGCCGATCGGACCGGCGCCGGGGGCGACGTCCGCGATCTTGTGCGTGCACGCGGCCGACAGCGACAGCGCGTCGGTGGCCGGGTTGATCGAGGTGTCGCTGTGGACCAGCGGCCAGCCGTCGGCCTTCCACGGCCCGCCGAGCGGGGCTTCCAGCTTCAGCGCCGGGTCCGGCAGGTCGACGCCGATGACGATGAGAACGCCCTTGGGCATGATGACGACCGCTTCGACCGGCCGTCCTTCCACCGGGCTGACGCCGACCAGGGCGATCCCGCCGACGACGTTGCTGCCCCTGCCGAGTGAGGCCAGCGCGGCGCGGACGTCCTGGGCCACCCGGGACGGCTGTTGAGCGAGGCGAACGAGTCGCACCGAACCCCTCCCCATCTCGTCGGTCTCGGTGCACAAAGTAGCGCCTCCATCCGGACTAACGGGCAGACACGTCGCAGGTAGGCGAGGCGATGTTGGTCCAAAACTAGCCGTGGCGTGAGCATCGTCACCAGTTCGGTGTTACTCGTTGGTAGGTCACTGCTTCTTCGTCCCCTGCCACCAGGAGAAACGTCGTGGCCGGATCTCACCGCTGGCGTCGACGCGCCGGGCTCGTCGTCGCCCCGCGACTTTCCCCTTCTCTCGCCGTCACCGGTGCCACGTACCCGCGACATCGCCGACGTGCCCAAGGGCAGCTCGCAGGAAGGGGGCTTCACACGGAGTCCCGCGTCCCGATCAGGTGCGACTTGTGGTGTTCATGTGGCCAAACAGCACAGTTGGGGTGCACAATGTGCTCACGCGTACCGGGAGGCGGCACGAGCCACCTGACCAGCGCAGCTCGCGAGGTCGTAGGGGAAGACGCCCCTCGTCGAGTAGCGGAGGTCAGCAGTGAGCACCCGTGGCAACACCCGTGGCGTGGTGTACGTCCACTCGTCGCCGTCTGCGGTCTGTCCGCACGTCGAGTGGGCTATTTCGGGCACCCTGGGTGCCCGAGTCGAGTTGAAGTGGACGGCGCAGCCCGCCAGTCCAGGACAGCTCCGCGCCGAATGTGGTTGGCGTGCGCCTTCGGGCACCGGCGCAAAGCTGGCGTCCGCGCTCAAGGCGTGGCCGATGATCCGGTTCGAAGTCACCGAAGAGCCCAGTGCGGGGGTCGACGGGGAGAGGTTCTGTTTCGCTCCGGGCCTCGGCCTGTGGCACGGCAGGACCAGTGCCAACGGCGACATCGTCGTGGGCGAAGACCAGCTGCGCGCGCTCGTGAGCAAAGTGCGCACCGGCGAATCGCTGGCGCACAAGCTCGACGAGCTCCTCGCCGCCAATTGGGACGAAGCGCTCGAACCGTACCGGCACGCCGGTGACGGTGCTCCGGTCACCTGGCTGCACCAGGTCGGGTAGACGGCGTGAAGGCGGAAGAGGCGGGCGGCTAACCTTTCAGGGTGACCGCCCAGCCTCGCCCCATCTCTCGCCAGCGGTGGCTGATCCCCGTCCTCGTGGTGGTGATCTCCCTGACCGTCGGAGTCGGGCTGCTGGCGCGCGATCGCTACCTCCGCCCGGAGGCCGCGCCCACCGAACCGGCCGTCAGCGACCCGCCGTCGCCGGTCGCCCCGGAGGCGCAGCCCGGATCGCCCGCCGTCGAGGTGACGCCCGATGTCGTGGCGCATCCCCAGTACCAGAGCGTCCGGCAGGTGCTGCAGGGGTACTTCGACTCCATCAACGACCGCGACTATCTAAAGTGGACTTCGGCGGTCACCAGGGAACGGGCCAAGACCAAGACCGCGTCGGAGTGGAAGAAGGACTATCAGTCCACTCGGGACGGCAATATCCTCGTCTACCGCATCGAGCCGGGCGCGCCGAGCACGCTCCGGGTCCTCGTCGCCTTCACCAGCACACAGGACGTCGACGACGCGCCGGTGTACCTGCCGGAGGGGTGCATCCGCTGGCGACTGGTGCTGCCGCTGAGGCTGGAGAGCGGATCCTGGCGGGTCGACACCACCGAAGGCGGCACCAACCCCGAACACGAAAGATGCTGAAGTAGGGGTCGACATGGTCCCCCAGGCTGACGCGTGCGGGAGCCGGGGCCGAATAGAGTCGCGCCATGGCAATTGATCAGCCGGCCCTGCTGACCGACGCCTCGAGGGGACTCTCCAGCGAAGAGGTCGCCGAACGTGTCGCCGCGGGCCGGACCAACACGGTCTCCACGAAGACCAGCCGGACCACCGGCGAGATCATCCGCGCGAACGTCTTCACCCGGATCAACGCGATCTACGGCGTGCTGTTCGCCCTCATCCTGTCGACGGGGTACTTCATCGACGGGCTGTTCGGCGGACTGATCATCGTCAACAGCGCGGTCGGCATCATCCAGGAACTCCGGGCGAAACGGACCTTGGAACGGCTCGCCATCGTGGGACAGGCGAAGCCGACCGTCCGCCGCGACGGGCGGAGCGCCGAGATCGCCCCGGAAGACGTCGTGCTCGGCGACCTCGTCGAACTGGGGCCTGGCGACAAGATCGTCGTCGACGGCCCGACACTGACGGCCGACGCGCTGGAGATCGACGAGTCACTGCTGACCGGGGAATCCGATCCGGTGGTCAAGCAGCCCGGCGACAAGGTGCTCTCCGGCAGCTTCGTCGTCGCGGGCAGCGGCACCTACCGCGCGGACATCATCGGCGACGAGTCCTACGCCGCGAAACTGGCCGCGGAGGCCAGCAAGTTCACGCTGGTGAAGTCGGAACTGCGGCAGGGCATCGACAAGATCCTCAAGTTCATCACGTATCTGCTCATCCCGGCGGGCGCGCTGACCATCTACAACCAGCTCGCGGGCGACCAGGCGTGGCCGGACGCGTTGCGCGGCATGGTCGCGGCGCTGGTGCCGATGGTGCCCGAGGGTCTGGTGCTGATGACGAGCGTCGCGCTCGCGGTCGGCGTCATCCGGCTCGGCAAGCGCCAGTGCCTGGTGCAGGAACTTCCGGCGATCGAGGGGCTCGCCCGGGTCGACGTGGTGTGCGCGGACAAGACCGGGACGCTCACCGAGAACGCGATGCGGCTCTCCGAGGTCCGGGAAATCACCCCCGGCCACCCGGTGGATGACGCGCTGGCCGCGCTCGCCGCCGCCGATCCCCGGCCGAACGCGAGCCTGCAAGCCATCGCGGAGGCACACGGGACCGATCCGGGCTGGCGGGTTTTCACGACGATGCCGTTCTCCTCGGCGCGTAAGTGGAGTGGTGCGTCCTTCGGGGCCGACGGCGACTGGGTGCTCGGCGCGGCCGACGTTCTGATGCCCGAGGGGGAGCACCGGGCGGAGGCCGAGAAGATCGGCTCACGCGGTTTGCGCGTCCTGCTGCTGGGCCGTGCCGAACGGGCCGTCGACGCGGCCGAGGGGCCTGGCGACATCGAACCGGTCGCGCTCGTGGTGCTGGAGCAAAAGGTCCGCCCGGACGCGAAGGACACTTTGGACTTCTTCGCGCACCAGGATGTCGCGGTCAAGGTCATCTCCGGCGACAACGCCATCTCCGTCGGCGCCGTCGCGGGGACGCTCGACCTGCCGGGCGCGGACAAACCCGTCGACGCGCGGACGCTGCCGGACGACGCCGAAAAGCTGGCCGACACCGTAGAGGAGCGCGCCGTCTTCGGCCGTGTGACGCCGCTGCAGAAACGCGCGATGGTCGGTGCCCTGCAGTCGAAAGGCCACACCGTCGCGATGACCGGTGACGGCGTCAACGACGTCCTCGCGCTGAAGGACGCGGACATCGGCGTCGCCATGGGCGCCGGCAGCCCGGCCACCCGCGCGGTCGCGCAGATCGTGCTGCTGGACGACAAGTTCGCCACCTTGCCGCATGTCGTCGCCGAGGGGCGGCGGGTGATCGGCAACATCGAGCGCGTCTCGAACCTGTTCCTCACCAAGACGGTCTACTCGGTGCTGCTGGCGCTGATGGTCGGCATCGCGCAGGTACCGTTCCCGTTCCTGCCGCGGCACATCACGATCACCGCGTGGTTCACGATCGGCCTGCCCGCCTTCGTGCTCTCGCTGGCGCCGAACAACGAACGCGCCCGCTCCGGCTTCGTCGGCAGGGTGATGCGGATGGCCGTTCCGGCCGGGCTGGTCATCGCCACGGCGACGTTCCTGAGCTACCTGCTGGTGTACAAGGGATCCGGACAGTCCGAAGTGGACAAGATCCAGGCGGGGACGACCGCGCTGATCACGCTCATCGCGATCGCGCTGTGGGTGCTCGGGATCGTCGCGCGGCCGTACAGGTGGTGGAAGATCCTGCTGATCGGCGGGATGGTCGTGCTGACGCTCGCGATCTTCCTGATCCCGTTCACACAGAAGTTCTTCGCGCTGGACCCGAGCGTGAGCGCGTACACGCTCTCGGCGTTCGCCTGCGCCGGGGTGGGGATCGTGCTGGTGGAGGCCGCCTGGTGGATCGGGCGGCATCTGGTGAAGCGCTCGGAGGCCTGACCGCCGGCTCGGCCTCATCCCGCGTTCCACTCGGGCGTGTGCCGGGGGGCATGTCCCCCTGAATCCCGTGTTGATCAAGCTCCGCAACCGGTGTGACCCGCGACGATGTAGGAATCGGGACACTCAACGTCCCCATTCCTACATCGTCAGCTCACGCGGCGACGAGTAACGCCATGACCTGCGAGACCTCGACTTTGCCGGGACCCTGATTCTCAAAGTAGGGAAGGAGGCCTTCACCGCAGTGGGACATCTGACGTCCCAAAATCCGCACCGTTCTTCACCGGCCGTACGCCGGTACCCCTGAACCCCACGGAGGTAAGGGTCGTTGCTGCTGCGGCCGTCACCGCTGATCTGAGGGGGACCTTCCCCGCGTCTTAAGCGGCGAAGGCTCCCTTCACCGCGTCGCACGCGCGGAAAGTCCCCTTCAGCACCCCGGCACCAGCGGTACGAGGCCTCAGGCCGCCGGAGTGAACAGCAGCGCCGTGTTGTGCCCGCCGAAGCCGAACGAGTTGCTGATCGCCGCGGTCAGCTCCGCCTTGCGGGCCTCGCCCGCCACGACGTCGAGCTGCACCCTCGGATCCAGGTCCGCGAGGTTCAGCGTGGCCGGGATCAGGCCGTGGTAGATCGCCAGGATCGTGGCGATGCCCTCGACCGCGCCCGCACCGCCGACCAGGTGCCCGAGGGCGCCCTTGGGTGCGGTCACCACGGTGTGGTCGCCGACGGCCTTGCGGATCGCCGCCGCCTCGCCGACGTCGCCGACGACCGTGGAGGTCGCGTGCGCGTTGACGTGGCCGACGTCGGAAGGGGAGACCCCGGCCATCTTCATCGCCGCGCGCATGGCGGCGATCTGGCCGATGCCTTCGGGGTGGTTACCCGTGATGTGGTACGCGTCCGAAGTGATCCCGAACCCGCTCAGCTGCGCGTAGATCCGCGCGTTGCGGGCCCTGGCGCGGTCGGCCCGCTCCAGGATCACGACGCCGGAGCCCTCGCCGAGCACGAAACCGTCGCGGTTCGCGTCGAACGGCCGCGAGGCCTTCGTGGGCTCGTCGTTGCGTGTGGACACCGTCCTCGCCTGGGCGAACCCGGCGAGGGTGATCGGGTGGATGCACGCCTCGGCACCACCGGCGACCACGACGTCGGCCCGGCCGGTCCGGATCATCTCGTAGCCGGCGGCGATGCCTTCCGCTCCCGAGGCACAGGCCGAAGCGGGCGAGTGCACGCCGGCGCGGGCCTTCAGGTCGATGCCGACGTGCGCGGCCGGACCGTTCGGCATCAGCATCGGCACGGTCAGCGGGGACACCTTGCGGAGGCCCTGCTTGTGCAGGAGGTCGTTCTGCGAGATCAGGGTGACCGGACCGCCGACACCGGTGCCGATGGTCACCCCCAGGCGCTCGGGGTCCACATCCTGATGCTCATCGGTCGGCTGCTCGAAGCCCGCGTCCGCCCAAGCCTGACGCGCGGCGATGAGCGCCACCTGCTCGCACCGGTCCAGGCGGCGTGCCTGGACCCGAGGGAGGACCTCGGACGGGTCCACCGCGAGCGTGGCACCGATCTTCACCGGCAGGTCGAGCTCGTCGACCCAGTCGGCTTCGAGCAGGCGGATGCCACTCTCACCGCCGAGCAGGCCGTCCCACGTGGACGTGACGTCCCCGCCGAGCGGCGTGGTGGCACCCAGCCCGGTGATCACGACGTCGATGTTGCTCATTGGAGTCTCCCCAAGGTCGGCGCCATCAAGTACTGGTGACTTACTTGGAGTTGGCGGACACGTAGTTCACCGCGTCGCCAACGGTCTTCAGGTTCGCCAGCTCGTCGTCCGGGATCTTGACGCCGAACTTGTCCTCGGCCTGAACAGCGATCTCCACCATGGACAGCGAGTCGATGTCGAGGTCGTCCACGAAGGACTTCTCGGCGGTCACGTCGTCCTGCGCCACACCGGCGACCTCTTCGACGATCTCGGCGAGGCCTGCGAGGATCTCTGCGTTGTCTGCCACTGGTTGTTCCCTTCTCGGTGATGCTTTCGGCTGCCCCGCGGGCACGGCGCCCGCGGGGGAAGTATTCATCACGGGCAGATGAAGGTCTGGCCCGCGTAGGAGAGTCCGGCGCCGAAGCCGACGGCGAGTACGACGTCGCCCTGCTTCGCGGTGCCCGCCTTGCGCATGTGGTCCAGCGCGAGGGGGATGGACGCGGACGAGGTGTTGCCCGAGTACTTGATGTCGTCGGCCACGACCATGTCCTCGCGGGCGCCCTTGGCGCGCAGCTTCTTGGCGATGGCCTCGACGATGCGCAGGTTGGCCTGGTGCGGGATCAGCACGTCCACATCGGACGGTTCGAGCCCGGCCAGTTCCAGTGCCCGCAGCGCGATCGGCGCGATCTGCGTGGTCGCCCAGCGGAAAACCGACTGGCCTTCCTGATAGATCCACTTGTCGTCGCGCATGTAGATGAGGTCGACGTGCTCACCCGCGCTGCCCCAGGCGACCGGTCCGATCCGCGGGATGTCGGACGCGCCGACCACCGCCGCGCCCGCGCCGTCGGCGAAGATGATCGCGTTCGCGCGGTCGACCGGGTCGATGTGGTCGGTGAGCTTCTCGGCGCCGATGACGAGCGCCTTCTTCGTGCTGCCCGCCCGGATCAGGTCCGAGGCGACACCGAGGCCGTAGCAGAACCCGGCGCAGGCGGCGTTGAGGTCGAACGCGGCCGGGTGCGTGATGCCGATCCGGTCGGCCACCTGGGCGGCGGCGTTCGGGATCTGGGTGGGCATCGTGCAGTTCGGCAGGATGACCGTATCCACTTCGGACGGATCCACCCCGGCGTCGGCCAGCGCGGCGGTGCCCGCCTTGACAGCCATGTCGACCAGCGACTCGTCCTTCTCGGCGAACCGGCGCTCGACGATGCCGACCCGCTCGCGGATCCACTGGTCGTTGGTGTCCATGATCTGCGAGAGATCGTCGTTGGTCACGATCTTCTCGGGTTGGAAGCTCCCGACACCGAGGATGCGGCTTCCGGCGGCGCCCGTCGTCTGCCGCAAGGTGGATCGGTCGGTCACGAAGCGTCCTCCTGCCCGTGAAGCTTCGCCAGCTCGGCCGGCGTCTTCAGCGCGATGGTGGTGGTCACGGTTCCCTTGAGCTGCCGCTTGACCAGCCCGGTCAGCGTGCCCGCCGGCGGAAGTTCGAGCGTCGAGGTGACGCCCGCGGAGACCAGACCGTCCATGGTCAGGTCCCAGCGCACCGGATTCGTGACCTGCTTGACCAGCCGGTCGAGGTACTCCGCCCCGCTGGTGACGACCTGGCCGTCGGCGTTCGACAGCAGCGGACGCGTCGGGTCCGCCGGGGTGATCTTCGCAGCCTGGTCGGCCAGCGCCGCTTGCGCGGGGGCCATATACGCCGTGTGGAACGCGCCCGCGACCTTGAGCGCGCGGACCTTGGTGCCTTCGAGCGGCTCGGCGACGATCTTCTCGATCGCGGCGGCGGCGCCGGAGGCGACGATCTGGCCGGCGCCGTTGCGGTTCGCCGCGGCGAGGCCGTGGCCGTCGAGCCAGGCGACGACCTCCTCCGGGTCGCCGAGCATGACCGCGGCCATGCTCGTGGGCTCCAGCGCGCACGCCTTCGCCATTTCCGCGCCGCGGATGGCGGCCAGCGCGACGGCGTCCTCGGGGCTCAGCACCCCGGCGATGGCGGCGGCGGCCAGCTCACCGACGGAGTGACCGGCGACCGGCGCGTCCGCGGCGACCGGGGCCTCGCGCTGGAGGTGTTCGAAAGCCAGCAGCGACAGCGCCACGATCAGCGGCTGGGTGATCGCGGTGTCCTGGATCTCTTCGGCGTCCGCTTCGGTGCCGAGCCGGACGAGATCGAGGCCGGCCCGCTCGGACCAGGCTTCGACGCGCGCGCGGGCACCGTCGAGTTCAAGCCAAGGGGAGAGCATGCCGGGGGCTTGGGAACCCTGACCGGGGGCGAGGACTGCTGCTGTCACCCCACTAGGGAACACGCTCGGCCACCAAGGTCGTGATGCCGACGCTCACCAAGTCCGGCGGGCGTAATTGTGGAAACCCTCCAAAAGTGTCTTCCTGATCACTGTGCTTAACCCAAAAGCCTTGTCGGGTTCAACCAGCTTTCCCTATGAAGTCTATCACTGCGCAGAGTTACCAACGGGTTTACCAGAGCCCGCGGGCCCGGGCCAGCCGTCCGACCGTCAGCGCCACCTTCAGCACCCAGGCGTCGCGCGATTCGGCGGCGTGGCGGCCGGTGAGTTCGGCCGCCTTCCGCAGCCGGTACCGGACGGTGTTCGGATGTACGAACAGCGTCCGTGCGCAGGTCTCCAGCACGCCGCCGCTGTCGAGGTAGGTCTCCACCGTCCGCAGCAGCGCCGGGCCCGCCTCCTCCAGCGGCCGGGCGATCTGCTCCACGAGCAGGCGTTCCGCCTCGGGGTCGCCGGACAACGCGCGTTCCGGCAGCAGGTCGATCGATCTCGCGGGCCGCGGCGCACCGGGCCAGCCGACGACGGCGCGCAGGCCGGAGAGCGCCTCTGTCGCACTGTGGTGCGCCTCGGCGAGGGTGGGCACCGTCGGCCCGGCGACTACCGGGCCCTCCGCGAAGGCGACGGACAGCTTGGTGAGGATCTCGCTGTCCTTGACGGTTCCGTCGGTGGGACCGGCGACGACCACGACCAGACGGGACCCCTGCACCGAGAGCAGGACGGGGCGCCCCACCCGCGCGGCACGGCTGCGCACCTCGAACACGACGGCGGGCGGGTCGTCCGACGTCGGGGTGCCGACCAGCGCGGTGGCGGCCGCGGCCGGGTCCCAGCCGAGCGCGGCCGCACGGGAGAGCACGGCCTCCTCGGCGTCACCGCGGACGATGCCGTCGACGACCAGCGCCTCCAGCCGCGCGTCCCAGGCGCCGCGCGCCTCGGCGGCGGCCGCGTAGGAGTTGGCGGCGGCGAACGCGATCTCCCTGCCGTAGCGCAGGATCCCCTCGATCAGCGCGGCGCGTTCCCCCTCGTTCGCGGCGAACTCCGGCAGCTGCTCCTCGAACACCTCGATCGCCAGCCGCACCATCCCGACCGCCTGCCGCAGGCTCACCCAGCGGGACAGTTCGGCGGGCGCTTCGCGGAACGCCTCGGTGGTGAGGGAGAGCGCCTCCTTCGCGTCGCGGAGCCAGTCGACGAAACCGGCGGCACCCGCCTGGGTGATCAGCAGAACGCTCGCGCGCTGGTCGGCGGGCAGGCGGGCGAACCAGCTCAGCCGCTCCTCCATCACCGCCACGCTCGCGCTCGCGAGACGGCCGGAGGCGTGATCGAGCCGCCGGAGGGTCTTGGCGGACAGCCCGTGGTGCTTGGGCACACGCCGTCCGGAAGTCGCATCAGCCATGATCGGCCGATCCTAGTCCGCCCGGCCGAGATGGCCCTCGTCCTGCGGCCGGACGGGCTTCGAGTCCGAAATGGACAGATATCGCGCGAGGCGCGGCGATGAATGGTGAAAGGTATTCGCAAATAACTCGAGGCCGCCCGGCGCTAGTGTTTTTCACCGCGCCGGACGGCCTCGTCTCCCCGGTCCCCACCGGTAGAACAAGTATGGGACTCGTAGATCTTTTCCCGCTAGTTCACTCACTCGATCGTGGGTCGCCGAGTTGCCGGTGACATGCCCGTGATCAACGATCCCTCGCAAGCCGCGCCGGTGTTCGGCGCGGACGCACCGAGGAGGGAGTTCGCCGTGGGCAAGCATGGAACCTTGTCGCCACACAGCGCGGCCCGAACTGGTCGGATTCCTGAACATCCTGCTCATCGGCTGGTTGATTGCGAAGGTTTTGTCAAGGGCATTGCAACTGGTTCTGTCGAAGATCGGACTCACAGGAACGCTCAAACAGGCGAATGTCGATGCGGGCGGGGGCCCCGTCGAATTCATTCTCCTGATCGCCTTGCGACTCACGTTCGGCGTATCCGGTGAGAGCAATCCGGTCAGCGCGCCGCTCGACGACACCACCGTGTTCCCGCCGCGGATCCTGGTGGCGCTGGTGCCGGTGACCGGCGCGGCCGAGCTCGGCCAGGTGAACATCGCGACAGCGGTGGCGGGGCCGGTTCCAGTGGCGATGCTCGCCAGGAAGCCCGTTCGGAGCAGCCGACGTCGCCCGTGGGCATCGGTCGCGTAGATTCCTGAGCATCCCGCGGGCCCGGTGATCGAGGAAGGCACCGGGCCCGCGTGGAGCCGACGGGGGCCCATCGCCGCGGAACACGTGGTGGCGGGCCCTTCGTCCTGTCCCGGGCGACTACTCCACTCATGCGGCTTTGCGAGCCGGTTCTGTTCCGCACCTCACACTCTCTGGGGAATGGCGTCGCGGCGGAGCATGTTGGAGCGGTAGACGGAGAGGGGCGCGGACGTGGACTTCCTGCTGCACAACGGTGTCACGGTGCTCGGACAGTGGATCTCCTTCGCCGAACTGGCGGGGCAGATCTTCGCGCTGGCCGTGGTCTTCCTGGCACAACGCCGCACGCTGTGGACCTGGCCGGTCCAGGTCGGCGCCACCGTGCTGCTGTTCTCCGTCTACCTTTCCGCCCACCTCGGCGGGCTCGCCACCAGGCAGATCGCGATCCTCGCCATCTCGATCTACGGCTGGTGGGCGTGGTCCCGCCACAGCGACCCGGTCTACGGCGTCGTCGTCCGCAAGGGCCGTCTCGCCGAGCGGTTGACGATGATCGGCGCGTTCGCGATCGGCACCACCGCGATGGCGCTGGTGCTCGACGCGCTGAACGCCTCGTGGGCGCCATGGCCGGACGCCGCGATCTTCGTCGGGACGCTGGTCGCCTTCGCCGCGCAGGGCGCGGGTCTCGTCGAGTTCTGGCTGGTGTGGCTGGTCGTCGACGCGATCGGCGTCCCGCTGCAGCTGTCCTCTGGCCTGTACTTCTCCGCCGCGGTCTACATCGTGTTCGCCGGGCTGGTCGTGCACGGCTGGTGGAGCTGGAACCGCACGGCGAAGCAGGTCCTCGCCGCGTCGGCCGGGGCCACGGCGACGTCCGCCTGATCCCGCGTTTCGTCCTCTCGTTGCGGTAGTTGCACGTGCAACTACCGCAACGAGAGGACGAAACGCGACGGGGTCAGCGCGTGGTGGCGTGTGACGGCTTGAGGTCGTCGAGGGTCCGGACGCCCAGCAGCTGCATGGTCCGGACGATCTCGGCGCGCAGGATGTCCACGCACCGCTGGACGCCGCGCTCACCCCCGGCCATCAGGCCGTAGAGGAACGCGCGCCCGATGAGCACCGCGTCGGCGCCGCGCGCGATCGCGGCCACGATGTCGCCGCCGGAGAGGATGCCGGTGTCGACCCACACCTCGGCGTCGCCCTGGATCTCGTCGAGGACCGCGGGCAGCAGTTCGATCGGCGTCGGCGCGCGGTCGAGCTGACGGCCGCCGTGGTTGGACAGCAGCACCGCGTCGGCGCCGTGCTTGACCACGTCACGCGCGTCGTCGACGTTCTGGACCCCCTTGATCACGAGCTTGCCCGGCCAGGTCTGGCGGACCCAGTCGAGGTCGTCGAAGGTCAAGGTGGGGTCGAAGAGCTTGTTGAGCAGTTCGGCGACCGTGCCGTCGAAGTGGCTCAGCGACGCGAAGGTCAGCGGTTCGGTGGTCAGCAGGTTGAACCACCATGACGGATGCATC
This sequence comes from Amycolatopsis sp. cmx-11-51, assembly GCF_047608665.1. NCBI lineage: Bacteria > Bacillati > Actinomycetota > Actinomycetes > Pseudonocardiales > Pseudonocardiaceae > Amycolatopsis > Amycolatopsis sp. cmx-11-51. Next base: position 24,747 of record NZ_JADNQO010000010.1, on the reverse strand, counting down.
GCGCCGTCGACGAACGTCTTGAGGGTGAGCGCGGGCGGGATGGTCAGCCCGTTGCGGACGTCGCGCAGCCGCGCGCCCGCGACCGGGGTGTCCACGGTCAGCATGAGGGTGTCGAATCCGGCGGCCCACGCGCGATTCATCAGATCTTCGCCCGCCTTGTGATCGTGCCAGACGTAGAGCTGGAACCACTTGCGGGCCTCCGGCGCGGCGGCCGCGAGGTCTTCGATCGACGTCGTCGCCATCGTCGACAGCCCCATCGGGATGCCGTTGCGCTGCGCGACGCGGCCCACCGCGGCTTCGCCCTCGTGGTTCATCATCCGGGTGAACCCGGTCGGCGCGAACGCGAACGGCAGCGCCGAACGCTTGCCGAGGATCTCCCTGCTCGTGTCCACATCGGACACGCCGCGGAGGATGTTCGGGTGGAATTCCACGCTGCGGAAGGCCTGCCGGGCGCGGCGGAGGCTGTCCTCCAGCTCCGCGGCACCGTCGGTGTAGTCGAACGCCGCCCTCGGCGTCCGCTTGCGGGCGATCGTCCGCAGGTCGGCGATCGTGTGCGCGCTCGCCAGTCGGCGCTCGGTCGGGTTGAGCACGATCGGCTTCGGCCGCAGGATCTGCTTCAACTCGCTCGGCTTCGGCAGTCGACGCTTCGTCACACTCGCTCACCCTCTCTGTTCGCCCAGAAACATCCGATGTCTAACCCTAGCCGGTCCGACCCTGAACGCAATGAACGGGACTTTCATGGCAAAATTTGCCACGAAAGTCCCGTTCATCTCAGCGTCAGGCGCTACCGGAGTCCGACAACTGCGGCCCCGCGGCGGTGACGTCGTCGAGGCGATACTTGCGCGCCGCCTCCACTACCTTCGCCTGGTCGACCTCGCCGCGCTTGGCGAGCGCGCTCAGTGTGCCGACCACGATCGACTGCGCGTCGACCAGGAACTTCCGCCGGGCGGCGGGGCGGGTGTCGGAGAACCCGAACCCGTCGGTGCCCAGCGTCAGCATGTCGGTCGGCACCCACGGGCGGATCAGGTCCGGCACGGCACGCATCCAGTCCGAAACCGCGACGACCGGCCCGTTAACGCCGGACAGCTTTTCTGTGACGTACGGCACACGCGGAGAGTCGCCGGGGTGCAGCAGGTTGTCGTGGTCGATCGCGACGGCCTCGCGCCGCAGCTCGGTCCACGACGTCGCCGACCACACGGCCGCGCGTACGCCCCACTCCTCGGCGAGCATCCGCTGCGCGCGGAGCGCGTCCGGCATGGTGACGCCGGACACCAGGATCTGCGCCTCCGGACCGTCGCCAGACGGGCCGTCGGCGTAGCGGTACAGACCCTTGAGCAGGCCGTCGACGTCGAGGTTCTCCGGCTCGGCGGGCTGCTGGTACGGCTCGTTGTAGATCGTCATGTAGTAGAAGATGTTTTCGCCGTTGCCGTCCGGCCCGGTCTCGCCGTACATCCGGCGCAGACCGTCCCGCACGATGTGGGCGATCTCGAACGACCACGCCGCGTCGTAGGCGACGACGGCCGGGTTGGTCGCCGCAAGCAGCAGCGAGTGCCCGTCGGCGTGCTGCAGGCCCTCACCGGTCAGCGTGGTGCGGCCGGCGGTGGCGCCGAGCACGAAGCCGCGGGCCATCTGGTCCGCCGCCGCGTAGAGGCCGTCACCGGTCCGCTGGAACCCGAACATCGAGTAGAAGATGTAGATCGGGATCATCGGCTCGCCGTGCGTGGCGTAAGAGGTGCCCACGGCGGTGAACGACGCGGTGGAGCCCGCCTCGTTGATGCCCTCGTGCAGGATGACGCCCTTTTCGGACTCCTTGTAGGCCAGCATCAGGCTCGCGTCGACCGACGTGTACGTCTGGCCGTGCGGGTTGTAGATCTTGGCCGTCGGAAACATCGAGTCGAGGCCGAAGGTGCGGGCCTCGTCCGGGATGATCGGGACGATCCGCTTGCCGATCTCGGAGTCCTTCGCCAGCTCGCGGACGAGCCGGACGAACGCCATCGTGGTGGCGACCTCCTGCTTGCCCGAGCCCTTGCGGATGCCTTCGTAGACCTTGTCGCCGGGCAGTACGAGCGCCTTCGAGGCCTTCGGACGACGCTCCGGCAGGAACCCGCCGAGCGCCTTGCGGCGGCCGATCATGTACTCGATCTCCGCCGAGTCCTTGCCAGGGTGGTAGTACGGCGGCAGCTTCGGGTCACGCTCGAGTTCCTCGTCGCTGATCGGGATGCGCTGGGCGTCCCGGAACAGCTTGAGGTCGTCGAGGGTGAGCTTCTTCATCTGGTGCGTGGCGTTGCGGCCCTCGAAGGACGGACCGAGGCCGTAGCCCTTGATGGTGTGCGCCAGGATCACCGTCGGCTGGCCGTGGTGCTCCAGCGACGATTTGTAGGCCGCGTAGACCTTGCGGTAGTCGTGGCCGCCGCGCTTGAGGTTCCAGACGTCGGCGTCGGTGAGGTCCTTGACCAGTTCCTTGGTCCGCGGGTCGCGGCCGAAGAAGTGCTCGCGGACGAAGGCGCCGTCGTTGGCCTTGTAGGTCTGGAAGTCGCCGTCCGGCGTGGTGTTCATGAGGTTGACCAGCGCGCCGTCGCGGTCCGCGTGCAGCAGCGAGTCCCACTCGCGGCCCCAGATGACCTTGATGACGTTCCAGCCGGCGCCGCGGAAGTACGACTCCAGCTCCTGGATGATCTTGCCGTTGCCGCGCACCGGGCCGTCGAGCCGCTGCAGGTTGCAGTTGATCACGAAGGTCAGGTTGTCGAGGCCCTCGCCCGCGGCCACGTGGATGAGGCCGCGCGATTCCGGCTCGTCCATCTCGCCGTCGCCGAGGAACGCCCAGACGTGCTGGTCGGTGGTGTCCTTGAGGCCGCGATCGCGCAGGTAGCGGTTGAACCGGGCCTGGTAGATCGCGTTCATCGGGCCGAGCCCCATGGACACGGTCGGGTTCTCCCAGAACTCCGGCATCAGCCGGGGGTGGGGGTACGACGGCAGGCCGCCGCCCTCGCCCGCGTGTGAGTACTCCTGGCGGAACCCGTCCAGCTGATTCTCGGTCAGCCTGCCCTCGAGGAACGCGCGAGCGTAGATGCCGGGGGAGGCGTGGCCCTGGATGAAGATCTGGTCGCCGCCGCTGGAGTGGTCCTTGCCGCGGAAGAAGTGGTTGAAGCCCACTTCGTACAGCGCCGCGGACGAGCCGTAGGTCGAGATGTGACCGCCGACACCGACACCGGGACGCTGCGCTCGGTGCACCATGATCGCGGCGTTCCACCGGATGTAGGCGCGGTAGCGGCGCTCGATCTCCTCGTCACCGGGGAACCAGGGTTCGTTCTCGGTGGGGATGGTGTTGACGTAGTCCGTCGACGTCAGCGCCGGAACGCCGACGTGGCGTTCCCTTGCCCGCTCGAGGATACGCAGCATCAGGTAACGGGCGCGCTGCTGACCACCCCTGGCCAGCGCCTCGTCGAAGGAGTCCAGCCATTCGGCGGTCTCCTCCGGGTCGATGTCGGGCAGGTGCGCAGCCAATCCGTCACGGATGACACGTACGCGTGCCGGGGTCTCCTTGCCGGAGGCGCCGTCGTTCTGCGGGGCCAAGGGGTCTCCTTGCGAAAGGTGGTAGCTGGTTCTGCTCGTACGCGGGCGTGTTCGCCCTCCATCGTCGTCCTCCGGTTCCGTGCGCGTCACCGCTACTGATCGGTAACGTTCGCGGACCCGATTGCGACGCGCTTCGCGCGCGCCTGTATCGCGCGCGCGTTTTCTCCTCCACCCTAGAGCAGGGCATTCGGAGGCGCCCAAGTGCGCCTGAATTGACCTCGCGCGGGTGGGCCGAATGTCCGTACGCTGCGACACGAGTTGTTCAAGATCCGGTGTGGACGGTTGCGCGCAGCGCCTCACCAGTGTTCGCTAACGGGCATCGTGTACCCGAGTGTGGTGCCCGCCCGGTCGATCCGGCCGAGGCGACACCGCGCTCCGTCGTAGTTGGAGGAGTGACAGCAGTGGTCGCCGCGGGAGACGCTGATCAGAGCAGCGTCGCCGAAAGGCTTGGGATCAAGCCGGACATGGTGGTCCAGGAGATCGGCTGGGACGAGGACGTCGACGACGACCTCCGAGCGGCGATCGAGGAACAGATCGGCGGCGACATCCTCGACGAGGACGCCGACGAGGTCATCGACGTGGTGCTGCTGTGGTGGCGCGAGGACGACGGTGATCTCGGCGACACGCTGATCGAGGTCCGGACCCCCTTGAACGAGAACGGTGTGATCTGGGTACTGACCCCGAAGACGGGACAGCCAGGGCACGTCGAGCCGAGCGAGATCGCCGAAGCGGTGCCGCAGGTCGGGTTGGCGCAGACGGCCAACATCAGTGCGGGCCCGAAATGGGCAGGCACCCGGCTGGTATCGCCGAAGTCGTCCAAGACCAAGCGGTGACCTCCGGAGCCGTGCGATCGACACGATAGGGTTGTCGTCGCAGGCCCCTGATCGCTCTTTGAGAGGAAACCGCCGGTATGGCCGTCGAGGTCGGATCGCAAGCCCCGGACTTCACGCTCAACGACTACAACAAGCAGGCCGTGAAGCTGTCGTCTTTCCAGGGCGACAAGCCGGTCCTGCTCGTGTTCTACCCGTTCGCGTTCAGCGGCATCTGCACCGGTGAGCTGTGCCAGCTCCGCGACGAGTTCGCGGACTACGACGGCCAGGGCGTCCAGGTCATCGGTGTGTCCGTGGACACCCCGTTCTCGCTCAAGGCGTGGGCCGAGCAGCAGGGTTACCAGTTCCCGCTGCTTTCGGACTTCTGGCCGCACGGTGAGGTCGCGAAGGCCTACGGCGTCTTCAACGAGGCGGCCGGCCTGGCCACCCGCGGCACCTTCCTGATCGACAAGAACGGCGTCGTGCGGTTCGCCGAGGTCAACCAGCCCGGCGAGGCGCGCGACCAGCAGGCGTGGAAGAAGGCCGTGGCCTCCCTGGCCTGAGTCTTCACGGTGGTTCCCGTCCGCGGGTACCACCTCCCGGGCGCATAGCTCAGCGGGAGAGCACTCGGTTTACACCCGAGCGGTCGTAGGTTCGATCCCTACTGCGCCCACCGAAAACCCGGCGACACCCCGCCCCGGCGACGTGATGGCCGGTTACCCGAAGATCCGCTTCAAGTGGACGCGGCGGACCCCGCCGGGGCGCTCGAGGTCTGAGGTTCTCGCAAGTAGTCGACTACTTGCGCTCTCAACACGTGAAGGCCCCCTTCGCTCGACTGAGCCGAGTGAAGGGGGCCTTCACGTACCCCCAACCCCTGTGGAACGTCTTCGGTTTTCGGCGGTCTGGTCTGCCCCCTCGGCAGGCCAGACCGCCGGTGCGCCGCGCCGCGGGTGGCGAACTTTCGGCTGCACAAGAGAGGAGGCGGCCAGGACTGCCCAGATACATCAAGATCGGCGGGCAAAGGGGTGATCTCGGCGATCACGTAGAGCGACTACGCGCGTGTCAGCCGGTTCGCCAGGGTCGACAACGTGTAAGTCCCGATGCCCATGACGACTTCGAGGGCGTTCCGCTCGGTGTATCCGTGGCCGAGGAAAACCCGCAGTGTCTCGTCGTCCACGCCGCCAGCGGTTTCGAGCACAGCGAGCGTGAACTGTCGGATGGCTTCCAGGCGCTCGTCTGGTACGGGCTTTTCCGAGCGAAGTGCCGCGACAACGTCGTCGTCCGCGTGAAGTCGCTTCAGTTTGCCGGTGTGCATCTCGACGCAGACGTGGCAGTCGTTGCGCGTCGCCACGGTCATCACGACCGTCTCCCGCGCCACCGGGTCGAGCGTCGTCCGCTCGAAGCTCGCGCTCAGCTTCAGGAAGCCGTCGAGCAGTTCCGGTGACGACGCCAGGCGGGCGACGGCGTTGGGGAGGTGACCCAGATGCCGGATGGTTGCTTCCATCGAGCGACGCGAGGCTTCGGGTGCGGTTTCGAGGGTGTGCTCGGTGAACAAGGCTGCCCCTTAAAGTAGTCAACGTGGTTGATGAAAAGGTAAAGCAGGTTGTCGAACAGGGCAAGCGAGTTTCCGACGCGGCCGGATTCGAGCTGCCGCTCTTGCTGTTCGCGGGCTTCCGCTCGATCATCGACAGGCTGCACGTCGAGCTGGCCGAACAGGGACACCCCGAAGTCCGTCCGGCGTACGGCTTCGCCATGCAGGCGATCGGCCGCGACGGGGCGACGGCGAGCGAGATCGGGCGGCGGCTCGGGGTCAGCAAGCAGGCGGCGGGCAAGACCGTCGACAAGCTGGAGCAGCTCGGCTACGTCGAGCGCGCCGGCGACCCGGCCGACGCGCGGCGCAAGGTCGTGCGTCTCACCGGCCGCGGTGTCGACTCGCTCGGCCGGTCCGCGGCGATCTTCGAGGAGTTGCGCAAGGACTGGGCCGACGCGCTCGGCGCGGACAGGGTCCGCGCGCTCGAAGCCGACCTTCGCGCGATGGCGCCCACGGACGGCTTCCGGCTAGACGTCGCCGGCTGGTTCGGGGCTTAGAAGAGGCAACCCGGGTTCTGCGCGTCCTGGGAAAGCGAGCTTCCGTGCGGCAGCGCGTAGAGCACCGCCAGCACCACCCGCCTGGCTGAATGACGACTGGCGGCTCGACGTGTCGTACCGCGCGCGGACCTCCTCGGCAGCCGCGGCAGGCGGTGGAACATCGTCGGTCGAGTGTCGGCCGCGCTGTGGGCAGGTGGTCTCCCGTCCGTCGACGTCGATCACCGCGACGCGGCCGGGATCATCCCGTCACGGTGCCAGCTGTCGGGCTAGGGCGCCCGCAGGGTCTCCAGATGCCGCCGGAGCACCGTTCGCATCAGCTCCGGCGGGGTCCGTCCCGCCGACAGGGCGAGGCCGTCCAGCAGTGCGGCCAGCCGTTCGGTCTCGATGGCCAGATCGAGGTCGTCGAGCAGCCCGCCCGCCCCGTGCGCGCCTTCGAGCACCCGCCGGACAAGGGCGCGGACCCCGTCGTGCGTGCGGGTGGCTTCCTCGGCGAGGTCCGGGCGGTTCTTCGCGGCGGCCGTGAACGCCAGCCAGACGTCGGTTTCGGCCTGGGTCTGCTCGGTGAGCGGAAGCAGTTCGCTGAGCAGGGCCTCGGTGACTTCCTGTCGCCGTGCACGCGGTGTCGCGGGGTCGAGCAGGTCCGGGAGGTGTCCCAGCAGTCTCACCACCAGCCGGTCGCCGAGCGAGCGCATGGCGAACACGATCAGCTCGTCGTGCCCCTTGAAATAGTGCCGGACCGAACCGATCGCCAGGCCTGCCTCGTCCGCCACGCTCCTGAGCGACGCCTGCGGAAGACCGTCCCGCTGGATCACGCGGAAGACGGCTTCGGCTATCTCCAGGCGCCGGGCCTCGGGGTCGACGATCTTGGGCATGTTGCCTTTATAGCACGACCTTGCTATTTTATTTGGCACAGTCATGCTACAAAGGGGGAGTTCATGAGGACCTGGTTGTTGATCGCGCTGGCGGTCGCCGTGGTGGTCGCGATCGTCGTGCGAAGGCTGCGCGGGGAGCCGCTGGTCGCCCGCGACGTTTTCGGCGCGCCGGTGATCCTGATCGGGATCGGGGTCTACGGCCTGACCAAGCTCGAAACCATCACTGTCGTGGACGGTCTTTGGCTCGTGCTGGGCGCCTTGGTCGGCTGCGGCCTCGGCGCGGTGCGCGCCGCCACCACGAAGCTGTTCGAGCGAGACGGCGTGCTGTGGCTGCGCTACACCGGCCGGACGTTCGGCGTCTGGGTGCTGTCGATGGTGGTGAACTTCGGGATCGGTTTCCTGGCCACCGTGGCCGGGGCGCACCCCGACGCCAGGCCGATCACGCTGTCGATCGGTGTCAGCCTGCTGGGGGAGGCACTCGTGGTCGGCATGCGGGCGAAGACGACGGGGCTGCCGTACGCCCCGTCGTCCGACTCGGTGCTTTCCCGGCGCTAGGCCAGCTTTCCGACTTCACCCGCGAGGAGCGCGATCTCGTCTTCGGTGTTGAAGTAGTGCACCGAGGACCTGACCATCGACGGCAGTCCGCGCGCGGCGAAATCGAACTGGGCGGACGTCGCTTCCACGACGCTGACGTTGATCCTGGCCGCCGCCAGGTGCTGTTTCACTTCCTGCGACGGCGTTTTCGCGAGGCTGAACGTGACGATTCCGCACTGTCGCGCGCCCTGGTCGTGGACCTGGACGCCCGGGATCTCGCGGAGCGCGTCGCGCAGTTTCGCCGCGAGCCCGGCGACGCGGGCTTCGATGGCGGGCATGCCCCATTCGAGGGCATAGTCGATCGCCGCGCCGAGGCCGTGCACCGAGGCGTGATCGCGTTCCCAAACCTCGAACATCTTCGCCGTCGTATCGACTTCGTAGGTCTCGGGCGCGGTCCACATCGCGGAGTGAAGGTCGAGCATCGCGGGCTCGACGCGCTCACGCAGGCGAGGGTGCGCGTAGAGGAGCCCGGTGCCGCGCGGCCCGCGCAGGTACTTACGGCCGGTCACGCTGAGCGCGTCGCAGTTCAGGCGCGTGACGTCGAGGTCGATCTGGCCGGCGCTCTGGCAGGCGTCCAGCAGGAACGGGATCCCGGCCTCGCGCGCGACCGCGCCGATCTCCTCGGCGGGATTCACCAGCCCGCCCTGGGTGGGGACGTGGGAGACGGCGATCAGCTTGACGCTGCCGTCGATCCGGCGTTTCAGGTCCTCGACGTCCAGTTGACCGGACTCGTCCTCGGCGACCACCTCGACGACGGCACCGGTGCGCTTCGCGATCTGCAGGAAGGAGATGACGTTGCTCGCGTACTCGGACTTCGCCGTCAGGATCCGGTCTCCCGCGGTGAACGGCAGCGCGTAGAAGACCGCTTGCCACGACCGGGTGGCGTTGTCGGTCAGTGCGATGTCGTCGGGTTCGGCGCCGACGAGCCGTGCGGCCGACGCGTAGACGCCCTCGTACCGCTCGGCGGTCGCCGCGGCCTGCTCGTACCCCCCGATCAGGGCTTCTTCGCGCAGGTAGTCGACGACGGTGTCGGTCACCCGCGTGGGCGGGAGCGACGATCCGGCGTTGTTGAGGTGGACCACTTCCGCGCAGCCAGGCGTCTCGGCACGGGCACGGTCGATGTCGAAGTCCTGAATACTCGTCACCCCTAACTGAATACAGTATGGGTGAAGTGCATGCAATACTACTCGGATGACGAGGAACCTGCTCCGGTGTGACCTCGCGGAAGAGGTCACCGCCCGCGTGCTCGACGGCCGGATCGCCGCGGACAGCCGGATCAACGAGGTGCACCTCGCCCGCGAACTGGGCGTCAGCCGGACGCCGTTGCGCGAGGCGCTGATCGGGCTGGCCGATCGTGGCCTGCTCGTTTCGGCGCCGGGCCGCGGGTTCCTCGTGCCGCCGTTCGACCCCGAAGAGGCCCGGCGGCTGTATCCGCTCGTCGCGGAACTGGAATCGCTCGCGTTGCGCTGGAGTTCGCCGCAGGACCTCGCCGGGCTCACCGGCGGCCTCGACCGGATCGCCGCCGAGATGACGGCGGAGCTGGAGCGGGCGGGTGATTTGACCACTTTGGACGATCGCTGGCACTCGTTGCTGGTCTCGCGGTGCACGAATCCGCATCTGCTGCGCCTGATCGAGCAGACCAAACCCCTGCTGAAGCGCTATGACACCTGCTATTTCGGTGGTACCGGGCGCTCGATGGAGAGTATCGACGAGCACCGCAGGATCGCCGAAGCGATCCGCGTCTCCGACCTCGTCACGGCAGCGGAGCTGCTCGTGCGGAACTGGGTGAAAACGCTGGCATATTTGGAGAAGACGGAGTGACGCGATGTTCGTGACGGCACATCTGAGCGACAACCATCTCGACGGCGGGGAACGCGGTGACGAACGCACCGCGCGGGTCATGCGGTATCTGGAGAACCTCGCGACGCCGGTCGACGCGATCCTCGTGACCGGCGACATCGCCGACCACGGCACCCTCGAGGAGTACGTGCGCGCGGCCGAACTGTTCAAGACCGACGTCCCGCTCTTCACCTGCCCCGGAAACCACGACAAACGCGGACCGTTCCGCGAAGGACTGCTCGGCCAGGTGCCGGACGACGCCCCGGTCAACGCGGTGTACACGGTCGGGGACGTCACGTTCGTCATGGCCGACTCGAGCGTTCCGGGCGAACCGGACGGCCAATTCGACGACGAGACCATGGCCTGGCTGGACGGCGTTCTCGCCGACGGTGACGGCCCCGCCTTCGTCGCCTTCCATCATCCGCCGGTCGCGCTCGGCCTGCCGCTGGTGGACGCGATGCGGCAGTACGGCGAGGACAGGCTGGCCGAGGTGATCGCTCGTCACCCGCGAGTGGTGGCCCTGCTCTGCGGGCACGTCCACGCCGCGGCGTCGACCACGTTCGCGGGCGTGCCGCTGCGGTCGGCGCCCTCGGTCGGATCGAGCATCCTGTTCCCGTGGGAGGAGAACGGCCTCCGGCCGTGGGGAGAAGGCGGGCCGATCGACTACGACCTGCCACCGTCGCTGCTGTTCCACGTGCTGCACGGCGACGGCAGGCTGACCACGCATCAACGGGTGGTCGCCTGACCGCCGAAGACCGGCAGGGTGATCCGGGATGGCCGCGCGGGGTCGTGGAAGATCTCGAACCGTGCGGGATTCCCGTCCACCGCGGTGAAAACCGGCTCGTCGGTGCCGTGGTTGCGGGCGAAGCGGGGGAACGCACCGCCCGCGATCTGAAGCCGCAGCCGGTGCCCTCGCCGGAACCGGTACGCCGTCGGGTCGAGGTGGACCTCGGACGCGACCACACCGTCCATATCGGACTCAGGACTTCCGGGGCGCAGCCGGATGATGCCGTCGGTGACGTTGCGGGAGATACCGCGACCGTCCACATCGCACAGCCGGACGAAGACGTCACCGTGGCCGAGGTCGGTCCGCACGTGCACCAGCGCGGAGATCTCGCCGATGACGTCGAAGTCTCGCTTCAGCGCGTCACCGGTGAAGAGCAGCACGTCCCGGCGCTCTTCGACGGCCTTGTTGTCGCGTTGCTTCTGCACGCCCGACAGCAGCGGGCCGCCGACGGACGGCGTCGGATCGGCCGGGTCGAAGGTGAACGTCCCGGGTTTCGACTCGACCGGTTCAGCGGGGGAAAGCGCGCCGGGGCGCAGGAAATACGGGGTGGCGTCGGATTTCGGCGGCCAGCTTTCGAAGTCCAGCCAGCGTCCGGCGCCCTGGAGGTACAGGCGCACCGGGGCTTGGCGCAGTGGGGTGGTGTCGCCGAGGAGGTGGGCGGAGAGGAAGCCGATCTGGTCGGTCAGCAGGGTCTTCAGGCTGGCGGGCTCGCCGTGTGCCCACGGGCCGACGGTGAGCCGCGGTTCGCGTCCGGCGGCGGCGAGTTCCTTGAAGTCGCGCAGCTGGGCGGAGATGAACAGGTCGTACCAGCCGGTCACCATGGTCACCGGGGTCCTCAGCGCGGCGACCTCGGCGCTGTGGTCCGACGGCGCCCAGAAGTCGTCGCCGGGCTCGGCGTGCTCGGCGACGTCCTGCAGGAACCGCACCTGCTTGCCGATGGCCGCGACGTCCGCGCTGGAAACAGGCAGACGCGCCATGGCCGCACGGGTCTTCTTCGTCTGCCAAGGGTTCGGCAGACCGGCGAACCGGCCCTCCTGACGGCCGATCAGCGCCGACCACGAGACCATGTTGTCGACCGCGAGGATACCGCCGGGATAGAAGGCCGAGACGAACTCCGACGCGGTGACGCCGAGGCACAACGCTTCGAGCGGCTCCTCGAGATACGGTGCGACCGCCCATTGCGTGTGGCCGAGGTAGCTCGCACCCGCCATCGCGACCCGGCCGTCACACCACGGCTGCTCGCGCAGCCAGGCGACGGTGGCGAGGCCGTCCTCCTTCTCCAGGTGGAACGGCCGGAACTCGCCGCCGGAGCCGAAGGTTCCGCGAGTGCTCTGGAGGACCGTCTGCAGGCCTTGCCGGGCGAACGTCTCCCCGAAGATCTTGCCCATCAGGCCTTTCCGGCCGTACGGCGTGCGGATCAGCACCACCGGCCGGGGCTCGTCACCGGGAACGGCGTAGCGGTCGGCCAGCAGGCGGACGCCGTCGGACATCGGGACGGGGATCGCCTTGGTCACCGAGGGAGCGGGGCCTTCGGCCAGAGGGAGGCCGAGGAACCGGTCGAGGAGTCGGTCGAGCACGCTGGGCCGCCTTTCACGCGGATGATCATCGTCCGCTTGCGACCGTACTCCAGGTCGAGGGGGGCGGTGGGTCTCGCGAGTGGTGGGGACGGGTGAAACCGTCCGCACCACTCACGAGACCAGGCGCGGGGCAGACCGCCCGGTACCGCCCCGCTGGTCTGGTCACCGAAGCCGCGCGAGCGTCTCCTGCGGGTTGTCTCCCAGCAGGTCGTGTCCACGCGGTGCGACACAAGGCTCCTCAGGCTGCCAGCTGGATTTCGGCGAGCGCGCCCGTCACGCACAGGCCGGGGGGCCCGGTGAACGGCTTCAGTACTTCCCTGTCGACGCCGCACAGGGCGAGCGCGGCGGCGAGCACCGGCTGCCGGGCGCGGTCACCGCCGTCGGCGATCTTGATCGCGATCGCCGTGCCGTCCGGCAGTGCGGCGACCTGGACGGCTTCGAACCCGTCCTTGGCGATCAGGCCGGGTACCGCGCGCATCAGCGCGGTGACGTCGCGGCGGGTGCCCGCGACCAGTTCCGGATGCTTCCGGATCCCTTCGGCCACAAGACCTGCGGGGGTACCAGGAGCCGCGGCGGCGATCTTGCCGACGGCACTGGCGAGCCCGCGCAGTGACACCGCGAACAGGGGAGCGCCGCAGCCGTCGACGGCGACCTTCGGGATCCGCTGTCCCGTCAGATCCTCGACGGACTCCGCGATCGCGCGCTGCAGCGGGTGTCCCGCGTCCAGATAGTCCTTCGTGGACCAACCGCGCAGGCGGCAGGTCGCGAGCATGGCCGCGTGCTTGCCGGAACAGTTGTGCGCAGATCTCGAGGCAGTCCGTCCCGAGGCGATCCAAGCGTCACGCTCGACAGGGTCGAACGGCAGGCCCTCCGGCGTCCGCAGATCCTCAGCGGTGAGCCCGGCGCCGTCCAGCGTCCGGAGAACCTCCGCCAGGTGGATGTCCTCACCCGAGTGGCTGGCCGCGCCGACGGCGAACCCCGCCGGGCTCAGTTCGACCCCGAGTCGCGCCATCGCGGTGGCCTGCAAGGGTTTCGCCGCCGAACGCGGATAGAAAGCAGACTCGACATCGCCTGCGGAGAACAGCACGCGGCCGTCCGGGGCGAGGACGACTGCCGAACCGTGGTGCACCCCCTCGACCATTCCGTCGCGGAGAAGATGCACCAGCGGTTCGTGGGTGGGGACGCGGATTTCGGGGATCACAGCTTCGTCTTTTCGAAGACGTCCATGTTGATCCGCTTGCGGACCCCGAACCAGCCCCCCACCAGCGCCAGCCCGATGACCGGCAGGCAGTACAGGGTGATCCGGCCGATCTCGTCGAAGCCCATCAGCACGACGACGGCGGCGAGGAAGATCAGCGTCGCGATCTCGGTGTAGGGCGAGAACGGGAGTCGGTAGGAGGGGCGCTCGACCTCACCGAGCTTGGCCTTGCGCACGAACAGCAGATGTGAAAGCACGATGATCGCCCAGGTGCCGAGGATGCCGATGGCCGCGAAATTCAGGACGATCTCGAAGGCCTGGCTTGGCACGACGGCGTTCAGGCCGACACCGACCACGCAGACCGCGGAGGTGAGCAGGATCCCGCCGTAGGGCACGTGATTCTTGTTCATCACGCCGGTGAACTTCGGCGCGGATCCGGCCAGCGACATCGAACGCAGGATGCGGCCGGTCGAGTACAGGCCCGAGTTCAGGCTGGACAGCGCCGCCGTCAGCACCACCAGGTTCATCACGTTGCCCGCCTGCGGCACCCCGACGTGCGAGAGCACGGTGACGAACGGGCTCTCGGTCTTCGAGTACGAGCTCCACGGCATCAGCATCGCCAGCAGGACCACCGAGCCGACGTAGAAGATCCCGATCCGCCACATGATCGAGTTGATCGCCTTCGGCATGATCTTGCGCGGGTTCTCGGTCTCACCGGCGGCGACGCCGACCAGTTCCACCGAGGCGTAGGCGAACACGACACCCTGGACGATCAGCACCATCGGCAGCACACCGGCGGGGAAGAAGCCGCCGTTGTCCGAGATCAGCGAGAAGCCGGGTACCTGGCCGTCGATCGGCTGCTGGGTGACCAGCAGCCAGATCCCGATCCCCATGAAGGCGACCAGCGCGGCGACCTTGATGATGGCGAACCAGAACTCCAACTCACCGAACAGCTTCACCGAAACCATGTTCAGCGCCAGTACCACCGCGAGGGCGATGAGTGCCAGTACCCACTGCGGGATCGGCGTGAAGAAGGACCAGAAATGCGCGTACAGCGCGATCGCGGTGATATCCGCGATACCAGTCGTGGACCAGTTCAGGAAGTGCATCCAGCCCGCGACGTAAGCGCCCTTCTCACCCATGAACTCACGGGCGTAGGACACGAAGGCGCCGGAGGAGGGGCGGTACAGGATGAGTTCGCCGAGCGAACGCACCACGAAGAAGGCGAAGAGACCGCAGACCGCGTACACGATCGCCAGCGCCGGGCCCGCCTGCGTGAGCCGTCCGCCCGCGCCGAGGAACAGGCCGGTGCCGATGGCGCCGCCGATCGCGATCATGTTCACGTGGCGGGGTTTCAGCGCCTTGTCGTAGCCGGCGTCACCGGCGTCGGCCGGCACCGCGGACTTGTCGTCCGCGCTGAGGGTCTGTTCGGTCACGGTGTCAGTCGTCCTTGTTCTGATGCGTCGGGCGGCTCGGCCGCACGATGGTGGTGAGCGCGTCCTCGACGTGTTCGAGATGGGAGGTCATCGCCGCGACGGCGTCCACTTCGGAACCGGCGGCGATGGCGGTGACGATCTCACGGTGCTCGGTGTTCGAGCGGGTCCGACGGTCACCTAATTGGTTGAGAAATGCCGACTGGCGCGCAAGCGCGTCCCGGATCTCCTCGATGACCTTGCCGAACACCGGGTTGCCCGAGGACTGGGCGATGGTGATGTGGAACAGCGAGTCCAGCGCCACCCACGCGGTGTTGTCGGTTTCGAGGTCCATCCGCTCGACCAGGTGGCCGAGCAGGTCCAGGTCGTCGGTGCTGCGGCGCAAGGCCGCGTACCCGGCGACGGGGATCTCGACGTGGCGCCGCACCTCGAACAGGTCACGGGCCGAGTAGGTCCCGAAGGTGGGGTTCTCGACCGGCCCGGTGGCGGTCACGAAGGTCCCTTTGCCCGTTTTGGACACGGTGAGCCCGAGTGCCTGCAGCCCCCGCAGTGCTTCGCGGACGACCGAACGGCTGACCTCGAACTCTTTGCCGAGCGCGGACTCCGACGGCAGCTTCTGGCCGACGGGGTACTCACCGCGCTCGATGGCACCGCGGAGGTGGGCCAGCACGGCCTCCATCGCGCTGACGCGCCGTGGACCACCGTGTCCGGCTGTCTGGCTGTCAGACAGGTTCATGAGACGAGATCGTGCGGTCGGCCCATCGCTTTGTCAAGCGATCAGCAGAGGGCTCGGATCCGGCCTGAGGTGTCGGCGCCGGTGGGGTAATAGGCCAAGAAGTGAAAGTCGTGCTGGGCGCCTTCGTACGTCCGAAGTTCAGTGGTGGCACCGAATTCCCGCGCGGAGGTGGCCAGTGTCACAACGTCGAAACGCGCACGACCACCGTCATACCCGCTTGAGCGCGATCACCGGGAACGGACGGCTGGTCTTCGACTGGTGCTCGGCCAGCCGCGGGAACGCCTTCGCCTGCTTCGCGTACAGACGGTCCCGTGCTGCTCCGGTGATCTCGACAGCGTGGGCGGTGAAGGACTCTCCGTCCGCTTCGACATCGACAGACGGCTCCGAGACCAGGTTGCGGTACCAGTCCGGATGTCCGGGAGCGCCCCCGTTGGCGGCGAACACGATGTAGCGGCCGTCGTCGGCCAGGAACAGCATCGGCGTCACGTGCCGTCGTCCGGTGCGGGCACCGGTGGTGGTGAGCAGCAACGTCGGGAGACCGTCGCCCTGGCGGCCGTTCGCGCGGAACTCCGCGATCACGTGTTCGTTCATGGCCTGCAGGTCGATCATCAACTCTCCGGACGGTTCGGTGATCTTGGCGGCTGGTCAGTCTGCACAACCCGCGCCCAGGTCGGCAAGCGTTTTTGGATCATGGCTGCTCACGACGCCGCGAAAACTGTCGGTGCCGCTGGAGACACTGCGGGAGTGAGCCCCATCAGCCGAGGGCGCAAGCCCAAGAAACCGAAGAACCAGCTCTCCCGTCCGCCACGTCCGTTTCCGGACGTGAGCAGGGTGGAGCGCTGGCCGAAGTTGCTCCACGGGCCGATCGAGCTTTCGGACTGTGCCGTCCAAGGCCAGGTGGATCAGGACCTGGTGGTCCTCGCCGCCACGCTGACCGCAGGAAAACGCTCGGTGGGTGTCGAGGTGGTGGTCAACGGTCGCGAGGTCGACGTGATCGAACTCCACCCCGATCCCGCGGACGCCTTGGGGGTGCTTCGCGGCGGCTTCGAGGTGGCCGAAGCCCCACTGACGCCCGAGGAGTTCCGAAGCCAGGTCGAAGCGGCTTTGATCGTCAAGGCGGATTCTGACGCGTGGCTCCGGAAAGTGGCGCCGCAGCTCTTCGAGCTGGGTTCGAGGCCGGAGTCGGACCTGCCCCAACGCGCGGGGCAGCTACGGAGGTGGCTCGGTCTGCCCGAGTACGAACCGGTGCCGCGCTCACGGGGGACCGATTCTCTGCCGCTCGTGCTTCCCCCACCCGGGAAGGCCACCGGGATGTGGATCGCGGTGGCCGTGGAGGAGCCGGAGCCCGCGATCTGGCGGCGGCTCGAAGTCCGCACCGACCTCACCCTTGCCGCATTGCACCGGACCTTCGCGGCCGTGTTCGGCCGGGACGAGCAGCAGGACCATCGGTTCGAAACCGCGTACGGCGGCTTCAGCGCCGACGGCCAGGGCGGAGAAGGCGATCGCCTGGACGATCAGGTGCTCCTCGGCCAGGTCGTCACGGCGCCGGGCCATCGACTCGCCTACGAGGCGGAGCGCTGGCGGCACTGGATCCGCGTCGAGCAACTGGTCGCCCTCCCCGAGGCGCCGAGCTGTCTCGACGGCGAGCGCGCGGCGCCTCCGCCGGAATGCGAAGACGGGCAGGCGTACGAGATGTTGCTGGAGGCGATGCGGGATTCGGACGCCGAAGAGAACGAGGATCTCCTCGAGGAGCTCGGCGGCTACGGGTTCGACCCGGAGTGGTTCGACAGGGAGGGGGTCAACGCCCGGCTGGGCTGACCATCGCTGCCCCGTTCGGGTGGCGACGACTTCGGCGAGGCAGCTGGATTTGATCTTGATCGGCCAGCAGACTCAGGACTGCCCGAGGGCCGCGTCCCCCCGCGAGTTGCTGATGATCATGAGAAGCCTAGGGTGGGAGGACCGGCCCGCGTCACGCAGCCAGGGACCCGTCTGCCTAGGGGAGGTTTTCGCTGGTGTCGAACGATTCCTTCGTCCACCTGCATGTGCACACCGAGTACTCGATGCTCGACGGTGCGGCGAAGATCGCCCCCTTGTTCAAGGAGGCGGCGCGGCTGGGCATGCCCGCGGTCGGCATGACCGACCACGGCAACATGTACGGCGCGGACGAGTTCTACCAGCAGGCGGTCAAGCACGACCTCAAGCCGATCATCGGCATCGAGGCCTACGTCGCACCGGAGAGCCGTTTCCACAAGAAGCCGGTGTTCTGGGGCCAGGCCAACCAGCGTGGCTCCGACGAGTTCGGTGAAGGCGGCGACGTCTCCGGTAGCGGTTCCTACACCCACATGACGATGCTCGCCGCGAACGCGACCGGGCTGCGGAACCTGTTCAAGCTGTCATCGCTCGCGAGCATGCAGGGCTACTACCGTAAGCCCCGGATGGACCGCGAACTGATCTCGGAGAACCACGAAGGCATCATCGCGACCACCGGCTGCCCGTCCGGTGAGGTGCAGACGCGACTCCGGCTGGGGCAGCGCACCGAAGCGATCCAGGCCGCGTCGGACTACAAGGACATCTTCGGCGGCGAGAACTTCTTCCTCGAGCTGATGGACCACGGCCTGCCGATCGAGCGGTCGGTTCGCGAGGGCCTGCTCGAGATCGGCAAGCTGCTCGATCTCCGGCCGCTGGCCACGAACGATTCGCACTACGTCACCAAGGACCAGGCCGACACCCACTCCGCGCTGCTCTGCGTGCAGGCGGGCAAGACGCTGAACGACCCGAACCGGTTCAAGTTCGACGGTGACGGCTACTACCTGAAGTCGGCCGCCGACATGCGGGAGTACTGGGACAAGGAAGTTCCCGGCGCCGCCGACTCGACGCTGCTGATCGCCGAGCGCGTCGAGTCCTACAAAGAGGTCTACACGCACAAGGACCGGCTGCCGTTCTTCGAGGTCCCCGATGGCTACGACCAGGGCGCCTGGCTGCGGGAAGAGGTCGCGCGTGGTCTCAAATGGCGGTACCCGGACGGTGTCCCGGACGAGTACTACGACGAGCGCATCGAGATCGAGCTCGACGTCATCATCGGGAAGGGCTTCCCCGCCTACTTCCTCATCGTCGCCGACCTCATCAACTACGCCCGCAAGGTCGGCATCCGCGTCGGCCCCGGCCGTGGTTCGGCCGCCGGCTCGCTGGTCGCGTACGTGCTCGGTATCACCAACCTGGACCCGATCCCGCAGAAGCTGCTGTTCGAGCGGTTCCTGAACCCCGAGCGCGTTTCCATGCCCGATATCGACATCGACTTCGACGACCGCCGCCGCGGCGAGATGATCCGCTACGCCACCGACAAGTACGGCGTCGACAAGGTCGCGCAGGTCATCACCTTCGGCACCATTAAGACCAAGGCGGCCATCAAGGACTCCGCGCGCGTCCACTTCGGTCAACCCGGCTACGCGATCGCGGACCGGATCTCGAAGGCGCTGCCGCCGCCGATCATGGCGAAGGACATCCCGCTGTCAGGCATCGTCGACTCCAAGCACGAGCGCTACGGCGAGGCCGCCGAGGTCCGCGCGCTCGTCGAGACCGACGAAGAGTGCAAGACGATCTTCGAGACCGCCCGCGGCCTCGAAGGGCTGATCCGCAACGCCGGCGTCCACGCCTGCGCGGTCATCATGTCCTGCGACCCGCTGACCGACGCCATCCCGCTGTGGCAGCGTGACGACGGCTCGATCATCACCGGCTGGGACTACCCGTCGTGCGAGAACATCGGCCTGCTCAAGATGGACTTCCTTGGCCTGCGGAACCTCACCGTCATCGGCGACGCGATCGACAACATCAAGACCAACCGCGGGGTCGACATCGACCTCGACACCCTCGGCGTCGAAGACCCGGAGACGTACAAGCTGCTCGCCAGGGGAGACACGCTCGGCGTGTTCCAGCTGGACGGCGGGCCGATGCGGGATCTGCTGCGCCGGATGCAGCCGACGGTCTTCGACGACATCGTGGCGGTGGGCGCGCTGTACCGCCCCGGCCCGATGGGCATGAACGCGCACAACGACTACGCCGACCGGAAGAACAATCGGCAGAAGGTCAAGCCGATCCACCCGCAGCTCGAGGAGCCCCTGAAGGAGATCCTGGCCGACACCTACGGCCTGATCGTCTATCAGGAGCAGATCATGCACATCGGCCAGAAGGTGGCCGGATACACGATGGGCCGCGCGGACGTGCTCCGCCGGGCCATGGGTAAGAAGAAGAAGGAAGTCCTCGATCTCGAGTACGAGGGCTTCGAGGCCGGGATGAAGGCCAGCCCGCTGATCGAAGGCGGGTTCTCGCCGGATGCGGTGAAGGCACTGTGGGACACGATCCTCCCGTTCGCCGGCTACGCGTTCAACAAGAGTCACGCGGCCGCGTACGGCCTGATCTCCTACTGGACCGCGTACCTGAAGGCGAACTTCACACCGGAGTACATGGCCGCGCTGCTCACGTCGGTCGGTGACAACAAGGACAAGTCCGCGGTCTATCTGTCCGAGTGCCGTCGCCTCGGCATCAAGGTGCTCCCGCCGGACGTCAACGAGTCCGCGCTGAGGTTCGCGGCCGTCGGGGACGACATCCGCTTCGGTATGGGTGCCGTCCGCAACGTCGGCGCGAACGTCGTCGAGTCGATCATCAAGACCCGCGACGAGAAGGGGAAGTACTCCTCCTTCACCGACTTCCTCGACAAGTCCGAACTGGTGGCCTGCAACAAGCGGGTCATCGAATCGCTGATCAAGGCCGGCGGCTTCGACTCGCTCGGCAACTCCCGGCTTTCGATGATCCAGGTGCACGAGGACGCGGTCGAGGCCGTGGTCCCACTCAAGCGCCAGGAGGCGATGGGCCAGTTCGACCTCTTCGGTTTCGGCGGGGACGACGGCGATGAGGCCGCCGTGTCCTCTTCGCCGCTCGCGCACCTGAAGTTCGGCGAAGAGGAGTACCCGCGCAAGCAGCTCCTGGCCTATGAACGGGAGATGCTCGGCCTGTACGTCTCGGCGCACCCGCTGGACGGTGCCGAGCGCATCCTGCGCAAACACGCGCCGAGGCCGATCGCCGCGATCATCGCCGACCCGCCCAAGGAAGGCGAGCTGATCATCTCCGGGCTGATCACCTCGCTGGAGCGCCGGGTCAACAAGAAGGGCGAGCCTTGGGCGATCTGCACCGTCGAGGACATGGACGCCTCGCTGGAGGTCCTGTACTTCCCGAAGTCCTACGCGATGTTCTCCGCCGACCTCATCGAGGACAACGCGGTCCTGGTCAAGGGCCGGGTGAACTGGCGTGAGGACAAGATGTCCATCTTCGGCGGCGGGCTCGTACCGCTCGACCTGTCCGAGATCGGGAACGGCGACGAGGACCTGCCGCTCGTCCTGCTGGCCGCGGCGGAGAAGATCGACCAGTCGGTGGTCAGCGAACTGAAGCAGACCTTGCTGGCGCACAAGGGCGAAACCCCGGTGCACCTCAAGCTGGTCGGCAAGAACCAGACCGTCTTCGCGCTCTACGACTATCCGGTCAAGGTGACATCGATGCTGATCGGTGAGCTCAAGGGCATCCCCGGGATCGCCGCCAGCACCTGATGAGCACCTACGAACCCGATCCACGGCGCTGGAAAGCACTCGCCGTCTCCCTCGCCGCCGGGTTCATGGGCCTGCTCGACGTCAGCATCGTCAACACGGCGCTACCCTCGATCCAGCAGGACCTCGGCGCGTCGAGCGGCGGGATCCAGTGGGTCGTCTCGGGGTACGCGCTGGCCTTCGGGCTGGTGCTGGTGACCGGCGGCAGACTCGGCGACGCGCTCGGCCGCCGCCGTATGTTCCTGTTCGCGCTCGCCGCGTTCGTGCTGACCAGCGTGTTCGCCGGCGCGGCGCCGAACGAGACGACACTGATCGTCGCGCGGCTCCTGCAGGGCATCGCGTCGGGCATGATGACGCCGCAGAACAGCGGGATGATCCAGGACCTGTTCCGCGGCGCGGAGCGAGGCCGCGCGTTCGGCATCTTCGGTGCCACCGTCGGGATCTCGACCGCTGTCGGGCCGGTGCTCGGTGGCGTGATCCTCGCCGTCTCCGGCGACCCGGAAGGCTGGCGCTGGGTCTTCTACGTGAACGTGCCCATCGGAATCCTGGCGTTCGCCCTTGCCTTGAGATGGCTCCCGAAAGCGGAGAGACCGGCGAAAAGCCTGCGGGGTGAGATCGACTTCGTCGGCATCATGCTGCTGGGTGTCGCCGTACTCGGACTGTTGCTCCCGTTGATCGAATCCGAACAGGGTGGGCTCAGCAGTCTGTGGTGGCTGTTCGTCGTCGCGGTGGTCTTCGGGTTCGCGTTCGTGCGCTGGGAGCGGTCGATGGTGCGGCGCGGCCGTTCGCCGCTGCTGGACACGCGGCTGTTCACCGGCACTCCCGGCTATGCCACGGGCGCCGCCGTCGGCGCGCTGTACTTCAGCGGATTCACCGGCATGTGGCTGGTCTTCGCCATCTTCTTCCAGCAGGGTCTCGGCTACACGCCACTGCAATCCGGGCTCGCCGTCACCTCCTTCGCCCTCGGCTCGGCCGTGTCGGCGGCGATCGCGGGACGGCTGGTGCCGAAGTGGGGCCGCAAGCTCACCGTCACCGGGCTGGTCATGGTGATCACCGGGATGGTCACGGTCGCCGTCCTCGCCGGCCGGGATCCCGGTGCCGCGGCGGGCTGGTGGTTCGCGCTGCCGTTGCTCGTCGCCGGTGTCGGTGGCGGCATGGTCATCTCACCCAACACCACGCTGACCCTGGAATGCGTGCCGACGTCGATGGCGGGCGTCGCCGGGGGAGCGCTGCAGACCGGGCAGCGGATCGGCACCGCGATCGGCACGGTCGTCCTGGCGTCGGTCTTCCACGCGGTACTGGGCGCGAACGGCGGCTATCCGTCGGCACTGACCGCGGCGATGCTGTGCGCCGCCGGATTGACGTGCTCGGCGCTCTTACTCGCCGTGATCGAGCTTCGGGCGCGCCGAAACCGGCGTTTGCTCACTGAGCGGGACGAAGCCGGCAAGGCTGCCGCCGACAGGCAACGAGGCTGAGTCCCAGCGCGCGCCGACGACTACGGTCGGCTAGACCGAATGCTCCATCCGAGTGACGGGGGCTTCATCCTCTGGTGCTACTCAGAGCAACCGGGTAGACCTTACGGGGCCTTCACTGCTGTGACATGGCTACAGACAGTGGTATTTCTGTCGATCGATCGGGGATGGATCGATCGGCGGGAGCGATCGTGGTGAGTCCGGAGTTTGCAGGAATGGGCACCCGCGGTCACGAGCCGGTGGACGGCCGTCGGCGTCCGCGGGGGACCGTTCGGCGGCACCCGGCTCACCACCACCGACAGCCGTGTCCCGGGTGAAGCAATCGCGCGGGTGGGTCTGTGCGGGGTCGCCTGGGGAGGTGCACCCGGCCCGGGCCCACCCGCCGCGCGTTCTCCGCGTGTGTGAACCGCCTCCGGCTGCGAAGATCTCCGCAGTTCGAGAATGCGAGGAGCTTCGATGGCGGAGAGTTCAGTGCGGCGGAATCGGCTGAGGATCTGGTACCGGCCGATGACGATGCGGGATTCCGGTGAAGGGCACCGGGTCGCGACCCCGTTGGAGTTGCTGTTCGACCTGTGTTTCGTGGTCGCCGTCGCGCAGGCCGCGGCGGGTCTGCACCACGCGATCGCCGAAAACCACATCGGGCACGGGGTGCTCAGCTTCGCGATGGTGTTCTTCGCGATCTGGTGGGGCTGGCTGAACTTCAGCTGGTTCGCGTCGTCGTTCGACACCGATGACGTCCTGTACCGGCTGGTCACGCTGGTGCAGATCGCCGGCGGGCTGACCGTGGCCGCCGGCGTCTCCTCGGCCTTCGACGGCGACTTCACGATCACGGTGATCGGCTACGTCCTGATGCGGCTCTCGATGGTCACGCAGTGGCTGCGGGTCGCGCGGACCGATTCCGGGTGCCGCCCGGCGGCCCTGCGCTACGCGGCGGGCATCACGATCGTCCAGATTCTGTGGATCGTCCGCCTCGGACTGCCGGAATCCTTGGCCCTGCCGTCGTTCTTCCTGTTCGTCATCGCCGAACTCGCGGTTCCGCTGATCGCCGAACGCCGTCGTCCGACGGGTTGGCACCCGCACCACATCGCCGAGCGCTACGGCCTTTTCACGATCATCGTGCTGGGTGAATCCATCCTTGGCGCGACCACGGCGGTCAAGGAAGGGCTCGACGAGGGGAAGCACACCGGCAGCCTGATCTCCCTCGCCGCCGCGGGGCTCGTGCTGGTCTTCTCTCTGTGGTGGCTGTACTTCGACCAGCCGGGACACGTCCGCCTCGAGAAGGCGAAGAACCTGTTCACCGTCGCGAGCTGGGGCTACGGGCACTATCTGATCTTCGCCTCGGCGGCCGCGCTCGGCGCCGGGCTGGAGGTCGCGGTCGACTACGACACCCACACCGGGCACGTCGCCTCGCTGCCCGCCGCGATGGCGACGACTGTGCCCGTCGCGATCTATCTGCTGAGCGTCTGGCTCATGCACATCGGGCCCACCAACGAATGCCGTCCGATCGCGATCGGCTTCCCGGTGACCGCGGTGCTCATCCTCGCCGCGTCGTTCACGCCCGCGCCCATCCACGTCACCGCTCTGCTCGCCGCTGCCCTCGTCGTGCTGACGGTCGTCGCCACGCACGGAGAGCCGGTTCCCGGCGATGCGGCGGCCGTTGATTAGATCGGTGCAGGTCAGAGCGTCGGCGCGAAAATAGGGACCCCCCTGTAAACGCCGGTTTCGGGCCGTGTAATGTTCTCTTCGTCGCCAGGGAAACCGAGCGGCCGCCGGGAACACGAACCAAGCTCCCACCGGATGGTGGTAGAGTGGGTGGTCCCGAATCGGAGAGGTAACCAGACCCCCGCTGAAACGGCAGTTTCAGCCAGGTGTAGGGTGAGCTTCGAACAAAAGCCAAGAAATAACTGCTTCGGATGAGGCCGCGTGGTGTGGTGTGATTCGGGGTGTGTTGCTTGAGAACTCAACAGTGTGCTAGTGAATTAAGCCAGTAGAGCTTATGTATGTGAACCTCGTTTGAGGTTTCTTTGAGTGCAAGTAAAATTTGCCTTGATCAAATTTGACATTGTTGGAGAGTTTGATCCTGGCTCAGGACGAACGCTGGCGGCGTGCTTAACACATGCAAGTCGAACGATGAAGCCTTCGGGTGGATTAGTGGCGAACGGGTGAGTAACACGT
>NZ_JADNQO010000009.1:0-290462 GCF_047608665.1 Amycolatopsis sp. cmx-11-51 | reverse complement strand
GCCGATGGTACTGCAACCGAAGGGTTGTGGGAGAGTAGGACACCGCCGGACTAACCTTAGAAACAAGGGGGGCTCGGGCCCCGGTCGAGAACCACGAGTTCTCCCGGAGCCCGAGCCCCCCTTTTTTTCACGTCCCCACACCCGCCACACCGTGCTTAAACAGCAAACACCCGTGCCTGAACGGACAACACGCGTGATTGAACGGCGAACACGCGTGACTGGACGGACAACACGATGTTCGCCGCCTAATCACGCGAGTTCTCCGTCCGATCACATGAGATACCCGCCCAAGCACGTGAGATACGGGGTTGAGCACGTGAGTGACGGGGTTGGTCAGGAGTTGGCGGGGCGCCGCAGGTGGTAGATGTCCATGATCCAGCCCTTTCGGGCCCGCGCCGAAGCGCGAACGGAACGGATCTCCGCGGCGAGTGCGGCGGTGAGCGGGCCCGAGAGCAGGAGCTCGTCGGGGGTGCCGAGGTAGGCGCCCCAGTAGATCTCCAGGCCCGTGTCCACGAACCGCGAGAACGTGCACCCCGCATCCAGCATCACGAACACGTCGTCCGCGTCCGCGGGCCAGCCCGCTTCGAGGCGCCGGCCGGTCGTGATCAGCACCGGGCGTCCGATCTGGTTCATCGTGGTCCGGTGCCGGGACGTCAGCGCGGCCACGCTGCTGACACCGGGGACGACCTCGTACTCGAACTCGACGTTCCCGCGCTCAAGCACCGCGTCCAGCAACGCACACGTCGAGTCGTAGAGCGCCGGGTCGCCCCACACGAGGAAGGCGCCTCGTTCATCGGGACCCAGTGAGCCGATCATGGTCTCGTAGACGTCGGTGCGGAGCCGGTGCCAGTCGGCGACGGCCTTCCGGTAGTCATCCGGAGTACGGTCGCGTTCAGGGTCCTGTGCCCGCACGACGCGGTAGCCGGGCCGTTCGACGAAGCGGTCGAGGATCTCCTGGCGTAGACCCACCAGGTCCTGCTTCTCTGAACCCTTGTCGAGGACGAAGAAGACATCGGTCTCGTTCAGCCGCCGCACGGCCTGGACGGTCAGGTGTTCCGGGTCGCCGGCGCCGACGCCGATGGCGGAGATCTTCCTCATCGCCGCAGTGTGCCCGACCCCTCAAGGCACACCCCTACCCCCATGGGGTATAAATGGGGTGATCGCTTCGCCTGTCCTGTAGAGGAGTTCGTACCGATGGCCGAAACCACCTACACCGTCCAGGGCATGTCCTGTGGGCACTGCGCTTCCTCCGTCACCGAGGAGGTCAGCGGCATCGCGGGCGTCAGCGCCGTGAACGTGGACGTGGCCAGTGGCAAGGTAACCGTCACCAGCGACGCCGCGCTCGACGTCCAGATCGTGGACGCGGCCGTCTCCGAGGCCGGTTACCAGCTCGTCTCGTGAGCACCGCCGTCAAGGTGTCGGCGTTCGCCGCGGCCCTGGTCGCGGTGTTCGTCGTCGCCTGGGCGATCGGCTCCGCTGTCGAGCCGCTGGACGAGGCGCCGGTCCCGCCCGCGCCGACCAGTAAGCACGAAGGGCATCACGAGGGCCACACGGGAGGCACGCCGTGAGCGTCGAGACATCCCAGCGAGTCGAACTCGCCATCGGCGGGATGACCTGCGCGTCCTGTGCCGCGCGGGTCGAACGCAAGCTGAACAAGGTCGACGGTGTCTCCGCCACGGTCAATTACGCCACCGAGAAGGCGCAGGTCGACTTCCCGGTCGCGCTCTCGGTCGACGATCTCGTCGGTGTCGTCGAGTCCGCCGGTTATACGGCCGAGCCGCCCAGGCCTGACGAAGACGTCAATCAGTCCGACGGGCTCCGGCAGCGGCTCCTGATCTCTGCCGCGCTCGCCGTCCCGGTGATCGTGCTGGCCATGGTTCCGGCTTGGCAGTTCACCTACTGGCAGTGGGTCTTGCTGGTCCTGGCCGCGCCCGTCGTCACCTGGGGCGCGTGGCCGTTCCACCGCCCCGCCTGGACGAACTTCCGTTATGGCGCCGCCACCATGGACACCCTGATCTCCCTCGGCGTCGCCGCGGCCACGCTCTGGTCGCTGTACGCGCTGCTGTTCGGCACCGCGGGGGTGCCCGGAATGCGGCACGGCTTCGAGCTGACCATGGAACGCGGGTCCGGCGCGGGCAACCTCTACCTCGAGGTCGCCGCCGGGGTGACCACGTTCCTCCTGGCCGGTCGCTACTTCGAGGCCCGCTCCAAGCGCCGCTCCGGTGCCGCCCTGCGGGCACTGCTCGAACTCGGTGCGAAGGATGTCGCCGTCCTCGAAGATGGTGTCGAGAACCGCGTCCCAATCGGTGACCTGAAGGTCGGCAACGAGTTCGTCGTGCGGCCGGGGCAGAAGATCGCCACCGACGGCGTCGTGACCGAAGGTGGCTCGGCGGTCGACCTGAGCATGCTGACGGGTGAAGCTGTGCCGGTCGAGGTGAGCGTCGGTGACGTCGTCGTCGGCGGGACGGTCAACGCGGGTGGCAGGCTTGTCGTCCGCGCCACCCGGATCGGCGCCGACACCCAGCTCGCGCAGATGGCGCGGCTGGTCGAGACCGCGCAGAACGGCAAGGCACGGGTCCAGCGGCTCGCGGACCGTGTTTCCGCCGTGTTCGTCCCGGTGGTGATCGCGCTCGCGGTCGGCACGCTCGGCTTCTGGCTCGGCGCGGGCAGCGGAACGGACGCCGCCTTCACCGCCGCCGTCGCGGTCCTGATCATCGCCTGCCCGTGCGCGCTCGGCCTGGCCACGCCGACGGCGTTGCTCGTCGGGACCGGCCGCGGCGCGCAACTGGGCATCCTCATCAAGGGCCCCGAAGTGCTCGAGTCCACTCGCCAGGTCGACACCGTCGTCTTGGACAAGACCGGCACGGTAACCGTCGGAAAGATGAGCCTCACCGACCTTCACGGTGAAGACGAGACGGAGGTGCTCCGCCTTGTCGCTGCCGTCGAGCACGCTTCCGAGCATCCCATCGCCCGTGCGATCGTCGCGGCCGCCGAGGAGCGGTTGGGAGCCTTGCCGCCGGTCGAAGGGTTCCGCAACTTCGAGGGTCTGGGTGTCGTCGGCGAAGTCGAGGGCAAGACCGTCCTGGCCGGTCGCACTGCCTTCCTCGAACAGCACGACATCACCGTCGGTGACGAGTTCGTGCAGGTCAAAGCCGCCGCCGAGGAGCGTGGTGCGACGGCCGTCGTCGTCGCCTGGGACGGCGAGACGCGCGGTGTGGTCGTCGTCGCCGACACGGTCAAGCCGACCTCGAAGCAGGCCGTGAAGGAACTGCGGGTCCTCGGGCTCCGGCCGGTCCTGCTGACCGGCGACAACACCGGTTCCGCGAAGGCGGTCGCCGCCGAAGTGGGGATCGACGAGATCGTCGCCGAAGTCCTCCCCGCCGACAAGGTCGACGTCATCAAGCGCTTGCAGTCCGAAGGCCGCGTGGTCGCCATGGTCGGTGACGGCGTCAACGACGCGGCCGCGCTCGCGCAGGCCGACCTCGGCCTGTCGATGGGCACCGGGACCGACGCCGCGATCGAAGCCGGTGATCTGACGCTCGTCCGGGGTGACCTGCGTGCCGCCGTCGACGCGATCCGGCTCTCGCGCCGGACACTCGGCACGATCAAGGGCAACCTGTTCTGGGCGTTCGCCTACAACGTCGCCGCGCTGCCACTGGCCGCGCTCGGCCTGCTCGACCCCATGATCGCCGGGGCCGCGATGGCGTTCTCCTCGGTCTTCGTCGTCACCAACAGCCTGCGGCTGCGCAGGTTCCGCGGAGTGGCTTAGGAACGGACCAGCCGGGCAATGGCGTCGGAGGCCTCGCGGACCTTGAGGTCGGCCTCTTCACCGCCCGCGGCGGCGGCCTGGACCACGCAGGTGGCGAGGTGCTCGTCCAGCAGTTCGAGGGAGAACGACTGCAGCGCCTTCGTGGCCGCGGACACCTGGGTCAGGATGTCGATGCAGTACTTGTCCTCTTCGACCATCCGCTGCAGTCCGCGGATCTGCCCCTCGATCCGGCGCAGGCGCTTGAGGTAGGCCTCTCGCTCGCTGCCGTAGCCCGTCATTCCGCACCCGTTCTGTCGTCGTTCCCCAGCCAGCGTTCACTATACCCTCCCCACGTATCCGGCCCGGGCGGGCGAACTTCGCGGGTGCCAGGATGTCGAGGATGGTCCGGCGGCTCCGACTCAAGCGTGAACGGCCGGGCACCCGGCCGGATGACCAGGAGGAACACCGATGAAGTACATGATCATGATCACGATGAACCCCACCGCATGGGACGCCCTCCCCGAGGGCGAGCGCGACGAGGTGGTCGCCCGGATCGACCCTTTCATGAAGAAGCTGTCCGAGAGCGGCGAACTGCTCGGGACGCAGGCGCTGGGGGAGCCGAAGGAGAGCACGGTGGTCCGGGTGCGTGACGGCGTCCCGGTGGTCACCGACGGTCCGTTCGCGGAGTCGAAGGAGTACCTCGCGGGCTTCTACCTGGTCGAATGCGACAGCAAGGAGCGCGCGATCGAGATCGCCGGCCAGGTTCCGGACGCGCACGTCAACGCGATGGAAATCAGGCCGGTGGTCTTTTCTTCTGGCTTGTGATTCCCACCAGTCAGGCGCAGCCTCTCGGCGGGGTCCGGGGCTTCAGGTTGTGGCCGCTTCGGCGCCGGCGCGGGCCTCTGGCCTGCTCCGGCGCTGAACGGGCACTTCCGGCTTCGGTTCTTCGATGATTGTCAGGACCGTACCGGCCTCCGCGAGCAGTTCGCGGCAGCCGACCAGCTGTTTCAGCACGTCAGCGCGCAGGTGGAGGGCCACATCGGCCTCTTGCCGCGCTTCGGCGAGCAGGCGCTCGCCCTCTTCGGCGGCGTCGTCGAGCAGTTTTCGCGCTCGTGCTTGCGCGGCTTCGTCCCGTGCGGCGAGCGCGCGCATCGCCTCCGCCCGGCGCAGCGTCATGGCGCGTTCGAAGTCTTCGGTGATCCGCTTTCGTTCCGTTTCGGCCTTGGCGGCCTCCTCGGTGGCGCGCGCGATGATGTCGTCGCCCTCTTCGCGGGTGAGTTCGAGCATCCGGCGCGATCGCTCCTGCAACGCGTCCGGCGCGATCGGCACGCGGCTGATCCGGTCGACGCTCGCTTTCAGTTCACGGTTTTCCTCTTGCGCGGCGGTGAGCTTCGCGGCGAGTGCCTCCCCGCGGCGGATCGCTTCGTCGCGTTCGGCGGCCGCTCGTCGTAGCTCGGTTTCCACCTCGCGAACGAATTCCCGGACCTGAGCGCGATTGAAACCACGCCACGCCAGATCGAAGCCGGGCATCTCCATTGGTCACCTCCACAGTGGGCGATCCGTCACCGGTGTGCGATTTTCCCTTGCCACACGGGGCTTTCCCCGTCCAGTGTGCCTGAAGCCCCAACGACATGTGTCACTGGTGGGTGATCTTTGCGCCGAACGGTCCGCACAAGAGGGAAGAAGGGTGATCGTCGAAGCGGTGGGAGAATGGACGACCATCGTTGACCCCTACTGGAGGTGGCCGCGTGACGAGCAGCCGAATTCGGGTCCCTGGCTGGAATACGGCGACCGCGACCGCAGGGTATCGGCAGGTCAGAGAGAACATCTCGATCTTGCTCGCCGAGCACGCGAGCGCGGGCGAGCGGGTCGTCCCAGCCTGTCCACAGTGGACAGTCCGGGACCTGCTCGCGCATGTGACCGAAATCTGTGATCGAGTGATCACCCGGTTCGGCGGCGAGCCGCGCCCGGTTCCGGAGGCGGCGTCGGCCGCCGGATTGCTGCGGCTCTGGAACGAGCGCGGACCCGAGGCCGACACCATCCTCGCCGCAGAGGGCGAAGGGGAGAGCCGCGGCGACATCATGGTGATGGACGCCTTCACCCACGAACTCGATCTCCGGTACGCGCTCGGCGCTCCGCTGCCCGAGGCGCACGCGGCCTGGCTGCGGAGTTTCGAAGTGCTCGTCAGCGGCCTCGGCGCCTCGCTGAAAGAGCACGGGCTGCCCGGAATGCGGATCGAGACCGAGGGCGCGACCTGGATCGCCGGCACCGAACCGGTCGCCGCGGTGCTCTCGGGCCCGCCCGCCGATCTGTACCGGTCGCTCGCCGGGCGCCGGAGCCCGGCTCAGATCGCCGCCTTGGACTGGCTGGGCGATCCCGAGCCGTGGCTCCGGGCCTTCACCTGGGGGCCGTTCACCCCGCCTGCCGAAGCGATCGAGGGCTGATCAGCCGGTCGGTGACATCGAGGACAGCGCCGCGGCCAGCGCGAGCACCACGGCCACGATCAGTACCTCGACCCCGACGCTGACCCGCAGTTTCCGCAGGTCGGCGGTCACGACGCCGGTGCCGCCGCGGCCGGAGATCCCGCGGCGCACCGCGTTGCGGCTCAGGTTCGCGACCAGGAGCAACGCGGCGAACCCGGTCAGTTTCAGCAGGAAGACGATGCCGTAGGCCGACGTCCAGAGCGCCTCCACCGACGGGACGAGCCGGAAGCCCAGGTAGGCGCCGCTGACCACCATGATCACGATCGACCAGGTGGCGATCGGATGGAACCGTGCCAACGCCGGTTCGGCCTCCGACGCCGAGTGCTTACCGCGCAGGAGCACGGCCAGCTGGATCAGCCCGCCGACCCAGACGGCCATCGCGCCGAAGTGCGCGAGGTCGGCGCTGACCGAGAGGAACATGATCTTGTCGGCCACCGCGTGCCCGGTCGCGGAGAAGCTCAGCATCACGATGAACCCGGCCGCGATACCGAGGTTCTCGTAGCGTGACCGCAGCCTGTCCGGTAGGCCGTCCGTCAGCAGCCGTCGCACGATCACGGCGAGCGCGACGATCGCGGCCATCCGCAGGAGCAGGAGTTTCCCGTACGCCACCCGCAGGGTCGCCTCGATCAGGGCCGGGTCGAAGACCGAGCCCACGCCACGGCCCGCGACGTACGGGCCTTGCAGCAGGAACCCGGCCACGGCCGTCACGGCCGAGAGCCACACACCGACGGTGATCAACTTCCGCGCCGCCGGGTCGGACCGGCCGCCTTGGCGGCAGACCAGCACGAACACCAGTCCGCCGAGCAGCGCGACCCCGCCGAACGAGCCCCAGCGGAACGTGGTGAACAGCGCGTCGGTGACCGGATCCGTGCCGGTGGAGGCGGACACCGCGCCCGCCGAGGTGATCAGCGGGCCGGTCCCGATCACGAAGGCGATCGTGCCGCGCACCGGATGCGAGTCGGTCGAGACGAAGGCGTACTCGACGAGGTAACTGCCGTCGGGAAGATCGGGCTCGAGGTTGACCGCGACCTGTTCGGCGATGTCGCCCGGCTGGAAGACCGGTCCGGTGACGAAGTCCCTACCGTGTGCGTCGACGACCTTGATCGAGTTCGGCTGGATGCCGATGTTCTCCGACAGGGTGATCGAAACCTGCGGGGGCGCCGAGGCGAGCCGGGCGCCGTCGGCGGGATTCGAGGCGAGGAGTTCGACGTGGGCCGAAGCCGGGGCCGCGGCGAGTACCGCGACCCCGAACCACGCCGCCACAAGAGCCAGTAGCGCGAAGAGCCTCCTGGTCACGACGCCGTCGTCGCCAGCTCACGCCGGCTTTCGGGCGAGCACGTGCAGCCGGTGAGCTGACGCTCGACGGCGGAGGCCTTCCGGTGCACCAGCATCGCGATGATCATCGGGATGGTGACGATCGTGTTGTAGAACAGGTGCAGTTCCACCCGGGGGATGAACAGCTGGATGATGCTGCTCGGCGCCGTGCCGCCGCCGAGGCGCCAGCCGGTCTGTGCCTGGATCAGCAGCAGCAGATGCTCGATGTGGTGCCAGAACTGCAGGCCGAGCGCCAGGTTCCACCACTGCCGCGAGCGGCCGGCGAAGCCCTTGCGCAGGGCGAACAGCGCGATCAGCATGACGATGGCGTAGCCGTAGTGCAGCCATTCGGAGCTGATCAGCTTGGGGAAGGGGATACCCAGAACGCCGCGGGCGTCCGGGGTCTTCCAGCCGAGGACGTAGATCTGGAACGCCTGCACGAGGTGTTCCGCCCAGTGCGCCACCACGATGAGTGCGAAGACATTCAGCGCCGCGCGGTGGTATTTCCCGTTGAGCGAGGAGAGTAGGCCTGGGCGTGTCGAATCGAGTGCGGCCATGAAGGGGCTCCTAGGGCGAAAGACCGGCCGGTGACGGATATCGACGATATCTCGCGTACCGGCCGTTTCCGTTACTCCGGATTGCTGATCTGACCTGCGGTACTACGCCGAACGGCTCAGCGAACGACGATTCCGTGGGACACCTGGGGCGCGGCGGGAACGTGGAACAGCTCGGTGAACAGTTCCAAATACTCGAAGGCGCCGTCGATCCGGACCTTGCCGGTCCGCGTGGCGTCGGCGGCGCTGAGTTCTCCGCTCAGCAGGTCCCTGATGAACGGGCCCAGCGGTTCGATCGTCGCGTCGGCACCGGGATGCGCGCCGTCCGCGACCTTGAGCGCGCCGTCCTCGACGATCGCGTGCAGGACCATGCCGCCAGGGTAGTGCAGTTCGTAGGTGGCGTGGACGCCCCTGGCCTTCTCGCTCTGGAAGGTCGTGTACAGCGACAGGATCGCCGCGTCCAGGGTGAACACGTCTTCGGGAGCGGGCCGTCCGAGCGACCGCGCGCCCCACAGGCCGAGGTCCAGCACGATCTGGTCGAGTTCGCCGCCGTACTCGGTGAGTTCGTAGACCACCGCGGCGTCGAGCTGGGGGAGCAGGCGGCGGCGGAGCACCCCGGACTGCTCGAGTTCGTTGAGCCGCGCGGACAGCGTGCTCGCCGGGATCTTGGGCAGGCCCGCTTGCAGTTCGGTGAACCGCTTCGGGCCGAGGACGAGGTCACGGACGATCAGCAGCGACCAGCGTTCGCCGATGATCTCCAGCGCGCGGGCGAGACCACAGAACTGTCCATAGGTACGACTGGTCATCCGTCGATCCTCACTTTCGTTTTCCGTGGCAGGAGCAGGTCTTCAAGCGGGTTCGCCCTCGGAGAGCAGATCGTGGTGCAGGATCTGGAGCTCGTCGCAAGGCTCGACGCCCAGTTCATTGTTGAGCCTGGCGCGCACCTGGCGGTAGGTCGCGAGGGCGTCGGATCGCCGCCCGCTGCGCCCGAGCACGCGGATCAGCTGGCCGTGCAGTGCCTCGTCCAGCGGGTTCGCGGTGACCAGGGACCGCAGTTCGCCGATCAGCTCGTGCCGCATCCCGGCCGCGATGTCCGCCTCGATGCGCAGGTGCAGGGTGCTGCGCCGCTGTTCGACGAGGTCGACGGCGTACGCCGACAGCACCGATCCACAGTGGACATTCGCCAGCGGCGGCCCGGACCACAGGTCGAGCGCCGACCGGAAGGCTTTCGCGGCTTCGACGTGCTCGCCCCGCAGCTGCAGCTCCCGGCCCTGTTTCTGCAGTGTCTGGAACTCGAAGACGTCCACCTGCTCCGGGGCGATCCGGAACACGTACCCCGGCGGTTTCGTCGCCAGCATGGTCTCGCCGTACGGGGCGAGGTCGTTCTCGTCGATGCACCGGCGCAGCTGGTAGACGTAGGTGTGCATCGTGGTGCGGACGCTGCGCGGCGGGTCGTTGGCCCACAGCTCCTGCACGATCGTGTCGATGTGCACGATCTTCCCCGGGCTCATCACCAGCATGGCGAGCACCTGCAGCAGCTTCGGCGTCGTCGGCGCGTAGTCGATCCCGTCCCGCACCAGTTCGAGCGGGCCGAGCAGGGTGAAGCGGACGGGACTTGTGAGCCCGCCCAGATTCGGGTCAGGTGCCGAGCCGTGGTGCGTGTCCGATACTCGTGATCCGGCATACATCGCAAGCGCCCTCCAGCTCGATACGCGTCGTGTCCCGTTTTCCCAGTGCGTCGACAGTGACAGAGCGGCGGGGCACCGGGCCAGTGAGCCGTCCACCAGGTCCCGCGTGCGTGTGTCCCGGAAAAACGTGGGTTTTTCATGCCCGACCCGTGAATCCCGCACTGGCCGGTACGTGGCGCCGCGCAGCAGGATTCGACAGACCGCACCGACCTACGGGGGTTCCCATGCGCGAGGCAGTGTCGAACGGGTCCGGCTTCAGTACCGGCGGTCTGGGATTCAAACGGCATCTGCGGGCGGAGATCAGTGAGGGCAACGGCGCCTACCTGTTCTCGGAGCAGGGCGTCATCGCGATGCGCGGCGCGCAGGTCGCCTCGGTCGCGGCGTTGCTCGACGGCACCCGTGACCTCGACGGACTCCTGTCCGCCTGCCCGGAGGGGATGAGCGCAGAGCAGGTCACCGGTGTGCTGGCCCGGCTCGTGGAAGCGGGGCTGGTCACCATCCGCGTCCCGGACGAACTCAGCGGGGACGAACGCGCGCTCGCGTACTGGGACGCGTGCGGTCTCGACGCGTCCGCGGTCGCCGGCCGTCAGAAGCCGGCGACGGCGAGCCTGACCGCGATCGGCCGCGGCGTCGACACCTCGCAGGTGGAGAACGCACTCGTCGCGAGCGGGATCGAGGTGGTCGGGACGGCCTCCGAACTGGCCATCGTGCTGTGCGACGACTATCTCGACCCGAGGCTGGCCGAGATCGACGCCGAACACCGGCGCACCGGCAGGCCGTGGCTGCTGGCCCGCCCGTCGGGCTCGCAGGTGTGGATCGGGCCGATCATGCAGCCCGGCCGGTCCGGCTGCTGGCACTGCCTGACCAACCGGCTGTGGGGGCACCGGCACGCGGAGGCGTGCGTGCAGGAGGTCCTCGGGCACGACGGTCCGGCCTCGTTCCCGATGCCCGCGGTGCCGCCGCTGACCGCGGCCGCGTCGCACCTGATCTCCCTCGAAGCATCCAAATGGCTGGCGGGGCACCGGTATCCGGGTCAGCAGGCGGTGTGGATCCTCGACACCCTCGATCTGCAGGGGCGGTTGCACGAACTGCGACGGCGCCCGCAGTGCCCGGAATGCGGTGACGAAGGGATCGTCGCCGCGCGGACGGCCGAGCCGGTCGTGCTGCGGGAGGCCAAGAAGGCGACGTCGGGCGGTGGCGGGCACCGGACGCTCACCCCGGTCGAGGTGCTCGACCGCTACGGCCACCTGGTCAGCCCGGTCACCGGCATCATCAAGGAGGTCGCCCGCGATCCGAGGGCGCCGGCGTTCGTGAACGCCTACCGGTCCGGGCTCAACGTCGCGCGCCGGGTGCGCGGTGAAGCCGGGCTGCAGGCCGGGCTGCGCGGGGACAACGGCGGCAAGGGCGCCAGCCCGCTCGACGCCGAGGTCGGCGCCCTGTGCGAGGCGATCGAACGGTTCTCGGCGAACTATCAGGGCGACGAACTGCGGATCCGCGACACCTTCCGTACCCTCGGCGAGGACGCCGTCCACCCGAACTCGTGCATGCTCTTCGACGAACGCCAGTACGACGGCCGGGACGAGTGGAACGCCAAGCACGCGATCTTCCAACATGTTCCCGAACGCTTCGACGAGAAGGCCGCCGTCGACTGGACGCCGTTGTGGTCGCTGCCGGAGCAGCGCCGGAAGCTGATGCCGACGGCGTACCTCTACTACGGCGTGCCGCTGGAGTGCGGAATCACCGGGATGCGCGCCGACTCCAACGGCTGCGCGGCGGGCAGCAGCGTCGAGGACGCCGTCCTGCAGGGACTGCTCGAACTCGTCGAACGGGACGCCGTCGCGATGTGGTGGTACAACCGGCTTCCCGTGCCGGGCGTCGACATCGCCTCGTTCGACGACCCGTGGGCCGAGGAGATGGTCGGCCAGTACGCGCGGGCAGGCCGGGAACTGTGGGTCCTCGACCTGACCGCGGACCTCGGTGTCCCGGTGATGGTCGCGCTGTCCAGGAGTATCGCCGGGCCGCGCGAGAACGTCATGATGGGTTTCGGCGCCCACCTGGATCCCAGGACGGCGCTGCGGAGGGCGGTCAGCGAGCTCAACCAGATGATCCCGGCGGTGCTCGCGAACGACGTCGAACTCGACGATCCCGACGCGGCGCGGTGGCTCCGGCACGCTACGGTCGCGAACCAGCCGTATCTGCTGCCGGCGCCTGGACGGTCGGCGAAACGAGCCGCGGACTTCAAGTTCATCCGGCGGCCCGACGTACGGGACGACGTGGAATCACTGGTACGCAAGCTTTCCGCGCTGGGGATGGAGACGCTGGTGCTGGATCAGACCAGGCCCGACATCGACCTTCCGGTGGTCAGGGTGGTCGTTCCGGGGCTGCGGCCCTTCTGGAGCCGTTTCGCCCCCGGACGGCTGTTCGACGTGCCGGTGCGACTGGGCAGGCTCGCCGAACCGACCCCGTACGACCGGCTGAATCCCTTCCCCATGTTCTTGTAGATCCGGCTGGAGCGACAGTTGAGGACAGATCCCCCCGGCGGTGTGGCCGAGACGATCCCCCTGTGGTCGCTCACCGACGACAGCCTTGTCGAGATCGGTGAGGACGGTTCACTGGTGGTCGTCACGCGCTGGGGGGAGTACGACTTCGACCGCGCCGAGCCACTGGTCCGGGAATCGTTGCGGCGGATGGCCTTGGGGCCGATCTCGCTGGCGAACGTGACGTCCTCGTGGGAGCCCGTCGAGCGGGAACCCGACCTCGAAGGCGAGCTGAGCTGGACGGCCGAGGGCGCCGACGCGCTGCGTCAGGCGCTCAAGGAACTCGGCGGTTCTGTGGTGCGTTCGCTCGGTCTCGCCGACGGGAGAGGGCCGCTGCTGTCGGTGATCCCGGTGGCGCTCACCCCCGTGTTCGCTCCGGTGGAAATCCCCGCCGCTCGCCCGATCCGGTTGTCCCGCTTCTGTTCCCTGCGCTCCGACGCCTACGGGATGGGGCTGGAGTCGCCGTCCGCGCGGTACCGGGTCGTGCTGTATCAACCGTGGGCGGTGCACGTCGCGGTGACACTGGCGACGGCGAAGTCGGTGGGGGAGATCGTGGGCATGACCGGGATCGAGCCAGGGGTGGTCGGCGCGATCGTGTCCTATCTGGTCGCCGCGGGCGTCGCCGGAGTCGCGGGGGAGCACGGCCGGTTCGCCGAGGACGAGGACCCCGAACTCGGCCTGTGGTCCCCGGACGAACTGTTGTTCCACACCACGAGCCGGACCTGGCGGCCCGGTGGCCCGGCCGAACTGCCGGGGCTCGGGCAACCGCCGGTGGTCAAGGCCGCCACCGGCGAGGGTCCGGTCTACGCGCTTTACCGGCCGGATCTGGCCGATCGCGCGGTGACGGATCCGACACTGACGGCGTTGCTGGAGAACGATCACACCTGTCCCGAATTCACCGAGGGTGTGCTGTCCGCCGAGCAGATCGGCGAGTTCCTGTTCCGCGGCGCGAGGATCCGGTCGATCGGGCCCGCGCACTTCCCTGGTGGACACGGCCCCAGTGGGCACGGCACTGATGGGCCCAGCCACGACGCTTCGCAACGGCCGTACTTCAGCGTCGCGTGCCTGTACGAACTCGAGTTGTACGTGTCGGTCAACCGCTGCTCGGGGCTGGAGCGCGGGATCTACCACTACGACCCGCTCGACCACCGCCTCGGCCTGGTCAACGACGACGAGGCCGATCTCGACGCGATGCTCGACATGGCGATGATCGGCGGTGGCAACCATCGGCGGCCTTCGGCGCTGATCACGGTGACCGCGCGGATGCCGAGGATGGCGTCGGTGCTTGGCGGTGGCGCGTACGCCACGACCCTGGCGCACGTCGGCGCGTTGCAGCAGACGCTGTACCTCGTCGCCCGCGCCATGGGACTGGCCGCGCACGCCGTCCCGGTCGACGCCGGCGACCGTGTCGACCGTGCCCTGAAGCTTGAATGGCCAGCCGAAGTCGGCGTCGGGGAGTGTGTGCTCGACCTCCCCGCGTGATCAGACGGAGATCTCGCGTGATTGAACGGCGAACTCGCGTGATCAGACGGCGAACTCCTGTGTTCGCCTCTCAATCACGCGAGATCTCCGTTCAATCACGTGAGATCCGCCTCCAAGCACGCGAGATCGCTGTTCGTGCTACGGGCTCGACCGTTCGCCGAACGCGCAGAGCGGGATAACCCCTGCTTGGACCCCATCTCGATCGCTCGTCGAGTGCTTCGAAATCGGTGAAGCGTTTGCTGGCGAGCAGAGGAAAAGCGACAGCGAATCCGAGGTTGGTCTGATGCAGCTACGAACAGTCGCCACGGCGGCGAACGAGAAAGGCGTCACCGAACCCGGTCGGCTCCCCGAGCCGGCGTCTCCCTTGCAACCTGCGGTGCTGCAGGCCATCTCAGCGATGCACGCGAGGTACTTCGACCCGATCACGCTGGGGGATCTGGCATCCGAGGTCTTCGTCAGCCCGTTCCACTTCTCCCGGATCTTCACCAAGGCGACCGGGGTGACCCCCGGGCGGTACCTCACCGCGATCCGGCTCTTCGAAGCGAAACGACTGCTGCTCACGACATCGTTGACGGTGTCGGACATCGTCTGCAGTGTCGGTTACAGCAGTGTGGGCACCTTCACCAGCCGCTTCACCCGTGCGGTCGGGATGACCCCGACCCAGTACCGCGACCCGGAGGTCGGCGAACTGCTCGTCGCGCTGGCCCCGCACTTCCAGCGACTGCCGTCGCTGGAAGCCCTGCACAGCGCCGGAATGGGCTGCGCGTCGATGCGCACCGGCACCGGGACGATCAGTGTGCGAGTCGAGACCCCACGCGGGGCGGGTCCGGCGAGTGTCCTCATCGGACTGTTCGGCGAGTCGATCCCGCAGTGCGGCCCGGTCGCGTTCGGCGGACGGGCGAACGTCCTTTCCGCGGACATCGAGATCCAGAACGTTCCCGAAGGCCGGTGGACCGTCATCGCGGTCGCCGAGCACGCCGCCGGGACCGCCGCGTCGTCGTTCTCCGTCGGCACCCTGCCCGGCCGCGTCGACATCACCCGGTACGGCCGCGTCCACCTGCGGATGCCGATGCGCACCCCGCAGCCGACCGACGCGCCGATGGCGATCACGCTCGCCGGAAACCCGACGTCGACCGGGAACCGCATGACCATGCCCGCTCCCGACTATCTCCGCGCGGCGGCCTGAATCAGGGCTATTCCCGGTTCTCCCGGTTCAAGCAAACCGGGAGAACCGCGGGCGCAACCGTGGAGTAGCTGCCCTGTCATCACACATGTGAGCCTTTAAGCAGTCCGCAAAATTCAAATCCACCCGTTAGGGGGAGAGTGCGTTGGGCAATGGTTGGCGCACGTTCAGACGTCGCATGATCACGCCGGATGTCTCCGAGACGTCGCTGGACAAGCGGGGTTTCCACAAGAAGAGCCCAGCCGCTCAAGAATTGCTGGAGACCGTCGGGGAGAAGTTCCTCCTCGGTTACGCGAACGCGGTGGAAGCGCGTTCTGTCGAGCAGGCGGAAGAATGGCTGAGGCGAATTCCGGTCAAATTCCGTGGCTTCGCCTACGAAGGCGCAGGAATGGGCTACGGAATGCTGGACGGCCTGCCGGGGGGAGGCCGCGGGCATATCGCGGACTTCCTCGACGGTCCGGGTGAGAAGCACGACTACATCATCTACGTCGGCGTCGG
Source organism: Amycolatopsis sp. cmx-11-51 (assembly GCF_047608665.1). NCBI lineage: Bacteria > Bacillati > Actinomycetota > Actinomycetes > Pseudonocardiales > Pseudonocardiaceae > Amycolatopsis > Amycolatopsis sp. cmx-11-51. The sequence continues at coordinate 274,975 of NZ_JADNQO010000009.1, read as the reverse complement.
CTGGGCGATGGCGCGGCTGCCCCGCTTCCGCTGGCCCTCCGCCGAGGACTTCGACCCGTTGCTGCGCTGGCTGGTGCTCGACGGGTACGGGTTCCACCAGGCCTACTTCAAGACCGCCAAGTACATCGACGGCCAGTTCCAGGACCCGAACTTCACCTGGCCCGCGGGCAACAACGGTTACTCGTTGCGGGCGATCGACCAGGGCATCGGCCGGGCGCTGTGGTTCATCTGCGGCACCGACGTCGATCTGGTCACCGACACCATCGCGAGATTCCCGAAGCAGCGCCACGGAGACCTCTACGCCGGGATCGGGCTCGCCTCGACCTACGCGTGCGGTGTCACTGGCGACGAACTGCTGAAGCTGGCCGAGTTCGCCGGTGAACACCGCGGGAACCTGGCCCAGGGCAGTGCTTTCGCCGCCGAAGCCCGCGTTCGCGCCGGGCTGCTGATCCCCGAGACCGAAGTCGCCACCCAGGCGATCTGCGGGCTGCCGGCCGAGCGCGCCGCGGCCATCACCCAGGAAGTTCGCCCCGCCGTGGTCGTCGACGGTGAGCTCCCGCATTTCGAGACCTGGCGACGGCGCATCGCCGAAGCGATTCTCTCTGGAGGTGCAGGTAAATGACCGCGACCTTGGGCTGGCTCCGCAAGCAGCTTGCGGGCATCGTGGCGCTGTTGCTGATGGCGGGACTGTTCGTGGTGGCACAGCTGCCAACGGTCTCGACCGCCGACGCCGACACCATGGCTTCGAAGTACGCGTTCGAGCCGCTGACGATCGCCCTGCCGGAGGCGGCGAAGAGCCAGTCGATCCGGACGGTGAACAAGGAATACGAGCACATCCGCGCCTGGATCTCGTCGGTCGGCGCCGCGATCGCGGTCAACGACCTCGACGGCGACAAGCTGGCCAACGACCTGTGCTTCGTCGACCCGCGCAGCGACCAGGTGGTCGTCACCCCCACGCCGGGCAAGGGCGGCGATCGGTACGCGCCGTTCGCGCTCGACGCGGCGCCGCTGCCGATGGGCAAGTACATCGCCCCGATGGGCTGTGTGCCGGGCGACTTCAACGAGGACGGCCGGGTCGACCTGCTGGCCTACTACTGGGGCCGCACGCCGATCACCTTCCTGGCGAAGCCGGGTGCCACGAAGCTCGAGCCGAAGGCCTACGAGCCGGTGGAACTGGTGCCGGGCAACAACTCCAAGAACGGCGAGTACTCCGGTCCACTGTGGAACACCAACGCCGCCTCGGTCGGTGACTTCGACGGCGACGGCCACCAGGACATCTTCATCGGCAACTACTTCCCCGACAGCGCGGTGCTGGACGATCGCGTCGAGGGCGGGGTCGAGATGAACAAGTCGATGTCGCACGCCGACAACGCGGGTGGCAAGTACATCCTGCGGTTCACCGGCGCCACCCAGGGCGCCAAGCCGAGCGCGACCTTCGCCCTCGACGACAAGGCCATCCCCGCCGACGCACAGGGCGGCTGGTCGCTCGCGGCCAGCGCCACCGACGTCGACGGCGACAACCTGCCGGAGCTCTACATCGGCAACGATTTCGGCCACGACCGCCTGCTGTACAACAAGTCCCGCCCCGGTCACGTCGAATTCGCCGAGGTCAAGGGCGTCCGCGGCGCCACCGATCCGAAGTCCAAAGTGGTCGGCAACGACTCCTTCAAGGGCATGGGCGTCGACTTCGGCGACCTGAACCACGACGGTCTCTACGACATGTACGTCAGCAACATCACGACGTCGTGGGGCATCGAGGAAAGCCACTTCCAGTTCATGAACACCGCCAAGGACACCGCGGACCTGCGTGGCCGTCTCCAGGGCGGCGAGGCACCGTGGGTCGACCGCAGCGCACAGGCGGGCACCGCATGGTCCGGCTGGGGCTGGGACGTCAAGATCGCCGACTACAACAACAGCGGCGAATCGGTGATCACCCAGGCGACCGGTTTCGTCAAGGGTGACGTCAACCGCTGGCCGCAGTTGCAGGAACTGGCGACGTCCAACGACGAACTGCTGAAGCACCCGTACTTCTGGCCGAACATGGTCGCCGGTGACGACGTCGGCGGCGACCACACCCTGCACTTCTGGGCCAAGAGCCCCGACGGCCGCTACACCGACCTGGCCCCGCGCCTCGGTCTCGCGGTCCCGGTGCCCACCCGTGGTATCGCCACCGGTGACGCCGACGGTGACGGCAAGCTCGACTTCGCCGTGGCCCGCCAGTGGGAGCAGCCGATCTTCTACCGCAACGTCAGTGCCGACACCGGTTCGTACCTGAACCTGAGGCTGCTCCACGACATCCCGGCCGCGGCCGGGGCGCTGAAGGCGGGCGGCACGGCGGCGATCGGCGCACAGGTCACCGTCATCACCCCCGACGGCAAGAAGTACATCGACCGCGTCGACGGCGGCAGCGGCCACTCCGGCAAGCGCAGCCACGAAGTGCAGATCGGACTCGGCAAGGTCACCGGGCCGGTGAAGGTCTGCGTGCAGTGGCGCGACCTGACCGGGCAGATTCGCACGCAGGAGATCCAGCTGGCCCCCGGTAGCCACACGCTCCAGCTCGGCTCCCAGGTGAAGGGGAAGTAGTCGTCATGGCAGAGCAGACAATCGCCGCACCGAAGAGCAACAAGACGATCACGGCCCTTCGCCGGTTCGCGATTTCGATCACGGTCTTCAACATCATCGGCTACACCGTGCTCGGTTTCGAGCAGCCGTGGGTCTATCCGTTCATCGCCCTCGGCACCGCCTACACCACGGAAATCCTGCTGGAGATCATCGGGGCGCGTGTACAGGGCCGCGACGTTCGCTTCCGCGGCAACGGTTTCAAGGGACTGGTGGAGTTCCTGTTCCCGGCGCACATCACCGGTCTCGCGCTCAACATGCTGACCTACGTCAACGACCAGGTTCTCGTGATGATCTTCGGCGTGGTGGTCGCCGTCGGCGCCAAGTGGGTCCTCCAGGCCCCGGTGCGCGGCAGGCTCCGCCACTACATGAACCCGTCGAACTTCGGCATCACGATCATCCTGCTGGTGTTCCCCTGGGCGAGCATCGCGCCGCCCTACCACTTCACCGAGCAGGTCGACTCGTGGGTCGGCTGGCTGATCGTCGGCATCATCATGGTGTCGGGCACCGTGCTCAACGCCATGCTGACCCAGCGGATGTGGCTGATCGGCGCGTGGCTCATCACCTTCGCGCTCCAGGCGATCATCCGAGGTCTGGTGTTCGACACCGCGATCCCCGGCGCGCTCGGGATGATGACCGGGGTGGCGTTCGTGCTCTACACGAACTACATGGTCACCGACCCCGGCACGACCCCGTCGAAGCCCGCGTCGCAGATCCTGTTCGGTTCGGGTGTGGCGATCGCCTACGGGTTCTTCATGGTGGTCCACGTGGCGTACGGCCTGTTCCTCGCCACCGCCCTGGTCTGCCTGATCCGCGGCCTGTTCCTGTGGGGCCTGCACTTCTCGCAGAAAGCCACCGCGATGTGGGAGGCTGAGCAGGCGAAGACGGCCGAGGTCACGACCCTGCCCAAGCCTGCCGGGAAGCCGGAAACCGAAGAAACCGGGGCCGTGGCGGCATGACCTCCAGTGCGGAAATCACCCGGGGGGCGCGTCTCGCGCCCCCCGGGCCGCCGCGCCGAGCGACCTTCGGTCTGCTGAAGAAGCTTTTCACCGACCGGCTGGCGCTCATGTCGGACTCGGCGGAGGCACATGGGGACGTCGTCCGGATCGCGATCGGTCCGAAGACGATGTACCTGGTGAACCACCCCGATCTGGCGAAACACGTGCTCGCGGACAACGCGGCCAACTATCACAAGGGAATCGGCCTCCAGGAGGCACGGCGGGCGCTCGGCGACGGGCTGCTCACCAGCGACGGCGAGGTCTGGAAGAAACAGCGCCGCACGATCCAGCCGGTGTTCCAGCCCAAGCGGATCGCGCGGCAGGCCTCGGTCGTCGCGAACGAGGTCGAAGGTCTCGTGAAACGCTTGCGGGACACAGGCGGGCCGATCGAGATTCTGCACGAGATGACCGGACTGACCCTCGGTGTGCTCGGCAAGACACTGCTCGACGCGGATCTCGGCGAGTTCACCTCGCTGGGCCACTCCTTCGAGGCCGTGCAGGACCAGGCGATGTTCGAAGCGGTGACGCTGAGCATGGTCCCGCAGTGGGCTCCGCTGAAGAAGCAACTGCGGTTCCGGGAATCGCGGGACGACCTCCGCCGCATCGCCGAGGAACTCGTCGAGGAGCGGTTCGCGAACCCGGTCGAGAACGGCGAAGACGTCCTGTCTCGCCTGATCGCGACCGACGGGACCCGCGAGCAGATGCGGGACGAGCTGATCACCCTGCTGCTGGCCGGGCACGAGACGACGGCGAGCACGCTGGGCTGGGCGTTCCACCTGCTCGACGAGCATCCCGACGTCGCGGCGAAACTCCGCGCCGAGGCCGATTCGGTGCTGGGCGACCAGGTGCCCACTTATGAGGATCTGCACCGGTTGCGGTACACGGCGAGGGTTGTCGAGGAGGTCATGCGGCTGTATCCGCCGGTGTGGCTGCTGCCGCGGGTCGCGCAGGCCGACGACGAGATCGGCGGCTACCACATCCCCGCCGGGTCCGACGTCGTCGTCGTGCCCTACACGCTGCACCGGCACCCGGACTTCTGGCCGGAGCCGGAGAAGTTCGACCCGGACCGGTTCGATCCGGACCGGCCGAGCGGCCGTCCCCGGTACGCCTACATCCCGTTCGGCGCCGGGCCGCGGTTCTGCATCGGCAACAGCCTCGGTGTGATGGAGGCCGTCTTCGTGCTGACGATGGTCCTGCGGGACCTCGAGCTCAGGAAGCTCCCTGGCTACGACGTGGTTCCCGAGGCGATGCTGTCGCTCCGGGTGCGCGGCGGGCTGCCGATGACCGTGCACACCAGGAACAGGAGGTAGGCGCCGTGGATCCGGACGAACAGGTCAAGGTGTCCACTTTGGAGGCCTACGCCGACACGATCCTTCCCGGGGAGAAGCGTTTCCCCGAGGATCACGCGATCGCCGGCGCCGCGCCGGGGCCGGGCGCGGTCGTGGCGGGCGCGCTCGAACTGCTGCACACCGAGGCGACCGGGGTGACCGTCGGACTTCCCTATTTGGCACAGTCCCTCAACGATCACGCGAAGGTCTACGCCAAGGAAAACGACCTCACACTGGACGAGACGCTGCCGACGTTCGTCGCACTGTCCTTCGAGGACAGGACGGCGCTGGTGAAGTCCCTGACCGCGCCGGGGCATCCGGAGAAGGACGGCTGGGTCAGCCTCGCCCTGTTCTGCAACATGTCCTTCGACTGCGCGGCGCACAAGCACACCGCCGAAGCCATCGCCGAGGGCCACCCAGGCCTCCTCGCGATGGGATACACCGCGCCGGACGAAGACGGCCTGTGGCGGTTCCCGAAGTTCTCCTACCGCCGCGAACTGGCGCGGCTCCACCCTGACACCACGCCTTCCGGGAGCCCCGCATGAGCGAGCCCGCGAGCGAATCATCAGAACAGTGCCCGTTCATGCGACGCAAAGCGGCCCATTACGAGGAGAAGGCATGAACGCTTACGACAAGACCGACGTCGTCATCGTCGGCAGCGGGTTCGGCGGCTCGATCCCCGCGTACCACCTGGCCGCGGGTGGGGCGAAGGTCACCGTGCTGGAACGCGGGCCGTGGCTGGAAGCGCAGGAGTTCGAGCACGACTACCTGCTCGGCTCCTCATACACCAGGGCGTTCGACTTCGTCGTCGGTGACGGGATGAGCGTGCTGGGCGGCAACTGCGTCGGCGGCGGCAGCGTGGTGTACTTCGCCGCGATGCCGAGGGCGCCGAAGTTCGTCTTCGAGCGCCACGGCAGCATCGGGCGTCGCATGTGGCCCTCGGTGCTGACGCGGGACACGCTGGAACCCTGGTACGACCGGGTTTCGGATTCACTTCCGGTGTCCAAACAGGACTGGAACGACGTCTCGTACGCGGGCGGGCTGTGGGCGGCGTTCTGCGACCACTCCGGTCGTACCGCCAACCCGGCGCCGGTCGCGGTGGACAACGACCGGTGCGTGAACTGCAACTTCATGATGGCGGGCTGCCGGTTCGACGCGAAACGCTCGCTGCTGACCAACTACCTCCCCGGCGCGCTGGCGCACGGCGCGCAGATCCGGCCACTGCACGAGGTCCAGCGGATCGAGCGGATCGACGACGGCGACTACCGCGTCCACTTCACCATCGTCGACGACTCCGACTACCGCGTGCAGACCGACAGCGGAACGATCGACGCGAAGGTCGTCATCATCGCGGCCGGCGCCGGAGCGACACCGGTGATCCTGCAGCGTTCGGAGTCCGCGCTGGGCACCATGCCGCACGCGGTCGGCCGGTACTTCTCGGGCAACGGTGAGCGGCTCAACACCGCGATCATCAACGAGGAGCGGGTCCGCGAGGTGCTCGGACTGTCCCGTGAGGACGGCAAGGTCTACGAGGCCAACCACATCGGCAAGGGCCCGACCGTGGCGAACTGGGACAAGCTCGACGGTTCGCTGCCCGAGTACGAGCGGTACTCCTTGGAGCAGCTGTACTTCCCGCCCGGGCTCGGCACGATCCTCGCGCAGGTGCCCGACGGTGACGAACCGCGCTGGTTCGGGGCGCAGAAGAAGGAGATCCTCAAGCAGTGGGCCTCCTGGCTGACGATTTTCTTGATGACCGAGGACGACAACGAGGGCGTCTTCGGCGCGCCACCGCCCACCGGCAACGCCTACCGCATCTCGCAGCAGATGCTCGGCCGCGGCCCGCTGAAGTACGACCCGACACCGAACACCCTGCACGGCTGGTCGCTGGCCGACGCGGAGTGCAAGGAGATCCTGGAGAAGGACGGCCTGGCGAAGGTCGCGCCGTGGACGAACGACGTCGTCGGCGCGTACACCGTGCACCCGCTGGCGTCGTGCCGGATCGGTGACGACCCGGAGACCTCGGCACTGCACCCGAACCACGAACTCCGCAACCACCCCGGGATCTTCGTGACCGACAGCGCCTCCGTGCCGGGCGCGCTGACGGTGAACCCGGCGATGACGATCGCGGCGCTGGCCGAACGGTCGGTGCCGGGGATCGTGCGGGCGCTGCAGGCACGCGGCGTCGACGTCTCCTACGGCGCTCCGGCTCCGGACGGTTCCATCACCGGACGGCGGGCGGTCAGCAGGCTTCCCGTGGTGACCGGCTGATCATGGCGCCGACGCTGGTGAGATTCGCGCTGCGGCGGGTGTCACGCGAGGTCCGTTACGTCCGGCCGATCTCGTTCGGCCGGGCGTCCGGGCTCGTGCGCGACGTCTACCGCCAGCTCGAACGGGACTTCGGCATGCTGGCCCCGCCGGTCGCCCTGCATTCGCCGTCACCGACGGTTCTCGCGGCCACTTGGACGATGCTGCGGGAATCGCTGGTGGCGGCGGGGGAGACGAGCCGGGCGGACCGGGAGGTGGTCGCTTCCCTGGTGTCGCAGGCGAACTCGTGTCCGTACTGTGTCGAAGTGCACGGGATGGCGCTGGATTCGCTCGGGCGGTCCTCGGTGGCTTCGGCGATCGCGGCGGGTGAGGCGGTGCCGGATCCTCTCGACGGCGCCTTGTCGGCGGCGGCTCGAGCGGAGCTGACCGCGGTCGCGTTCACGTTCCATTACCTGAACCGGGTGGTGAGCGTGTTCCTCGGGCCGTCGCCACTGCCTTCTTCCGTGCCGGATTCCGCGCGTTCTCGGGCCAAGGCTGTGCTGGGTCGGTTCCTTCGTCCCGTGGAGGACGCTTCGCCGGGACTTTCCCTGGATCTCCTACCCGCGGGTTCGCGAGTTTTCTCGTGGGCCGCGGGCAATCCGGTCGTCGAGGATGCCTTCTCGCGTGCTGAATCGGCTTTCGCTTCGGTGGGGATCTCTCCTGCCGTACGGAATACCGTGCGCCGTACTTTGTCCACTTGGGACGGAGTGCCGCCGGGGCTGAGTCGGTCCTGGGTGGACACCGTCGATGATCCCGTGACTCGCTTGGCTTTGGTGGTCGCGAAAGCGCCCTATCAGGTCGATGACACCTTGGTGGCCAGTGCGGGTTTGGACGATCGAGAACTGATCGAGCTGGTGGGGTGGGCGAGTTTCGTCGCCGCTGCTCACCGCGTGTCGCTCACCTCGATCCGAAAGGCCGCCTGATACCGCAAGTAGTCGGCTACTTGCGTGGCTTCATGTACTTGGTCAGACCATGAAGTCCTGTCCATTCAGGCCTTCAACAACATGAGAGAAGACTCCGCTACCTGCCCCGGTTCATGCTTGACCGGACTGCAGATGCGGACGGCGCCCGTGTTCCTGGGAACAGAGACCGGTGCCGGAACCGGATTCCATGACTTGAGTGGTTGAGAGCTAGGGGAGTGCGGTGGCATGAGCGTTGAGCGGATTTCGATTGTCGGTATCGGTCTCCGATACCCGGACGCCGGTTCCCCGGATGAACTGTGGGAGAACGTCCTCGCCGGCCGCCGGGCGTTCCGGAGACTGCCCGACGAGCGGATGAACCGCGAGGACTACTACTCGCCAGACGCAGGGGCTCCGGACCGTTTCTACGCCCAGAAGGCCGCGGTCCTCCGCGACTACGAGTTCGACCGGATCAAGTACAAGGTCGCGGGCAGCACGTTCCGGTCCACCGACACCACACACTGGCTCGCCCTCGACGTCGCCGCGCAGGCCTTGGCGGACGCGGGATTCCCGGAGGGTGACGGGCTGCCGAGGCCCGCCACCGGTGTGGTCATCGGCAACAGTCTCACCGGCGAGTTCTCGCGGGCCAACATCATGCGGCTGCGGTGGCCGTACGTGCGCCGCACGGTCGCGGCGGCGCTCGCCGAGCGAGGCTGGGCCGAGGGCGACACCGCCGAGTTCCTCCACGACCTCGAGTCACAGTACAAGGCGCCGTTCCCCGAGATCGACGAGGATTCGCTCGCGGGCGGGCTGGCGAACACGATCGCCGGCCGCGTCTGCAACTTCTTCGACTTCGGCGGCGGCGGGTTCACTGTGGACGGTGCCTGCTCCTCGTCGCTGCTTTCCGTTGTCACCGCGGCGAACGCGCTGTGCGAGGGTGATCTCGACGTCGCCGTCGCGGGCGGTGTCGACTTGTCGATCGACCCCTTCGAGGTGATCGGGTTCGCCAAGACCGGCGCGCTCGCCAAGCGCGAGATGAAGGTCTACGACGCCGACTCCAACGGTTTCTGGCCCGGTGAAGGGTCCGGCATGCTCGTGCTGATGCGCGAGGACGACGCCATCGCGCAGGGCAAGCGGATCTACGCCTCCATCGGTGGCTGGGGTGTCTCGTCCGACGGCAAGGGCGGCATCACGCGGCCTGAGGCGTCGGGGCACCGGCTGGCGCTGAAGCGGGCCTACGACAAGGCCGGCTACGGCGTCGAGACCGTCTCCTATTTCGAGGGGCACGGCACCGGGACCGCGTTGGGCGACGCTACCGAGATCGAGGCGCTCTCCACCGCTCGCCGCGACGCCGATCCGCTCGCCGACCGTGCCGCGCTGAGCACGATCAAGGGCAACATCGGGCACACCAAGGCCGCCGCCGGTGTCGCCGGGCTGATCAAGGCGACACTGGCGGTCTACCACCAGGTCATCCCGCCCGCGACCGGCCACTTCGAACCGCACGAGTCGCTGGTCGGTGACTCCGCGCGGATGTACGTCCCGGCCGAGGCCGGGTTGTGGCCTCCGGATCACCCCGTCCGCGCGGGTGTTTCCGCGATGGGTTTCGGCGGGATCAACTCGCACGTCACCGTCACGGAGGCGCCGGGTGCCGCCCGGCGCAAGGAACTCGACGAGAAGACCCGGTCACTGGTCGCCGGACGGCAGGACAGCGAGCTGCTGCTGCTCGACGCCGACGACGCCGCGTCGTTACGCGGTCAGGTGACCGGACTGCTGGAAGTAGTCCCGAAGCTTTCGCTCGCGGAACTGGCGGACCTCGCCGGCACGCTTTCCACGGAACTGTCCGGAAAGCCGGTGCGGGCGGCGGTCGTCGCGACCAACCCGGAGGACGCCGAGCGCAAGCTGTCCAAGCTGCTCGACCTCCTCGGCGAAGGCGAGCCGGAGGTCTTCTCCGCCGGTGAAGGCATCTTCGTGAGCTCGCGCTCCAAGGGGCCGAGGATCGGCTTCCTGTTCCCCGGCCAGGGTTCCGGGCAGGGCACGGTCGGCGCGGTGCGGAAACGCTTCGCCAACGCCGACGACATCTACCGTGCCGCCGGTCTGTCCACTGGCGCCGACCAGGTCGCCACCGACGTCGCGCAGCCGCGCATCGTCACCGGCTCGCTGGCCGGGCTCCGGGTCCTGAAAAGCCTCGGGATCGAAGCGCAGACGGTGGCGGGCCACAGCCTCGGCGAGCTGACCGCGCTGCACTGGGGTGGCGCGCTCACCGAACGCGAAGTCCTCAAACTGGCCAAGGTCCGCGGCAAGGTGATGGCCGGAGCGAGCGCCGGAAACGGTGCCATGGCGGGAATCGCGGCCGCACCGAACGTCGTCGAGCGGATCGCCGACGGCGAGGACGTGGTCATCGCCGGATACAACGCGCCCGAGCAGACCGTCCTTTCCGGACCGGCGGACGCCATCGAACGGGTGGTCGTGCTGGCCCGCGCCGAGGGCATCACGGCGACCCGGATCAACGTTTCGCACGCGTTCCACTCGCCCGCGGTCGAACCGGCCGCCGAGGCGCTGACCGGGGAACTCGCCGCGTTCGACTTCACACGGCTCGACAGGCCCGTCGTGTCCACTGTGACCGGTGACGTCCTGCACGCCGCCGAGGACCTGCGTGATCTGCTGCGCGACCAGGTGGTCCTGCCGGTGCGCTTCCGTGAGGCGGCCGCGAAGGTCGCCGAGCGCAGCGACCTGGTGATCGAGGTCGGGCCCGGCCGGGTGCTCACCGGGCTGTTCGGCGAGATCGCGCCCGGCACCCCGGTGCTCGCGATCGACACCGACAGCCCGACGCTGGCCGCGGTGCTGAAGGTCGCCGGTGCCGCGTTCGCCTTCGGTGCCCCGCTGGACACCACGGCGCTGTTCGCGGGCCGTATCGTCCGGTCCCTGCCGGTCGACGGTGTTTTCAACTTCCTGGCCAGCCCGTGCGAGGCCGCGCCGTCCATCGGCGCGGAACTGGCTCGCGACCGCGTCGCCGAAACCACCGAAGTCGCGGCGGGGGAGGCCTCGGAAAACGGTGGCAGCAGCACGCTCGACCTGCTGCGCAAACTCGCCTCCGAACGGGTCGAACTGCCGCTCGAAGCGGTCACCGCCGACACACATCCGCTCGACGACCTGCACCTTTCGTCGATCACCGTCGGTCAGCTCGTCAACGACGTGACCCGCGCGCTCGGCCGCCCGGCGCTGGAGGGTATGCCGAACTTCGCGACCGTCTGTCTCGGTGAACTCGCCGAGATGATCGACGAACTCGCGCAGACCGCCAAACCCGCCGACAGCAACCAGGCCGAGGTCGCCGGCGTCGGACCGTGGGTCCGGCCGTTCGCGGTCGAATACGTGGTCACGCCGAGACCCGCGCCCGACCTGCCCCCTGGCATCTCCACCGCCGACTGGACGGCGTTCGCGTCCGAAGGTCACCCCCTGGCCGAGCCGTTGCGCGCGGCGCTGGCCAACGCGGGCGTCGGAGACGGTGTCCTCCTGTGCCTGAACGAGGACAGCGACGCCGGTGACGTCGGGTTGTTCCTGGACGCGGGCCGTGCGGTGCTGGCCGCGCCCAACGGCACACGGTTCGTCGTGGTGCAGCACGGCCTCGGCGCTTCCGGTCTGGCGAAGACGCTGCGGCTGGAAGACCCGTCCGCCCGCACCACCATCGTCGACCTCGCCGACGTCAACCCCGTCGACCCCGAAGCGATCGGCGCCGCGGTGTCCACAGTGGTCACCGAGGTCGCGGCGACGAACGACTTCAGCGAAGTCCGCTACGACTCGGCGGGTGTCCGCTCGGTGCCGAAGCTCGCCGCGCTCGCACCGTCCGAGGCCGAGGGAACCCCGCTGGGCACCGACGACGTCCTGCTCGTCACCGGCGGCGGCAAGGGCATCACCGCGGAAAGCGCGTTGGCGCTGGCCAAGGACTCCGGCGCGAAACTGGCACTGCTCGGCCGGAGCGATCCGGCCGACGACGCCGAACTGTCGGAAAACCTCGGCCGGATGACGGCGGCGGGCATCACCTACCGCTACGAACGCGCCGACGTCACCGCCGCCCAGCAGGTGGCGGACGCCATCGGCCGGATACAGGCCGAGTTCGGCCCGGTCACCGCGGTCCTGCACGGCGCGGGCCGCAACGAGCCCGCGGCGCTGTTCTCCTTGACCGAGGAGACCTTCCGCAAGACGCTGGCGCCGAAGATCGGCGGCCTCCACGCCGTCCTCGACGCCGTGGACAAGGACAAGATCAAGCTGCTGGTCACCTTCGGCAGCATCATTGGACGGGCGGGCCTGCGCGGTGAGGCGCACTACGCCACGGCCAACGACTGGATGACGGAACTGACCGTGCGGTTCGGCCGTGAGCACCCCCGGGCGCGGGCGATCGCACTCGAATGGTCGGTCTGGTCCGGGACGGGGATGGGCGAAAAGCTCGGTGTCGTCAGCGCCTTGATGCGCGACGGCATCACCCCCATCCCGACCGAGGAGGGCATCGAGATCCTCCGCCAGGTCGTCGTCGATCCGGCCGCCCCGTCGGTACTGGTCGTCTGCGGCCGTACCGCGGGGCTGGCCACCCTGCCGGTGGAGAAGCGCGAACTGCCGCTGACCCGCTTCGTGGACCGTGCGGTGGTGCACTACCCGGGGGTCGAGCTGATCACCGAGGCCGACCTGTCGGCGGGCAGCGACCCGTACCTGGCCGACCACCTGCTCGACGGTCAGCTGCTGTTCCCGGCCGTGATCGGCATGGAGGCGATGACCCAGGTCGCCAAGGCCACGCTGGCCGTGGAAAGTTTGCCGGCACCGGTGTTCTCGGACGTGGAGTTCCTGCGCCCGATCATCGTCTCGCCGGGCGGGTCGACCACCATCCGGCTCGCCGCGCTGGCCAGGGACGCCGAAACAGTGGACGTGGTGCTGCGCAGCGGGGAGACCGGGTTCAGCGCCGATCACTTCCGCGCCCGGCTGCGGTTCAGCAGGCCGGATCCGCTCGGCGAGACCGTCGTCCGCGACGTCGCGCTGCCGCCGGTCCCGGTCGACCCGACGACCGAGCTCTACGGCACGGTTCTCTTCCAGGGCAAGCGGTTCCAGCGGGTCACCGGCTACCGCCGGGCCAGCGCGCGGCACGCGGTCGCGGAGATCGCGACCGGCGCCGAGGTCGACTGGTTCGCGCCGTTCCTCCCGCAGGAGCAGCTCCTGGCCGACCCGGGCACCCGCGACGCGATGATGCACGCGATCCAGTGCTGTGTCCCGGACGCGACCCTGCTGCCGCAAGGCATCGAGCGGCTGTACCTCGCCGAACCCGGCGAGCAGGACCCGGAATACGTGCTCCTCGACGCCCGCGAGCGTTCGCAGGACGGCGACAGCTACGTCTACGACCTCGACGTCCGCAACCCGGACGGGAAGCTCGTCGAACGCTGGGAAGGCTTGAAACTGCGCGCGGTTCGCAAGCGTGACGGTGAAGGGCCTTGGGTCCCGTCGATGCTCGGGTCCTATTTGGAGCGTGCGGCGGAACGGCTGCTCGGCTCGTCCCGAGCGATCGTCGTCGAACCGGACCCGATCGGTGTGCCGGTCGAGACCACGCCGGAACGGCGGGCGCAGACAGCACTGGCGGCGGGCCGCGCCGTCGACGCCCCGCTCGAGATCCGCTACCGCCCGGACGGGAAACCGGAGGCCGACGGCGTCGAGGTGAGCGCGTCCCACAGCGCCGACCTGACCCTGGCGATCGCCGGCACCGGCCGGATCGCGTGCGACGTCGAGACGGCGATCGAACGGACGCCGGAGGACTGGGCAGGCCTGCTCGGCGAGGACCTGCTTTCGGTGGGCGAACTGCTCGCCGCCGACGCCCGCGAGCCGCTTTCGGTCGCGCACACCCGGGTCTGGAGCGCGCTGGAATGTGTGCGCAAGACCGGCGACATGACACAGGCGCTCACCGTGCACCGGGTCGACCCGGACGGCTGGGCGGTGCTTTCCCACGGTAACGCCCGCATCGCCACCTGGGCGACGACCGTCAACGACCGGACCGATCCCGTCGTCTTCGCGGTGCTCCAGGGAGAGGAAGACTGACATGGCCGACTACTACGAGATCCTCCATACGGTCGGATTCGAAGAGACCAACCTGGTGGGCAACGTCTACTACGTGAACTACGTGCGCTGGCAGGGCCGGTGCCGCGAGATGTTCCTGAAGGACAAGGCACCCGCGGTACTCGCGGAGGTCCGCCACGACCTCAAGCTGTTCACGCTCAAGGTCGACTGCGAGTTCTTCGCGGAGATCACCGCGTTCGACGAGCTGTCCATCCGGCTGCGGCTGGAGGAGCTGACCCAGACCCAGATCCAGTTCACCTTCGACTACGTCCACCTCACCGACGAAGGTGAGCGGCTGGTCGCGCGGGGACGGCAGCGGATCGCGTGCATGCGCGGGCCCAACACGGCGACGGTGCCCAGCCGGGTCCCGGAGCAGCTGCGTGAGGCGCTGGCCCCGTACGCGGTCGACGGCAAGGGGGAGTGACGTGGGCGCTGTGGACCCCGCGGTGGGATCTCCGGAGCCTTCGCGGCCGGTGCTGAAACGCCTGCCGACGCCCGCGACGCGGCGCCGGTTGTCCGCGCAGGCCGGGTTGCGGGAGGTGATGGGCCAGTTCGCCACCGGGGTCACCGTGCTGACCGCCGGGGGCGAACGGGCCCACGGGATGACCGCCAACGCCGTCACCTCCGTGTCGCTCGAACCGCCGATGGTGCTGTGCTGCGTTTCCCGCGCGGCCCGGATGCACGAAGCGATCGTGACGGCCGGCTCCTACGCGGTGACAGTGCTGGCGTCGGACCAGAAGGAACTGGCGAAGTACTTCGCCGACTGGCGCCGTCCGGCTGGGCTCGCGCAGTTCGACTCGGTGGACTGGACGGCCGGGCCGCAGACCGGCGCCCCGCTGCTCGGCGGCGCTCTGGCGTGGCTGGAATGCGAACTGGCCGAGGTCTACGAAGGCGGTGACCACTCGATCTTCCTTGGCAAGGTGGTCGCTTCCAGCCGCGGCACCGCGCAGGACTCGCTGGTCTTCTACGGCGGCGGCTACCACCAGATCGACGGCCGCGTGCGAGCGTCGGCCTGAGAGAGAGGAATTGTCATGACCACCAACGAATCCGCCACGCCTGCCCCGGCCCTCTCGCCCGAGCGGCCGCCCGTGGTGACCACGATGCCTCGGCTCGGGCGGGGGGTGTGCTGGCGCGACATCGTGCGCGAGATCGAACTGGACGAGCTCGAGCGTGAGGCGCGGATGAAGGAGGCGGCGTGACCCTGCAAGGCGATCCGGGCGCTCAGCGCACGGAGGACTCCGAGGTGGTGCCGCTGCCGGAAGACCGGCTGCGGCACCACCGGATCCCGAGGGCGACCGACGGGCAGGTGATCCCGCTCGCCCGCGGCGCCGAACCGGTCTGGGTGACTCCCAAACCGACGATGCCGCTGTTGCGTGGCCAGCGTGACGAATTGCGTGAGCACATCGTCGACGGACGGCTCGACGGCGTCCGGCGGCAGCACTCGCTCGGCAAGCACACCGCGCGTGAGCGGCTGGATCTGCTGCTGGACCCCGATTCCTTCACCGAGGTCGAGCTGTACCGGCGGCATCAGGCGAGCGGGCTCGGGCTGGCGGAGAACCGGCCGTACACCGACGGCGTCGTCGCCGGTTCGGGCACCATCGACGGACGGCGGGTGTTCGTCTACGCGCAGGACTTCACCGTCTTCGGCGGGTCGCTCGGCGAGGCGCACGCGGCGAAGATCCACAAGGTGATGGACCTGGCGATCTCCACCGGTTCGCCGTTGATCGGGCTCAACGACAGCGGGGGAGCGCGGATCCAGGAAGGCGTCATGGCGCTCAACGGCTACGGCGGCATCTTCCGCCGTCAGGTCGAGGCGTCCGGCGTCATCCCGCAGATCAGCGTGGTGCTGGGGCCGTGCGCGGGCGGGGCGGCGTATTCGCCCGCGCTCGCGGATTTCGTCTTCATGGTGCGCGACACCGCCCGGATGTACCTGACCGGGCCGGACGTCGTCGAAACCGTGACCGGGGAACGCGTCAGCCACGACGAACTGGGTGGCGCGGACGTGCACGGCGCGTCGTCCGGCGTGGCGACCGTGGTGCACGACGACGAGGAGACCTGCCTAGCCGACGTCCGCTACCTGGTGTCGCTGCTGCCGTCGAACTACCTGGAGCCCGCACCGCGCGAGCCGTCGCAGGACGCGGGCAAGGACCGGCGGCCGCGGTTCGCCGAGCTCGTCCCCGTGGAGCCGAACAAGCCCTACGACATGCGGGACGTCTTCGCGGAACTGGCCGACGACGGCGAGTTCTTCGAGCTGCACGAGCGGTGGGCGCAGAACGTACTGTGCGCGCTCGCGCGGGTCGACGGACGCGTGGTCGGCCTGGTCGGCAACCAGCCGGTGGTGTTCGCCGGCGTGCTCGACGGCCCGGCGTCGCAGAAGGCGGCGCGGTTCGTGCGGTTCTGCGACGCGTTCGGCATCCCGCTGGTGACCCTCGTGGACGTCCCCGGCTTCCTGCCCGGCGTCGAGCAGGAGCACTCCGGGATCATCCGGCACGGCGCGCAACTGCTGCACGCCTACTGCGAGGCGACCGTGCCGAGGATCCAGGTCATCCTGCGCAAGGCCTACGGCGGCGCGTACATCGTGATGGACTCGCGGTCCATCGGGACCGACTTGTCACTGGCCTGGCCGACCAACCAGATCGCCGTGATGGGTGCCGAGGGCGCGGTGAACGTGCTGTTCCGCAAGGACCTCGCGGCCGCGGCGGACCCGGACACGCTGCGCGCCCACCTGGTCGGGGAGTACACCGCGGAGTTCATGAACCCGCAATACGCCGCCGAACGGGGCCTCGTGGACGACATCATCGACCCGGCGGACACCCGCTCCGCCGTCGCCAGGGCGCTGGACATGCTGCAGGACAAGCGGAAGGCGGCGCCTCAGCGCAAGCACGGCAACCACCCGATCTGAGGGGAGGACCATGTCACCGTCCGAAAAGGACACCGCACCGGTCTTCCGGGTCCTGCGGGGGGACCCGGAAGACGCCGAACTGGCGGCGCTCGTCGCCGTCGTCACCGCGCTCGCGGCGGCGGCACCCCCGCCGCCCGCACCCGCGTGTTCAGCCTGGTCCCCACCCGCTCCGGCGACCTGGCGTACCTCCGCCCTGCGCTGAAACCCGCACCTCGCGTGATCGGACGGACGACACGCGTGATGGGACGGCGAACTCGCGTGATCAGACGGACAACTGGTGAGTTGTCCGTCTGATCACGCGAGTTCGCCGTCTGCTCACGCGTGTCGTCCTCTTTGTGCCGCGCTCACGGCCGGTCCCGTTGCTCGGGGACGGCCGGATCGGGCCATGACAGGCCCAGCAGGTCGATGTCCAGTTCGTCGTCGGCGTAGATCTCGTACGGGTCGAGGCGCTCGGTCATGGCGTACTCCTAGGGTTTTCAGGTATCCCCAGGGCATCACCGGTACCCCCTCATCGGCGACTTGTTATCTGCTCATGCGGATCTTCAGCGGTCCTCGAGCACACCACGATCGGCTTCCGACCGGACGGGTCCATCCTTGGTTGTCAAGTGAGCTCTTCATCGAAGGCCGGGAGGAACGTCATGACGGCACAGATGCGAATTTGGGTCGTGGCCGATGATTTCGACCCGCGCGGGATCACCGGGACCGAGGAGACGGCCACCGCCTGGGAACCGAGGCGGAGCGCCGAAAAGGAGCCCCCGGCCGACCACATCGTCCTTGGCTACAACTAGCGCCATGAGCCACGACCAGCAGAGACAGCAAGAACAAAGAAGACCACCGGGTATCGCGCGCGGGAGAATGAAGATTCCCCGTGACCCGGCGAGACCTCGAGGAGGCCTTCGGATGGCTATGCGCCTCCAGCTCACGTCGGGTTTGCAGGTGCTGGAAGAATGGGCGATCAACGCCCCGCAGGCCGACCGCAATGTTATCTACGAAGCTCTCTTCGCGGTAGCCGACGGATCCGCTTTCCTCATCTACGACATTTTCGGAGATGGCCGGGATCCGCATCAGTTCATTATTCTGGTGAAACACGACCTCGTCATCAGAATAGGGCTCTGTAGCGCCGATTCCTCGTTCGAGATCGTCTATATCGGCGCACTGGAGCAGGGTACGCCCGCCGCGGTCTGGGCTGAGGACTCCGACGGCTCCTGACCTGGTAAGCAGGTGGGTGAGCCCGAGAAGACCAGGCTCCATGCCGCCGAACGGCCCAGTCCCGGCACTTGTACCGGCAGTCTTTCGCAGTAGTGGATCATGTGTTCCTCATCTTGACATCTTCCACTTCGGCATGAAATTCTTCGGTTGTCTGCGGATTAAGAAATTCTGCCGTATGAAAATTGTGGTTATCGAGGTCTGGAGGCAGGAAAGATGTCGTCACCTGAATTCGCGGGACTGGACGTTTCCACGCGGGTACGTGCGCGTGACATTCAGATGGCAGGCGTCGCCGACGTCCGTCGCCGGGTGCTGATGATCTCCGGCGCGATCGACACCACCGACCACGACGTCTCCGTCAGCGTCAACCTGCCGGAGCCGGGCCGCTGGCAGGTGATCAAATCCGAGACCAACCTGACCGACAAGACCTGGGTCGCGATGCAGGTCGTCACCGACGAGGACTCGACCTTCGTCGACGACGCCGACACCCTCGTGCTTTCCCGCCAGTTCTCGAAGTCCTTCATGACGCCGGACCTGCGCCGCCTCACCTTCTACGACGGCGAGGTCCGCCCCGGTGAGGCCGTGCTGAAGGTGTACTCGCTGGACGCGGGCGGCCGGAAGCCGACCTACTCCTACTCCCGCTACAGCCCGATCGCGACCGACACCGCCGAGCGGTCCCAGCAGACACTGGACGAACTGATCAGCAACGGGATGAAGCAGCGTCCCGTGATCGAGCTGATCGTCCCGGTGACCGTGATCGGCTGAGTGTCCCGGTGATCACCTTCGTTCCGGGACCCCATCTGCTCGAATCGCCGCGCGGCCGGGAGTGGCCGGTCCTGCCCGCCACCCGCGCGGCCACCACCCCCGAACCGCCGCGCGGCGCCGACGTCGTCATCGTCGGTGCCGGCCCCGCCGGGCTCGCGGTCGCCTCCGCGCTGTGGCACCACGGCGTGCGCGACATCGTCGTCGTCGACCGCGACGGCCGCCCCTGTGGCCGGTTCTTCGACCGTGTCGACCTGCTCGGCCAGCGCGTGCTGCGATCGCCGTACGAACACCACCCCGGCGTCGAGGGCTACCGCGACTGCGAACTGCTGGACTTCGCCCGGCTGCACTGGTCGGTGCTGACCCCGGTGGAGCGCCGGGAGATCCGGATGGCCCAGGCCGGGCATCGCTCGGTCGTCCCCGTCGACGTCTTCGAGGCCTACTGCACGCATCTGGCCGCGAGCCACCACGTCACGGAACGGACCTGGCGCGGTTCGGTCCGCGAGGTGCTGCCGACGTCGCAAGCCGTCACCGTGCGCGCCGACCGGTTCTCCGTCACCGCGCGCCACGCGGTGCTGTGCCTCGGCGAGGAGCGCCGGTCCGCACCGGACCCCTGGTGGGGCGGCGGTTATCCGCCGCGTGGCGTGAGCTACTGGGACGAACCCGTTCCCAGCGGCGGAAAGCGGCTCGCCGTCGTCGGTGCCGGCCTGACCGCCGCGCATCTGATCACCAACGGTCTCGCCCAAGGCCGAGAGGTGCACTGGGTCGTCCGTGAAGCGGGCGAGCGGTACCAGTGCGCCGACGTCAACTCGTCGTTCTTCCGTCCCGAAGGCCGTGCTCGCTTCGACGGCGTGAGCTGGTCCGACCGGCTCGAACTGATGGGCCGGTTCCGCCGCGCGTCGATCATGTTCGAGTTCAGGCCGATACTCGAAGCGGCCGAAGCCGAAGGGCGGCTGGTCGTGCATCGCGGCAAGGCGATCACGAAGGTGACGCCGGGCGTGGGCCTCCACCTCGAAGACGGCTCGGCGGTCACGGTCGATCACGCCGTCTTGGCACTGGGCACGACACCGTCGATCGGCGACGGCCTGATGCCCGACGAGGCCGTCCTGGAACGCGGCGGCTGGCCTCGGCTGGACGAGCGCACGTTCGCCTACGTCGGCGCCCCCCGGGTCTTCGCCGTCGGCGCGGCCGCGGGGATGGCCTTGGGCCCGGCCGCTCGCAACATCGACGGTCACCGCGTCGCCACCGCACGGGTCGCGGCCGCCGTCGCCGAAAACCTGCGGCGGGACGCCCCGCTGCGCGCCGCGAAGGACGTCGCCCGTGTCTGAGCCCTACGACTCCCGGTTCACCCTGCCCTCGGTCGACGACGACCCGTCGACCGAGGCGGGCGTGATCCTGATGGGTTTGGACGCCGAGCGCCTGCTCGCCGGTGTCGGGCTCGCGCGGATCGCCGACGAGCCCGCACTGGTCGCACTGGCCGTGGACCAGGCCCGGCACGACGCGCTCGCCCTGGACATCGACGCGCTGATCGAAGCCGGGATCACCCGCTGGCGTGCGGTCCGCCCGCTGATCGCGGCGGGTCCGGAGATGACGGCGGCCGGTTCCCTTCGCAAAGAATGGGTACAGACCACCGCGCGGGTCACCGCCACGGTACCCGGGTCGGGACCGGCTTCGGTCGCCTGCCTGGCGGCCTGCTGGCTGCGCCGCGACGACGTCGACAGGTTCGCCGAACACGGGCGGACGCCGGAAAAGGGGAGTGGTACAAGCGATGTCCTATCTCGAGTCTTTGCCGACTGACGCCACGCTGCTGCAGGTCTTCCAGAAGTTCCCCGCCCCGGCGTCGAAACTGCTGGACTTCCACGAACTGATCATGCGGGCGCCCTCGGCGTTCGGCGCGGGGGAGCGGGAACTGATCGCCGCGTACGTCTCCGGCGTCAACGATTGCCGGTACTGCCACGGGGTCCACACCGTCACCGCGGAGGCTTTCGGTGTGCCGGAAGGACTTCTGGCCGCCGCACTGGCCGATCTAGACTCCTCGCCCGTGGACGAACGCATGAAGCCCGTGCTGGCCTACGTGGGCAAGCTGACGCGGACGCCGTCGAAAGTGACCGACGCCGACGCCGAAGCCGTGTTCGCGGCGGGCTGGGACGAGACCGCGCTGCACGACGCCGTCCTCGTCTGCGCCTTGTTCAACTTCATGAACCGGATGGTCGAGGGACTCGGGATCCGCGCCGACGCCGCGTACGCGAAGACGTCGGGCGTGCGGCTGAAGGAGGGCGGGTACGCGGGTCTGGCGAGGCTACTCGCCGAGGCTAACGATTAAGCCATTCGTGTCATAATCTCGGTCAATTGACCACACTCGGTCACTGTCGCTCGAGAGGTGGCACCGGTCGCGTTCGGTAATCGGATCTCGGGCCTGTCGCGCCGCCCGACGGCCAGGATCGCGGAAGCGGAGCAGTCCAGGAGAACCTTCTGGCGTAGGTGAAAAGCACACTCTCGCGATGATTCCTGGCACTGGCCGCGTACCGGCCCCGGGAAGCACGATTTCTTCATCGAAGGAAGTCCATCGCAACGCCTGGGAGCAACTCGATGAAGAACGCAGTGACCGACAACGTCCGCTCGCTTCTCGCCGTCCGAGGGATCGACACCGATTCCGCCGGGGGCCAGGTCGACCTGGTGATCGACCGTTTCGACAACTGGACGAACCGGCCGGGCGGCCAGGTCTTCGACTGCTTCACCGGCGCCTGTTGTACCGCTCCGCCCCTGGCCGAGGCGAGCTGAGCGCACCCCGCCCGCCGCCACTCGCGTCCCGAGCGCGAGTGGCGGCACGCGTGTTCATCCATGTGGCGACGGAAAGTCACCGACAGACTGCGGAAGCCGTAGTCGCAGGACACTTTTGCCCTAACCTCGCCGAAGCGGACCAAACAAACTCACCACCCGAACGGTGGAACGCGTTCCGTCCAACCGTGTTTATCTTGGGGGCCACGGGGGTGTGCGGGGAGGGCGGGCGCGATGGTGATCAGAGTTCTCGTGGCCGAAGACATGCACATCGTCAGGGGCGCGCTCGTGGCGCTGCTGCGGCTGGAGCCGGACATCGAGGTGGTGTCCGAAGTGGCGTCCGGTGACGAGATCCTGTCCGCCGCGCGGACTTCGCGCACCCAGGTCGCCGTCATCGACATCGATCTCCCCGGCAAGGACGGTCTCACCGCGGCCACCGAACTCCACGAGCAGCTTCCCGAGGTCAGAACCCTGATCTTGACCAGCCTCGGCAGGCCGGGCACGCTCCGCCGGGCCCTGGCGGCCAAAGTGAACGGGTTCCTGTTGAAGGACGCCCCCGCGGAGAAACTCGCCAACGCCGTGCGCGGCGTGGCGGCCGGACGGCGGATGGTCGACGGCGATCTGGCGCTCGCCGCCTGGGACACCGTGGAATGCCCGCTGACCCCGCGCGAGATCGACGTCCTGCGGCTGACCGCGGAAGGCCGCGACACCCTGGAGGTCGCGGCGAAGGCCTTTCTCTCCACCGGAACCGTGCGCAACTACCTGACCACGATCGTTTCGAAGCTCAACGCGCGCAACCGGGTCGATGCGATCCGCATCGCCAAAGAGTCCGGCTGGATCTAGACCGTGTCCGGCGGCGATCTCGCGTGCTCAAACCCCGCACACGTGAGTGCGGTGTCCAGTCACGCGAGTTACGCCCTGAGCACGTGAGTCGGGCGAAGGGTCAGACCGGGACCACCGCGCGCAGCCGGAACCGCCCGTCGGCCTCCACGCCGGCGGTCAGCTCGCCGCCGAGTCCGGCGACGCGGTCGGACATGTTCGTGATGCCACTGCCCGCGGCCTCGACCCGCACCGGTTTCCCCGTCTTCGGCCGCCCGTTTTCGACGCCGTCGTTGACGATGTCCAGTGAGACGCCGTCGCCGATCCGCCGCACGGCGATCTCGCAGCGTTCGACCTTGCTGTGCCGCAACACATTCGTGACGCCCTCGCGCAGCACCACGGCCAGCACGGTGCGCACCGTCGACGGCAGGTTTTCGTGCTCGATCTCCAGCCGCACCTGGACGTCCGCGGCCACCAGCACCGCCTGCGCCGATCGGGACTCCTGGTCCAGCGACAGTTCCCGGTAGCCGCTCGCCACCGAGCGGACGTCGGTCAGGGCCTGCCGGGTCAGCCCGAGGATCTCCAGCAGCTCGTCGGAGGCCCGATTCGTGTCGATGTCCATGATCCGGCTGGTCAGCTCACTCTTCAGCGCGATCGCCGAAAGGCTCATCCCGAGCAGGTCGTGCAGGTCGCGGGCGAAACGCAGCCGCTCCTCCGCGACCGCGACCTCGGCGAGCCGTTTCCTGGTCTCGCCCAGTTCGGTCACCAGCCGGATCAGCCAGATCAGCCCGAAGACCATCAGCCCGGTGTTCAGGATGGACGCGAAACTGTAGAAGCCGCCGAGGAAGTCGGTGCCGTATTCGATCCGGATCAGCACGACACCGGCGGCGGTCGCGGCGAACGCCGTCCACCCCGCCAGCGGCGGCAGCACCAGCAGCGCGGTGCCGGCGAACAGGCTGGGCAGGCTCTGCCAGGTGCTCCCGAGCGGGATCAGTGGCAGGAAGACCAGGCAGGCCTGGACGAACAGCAGCGCGTAGCTCTGCCGTGAGCGCAGCCGGACGTTCGGCCGGGCGAAATAGGACAGTTGCAGCGCGATCAGCGCGGTGAGGTAGCCGGCGGTGAACGCGATGTACCAGGTGTCCTCGGTCAGCGCGATCCAGAAGTCATGCCCGGTCAGCATGAAGGACCGGGTCAGCGCGGAAAGACCGAAAAGGATGAAGACCACCGTCAGCGTCCATTGGACGTTCCTGGCGTCGATCCTGGACCAGTGGCCCGGCCCCTGTGCCAGCGCCGTCTCGGCGGGTTCGACCTGATCAGGCACCGGGAGTTCGGCGTGCAACCGCCACCGGCCCGCCGCGTCGGGGCCCGCGCTCAACGTGCCGCCGTGCCCGGAGACCTCTTCGGTCACCTCGCGCAGGCTCTCGGCTGTTTCCTCCGGGACGTCCTCGTGCGCCGTCCCGTCGTGGACGATCTCCAGCGAGACCCGGCCCTCGTTCTCGCGCACGGTTATCTCGCAGTGCTCGACGCCGGTGTAGCGGAGCACGTTCGTGACGCCCTCCCGCAGCACCTTCGCCAGCAGCGTGCGCAGCTTCACCGGCAGCTCGACCTGTTCGAGGTCGACCCGCACGGCGACGTTCGACGCCGAGAGCAGCGAGACCGCGGTCCGTGATTCCTTGTCGAGCGACAGCTCCCGGTAACCCCTGGCCACCGAGCGCACGTCGGACAGCGTCCGCTGGGCGATCCCGGTGATCTCGGCGAGTTCTTCGCGCGCCTGGTCCAGCGACTTGCGCAGCAGCCGGTGCACCAGTTCACCCTTGAGGGCGATCGCGGAAAGGCTGAGGCCGAGCAGGTCGTGCAGGTCCCTCGCGAACGCCAGCCGCTGTTCGGCCACGGCGCGGCGCGCCAGTTCGGTCCTGGCCTGGTGCAGTTCGGTCACCAGCCGCGCGAGCCAGGTCAGCAGGTACACGACCAGCGCGTAAAAGATCGCGGTGATGCTGTCGAACACCGCGCCGAGCACGGTGTCGTCGTAGGTCCACAGGATCCACGTCGTGCCCGCCATGAACACGGTGAACACCGTCCAGCCCGTACGCGGCCGGAAGAGCAGCAGCGCGCTGCCCGCCGCGAGGGTGGTCAGCGAGCTCAGCGCCGCCTCGAAGTGCAGGGTCGGCAGGTAGGCCAGGCACGCCTGGACCACCAGCATGCCCTTCGCGAGCTTCGTGTCCAGTCGGACCGCGGGACGGCTGAAGTACAGCAGCTGGATCGCCAGCACAGGCCCGACGTACAGCACCGCGAGCAGTCCATGCCAGAAGTCCACCCCCGGCCGCAGTAGCACCGCGAGGAGGCCGAACAGGCAGGAGTTGACGAAGACGACGGTGATGATCAGTCCGGCGAGGAACAGCGCGCGCCGGGGGCGCCGATCGATCCCGGCGGTCCCCAGAGGTTCGGCGGTCACCGCGAGCTGTTCCGGCACAGGCACCCCAGTAATAACAGGAGACGTCTTACGCTTCGTCGTGCTTCGCCCTCACGACGGCCGAGGGCGGGCGCCGCACGACCTTCCATCGCGGTGTATTCGGATCCTAACCCATGCTCGTTACCCCGGTTGATCGTTCAGGGTAAGGGAGAACGGCGAACAGGGAGACGTTTCCCCGCCGGGGACAGGGAAAATCCCGCCGTCACCCGTGCGGGTGTGGGACGTTCGCACCACGCGAACGATCGCGGAACACGCCACGATGGAAGAGGCGGGCTCCACTGTGTACCGAAAGCGTGTACCGACAGCGTGTACCGACAGCGTGAACCGACAGCGTGAACGCCACGCCGGGTGGCCTGTCGCGGCGGGAGCGGGCCGGTGGCCCTAAGCTCGGCGCATGGCCAGGTATTTCGACGTACATCCGGAAAATCCGCAACGGCGCGCGATCGGACAGGTCGTCGACATCCTGCGCGGAGACGGACTGATCGCGTACCCGACAGACTCCTGCTTCGCACTGGGCTGCCAGCTGGGGAACAAGGACGGCATCGACCGCATCCGGAGCATCCGCAAGCTCGACGACCGCCATCACTTCACCCTGGTGTGCCAGGACTTCGCCCAGTTGGGCCAGTTCGTGCACATCGACAACGCGGTCTTCCGGGCGATCAAGGCGTCCACACCGGGCAGTTACACGTTCATCCTCCCGGCAACCAAGGAGGTACCGCGCCGCCTGCTGCACGCCAAGAAGAAGACCGTCGGCGTGCGCATCCCGGACCACGTGGTCACCCAGGCGCTGCTGGGCGAACTCGGCGAACCGCTGTTGTCGAGCACGCTGCTGCTGCCCGACCAGGAGGAGCCGATGACCCAGGGCTGGGACATCAAGGAGCGGCTGGAGCACGTGGTGGACGCGGTGATCGACTCCGGCGAGTGCGGGGTCGAACCCACCACGGTCATCGATTTCTCGGCAGGTGAACCGGAGATCGTGCGTCGCGGCGCCGGCGACACCTCGCGTTTCGAGTGACCGCGGCGGGACCGGTCGCCCAGGTCCCGCCGCGCAAGCCTCTTCAGTGCGTGACGAGCCCTTCGGCCTTCGACGGCGCCGAAGGGATGTGGAACAGCCGCGTGAACAGCTCCAGATGCGCCGGGTCACCCTTGATGGCCACCGCGCCGCAGGTGAGCGCGCTCGTGGCGTCCAGCTCGCCGTTCAGCAACTTGAGCATGAGCGGGCCACTCGGCTCGATGACGATGTCCGGGTCGGGGTGCGGGCCCTCGCCCGCGGTCACCGCGCCGTCCTCGACCACCGCGTGGACGATCATCTGGTCGCCGTAATGCAGCTCGAACGACCCGTGGACGCCGTGCGCCTCGTCCGGCTGGAACGTCGTGTACAGCGACAGGATGGCCGCGTCGAGGGTGAACAGGTCGTCCGCCCCGGGGTCGGTGAGCGAACGGGCGCCCCACAGGCCCAGCTGCAGCAGGATCTGGTCGAGGTCGTTGCCGTACTCGGTCAGCTCGTAGACCACCCCGGCGTCGAGCTGGGAGAGCACCCGGCGCTGGACGACGCCATGCCGCTCGAGTTCGTTGAGCCGGGTCGACAGGATGCTCGTCGGGATCTTCGGGAGGCCCTGCTGCAACTCGTCGAAACGCTTCGGGCCGAGCACCAGGTCGCGGATCACGAGCAGGGACCAGCGTTCCCCGATGATCTCGAGCGCGCGGGCGAGGCCACAGAACTGGCCGTAGGTGCGAGCGGTCATGCTTGACTCCTCAACTTCCTTGAGCTGGCGGGTGGTGTTCGTTCGCCGGTCCGGCGATCAGCGGATCGGATGTCCCTCGGAGAGCAGTTCGCGGTGCAGCTCTCGCAGTTCGGCGCAGGGTTCCACCCCCAGTTCGTCGTCGAGCCTCGCCCGTAGCCACTCGTAGGACGCCAGCGCGTCGCTGCGCCGCCCGCTGAGCCCCAGCGCGCGGATCAGCTGGGCGTGCAGGGTTTCGTCGAACGGGTTCGCGGTGGTCAGCGACCGCAGCACCCCGAGCATCTCCCGGTGCCGCCCGGCGCGGATCTCGGCTTCGATCCACAGGTCACGGGCGTTGCGCCGGTGTTCGAGCAGATAGACGGTGTAGGCGGCCAGCGTCGGTCCACAGTGGATGTTGGCGAGCGGGGGACCGGACCACAGGTCCAGCGCGGTACGGAACGCGTGCGCGGCCGCCGCGTTGTCGCCGTCGGCCAGCAGGTCTCGGCCGAAGCGGTGCAGTCGCTGGAACTCCGACACGTCGACCACGGCGGGGTCGACGTCCAACCGGTACCCTGGCGGGCTGGTGACCAGCAGATCACCGCCGGGGCCGAGGTGACGGCGGAGGTGGTGGACGTAGGTGTGCAGGGTCCGGCGGACGCTGCGTGGGGGAGTGTCGTTCCACAGCTCGTGGACCAGGGAATCGACGTGGACCGTCTTGCCGGGGCGGACGAGCAGCATCGCCAGCAGCTGCAGGAGTTTCGGCGTGGTCGGTGCGCGATCGGCCCCGCCGGCGTGCAGTTCGAGCGGGCCGAGGAGCCGCGCGCGCACCGCGACGTTCGCGACGTGTCCCGGTTCGGTACTCATCCCGTGCATCCCCTGCCCCTCCGGCGGACTCCCCCTCTGTGACGGTGACAGAGGGAGAACCTTCGGAACAGTGCCGGAAACACCCGGGGAACCGTGATTTCTTCGTTGCGTCGTATGCGATCGTCACGACTTGGAGCGCGGGACCGTTCGTGACAAACGAGAAGACGCGCACGTTGGTCAAAGCCATTCGGAGTCGGTGGCGATGCGGATGGCGTCGACCCGGTTGCGGGCGTTGAGTTTCGTGACCACCGTGGCGAGGTAGTTCCGCACGGTTCCCGGTGACAGGAACAGTTCCGCCGCGATGTCGGCGACGGTGCGACCGTTCGCGGCGAGACGGAGGATCTCGGCTTCCCGTGGCGTCAGTGGGCAATCTTCCGTTTCCCAGGCGGAAAGCGCGAGTTCACTGTCGATGACGCGGCGGCCGATGGCGACCGAGCGGACGGCGTTCGCGAGCTTGTCGGCGGGCGCGTCCTTGAGCAGGAAGCCGTTGACCTTCGCGTCGAGCGCGCGGCGCACGGTGCCCGGACGGCCGAGTGAGGTGAGGATCAGCGTACGGACGCCGGGAAGTTGCTGGTAGAGCTCGGAAGCGGCGGTGAGTCCGTCCTTGGCCGGCAGGTCGATGTCGATGATCGCGACGTCCGGGAGGTACTCCGCGGCCATCGGGAGGATCTTGTCCCCCGAGCAGACCTCCGCGACGACCTCGATGTCCTGCTCGAGGTTCAGCAGCGCGACCAAGGCGCCGCGGACCATGTGCATATCTTCGGCCAATAGGACTCGGATCACTCCGACCTCCTCTTCCCCAAATGCGCTAACTCTCAGTGTACATAGCAAACCCGGAAGAGTGAATCTGAATCGCACGATACAAGGTTGTGCTTTTTTCTGCGTCCTGCTCAGCCGATCAGGGCCCTGATGAGCTGCGACGATGTCAAAGCTTCGAAGATCATGCCCTGCCATGAAAGAGCGACTGATCGATTACCCAGCGTCAGGCCAGTAGACGGTAAAATTGCCGCCATAAGGACTTTCCATTCCCGGGTGAGTACGTTCCACTCCGGTGAATTCGCCCGGCGAACGGGTGAAATCGCCATTTTCGACGGCGGGGGATGGACTGTTCGGCGGTACCGGCGCCGACCTCGATCGACCGTCGAGCGGTCGCCGACCACAACGTGGTCTCCTCGGCAAGAGCCGAGTTCGCGCGCGAAGCCGCCACTATCCACAAAGGACGTATGTGATGAGTTCATTGCCGGGTGCCCTGCGCAAGGTCCTGTTCGCACCCTCGCTGGCTTCGGTCGGTTTCGAGGGACGAGGCTTCGGGGTCCCGCCGACGCCGGCGACCGCCCGGCTGGAGTCGATCCCGCAGTCGGTGGTGTGCGGGTTCGAGTGGGGGATCGACGCGCCGGCGCTGTGGGAGGCTGAGCGACGGCTGGACATGGTCGAGCCGGAGATGCGCGGGTTCGCCTACGAAGGCGCGGCGATGGCGTTCACCATCCTCGACGTCATGCCCGGCGGCCGGAGGGACCGCACGGCCGAGCTGATGAGCGGCCCCGGCCTCCCGCACGTGTTCCTGACCTACATCGGCATCGGGTTCGCGATGGCCCGGCTGCCGCGGCCGCTGTGGAAGAAGGTGCTGCCGGACCTGGACGGCGTCCCGTTCCACCCGACGATGAGCTGGCTGGCGGTCGACGGCTACGCCTTCGACCGCGCCTACTTCGACACGCGCAAGTGGGTCGACGAGCAGTTCGTCCCCAAGCCGTACCCGTGGGCTGGCGCACCAGCGTACTTCCCGCGCGCCTGTGACCAGGGTATCGGTCGGGCGCTGTGGTTCATCAACGGCGCCGACCCGGTGAAGGTCGCCGCGGCGGTGAAACGCTTCCCGGCCGAACGCCGTCCGGACCTGTGGAGCGGGGTCGGGCTGGCCTCGACCTTCGCGGGCGGCTGCGATCAGCCGGGGCTGACCAGGCTGCGCGAGTCGGCGGGGGAGCACCAGGACGAACTCGGCCTCGGCGTCGTGTTCGCGGTGAAGGCGAGGACGTTCTCGTCGTTCGTCCCGCCGCACACCCGCCGCGCGGCGCGGACGCTGGCCGGGCTGAGCATCGAGGAGGCCGTCGACCTCGCGGACTCGACCGAGGTCACCGCGAACGCCGCGGACGGGACGCCCGCCTACGAACTCTGGCGGCGGAACATCCGGGATGGCTTCGCTCCCTCGGCGGGCCGCCTTTCTGCCTAGTGTCGCGTGATCCTGCTTGTTTGACGTTGGGTTTCGTTCCTCGGACGGCGATCTCGCGTGATCAGACGGCGGTTACGCGTAATTGGACGGCGATCTCCGGAGATCGCCGTCTGATCACGCGTAAGACCTGCAGGATCATGGGACACCAGTGGTCAGAACTCGAGTGTGCGGGGTTCAAGCACGCGAGTTACGTCTCTGCACACGTGAGTGCGGTGTCTGAGCACACCTGGGGCGCCACTCGGTGACGCAGAAGGGGCCTCTGAGACGGATCGCGTCTCGAAGGCCCCTTCTCGATACTGAGGGTCAGGCGGCGTGCTTGAACGGCTCCGGCCGTCGCCGCAGGTCGGGCAGCGCGAGCAGGACCGGCGGGTCGAACAGGCGCTTGGGGCGCATCCGCAGGTCCGCCAGCCTCGCGGTGACGCCCGGTTCGACGGTGATCGGGCCGTGGTGGCCGGTGAAGCCGGTGCCGCGGCGCGTGAGCGGTCCGGTCACGCAGTGCGCGACGAGGTGCCAGGTGCCTTCCGGGACATCGGTGAGCTGATAGGGGCCGGGGACGTCGATGACCGTGTGGCGCACGGGAGCGCCCTCGGGGATACGCGTCGGGAAGAGGCCGATGAAGACGAGGCCGGGCGAGATCTCCGGCGGCGCCGACACGAAACCGCGGACGATCGCGGGCTTCGCGCCGGGAAGGGTTTCGCCGGCCAGCCGTCGCTGGAAACCGCCCTGCTGGCGGTACGCGGAGGGGGAGAGGCCGACGCGGCCGCTGAACCGCGTGCTGAAGGTGCCGACACTGTTGTAGCCAACGCGGTGGCTGATGTCGGCGACCGTGATCGAGGTCGTCAGCAGCAGGCGCTTGGCCTCGTCGAGCCGCAGCGCGGACAGGAACCGGCCGGGCGAGACGCCGGTGGCCTGCTGGAACACCCTGGTGAAATGGAATTTGCTGAACGTCGCGGCGCGGGCGATGTCGTCGATAGTGAGCTCTTCGCCCAGTTTCTCGTTCATGGCCCCAATGGCTCGCTCCACGGCTCGCCGGACAGTCGCATCCATTGTACCGTCCTTTCGCTCGAGGAATTCTGGCGTGCTTTACGGTTTCGACAGTAGTGTCCGCCGCCGCTTCTCCTGAAGTGCTTGATTCACCGCCGCATATGGATTCATGTGCGCGGCGACGTGAAAATTTCACGGGGTCCGGCGAGGGTGGGGGTCACCGGCGGCTTATGCGAAAACCACAGGTCGGCGATGGTGTGAACACTGGAGCTGCACGGCCGGGGGCCGCAAAATTCCTGGTAGCGCATTCACGCCGGAACTACCCCGGCCGTGTTGGCGCGGTCCGAAGAACGTATTCCCGCGGCAACACAGAACCGGCCCTTGACCGCGTCCCCCGCGGCGGTCAAGGGCCGGTTTCCATTTCGCGGGACGGGTGTGTGAGGATAGTATTGTCGGCTCGTGGGGCGAGGCGCAGGCGAAAGGCAGATGGGGTCGATGATCAAGGTCCTGGTGGCAGAGGACATGCACATTGTCCGTGGGGCCCTGGTCGCGTTGCTCGGGCTGGAAGCCGACATCGAGGTCGTCGCGGAATGCGCCAGCGGTGACGAGATCCTTCCGCTCGCCCAGTCCACGCACCCCGACATCGCGCTCATCGACATCGACCTGCCCGGCAAGGACGGGCTCACCGCCGCCGCCGAACTGCACGAACAACTGCCAGGGGTCCGCACGCTGATCCTCACCTCACTCGGCAGCCCTGGAACCCTTCGGCGGGCGCTGGCCGCGAAGGTCAACGGCTTCCTGCGCAAGGACGCGCCTGCCGACAGGCTGGCCAACGCGGTCCGCGGGGTCGCCGCCGGGCGCCGCGTCGTCGACGGTGATCTGGCGCTCGCCGCCTGGGACAGCGAGGAATGCCCGCTCACGGCACGGGAGATCGAAGTGCTCCGGCTGGCGTCGGTCGGTTCCGACCCGACCGAGATCGCGGCCGAACTGTTTTTGTCCGCCGGAACCGTGCGGAACTACTTGACGACGATCGTGTCGAAGCTCAGCGCGCGCAACCGGGTCGACGCGGTGCGGATCGCGCGGGAGTCCGGCTGGCTGTGACGCCGGTTCACCTGGCCGGGACGTTCATCGTCGCGAAGGCGAGATGCGCGGCGAATTCGCCGGGGGAGGCCGCCTCCGCGAACAACCGGCGTTGCCGGGTCGCGCCGGTCCCGTGCTCGAAAAGCGAGTGCAACCCCTGCTCGACATCGTCGAGGTCGCCGGCCGCCTTGAGCGCCGGCCGGACGAAATCGACGAGCCTGCCGAGAAGATCGCGCTGATCGGCCTCCCTGCCGGTGAAGACGTCGATACCCGGCCCGTCGAGGCCCCGGCGTGCGGCGGCCGTCAGTGCCGCGCCGATCCGGGCATTGCGAACTCGTGGAAGTCCCGTCGTCCCGGCGCAGGTCGCGACCAGCCCGCGCACCAGCGCCGCGAGGAGCACGGCGTCGTCGACGGCCAGGCAGACGTCGGCGATCCTGACCTCCACCGTGGGATGGCGAGGGGAAAGCCTGGCATAGAAGTAGACGCCGCCCGCGTCGAGGGCGGTGCCGTGGCGCAAGGCGTCCCCGACACTGCGGTCGTAGGCGGCCGCACCAGGCCATTCGTCGGGCGGTTTCGCCGTCGGCCACCGGTCCCAGATCGGGAACCGCCTGCTCGACCACCCGGAATCGGCGCCGTTCTCGACCGGGGAGTTGACACTGATCGCCAGCAACGGGGCGAGCCACGGCCGCAACCCGGCGAGGACCCGCGCGCCGAGATCCCGCGACGGCAAACCGACGTGCACATGGCAGGCACACGTCCCCGCGTCGTCGATCAGGTCGGGGAACGCCTTGGCCATGCGCCGGTACCGGGGTTCGGGCGTGAGCGTGTCCCCCCGCAGACCGGCGGGGGGCATCCCCGTCGCCACCATCAGGCAGCCGTCGGCCTCCGCCGCTCTCGCGACGGTCTGCCGCAGCCGTGTCAGTTCCGAGCGCACCTCGTCCAGGCTGTGGCAGATCCCGGACGCGGTCTCGATCTGGAACAGCATCAGCTCACCGGTGACGTCCGGCTCGGCGAGGTGTTCGAGAAGTTCGGGCGCGCGTAACGCGACCGAGCCGTCCAGCGGATCGAGGAGGACGAACTCTTCTTCCACGCCAAGGGTGAACATCGTGCCGTCAACCGCCATGGCTCCCCGTCTCTGGTGGTTTTTCGCCGGTACCGATGAATCTGCCCCTCTCGGCGTCGCGAAGAAAGGGCCGGTGTGCTGAACTTCGTTGCGGGGAGGGTGTTTCGCGACTCACTGACGGTCTAGCCTGAATCCATGATCAACCCGTATCCTCCCGCGGAGCCTTACGACAAGGGACTGCTCGATGTAGGTGACGGAAACCTCGTCTACTGGGAGACCAGCGGGAACCCGGACGGGAAACCGGCGGTCATGCTGCACGGTGGCCCAGGTCAGGGGTGCACGCCGGGCATGCGGCGGATGTTCGACCCGGCCCGCTACCGCGCGGTGCTGTTCGACCAGCGCGGCTGCGGCCGCAGCACCCCGCACGCGAGCGACCCGGCGACCGGCATGCGGCACAACACGACGGACCACCTCGTCGCCGACCTGGAACGATTGCGCGAACATCTGGGGATCGAACGCTGGCTCGTCACCGGTGGCTCGTGGGGCACGACGCTGGCACTCGTCTACGCCGAACGGTTTCCGGAGCGGGTCACGGAGATCATCGTCAGCGCCATCAGCACCACACGGAGTTCCGAGATCGACTGGCTGTATCGCGGCGTAGGCCGGTTCTTCCCCGAAGAGTGGGCGCGCTTCCGTGGCGACCTTTCCGGTGACCTGGTCGCGGCCTACGCGCGGCTCATGGAAGATCCCGACCCACACGTGCGGACCGAGGCGGCTCGGTCATGGTGCGGGTGGGAGGACACCGTGCTGTCGCTGGAGCCCGGCGCGACCGTCCACAATGGCCCGATCGGCGAGTGGGAGCTGGCTTTCGCTCGCATCGTCACGCACTACTACTCGCATCTTGGCTGGCTGGAGCCCGGCGCGGTGATCCGCGACGGGAGTCTGTTGCGGGAAATTCCCGGCGTGCTGATCCACGGCCGCCAGGATTTGAGCTGCCCGGTGGACACGGCCTGGGAACTCGCCCGAGCCTGGCCCGGCGCGGAATTGCTGATCGATGACGGGTCGGGCCATCGGTCGAGTGACGTGAAACGGGCCTGGAAACTGGCGGCGCTGGACCGATTCGCCGGTCGTGAGTGGTGAGGACGGTCAGGGCCAAGAGTGTCTCAGGTGCCTACCGGGTGCCGTGTCGCGAAAGCCACTTTCGGAACATCAGACGTCCCGAAAGTGGCTTTCGCGACACCCGGCTTATGTCCTGAAGTGCAGGCTGGCGGTGAAATCGCAAGTAGTCGACTAAATGCGATCACCACGACCACGCCCTCAGGCGGCCGCGCGGCGGATGACGATATCGTCGAGCCGCGTGCGGGCGTAGACCTTGACGCCGCCTTCGCCGCTGTCCTCGCCGAAGGAGCTGTGCACCGAACCCTTGGTGCTCTTGGCATCCACCGACGCGGTGTCTCCGTCGACACCGACTTCGATGCCCCCGGACGCGTTCGCCAGTTCGGCGCCGCGCGACAGCCTGCCGACCCGGATCGGGCAGTTGGCCGCCTTCGCGACGACGTCGCCGTCGGCGCGGTCGATGTCGAAACTTCCGCTCGAGCCGGAGAGATCCAGATCGGCGTGGGCGTGCCCGATCCAGACCTTCCCGGTGGACCCCGCGTACCGGACCGTGCCCTTGGCCTCGCCGATCCGCAGGCCGGCCGCGCCACCTTCGAGGTCGACGGTTCCGGCGACGTACCCGAACGCGACCTCGCCCGCCGCCAGGTTGCCCCGCACCGTCGCGACGCGGTCGACCTGGACCCGGCCCGACGCCACCTCCAGCACGCAGTCGCCGAACCGGCCTTCGGCGCGCACGTCCGACCACGCCGTGTTCAGGACCAGCCGGGAACCGTCGGGCACCTCGATCGTGATCGCGACCGAACCCGCCTTGCTTTTGGCTTTCTTCGTCTCGATCGACAGCTCTCCGCCCGCGAAGCCGACCTTCACGTCCGACTTGCTCGTGCTGTCGATCGGCTCGACCAGCACCACCGTGTCCGAACGTTCGCTCGCGGCGACACGCACCCGGGCACCCGCGGTGGTCAGCGTGACGGTGATCGGCTTCGGAGTGGGGAAGACAGACATGATGGAAACTCCCTCTTGGTGGTGATCTCTCGGTGATGAGAGCAACGATCACCGACCGGACTGACACCGGACCGCCATGGCACTGACACGCCGGGGACACGCCCTAAGAAGGCACTTTGACGTCTTCGGGCGCCTTGTCCGCCCGTAGCCCTCGCCAGGTCGTATGCCGTAGCCGCCTGTCCGGGGTCCAGTTCCGGTGCAAGACCTCCCCGACGAGTTTCGGCGCCACCCAGTGCACCCGCCGCGCCCGATCACGCGGGACCTCCGAAGCGAAGGGTGGCGTCTTCCGCTCCAGCGGGGTGAGCCGGCCATGCAGCTCTTCGAGGGCCTCGTCGCTGAACCCGGTCCCGACGTCCCCGACGTACCGCAGCTCACCGGCCTCGTCGTGCGCGCCCAGCAGCAGCGCGCCGAATGTCCCCGCGCGCCGTCCCTCACCGGGGCGCCAGCCGCCGATCACGACTTCTTGGGTGTGCCACAGCGCCCGTTTGATCCACTGCCGCGTCCGCTTGCCGGGGTAGTACCGGCTGTCGAGCTTCTTCGCGATCAGCCCTTCGAGCCCGTGTCGCCGGACGACTTCGAGCAGCCGATCGGGCGAGATGTCGTCGTCGGTGTAACCCGGTGGGATGACGATGCGGCCGCCGCCACCCAACGACGTCACGAGTTCGCGACGGGCCGCGTAGGGCTCGTCGAGCAGGACGGTGCCGTCGAGAAGCAGCACGTCGAAGGCGAAGAAGTGCACTGGGCTGCGCTCCAGCAGCGACGCGTCCGGCGTGCGCAGGTGCCGCGTCTGCAGCAGCGGGAAACTCGGCCGCCCCTGGTCGTCGAGGACGACGATCTCGCCGTCGAGGACGGCTTCGTGGCCGTCCATGGCTTCGCCGGTCACGTCCGGGTACGTCGCCGTGATGTCGAGGCCGCGCCGGCTGGTCAGGCGTGTCTCGCCGTCGCGCGCGACCCGCAGGCAGCAGCGGTAGCCGTCCCATTTGTATTCGTACCCCCACCCGCCGGTGGGCAGGTCACCGTCGGTCGCCAGCATCGGGGCGATCGCGTCCGGTAAGGTACTCATGCCTCACGGTACCCCGGAAACCCCGCCGGTGATCTATCGTCGAAGGGTGCCTGATGAGCGGATAACGGTCGAGGTCGAGGGACGGCGGCTGGGGCTGTCCAATCTGGACAAGGTGCTCTACCCGGCGCACGGTTTCACCAAACGCGAGGTCCTCGACTACTACCGCCGCATCGCCCCCGTCATGCTCCCGCATCTGCGCGAACGCGCCGCCACGTTCCGCCGGTTCCCGGACGGCGTCGACGGCGAACCGTTCTACGAGAAGAACGTTTCCCGGCACGCGCCCGAGTGGGTGCGCACCGCGCGGCTCACCAACCGCGGCCGCCGGGGCGGGGAGGAAACGCTCGACTACCCGGTGGTCGGCGACCTCCCGACGCTGATGTGGGCGGCCAATCTCGCCGCGCTGGAACTGCATATTCCACAATGGACGGTCGGGCCGCGCGGCGCGCGGAAAGCACCCGATCTGCTGGTGTTCGACCTCGATCCCGGTCTGCCCGCGGACGTCGTCGACTGCTGCCGGGTCGCCGAGACGCTCAGCGAACTGCTGACCGAAGACGGCCTGACCGTGTACGCGAAGACCAGTGGCAACAAGGGAATGCAGCTGTACTGCCCGGTGCGCACCCGCTCCGGTGAACGCACCTCCGAATACGCCAAGGCGGTCGCGGAGGAGCTCGCGCGCCGGTCACCGGAAACCGTGGTCGCCCGCATGACGAAGGCGATCCGCCCCGGCCGCGTCTTCATCGACTGGAGCCAGAACAACCCCGCCAAGACCACCATCGCGCCTTATTCGCTGCGCGGCCGCGCCATCCCGACCGTCTCCACCCCGGTGACCTGGGAGGAGGTCGAGGCCTGCCGCAAGGCCGCCGACCTGCTGTTCACCGCCGAGCAGGTGATCGAACGCGTGGAGGAGATGGGTGACCTGTTCGGCGACATCACCGAGCACCGCGCGGCCGTTCCCGCTCGTTGACCCGGATAGACCACTGTGGACTCCAGCCCGTTCCGCATACCGTCGACGGAGCGGGCGGGCGGGGCTGCGTGCCCACCGGGCTCGTACCTCCGGGGCCGGTGAGGAGGTGGCTGTTGACCGGGTGTCACACACTGGCCGAGACCGAGAACGCCGTGCGGGCCAAGCTGGGCGGCATCCCCCTCTTGTGGGAGCGGATGGAGGGCGGCCAACCTTCACCGCGCGGCCACGGCGGTACGGCTGCACTTCGAGAACTCGGTCCTGCGCACCGCGGGGCTCACCTGGACCGCGTTCGTGGTGCTCTGGGTGAGGAAGACCCTGGAAGCGCACGGGACTGGTCACCAGGCGCAAACATCCCGTCGAGGGACGGCTGGGGCTGCTCGCGCTGACGGCGGAGGGCGAACGGCTGCTGCGGGAGATCGTCAAGCAACTGGAGGACAAGGGCGAGTAGCGGCGTCAGGCGGTGGCGACGCGGGGGAGCTGGCCCCTACCGAAGACGGTTGCGCGAGGCCTCCGGCGACTCCTACGTTTTTTGGAGCCGAACGATCGAAGGGCGCCCTTGATGGACTTCCGGTACTGGCTCGGTCAGGCGTTGACGTCGAACGAAGCGTGGGCGGAGATGTTCACCCCCATGCGGCCGCATCCCTCGCTGGAGATCCCTGACGGGCGATTCGAGATCGCGTTCGAGGAACTCACCGAGCGGCTTAAGGACAATTACCCGTTCTTCCACCCGTCCTACGCGGGCCAGATGCTCAAACCGCCGCATCCGGCCGCGGTGGTCGGCTACCTGACCGCGATGCTGGTCAACCCCAACAACCACGCGCTCGACGGCGGGCCCGCGACGGCCGAGATGGAGCGTGAGGTCGTCCGGCAGCTGGCCACGATGTTCGGTTATACGGAGCACCTCGGGCATCTGACCACCAGCGGCACCGTGGCGAACCTCGAGGCGCTGTTCGTCGCGCGGGAGACACATCCGGGCAAGGGGATCGCCTACAGCGCCGAGGCGCACTACACACACGGCCGGATGTGCGGCGTACTCGGTGTCGAGGGCCACACGGTACCTGTCGACGCCCGCGGCGCGATGGACCTCGACGCGCTCGAAGACCTGCTGCGTACCGGGAAGATCGGCACCGTGGTGCTCACCGCGGGCACGACCGGGCTCGGCACGGTGGAGCCGGTCCACGAGGCGCTGGCGCTGCGCGAACGGTACGGCGTCCGGGTGCACGTCGACGCCGCCTACGGTGGGTTCTTCCGGCTCCTGTCCGGTTTGGACGGTCCGGAGGGGCTGCCAGGAGCCCCGTGGCTCGCCATCGCCGAGGCCGATTCGATCGTCATCGACCCGCACAAGCACGGACTTCAGCCCTACGGCTGCGGCGCGGTGCTGTTCAAGGATCCCGAGACGGCCCGGTTCTTCCTGCACGATTCGCCGTACACCTACTTCACCTCGGAAGACCTGCACCTCGGCGAGATCAGCCTCGAATGCTCCCGGGCGGGCGCGGCGGCCGCCGCGTTGTGGCTCACCTTCCGGGTGCTGCCGCCCACTCCAGACGGGCTGGGCCGGGTGCTCGCGGCCGGGCGGCGCGCGGCGTTGCGGTGGGCGAAACTGCTGGAGGACTCCGAGCGGTTCGACCTGTACCAGCCACCGGAACTCGACATCGTCACCTACTTCCCGCGCACGGAACCGCTTTCCCTGTCGAAGATCGATCAGGCGAGCACCCGGATCCTTCGCACCGGCATGGCCGCGGCGAAGGATCCGGTGTTCCTCAGCACGCTGCGGGTGAGCGCGCCGCGGTTCGGCCTGCGTCACACCGGGGTCGACGCGGACGCGGACGGCGCGCGGATTCTGCGTAGCGTGCTGATGAAGCCCGAAAGCGAGGACCACGTCGACCGGCTCCACGAACGGCTGGAAGAGTTGTCCCACGGTTGAGCACCGGACACCGCCGCTGACGCCGACGAAGGGACCCTTCATGCCCGCACCAGGCCCCGCCGAACCCGTGACCGAGATCGAGACCCGGTCACTCGGCACCGGCTTCCGGCGGCGGCACGTCACCATGCTGGCCATCAGCGGGGCGATCGGCGCCGGGCTGTTCGTGGGCACTGGCGCGGGTATCAAGACCGGTGGTCCCGGCATCCTGCTGTCCTACGTGGTCGCCGGCCTGCTCATGGTGCTCGTCATGCGCATGCTGGGCGAGATGGCGGCCGCCGAGCCGAGCAGCGGTTCGTTCTCGGTGTACGCGGAGAAGGCGCTCGGGCGCTGGGCCGGGTTCACCGTCGGCTGGCTGTACTGGTCGCTGCTGGTGGTCGTGGTGGCCGCCGAGGCGACCGCGGCGGCGGGGATCGCGAACGGGCTACTGCCCGTGATTCCGCAGTGGACCTGGGTGCTGCTGTTCATGGCGGTGCTGACCATGGTGAACCTGTTCGCCGTGCGCTCGTTCGGGGAGTTCGAGTTCTGGTTCGGCGCGATCAAGGTGACCGCCGTGGTCGGCTTCCTGGTCCTCGGCACGCTGGCGGTGTTCGGAATCCTTCCTGGCACGTCACCCGTCGGCTTGAGCAATCTCACCGGGCACGGCGGTTTCCTGCCCAATGGCCTGCAGGGCGTGCTGACCGGCCTGCTCGCGGTCGCGTTCTCCTTCGGCGGCATGGAACTGGTCACCATCGCCGCGGCGGAGTCCGACGACCCGGCGGGTTCGATCCGCCGGACCACGCGCACGGTCATCGTGCGGCTGCTGCTGTTCTACATCGGTTCCGTGGCGCTGATGGTCTTGTTGCTGCCGTGGGAATCCGCGTCGGCCAACGCCAGCCCGTTCGTGACCATCCTGGAGCAGATCGGGGTGCCGTCGGCGGCGTTGCTGATGAGTTTCGTCGTGCTGACCTCGCTGCTCTCGGCGTTGAACGCGAACCTCTACGGCGCCTCGCGAATGGTGTTTTCCCTGGCCTCACGGGGTGAAGCGCCGCGCGCGATGCTGAGGCTGTCCGGTGCCGGAGTCCCGCGGACGGCGGTGCTGGCGTCGGTGGCCTTCGGCTTCGTGGCCGTCCTGCTGAACTTCCTTGCCCCGGAACACGTTCTGCCGTTCCTGCTGAACGCCATCGGGGCAAACATCCTGCTGGTCTGGATCTTCGTCGCCATCTCCCAGCTGAGGCTGCGGAAAGCGGCGGAACGGGACGGCACGGCCGCGGACCTTCCGGTGCGGATGTGGGGCTTCCCGTATCTGAGCTGGGTCGCGCTGATCGCGATGGCGGGCGTCCTCATTCTCATGTGGACGGACGCGAGCGCGCGGGCGCAGCTGTTCACCAGTGGTGCGGTGGCCGTGCTGATCGTGGTGATCAGCCTGCTCAGGCGACGTCCGAGACGCTGAACAGTTCGCGCTCCACGCGGCTGAGGGCCAGCCGCACCGCGCCGAGCGCCACCGAATCGTCGCCGAGCATCGACGTCTCGACGCGCACCGGGAACAGGCACAGGCGAGCCAGTTCGGTGCGCAGCGGCGCCGTCAGCAGGTCTCCGGCTTGAGCGAGCCCACCGCCGATCACGACCAGCTGCGGGTCGACGGTGAGCACGGTCGCGGCGACGCCGACGCACAGATCCGTCACGAAGGCGGCCACGATCGCCTCGGCCTCGGGATCGCCATCGCGCAGGGCCTCGAAGATCCGCCTGGTGGCCTCGGCGGATCCGGAGCCGTCGCCGAACGCGAGGAACCGGTCGAGCGCCGTGTACCAGCCGACCTGCCGCAGGGCGCCGATTTCGCCCGCCGCGCCGTTGTGCCCGGCGTGCAGGTTCCCGTCGAGCAGCAGACCCAGCGAGACGGTCCGCCCGGCCCGCACGTAGACGACGTCGTCGACGCCGTGCGCGACCCCGCGCCAGTGCTCGGCCAGTGTCGCGAGCTTGGTGTCGTTGCCCGCCAGGACCGGGCATCCGCCGCCGAACTCGGCGGGCAGGTCGAGCCCCGTCCAGCCGGGCAGTCGTTCGCCGCGGACGACCTTGCCGCCGGACACCACGCCGGTGGTGCCGACGCCGAGCACCCGGACGTTCGGCAGGCCCTCGACGGCGGCGCCGAGCACCCGGTGCGCGACGCCGAGGCGGTCGGGCGCGGCCATCGCCGGGGTGAGGTCGGCCCTCGCCCGTCCGACGACGTCGCCGCGCAGATCGGCGACCAGGCACAACGCCTTGTGCGGGCCGATCTCGAGTCCGGCGACGTGCCCGGCCTCGGGACGGAAGCGATACCGCTTGGCGGGCCTGCCGACCGGTCTCGGCGCGTCGGGGGACAGGGACACCTCTTCGATCAGCCCCTGTTCACCGAGGTCGGTGGCGATCTCTTCGACCGTCGGCCGGGAGACCTCGCTCGCCTTGACCAGTTCCGTGAGGGTGAGTTCTTCGGCGGCGTACAGCGCCCGAAGGACCGCTATGGCGTTGAGTCGCCGCAGCAGTGACGGATCCCCTCCGGAAAGTCTGGCCATCAGGTCCTCAGGCGTTGACGCGCTGATCGTACCGGGCCCGCGCGACGGCGATCTCGCTCTGATGGTCCTCGGTCCAGGTGACCAGAGACTGGATGGTCTGATGCAGCGTGATGCCCAGCGGTGTCAGCGCGTACTCGACCCGGGGCGGCACGACCGGATAGACGGTCCGGTTCACGAGCCCGTCGCGTTCGAGGTGACGCAGTGTGGTGGTGAGCATGCGCTGGCTGATGCCGTCGATCTTGTACTTCAGCTCGGTGAACCGGAGGGTGTTCACGTCGAGCAGCGCGATCACCAGGAGCGACCATTTGTCCGCCACCCGGTCCAGGATCTGGCGGACCTCGCAGTCCTCGCGGGTGTCCCACTGGAAGGCCTCGTAGTCCGCCTCGGTGAGTTCACAACGACTAGGTGAGTTCAAAGTGCCTTCTTCCATGGTCACTGATGGTGTCGGAAGATCCCTTTGGTTACAAGAGGGAACCGACCGGCTGATGAGTAACCGTCGGTCCCGTGTCCACTGAGGGAGAGCCGACCTTGAACACAACGCGAACGCCGCCGCGCGCCGCCGACCGGATGAGCGGGCGGGCCTGGGGCGTGCTCCTGGTGCTGTGCGGCGCCATTTTCCTGGAGGGCATCGACGTCGCGATGCTGAACGTGGCGTTGCCGTCCATCCGCGCCGAACTCGGCCTGTCGACCGCGACGCTGAGCGGCGTGGTGAGCGCCTACGTGCTCGGCTACGGCGGGCTGATGCTGCTGGGCGGGCGCGCCGCCGACATCTACGGCCGCCGTCGCATGTTCCTGACCTGGCTGGTGGTGTTCCTCGTCTTCTCGGGGCTCGGCGGGTTCGCCACCGAGGGCTGGATGCTGCTGCTCGCCCGGTTCGTCACCGGTGTCGCGGCGGCCTTCATGACCCCGGCCGGCCTGTCGATCATCACCACGAGCTTCGAGCAAGGCCCCGAACGCACCAAGGCACTGCTGTTCTACGCCGGCACCGCGGCGGGCGGTTTCTCGCTCGGCCTGGTCATCGGCGGCCTGCTGACCAGGATCGACTGGCGCTGGGTGTTCTTCACGCCGGTGATCCTGTCCGCCGTCATCCTGGCCGCCGCGCTCTGGCTCATCAAGGAACCCGCACGACCGGAACGCGTCCCGCGGCGCTTGGACCTCGGCGGAGCCGTCACCGTGACCGTGGCGATGTTGCTGATCGCGTACGCGGTGGTCCGGCTGGAACACCCCGCACAGGGCTGGGGCTGGACGGCCGCGTCCTTCACCGGGGGAGTGGCCGCGCTGGCGGCCTTCGTGGCCATCGAACGCCGCTCGCCCGCGCCACTGGTGCGGCTGGGCATCCTGAGGTCGGGTCCGCTGGTGCGGGCCAACGCCAGTGCGCTGCTCTATGCCGGTTCGTTCTTCGGGTTCCAGTTCCTCGTCACGCTGTACCTTCAGGAACTCCGGGGCTGGTCGACGCTCGAGACGAGCTTGGCGCTGCTGGCGACCGGGATCGACGCGATCCTCGCACCGACGCTGACCCCCCGGCTGGTGGCGAGGTTCGGCAACACGCGGGTGATCTTCGGCGGCCTCGTGCTCGCCATCGTGGCGTACGCGCTCTTCCTGCCGCTGGGCCTGGACTGGACGTACGCGGCGATGTTCCCGTCGATGATCCTCCTTGGCCTCGGGTTCGCCCTCGCCTACGGCCCGCTGACGATCGTCGCCACCGACGGGATCGCCGAGGACGAACAGGGACTGGCGGGCGGCCTGCTGTACACGTCCTTCCAGTTCGGCGCGGCCCTCGGGTTGTCCGCGGCGACCGCCGTCAACGTCGCCGCCCTCGGCGATGGTTCGCGGGAAGCCGCGCTCGGCG
Source organism: Amycolatopsis sp. cmx-11-51 (assembly GCF_047608665.1). Taxonomy (NCBI): domain Bacteria; kingdom Bacillati; phylum Actinomycetota; class Actinomycetes; order Pseudonocardiales; family Pseudonocardiaceae; genus Amycolatopsis; species Amycolatopsis sp. cmx-11-51. The sequence continues at coordinate 231,424 of NZ_JADNQO010000009.1, read as the reverse complement.
GTTTCCGGGCGGCCTTGGTGGTGCCGCTGGTGATGGCCGTCCTCGCCGCGATCGTCATCGCTTCCGGACGTCAGCTCGCTTCGACGAAGGACGCCAGATTGGCCAAGGAGGAGGCGATCCCGGCCTCGTGATCCGCCTGGCCGATGCCGACAGGCACGCCTGTCGCGGTGACGGTCACTTCGGTGCCGTCACCGGCGGAGGTGAGCTGCCAGGTCATCGTCATGGTACCCGCGAAGGCCGGGTCGTCGGCCTCGAAGACGGCCTCCTGCACCACGCGTTCCGGCGGCAGCAGTTCGGCGAACCCGACCTCGACGACGTCCGTCGCGTCCGAACTCTTACCGGGGGCGTCGGAGGCGTCGAGATAGGTGAGGGTCATCCGGAAGCCACCGCCGGGCCGGGGATCCCAGTGTTCGACGCGGCCGCGCATGCCCTCGGGTGGCAGCCAGGCCTCGAGGGCCGCGCGGTCGAGGAGTGCGTTGTAGACGGTCGCGGGCGGTGCGGCGATCACCCGGCCGCCGTTGTCGATCCTGTCCATCCTCCCGATTCTAGGGCCGATACGCTGCCGTTGACGGATCACATCGAGCGGTGGCCCGGGGAGGGGTGATCCACATCGAGTACGTCATCGCCTGGTCCGCCTTCCTCGGCGGCTGGTTTCTGGTCGCCGGTCCCCTGTACCAGGGCGCGCTCGAACTCCGCGAGGAAGGCGAACGGCTCGACGACCTGCGTTCGGTCGAGACGCGCCGTCCCACCGGCGGCACCTCCATGTCGCGCTGGTGGTGGCTGGTACCGCCGGTGGCCGTCATCAAGGAACGCCGTCGCCGGAAGAAGGCGCAGCGCGAGTTCATGAAGACGCTCACGGCAGGCCAGCGGCGCACCATGACCACATTCGCCAACAAGGCCAAAGGCTGGTTCATCGTGTGCGCGGGCGCCTTCTTCATCGCCCTCAAGGAGACGTGGCACCTCAATCACCTGTACCACTGGCCCTTGTGGACCTACATCGCGCTCGTGCTCGTCCCGCTGGTACTGAGCTTCGTCCACACGTCACGGGGCATCCGGCTGACCGTGCTCCTCATGGGTGCGGAGGAGTGATGGTGTCGCGAGTGATCGACTCGACCTTCTCCTGCGCCTTCTTGGCATCGGTGACCCAGAGCTTGTAGAAGTCGAACGGGCAGTCCGCCACGCCCTTGTCACCCTCGTCCGCGTCCTGCACGCCCGTGTATCCGCGGTGCAGCAGCTTGAAGATGTGGTTCTGCGACTGATCGTAGGTGCGTGCGTCGCGGATCGCCGACACCGACAGTTGCGCGTACTGGATCCCGAATTCCTCCTCGCCGGTCTCGCCGAGCGTGCGGCCGTCGAAGCCGATGATCGCGGAATGGCCGAAGTACGAGTACACGCCGTCGAATCCGGCGGCGTTCGCCACGGCCACGTAACAGTTGTTGGCCCACGCCATCGCCTTGGCCATCAGTACCTGCTGTTCCTTGGCCGGGTACATGTAGCCCTGGCACCGCACGATCAGTTCGGCGCCCTTCATCGCGCAGTCACGCCAGATCTCCGGGTAGTTCCCGTCGTCGCAGATGATCAGCGAGATCTTCATGCCCTTGGGGCCGTCGCTGACGTAGGTCTCGTCGCCCGGGTACCAGCCCTCGATCGGGCACCACGGAAGGATCTTCCGGTACCTCTGGACGATCTCGCCTCGGTCGTTGATGAGCACGAGGGTGTTGTACGGGGGTTTGTCCGGGTGGTCCTCGTGCCGCTCGCCGGTGATGGAGAAAACGCCCCAGGTCTGGGCTTCCCGGCAGGCGGCCGCGAAGATCTCGGTCTCCTCGCCGGGAATCGTCGCCGCGGTCTCGTACATCTCCTTGGGGTCGTACATGATGCCCTGCGTCGAGTACTCCGGGAACACCACGAGGTCCATGCCCGGCAGCCCGGATTTCATGCCCACCACCATTTCGGCGATCTTTCGGGCGTTGGCGAGGACTTCGGCCTTGGTATGCAGGCGCGGCATCTTGTAGTTGACCACCGCGACGCCGACCGTGTCCGGGCTGGCGGAAATGTCACCGTGTCGCATGAAGACTCCTTTTCTCCGAACGGTCTTTCAGGACGTCGAGAGAACCTGCGATGGCGACCAGCACCACCGCGATCGCGGCCGCCAGCAGCGCTGTCCCGCCGTCACTGCGGTAGGCGCGCCGGTCAGCCCGAGGAAGGCGGGCACCGTGCAGGTCGGCTGGCTGAGCAGGAGGACGGTCCAGCCGGTGAATCGCGTCAGCTGCTCCTTTCCGAGGCCCAGCACCAGAAAGAACAAGGTCCACAACAGCGACCAGGACAGCCAGATGACACCGAAAACCGGATCGTTGTCGTGCCAGAAGGCGATTCCCGCGTACACCGCGGCGGCGCCCGCCACGAAGAGCGAGAACCAGCCGATGCCTTCGGGTGCCAGGCCGGCGAGGTTCGCGATGCCGATGTACAGGTAGGTGAAGCCGAACAGGTACAGACCGGACGCGGCGAGGATCGCGTCCGGATTCCCGTCCGCCTGGACGATCAGCACGGTCGGGGTGACGCACTGCAGCGCGCCAACGAACAGGTTCAGCACCGCCGCCGACCGCGACGGTATCCGGCCGAGCAGCATCAGGCCGTTGATCATCAAGGCGGCGCCGACGTAGAGCAGGCCAACGTTGCCCATGCCCACCTCCGCCTCTTCACCTGAAATATTTCCAGATGAAAGTATGTGGCGTGTCGGACCGAGTCAAGGGGTGAGGGGGTCAGAGCCGGGTGAGGACTTCGAAGTCGTAGCCGTCGGCAACAGCGAGATGGACGTGCTGGTCGGCCTGCTGCCCGCGGAACTCGATCGTGCCGCGGGGACCGTGATAGGCGACGCCGTCGATCGCCGCGTTGAGCGCGGGCAGTTCCGGCGTACCCGCGCGGCGGACGAGTTCCGCCAGCGTGTGCAGTCCCTCGTAACAGGATTCGGCGGCGTTGTTCAAGGCCGGGGCGCCGGGACCGTTGCCGCCGGATTCGTTCAGTTCGTGGACGGCCAGGTCGGTGATCGCCTCGCAGGAGGGGCCGAACAGCCCGGCGGGCCCCTGCAGCGGTACCACCATGGCGACGCGCCAGGTGTCGTCGCGGGTCCGCGTGGCGAGGCGTAGGGGCATGGCGCTCCGTGCGGTGGCCCGGTAAGGTCAAAGTGCTTTCACCTGGAAGTATCGCGAGGGTGTCCGGTTTTGGCAAGGGGACGGGATATGGGGACACGCGGCGTCACGACCGCCGGACTGTCGCTCATCGGCTCGCTCACCCGTGCCGCGAGGGCCGCCGCAGCCAGTGTGGAGCAGGTGCTCGCCAAGGAGGGGCTCACTCTGGACCAGTGGCTGGTGCTGGACGCGCTGAGCGGCAAGGGTGGCCTCTCCATGGCCGAAATCGCCGACCGGACGCTGGCCACCGCCCCGACGCTGACCAGGGTCGTCGACAGACTGGTGACCACCGCGCAGGCCTACCGCGAGGTCGACGCCGCCGACCGGCGCCGGGTGCTCGTCCACCTCAGCGCCCGTGGCCGCACGACGCACCGGCGCGTGGCCGCGAAGGTGTCCGAGGTGGAAGCCCGGCTCGACGTGACGGATGAAGTGCTCATGGCGTTGCGGGGTCTCGGCGGCTGAAGCCCCGGTCGTCAGGCGTGCGGCGGACCCTGCGGCGGGTACGGCATCGACTGAGCCGGTGGTTTCGTCTTCATCACCGCGACGATGCCGATGACACCGGCGACGACGAGCGCGGCGAACACGAACACCGCGGCTACCAGGTACACCACGCGGAAGCCGACAGCGTCCGAGAGCAGCCCGCCGAGGACCGGTGCGATCGCCAAGGCAAGGACACCGAGCCCCGCGGTCACCCCGGCCGCGGCGCCGCGGCCGGTGCGCAGCCGCCGGAGCAGCGCGATGGTCACGCCGATGACCGCGCCCGCGCCGAGTCCGTTGAGCACCCGCGCGACCAGGAACAGGACGCCCTCGGGGGTGAAGGCGACCAGCACCACACCGAGGAGCATCGAGCAGATCGCGGGCACGGTCACCGCCGTCGGGAAGCGCGCTCCGAGCAGCAGGCCTGCCGGGAAGGCGATCGCGGCCGCGACGAGGTACGCGACCAGTCCACTCAGCAGCAGGGCCTGGTTGGACATGCCCAGCTCGATCTGCAGGGTCGCCCGGCCGTCGAAGCGGTAGATCACGGTAAGCAGGAACAGGCCGATGAGCGCGGCGAACCCGGGCCCGATGAGCAGCCACCATGGCGGTCCGGCGGTCGGATGCGGGTCGCGCTGCGTCGGCACGTACATGCGCACAACCTATAGCGCCTAACGATGTGGATGAACCACTTCCCGGGGAAGGCGGCGGAGGGGCGCACAGGACGCTCGTCCCGCCCGGTGTGACTGTGACCAACAACTGAGGATCTTCGACATCTGTTCCCGTTGGAAACACGCGGCTTTCCGGCGCTTGGGTGATGTTCTGCCGCGTTACGGGCCGTAACCGGAGACGCCTGTTCGAAGTCGCCGCTGGGACATCACGTGATGCCCCAGCGGCGGACCTGCTCGGACTCATCCGCGTCCGAGTTGCCTGGTCAAGATGCCTCTTGACCAGGTGCGACGTGCCCCCGGCAGGACTTGAACCTGCGACCTAGAGATTAGAAGGCTCTTGCTCTATCCAGCTGAGCTACGAGGGCCGACGTCGGCGACGTTGGGTGTCGCCCAGCACCGGCAGCTTAGCCGTCGCCAACCTGTCGATCGTTCGACACCGCCAGATCGTTTCAGGTCGAGCCCACTGTTTTTCGGAACGCCCGTGAGCGCGTCACGACGCGGGGTGACGCGCCCACGGGCCGGGGCCGCTTCGGGGGAGCGGCCCCTGGGTTCGTGCAGGTCGCGAGTCGACTCTTCGGCGAGCGACCGGCACGAACCGCCGGGGTGGTCAATCCCAGATCTTGAGGGCGCGAATCACGAACGGTCCCTGCGGTACGTAGGTGCCGCCACCCGGATAGGTGATAAAATCTCCTTCGGTCGTGCATTCTTCACTCTGATAAATCGTGACGTCCCTGCTCAACCGGTTCACGAACGAATGTCCGTCGAATCCTGCGGGCAGGGGAATGCATTCCTCGGGATTGGCGGTTCGCAGGTCGAATTCGTGCACGGTGCCGCTGAATGATTCTTCGCTCCAGACGCAGAACTCGCCCTTCTGACAGTCGGGTGCGGGCGGCGCGGTGGTGGCGCTCGCGACTCCGGTACTGGTCAGCAGGCCGAGCATGGTCAGCAGGAGTACCTGCGGGAGGCGTGCGCGCAGGTTCGTCAAACGTCGTTGCATGGCTGGGTTCTCCCCCGTGGATCGGCGGCTCGATCGCCGTCGGTGAATGTGTGATTCCACGATGACCCGGCGGGAAGGCTTTGTCAGCCCGCATTTCTACTGTTGTGGATAAGTAGTTGTGCGCCGCTCGATCGGGGCTAGTTGTCCACAGATCACCGAGACCGCATTGCGCTTGCCGAAATCAGCTGCTAGGCGGGCGCGGTCGACTCGCGGACGACCAGTTCGGTGGGGATCTCGGCGGGCGCGGGCGTCTTTTCCCCGCGCAGCAGGGTCAGGACCAGGTCGCCTGCCGCCCGCCCCTTGGCGGCGAGGTCCTGCCGGACCGTCGTCAGCGGTGGTTCGGACCACCGGGCGGGCGGGACGTCGTCGAAACCCACAACGGAAAGATCGCCAGGAACGGACAGCCCGAGGTTTCTCGCCGCCGAGATCGCCGCCAGTGCCAGCAGATCCGACATGCACAACAGCGCGGTCGGACGTGGCTGCCGGTCGAGCAGTCCGAAAGCGCTTGGAAGGGCTTCCTCGACCGAGAGTCCGGACGCCTCCCAGATCGGCACGTCCGCCACCGGGACACCCGCCTCGGCCAGCGTCTCCAGGTAGCCCGCCACCCGCTCGCGGTTGTCGTGGAACCGGCCGTTCCCGGCCTCCGCCGCGCTCAGTTCGCCGCCGCGTGGCGCCGAGAGGCACTGCGCCGAGAAGATCCCGATCCGCCGGTGCCCGAGGTCGAGCAGGTGCCGGGCCGCCGCGGCCGCCCCCGCACGGTCCGCCACCCCGATCCTGGCCGAACCGCGGATATGCGGCTGGTCGATCACCACCAGCGGCATGCCACGGTCACGGACCGCGCTCAGCGCCGGCGCCCCGTCGGCCAGCGAATACGCCACCGCGATGTCGGCTTGCGCGGTCAGGATCCGCTCCGCGCGCGGGCCGCCGCTCTCGCCGTCGCCGGGAAGCAGCAAGAGGGCGTGGCCCTCGGGGTCGACGACGGTCGAGAGCGCGTCGAGGGTGAGCGACAGCGCTGGGTCCGAGAAGGCCGTCGAAAGGTTCGTGTCGAGCAGGACGGCGATCGCGCCGGTGCGGCTCGTCGCCAGGCTGCGCGCCGTCGGGTTCGGGCCCGCGTACCCGATTTTCTTCGCCGCGCGCAGCACCTCTTCGCGCAGTTGGGCGGACAGCTGATCGGGCCGGTTGTAGGCGTTGGAGACGGTCGCCCGCGATACCCCGACGGCGTCGGCGACATCGTCCAACGTCGGCCTACGCCGTCGCGTCGTGGTCACCGCCGCAGTCTAGTCCCGGGCGGAACCGGTAGACTTTCTGAAGCGCTTAAGTCATTCTGGGGAAACAAGGTTCGGAAGGAGACTGGGGTTTATGCGTGACCGTACGGCCGTTTTCGTCGTGTTCGCGCTCAACGGGGCCGCGCTCGGCTCCTGGGCGCCGCGGACTCCGGCGCTGTCGGAAAGAGTGAACGCCTCACCGGGTGTTTTCGGCCTGGCCCTGCTGGGTGCCGCCGTCGGTATGTTGATCGCGGCCTCGGTTTCGGGGCGGCTGATCGAGCGGCACGGTGCCCGCGCGGTGGTCGCGGGCAGCACGATCATCGCCTGCGCCGCGTTGCCGATGATCGGCTTCTCGACGTCGGTCATCCTGCTCGCCGGGGCGCTGTTCGTCCTCGGCGCGAGCGTCGGCGCGCTGGACGTCGCGATGAACGTCGCGGGCGTCGAGGTGGAGCGTCGGTCAGGGCGGGCCATCATGCCGATCCTGCATGCCGGGTTCAGCTTCGGAGCGCTGGCGGGCTCCGTCGCCGCCGGTTTCGCCGCTTCGCACCAGTGGTCGCCGGGTCGCCATCTCACCATTGCCGCGTTGGCGGCGCTGGTGGTGCTCGCCTTCGTCGTCGCGGCCGTGCCTGGCGCGCGGCCCGCACACGCCGGACCCGTCGAGAAGCCGCGGGTACCGCCGATCAAACGTCCCGTCCTCTGGCTGCTCGCCGCCATCGCGCTGTTCTCGGCGATCGCGGAAGGCGCGAGTTCGGACTGGTCCGCCCTGCTGATGACATCCGTGCACGGCGTCGGCGACGGCGCCGCGGCCTTCGCCTACTCCGGTTTCGCCCTGGCCATGGCGCTCGCCAGGCTCGCGGGCGCTTGGCTTCAGCGCCGCTTCGGCGCGACTCGCGCGCTGGCGGTGGGCGCCGGCGTCGCCGCGGCCGGACTCGTGCTCGCCGCGCTGGCTCGCCAGCCTGTGTTCGGATTCGTCGGCTTCGCGTTGGCGGGAGCCGGGCTGGCCGCGGCCTTCCCGATCGCGTTGAGCCTCGCGGGGGCGTCCGGCAAACGCGCCGACGGCACCGGCGGAGAGCGGGAGCTGGCCTTCGTCACCGCGATCGCCTACACCGGCTTCCTCGCCGGGCCGCCGCTGATCGGCGGAATCGCGCAGGTGACGTCGTTTTCGGTGTCGTTCTTGTTCGTCGGCTTGACCGCCGCGCTGATCGTGCCGTCCGCGCTGGCCGCGGCGCGGGCGGCGAAACGAGAGGAGATGTCCGAACCCGTCGCCCGTTGACATCCTCGCCAGGACGCGGGCAAGCTGATTGCTCGTAAACTGAAATGAATGCGACTCGCTCGCTGTTTCAGGATGGCTGATCCGGGGAGGGGCGGCGTGAGGGTGCTGATGCTCGGGGGCGGCGTAGGGGTCCTGACCGGTCGTCACCAGGTTCCCGGGATCCCGGCGCGGCTGGTGCAGACCGCGTTGCCCCGGCTCGTGCTGGTCCCGGTGGTGTTCCGGCTGGTGATGCTCGTGCAGGCGCTGTGGGCGGCGGGCTTCGGCGGTCCGTCGGTGCTGTGGACTTTCGCGGTGCTGTACCTGGTGCCGAACGTCGCCGAAGCCGCCTGGATCTTCCGCTTGTCCGCCCGCGATCCCGCTGGTACGCGCCTCGTACCGGTGGCCGACGCCGGGGTCGCCGTGCTCCTGACCCTGGGTGCCGCGCTGATCGCGCAGGACATCGCGATCACGTCGATCATCTGGACCCATCTGATGGGCACGGTGATGATCTGGACCCTGCTGCGCGGCGCGCTGGCGGGATCGCTGGTCGTCGGCGGCGGAGTGGTTCTGCACGCCGTGCTGGACCCGGCCTCCTCGCTCGGTCTCTTCCTCACTCTCGCGACCGCGCTGGTGGCGTCGCTCGCGATCGTCGGCCTGGTCGGCGCGTCGATGCGGTTCGCGCTCGGGTTCGGGGAGCAGCAGGGCCGGGCGGCGGAACGCGAACGGCACCGCCGCGACGTCCATGACACCGTCCTTCAGGTGATGGAGTCGTTCGCGATCCCCGCGCCTGCCGACGAACTCGACCCGGCGGCCAGCCTCGACCGGGTTCGCCGCACCGCCCGCGCCCAGGCGCTGCGCCTCCGGATCAGTCTCGAGCACGAACCGGCGGAGCCGGTCGGACTGCATCAGCGACTACGGCTGCTCGCCGCCGAAATGGCCCTTGAAGGCCTGCGAGCCGAGGTCGTCATCCAGGACGACTGTGGTCCGGCACTCGCGGAGGAATCCGCCATGGCCCTGCACGACGCGGCGAGGGAAGCCTTGCGCAACACACTGAAGCACTCCGGGACCAGACGGGCCGTCGTCAGCGTCGAAGAGATCGGCGGCGGGGTTTCCCTGACGGTGCGCGATCACGGCGCCGGTTTCGACGTCGGCGACCGGCGGCACGGGTTCGGGCTCGAGAACTCGATCATCGCGCGGATGGCGGAAATCGGTGGCTTCGCGCGGATCGAATCCAGCCCGGGTTTGGGGACGAGAGTGGTGCTCCTCGCTCCATCAATCCTGCGTGTCCCCGTCGGGTGAGTCCCGCCATTGGCGGAACGGCCGGTCCAGCGTCCATTCGTCATCCTTGCGTTCGACGACGCGATATTCGCAGGTCGACGGGTTGGACAGGGACTCGAACAGCTCGATGCTCCAGCCGAAGAGACGGCGGCACAGCAACCGGATCGTCAGGCCGTGCGAGACGACCAGCACGGTCTTGGGGTGATGTTCGCCGCAGGCCGCCAGCTCGCTGAGGAAGGCCGCGACCCGGTCGTCCACGTCCGCGCCGGACTCGCCGAACGGGAGCCGGTAGAAGAAGTGCCCGAACTCGTGACGGCGTTGCTTCTGGACCTCCTGCCCCAGCGGGTCCTGGAGGTTGCCCCAGTCCTGTTCCCGCAGCCTCGGCTCCGGCACGATCCGCTCGCAGACGTCACGGATGTCCAGTAGTCGCAACGTTTCCCGCGTCCGCAGATAGGGGCTGACGTAGACCGCCGGGCGCTCGCCGTCGAGGAGGTCCCTGAGCTCCGGGCCAGCCCGCCGAGCCTGCTCGCGGCCGGCGTCGGTCAGGGGGAGGGAGTGGTCGGGGATCCGGGTGTAAGCGAGTTCGTCGACGTTGCCGAGCGACTCGGCGTGCCTCAACAGGATGATCCGCACGCCGCCATCTTGCCCCTTGCGCGCCCGGCTTACCCTCGTGACGTGCCTTCAGACCCCGAGACGAAACCGGCCCCACCCGCGCGGAAGGCCGGTGTCCTGCCGCTGGTGTCGATCGGGGCGCTCCTGGCCGCGGTGGTGGCCGTCGGCCTGGTCGCGCTGACCGGCGGCGCCGGTTACGTCATCGCAGGCCTGCCGGATCCGGGGCTGGTGACGCGCTACGGCATCACCGTCGTCCGGGTGCTGGCCGAGGCGGCTTCGGTGCTGTGCGTGGGTTCACTGCTGCTCGCCGCGTTCCTCGTCCCGCCGCAGAAGTCCGGCACGCTCGCGGCGGACGGCTACTCGGCCATCCGCGTCGCGGGCGCCGCCGCCTGGGTCTGGTTCTTCGCCGCCGCCGCGTCGATCTTCTTCTCCGCGGCCGACGGCGCGGGTCGCCCGTTCTCCGAGGTGCTTTCGCCGCAGGTGCTGATCGACCTCGTGGACGCCATCGAGCAGCCCAAGGCGTGGCTGTTCACCGCGCTGATCGCGCTGCTGGTCGCACTCGGCTGCCGTCTCGCGCTGACCTGGGGCTGGACGACGGTGGTCTTCTTCCTGTCCGTCGGAGGCCTGATCCCCGTCGCGGTCACCGGGCATTCCGCGAGCGGCGGCTCGCACGACATGGCGACCAACAGCCTGCTGTACCACCTGGTCGCCGCCGCGCTGTGGGTCGGCGGCCTGGTGGCGCTGCTCGCGCTCGGCTGGCGCCGCGGCGAGAACCTCGAGCTCGCCGCGACCCGGTTCTCCAAGCTGGCACTAATCTGCTGGATCGTGATGGCGCTCTCCGGCCTCGTCAACGCGCTGGTGCGGATCAGGATCGCCGACCTGTTCACCACCGACTACGGCCTCCTCGTGGTCGCGAAGATCGTGGCTTTGCTGCTGCTCGGCGTCTTCGGGCATCAGCAACGGCAAAAGGGCGTGGCCGGGCTGGTGAACGGCGCGGGTGGCGGGCAGTTGCTGCGGCTCGCCGCGGTCGAGGTGCTGATCATGTTCATCACGATCGGCATCGCGACCGGGCTCGCGAAAACCCCTCCGCCGCAGGAATCGTTCACCCAGCCATCGACGACGGAACTGCTGATCGGCTACGACCTTTCCGGTCCGCCGACCGTCTTCCGGCTGCTCACGGACTGGCGGTTCGACCTCGTCTACGGCACTCTCGCGATCGTTCTCGCCGGGCTGTACCTCGCCGGCGTCCGGCGGCTGCGGCGCCGCGGCGACACCTGGGCCACCGGCCGGACCGTCGCGTGGCTCGCGGGCTGTTTCGTGCTGCTGATCGCGACGTCGTCCGGCGTCGGGCGGTACGCGCCCGCGATGTTCAGCGTGCACATGGGCAACCACATGCTGCTGTCCATGGTGGCGCCGGTGCTGTTCGTACTCGGCGGACCCGTGACGCTCGCGCTGCGCGCGCTACCCGCAGCCGGTAAGGAAGCCCCGCCCGGACCGCGTGAATGGCTGCTCGCCTTCGTGCACTCGCCGCTTTCGCGGTTCCTGACCCATCCGATCGTCGCGCTGCTGCTGTTTGTCGGTTCTTTCTACGGCCTGTACTTCTCGGGACTGTTCGACTCCGCGCTGAACTACCACTGGGCGCATCTGGCGATGAACGCGCATTTCCTGCTCGCCGGATACGTCTTCTACTGGCCGGTGATCGGTGTCGACCCCGCGCCACGACGGCTCCCGCCGCTGGGACGGCTGGGGATGATGTTCGCCGCCATGCCGTTCCACGCGTTCTTCGGGATCGCGCTGATGAGCATGCAGACCGTGCTCGGCCAGGACTTCTACCGGTCGCTGAAGCTGCCGTGGGTCACCGATCTGCTGACCGACCAGCGGCTCGGGGGCGGGATCGCGTGGGCGTCCGGTGAGGTGCCGGTCCTGCTGGTACTCGTCGCGCTGCTGGTGCAGTGGGCGCGGCAGGACGAGCGGGAGGCTCGACGCCGGGACCGCCGCGAGGACGCCTCGGGGGACGCGGATCTGAACGCCTACAACGCGATGCTGAAGAACCTCGCGGATCGGGGCCAGGGGCCGGGGCAGGGCTCTTGACCGGTGAAGTCCGTGAAGGACTCCTTAAGGGACCCAGAGTCCCTCGAAGTTCCCCTCACCCGTCCAGGAACGTCGCTTCAGGTCTCAGCCATCCCGCCAACCACCTCGGCTCAGCCGAGGAAACTCGCCCTTCACGTGCAGGGCGTCGGTACCAAGTCGGTCGGGACTGGTGACTTGGAGTCTGAGAAGTAGGCGACGGTGGCGTGTTCGTGGGCGGGCCGGTTGCGGGTGAAGGCTCCCTTCGCCGCGTCTGAGGCAGTGAAGGGAGCCTTCACCCAGGCGTCGGGACGGCGACCCCCGGGTATCGCACACTGCGGGCCGATGTCCCAATGCGGCAATGGGGACACTGAGCGTCTCCAATGTGGCATTGGGGGCAGCGGCCGCGAACAGCGCGGTAATGCTCCCCTCGGCCCCCAAGCGCGGCCTATCACAAGTCCCCGCCCAGTCGGCGACTTCCGCCCGAGTTGTCCACAGGAAGCCCGCCCTGCCCGGAGTTGTCCACAGATCCCGTTCACGCCCTTTGCCGGTCCTTGATTCGAGGCAGTCTGTGATCAAGGGAAACACCGAGGAGAAAGGCGAGTGTGATGGCGATGGGCGAAACGTGGGTGACCATGATCGGCAACCTGACCAGCGAACCGGTCCACCATCCGGAACGGATTCACGGGCACGATGTCGTGTCGTTCGGCTTGCGGAGTGTCGAACGCCGGTACGACAAGGAAAGGGGGGAGTGGGGTGAGGGACGGCAGCTCGCGGTCAAGGTCACCTGCTGGCGGAAGCTGGCGATGGCGGCCTTTTCCTGCCTGAGCAAAGGTGATCCGGTGATCGTGGCCGGACGGCTGCGTGGTGCCGAGACCGCGGAGGAGATCCCGGCACCTCTCGGTCTACCTGAGCTTGAGGCCTTCTCCATCGGCCCCAACCTCGCGCGCTGCTCGGCCGAGATCCGGCGGATCGGGCGTGACCGGCCCAGGGCGATCCCGCTACCGCCGCCGCCAGCCGGGAATCCCATGGTCACCGCGCTGGAGGACGCACCCGTGGCTTGAGAATTCCGATGCTCACTCAGTGATATCGGGCTGACTGTCGGTAGTTCGGTGGTGACCGCCGTCAAGGCCGCGATCGGCTCGCTCTACGATCGCTTATATGGCCGAGTTCATCTACACCATGAAGAAGGTGCGCAAGACCGTCGGGGACAAGGTCATCCTCGACGACGTCAGCACCGCGTTCTACCCCGGCGCCAAGATCGGCGTGGTGGGGCCGAACGGCGCGGGTAAGTCCACCGTTCTGAAGATCATGGCGGGGATCGAGCAGGCCAGCAACGGCGAAGCCTTCCTCCAGCCTGGCGCCAGCGTCGGCATCCTCATGCAGGAGCCGGAGCTCAACGAGGAAAAGACCGTCCGCGAGAACGTCGAAGAGGGCCTTGGTGACATCAAGGTCAAGCTCAACCGCTTCAACGAGGTCGCCGAGCTGATGGCGACCGACTACAGCGACGAGCTGATGGAGGAGATGGGCAAGCTCCAGGAGGACCTCGACCACGCCGACGCGTGGGAGATCGACTCCGCGGTGGAGCAGGCGATGGACGCTCTGCGCTGCCCGCCGCCGGAAGAGCCGGTCACGCACCTCTCCGGTGGTGAGCGCCGCCGGGTCGCGCTGTGCAAGCTGCTCCTGTCCGCGCCCGACCTGCTGCTCCTCGACGAGCCAACCAACCATCTGGACGCCGAAAGCGTGCTGTGGCTGGAACAGTTCCTCGCGAACTACGCCGGTGCCGTCCTCGCCGTCACCCACGACCGGTACTTCCTGGACAACGTCGCGCAGTGGATCATGGAGCTCGACCGTGGCCACGTCGTCGGCTACGAGGGCAACTACTCGACGTACCTGGAGAAGAAGGGCGAGCGTCTCGCCATCCAGGGCAAGAAGGACGCCAAGCTCGCCAAGCGACTGAAGTCCGAGCTCGAATGGGTCCGGTCGAACGCCAAGGCGCGCCAGACCAAGTCGCGGTCCCGGCTCGACCGCTACGAGGAGATGGCCGCGGAGGCGGACAAGTACCGCAAGCTTGACTTCGAGGAGATCCAGATCCCGCCGGGGCCCCGGTTGGGCAGCGTGGTCGTCGAGGTCGAGAAGCTGCGCAAGGGTTTCGACGACCGTGTGCTGATCGACGGCCTGTCGTTCGACCTGCCGCGTAACGGCATCGTCGGCGTGATCGGGCCGAACGGTGTCGGCAAGACGACCCTGTTCAAGACGATCGTCGGGCTCGAGGAGCCGGACGACGGCCAGGTCAAGATCGGCGAGACGGTCAAACTGTCCTATGTGGACCAGAACCGTGGCGGGATCGACCCGAAGAAGACGGTATGGGAGGTGGTTTCGGACAAGCTGGACTACATCCACGTCGGGCAGACCGAAATGCCCTCGCGTGCCTACGTCAGCGCGTTCGGCTTCAAGGGCCCGGACCAGCAGAAACCGGCGGGAGTGCTCTCCGGCGGTGAGCGCAACCGGCTGAACCTGGCGCTGACCCTCAAGCAGGGCGGGAACCTGATCCTGCTCGACGAGCCGACGAACGACCTGGACGTCGAGACCCTTGGCTCGCTGGAGAACGCCCTCGAACAGTTCCCCGGCTGCGCCGTGGTCATCTCGCACGACCGGTGGTTCCTCGACCGGGTCGCGACGCACATTCTCGCCTGGGAAGGCACCGACGAGAACCCCTCGCAATGGTTCTGGTTCGAAGGTAACTTCGAGGGCTACGAGAAGAACAAGATCGAACGTCTCGGTGCCGAGGCGGCTCGGCCGCACCGCGTCACCCATCGCAAGCTGACCCGCGACTGAGGGCCGGGGGTTCCCCGTGGAAGCCAGCAAGCGCCAACGGCCGGGCTCGCCCACCACCATGGTGGGTGGGCGGACGGCTGTCACCGGGGGAACCCTGTCCGCTGTCGGCAGGCTGATCGAACGAGCGGACGCCCTGCACCTGAGGGCGCCCGAACTCGCCCTGGTCCTCGGGGAGCGCGCGGCCGCGCTCGCCGAGGCGGCCGGTGCCGACGAGCAGTGGATCCGCGCGGAGAGCCTGGTCGTGACCGCTCGGGTGCGGCTCGGTGGCCGTCCTCGGACGGTCGGCCGGGCGGTGGCCGCCCTGCGCGCCGCCGAGCACGCGGGTTACGGCGACATCGCCGCTCGGCTGAGGATCGACCTCGCGGTCTGCGCGCGCAGCGTGGGCATCCCGCTGACCGGGCTGGCCGCGCTGCGTCCGCTGCTGGTGGATCCGTCGGTCTCACCGGCGCACCGGGCCGAAGCGATGTGTCACCTCGTCGGCTGCCTGGCGCAGTTCGGCCGCAAGGCGGAACTCGACCGGGTGCTTGCCGAGGCGGACAAACTCGTGCTCGGCGACGGCTCGATAACGGCGGATTCACAGCTGCTGACCCGCGCGTTGCTGCGGGTCGGGGTGTCGGCGCACCGTCGTCGTCACGGAGATCTGACGTCGGCGGCCGACGCCGCGCGGACCGGACTGGGCATGCTCGAAAAGCTCGGAAACCCCGACGACGACGGAGGTCTCGTCCGGATCCGGCTGATCCTGCAACTCGTCTGCACGTTGCTGGACCGGGGCGACACGGAGATGGCGATGGAGGCCGCGCAGCCGATCCTCGCCGCGCCCGTTCGCGCAGCCGGGGTCTCGCCTGCCGCATGGCTGCGGCTGGCGGTGGCCACCCGTGTCCTGCTGCCAGCGGGATCCGGGGAAGCCGCGGGCACGCTCGTGCGCGAAGCGGTCGCCGGGGCCGAGGACCACAACCTGCACGCCGTCACGGCACGGCTGTGGCTGGAACTCGCGCAGATCGAGGAACGGCTCGGCCGGGCCGAGGAGGCCATCGGCTGCCTGCACCGTTCGCGTGCCGCCGAGCATCTGCACGCCCGCGCGCGCAGGCAGGCGTGCAACGTCCTGCTCGGCGAGTTCGGCGCGGCCGAGAACGCCGCGGTCGACCTCGACGACGTCCTGCGGGCCGTCGCCGCGCGGCCGTCCGTCGCCGCGGCACCCGCGCCGGTTCCGGCGGAGGTGACCGCGGTGATGGCGCCGATCGACGTCGCGCCCTCGAAACGGGCCGCGGCCGAGCCTCCGGTTCGTCGTGAACCGCCGCGGCCGGTGCGGCAGCACAGGCAGCCGGAGCCCGCGCCGGTGCGGAACACGCCGGTCGAGCCTCCGCGTCCTGCCGTACCTCCGCGTCCGGCGGAACCTTCCGTGGCGCCTGCCGCCGAAAAGACGGAAGCGCCAGTGTTGAAGCCGCCGCCGCGCCCTGAGACGTCTCGTGAATCTGCGGCGTCAGCCAGCGACTGGCGTCGCCGGGTGCCGAAGAAGCCTCAGCAACCCAAGGCGGCGATCAGGTTCGAGCCCAAGATCGAACCCGTCGTACCGAAACTGATGCCGCCGCCCCCGGAACCGGCGCCACGCCCTGAGCCGGTATCGCGTCCCGAGCCGGAGCCCGGGCGCCGCAGCCGTCCGGAGGTGCCCGCCGCTCGTGAGACCGTCGCCCGCGAGACGGTCGCTGCCGATCCCACGGTCGCCTGGCCCGAGACACCGGTCCCGGCCGCGCGGCGGCGGCGATCCGAGGTACCCGTCCGGTACGAGGAACCGGAACCCGTGGTCCCGGAACTGCTTCTGGCTCCCGAACCCGCCGCCGAACCCCGGCCGCGGATCGCGGCGGAGGCCGAACCGCCGCGTCCGCCGGGGACCGCCGCCCCGTTGTGGGAGAGCGACGAATGGGCCGCCGAGGAGCGTGTCCGCCGGTCCGCCGCGCCCGTTTCGCGCACGACCAGGCACGACGCCGAACACGGTTCCGTGGCGGCGAGATCGGTGCTGGACCGACTCGGGATCTCCAGCACCGGCGGGCACGGTGGTGGCCGTCGCCGCGCGGACAGCGGCGCGGATCCCGTGCACCCCGAGCCCGTCGCCGAGGAACCCGCCGATACCGGACGCGGCCGCCGGGAGCAGCCTCCGGTGGAGTACGCCGAACCCGCCGTCCCGCTCGCGCCGCCGCCCCGGGAGGACCCGGCGCCGTCGTTCGGCGGTGCGCCTCCGGAAGACACCCGGGAAAGCACTCGGCAGGGTGCCAAGGACGAGGTCGCGGATCCGTGGCTGCCACGCCTGCGGATGCCGCCGGCGCTGGACCCCTTGACCGACACCGGTTCTTGGCGGCCCATCACGCCGTTCCCGGAAAGCTACGCCCGCGCGATCGCGGAGGACGAGCCTCCGCCGGACGCCGGTCTCGCCGACCTGCTAGCCCGCGCGCTCGCCGAGCATCAGGCGGGGACCGCGAGTGCCGCCGCGCTCGTGAAACAACTCGGGTCCCAGGACTCGGGAAAGCGTCCGGTCAACGGCCGCGACCGGCACCGCGCCAACGGGAGCGACTGACCGCGCGAGAGCAAAGGTCCCCTGCTGCGGGGCTGGAAGAAGCCCGAGCCCGGCTTAAACGATTCAGTCGACCGGATGAGGCCGCCTGTCGTTCGTCCGATCGGCAAGGGGTGCTGGTCACCCCCGGTGCGGCAGGACTTGGGCAGGGCCGGACAGACCGCTTATGTGACCCGTCAGTAGCTGAACCGATCACGGCGATTCCGGTATCTGAGCAGGGAAATCTTCGCCGGGCGGGAATGACCCGGCCTTGTGGAGCCGACTGTCCGGAGCTGTAGGTTGGGTCTGGTCCGGTACGCCAGGCGTGCCGGTCGCGGTGTCAATCTCGCTACAGTGGAGAGTTGCCTCAAATGAGCTCGACGGGAGTCTCGTCCCCGCCCGGAAAAGATGTCGGCACCGAAGAGGGCGCCCGGCGCCGGTCGGCGAACCCGGAGCAGATCCGGGACGACCTGATCGACGCCGCCGCGGCGTATGCCCCGGAGATCGGCGACCTGATCCGCCTGTACTACCGGCACATCCCCGCTGAAGAGATCCTCGGTGACGACCCGGTCGACCTCGTCGGCGCCGTTCGTTCGCACCTGCAGCTGGCCAAGGACCGGATGCCCGGCCGTCCAGCGGTGCGCCTGCTGAACCCGACGGGCCCGGAAGACGGCTGGACGCGTGAGGCCACCGTCGTGCAGGTCGTCACGGACGACATGCCTTACCTCGTGGATTCCGTCGCGGCCGAGTTCGCCCGTGACGGGGTGCAGGTGCAGCGCATCGTGCACCCGATCGTCGTGGTCAGCCGCGATCTGACCGGCGAGTTGCTGGCGGTCCACCCGGACGCCGATCCGGCGGAGCCGCCGCCGAATTCGGCGGCCGAGTCGTGGATGTACATCGAGATCGACCTGGTGACGGACCCGAACCGCGCCCGCGAGCTGGACAACCGGCTCTCGTCGGTGCTGGGCGACGTGCGCGAGGTGGTCGAGGACACCGACAAGATGGCGGAGACGGCACGTCGTCTCGCCGACCAGCTGGACGCGGACCCGCCGAAGCTGTCCACGCGTGAGGTCGCCGAGGGCGCGCGGCTGTTGCGCTGGCTCGCCGACGGTCACTTCACCTTCCTCGGCTACCGCCGCTACGAACTGATCGACAGCCCTCATCCGGACAGCGACGAGCCCGCCCTGCGCGCGGTGCTCGCGACCGGACTGGGCGTGCTGCGCCAGGACAGCCTGGCCGCGCGCAGCCTCACCGCCGGTCCCGACACGGCGGCGTCCGCGCTCGCGCCGACGCTGCTGGTGCTGACACAGGCGAGCGCGCCGTCCACCGTGCACCGCCCGGTGTACCCGTACTACGTCGGCGTGAAAACGTTCGACGACAAGGGAAACGTCACCGGCGAACACCGCTTCCTCGGCATGTTCACCACCACCGCCCTGCACGAGAACGTGCTGGACATCCCGGTGGTGTGCAACCGGGTCCGCGAGGTCATCCACCGCGCGGGCTTCCCGATGGAGTCCTTCTCCGGCCAGCGGATGCTCGAGGTGTTGCAGAACTGGCCGCGCGCGGACCTGTTCTCGGCCGACACCGACTCGCTGTACTCCACGACGACCGGCGCGATCACGCTGTCGGATCGCCGACGGCTGCGATTGTTCCTGCGCCGTGACCCGTACGGCCGTTTCTACTCCTGCCTCGTGTACCTCCCGCGCGACCGCTACACGACCCGTTCGCGGCTCGCGATGCAGGAGGTCCTGCTCGACGAACTCGAAGGCACGCAACTGGAATACAGCGCGCGCAT
Organism: Amycolatopsis sp. cmx-11-51; assembly: GCF_047608665.1. Lineage (NCBI taxonomy): Bacteria > Bacillati > Actinomycetota > Actinomycetes > Pseudonocardiales > Pseudonocardiaceae > Amycolatopsis > Amycolatopsis sp. cmx-11-51. The sequence continues at coordinate 212,445 of NZ_JADNQO010000009.1, read as the reverse complement.
CGGGGAGACCGTGCTCGCGCAGGTGCATTTCATCGTGCACACCGACCCCTCGCAGCGGTCCGAGCCGGACACCCTGCGCATCCAGGAACGGCTCAACGAAGCCGTCCGCGGCTGGGACGACAGGATGGTCGAGGCGATCCTCGCCGAGCGTCGAGAGCGCGCCGGAGACAGCGGCGTCGCGATCGGCCTGCTGGGCGAGGAGTCCGCGGGCGAACAAGGCCAGCGGTTCGCCGCGGTGTTCCCCGAGGGCTACAAGGAGGACTTCTCCGCACTCGAAGCGCTCGCGGACCTCCGTGCCCTGGAGTCGCTGACCGATGAGGGCGACCTCTCGATGTCGTTCTACCTGCCCGCCGACGCCGAGCCGGGGGAGCGGCGCTTCAAGCTGTACCTGCGCGGCGAGGGTGTCACGCTCTCGCAGGTGCTCCCGGTCCTGCAGCGGATGGGCGTCGAGGTCGTCGACGAACGGCCGTACGAACTGCGCCGCGAGGACGGCGGCCGGTCCTGGATCTACGACTTCGGCCTGCGCATCGACCCGCAGGTGCTCGACCACGCCGACCACGACCTCCGGACCCGCTTCCAGGACGCGTTCCACGCCGCCTGGCGTGGCGACTGCGAGGTCGACGGCTTCAACGGTCTCGTCCTGCGCGCCGGGCTCACCTGGCGCCAGGCGGTCATCCTGCGGGCCTACTCGCGGTATCTGCGCCAGACGAAGATCCCGTTCTCGCAGGAGTACATCGAGGACACCGTCCTCGCGCACACCGACATCGCCACCGCGCTGGTGCGGCTGTTCGAGTCCCGCTTCGACCTTTCGCTCGGCACCGAGGTCCGCGCGTCGCAAACCGACCAGCTCACCGCCGAGATCGGCAAGCTGGTCGACGAGGTGACCAGCCTCGACGAGGACCGGATCCTGCGGCGGCTGATGGCGGTCATCCTCGCCACGCTGCGCACGAACTACCACGTGACCGACGGGGAGGGGAACTCCCGGCAGTACCTGGCGCTCAAGCTCGACCCGAGCGCGGTGCCCGAACTGCCCGAACCGCGGCCGAAGTACGAGATCTTCGTGTACTCGCCCCGGATCGAGGGTGTGCACCTGCGCTTCGGTGACGTCGCGCGCGGTGGCCTGCGGTGGTCCGACCGCCGGGAGGACTTCCGTACGGAGATCCTCGGCCTGGTCAAGGCACAGGCGGTCAAGAACGCGGTCATCGTGCCTGTCGGCGCGAAGGGTGGCTTCGTCGTGAAGCGGCCGCCGACGGCCACCGGTGACCCGGGCCTGGACCGCGACGCCCAGCTGAACGAGGGCATCGCCTGCTACCGGATGTTCATCTCCGGCTTGCTGGACGTGACCGACAACCGCGTCGAGGGCAAGACCGTGCCGGCGCCGGGCGTGGTCCGCCACGATGGCGACGACAGCTACCTCGTCGTCGCGGCGGACAAGGGCACCGCGAAGTTCTCCGACATCGCGAACGAGGTCTCGGCGAACTACGGGTTCTGGCTCGGCGACGCCTTCGCCTCCGGTGGCTCGGTCGGCTACGACCACAAGGCCATGGGCATCACCGCGAAGGGTGCTTGGGAAAGCGTCAAGCGCAACTTCCGTGAGCTGGGCAAGGACACCCAGACCGAGGACTTCACCGTCGTCGGCATCGGCGACATGATGGGCGACGTCTTCGGCAACGGAATGCTGCTCTCGGAGCACATCCGGCTGGTGGCCGCCTTCAACCACCTGCACATCTTCCTCGACCCGAACCCGGATTCGGCGACCTCGTTCGCCGAGCGCCGCAGGTTGTTCGACCTGCCGCGTTCGTCGTGGGAGGACTACGACCGCTCGCTGATCAGTGAGGGCGGCGGAATCTACTCGCGGTCGGCGAAGACGATCCCGGTCAGCCCCCAGGTCCGCGAAGCGCTCGGGCTCGGTGAGGACGTCACGAAGCTGGCCCCGCACGACCTCATGCAGGCGATCCTGCTGTCGCCGGTCGAACTGCTGTGGAACGGCGGCATCGGCACCTACGTCAAGGCCGAGAACGAGACCCACGCGGACGCGGGCGACAAGGCCAACGACGCCTTGCGGGTCAACGGGAACCAGCTCCGCGTCAAGGTCGTCGGCGAGGGCGGGAACCTGGGACTGACGCAGCTAGGCCGGATCGAGTTCGCCCGCACCGGCGGGAAGATCAACACCGACGCGCTCGACAACTCGGCGGGCGTCGACTGCTCCGACCACGAGGTCAACATCAAGATCCTGCTGGACCACCTGGTCTCGACCGGATCGCTGGGGGCCGAGCAGCGCAACGAGCTGCTGGAGCAGATGACCGACGAGGTCGGCGAGCTGGTGCTGGCCGACAACTACCGGCAGAACGCCGTGCTCGGCGTCAGCAAGGCGCACGCCGGGCCGATGGTCTCGGTGCACCAAAGGCTTGTCGCGGCCCTGGTCGCGAAGGGCGCCTTCGACCGCAAGCTCGAAGCGTTCCCGAGTTCGGCGGAGTTCCGCGCGCTGGAGAAGGCGAACGAGGGCCTCACCTCGCCGGAGCTGGCGACGCTGCTCGCGCACGTCAAGCTCGATCTCAAAGAGGAGTTGCTGGCGAGCGAACTGCCGGACTCGGAGGTGTTCTCGCGCCGTCTGCCCGAGTACTTCCCGAAGCCGCTTCGGGAGCGTTTCGGCGACGCGATCTTCCAGCACCCGCTGAAGCGCGAGATCATCACGACGATGGTGGCCAACGAGGTGGTCGACGGCGCTGGGATCTCCTACGTCTTCCGCCTGATGGAGGAGATGAACGCGACGGCGACCGACGCCGTCCGCGCGTACGCCGTGGTCACCCACGTGTACGACCTGCCCTCGCTGTGGGCCCAGATCGACACGCTGGACAACATCGTGCCGACCGAGGTCGCGGACGAGATGATGCTGGAGACCCGCAGGCTGCTCGACCGCGCCGCCCGCTGGTTCCTCACCAACCGGCCACAGCCGCTGGCCCCGCTCGCCGAGATCAACCGGTTCGGCCGGGTCGTCGGTGAGCTGGCCCCGCGGGCGCACGAGTTGCTTCGCGGTGTCGAGTGCGAGTCGGTGGACGCGAACACCGAGCGACTGGTGGGGAAGGGTGTCCCGGCGGAACTGGCGGGGCGCGTGGCACTCCTGCTGCACACCTTCGGCCTGCTCGACATCACCGATGTCGCGGAGATGGCCGAGCAGCAGGCGGGGATCGACGCGGTGCACACCCCGTCGGAAACCGCGAGCCTGTACTACGCGCTCTCCGACCACCTCGGCGTCGACAAGATGCTGACGTCGATCAGCGGCTTGGAACGCGGCAACCGCTGGCACGCCCTCGCGCGGCTCGCGCTGCGGGACGACGTGTACGGCTCGCTGCGGGCGATCACCCTGGACGCGTTGAAGCACAGCGATTCGGGCACCGGCCCGGACGAGAAGATCGCGCACTGGGAAAAGGCGAACGCTTCGCGGTTGCAGCGGGCCCGCGTCGCCCTGGACGAAATCAGCCAGTTCGGCAAACTCGACCTGGCGACGCTGTCGGTGGCGGCGAGGCAGATCCGGAGCACGGTGAGGTAGTGAGCTACATTTCCCTGATCCGGCCGCGCTGGTCGGATATGGACGTCTACGGGCACGTCAACCACGCGAACATGGTGACCCTGCTCGAAGAGGCGCGGATCCCCCTGTTGTTCGGGGACGCCGTCCGGGCCGGGCTCACCGAACTGCCCAAGGGTATCGTGGTGGTGAAGCTGGCCGTCCATTACCGTTCGCCGATCGTGGTGTCCGATCAGGACATCCGGGTGGAGATCTCGTTGAAGGACTTGAAGCACGCCAGCTTCACCCTCGGCTACCAGGTGCACGCCGGGCCCGCCGAGGTCGACAAGGTCGCGGTCACCGCGGAGACGGTGCTCGCGCCGTTCGACACCGGGTCGGAGCGGCCCCGTCGCCTGACCGAGGACGAACGCGCCTTCCTGGAGAAGGGGTTCGCGGATGCCTGAGCTCGTCATCCCGGACGCGGGCGACCGCGAAACGCTCGGAGCGTTCGTGGCCAGGGCCGTCCGGCTCGACCAGAACACGCTGGTGCGGCTGCGGCAGCGTGGTGACGGCGTCGTCGAGGCGTGGAGCACGACCCCGTTCGAGGTGCTCGCCACCAGGGCCGTCGCCGGTGACGTCACGCCGTCGGACGTCACGGTGTCCGGGAACGAGTTGCTCGCCGCGCTGACCATCGCCGGCGGCGAACGGATGGATCCGGGCCCGGCCCGCGACCTGATGTGGCACTCCGAACTGCCCGCCGCCGGACGCTGGCAGCTGGTGGACGAACTGCCGGCGACGGTGCTCTCCGAACTGGCCGACCGCGGTGTCACGCTGGCCCGTGACAACGTCGGCCCGCACGGCAACCCGCCCGCTTCGCTGATGGACCAGGCGGTGCTCACCGTCACCGGTGGCGAGGTGGAGATCAAGGTCCAGATGCGGTGCCTGTTCGCGTTGTCCGGGATGGGCTTCCTGGACTCGTCGATCGCCGACGACGTCGTCCGGGTCACCGCGACGGATTCGTGGATGCGCATCGACGCCCGGTACGGCGCCGTCCTCAAGCGCCGCCACGCGCTCCTGCCGCTGCTGTTCTGACAGGGTTCTTACCGCTTCGCACCGCGGGTGGCTTCCGGCCGCCCGCGGTGTCAGGCTGTCCCCATGAGCGACAAGGACGCCGGTAAGGACGGGGAGGACCCGACCGCGGACTTCCTCGCCGAGGTCAGGCAGGAGGAGACCCCGTGGCGGACCGAGCGGCCGCCTGGTGAGGAGGCACCGGAACGCGCCGAACGCCCGGAGAAGTGGGGCCGCGCCAAAGCTGCCGGACGGACCGCGGCGAAGGCGGCGCCCTACGTCCAGGCCGCCGCGCTGGCGACCTGGATCGTCTCGGGCACCCTCGACGACTCCGGCGATCCCGGCTACGGAGACATGGGCGCCTCCGGCGACGCCTGACCCCCGCAATTAGTCCTCTAGTTGCGGTAGTTCGTGCTGCCAACTACCGCAACTAGAGGACTAATTGCGGAGGGGTCAGAGCTTTGCGCGCATCGTCTTCATGCGCTCGATCTCGGCGGACTGGCCGGTGATCACCTCCTGCGCCATTTCCTGCGCCTTGATCTCCACCCCCTTGCCGAGCTGGGTCTCGGCCATGGTCAGCGCGCCCGTGTGGTGCGCGATCATCAGGTCGAGGAACAGCTTCTCGAACGCCACACCGCTCGCCGCGCGCAGATCCGCCAGCTGGGCGTCGGTCGCCATTCCCGGCATCAGCGCGTGATCGTGATGGCCGCCGTGGCCCTCGCCGGGCACAGGCTTGCCGCGGTCGGCCAGCCACGTCTTCATCATCGCGACTTCGCCGTCCTGCGCGACCGAGATCCGGCCCGCGATCGCCCGGATCTGCTCGTTCGCCGTCTTGGCCGGCACCAGGTCGGTCATCACCTTCGCCTGCTGGTGGTGGGGGATCATCATCGTCATGTACTCGACGTCGGCCTCGCCCGCCTTATCGCGATTCACCGGGCCAGGGGTGCCGGTGCCCGCCTGCTCACCCGGCTTCCCGGGGACGATCACCGGTGCGCTCTGGGCCGGTGAGGCGGGAAGTTCGTCGGCGGAGCAGCCAGAGACGGCGAAAGCGGCAGCGAGCAGTGCCGATGTCAAACTTTTTCTCATCCCGGAATTCCTCCGTTGGTCGGTATCTGCTGAGCCTAAATAAGTAATAAGGTCCGCGTAAAGCTGGGTGGAAGGAGAGCCATATCGTGCTGCAGCCTGGGCTGAAACGCCGCTTGACCAGGGTCCTCGTATCGGCGGCAGCGGTCGCCGCCCTCGGGGCCTCCAGTGCGCTCGCCGCGCCGGCCGTCGTCGCGGAGCCGTCGGCGACCACGATTCCGGGGGTGGACGAGATCGTCCACAGCCCGAATCTCCGGTCGATCGCGAACATTCCGCAGCAGGGACCGTTCACCGAGGACTCGACCGGTACCGACATCGCGTTCACCAAGGGTCACGCGATCATCGGCACGTACGACGGCTTCAACGTCTTCGACGTCCGCAACCCCTACCGCCCGAAGATCGTCAGCCAGGTCCTCTGCCCCGGCGGGCAGAACGACGTGTCGATCTCCGGTGACCTGCTCTTCCTGTCGACCGACGCCTCGCGCAGCGACGACTCGTGCAACAGCGTCGCGAAGCCCGCGTCGGACAAGACGGCGTGGGAGGGCATCAAGATCTTCGACATCTCGAACCTCGCCGCGCCGAAGTACGTCGCGGCGGTCGAGACCGACTGTGGTTCGCACACCAACACCCTGGTGCCGGACAAGCGCGGCAAGGACGTGTACATCTACGTCTCGTCGTACGCGCCGGCGGCGAACCTGCCCGACTGCCAGCCGCCGCACGACAAGCTGTCGATCATCAAGGTCCCGGTGAAGGATCCGGCGACGGCTTCACTCGTCGCGACCCCGGTGCTGTTCCCGATCGACGGCGGCAACCCCGGCGGCCCCAACCCCGACGGCACCCGCCGGTCGGCGACCACCGGCTGCCACGACCTGACGGCGCTGCCGGAGAAGGACCTCATGGCCGGTGCCTGCATGGGTGACGGCGTCCTGATCGACATCTCCGACCGGCTCAAGCCGCGGGTCATCAACCGTGTCCAGGACAACGTGAACTTCGCGTTCTGGCACAGCGCCACCTTCAACAACGACGCCACCAAGGTCGTTTTCACCGACGAGCTCGGCGGCGGCGGCATGGCGACCTGCCTGGAGAAGTTCGGCCCCACCCGCGGCGCCAACGGCATCTACGAGATCACCGGCCGCGGCGACAACCGCAAGCTGGAGTTCCGCAGCTACTACAAGATCCCGCGTCTCCAGTCCGAGACCGAGAACTGCGTGGCGCACAACGGTTCGCTGGTTCCGGTGCCGGGCAAGGACATCATGGTCCAGTCCTGGTACCAGGGCGGTGTCTCGGTGTGGGACTTCACCGACTCGAAGAAGCCGAAGGAGATCGCGTACTGGGAGCGGGGCCCGCTCTCGAACGAGAAGCTCGTCGGCGGTGGAACCTGGTCGGCGTACTGGTACAACGGCTACATCTTCTCGTCCGACATCGTGAAGGGCCTGGACGTCCTGGACCTCAACGACTGGCGGACCTTCCCGGCGAAGCTCGTCCGGCAGAACCAGTTCAACGCCCAGACGCAGTACAAGCTGCACCCGGGCTCCAACTGATCCACTGATCCACCTGTGAAATGAACGGACCTTTCATCACACATCCTGTGATGAAAGGTCCGTTCATCACATCCGGGGCCGGGCGCTCAGACCAGCCAGACAGCCGCGTCCGGCGGCAGTTTCCCGTCCACCAGCGGCACGCTCGACAGCAGCACCTCACCCGGCGGCAGCGCGATCGGGCTCGCCGACGTGTTCAGTGCGCAGATCAGCCCGCCGCCTCGCCGCCGGAACGCGAAACACCCGGCCGGGGCGCCGTACCACTCGAGGTCTTCGCCGCTGAAAGCCCTGTGCGACTTACGGGTCTCGATCGCCCGCCGGTACAGCGACAGCGTCGACGCGGGATCCTCCAGCTGAGCTTCCACGGTCACCGACGCCCACGAAGCGGGCATGGGCAGCCACGTCCGCGGATTCCGCGAGAAGCCGAACGGCGGCCGGTCGCCTTCCCACGGTATCGGCACACGCGACGCGTCCCGGCCGAATTCGGCGCCGGAGATCTTGGCGCGCGGGTCCGCGAGCGCGTCGGGCGGGAGGTCGACGTTGCCGAGTCCCAGTTCCTCACCGTTGTACAGATAGATCGTCCCTGGCAGCGCGAGTTCGACGAGCGCCATCGCCCGCGCCCGCCGCACGCCTCGTTCACCGTCGCCGTACCGGCTGACCTGCCGCCAGACGTCGTGGTTGCTCAGCGTCCAGGTGGCAGGGGCCCCGGCCGACTTCGGCACCGCCAAGGAACGCTCGATGGCGGTCCGCAACGCGTCCGCGTCGAAATGCGTGAGCACGAGCCGGAAGTTGAACGCCAGGTGCAGTTCGTCCGGCCGCAGATAGCGCGCGAGCCGTTCCTCGTCGGTCAACCAGATCTCGCCGACGGCCATCGCGTCCGGGTACTCGTCGAGCACCTTGCGGATCATCTGGTGGATCTCGTGGACGCGGTCGTTGTCGAACCGCGGGTCGTAGAACTCGCTCGGCCCGATCGGGTTCACCCTCGGGTCCATGTCCGGCAGGCCCGGCGGTTTCGCCATGCCGTGCGCGACGTCGACGCGGAAACCGTCCACCCCGTGGTCCAGCCAGAACCGCAGGGTGCGCTCCAGATCGGCGGCGACCTCGTGGTTGGCCCAGTTCAGATCCGGTTGCCGCGGCGAGAACAGGTGCAGGTACCACTGGCCGTCCGGGATCCGGGTCCACGCCGGCCCGCCGAACGCGCTGACCCAGTTGTTCGGCGGCCGCTCGCCGCGCGGGCCGAGCCCGTCACGGAAGATGTAGCGGTCCCGTTCCGGGCTACCCGGCGGCGCCGCCATCGCCGATTTGAACCAGGCGTGGGTGTTGCTGGTGTGGTTGGGGACGACGTCGATGGTGACCTTGATGCCGCGTTTGTGCGCCTCGGTCAGCAGCACGTCGAAGTCGCCGAGGGTGCCGAACATCGGGTCGACGTCGCGCGGGTCGGCGATGTCGTACCCGTGGTCGGCCATGGGCGAGCGGTAGAACGGCGTCAGCCACAGCGCGTCGACCCCGAGCAGCTCCAGGTACCCGAGCTTGCCTCGGATGCCTTCGAGGTCACCGACGCCGTCCCCGTCGGAATCGGCGAACGAGCGCACGTAGACCTGGTAGAAGACCGCCTGGTCCCACCAAGTCACGCCGCGCTCCATCACACGAAACTGTTCATCATGCTGTTGGCGGCCATCTCCAGGTACGCCCACAGCTGCCCGCGGTAGGGCTCCTCGATGTTCTCCTCGTCGACCGCGATCTTGATGCAGCGCAGCCAGGCGTCGCGTTCGATCGGGCCGATCTTGAACGGACCGTGCCGCATCCGCAGCCGAGGGTGGCCGCGCTGATCCGAGTAGGTGTGCGGGCCGCCCCAGTACTGCATGAGGAACAGCCGGAAGCGCTCCTCGGCCGGGCCGAGGTCCTCCTCGGGGTACAGCGGCCGAAGCACTTCGTCGACCGCCACCTCGGCGTAGAACCGCGCGACGATCCGGGTGAACACCGGTTCACCGCCGATCGCCTCGTACAAGGTCGTGGGGTCTGGTTCGCTCACGGACACAGCTCCATTCTGCCCTTGTCCTACTGGGCCGCGGGGCCGGACGACATAAAGCGCCCCAGAGGTGGTTCGAATCCCGCTTCGTCGAGCGCGGCGAGCAGGTGCGCCCGCAGCGCGCGCTGTACCGCCCACTGCTTGCCAGGCCGGACCTTCACGGTCAGGCGGACCTTGATGCCCTCCGGTGTCACGGTCTCCACACCGAGCATCTCGGGCGGCTCCAGCACGTTGGGTGCCAGCACCTCGTTCTCCAGGAGTGACTTCGACTTCGCGGCCATCAGCGCGGTGGCCTTCTCGACGTCGGCGGAGTAGCTGAGCGGGACGTCGACGACGGCCACGGCGAAGCCCTGGCTCGAGTTGCCGACCCGCAGCACCTCACCGTTGCGGACGTACCAGACGGTACCGTTGATGTCACGCAGGGTGGTGATCCGCAGGCCGACGGCCTCGACGGTGCCGGAGGCCTCACCGACGTCGACGACGTCGCCGACGCCGTACTGGTCCTCGATCATCATGAAGATGCCGGAGAGGAAGTCCTTGACGAGATTCTGCGCGCCGAAACCGAGCGCGACACCGACGATGCTGAAGGAGGCGATGATCGGCGCCAGGTTGATGCCCAATTCACCCAGCACGAGGATGAACGCGATGCCGTAGATCAGTAACGTCGCCATCGACTTGAGCACCGAGCCGATCGTGGCGGCGCGCTGACGGCGTCGTTCCATCACCGCCGACCCGAGCACCTCGGGAGCTTTCTCCCGCAGCGGTCTCAACAGGGCGGGCAGTTTCTTGGAGCCGCTCGGCATCCGCGTCACGCGGTTGATCACGCGCCAGACCAGGTACCGCAGCAGGAACGCCACGGCCATGATCATCAGGATCCTGATCGGCTTCGTCAGCACCCAGCCCGCCGACGCGGAGAGCCATTCGTTTTTTGTGACCTGGAACACCTGGTAGCACAGGCTGCCGACTTCTCGTGTGCAAGCCGGGGGTTCGGTAGGCAGCAGGTTCACGAAGAAGAAATGTCCTTTCGTGCTCGGCGGGGTTCGGTCGCGCTGTTCGGCTCGGCGGGATTCGAAATACCCGATTTCGGATGGCCGCCGGGTCGCGCGCATGTGACACGTCCAGTAACACACGTGCACTTTGGGGCTGATCTGTGGTCGACTATGCCTGCACCGGTGGAGGTGGTCGAGTGCCAGACCGACAACCCATCCCCCTCGGCGTCCCGAGCCAAGCCTTGGCCGGACAGGCGCCGGAGGTCGTGCTGCGCGCCCATCCGGGAGGTGCCCCCTCGCACGGGGCCCCGCCGGCAGGGCCGGGAACGCGACCAGGGGGTGTTGCCCGCCCGCCCGGACAGCGTAGAGGGCGGGATCCGTCGACTTCGGCGGCACCCACTACGACTACGGCGTCGTCCTGGGGTCGCAGACGGGTATTGCTGTTGAACGCCACGTTCGAGCCGCTCACGGCGCTGCCGTTGCGGCGCGCGGTGGTCCTCGTGATGTGCGGCAAGGCAGAGGTGGTGCACGGCGACCCCGCGGGGCACGAACTGCACGCCGCTTCGGTCTCGCTGCCTGTGCCCTCGGTGATCCGGCTGAGCACCTACGTACGCGTGCCTTACCGCGCGCAGGTGCCGCTGACCCGGGCCGGGCTCATGCATCGCGACCGGTACCGCTGCGCCTACTGCGGAGGGCGGGCCGAGACGATCGACCACGTCATCCCGCGCAGCCGTGGCGGTCCCCACGGCTGGACGAACTGCGTGGCCTGCTGCGCCAAGTGCAACCATCGGAAGGCGGACAAGCTGCTCTCCGAGATCGGCTGGCGCCTGCGCGTCGTGCCGAGGGCCCCGCACGGGCCGCACTGGCGGCTGCTCGCCCATTCCAAGGAGGCCGACCCGTTGTGGCGGCCGTACCTGGGAACCGCGGCTTGACCCTGTCCTGAACACGTCGGCGCCCCGGCTGCCTTTCGGCGGCCGGGGCGAGCCGATGATGCCGTGGTGAAGCTCTGCACCGCTACAGGTACGCCGGTCTTGCTCCTGCTCAGGCGGCCAGGGAGAAGTCGCTCTGGCAGGTGACGCGCGTGCCACGGGTGACGCGGGTGCCACGAGTGACCCGGGTTCCGCTGGTGACACGAGTGCCGGCGGTGCCGCGAGTGACGCGCGTGCCACGGGTGACGCGAGTTCCGGCGGTGACCCGCGTGCCCCGTGTCACGCGGGTGCCACGGGTGACCCGGGTTCCGGCGGTGACCCGCGTACCGCGAGTGACACGAGTACCGCGCGTAACCCGTGTGCCCGCCGTCACACGCGTTCCGGGGATGAATCCAGTTTCGAAGAGTGACGAAATGGTGTCGATGATCGCCTGGCCGGGTGTCTGGGTGCTCTGCATGACATGTCCTCCTGCGACCGGTGCGTTACCTGCTGGGGTGAGAGAGCTGGGCGCAAGGCCCGTACAGGTGAAAAAGCTACGAGGATTTCAAGGTCGCTACAAGACGACAGCGCCGGGTGCGGCCGCCCGTACGTTGAGTTGCAACCTTTCGGCCTTGAGGGCTTCGGCCCAATGTGGGAGCGCTTTCGCGGCAAGCGGCGGACGGCCCCCTCCGGACGACGAGTGGTACGTGCCGGGCCGCACGCCCGTGCGACCGGGTGCGGCCCTTCGGTATCGGATACGCTCACGCGCGTGAACCTTGTCGAGACGATCCTGGTCTTCGCGGTGATCCCCTTGGCCATCTACGCGATTTGCGGGGTGGCCACGCTGCGGTCGAAGGGCGCGGGCGTCGCCCGGTACCGGCCGGGGCAGCCGTGGGAGTACCCGGCCATGTGGTGGAGCGCCAACCCCGACGGTGTCGGCGCCAGGCATTCGCACGCGAACGTGGGCGGCGCGACCGCCGTCGGCGCGTCGGACGGAACTACGGTGACGGGAGGCGCTCGTGGCAACTGGTGAACTGACCCATTCGTCCACCGCTGTTGACGAAGAGCCCGGTTACGGCGCCGCCGTTACCTCGAGCGGCCGGGTTTCCGCCGCCAAGATGTACGAACCGGCTGGGCCGATCAGTCCATTCACGATCCAGCAGCTTGCCCGGCTGGACGAGGCACTGACGCTGGCCAGCCGCGAAACCGGCCTCGACTTCAGTGTGTACCTCGGCGAGCTCGGCGAAGACACCCGCGCGACCGCCGAAGGCCTCCTGGCCTCGACCGACGCCCCGGCCGACTCCGTGGTCGTCGCCGTGTCACCCGGCCAGCGCGCCATCGAGATCGTGACGGGTTCGCAGGCCCGGCACCGCCTGCCCGACCGCGGCGCGAAGCTCGCCGTGGCCAGCATGGTGGCCTCCTTCAAGGAAGGCGACCTCGTCGGCGGCCTCGTGAACGCCCTGCGGATGCTGAGCGACCAGGCCGGCAGCCCCAGGGGCTGAAGGGGACTTTCCCCGCATAAGTCCAGGCGTGGGCGCGGAGCGCCTCCGTTGAGGGTGGTGGCGGGGGCATGGATGGAGTAAGGAAGGGGCCCTTCGCCGCATCACATGCGGTGAAGGGCCCCTTCAGCTCGTTCTAGACCCCGGCCTGCGAGTCGAACTCACGGGCGGCCAGCGCCCGCACGATCCCGGCCCGGCCTTCCGACACGAGACGGCGCAGCGCGGCGGGGTGGTCTTCCCCGGCCAGCCACACGTCCGACGCCTCGACGGTCGGCGCTTCGACCGCCCAAGACGGGTACAGCCCGACCACGGTCGGCTGGGCCCGCTCGCTGGAGCGCCGCTGCCACACCTCGTCGATGACGTCGAAGTAGCGCGTCACGTAGTCGCCGAGCAGGTGCTTCTGGCCCGGGTGGGAGAAGCCGGTGATGAGCGAGTCGCTGACCGCGTTGGGCAGCTCGTCGTCGTACACCGCCCGCTCCCACGCGTCGGCCTTCGCCTCGTCGGTCGGCCGCAGCGCCCGTGAGCGCTCCGCCTGACGCCGTCCGGCGGCGGTGTCGTCCTTGGCGAGTTCCGCGTCGATCTCGGGGTTCTCCGCCTTGCCATGCGCGACCAGTGCCTGCAGCAGCCGCCAGCGCAGGTCGGTGTCGACGGTCAGGCCCGCCAAAGGCGCCGTGCCGTCGAGCCAGCCCGCGATGATCTGCAGCGTCTTCTCGTCGAGCACGCAACCCGCGAGCGAATTCACGAAGGCGAGCTGGTGGTCCGAACCGGCCTCCGCGCCCTGCGCCAGCTCCAGCAGCCGCGAGCTGAACTCCGGCCAGCCCTTGTCCGCCGCCCACGCCTTGTTCGCGTACGAGTTCAGCGCCGTCTGCGCCTGCAGCAGCAGCCGCTGCACCACACCGACCTCGGTCTCGGTGTGCACGCCGCGCTGGACCAGCGTGACGAAGTCGCGGGCCTTGAGCTCGGCCTCGCGCGTCATCTCCCACGCCGCCGACCAGCACAGCGTGCGGGGGAGCGGGTCGGTGATGTCGGCGATGCGGTCGATCAGCGTGGTCAGCGACGCCGGGTCGAGCCGCATCGTGCAGTAGGTCAGGTCGTCGTCGTTGACCAGCACGAGCTTGCCCGCGGGGAGACCGACCAGCTCCGGCACCTCGGTGCGCTCGCCGTCGACGTCGAGTTCGACGCGGTGCTTGCGGACGATCTTGCCGTTCTCGTCCTCGTCGTAGACACCGACCGCGACGCGGTGCGTACGCAGCTCACCGGCGCCCGGCTTGGCACCGGTCTGGGTGACGGCGAAGGCGGTGTACGCGCCATCGGCGCCGATCTCGTAGCGCGGGCTCAGCGAGTTGAGACCGGTGGTCTCCAGCCACTGCGCGCTCCACCACGACAGGTCGCGGCCGGACGCCTCTTCCAGTGCGCCCAGCAGGTCCGCGAGGGTCGCGTTGCCCCAGGCGTGCTTGCCGAAGTAGACCTTCAGGCCTTCGAGGAAGTGGTCGAGCCCGACGTAGGCGACGAGCTGCTTCAGGACACTCGCGCCCTTGGCGTAGGTGATGCCGTCGAAGTTCACCTCGACCGCGTGCAGGTCGACGATGTCGGCGGCGATCGGGTGCGTCGAGGGCAGCTGGTCCTGCCGGTACGCCCACGACTTTTCGATGTTCGCGAAGCTGGTCCACGCGTTCTTGTACTCGGTGGCCTCGGCCTGGGCCAGCACGCTCGCGAAGGTCGCGAACGACTCGTTCAGCCACAGGTCGTCCCACCAGCGCATGGTGACCAGGTCGCCGAACCACATGTGCGCCATCTCGTGCAGCAGCGTCTCGGCGCGGCGCTCGTAGGCGTAGCGCGTGACGCGGCTCCGGAAGACGTAGTCCTCCAGGAAGGTGACGGCACCGGCGTTCTCCATCGCGCCCGCGTTGAACTCGGGCACGAACAGCTGGTCGTACTTGGAGAACGGGTACGGGGTCGCGAACTTCTCGTGGTAGAAGGCGAAACCCTGCTTGGTCTCGGTGAACAGCTTGTCCGCGTCCATGTGCTCGGCGAGCGAGGAGCGGCAGTAGATGCCGAGCGGGATCGTGCCAAGCTCGTCGGAGTGCTCGTCGCGCCACTCGCTGTACGGGCCCGCGATCAGCGCGACCAGGTAGGTCGAGATCCGCTCGGAGACGGCGAAGACGGTGCGAACGGCCCCTTCCGGGGTCTCGTCGGCCGACTCCACCAGCGCGTTCGAAATGACCTTCCAGTCCTTCGGCGCGATCACGGTGAGCCGGTAGACCGACTTGAGGTCAGGCTGGTCGAAGCAGGCGAACATGCGCTTGGCGTCGGCGGTCTCGAACTGGGTGTAGAGGTAGACGCCGTCGTCGACCGGGTCGACGAACCGGTGCAGGCCTTCGCCGGTGTTCATGTACCGGCAGACCGCGTCCACGACGAGTTCGTTCGACTCGGCGAGGCCAGGGAGCTCGACGCCCTTGTCCTCGACGTACCCGCTGACGTCGAGGTCCGCCCCGTTGAGGACGGCCGACTCGATCCCCTCGGCGACGATGTCGATCCACGACGCTTCGCCGCTTCTGGCGCTCGCGAACTTGATCTTCGTCTTCGACGTGAAGGTCTTCTCACCGGGACCGCCGCGGCCGTCGGTCAGGTCGAGCGCGATGTCGTAGGACTCGACGTCGAGCAGGTCCGCGCGCAGCTTGGCTTGGTCTCGGGTCAGGTTGGGGGCGGGCACTGGCACCTCTGGTCATCGGTATCGGTTTTGGTTTCCAACTACAGGCATCCAATCATGCGGAGGCCGGTGCTGACGACGGGAACAACGCCGATGGCCCCGATGTTGGCCGCTGTGTAGCACTCTGTGGCTACCGGCCCACCCCAAGACGATGGCACCGGGAGAACTTGATGACCGCCCCGTCCGAGACGACCAAGGTCGACTTCTACTTCGATCCGATCTGCCCCTTCGCCTGGATCAGCTCGCGCTGGATCCTCGAAGTGGCGAAGCACCGCGACCTCGACCTGAGGTTCCGGATCATGAGCCTGTCCGAGCTCAACAGCGGCCGTGAAGACCTTCCTGAGCAGTACAAGGAGCTTCTCGACCGTGGCTGGGGACCGGTCCGTGTCGCGACCGCGCTGGCACAGAAGAACGGCGAGGAGGCCCTGCGCGACTTCTACACGGAGTTCGGCACCCGCCATCACAACCAGGGTGACAAGGACATTCCGAAGGTCATCACGGAGACCCTCGAGGCCATCGGCGCCCCGGCCGAGCTGGCAGGCGCCGCGGAGTCGACCGAGTACGACGAGGCGCTGAAAAAGAGTCACTACGAAGGTATGAATCCGGTCGGAATGGACGTCGGCACCCCGACCATCCACATCGACGGCGTCGCCTTCTTCGGCCCGGTCCTCAGCTCGATCCCGCGCGGCGAGGACGCCGTCAAGGTCTTCGATGGCGCCCGCGCGCTGGCGAGCTACCCGGACTTCTTCGAGCTGAAGCGCACCCGGACCGGGGATCTCAACTTCGACTAAGGGGTCGCGAGTGCGGCCTTGGTGACATCGCCGGGGTAGGAGGACCTCGCGACGGCTTCGTCCGTCGTGAGGTCGCCCGAGGCGATCTGTGTCTTGAGCGCGACGAGTTCCCGCAACCCCTCACGGTGTTTCTCGATGAAGGCGATGTCGACCGGGTCTCCGTGTCCGGCCACGATGACCTTGGGTTCCAGCGCGAGGATCGCGTCCATCACGCCGACCCACTCCGTAAGGGAGCTGTCCTCGGTGAAGGAGAACGCGCTGAAGCCCGCTTCGGCGTTCTCGACGGCGTCGCCCGCGTAGATGATCCCGGCGTCAGGTACGTGCACGAACAAATCGTGATCGGTGTGAGCGCGGCCGAGGAAGCGCAGCACGACAACGCGGCCGCCGAGGTCGATCTCGGCGGTGTCGACGACCGGACGATCCGGCATGGTGAGTTCGGTGCGTTCCAGCGCCTCCGCCATTTCGGGGCGGTTTTGGGCTAGGTAGTACGCGATCCACTTGCGCCGCGCGCCCTCACCGTAGGTGGTCAGCTCGGCCAGGCACCCTTCGTGTGCCCAGACGTCACAGGGCAGGAACGCCGTCGTGCCGAAGGCGTGATCGAAATGCGCGTGGGTGTAGACGACCGACCACGGCAGCGGCGTGATCTCCCGCACCGCCGCGGCGAGTTCGGCGCCCTGCTCGACGTCGCCGCGGACGTCGACGACCAGGCAGCGGTCAGTGCCGACGACCAGGCCGACGGTCAGGTCCAGCTCCTCGTGACGGCGGGCGTACACGCCGTCCGCGAGTTCGAGCCAAGTCACGAATCCTCCAGTATTCCCTTGCGCAGCACCGGAACCGTGCTGCTCGTGTCGAGCCGTGCGGCGAGGGTCACGTCGTTCCCGTGTCCGGCCGCAGCGAGCTCACGCCCTGAGGAGCACTCTGCCAGTGCTTCGCCGACGTCGGTCACTTTCGCTGCGATGGCCGCGAGACGGGCTTCGGCGGACAGCCGGCCGTAGTCGCTCGGCGCGGCCACGATCGCGCCCGCGCCGAGGTGGTCTTCGACGCAGGGCCGCAGCGGTCCGAAGGTCTTGGTCTCGGTGTGCATGTCGATGCCCCAGCGTTCCCCGGCCGGGATGACGCCGATCGGCCTGCCGTCCGCGAGTCCGGCCGCGTGGGCGGCGACGGCGGAGGCGTTGCGCAGGCAGCCCGCCAGGACTTCGGCGCCGGTCGTGGCGGCGGCGTCGCAGAGCGTGGCGCCGTTGGGGGAGGGGAGCGCGAGGAGCGTGCCGGAAGGGATCTCGATCACAGACGAAGGTCGCAAGGTCCACTCGTTTTCACCCGTGAGGATGGCGCTTCGCTCTTTCGCGGCTTGTTCACCGCGATGGTCGCGCCAGCGGACGGGCAGCACCCGTCCGCCGTTGCCGAGGACTAGATCCGTTGTGGTGCAGAAGGAAAGTACGTCGACGATGATCAGAACGGCGCAGTCTCCGCCGAGGACGCAGACGCCTTCGGGTCCCCATTCGAGTCTGATGTCGGATCCGCGCTGGCCCCAGATGTCCACCCCCAGAGCATGCCCGAGAAGCCTTGTGATGGCAGACTTCGCGCTGTGCGTGTCTACCTTGGCTCTGACCATGCCGGTTTCGAACTGAAGAACCACCTCGTGGCCCACCTCAAGGAACAGGGCCACGACGTCGAGGACGTCGGTCCCTTCGTCTACGACGCGGCGGACGACTACCCCGCCTTCTGCATCGAGGCGGCCCGCCGGGTCGTCGCGGACGAGGGCAGCCTCGGCATCGTCGTCGGCGGTTCCGGCAACGGCGAGCAGATCGCGGCCAACAAGGTCAAGGGTGCTCGCGCCGGCCTCGCGTGGAGCGTCGAGACCGCGAAGCTCACCCGCGAGCACAACCACGCCCAGCTGATCGGCGTCGGCGCGCGGATGCACACCACCGAAGAGGCCACCGAGATCGTCGAGGCGTTCCTCGCGACCCCGCCGAGCCCGGACGAGCGCCACGGCCGCCGCGTCCAGCAGATCCTGGACTACGAGAACACCGGCTGGCCGCCGCCGCTGCCCGAGCACTGACATGCCCGAGGGGCACACGCTCCATCGACTGGCACGTCTGCACAAACGCCGTTTCGCCTGCCACCCTGTCGAAGTGAGCAGCCCGCAGGGACGCTTCGGCACCGAAGCGTCCCGTTTGGACGGCAGGGTACTGGTGAAGGCCGAGGCGTACGGGAAACACCTGTTCCACGACTACGGTCCACACGGGACAGTGCATATCCACCTCGGCCTGTACGGCACGTTCTCCGACGAGCCGCTGCCGGTGGCCGAACCGGTCGGTCAGGTGCGGATGCGCCTGGTCGGCCCGACGCATTCCGCCGACCTGCGCGGACCGAACCAATGCGAACTCCTGGACGCACCGCGCGTCGACGCGATCAAGGCCCGGCTGGGGCCGGACCCACTGCGCCGGGACGCGAAGCCGGACAAGGCGTGGGAGCGGATCACGCGGTCCAAGACGTCCATCGCGGCTTTGCTGATGGACCAGTCCGTACTGGCGGGCGTCGGCAACGTGTACCGCGCCGAGGTGCTGTTCCGGCACGGCGTCGCCCCGCTCCTCCCGGGCCGTGCGCTCGATCGCGGGCTGTGGGACGACATGTGGGCGGATCTCGTGACGCTCATGCGGCACGGTGTCCGGGTGGGACGGATCGACACGGTCGCGCCCGAGCACCTGCCCAAGGCGACCGGCCGCGCGCCGCGGCAGGACCGGCACGGGGGTGAGGTCTACGTGTACCGCCGGGCCGGGGAGCCGTGTCTGGTGTGCGGGACGCCGGTGCTGCGCAGCGACCTGGCCGCGCGGAACCTGTTTTGGTGCCCCACCTGTCAGCCAGCCTGAGGATGCTGGGAACGGGGCCGTTCATAGCATCGAGGCTGTGGGTGGGCCCCACGCCTGGTTCGCGGACTCTGCGCGACAAGGTGACCGGCTCTTTGCCCGCCTGAAGTACATGAAGCCCCCTTTGCTTGCGCCAGGCGCAAGCAAAGGGGCCTTCATTCACTTGGTGGGGGCGCTGGTGATGCTGGGACGCGCCCCGGGTCGGTGAGGGGAACTTCGAGGGACCCAGAGTCCCTTAGGGAGTCCTTCACGGACTTGACCCGGGGCTCCCGACTGGCGGGGGTTCGAAGGCCTCCATCCCTGCCTTGAGAGTGGGGAAGGGGTCTTTCTCGCACCGTTGTTGTGGCTGGTGGGGTGGCTGTGGCCAGGGGTGGCGTTCCGGGCCGGGTGAGGGGAACTTCGAGGGCCCCAGAGTCCCTTAAGGAGTCCTTCACGGACTTGACCCGACCGGCAGCCGAACCCGGCCGACACCGAACGACACAGGAAGAAGGCCTGCTATGAACGGGACTTTCATTGCAAAATTTGCAATGAAGTCCCGTTCTTCTCATCTCTCAGGGCTTAGAAGTCGAACCCGCCACCGTCGAAGCCGCCGCCATCGAACCCGCCACCGTCGAACCCACCGGCGTCCCCGCCCGTGTCTCCACCGGCGTCGCCACCCGCGTCACCGCCGCCGTCGGCCGCCCCGGCGTCTCCCTGGCCCGCGTCGTGGCCCGACTCCCAGGCCGACGCGCTCGCGATCCCTGCCATACCGGAGAACATCGCGCTGAACAGCAGCATCGAACCGAGACCCCAGGCACCGGCGACGAGCGCGGGCTTCCACCACGGCTCGCTGTACCAGCCCTGCGGCACCGGACGGCCGGCCACACGGCCACCGGGGTAGTAGTGCGGCGTCCGCTGGCTCGGGTCCGGCGAAGCCTCGTAGTGCTCGCCCTCGACGTCGACAGAGCGGTGTTCGGTGACCTTGCCGGCACGGTCGCGCTCCTCGCTGCCGGGCAGCTCCGGACCGGGGTCCATGCCCATCGCGAGCCGGGCCGCGCGGACGTAGTAGAGGCCTTCGATGGCCGTCTCGCGCACGAGCCGGGCCTGCTCGATGGTCTGCGCCTGCTCCATCTGGGAGCCTGCCGCGGTGAAGCGTTCGGACGCGTCCGCCATCGCCTGCTGGGAGGCGATGTCCGTGCCGGTGATGTTCATGACCTGACCGCCGAGTCGCTCGACGAGGCGCCGTGCGTCGGCTTTCGCGTCGTCCAGCTGGCGCTTCTTGGCCGCCGCCTGGGATTTCGCGAAGTAGATGCCGCCGCCGACCACCACGACGAGGAGCACGATCAGGAAGATCGCGGTGCCCATGGGTTCACTCCAGGAATCGTTCGGCCTTTTGCCTGGTCAACGCGGCCGGTGCGCCGGCGGTTCCCGCCAGTGCTCTCGGTCACCGCGCACACTGGCGGGCCAAACTAGAACACGTTATAGTTCGCCCTCATGAAGTTCACCCTGTCGATCGCGATGAATCCACTCGATCAGCTGGGCGAGCTCGCCCGTGCCGCCGAAGAGGCGGGGTTCTCCTCGATCGCGCTCCCGGATTCCCTGTTCTATTCCGAAACCGTCTCGGCCGACTATCCGTACACACCGGACGGCAGCCGGTTCTGGACCGAGGAGACGCCGTGGGCCGATCCGCTGGTCGCGGCCGCCTCGATGGGCGCGGTCACCGAACGGCTCACGTTCTACACCTCTGTGCTCAAACTCGGCTCCCGCAATCCGGTCCTGCTGGCACGCCAGGTCAACTCGGTCGCGGCGCTGACCGGCGGCCGCTTCGGCCTCGGGCTCGGCGTCGGCTGGTCGCCGGAGGAGTTCCGCTGGTGCGGCGCCCCGTACGAGAAGCGCGGCAAGCGCGTGGACGAGGCCATCGAGGTGCTGCGGCTGATCCTCGACGGCGGGATGGTCGAGTTTCACGGCGAGTTCTTTGACTTCGACAAGCTCCAGATGAGCCCGACGCCGCCGTCGCGCGTGCCGTTCTACATCGGCGGCCACACCGACGTCGCGCTGCGCCGGGCCGCCAGGGTCGCCGACGGCTGGTCGTCGGCGATGATGAGGTTCGACGACCTCCGCGAAACGATCGCGAAGCTGCGCGGGCTGCTGGCCGAACAGGGCCGCGCCGAAGACCCCTTCGAGTACCAGGCCGTCTGCATCGACAAGTTCGGTCTCGACGGCTACCGCGAGCAGGGCGACCTCGGCGTCACCGACGTCATCACCATGCCGTGGGTGTTCGACGGCCTCGGTTTCGACGCCGAAGTCGGCCCGAAACTCCATTCCATCAAGAAGTTCGGCGACGAGATCATCGCTAAGATCGGAGACTGAGCCATGGGTGTCGACGTCTGCTGGGATCCGGCCGCCACACAGCCGCCCGCGCGCCAGGCCGCGTTCCGCTCGATGACCGCCGTGACCGCCGGCGACAAGGCCGCCTGGCTCGAACTCTTCGCCGGGGACGCCGTCGTCGAGGACCCGATCGGCCCGTCCATGTTCGACGAGGAGGGCAAGGGGCACCACGGGCAAGACGGGATCAGTGCCTTCTGGGACAAGACGATCGCGAACGTCGAGCGCTTCCAGTTCACCATCCGCGATTCCCACGCGGCCGGTGACGAGGTCGCGAACGTCGGGACGATCACGACGTACCTGCCAGGGGGTTATCGCGTCGACACCGACGGCGTGTTCGTCTACCGGGTGCGCGAGGACGGGCTGATCGTGTCGATGCGGGCGTTCTGGGAGACCGAGCGCGCCATGGCCACCGCCAGGAAAGCCGATGAGTGACATACGGGCTTGACCGCTCTTCGTAAAGAACACTTCGGCCACGACGATCAGCACCACCGCGTCGGCGCTGGGCCACGGCGGGGCGCCGTCGTACGACTTGAAAGACGTGTGGTCGAAGGCGACCCGGATGACCGTCGGGAAGATCAGCGGCACGGCACCATCGTCTGCCGCGTCATTCGGTGAGCCGCTCCGCGCGCCGGGACAGGTACTGCTTTTCGGGTTCGCTTGCGGTCTTACCGGCGGCCCGGAGGTAGGCCTCGCGTGCGGCGCCGGTGTCTCCGGCCAGTTCCAGCAGATGCCCGCGGACGGAATCGAGGCGGTGTGTCTGGCTCATCCGGCCGTCGTCGTCGAGGGTGGCGAGCAGTTCGAGGCCCGCCGCCGGGCCGTTGACCTCGGCGACCGCGACGGCACGGTTGAGCGTGACGATCGGGCCGGGCGAGACCTTCTCGAGGACGTCGTAGAGTGCGAGGATCTGTGACCAGTCGGTGCCTGCCGCGGTGGCCGCCTCGTCGTGGACGGCGGCGATCGCGGCCTGCACCTGGTACGGCCCGACCGGGCCCGCTTCCAGCGCCGCGCTCACCAGCGAGACCCCTTCGGCGATGACTTCCGCGTTCCAGAGCGAGCGGTCCTGGTCGGCGAGGGGGATGAGCGAGCCGTCCTCACCGGCACGGGCGGCGCGGCGGGCGTCGGTCAGCAGCATGAGTGCGAGCAGCCCGGTGACCTCGTCCTCGTCGGGCATGAGCCGCCGGAGCAACCTGGTCAGCCGGATCGCCTCGGCGGTCAGATCGGCGCGGTGCAGGTCGGGGCCGCCGCTGGTCGTGTAGCCCTCGTTGAAGATCAGGTACAGCACGTGGAGGACGACGCGGAGCCGTTCGGCGAGTTCGGCGGACGGCGGCAGGACGAACTCCGCGCCCGCCTTCCTGATGGTCTGTTTCGCACGGCTGATCCGCTGGGCCAGCGTCGATTCCGGGACCAGGAAAGCGGTCGCGATCTCGCCGGTGGTCAGGCCGCCGACCGCGCGCAGCGTCAGCGCGAGTTGTGACGACGCGGACAGGGAAGGGTGGCAGCACAGGAAGAGCACGGTGAGCGTGTCGTCCGATGAGGACACTGTGGACGCTTCGCCCGGACCGGCCAGGTCCATCACCGCGGAGTTCTCTTCGCGACGGCGGCGGGCGCTCTCGCTGCGCCACTCGTCGACAAGGCGCCGTGACGCGACCGTCGCGAGCCAGGACTTCGGACTGTCCGGGATGCCTTGCTCCGGCCACTGTTGCGAGGCCGAGAGGAGCGCTTCCTGGACGGCGTCCTCGCAAGCGTCGAACTGCCCGTGCCTGCGCACCAGCAACCCGATGACCTGTGGGGCCAGCTCCCTCAAGAGTGCTTCCACCTGACGATCGTCTTTCACGCCGCCAGTCTTACCGCAATTCGTCCTCTAGTTGCGGTAGTTGCACGCGCAAGGACCGCAACTAGAGGACGAAACGCGGGGGCAGGCGGCGGGGCAGGTCGTCGTAGTTGTCGACGGCGTAATACTGGGTGGGCCTAGCGCTCCCCTCATGCGGGAGCTGGTCAGACGTTCAGCCGTCGCACGAACCGGGCGCTGTCTTCGCAGCGATCCTGGTATCCCCGCGCCCGGTAGAAGGCGTGCGCGCCGGTCCGGTGGCGGGAACTGGTGACCTCCATGGTGTTGCAGCCCAAGCGCAGCGCCTCCGCTTCGGCCGCGGCGACCAGCTCACGTCCGATCCCCGCGCCGCGCTGGGCCCCGTCCACCACCAAGGCCACGATCCGTCCTCCGGAGCCTTCCTTCTCGAGAAAAGGGATCGCGACCACCGCGACCACACCGACCACCGTGCCGTCCGATTCGGCGACGAACGCGGCACCTTCGGGATGACGGGACCAACGCTCGAGGCGGCGGCGCACGCCGGCCTCGCTGTTGTCCGGGTAGCCCAGCTCGGCGAGCAGCGCGGTCACGGCGGGAGCGTCGGTGGTGCGGGCGGGGCGGATCTCCATGATCTTCATCCTGCCCGGATGCGCGGTGGCCGACCAGCGTCGGGGCTCGTGCGGCTCAGGACTTCGCCGAAGCGCTGAGCGGCTCTGTCCTATTCGGTCGCGACGGCAAACTCCGAGCGGGCTGGAGGGTGCGAGGCGGCAGGCGAAAATCCGCAAAGCGGAGTGTCGCTGAGTGCCGCACTAGCTTCCGGGCCGAGTCTTCCGGCCCAAATAAGAGGTACAATCGCAGGTCAAAGACCTATGGTCGGGATGACAGGATTTGAACCTGCGACCCTCCGCTCCCAAAGCGGATGCGCTACCAAGCTGCGCCACATCCCGTGACTCCCCGATCTTCCCGGGGGGTGTACACACAGCCTAGCGGGTCACGCTAAGCTGCTTTCGCACCCGGTACTCCGGGGGCACGCGGGTGTAGCTCAATGGTAGAGCCCTAGTCTTCCAAACTAGCTACGCGGGTTCGATTCCCGTCACCCGCTCCACCGCTTCGAAGGAGACCCGCAGGCTTCTGGCCTGCGGGTTCTTTCGTTTCCGGAGCGAGCTGGAGTGGGCTTCAGGACGGTGCTGCCGACCCGCGCCGGTCAGAATACGGGGGTGTATGGAAATAGGGACACTCAACGTCCCTATTTCCACACACCCCTCCGGACACCGGCCACGCCCACCCGACCGATACCCGGGCGCCACGTACTTCGGACTTCAGTCACCGGCCTCCGAGGGCGACACGGCCTGCGAGAGGCCGCTGGAGGCGGCGTCGGCCTCGAGGTGCACAGCGATCAGGTCCAGCAGCTTGTCGGTGTCGACAGGCTTGGTCACGTAGTCGTCCGCCCCCGAAGCCAGCGTCCGCGCCTTGTCCTCCGCGGTCGCCTTCGCTGTGACAGCGATCACGGGCAGGTCTTCGTGTGCGGCCTCGGCCCGGATCGCGGTGATCGTGGCGTTGCCGTCCAGTTCGGGCATCATCACGTCCATCAGGACCAGTGCGGTGTCCTCGTGCCGTTCCAGGGCCCGGATGCCCGCGACACCGGTCTCGGCGTAGATGACTTCCAGGCCGTTGCGCTCCAGGACGGCGGCCAGCGCGAAGACGTTGCGCAGGTCGTCGTCGACGATCAGGATCTTCTCGCCGTGGAACCGCTGTGAGGGCGCGGGAGGGGCCACCCGCGGCACGGCCATGATCAGCGGGACACCGCCTGCCGCCGCGGTCGGGACGATCAAGTTCGACGCGCTGACCGGCAGGTACAGGGTGAACGTGCTGCCCTTGCCGGGTTCGCTGCGGACGCGCAGTTCGCCGCCGAGCAATTCCGTCAGCTGCTGGCTGATCGACAGGCCCAGCCCGGTGCCGCCGTACTTACGGCTGGTGGTGCCGTCGGCCTGGCGGAACGCGTCGAAGATGATCGCGAGTTTGTCCGGCGCGATGCCGATCCCCGTGTCCTCGACGGCGAACGCGAGGACGCCGGGGGCCTGCCGTAGTGATTCGGCTTCCACTTCACCCGCGTCGGCCATCCGGATGTGCAGGCGCACGCCGCCCTCGTCGGTGAACTTCGCCGCGTTCGACAGCAGGTTCCGCAGCACCTGCTGCAAGCGATGTTCGTCGGTGTGGATCGACGACGGCACCGGTGGGTCGATCAGGACGGCGAACTCCAGGCCCTTGTCCGAGGTGAGCGGACGGCAGATCGATTCGACGTACTCGACCACTTCGGGCAGCGTGACGTCGGACATCTGGAGATCGAGATGCCCGGCCTCGACCTTGGCCATGTCGAGGATGTCGTTGATCAGCTGTTGCAGGTCGCTGCCCGCCGAGTAGATCGTCCGCGCGAACTGGATCTGCTTCTCCGACAGGTTCCCGTCCGGGTTCTCCGAAAGCAGTTTCGCGAGGATCAGCGCACTGTTGAGCGGGGTCCGCAGCTCGTGCGACATATTCGCCATGAACTCGGATTTGTACTGCGACGCCATGGTCAGCTGCCCGGCGCGCTCTTCGAGTTCCTGCCGCGCCTGCTCGATCTCGCTGTTCTTGACCTCGATGTCGCGGTTCTGCTGCGCCAGCAGCGCCGCCTTCTCCGCGAGATCCGTGTTGGACCGGCGCAGTTCTCGTTGCTGCGCCTGCAACTGCTCGGACCGCGCGCGCAGTTCCTGTGCCAGGCGCTGGGATTCGGTCAGCAGCGCCTCGGTGCGCGAGTTCGACTGGATGGTGCTGACGTTGACCGCGATGGTCTCCTTCAGCTGCTCCAGCAGATCGATGTGGACGGTGCTGAACGCGTTGATCGTCGCCAGTTCCAGCACGCCGAGCACCTCGCCCTGGAACAGCACCGGCAGCACGATCACGTTCACCGGCGCGGCCGAGCCGAGGCCCGACGAGATGAGCGCGTACTCCGGCGGCGCTTCGTGGACCAGTATCGTGCGGCGGTCGACGGCTGCCTGGCCGATGAGCGACTCGCCGGGGGAGAAGCGAAGCCCCGCTTGGGATTTCGCCAGCCCGTAGGTGGCGATGCTTTCCAGGACCGTTTCCTCTTGCTCGTCCTCGCGGGCGAGGAAGAACGCGCCCTGCTGCGCGGACACCAGCGGCGTCAGCTCGGACAGAATCAGCGAAGCCACCGAAGCGAGATCGCGGTGCCCCTGCATGAGCGCGGACAGCCGGGCCAGGTTGGTCTTGAGCCAGTCCTGTTCGCGGTTGGCGCGGGTGGTCTCCTTCAGGTTCGCGATCATCTGGTTGATGTTGTCCTTGAGCTCGGCCACCTCCCCGGACGCGTCGACGGTGATGTGCCGGGTCAGGTCGCCCGCGGTCACCGCGGTGGCCACCTGCGCGATCGCCCGCACCTGGGTGGTCAGGTTCCCGGCCAGCTGGTTCACACCCTCGGTCAGCCGCGACCACGTGCCGGCGACGCCGGGCACCTCCGCCTGCCCGCCGAGCGTGCCGTCCGTGCCCACCTCGCGCGCGACACGCGTGACCTCGGAAGCGAACGACGACAGCTGGTCGACCATCGTGTTGATGGTCGTCTTGAGTTCCAGGATCTCGCCGCGGGCGTCGATGTCGATCTTCTTCGACAGATCGCCCTGCGCCACCGCGGTGGTCACGGTCGCGATGCTGCGGACCTGGCCGGTCAGGTTGTCGGCCATGACGTTCACGTTGTCCGTCAACGCCTTCCACGTGCCCGCCACGTTCGGGACGCGGGCCTGACCACCGAGGATGCCTTCGGTGCCCACCTCGCGGGCGACGCGCGTGACCTCGTCGGCGAACGCGCGCAGCGTCTCGACCATGCTGTTGATCGTCTCGGCGAGGACGGCGACCTCGCCCTGCGCGTCGATCGCGATCTTCTTCGACAGGTCCCCGTTCGCCACCGCTGTCGTCACCGTGGCGATGCTCCGCACCTGATCGGTGAGGTTGTCGGCCATGACGTTGACGTTGTCGGTGAGGTCCTTCCAGGTCCCGGCGACGCCGCGCACCTGCGCCTGGCCGCCGAGTTTGCCTTCGGTACCCACCTCACGGGAGACCCGGGTGACTTCGTCGGCGAAGGCCGAGAGCTGGTCGACCATGATGTTGACGGTGTTCTTGAGCTCCAGGATCTCGCCGCGCGCGTCGACGATGATCTTCTGCGTCAGGTCGCCCTTCGCGACGGCGGTGGTGACCTGGGCGATGTTGCGCACCTGGTCGGTCAGGTTGTTCGCCATGAAGTTGACGTTGTCGGTCAGGTCCTTCCACGTCCCGGCCACGCCGGGCACGGTGGCCTGGCCGCCGAGCCGTCCGTCGCTGCCGACCTCGCGGGCGACGCGGGTGACTTCGTCGGCGAAGGCCGACAGCTGGTCGACCATGGTGTTCAGCGTGTTCTTGAGTTCGAGGATCTCGCCCTTGGCGTCGACGGCGATCTTCTGTGACAGGTCGCCCTTGGCCACCGCCGTCGCCACCTGGGCGATGTTGCGGACCTGCGCGGTGAGGTTGTTCGCCATGAAGTTGACCGACCCGGTGAGGTCGCGCCAGGTCCCGGCGACACCGGGCACCTGCGCCTGGCCGCCGAGCTGACCTTCCGTGCCGACCTCGCGCGCCACCCGGGTGACTTCGTCGGCGAACGACGACAGCTGGTCGACCATCGTGTTGACGGTCGTCTTCAGTTCGAGGATCTCGCCGCGCGCGTCGACCGTGATCTTCTGCGTCAGGTCGCCCTTCGCCACTGCCGTGGTGACCTGGGCGATGTTGCGGACCTGGTCGGTCAGGTTGTCGGCCATCTGGTTCACCGAGTCGGTGAGCCCGCGCCAGGTCCCGGCGACGCCCGGCACCGTCGCCTGGCCGCCGAGACGCCCTTCGCTACCCACCTCGCGCGCGACCCGCGTGACTTCGTCGGCGAAGGCCGACAGCTGGTCGACCATGGTGTTCAGCGTGTTCTTGAGTTCGAGGATCTCGCCGCGCGCGTCGACGTTGATCTTCTGTGACAGGTCGCCCTCGGCCACCGCCGTCGCCACCTGGGCGATGTTGCGGACCTGGTCGGTGAGGTTGTCCGCCATCAGGTTCACCGAGTCGGTGAGGTCGCGCCACGTGCCCGCCGCGCCGGGGACCTGCGCCTGGCCGCCGAGACGGCCTTCGCTACCCACCTCACGGGAGACCCGGGTGACTTCGTCGGCGAAGGCCGAGAGCTGGTCGACCATGATGTTGACGGTGTTCTTGAGTTCCAGGATCTCGCCGCGCGCGTCGACGTTGATCTTCTGGGTCAGATCGCCCCGCGCCACCGCGGTGGTCACCTGGGCGATGTTGCGGACCTGGTCGGTCAGGTTGCTGGCCATGACGTTGACGTTGTCGGTCAGGTCACGCCAGGTGCCCGCCACGCCCGGGACCTCGGCCTGGCCGCCGAGACGGCCTTCGGTGGCGATCTCGCGGGCCACTCTGGTGACCTCGGTCGCGAACCGGGAAAGCTGTTTGATCAGGCCGTTCAACGTCTTCGCCACCTCGGCGAACTGACCCTGCAACGGCCGCCCGCCGACCTCCAGCGGCATCGACTCCGACAGGTCGCCCTCGGCGACCGCGCCGAGGACCCGGTTGAGCTCGGCCGTCGGCCTGCTCACGTCCTCGATCAGCCCGTTGACCACGTCGACCGCGGTGGCCCAGCCGCCGGGGCCGATCTCGGCCGCGACGCGCTCGGTCAGCCTGCCTTCCTTGCCGACCGCCTCGCGGACGCGCAGGAGCTCGCTCACCAGCCGCTGGTTGCGTTCGGCGATGTCGTTGAAGGCGACGGCGAGCTGGGCCGTGAGCCCGTCGCCGTGCGCTACGAACCGCCGCCGAAAGTTGCCGTCCCCGAGGTCGCGGGCCGCCGAGAGCAGGCGTTCCAGGGTCGCTTCGTCCACCTGGGCGCCACCACCTTTCACGGGGGTCCGGTCCCTTTGGGAGTGCTGTGTCATCTGTGTCGACCCTCTCCACCACGCATGCCAAGCCATGGTCGTCGCATCAGCGTGCCATGATCCGACCTACACTTCGAGCCAGTCCGCCCGCTCACACTGCGCTACCCGCCAGGCAGGAGGAGGTCCGGGAATGGTGTCACGGCCGGCCCCGGCCTCGACGTCGCTCCCCTCGGAGCCGTCGTCCACGACGAGCGAGGGAGCGCTGCCCGAATCCGGGAGGTTCTGGCGCGAGCTGCTCGAAGACGTGCGTGACGCGGTGCTCGTGCAGGACGTCGGCGGCACGCTGCGCTGGTCGAATCCGGCCGCCCGTGAGCTGTTCGGCGGCGGCCGCCCGGTGCTGACCGCCGAAGGACCCGACGTCGGCCATGTCGAGCACACCGGCCGCCGGTTTCCCGCGCGGATCCGGACGTTGCCCGGAGGCTGGCACGCGTGGACGGTGACCTCAGCGGTCGCGGCCGACGGCCCGCGTGTCGACGGCTTCCTCGCCGCTTCGGCGCCACGGCTGGCCTCCACACGGGGACGGCACGGGACGGCGAAGGTGATCGCCGAGGTCGCGGCGGCCGAACTCGCCGACTGCGTGTTCGTCCTGCTGCCGGCCACCCGCGGCCGGTGGGAGTGGTGGAGCTGCGATCACCGCACCAACCACGGTCACGGCCATATCCGCCGTGTCCCGGCCCAGCTGGCGCCGGTGCTCGCCGGAACCTTCGCCGCCACCGACGAACCCGAGGCCAAGACCGTTCCGGAGGAAGAGGTCGCGGCGCTGCCCGCGGTCGTCGCGGAACGGCTCGCCGTCCATCAGTCGGTCACCGTGGTCTCGCTGGGACTCGACGGTGGTGCCGGGGTCACCGGCGCGGTCGTGCTCGGCAGGCGCGGCACACCCGCGTTCGGCGACGACCACCCGCGCGCGGTGGCCGAGTTCGCCCGTGCGGCCGGGACCGCGCTGGCGAACGCGCACCGCTACGCCCGCCAGGAAGAGGCCACCCGCGGCCTGGAGACCACGTTGCGCCCGACGCCGCCGCCGGAAGTCCCCGGCGCCAAGTTCGATGTCTGGTACGAGCCGTCGGCCGGGCTGCTCGACGTCGGCGGTGACTTCTACGACGTCCTTCCACGCGAGGACGGCGGCGCGATGTTCGTCCTCGGCGACGTCTGCGGCAAGGGCGCCGAGGCGGCCGCGCTCACCGGCCGGGTCCGGCAGACCCTCGCCGCACTCAACCTCGTCGAGCGCGACAACACGACGTTGCTGAGCCTGCTTAACTCCCTGCTCATCACCGGCGGCAGCGGCCGGTTCGCCACGCTGGTGCTCGGTTCGGTGCTGGCGGGCGAAGACGGTCTCGGTGTCACCTTGGCTTCCGGCGGACATCCCGCGCCGCTGGTGGTGCGCCGCCGCGGTGGGGTCGACGAGATCACCTTGCCCGGCACCCTGGTCGGGATCTCTCCGCAGGCCCGTTTCGCCGAGACGGCCGTCAAGCTGGCCGAAGGCGACGTCTGCCTGCTTTACACCGACGGGATCACCGAAGCACGCCACCACGAGCGGCCGTCGGACCTGTTCGGCGACGAACGGCTGCGCGAACTGCTGACCCGCTGCCGGGGCCTGTCCGGCCGCGAGGTCGTCGGCCGGGTCCGGTCCGCGGTGCGGGATTGGCTCGGCAGCGGGACACACGACGACATCGCGGTCCTCGCCATCGAGGCCTCAAGACCCACCCAGTAGCCGCACCACCGCCCGCTCCACGATGTCACGGGCCTCAGTGGGATCGGCTGCCTTCTCCGCTCGTCGCGTCGCGCGCTCGATGGTCCGATCCTCGTGGTACGCCGTGATCACGCGAGGGTCCACATAGGACCGACGGGCGACGGCGGGCGTGTTGCCGAGGCCCTCGGCGACTTCGGTCATCACGGTCTTCTCGATCCGATTCAGGCCGCGCCGGCTGGACGGCTTTTCCTGTCCCGCGAAGGCGGCCGCGGCGAGCACGGTGGCGTTCCACGTGCGCAGATCCTTCGCGGTGAAGTCCTCGCCCACGAGTTCCTTGAGCCGTTCGTTGATGTCGTCGGCCCGGACCTCCTGCCACCCGCGGCCGTCGCGATAGGCGAGCAGGCGCACCTCCCCACCACGCGCCCGTCGCAGCGACCGGACCAGCCGCACGAGACCGTCGTCGCGCAGCCGGACCTTCCGCTGGATCCCGCCCTTCGCGGGGTAGTCGCAGAGCAGGCAGCCTTCGCTGACCGAGACGTGTTCGCACAGCAACGTCGCCACCCCGTGTGTGCCGTTCTCGTCGGCGTAGTCCTCCCCGCCGGTCCTGAACACGCCGAGGTCGAGCATGCGCAGCGCACCGGCGAGCACACGTTCGCGGGTGAGCCCACGGGAATCGAGGTCTTCCTGGACCGCCTCACGCAGCTTGGGCAGCTTCCGGGCCAGCCTGAGGACGCGCTCGTGTTTCTCTTCGTCCCGTGCCCGTCGCCAATCCGGGTGATAGAGGTATTGGCGCCGCCCGGCGTCGTCCACACCGACCGCCTGGACGTGCGCGTTGTCGTACGGCGAGATCCACACGCGCCGCCACGCGGGCGGGATCGCCAGCGCGGTGATCCGCTCGACCACTTCCTTGTCCGCCAGCGGCTCGCCGTCCGGGGCGAGGTAGCCGAAGCCACGCCCTCTGCGCCGCCTCCCGATACCGGGGGACCCCAGGTCCGCTCGCCGAAGTCGCATGAGGACTGATACCCGCCGCGACGCCGGTTCATGCCCATGGTTCGGCGACTCCGCTCCGGGGTAATCCCGGGGGCGGAAGACGAGCTCAGGAGGAACCCATGGCGACATCGCTGAAGGGACGCCGCGTGGCCATCCTCGCGGCCGACGGCGTGGAACAGGTCGAACTGGTCGAACCGCGCAAAGCGGTCACCGAAGCCGGGGCCACGGCCGAGGTCGTCTCGCTGGAATCCGGCGAGATCCAAGCCATGAACGGCGACATCGACAAGGCGGACAAGTTCACCGTGGACCGGGTCGTCAAGGACGTCACGGTCGACGACTTCGACGCGCTGGTGCTCCCCGGCGGCACGATGAATCCGGACAATCTGCGCGCTGACGAGAACGCTGTCCGCTTCGTCCGCGATTTCGTGAACAGCGGCAAACCGGTCGGGGTCATCTGCCACGGGCCGTGGACGCTGGTCGAGGCCGACGTCGTCCGTGGCCGCACGCTCACGTCGTATCCCAGCGTGCGCACCGACATCCGCAACGCCGGCGGCACCGTCGTGGACCAGGAGGTCGTCAACGACAACGGCCTGATCTCCAGCCGGAATCCCGACGACCTGCCCGCCTTCTGTGCCGCGATCGTGACGGAATTCGGCAAATGAGCCCGGGTGAACGAGTGGCGCGCGTCACATGATTGAGGGATCGTGGTCGGTAGAGAAGGAGGTGCCACGATGACCGTGCATTCGAGACGCTACGGCCGTCGGTGCCGTCAGCATTTCGACACCGAGCCGGAAACCGGGCAGCGGCGACCCGCCGCTCAGGCCGTGGAGGTCAGG
This sequence comes from Amycolatopsis sp. cmx-11-51, assembly GCF_047608665.1. Taxonomy (NCBI): domain Bacteria; kingdom Bacillati; phylum Actinomycetota; class Actinomycetes; order Pseudonocardiales; family Pseudonocardiaceae; genus Amycolatopsis; species Amycolatopsis sp. cmx-11-51. The sequence goes on along the minus strand of NZ_JADNQO010000009.1, from coordinate 179,772 downwards.
GCGGATGCCACCGACGCCCCGGCCGAGCAGGCCGAAGGCGCCGGTGACGTCCCGCCGGGGAACCCGGGCTCGCTCAACTGAGTGTTCGCCGGTACCAGACCCTGCGCGGGCCCGGGAGGCCGATCCGCGAGACCAGGTCGGTCACCACACCGCCGATGATCAGCCACAGCAGCGCGGCGAGGCCGTCGTTCAGCAGGGTCCGCAGTTTGGGACTGTCCGGCGTGAACAGGTTGCGCAGGCCGAGAGAGACCCCGCGCGACCACTGGTCGATCAGCTGCGCGAACCCGTTGCCGGGATTGGCCTCGCCGAACACGAGCAGAATGTGCAGGATCAGCACCAGCGCGAAGATCCAGCACACCGCGTGGACGAGGGCGTTGACGATCCTTACAACGCGGATCCTGGTCGGTGTCCGCTCGACGATCTCTTCCTGCGGCTCGCGCGGGTCGTTGATATAGGTCATCGCCGTCTCCCATCATCGTCCACAGTGGACATCACAGCGGAGCGGACGCTCAGCCGGGGCCCCGGGTCTTCGTATTCGATTTGATCCGGGTCTTCGACTTGCCTGGCTTTTCCGAGGTGCTCGGATCGCCGCTGGACGCGGTCGCGCCACTCGGTGTCGACGTGACGCCGACATTTCCCAAGGTGCCGGGTGGATTCGCGGAGACCGGCACCGTCACCACGACCGTGTCATGGGGTGCCTTCGCGCCGCTGGCGGGTATCTCGACGGCCCCCGAGGGCGGTGTCCCCTCCGCCGCCGGGCCGGAGGTGCCGGTCGCCGCCGGAGGGGGCGACCCGCCCGGCTGAACCGGCGGGTTCGGCCCGGTCTGGTTGACCGCCAGCAGTACACCGATGGTGATCGCGGCGGCCGGTGCGCTGATCGCGGCGAGCACCGCCGCGCGCTTGCGGGTAACCGGTGCGAGGTAGGCGACCTTCGTCCCGGTCGAGTCCTCCAGCAGGATCCGCGAGATCGCCGCGGCGGTCGGGCGCTGCGACGGCTTCCGCGCGGTCATCCCGCGTAACAGCGTCGTCATGGTCACCGACAGGCCGGTGGGGATTCGCGGCTGCCGGTGCAGCCTGCCGACCGCGGCCTCGACCGGTGTGCCGATGTACTCCCGTTCCCCGGACAGGCATTCGAGCAGCACCAGCCCGAGCGCGTAGACGTCGGCGGGCGGGCCGATGTTCTCGCCGCGGACCTGTTCGGGCGCCATGTACGCGGCTGTGCCGACCACGCCGCCGGTCTCGGTCACCCTGGTCGCGTCGAAGGCGTGCGCGACCCCGAAATCGCCGATCAGCGGGCCGTCGTCGGCCATCAGGATGTTCGCCGGTTTCAGGTCGCGGTGGGTGATTCCGTGCGCGTGGACGTGCGCGAGCGCGTCGGCCAGCCGGGCCGCCAGGTCGACGACCGCGTCCGGGGAGAGCGTGCCGGAACGCAGGCGCTGGGCCAGGTTCGGCCCGTCGACCAGGCGCATCGTGAGATAGCTGTAGCCGTCATCGGAGCCCGCGTCGTACAACGGGACGAGCCCGGGATGACGGACCACGCTGAGGGTTTGGATCTCCTGGTCACGGCGGCGTTCGTCGCGGGTCATCGTGTCGGCGTGGAACAGTTTCAGCGCGACCTCGCGCTGTTCGAGCAGGTCGTGGGCGCGGAAGACACGCGCGGTCGCGCCGCGGCCGAGCAGATCCCCCACCTCGTACCGGCCGGCGAGTTTGCGCGGCAGGTGATCCGGGTCGTGGACGTTCAGGCTGAACCTTCGTTGAGTGGTTCCGGCATCAAGGTCTCCGTCGTCATCACCGCCAGCACGCGGACCCGCGTCGTCCATCGGTGCTACCTCCGTCTCACCGGCCGAACGCCGTATACCCGGTCCGGCTCCGGGCGAAACAAGGTTCGTGAGCTTACCGGACCTATCCGCGGTTCACCCCGAATGGCGGGCAACCCCCGAGGGGGCCGGACGTCTCGTGACCATGAAGCCGAACCGGTGGGCCGCGCTCACCGCCATCGCGGTGACCGCCCTGGCCGCCCTCACTCCGTCCGCCGCCGCCGATTCGTCGGTACCCCAGGGCTTCGCGCCCGCGTCGACGAGCTGGACCGGGCCGCTGCGCGGGTTCGTCCTCGGCTTCGCCCCGTGCGGGACGCCGGGATGGTGCGCGTCCCTGCTGTCGACGGCCGACGGCGGGAAGCGGTGGCGGCGGGTCGGTGCCCCGCCGATCTCGTTGCCGGACAACCACAACCAGGTCAAGCTCACCGTGATCGACGAGCGCGACGTCTTCCTCTCCGACGGCACCCGGTTGCTCGCCAGTCACGACGGCGGCGGTTCCTGGTCCCGCGTCCGGCTCGCCGGAGTTCGGGAGCCCTTCTATATTTCGAAAATCACCGAATCCGGGGCTCGGGTGTTCGCCATGGTCACTGGTTTCGGCACCCCGTCGACGACGACGCTGTACGCCGGGCTCTCCGGCACCCGGGTCCTCCTGCCGGTCCCGGGGTTCACCGTCACCGGCTCCTCGACCTACGGCGACATCGCCACCAGCGGCGGGGTCCAGGTGTCGATGGGGTCGGACTACCGGGTCCAGAAGTATTGGACGTCGTCCGACGGCCTGACGTTCGCGGCCGCGCCGCCGCCCTGCCCGGCGGACAGTTCGGCTTCGTTAAGCGGAGTCCGGCAAGGGCACGTGCTGGCGCTGTGCAGCGGGGGACCGGGGTCGCCACAGCCGGGGGCGACCGTCCGCCGGTTGTGGCGGGCGCCGAAGCTCGGCGGGCAGTTCACCGGAACGGCGCAAGGGCCCACTCTCGGAATCAACCAGAGTTTCAGCGCCGCGTCGCCCGCGGCGGCGACCGTCGCGGCGGAGGGTGGCGGAACCGGATTCCTGCACCGCACCGGCGACGGCGGGGTGACCTGGACGACGATGGTCCTCAGCGACCGCGGTGTTTGCCTCAACGACCTGGACTTCCCGGACGAGCGCGTCGGGGTCGTGGTCGACGGACAGCCCGACGCCGACGGTGGATCTGCCGTCTACCGCACCACTGACGGCGGTGTCACCTGGAGTGAACTCGCCTTCGGGTAAGGCGACGGTGCCCGCACGGATGATCACCGCAGGTAGGCAAGGCCCTTGGGGAGGTTCACTTTGCTACACGCCATGTCGTAACCTGAGTACTGTCCGTCGATGTCGAGGGAGCCGTGGATCGTGTTCGCCGCGATCCGCATGCGGCTGAAGGGTGGAGCGTGTCCATGACTTCGGACGAGGTCCGGGCTGTGTCGAGGCGCCCGCTACCACCCCTCGACTACAGCAAGCCCAATCTCGCCAGGATGAAGGACGCCCTTCTCGGGGGGCACGATCACTACGAGATCGACAGGCAAGCCGTCGAGGCCTTCCTCACGGTGGCCCCCGACGGCGCCGCGGTGGCCAAGGAGTTCCGGTCCTGGGCGAGCCGGGTGGTCCGGTTCCTCGCCGGCACCCGTGAGGTCGACCAGTTCCTCGATCTGGCCTCCGGCATGCCCTACGTCGAGAACACGCACCAGACGGCGCAGCGGTACAACCCCGACGCGCTGGTCATCTACATCGATGACGACCCGGTGGTCCAGGCACACGGACTGGCGTTGCTGGAAGACCACCTCGTGCACGTCAGCGGCGCGGATCCGCTCGATCCCGAGCGGACGCTGAAAGATCCGGTGGTCGCCGAGCATCTCGAACTCGACCGCCCGGTCGCGGTGCTCCTCAACGCGGTGCTGCACCACATCGAGGACCTCGGCGAGGCGCAGGCCGTCGTCCGCGGCTATGTCGACGCCCTCGCCCCTGGGTCGTATTTGCTGCTCACGCACTACTACACCGACGGCGACGGCCCGCGTGGCGCGTTCGCGCGGAAGCTCGACGGCCTGATGGGCGGTATCGGTTATCCCACGGTGCACCGCGGTCGCAAGGAGATCGAGTCGCTGTTCGACGGGCTGGAGATGCTCGAACCCGGTCTCGTCCACCTGCATGAATGGTGGCCGGAAGGCCCGCGTCTGGCGCCGTTGACCCAGCTCAACTACCTGAGCCTCGGCGGCGTGGGGGTCAAGCCTTCAGCGAGCTGAAGAACGCCTTCAGTTCGTCGTGGGCGGTCCCGAAGTCCTCGGTGTTGCCGGTGATCGCCAGTTCCAGCGCCTCGCCGTCGGAGAGTTCCAGTGTCAGGTAGGCGGTGAGCTTCCGGCGGGGGAAACCGCCCGCGACGATGTCCGTGAACGGGATCCGTCGCGCGCCCGGCTCGGCGCGAAGGTCGTCGAGGCCGCGCTCCCGCAGCTTCCGGATCCGCTTGCGGTCCGACACCCCACGCGCTCCGATGAGCCCGGCGACGCCGCGGCGGAGCAGCACCGAACGCGCCATCGGCAGCAGCACCACTTCGGTGTCGCAGACGATCAGGTCGTAGAGCTTCCGCTTGGCCTTCAGCGCGGTGAACATCCCGAGCATCCGGGCCTCGGCGGGATCAGGCTCCCGTTCGGGCTCCTGTTTGCAGAAGTACCCGGCCGGCACGTTCAGCAGTTGCAGGTTGCGGACCAGTTCGTCGACCGCGCGCGGGCTCGCCACGGCCGGGCCGACCAGGTCCGTGACGTCGAACGGCTCGCCGTCGCCGAGACAAAGTTCCCAGCCGCCGCCCCAGTTCAGGCGGTGCGCGGCGACGCCGTTGTCGATCATCGCGGCGGTGACGGTGTCGGCGAACAACTGGGTCAGCAGTTCGCGGCCCTCTTCGCGGGACGGGGCCCGCAGGGGTTTGGCGAGCGCGTCGGCGTCGCCGTCACGCAGGACCCGCACGACCTCGCCGATCGTGCCGCGCGGCGCCAGCCTGCTCTCGATCCCGGCCGAGGTCAGCAGCTTCGCGCCCTCCGCCACCGATGCCCGGCCGGCGCGTTTGACGACCTCGTCCCAGTCCGCCCGCGGCCCCACGTCGCGGACCAGCACGTCCAGTTCCGCCTCGGGGACGTCGACCTTCGGCGCCCCCAGCAGTGACCAGCCCGGCCGCGCGTCCGGCTTCACCGGGTTGTCCGGCACCCCGGACAGTGCGGCGATCCGCCGCTTCGTGGGGGGATGACTGTCGAACTTCGACAGCTCTTCGCCGTCGAGGATGTCTTCGGCGTACTCAATCACCCAGTCCCGCTGGACCGGGTGATTGAGGTACGAACGGAAGCCCAGGAGCACCGCAGGAGTGCGCCTCGCCGCCACGCCGAGCGAGACGTAGCGCTCGGAGTAGTCCTTCCAGAGCGGGGTCAGCGTCGCGACCTTCCGCAGCGCCGTTGCCGCCGTTCGGCTTCCCGCCGCGAGCACCGACGCCTCGTCCGCCTGCAGTTCCTGCCGCCGGTTCGCCGACCGCGCGACCAGGAGGTACAGCTTCGAATACGCGGAAAGCAAGGCCCTGGCTGGACCGCCGTCCAGCCTGTCGACGGTGAAGGCGAGCGTCTGGGTCCCGCGATAGGTCAGCGCGAGCAGGCGGGTGTGGCCGCCGCTGTAGTGGCCGAGTTCGTGCGCGAGCACCGAACGCAGTTCGCTGACGCTCATCGCGGCCAGCAACGGCAGCCCGATCAGCATCGTGCGGCGGCCCGGCCGCAGGCCGAGGAACCGGGCGTCCTCGGAGACCGCCGCGTTGATCTCGCCGATCAGCACGATCTCGTCCGGCGGCCGCGTCTTCACCTGGGCGGCGAGGTCGTCGATCATCTCCCACAACGCCGGATGGGCGTCGCGGTCCAGCCGCGGCCCCTCGATCGGGGGACGCCGCGCCCGCAGCGCGCTCACCAGCCCGAAACCGAGCGCGATCATCATCGCGAGGCCGGCGAGCAGCACGTAGATGCCGGTCTTGCCAGGGATCCGCAGGCCCGCCAGCACACTGGCGACACCCACCGCGACGACCACCACTGGGAACGCCACGAGCAGAAGTGTCGCGAGGACGGCGCGTCCTCGGGCCTGCATCGTCCGGTTACCTCTTTTCGCACAAGTGCCGTCTGTGCGGCCGAATAGTAACCGGCTACCCAGACGACTCGTGCGAGAAGGAAGAGCTACGCCCGCCAGCTGGGAACGGCCGCCGGTGCCGCGGTTCGGGTCGTGGGAAGTCCGTGAAGGACTCCTTGAAGGACTCTGGGTCCCTCAAGGAGTCCTTCACGGACTCGGGCCACTTGTCGCAGCTTCAGCAACCTCATTAGTCACGACAGCGGCACGTGACGGTCCCTTACGCGGCTCAGCCGGGGAAACTCGGACCTTCATATACTCGCGCCGTGTTCGTGATGGGAGCCTTCGTTGCGTCTGACGTGGTGAAGGACGCCTTCGGCCCTGGCCGCCCGCGGGTCGTGGGTGCCGAGTCGCGGTCTCTCGGCCCCGCGCGGACACTGCGTGGCTGATGTCCCCGATGTGGCGTTGGAGGCGCTCAGCGCCCCCAACGCCACATTGGGGACCTTGACAGCTGCGCGTCGGTTACGCGGCGTTGAAGGTGTCGGGATCCGGCCCGGTCCGCTGCCCCCGATCCAGCACGGACAGCGAGGCGACATCCTCCTCCGACAGACTGAACCCGAAGACGTCGAGGTTCTCCTTGATGCGAGACGGCGTCACGGACTTCGGGATCACGACGTTGCCCAGCTGCAGGTGCCACCGCAGGACGACCTGCGCCGGAGTACGGCCGTGCTTCGACGCCAGCGCCTTGACCGCCTCCTCGCCGAGCAGGTCGCCGCCCTTGGCCAGCGGGCTCCAGGCCTCGGTCGCGATGCCGTGCTTCGCGTCGAATTCGCGCACCTCGGCCTGCTGCAGGTACGGGTGCACCTCGACCTGGTTCACCGCCGGGACGACGGAACCGGCGCCGAGTACCCGTTCGAGGTGGGCGGGCTGGAAGTTGGACACGCCGATCGCGCGTACCCGGCCGTCGGCGTAGAGCTTCTCCAAGGCCTTCCACGTGTCGGTGTAGAGGTCGCGCTCCGGCGTCGGCCAGTGGATGAGGTAGAGGTCCAGCCGGTCGAGACCGAGTTTGACCAGGCTGGCGTCGAACGCCTTCAGTGTGGCGTCGTAACCCTGTTCGCTGTTCCACAGCTTGGTGGTGATGAACAGCTCGTCGCGGGCGATCCCGGATTCGGCGAGGGCCTTGCCGACGCCGGCTTCGTTGCCGTAGATGGCGGCGGTGTCGATGCTGCGGTACCCGGCGTCCAGCGCGGCCTTGACCGCGGCGGTGGTCTCCTCGTCCGGTACCTGGAAGACGCCGAATCCGAGCTGCGGCATCTCCACCCCGTTGTTGAGCTTGACGGTGGGAATGTCGGTCACTTGCTTTCCTTCCGTGGATATTCGCGGTCAGGCGACGGGGGCCGGTTCGGCGCGACGGACCTTCCGCCGCCCGTGGTCGAGCATGCCTGAGATGACCGCGACCAGCAGTCCGGCGAGCGCGAGCGCGGCCCCGATCCAGCTGGGCGCGGTGTAGCCGAGACCGGCGTCGATGGCCTGGCCGCCGAGCCACGCGCCCGCGGCGTTGCCGAGGTTGAACGCGGCGATGTTGGCGGCCGACGCCAGCGCGGGTGCGCCTTCGGCCTTGTCCATGACGCGGGCCTGCAACGGTGCGACGGTCGCGAAACCGGCGGCGCCGAAGACGGCGATGGTGATCGCGGCGGGCAGCTGGGCGTGCGCGGTGAAGACGAACACGACCAGCACGGCCGCGAGCGCGGCGAGGATGACGTACAGACTGGGCATCAGTGCCCGGTCGGCCGCTTTGCCACCGAGCAGGTTGCCGACGAACAGGCCACCGCCGAACAGCACGAGCAACCAGGTCACCGCTCCGGGCGAGAAACCGGCGACCTCGGTCATCATCGGGGCGATGTAGGTGAAGGACGCGAACACCCCGGCGAACCCGAGCGCGGTCATCGCCAGCGCGAGCCACACCTGCGGACGCTTGAAGACGGCGAGTTCGCTGCGCAGTCCCGCGCTTCGCGTCGTCGTCTGGACCGGCACCAGCGCGAGGATCCCGATCAGGCCGATCACGCCGAGGACGCTGACCGCCCAGAACGTCGAACGCCAGCCGAACGCCTGTCCGAGTGCCGTCCCGGCGGGGACACCGAGGACGTTGGCGACGGTCAGGCCGGTGAACATCATCGCGATGGCGCTGGCCTGTTTGGCAGGCGCGACCAGCGAGGCGGCGACCACCGCGCCGACACCGAAGAACGCGCCGTGCGAGAGTGCCGCGACCACGCGGCCGGTCATCAGCAGGCCGTAGGTGGGAGCCACCGCGGAAACCACGTTGCCGGCGATGAACAGGACCATCAGGCCGACCAGGACTGTCTTGCGTGGCACCCGCGACGCGAGCGCGGTCAGCACCGGGGCGCCGACGACGACGCCGAGCGCGTAACCGGAGATCAGCAGCCCCGCGGAGGGAATCGAGACGCCGAAGTCGCCCGCGATCTCGGGCAACAGGCCCATGATCACGAACTCGGTGGTGCCGATACCGAAGGCGCTGATCGCCAGTGCGAGCAGAGCGGCAGGCATGGGAGCTCACTTCTTCCCGTAGAGTGTTGATAACTGGCGTCGGCAACTACGAGCGTCTGAAATAGTTGCACACGCCGTATATTGCACACGCTTGATGATGCACCACGCAACGAAGCTCGGGCAACCGGGGAAGAGGTGAACCGTGTCACTGGCCGACGACGCCGTGGAGGCACGCGCGCAGGGTTGGCGGACCCTCGCCGCACTGCACGCGCGGATAGAGGACGCGCTGGAGCGCGCGCTGGCGCAGCAGCACGAACTGTCCGTCAGCGAGTACACCGTGCTGGACGTGCTCGCCCGGCAGGACGGCTTCCACCTGCGGATGAACCAGCTGTCGAACGCCGTCGTGCTCAGCCAATCGGCGACGACGCGGCTGGTGTCGCGGCTTGAGGACCGAGGGCTGCTGCAGCGGTACCTGTGCCCGGACGACCGGCGGGGGATTTACACGGAGGTCACGCCGTCGGGGCAGGAACTGCTCGCGGCCGCCCGGCCGACGCACGACACCGTCCTCACCGACGCACTCGCCGCCGCCGGAGAACTCCCCGAACTCGCGCCTTTGGTCGCAGCACTCGGAAAACTCACCTTCGCCCGCTCCTGACGCTCCCCGCGTTTCGTCCTCTAGTTGCGGTAGTTGCACAGGCAAGGACCGCAACTAGAGGACGAAACGCGGGCGGGCTGGCAAGGTGAGGACGTGGACGATCTTCTGTTGCGCCGGGTCCGGGTCGGCCTGGCGGGTTCCCTGTCGGACGTGCTGATCAAGGGCGGCCGGATCGCGGCCATCGCGGGCCCGGGTCAAGCGGGTGAAGCGTCGGAGATCCTGGACGGGCACGGCGGCACGCTGCTGCCGGGGCTCGTCGACGCGCACGCGCACACCGCGCAGTGGTCGGCGGCGCGGCGCCGGCTCCCGTTGGGGGAGGCGAGGTCCGCCGCGCACACGGTCGATCTCGTACTCGCCCACCTGCTGGCGAACCCCGTGCCGCCCGGCGATCTCGTGCTCGGCGCCGGGTTCCGCGACGGCCTCTGGCCCGACGTCCCGCACAAGGATCTGTTGCAGAAGGCGCTGCCCGGGCACCCCGTCGCCTTGTTCAGCGCCGACCTCCACACGCTGTGGCTCAGCCCCGCCGCGCTGAAGCTCATCGGCCGCGAGCATCCGACCGGCGTGCTGCTGGAAAACGACTGCATGAGCGCGACGGCCGAACTCCCGGTCGCCCCCGACGACGTCATCGACGGCTGGGTCGCCGACGCGCTCGACGCGGCGGCCGCCCGCGGCGTCACCAAGATCGTCGACTACGAGTACGCCGACACCGTCACCGACTGGCGACGGCGGCTGGCGCGGAAACCCTTGCCTGTCAGGGTTTCCTGCGTGATCGCGAAGTACCTGCTCGACACCACCGTCGAACGTGGCCACCGCACCGGCGACGTCCTCGAGGGCACTGGCGGGCTGCTCACGGTCGGCCCGTTCAAGCTGTTCGTCGACGGTTCGCTGAACACGCGCACCGCGTACTGCGTGGGGCAGTACGCCGGAACCGAGTCCCACGGGCTGCTCGAACTTCCGCCCGAGGAGCTGGAACCGTTGATGCGTAAAGCTTCCGAGTATGGGCTCTTGCCCGCGGTGCACGCGATCGGCGATCACGCCAACAAGATCGCGCTCGACGCTTTCGCCAACGTCGGCTGCGCCGGCCGCGTCGAGCACGCGCAGTTGCTGCGTGCCGAGGACGTCGCGCGGTTCGCCGAACTGGGTGTCGTGGCGAGTGTGCAGCCCGCCCACCAGCCGGACGACCGCGACGTCGCCGACCGGTACTGGCACGGCTGGACCGACCGGGCTTTCCCGTACGGCGCCCTGTATCACGCAGGGGTGACCCTGGAGTTCGGTTCGGACGCCCCGGTCGCGCCGCTGGACCCGTGGGACGCGATCGCGTCGGCGATCAGCCGCACCGACGACGACCGTCCGCCGTGGCATCCCGAGCAGGCGATGCCGCTGGAGGCCGCGCTCGCGGCGGCGTCCGGCGGCCGGTCCTCGGTGGCCGTCGGGGACGTCGCGGACCTGGTCGTCACCGCGGTGGATCCGGCGCGGCTGTCCCCGGCCGGGCTGCGCGACATCCCCATCACCGCCACCGTGCTCGACGGCAAGGTCGCTTTCGTGTCCTGAGTCCTTCCCTTGCCAGGACGCAACGCCCTAATGGGAGGGCATGGATCACCGCCTGCTCGACCGGCTCCGAGACCTCCACGGCTCGCTCGGCAGCGACATCACCTTCGTCACCCGGATGGTCGAGGAGGACACGCCGCGCGCGGACCTCCTCCGAGATCTCGGGGAACGGCTCACCGACCTCGGCGCGGCATTGCTCCGGCGCTCGGACGACGTCGACGCCGACGTGCTCGCGAAACTGCCTGACGACGGCTGGCTTCCCCAAGCCGGCGTGCGTCACCAGGCGCTGGTCGTGGCGCACAACGTCGGTGCGCGGCCGCTGCGGTGCGGGCGCATCTACCTCGGCGTGTGCGGCGCGCCGTGCTTTCCCTTCTACGGCAGGGACCCCTCCGGCCGGACCGGATGGCACGAACGGTGCCGGACCTGTCAAGACCGCCTGTTCCGGTGACGGTGGCTGCGTCCGGCGGCCGGGTGAGGCAGGGTGAGGTGATCGCGGAAGGAGCGCCCATGGGCACCGAGAAGCTGTTCCGGATCGCCATCGCCTTGAAGGGGCTTGACGGCGCCTTGCAGCTGGTGGGCGGGCTCGTCCTGATGATCGTCCCGGCGTCGGTCATCACCGGTTTCGCGCACGCCGTGGTCACTCGTGACCTGCTCGGAGACGCGGAGGGGACGCTGGCCCGGCATCTCGAACTCGCCGCCGGCCACTTCGTCGAAGGCCGGACGTTCGCCGTCGTGTACCTCGTCGCGCACGGGCTCATCAAGCTCGGCCTGGTCTGGGCGCTGGCACGCAAGGTGATGCGCGCTTACCCCGTGGCCGCGGTGGTGCTTTCGGCGTTCGTGGTCTACGAGATCTTCCGCGCGGTCCACACGCACTCGCTCGCGCTGCCGTTCTTCGCCGCCCTCGACGTCGTGATCGTCGTACTGGTGCTGCGCGAGTACCGGCAGCTGAAACGGGATCGCGTCGCGGCCTGACCGCCCGGTTCAGGCCGCGACGCGAAATTTCTCGGTGGTGGGATCCGCGCGGGGCGGATCCACCACGATCGCGGTGGCGTTGTCGGAGCCACCGAGCGAGATCGCCGTCCGCACCAGCTCCGTGGCCGCCCTGTCCGGCATCCCGAGGATGTCGAGCATGGTCGGCCCGCTGAGCGTCTTGTGCACACCGTCGCTGGTGAGCAGAAGCCCACCGGTCGTGCTGGTGGCCGTGCCGATCTCGTGGGTACCGGCCGTGCGGACGCTGGTGGTGACGACGTGTTCCATCCGCGGTGTCACGGGTTGATCGTGGTCGCGGAAGTACTGCGCGAGCGTATGGTCCTTCGTCACCTGCCGCACGGTGTGCCCGTCCCAAGCGTACGCCCGGGCATCCCCGAGCCATGCGATGCCATACCCCTCGCTGGTCCAGACCGCCACGACGAGGACGCAGTCACCGGTCCCGCCGAACCCGAGGACTGCGCGCTGAGCTGCGAGAACAGCCGCGACCGCGCCCTGGTCGACCGGTGTCCGGACCGCCGCCGAGGCGGCCGTCCGCGCCGCGTGTGCCGCGTTCGGGTGATCTCCGACTCCATCGGCCAGTGCGAACACGATCCCCGCCCCGCCCGCGGCCGCGTACGCCCCGATGGCGTCCGCGTTGTGCTTGCGCGGACCCCGCGCGCTCGCCGTGTGCCAGTGTGGAAGCTCCCTCATGGTCTTCTCCTCACCCCTGGGTGATTCTTTCCCCACTTCCAGAGTCCGCCTGTTCCCTGTGTTCCGCCTGAGGGTTTCGGTGTCAGACGGGCCTGAATGTCCGTGAAGGCCTCCTTCGCTGCTTTCAAGGTCAGGGTCTCGGCAAGTGAGCTTGATCTACAGGCGTTCAGGGACATGCCTCCCTCAAGAACCCCGGCACACGCAGGCACTAGCGATGCCCAAGTCGGCAGGAAAGGAGGCCTCCACGACCTTGGGTGCGCCGTGGTGGGCGCGCTGAACGTTTGGGCGGTCCGACACCCGCGGATCATCGCCGCAGCTGGAAGTCCCCTCGCGTGATCTCCATCGCCTGGCCCGCTGCCGGAGCGCAGCGCCGCGTCACCTGTTCCCGCGACCCGAAGGCGACGAGATCCTTCGTCCCGTTGTCCCGCACGGTGAGGCTGACCGGGTCCCCCGCGACCGCGCCTGTGAAGGCCTCCGCGTCGGTCACCACCCCGGTCACGGTCCCCACCGCGCCTTCGACGCGGACGCAGTCGACCCGCGCGACCAGCCAGCTGAGCCCGCCGTGGACGTGATGCGCCATCCACAGCACGCCTTCACCCGCACGTCCGTTCCCCTTCGCGTGGACGGTGAATTCGAACGTCGTCAGCGGGTTCTGGGTGTCGAGTTCGGCCCGGCCCGTCATCGAGACCGTCCGCGCCGGTTCGGCGCCGGCCGCCGCCCCGGTTCCGACCAGGGTGACCACGGCCACCGAAACACCGGCGAGGGCTTTCTTCATCTTGTTCATACGGCGAGCATCTCGGATCCCAGCCGCGGAGAACTCCCTCTGCGGCTGGGGTTCCGTCCTCCTCGAGAGGGAGCCAGGGCTCAGGGGATCAGGTTGTACACCGTCTGCTCGCCGACCGTGGTGGCCGCGAAGTTCGCCGCGACCCAGTCACCGATCTCGTTCGACCCGCCGCCAGGACCGCCGCCGCGGCCACCCTCGACGTAGTAGGTGATCTCGCCGTCGGCCACGTACTGCTGGAACTCCGCCAGTGTCGGCGCCGGGTCCTGGCCGCTCCAGCCGCCGATGCCGATCACCGCCTTGCCGCTCGCGAGTTCCAGGTTCGCCGCCGACTGCGAACTCGCCGTCGCCGCCGCCCACGTCGTCGTGGTCGCGGCGAGAAGGGTCCCCATCTCCGCCGACGAGCCCTCTTCCATGCCCGGACCGCCGCCCAAGCCGCGATCACCGCCGGTGACCGGTCCGGAGAGCGGGATCGACCCGGAATGCGCCTGCGCGGCCGTTTCCACGGCGAAGGCGGTGGTGCCGAGGCCGACGGTCAGCACGGCCGCCGACGCGATCACGGAGACGAGTCCGCGCATCGGCGGGACACCCACCAGCACGACGGTCGCGGTCACCAGGCCGAGACCGGCGACGGTCCAGCGCAGCGCGGGCAGCCAGTCGGCGTCGCGGTCGAGCAGGATGTACGCCCAGACAGCGCTGGCCGCGATCATCAGCGACAGGAACACCCGCGGCGCGAGATGCGCTCGGCCGCGCCACAGCGAGGTCCCGGAGATCGCCACCACGGCGGCGATCGAGGGCGCCAGCGCGACGGCGTAGTACGGGTGCACGATGCCGCTCATGTAGCTGAACACCAGTGAGGTGACGAGCATCCAGCCGCCCCAGACGATCAGCGCGGCCCTGGTCCGGTCGGTGCCGGCGGCCCGCCGGGTGAACCACAGCCCCGCGACCAGGCCGATCAGCGCGGCGGGCAGCAGCCACGACACCTCGCCGCCGAAGCTGGCGCCGAACATCCGGGTCAGGCCGCTCTCGCCGCCGAAGCCGACGTTCCCGCCGCCCATGCCCCCGCTCGTCCCGCCGACCATGGTGCCGCCGCCCCTGCCGAAGATCCGGCCGAGTCCGTTGTAGCCCAGTGCCAGTTCGAGCAGGCTGTTGTCGGTCGAGCCACCGATGTACGGGCGTGAGCCGGCAGGCCACAGGTCGACCAGCGCGATGAACCAGCCGGCGGACATGATGGTCGCGATCAGAGCTCCGAGAAGGTGAAGCAAACGTTTGCCCAGCGAGGTCGGCGCGGCGATCAGGTAGGCGAGCCCGAACGCGGGCAGCACCAGGGACGCCTGCAGCATCTTGGTCAGGAAGCCGAACCCGATGGCGACCCCGGCCAGTGCCAGCCAGCGCGGGCTCGCCTTTTCGATCGCGCGGACCGAGCAGTACGCGCCCGCGATCAGCAGCAGCGTCAGCAGCGCGTCGGGGTTGTTGAACTTGAACATCAGCGTGGCGACCGGGGTGACGGCGAGCGCCGCCCCGGCGAACAGGCCGGCGACCGGTCCGGAAGTCCGCTTCACCGTCAGGTACAGCAAACCGACGGAAGCGACGCCCATCAGCGCCTGCGGCGCCAGCACGGTGAAACTGGAGAAGCCGAAGAGCCGCGCGAACGCCGTCGTGACCCAGAGCGCGGCTGGGGGTTTGTCGACGGTCAGCACGTTCCCGGAGTCGAGGGAGCCGAACAGCCACGCCTTCCAGTCCTGCGTGCCGGACTGCACCGCCGCGGCGTAGAACGAGTTGCCGTAGCCGGAGGCGGTCAGATTCCAGAAGTACAGCAGTGCGGTGGCGGTGAGCAGCCCGAAGACGGCCGGACGAACCCAGCGCCCCGGCGGCTTCGCGACGCTTTCCTCGACCGGACCGGGTTCCACCCGGGAAGCGAGTGCGGTGGTCATGGGTTCAGCTCTCCATCTCGGTGGTGGGCTGACGGCGGGAGCGGAAGACCCAGCCGCGCAGCAACAGGAAACGCACTACGGTGGCCGCGAGGTTCGCGAGCACGAGCGCGGTGATCTCGAGTGGCAGCCCCGGCGTCGTCATCGTGTGCAGCAGTGCCAGCGTGCCGCTGGTGAGCCCGAGCCCGATGCCGAACACGATGAGACCTTGGAACTGGTGCAGTCCGGAGCCTTTCCGGCCGCGGATGCCGAAGGTCAGACGCCGGTTGAGCGCGGTGTTGCCGATCGCCGTCACCAGCAGCGCGACCAGGTTCGCCGCCTGTGCGCCGGTGAACGTCCGCAGCAGCAGGAAAAGCAGGAGATACGCGACGGTGCTGGCGACGCCGACGGCGGCGAACCGGACCAGTTGCCGCACGAGGCTCGGTGCCACCCCTGGCGCCCGCACCTGGATCGGCGCCCGGCCGAGTTGCTCGCGCAGGCCGCTGATCGGGACCCTGCCGGTCAGCGTCGCCTTCGTCAGCCGCACGATGCCTCTGAGGTCAGCGGTCGCGGTGGCGACGATGTCCACCGACGAGTCCGGGTCGTCGATCCAGTCGACCGGGACTTCGTGGATCCGCAGCCGAGCCTTTTGCGCCAGCACGAGCAGTTCGGTGTCGAAGAACCAGCCGGTGTCGTGGATATGCGGGAGCAGCCGCTCGGCGACGTCGGCGCGGATCGCCTTGAACCCGCATTGCGCGTCGCTGAACCTCGCCGCCAGCGTGCCGCGCAGGATCAGGTTGTAGCAGCGGGAAATGAGTTCCCGTTTCGGTCCGCGCACCACTCGCGCGCCACGGGCGAGCCTGCTGCCGATGGCGAGATCGGAATGTCCGGACAGCAACGGCGCGACGAGGGGGCCGAGTGCGGCCAGATCGGTCGAGAGGTCGACGTCCATGTAGGCGAGCACCGGAGCGTCCGAAGTGGACCAAACGGCGCGAAGCGCGCGGCCGCGGCCTTTCTCCTCGAGGTGGCGGACTTCGACGTCGTCGAACTCGCGGCTCAGTCGTTCGGCCACGCGCAGGGTGTCGTCCGTGCTGGCATTGTCCGCGACGGTGATCCGGAACGGATACGGGAACTGCTCCACCAGGTGTGCGTGCAGTCGTCGGATGCACGGTTCGAGGTCGGCTTCCTCGTTGTGGACCGGGATGACGACGTCGAGAACGGGGGAGCCGGTCGGGGCGATGGCTGGACGGCGGCCGGGGTCGGCGCCGGAGATGATCGCGGCTGTCATGTCGTCAATCTCGGCCATCGCGCTGAGGCCGGCTTGTGTCCCGCCTGTGCCGTCGCTGTGTTCCGTCACGGGTTTCACCGGCTCAGGTCGTAGACGGTGACACCGTCCACAGTGGTCGATGTGTAGGTCTTCGCGACCCAGGCGGCGATGCGTTCGGCGGCGTCGCTGCCGGTCTCGCCGCGCATCGTCATCCCGTCGCCGAGGAAGTAATGGATCTGTCCACTTCGGACGTGTTCCTGAAACTGTGCCAAGGTGGGAGCCGGATCCGTGCCGTTGAACCCGCCCACGGCCAGCACCGGCGCCCCGCCGCCCAGCTGGTAGCCCGCCGCGTTGTTGGAGCCGACCGTCGCGGCCGTCCACGTGTAGTTCGCACTGTCCTGCCGTAGGAGGGCGGCGAGGTTCTCGCCGGGCAGGCTCGTCCCGAGCAGACCGCCGGGGCCGCCCATGCGTATTCCCCGGCTCGTCTCGGGGCCCGCCGACGGGAGCGCGCCCGAGTGCGGCGTGGCCGCTGTCGCGACCGTGTACACGCCGGTGCCGGTGAGAACGGTGATCAGCGCGCCGACGGCGACCATGCGCCTCGCGACACCGGGTAACCGTGAAGCGAAGAAGACCAGGATCGCGCACAGGAACCCGGCCACGAGAATCGCGATCGCCAACCCCGGGAGCCAGGTGGATTGCCGTGACAGCAGGAGATACGCGGTCAGGGCGGTCAGGCCGATCCCCGCGCTCAAGGTGCCCGCCGCGGCCGGATTCCCGCGGGCGCGCCACAACTGCGTCCCGGCGATCCCGACGAGTGCGGCGATCGACGGGGCGAGCGCGATCGTGTAGTACGCGTGGATGATGCCGCTCATGTAGCTGAACACCCCGGCGGTCACCAGGAACCAGCCGCCCCACAGGATCAGCGCCGCGCGCCCGCGGTCGGTGTGCCGGGCGTGGCGGGTGAACCACAGCCCGGCGGCCAGCGCGCCGACGGCGGCCGGGAGCAGCCAGGCGATCCCGCCCGCCATCTCGGTGCCGAACAACCGGTCCCAGCCGGTGCCGCCCCAGCCGCCGTTGCCACCCCCGCCGACGCTGCCGACCTCGTCGCCGGTGATACGGCCGAAACCGTTGTAGCCGAAGGCGAGTTCCCACAGGCTGTTCTCCTGCGAGCCGCCGATGTACGGCCGGTCGGTGGCGGGCCACGACGCGACGACGGCGAGATACCAGCCGGCGGAGACGATGGTCGCGATCAAAGCTCCGAGCAGATGCAGCAGGCGTTTGCCCCATGACGTCGGCGCGGCGATCAGGTAGGCGAGCCCGAACGCGGGCAGCACCAGGAACGCCTGCAGCATCTTGGCGAGGAAGCCGAACCCGACGGCGGCCCCGGCCAGCGCCAGCCAGCGCGGACTCGCCTTCTCCAGCGCGCGGACGACGCAGTACGCGCCCGCGACCAAGAGCAGGACGAGCAGGGCATCGGGGTTGTTGAACCGGAACATCAGCGCGGCGGCGGGGGTGAGGGCGAGGACGGCGCCCGCCAGCAGACCCGCTGGCGGGCCGGACGTCCGTCGCACCGCGGCGTACAGCAGGGCCACCGAGCCGACACCCATCAGCGCCTGCGGAACGAGAATGCTCCCGGCGTTGACGCCGAACAGGCGGGTGGAAAGGCTCATCACCCACAACGCGGCCGGTGTCTTGTCGACCGTGATCGCGTTCGCGGCGTCGCTCGATCCGAAGAACAGCGCCTTCCAGCTCAGCGATCCGGCCTGCGCCGCCGCCGAGTAGAAGGCGTTGGCCCAGCCGGATTCGCCGAGGTTCCAGAGGTACAGGACAGCGGTCGCGAGCAGGAGCGCGGCGACGGAAGGCCGGACCCAGCGTGGATCTGCCGGTTGTTTCGCCGTCGCGGCGTCTTCGGCGTCTTCGGCGGCGTCGCGAGAGGCGAGAAGGATCATGGGCTTCAGGGTCGAGTGCCGACCTGGGGCGTGGTTGTGCCGAAGCTGTGCACCCGCTGTGAGGAACCGATCACCGGCAGGCGCACGGCGAATTCGGTACGCCCGGGACGGCTGTGCACCTCGATGGTCCCGTGGTGGGCCACCACGATCGCCGACGCGATGGCCATCCCGAGCCCGGTGCTGCCCGCGGTCCGGGAACGCGAAGAGTTCCCGCGGGCGAAGCGTTCGAAGACGCTCGGAAGCAGTTCCGGCGCGATGCCGGGGCCGTTGTCGGTCACCGTCAGCACCGCGGCCCCGGCGTGGGAGCGGCCCAGCGCGGTGATCACCGTGGTGCCCGGCGGGGTGTGCGTGCGCGCGTTGGACAGCAGGTTCGCCAGGACCTGGTGCAGGCGCTGGACGTCGCCGTGGACGGTCAGCGGCCCGTCCGGCAGCCGCAGTTCCCAGCGGTGGCCCGGGCCCGCGACGTGCGCGTCGCCGACGGCGTCCGCGGTCAGCCGGGTGAGGTCGGCGGCGCCCGCTTCGAGCGGGCGTCCGGCGTCGAGCCTCGCCAGCAGCAGGAGATCCTCGACCAGCGTCGTCATGCGGGCGGCCTCGGACTGGATGCGGGACATCGAACGCGCGACGTCCGGCGGCACCAGCGCGCTGCCGCGGCCGGCGAGTTCGGCGTACCCGCGGATCGCCGCGAGCGGGGTGCGGAGTTCGTGGCTCGCGTCGGCGACGAACCGGCGGACGCGGGTTTCACTGGCGTGCCGGGCTTCCAGCGCCCGCGCGATGTGGCCGAGCATCAGGTTCAGCGCCGAACCGACCTGGCCGACCTCGGTACGCGGATCGGTGTCGGCCGCGGGCACCCGCACGGAAAGCGCGACCTGGCCGCGGTCGAGCCGCATCGCCGACACCCGGCCCGCGGTCGCCGCGACCCGGTCGAGTGGCCGCAGGGTCCGCCGGACCGCGAACGCGCCGAGGAACCCCGCGCCCGCGACGCCCGCCGCCGCGACCCCGAACAGGATCCACCCGACCGTCGTCAGCGTGTCCTGCATCGGCTCGAGGGGAAGACCCGTGACGACGACCCCGCCGGGGACCGAGACGGCCTGCACCCGGTAGTCGCCGAGCCCGGCGAGCAGCACGGTCGTCGGCGTCCGGTCGACCGGAACCGAGAGCAGCCCGGACTCCTGCCCGGCCGAGAGGCCTTGCGGAAGTCCTTGCGCCGACAGCACTCCGGCGTAGAGCACGCGATCGCCGGTGAAGCGCACGCTCAGCGTCCCCGACGCCTGGCCCGGCGCGTTGAGCGGATTGGGACCGGGGCCGGGCGAGTCGTCCGGCGGCCGGTTCGCGTAGTCGTGGGCACGGGCCGACGCGGCCGAGAGCTGACCGTCGACCTGGTCGGCGAGGAACGACCGCAGCGCGATCTCACTGGCGACGCCGATCACCAGGCAGACGAAGGTGAGCAGCAGCACCATCGAGCCGGTCAGCTTGGTGCGCAGGGAAAGCCGCCCTGGCCGGGACCACCGGCGCGGGCCGGTGGTCGGGACCGATCCGGATGCCATGCCCTCGAGCGTGCGCCGCGGTCGTATGCGCGCGGTGTGTCCCGCCTGTGAGCCGGCTGTGCGCGTGGGTCACAGGAAGGTTTGACGCGCGGCACAGGCCGGGCACAGCCGCGACGCGGGCAGTGGGGTCGACGACGAAGCTACAGGAAAACCGATCATGAACGAGAACACACCGCCCGCTCCGTCCACATCGGACTGGGAAACCCTTGCGCCCGCACGCGGCGGCAAACGCAAGCCGTCGTCGCGGGCGCGGCCGCCGCGGTGCGCGCCGTCGGAGCCGACGGGGGAGGGCCAAGGGCCTCCGCAGGACGTTCCGGAGGGACGCCGCCGGCCAATGAGCCGTGGGTGCCGCCCGAAGGTCCGTGAAGGACTCCTTGAGGGACCCAGGGTCCCTCAAAGTTCCCCTCACTAGGCTTGCTGTGTCACTTTCGCCCCAGCGACACCACCCCCCACAGGAAGGGGGCCTTTCTGTACTGGGGAACGGCAAGTGCGCCCACGGATGACCATCCCGGGGCGGCGATTCACCAGCGACGCCCCGAACCGCGTCAGCACGCGAACGGCCGTCCGCCTCAGCGGTCGTAGTCCACCGACAGTTCGGCCGAAGCCGCCACCGCCCGGCAGGTCAGGATCTGCCCCGCCGCGACTGCTTCGTCCCCGAGCGCGTAGTTCACATCCATCCGCGCGCTGCCTCGCACCACTGTCGCCCGGCACGTCCCGCAAGCCCCGCCGACGCACGCGTACGGCGCGTCGACGCCGCGCCGCAGTGCAGCGCTGAGCACGGTTTCGCCCACCGTCGCGGGGAATTCGGCGGTCTTGCCGCCGGCGGTCACCGTCAGCACCGGGCCCGGTCGTCGCGAGGGGCGGACGGGAAGCGCGCCCTGGAACAGTTCGAAGTGGACGTTCTCCTCGGGGACGTCCTTGTCCGCGAGCGTCCGGCGGACCATGTCGACCAGTTCGCGCGGGCCGCACAGGAACCAGTCGTCCACCTTCGCCGGGTGCAGTCGTGCCTGCAGCAGCGCGCGGAGGCGGGTGCCGTCGAGACGGCCGCGCTGGTAGCGCTCGTACGAGATCGCCAGCGCCTCACCGACGGTGTCGAACGGCTTCTCGAACCGCTGTGTGCGCAGGTCCGGGTCGCGTTCGTCGGTGCGGTAATGCACGACGTGCAGCCGTCCGCCCAATTTCGCCGCGAGGGCGCCGAGTTCGGCGGCGAACATCGTGCTGGCGCCGGAGGTGTTGATGTACAGCAGGGTCGCCTTGCTGTTCGGTTCGTTCAGCAGCGTCGTGGTCAGTATCGACAGGATCGGCGTGATCCCGCTGCCCGCGGCGAGCGCGACGTACCGGCCGGTGCGGCCGTGCGCGGGGGTCAGCGTGAACGCGCCGTCGGGAGGCAGTACTTCCAGTAGGTCGCCCGCCGCCAGTTCGGTGGTGGCGAACGTCGAGAACGCGCCGCCGATCTGGTGCTTGATCGCGATCCGCAGCTCCCCGGAGTCCGGCGTCGAGCAGATCGAGTAGGCCCGCCGTACCTCTTCACCGTCGACTTCGGCGCGGACCACGATGTGCTGGCCCGGAGTGAACAGGAAGGTCTCCCGCAGCCGCTCCGGCACGTCGAACGTCACGGTGACGGCGCCTTCGCACAGCGGCCGGACTTCGGCGACCCGCAGCGGGTGGAACAGGCTCGGCGGCCGGGGCTGGGGAGCGGGCGGCTCTTCGTCGAACGAACCGGTGAGCTGGCGCCATTCGCGGTACTCCGACGACGTCAGTTCGCGGCCCCAAGCGGTCGCGATCGGGACGTCCCTGGCCAGGTAGGCGTCGCGGTTGTCCTTCCACGCGCGCAGGTACCGGTAGAACGGGATCGCCGGGTGGAGATGGTGCACCAGGTGGTAGTTCTGGCACAGCATGATCGGCGTCATCAGCCATTCGAGCCCGACGCGGACGCGGGTGGCGCCGAACCGGTTCTGCCGCTGCGCGCCGAGGTCGTGATGCGGGAGCCAGTCGAACCACCAGGCCAGCACGGCGAGGCCGAGGCGCTGCGGGAGCAAATAGACCACCAGCAGTTCCCAGCCGTGGCCGGACGCGATCAGCCAGGCGAACGCGGCGAGGCTCAGCGCGACCACGGCCGCGGTCTCGATCCGTTCCGACGGCGGCCGCGTGCGCTGCCGCGCCACGTAGAAGCGGGCGTACCAGAAGTCGATGGTCAGCCACCGCAGCGGCAACTGCCACCAGGGGCCGTGCGCGGTCCAGGCGTCGGGATCGGTGTAGGCGTCCTCGTTGGTGTTGCGGTGGTGCTCCAGATGGATGTAGCGCACCAGGGGAAAGGAGCCGTAGCCCGCCACGAACGGCATCGCGAGCCTGCCGAGCAGTTCGTTGACCCAGGTGAGCTGCCCCGCCGCGTGATGCGTCGACTCGTGCAGCACGGTGAACATCGTGAAAGTGACCAGCGCGTGCAGCGGGATGGTCACCCACGACGACCCCGCGTCGTTGACGACCAGCCAGGTGGCGCCCACCCAGACCATGGCCCCGCCGAGGAACAGGAGAACGGTCGGCACCGAGACCACCGGAAGCGGGATCCTCGGGTTGGGCAGACCACGTCTCGCCGGTCTTGCGGTCAGGTCCCCCGTGTCCTCGGACCGGGTGGCGGCGACGGTCATCGATCGGTCCCTCCGTCGATGGCTACCGGGACAAGCTGTCACACCGTAGACAACTGGTACTGGTTTGTAAACTTCGGCTACCTGCTGAAAGGCCTGGTCGCGGCGCCCGATGGTGGAGCGCGGCCCGCATCCGTGTCCAGGACTGGACGGCTTCGTAACAGAGAAGAACTGAAAGCTGGTCCAATCGGGTGGTCCACGCCCTGTTCGCCGGACGGGGCCCGAAAGCTGTGATCCGCCAGTGAGGGCGGGCACGACGCGGCCGTGTCGGACTAGACCCGGACCGGTGTGCCCGGTCCTGTGAGTCCGTACGCGGGCTTCGCACCCAGGCGGTCCCCGGCGGCACGGGCGCCACCTGGATCACGAACCCCACCGAAGAGACTCACAGGACACGGCCTAGACTCGGACGGCCCGGTCTGCAAGCTGGCCAGGGCACATCCGCTGTCGACCGCATGCGGATGCCCATCACATCGTTTACCGCTCGAGGAGAATACGTTGAAGAGCACCGTCGAGCAGCTCAGCCCGACGCGAGTCAAGATCAATGTCGAGGTGCCGTTCGACGAGCTCAAGCCGAACTTCGACCGCGCCTACCGCAAGATCGCCCAGCAGGTGCGCATCCCCGGCTTCCGCCCGGGCAAGGCGCCGGCTCGCGTGCTGGAAAGCCGGATCGGGCGCGCCCCGGTGCTCGACGAGGTCGTCAACGAGGTCATCCCGGCCAAGTACATGGAGGCCGTGCGCGCGGGCGAGGTCCGCACGCTGGGCCAGCCCGAGTTCGAGGTGACCAAGCTCGAGGACCGTGAGGTCCTGGAGTTCACCGCCGAAGTCGACATCCGCCCGGAGATCTCGCTGCCCGACCTCGAGGGCTTCGCGGTGAGCGTCGACGACGTCGAACTGACCGACGCCGAGATCGACGAGCAGCTCGACGAGCTGCGTGCCCGCTTCGGCACCCTGACCGGTGTCGAGCGCGCGGCTGAGAACGGCGACTTCGTCTCGATCGACCTCGCGGCCACCGTCGACGGCCAGGAGGTCGAGGAGGCCTCGACCACCGGCCTGTCCTACGAGATCGGCTCCGGCCAGCTCGTCGACGGTATCGACGAGGCGATCATCGGCGCGAACGCGGGCGAGACCAAGACCTTCACCACGAAGCTGGTCGCCGGCGAGCACGCGGGCAAGGACGCCGACGTCACCGTCACCGTGCAGACCATCAAGCAGCGCGAGTTGCCCGAGGCGGACGACGAGTTCGCCCAGCTGGCGAGCGAGTTCGACACGATCGACGAGCTGAAGAGCGACCTTCGCGAGCGCCTCGGCCGCGTCAAGAAGATGCAGCAGGGCGTCCAGGCACGGGACAAGGTCCTCGAGGAACTGCTCGAGCGCACCGAGGTCGCGATCCCGGAGAAGGTCCTCGAAGCCGAGATCGAGAACCGCAAGCACGACGCGATCCACCCCTTCGATCACGACCAGGCGCAGTTCGCCAAGGCGCTGGAGGCCGAAGGCCGCACGATCGAAGAGTTCGACACCGAGGTCCGCGAGGAGTCGGAGAAGGCGGTTCGTACCCAGCTGCTGCTGGACAGCATCGCCGACGCCGAGCAGACGTCGGTCAACGACGGCGAGCTCACCGAGCGGATCATCTACCAGGCGCAGCGCTTCGGCGTCAGCCCGGACGAGTACGTCCAGCGGGCGCAGCAGTCCGGTCAGCTGACCGCGATCTACGCAGACGTCCGCCGCGGCAAGGCACTGGCCACCGTGGTTCGCAAGACCACCGTGACCGACGCCTCCGGCACCGAGGTCGACCTCGAAGAGCTTTTCGGCCCCGCACCCGAGGAGACGCAGGTCACCGAGGAGACCGCGAAGACTGCGGCCGAGTAGGGAATAAGCGGCCCGCGCGAAGCGGACCGTAAAGCTGTAAGCGAACTTGGGCGGTGTCAGGCATTCTGCACCGCCCAAGTTCGTTAGGGTCGGTTGCAAGATCTTCAGCATCTGGACACACCAGCAACAGCATCTCCGACAGCAGCAGCTAGACACACAGCGGCGGCAGGCCCAAGGCCACGCCGCCGTCGGCGGAAAAGGCAGGCAGACGTGACGCAGCACACGCCCGAGGCGCGGACCGGTACCGCGGGGCTCAACCTCACCGACTCGGTCTTCGAGCGGTTGCTCCAGGAGCGCATCGTCGTCCTCGGCTCCGAGGTCAACGACGAGGTCGCGAACCGGATCACCGCCCAGTTGTTGCTGCTCGACGCAGACGACTCCGAGTCGGACATCCGCTTCTACATCAACTCGCCAGGTGGCTCGGTCACCGCGGGTTTCGCGATCTACGACACCATGCAGCTGATCCGCCCGGACGTCGCGACCTACGCGATGGGCCTGGCCGCGTCGATGGGGCAGTTCCTGCTGTCCTCCGGCACACCCGGCAAGCGGTACGCGCTGCAGCACGCGCGCATCCTCATGCACCAGCCCTCGGCCGGCGTCGGCGGCACGGCCTCCGACATCGCGATCCAGGCCGAAGTGTTCGGCAAGTGGAAGCAGGAGCTCGCCAAGATCACGGCCGAGCAGACCGGCCAGACCGTCGAGCAGATCGTCAAGGACGGCGACCGTGACCGCTGGTTCACCGCGCAGGAGGCGAAGGACTACGGCTTCGTGGACCAGGTCCTCACGCGCGAGAACCCGCTTCCCAACAGCTGATCCGCGCCGGCACACAGGAGAATTCCAATGAGCAACTTCCAGCTTCCGATCGGGTCGCAGGCGCCGGGGATGCAGTCGCGGCTCCAGCTGCCGCAATCGCGGTACGTCCTGCCCTCCTATGTCGAGCGCACGAGCTACGGCATCAAGGAATCGAACCCGTACAACAAGCTCTACGAAGAGCGTCAGATCATGCTCGGCGTGCAGATCGACGACGCGTCGGCGAACGACGTGATGGTCCAGCTGCTGCACCTCGAGCACGAGGACCCGGACCGCGACATCATGATCCTGATCAACTCGCCCGGTGGTTCGTTCACCGCGCTGATGGCGATCTACGACACGATGCAGTACGTCCGCCCCGACATCGTCACCATGTGCATCGGCCAGGCCGCTTCGGCCGCCGCGGTGCTGCTGGCGGCCGGTACCCCCGGCAAGCGGTTCACGCTGCCGAACTCGCGCGTGCTGATCCACCAGCCCGCCACCGAGGGCACCTACGGCCAGGTGTCGGACCTGGAGATCCAGGCCAACGAGATCCAGCGGGTGCGGCGCCAGATGGAGGTCATCCTGGCGAAGCACACGAACAAGGACGCCGACGACGTCAAGAAGGACATCGAGCGCGACAAGATCCTGACGGCCGATGAGGCCAAGGCGTACGGGATCGTCGACGAGGTCCTCGAGTACCGCAAGGCTTCGAGCAGCTGATCGCGACCGGACCGGTGCGTGTCGGGAGACGACACGCACCGGATCCCTGGTCTATGGTCAGCTTCTGGCGTGCTCAGATGTGACGTTGGTTCTCCCGTCGGCGGCATCGGGCGGGTACCGTCAGTGGCAGTGTGTGAGGCTCCGAGCGGTCATCCGTGACCGGGGCGGTAAGACAGTCAGGCGCGACATCGCGCCGGAGGGGACGAGGTCAACGGCCATGGCACGGATCGGTGACGGCGGCGACCTGCTGAAATGTTCTTTCTGCGGCAAGAGCCAAAAGCAGGTGAAGAAGCTCATTGCCGGCCCCGGGGTCTACATCTGCGATGAGTGCATCGATCTCTGCAACGAGATCATCGAGGAAGAACTGGCCGAGGCCGGTGAGGTCAAGCTCGACGAGCTGCCCAAACCCGCCGAGATCCACGAGTTCCTCGAGCAGTACATCATCGGCCAGGACGACGCGAAGCGTTCGCTGGCCGTGGCGGTGTACAACCACTACAAGCGTGTGCAGTCCGACGACAAGGCCGGGCCGAAGGATTCCAAGGACGAGACCGTCGAACTGGCGAAGTCCAACATCCTGATGCTGGGCCCGACCGGCTGCGGCAAGACCTACCTCGCGCAGACCCTGGCGAAGATGCTGAACGTCCCGTTCGCGATCGCGGACGCCACGGCGCTCACCGAGGCCGGGTACGTGGGCGAGGACGTCGAGAACATCCTGCTCAAGCTGATCCAGGCGGCGGATTACGACGTCAAGCGGGCCGAGACGGGCATCATCTACATCGACGAGGTCGACAAGATCGCCCGGAAGTCGGAGAACCCGTCGATCACCCGCGACGTGTCCGGTGAGGGTGTGCAGCAGGCGCTGCTGAAGATCCTCGAAGGCACCACCGCTTCGGTGCCGCCGCAGGGCGGACGCAAGCACCCGCACCAGGAGTTCATCCAGATCGACACGACGAACGTGCTGTTCATCGTGGCCGGCGCTTTCGCCGGGTTGGAGAAGATCATCAACGAGCGGGTCGGCAAGCGCGGCCTCGGTTTCGGCGCGGAGATCCGCACCAAGGCCGAGATCGACGAGAGCGACATCTTCTCCGACACCATGCCGGAGGACCTGATCAAGTTCGGGTTGATCCCGGAGTTCATCGGCCGCCTCCCGGTCGTGGCGACGGTGACCCACCTGGACAAGGAGTCGCTGGTCAGCATCCTGACCACGCCGCGCAACGCGCTGGTGAAGCAGTACAAGAAGCTCTTCGAGATGGACAACGTCGAGCTGGAGTTCACCAAGACCGCGCTCGAGGCCATCGCCGACCAGGCCGTGCTCCGCGGTACCGGCGCCCGCGGCCTGCGCGCGATCATGGAAGAGGTCCTGCAGCCGGTCATGTACGACATCCCCAGCCGCGACGACGTCGCGAAGGTCGTCATCACCGAGCAGACCGTTCGAGAGAACGTGAACCCGACGATCGTGGCGCGTCAGCCGTCACGCCGTCGCAGCAGCGAGCGCGGCGAGAAGTCCGCCTGAGCGACTGATTCGAAAAGCGACGCCCCGGCCGGATCCTTCCGGCCGGGGCGTCGCTTTCTCCGGGCCGAGATAGGATGCGATGGTGCCGCTGACTCCCACGAAGGACGAGAACGAGGCTCCCGAACTGGCGGCCGCGAGTCCACGCGAGGTCAGGGGACTCGTCGAACTCACCGAACGCATCGTCATCGGGGCCTACCGCCGTCATCTGTGGATCCCGCGTGCACTGACGATCGCGCTGGGCGTGCTGGTGGCGACCTGTCTGGTGGCGGGGGTCGTCCGGTTGTCACCGCTGCCGCTGATCCCGTTGCCGTTGTTCGCCGTTTCGGCGTACACGCTCATCCGGGTCAAGGCGGCGCGAAGCGCGGAGGCGAACCGCGCGCTCGTCGCCTGGACCGGGTTGTTCGCCGGTGCGACGCTCATCGGATTCTGGTTGATCTCGATGGTGGGACGCTGGCTCAGCTGATCGGCCCAGGACCGTTTTCGGGCTTTCCTCCGTTAGCAGGGTTTCAGAATCGTCCCGACGGGGTAAGACGGGTCCGTGACAGTCACCGCAGAAGCCTTCTCTCATGTGGGCCTGCTCTACTCCGGTGACTCCGAGTATCTAAACGGTACGGTTCCGTACATCCTGGAGGGCCTGAAGCTCGACGAACCCGTCGCGGTGGCCGTGCCGGGCCGGAACTTGACGCTCATCGAAGAAGCCCTGGGTGATTCGGCCGCCGAGGTCGAGCTCATCGACATGTCCGAAGTAGGCCGCAACCCGGGCCGCATCCTTCCCGGCGTGCTCCTCGCGTTCGCGGACAGTCGTCCGGGGCCGGTCCGGATCATCGGCGAGCCGATCTGGGCGGAGCGGTCGGCCATCGAGTACCCGGCGTGCGCGCAGCACGAGGCGCTGATCAACTTCGCTTTCGGCGACCGCGACCTCAGCATCCTGTGCCCGTACGACCTGATCCGGCTCGACGACGACGTCCTCGCCGACGCCGAGCGGACCCATCCGACCCTCTCTGGCGCCGACGGCGACCGCCGGAGCGAGGGTTACGCTCCCGACGCCGTCGTCGAGAAGTACAACCTGCCGCTACCCGAACCGCGGGCGGCCGACGCGTTCCGTTTCGATCTCTCCAGGCTCGCCGCGGTGCGTCACTTCGCGCGGGAACGGGCCGAGGAGAGCGGGCTCGTCCCGGACCGCGTCGAGGATCTCGTGCTCGCCGTGGCGGAACTGTCCGCCAACAGCGTGCTGCACGGTTCGGGCCACGGTGTCGTCCGCGTCTGGCGCGACGAGGACCACGTGCTTTGCGAGGTCATCGACGAAGGCACGCTGAACGATCCGCTCGCGGGCCGTCGTCCCGCGTCGCTTGGGCAGATCGGCGGACGTGGCCTGGTGCTGGTGAATCAGGTCGCCGATCTGGTCCGGCAGTACCGGAGACCGGGTTCGACCGTCACCAGGATCTACTTCCGCGTCTGAACCCGGTTCGATCCATTCTCGTGCGTGTCAAGGACGGTCGGACAAGGGGCGGCGCCGGGAACGCGAGCGCCAGCACCCGCTCACTCACGCCTGCCTGCCGGGCCGCAAGTAGAGGACTACTTGCTTTGGGGCGGCGGCGGGGAAGAGCGGGACGTGTCCCCAATGTGGCATTGGGGACACCCGCCACGTTTGTCTGGAGAGACCCGGGTCAGGCGTTCTTCGGGACATGTTTGCCGAGGAACGCGATCAGGCTCGGCACGACCGTGCGGTTGAACGTGTCGCCGTGCTTACCCCGCGCGGTGTGCGCGACCGTCGGCCGCGCTTCGGAGATGAACTTCCGCACCCCGCCGATGAACGGGTCTTCGGTACCGCACCAGACCCCGGTCGGCACCCTCTTCGTGACGTCGATGTGGCGCAACGGATCCAGCGAGCCCCAGTCGGTCGCGTCGCGGAACGCGCGCCGCTTGCTCATCTCCGCCCACGACGTGATCAGCGCGGGCGCGAGCGCCGCGACCGCGGCGGGCGGACGGCGGTGTTCCAGACGCCGCCGCGTGTAGAGCAGCGCGCCGAAGCCGCCCATCGAAAGCCCGGTGGCGGCGAACGGAAGCCCGTCCCGGCCGCCGAGGCCGCGGGCGGCCAGCCAGCGAGGGACCTCTTCGAGCAGCATCGCCATCGGGTTGTCGCCGGGCTGGTTCTCGTGCCAGTAGTGGTCGCCGCCGTCGACCGCGACGAATCCGAACGGGGGCACCGCCTTGCGGGCGACGTCGCTGCCGAGTTGCTTGAGCAGTCCGGTGGGGGCGGCGTGCCGCGCGGTGCCGTGGAGGCCGTGCAGCATCAGCGACATCGGCAGGCCTTTGGGCGGCGCCTTGGTCGGCAGCATCAGTACGAGGTCGACCTCGCGGCCACGGGCTTCGGAGTACACGCGTTCGACGCGGGGGCTGCCGAGCTGGGTGGCCGGAGTCGGCGACGCGACGCCGAGTGCCCGCTGGAGCGCTTCGCTGAACGGCAGGGCTCCGGAGGCCGTTCCGGCGGCGAGCCCCGCGACACCGAGACCGGAGGCGCCGGCGATCAGCACGGAACGACGGCTCAGCCAACGGCGGGCGCCACGCACCCCCGGCAGCGTCGCGTGCCCCTGGTCGTCGTCGTTCACCCGTCCCCGTTCCCCGTTCCCCGTTCCCCGTTTGATCTTCTACCAGGTCAGACGCGCGCTCCCGCCCAAAGGTTGCACGATTCACCGACCTGTGACCGGGGTATCGCCGGATCAGGTGCCGACGTTTCCCTCTTTCGCGCGCCATGCCTCGATCGAGACCCGCGCGGACCGCGTCGCGGCCTCGAGAGTGTCGCCCAGGCCGACCCCGAGGGCGGTGGCCAGGGGAACCAGGATGTGGTCCACACCATTCTCGCCGTCGCCGAAATGGCCGGCGACCTCCAGCGTGATGTAGCCGTGCACGGCGCTCCAGAGCTGGGCGGCGACGGCGAACTCCGGGGCAGGGCGGAACCGGCCCGCCTCGATCACCCGCTTCGCGCCGCGGACGAGGTAGCCGAAGGCCTCGATGCCCTCCTCGCTGACGTTCTGGCGGGTCTCTTCGTTGGTCATGTCACCCTGGGCGGCCTTCTGCCCACTGGGCTGGCTCTGACCGAAGGTCACCGCGTAGAGCTCCGGGTTCTCCACCACGGTCCGCCGGTATGCCAGGGCCA
This sequence comes from Amycolatopsis sp. cmx-11-51, assembly GCF_047608665.1. Lineage (NCBI taxonomy): Bacteria > Bacillati > Actinomycetota > Actinomycetes > Pseudonocardiales > Pseudonocardiaceae > Amycolatopsis > Amycolatopsis sp. cmx-11-51. The sequence continues at coordinate 149,333 of NZ_JADNQO010000009.1, read as the reverse complement.
AGGTGAGGATGTCGGCCACCGGGTCACCGGTCTCGTCGACCTCGCCCAGATTCGCCGACAACCGCCGGAATCCCTCCCGTGCGACCTCGTCCACCAGTGCGCCCATCCCGCCGAAATGGGTGTAGACGGCCATGGTCGACGCGCCGATCTCGGCCGCCAGCTTGCGGGCTTGCAGCGACTCCGGGCCGCAGGTGGAGAGCAGCCGGATCGCCGCCTCGATCAGTTTGGCCTTGACTTCGGCGGCGGCGGGTTTCGGTGACATGCTTGCCAGTATTCCATAACCCTGTTATAAATGTATCCATAACCACGTTATGGTCGCTGCAGTCATCAGATCCAGGGGGCCTGTGATGGGCAACAAGTTCCTCGAGGGCAACTTCGCCCCGGTCAGCCGTGAGCACACGATCACCGAACTGGATGTCACGGGGCACATTCCGGAGTACCTGGACGGGCGCTATCTGCGGAACGGGCCGAACCCGTTGTCCGAAGTGGATCCGGCGACCTTCCACTGGTTCATGGGCGACGGCATGGTGCACGGCGTCCGGCTGCGCGACGGCCACGCCGAGTGGTACCGCAACCGCTGGGTGCGCAACCCCAGGCTGTCGCGGGAACTCGGTGAGCGCTGGGAAGGCGGATCGGTTGCCGGGACCGCGTCCATGGGGGCCAACACGAACGTCATCGGCCACGCGGGCAAGACGCTCGCCCTGATCGAGGGTGGCGCCTCCAGCTTCGAACTGACCGAGGAACTCGACACCGTCGGCGTCTGTGACTTCGACGGCACCCTGCCCGGCGGCTACACCGCCCACCCGAAGCGTGATCCGGAGACCGGTGAACTGCACGCCGTGTCGTACTTCTTCGGGTGGGGCAACAAGGTGCGGTATTCGGTGCTCGACGCGCAGGGTCACGCGCGGCGCAAGGTCGACATCGAGGTCACCGGTTCGCCGATGATGCACGACTTCTCCCTGACCGAGAAGCACGTGGTCTTCTACGACCTCCCGGTCACGTTCGAGACCGAACAGGCCGTCGCCGCGTCCGTGCCTTCGTTCCTGCGCGCGCCCGCCCGGTTGGTGGTGTCGGCGCTGGTGGGCAGGGTGAAGGTGCCGGATCCCCTCAGCGCGAAGCTGCGTGAACGGATCTCTGGCAACGCGGGCCTGCCGTACCGCTGGAACCCGAAGTACCCGGCGCGGATCGGCGTCATGCCGCGGGAGGGCGGCAATGGCGACGTCCGCTGGTTCGAGGTCGAGCCGTGCTACGTGTTCCACCCGATGAACGCCTATGACGACGGAGACGACGTCGTGCTGGACGTCGTCCGGCACCCGAAGATGTTCGACAGCGAACTGCTCGGGCCGGCCGAGGGGCCGCCGACCCTGGACCGCTGGACCGTCGATCTCGCCGCGGGCAAGGTCATCGAGGAACGCCTCGACGACCAGGGCCAGGAGTTCCCGCGCGTCGACGAGCGGCTGGTCGGGCGACGGCACCGCTTCGGCTACTCGATATCCACAAAGGACGGATCGGCGTCTTCGGGTGTTTTGTACAAACACGACCTCGGGAAGCAGTCGGTGCAGAGCAGGCGGTTCGGCGACGGCGCGCAGGTGGGGGAGTTCGTGTTCGTTCCGTCCTCTGTGGACGCGGCCGAGGACGAGGGCGTGCTGATGGGGTTCGTCTACGACCCCGCGACGCGGAAGAGTGACCTGACCATCCTGGACGCGGAGACGCTGGAGACCGTCGGTGCCGTGCACCTGCCGGACCGGGTGCCGAACGGCTTCCACGGCAACTGGGTGGCGAGCTGAAGGGGACTTTTCCCGCATGGCACGCGGTGAAGGGCGCTTTCCCCGCATGAGACGCGGGGAAGGTCCCCTTCAGCTCCCGAGCCCGAGCACCCGCTGCTCGCCGGTGTAGAGGTTCATGCTGTCGCCCCGCAGGAAGCCGATGAGGGTCATGCCGTTCTCCTCGGCCAGTTCCGCGGACAGCGACGACGGCGCGGAAACCGCCGCCAGCAGGCCGATCCCGGCCATGGCGGCCTTCTGCACCAGTTCGAACGAGGCGCGGCCGGACACCAGGAGACCGGCGTCCGCCGCGGGGATCCGGCCTTCCTGCAGCGCCCAGCCGAGGACCTTGTCGACGGCGTTGTGCCTGCCGATGTCCTCCCGCACGACGGCGAGGTCCCCCTCGGCGTCGAACAGGGCGGCCGCGTGCAGCCCGCCGGTGCTGGAGAAGACCTTCTGATGGGTGCGCAGCGTGTCCGGGAGCTTCGCCAGCACATCCTTGCTCACCGCGAACTCGGACTTCTCCGGTGAAAACCGGCTTCGGAGCTTGACCGCGTCGAGTGCGGCCTTGCCGCAGACGCCGCACGAGGACGTCGTGTAGAAGTTCCGTTCGACGCCCGTCTCCGGCGGCGCGACGCCTTCGGCCAGTGCGATGTCCAGGACGTTGTAGGTGTTGCGGCCCTGGTCGTCGACGCCGTCGCAGTACCGGGCGACCGCGACGTCCTCGCGAGTGGTGAGCACGCCTTCGGACAGCAGGAACCCGTGCGCCAGTTCGACGTCGTTGCCGGGCGTCCGCATGGTGACGGCGAGTGCCTTGCCGCCGACGCGGATCTCCAGCGGCTCTTCGGCCGCCAGCGTGTCGGGCCGTCGCACGTCCCGGGTCGCGGAGATCATCCGTACCGGACGGCGCACCGTCACCCTGCCCACTTGTCCACCCTTCTGGCCGGTCATTCGACAGTCGAATACTGCAACGCCGGGCATTAAGTAATACATTCCCAGTGCCCACCCCCAGAGTACGGAGGCGCCGGATGGCCATCGGCTTCCTGGACCGTTCACGCATTGTCGCCCCGCCGGGCTGGAGCCGCTGGCTGGTGCCGCCCGCCGCGCTGGCCGTCCACCTGTCGATCGGGCAGGCGTACGCGTGGAGTGTCTTCAAACTCCCGCTGGAGAAGACCCTCGGACTCAGCGGCACACAGAGCGCGCTCCCGTTCCAGCTCGGCATCGTGATGCTCGGGCTCTCGGCGGCGTTCGGCGGGACACTGGTCGAGCGCAACGGCCCGCGCTGGGCGATGTTCGTGTCGACGGTCTGCTTCAGTTCGGGCTTCCTGATCTCCGCGCTCGGCGTGGCGACGTCGCAGTACTGGCTCGTCGTCCTCGGCTGGGGCGGGGTCGGCGGCATCGGGCTCGGCATCGGCTACATCTCGCCGGTGTCGACGCTGATCAAATGGTTCCCCGACCGGCCGGGGATGGCCACCGGCATCGCGATCATGGGCTTCGGCGGCGGCGCGCTGATCGCCTCCCCGTGGTCGACGCAGATGCTGGGCGCGTCGCCGTGGACGATCGGGACGGTCGCGACGGCGTTCCTCGTGCACGGCCTGGTCTACGCGGTCTTCATGACTCTCGGCATCCTGCTGATCCGGGTCCCGGCCGACGACTGGAAGCCGAAGGGCTGGGAGCCGAAGACCGACCACGGCAACGCGATGATCACCACCGCGAACGTGTCGGCGCGCAACGCCATCAAGACACCGCAGTTCTGGCTTCTCTGGGTGGTCCTTTGCTTCAACGTGACCGCGGGCATCGGCATCCTGGAGAAGGCGTCGCCGATGATCGCGGACTTCTTCCGCGAGACCTCGACGCCGGTCGGCACCGCCGCCGCGGCCGGGTTCGTCGCACTGCTCTCGCTCACCAACATGCTCGGCCGGTTCGTCTGGTCGTCCACTTCGGACCTGGTGGGGCGCAAGAACATCTACCGGCTCTACCTCGGCGCCGGTGCCCTGCTGTACCTCGTGATCGCGCTGACCACGAACGCTTCGAAGCTCGTGTTCGTCCTGTGCGCCATGCTGATCCTGTCCTTCTACGGCGGCGGTTTCGCGACAATCCCGGCGTATCTGAAGGACCTCTTCGGCACCTACCAGGTGGGCGCGATCCACGGCAGGCTGCTGACCGCGTGGTCGATGGCGGGGGTGCTCGGGCCGCTGATCGTCAACGCCATCGCCGACAGTCAGAAGTCGGTGGGCAAGGTCGGCCCCGATCTCTACACGACGTCGCTGTTCATCATGATCGGCCTGCTGGTCGTCGGCTTCGTCGCCAACGAACTGGTGCGGCCGGTCAACCCGAAGTTCCACGAGCCGGCGTCGTCCGGCGAGCCCGCGAGGAGTGCGGCCCGATGACCGAACAGGCACCCGAGCGCCGCCGCACCGGGCTGATGGTCTTCGCGTGGCTGTGGGTCGCGCTCCCGTTCGCCTACGGCGTCTACGAACTGTTCCGGAAGGTGGTCCAGCTCTTCGGCGGCTGACCCGCGTAGGGTCGGGCCGTGGGTGTCTTGGTGACCGGGGCGTCGCGCGGTATCGGCCGTGCGATCGCCCGCGCCTTCGCGGAAAAGGGCGACCGTGTCGCCGTCCACTACGCCTCGAATCAGGAGGACGCCGAGCGGACGTTCGGCGGGCTTCCGGGGTCCGGTCACGGTCTTGTCCGGGGTGATCTCTCCGATCCCGACGTGGCGCGCCGGATCGCGGACGAGGCCGAGGCACTGGTCGGTGGGGTCGACGTACTGGTGAACAACGCCGCCCTCGCGCCGTCGTCCGCGTCGGCCCATCCCGTCGCCGAAGTGTCCTACGCGGACTGGCAGCGGATCTGGCGGCGGATGGTCGACGTCAACGTGCTCGGCACGGCGAACGTGACCTACTGCGTGTCGCGGCACATGATCGACCGTGGCGTGCCAGGCCGCGTGGTCAACATCGGCTCGCGGGGCGCCTTCAAGGGTGAGCCCGAGTTCCCGGCGTACGGCGCGAGCAAGGCCGCGCTGCACTCGCTCGGGCAGTCGCTCGCCGTCGCCCTCGCCCCGCACGGGATCGCGGTGACCTCGGTCGCGCCCGGGTTCACCGCCACGGACCGGGTCGCGATCAAGCTCGAAGGCGAGAGCGGCGAAGTCCTGCGCGGGCAGAGCCCGTTCGGCCGGGTCGGTACGCCGGAGGAGGTCGCGGCGGCGGTGCTCTACCTCGCCTCGGCCGAGGCCGCGTGGGCGTCCGGCGCGATCCTCGATCTGAACGGGGCCTCGCATCTGCGGATGTGAAGTAGGTCACCTATGCAGCAATGACCCCCTGCAGTGCGTCAGATGATCGTGCACAAGCTGGGGAAGGTCGTGGTCGCCGTGCTCGCGGTGGCGGTGTTCGGTGGGACCGCGTATGGCTACTCGACGGTGAGTTCGCTGGACGGCGTCACCCGTGAAGACGTGATCGAGTCCCCGGAGAAAGGGGAGCGGCCCGCCGACGGTTCGCTGGACATCCTGCTGGTCGGGCGCGATTCGCGGACCGACGAGCACGGCAACCCGCTGGCCCCGGAGATGCTGCGTGAGCTGCGGGTTGGCGCGAACGGCGACGACCTGACCGACACGCTCATCGTGCTCCGCATCCCCAACGGCCAGCAGGCGGTGAAAGCTTTCTCGATCCCGCGCGACTCCTGGGTCGCGGAGCCGGGGACCAAGGACAAGACCAAGATCAACGGGATCTTCGGTCACGCCAAGTTCGCTTCGGCGACCGAGCAGCGCGCGGCGGGCAAGACCGACAAGGCGGAGATCGACAAGGTGGCGATCACGGCCGCGCGGAAGGCGACCTTGAAGGCCGTCGAGGACCTCACCGGCGTCAAGATCGATCACTTCGCCGAGGTCAACCTGCAGAGTTTCTACGACATCAGCAAGGCCGTCGGCGGGGTCGAGGTGTGCTTGAAGAGGGCCACCAAGGACGTCAAGTCCGGGGCGAACTTCCCGGCGGGGAGGCAGACGATCCAGGGCGCAGACGCGCTGGCCTTCGTCCGCCAGCGGGAGGATCTGCCTCGCAGCGACCTCGACCGCGTACGCCGTCAGCAGGTGTTCCTCGCCGGGCTGGCGAAGCAGGTGCTCTCCGCCGGGACACTCGCCAACCCGGCCCGCGTCTCCGAACTGATCGACGCGGTGAAACGCTCGGTCGTGCTCGACGGCTCGTGGGACCTGCTCGACTTCGTCCGGCAGATGCGGGGCGTCACCGGCGGCGGCATCGCCTTCGACACGATCCCGGTGGTCAACGCCGACTATCGCTACAACCCCAGGCAGCCGGCCGCGACCGCCGTGCAGGTGGATCCCGCCCAGGTGCGCGCTTTCGCCGCGTTGCTGATCGGCGCCCAGCCAACGACACCGCAGACGCCCGCCGGCCCCACGGTCGACGTCGTCAACGCGAGCGGCAAGGACGGTCTCGCCGCTCGCGTCGCGGATGTCTTGGCGGAGAAAGGGTTCGGCAAGGGCGAGACCACGGCCGAGACCGGACGGCGGACCTCCGTCGTCCGGTTCAGCGACGCGTCCGGGCCCGCCGTGGAGATCGCGAAGCTGCTCGGCGGGCTGGAAACCCAGAAGGCCGATTCCGTCGCGGCGGGCCGTGTACAGGTCGTCCTCGGACAGGTCTACAAGGGACCGGGCGTCTCCTCGGGTGGCGGGGCGGCCGGAGTCCGGACCGACCAGCCCATCACCTCCGACGACACCGGGTGCATCAACTGAGCCGGGTCATTTCCCCCGGCGGGATCTTGCCGTTCTTGGCGACCGGAAGGCCGAGCTGGGTCGGCTCGGTGACGACGACCTCCTCGCTGGGAAGGTTGGCCAGCACGGGGTTCTCGCCGATTCGCGGGCGATGTCCCCAGGGTTCATGGGGTGGAATCTAGCGGCTCCAGCCTGACCACGATCGCCTTCGACACCGGGGTGTTCGACTTGTCGGCCACCGAATCCAACGGCACCAGGGTGTTCGCCTCGGGGAAGTACGCCGCGGCACAGCCCCGTGCCGTCGGATACGAGACCACGCGGAAGCTCGGCGCCCGGCGGTCACCGTCCCGCCATTCCGAGACCAGGTCGACCATCGCGCCGTCGGCCAGCCCGAGCGAGACCAGGTCGTCGGGGTTGACCAGCACCACGCGCCGGGCGTCCTCGATCCCGCGGTAGCGGTCGGAAAGGCCGTAGATCGTGGTGTTGTACTGGTCGTGGCTGCGTATCGTCTGCAGCAGCAGCCTGCCTTCGGGCACCTGGGGGTACTCGAGTTCGGAGACGGTGAAGTTCGCCTTGCCGTTGGCGGTCCCGTTGAACTGCCGGGAATCGCGCGGCGCGTTCGGGAGGACGAACCCGTCGGGCTCGCGGACACGGGCGTTGTAGTCGTGGCAGCCGGGGACGACACGCGCGATCCGGTCGCGGACGAGGTCGTAGTCGGTGTGGAAGTCCCGCCACGGTACGGCGTGCCCGGTACCGAACAGCGCTTCCGCGAGGTGGCAGATGATCGCGACCTCCGAAAGCAGGTGCTCACTGGCCGGGGTCAGCCTGCCGCGTGAGGGGTGCACCTGCGACATCGAATCCTCGACGGTGACGAACTGCTCGCCGCCCGCCTGGGTGTCGCGTTCGGTGCGGCCGAGGGTCGGCAGGATCAGCGCGGTCTTGCCGGGGACGACGTGCGAGCGGTTCAGCTTCGTCGACACGTGCGCGGTCAGCGAGCACGACTTGAGCGCCTTCTCGGTCAGCTCGGTGTCCGGGGTGGCGGAGGCGAAGTTGCCGCCGACGGCGAAGAAGACCTTGCCCTTTCCGTCCCGCATCGCGCGGATCGCGGCGACGGTGTCGTAGCCGTGCTCTCGCGGCACCTTGATGCCGAACTCGTCGTCGAGGCTGTCCATGAACGACTCCGGCATCTTCTCCCAGATGCCCATCGTCCGGTCGCCCTGCACGTTGGAGTGCCCGCGCACCGGGCACAGGCCCGCGCCCGGCTCGCCGATCATGCCGCGCACCAGCGCCAGGTTCGCCACCTCGGAGATGGTCTGCACCGCGTGCTTGTGCTGGGTCAGGCCCATCGCCCAGCAGTAGATGGTCCGCTGCGACGTCGCGATCATCCGCGCCAGCCGCTCGATCTGCTCACGCGGCAGCCCGGTCGCCGCGGCGACCTCGGTCCAGTCGATCTCCCGCAGATGGTTCGCGTAGGCGTCGAATCCCTCGGTGGACGACTCGACGAACGCGCGGTCGACGATCGTGCCCGGCGTCTCCCGCTCCCACCGCAGCAGGAGGTGCCCGATCGCCTGGAACAGCGCGAGGTCGCCGCCAAGCCGGATCTGCGCGAACTCGTCCGCCAGCGGGGTGCCCCTGCCGATCACGCCCCGGACGTTCTGCGGGTTCTTGAACCGCATCAGGCCGGCTTCGGGCAACGGGTTCACGGCGACGATCTGCGCGCCGTTGCCCTTGGCCTCTTCCAGCGCGGACAGCATGCGCGGGTGATTGGTGCCGGGGTTCTGGCCGACGACCACGATCAGGTCCGCCCGGTGGATGTCGGCGAGTGTCACCGAGCCCTTGCCGATCCCGGTCGTCGCCGCGAGCGCGGCGCCGGAGGACTCGTGGCACATGTTGGAGCAGTCGGGGAGGTTGTTCGTGCCGTAGGAGCGCACGAGCAACTGGTAGAGGAACGCGGCCTCGTTGCTGGTGCGGCCGGAGGTGTAGAAAATCGCCTCGTTCGGGTCCTGGAGCGCGCGAAGTTCCTCCGCGACCAGGGTGAAGGCGCCGTCCCAGGAGATCGGTTCGTAGTGCGAAGCCCCTTCGCGCAGCACGAACGGCTCGGTGATCCGGCCCTGCTGGCCGAGCCAGAAGTCGGTCTTCTCCGCCAGGTCCTGGATGGAGTGCTCGGCGAAGAACTCGCGGCCGACCCGGCGTTTGGTCGCCTCCTCGGCGACGGCCTTCGCGCCGTTCTCGCAGAACTCCGCGAGCTTGCGGTGCTCGCCGTCGACCTCGCGCGGCTCCGGCCAGGCACAGCCGGGACAGTCGAAGCCGTCGCGCTGGTTCAGCAGGCGCAGCGTCTTGACCGTGCGCGCGGCGCCCATCTGCTCCACGCCGCGTATCAAGGAGACCGCGACCCCGGGGATCCCGGCCGCCCAGCTCTTCGGTTTCCCTACCTCGAGCTGGGTCTCGTCAACGTCGTTCGCGGGTGCTTCGCGGGTCATGCCACCATCGTGCGCCTTGCCGGCCCCGTGCGCGACCGAGGGAGTGTCGTCCATCCAGTCACGCGTGACTGATATTCAGGCACGCCTGTTCGCCGCTAGGCGTCCGTGATGGTCCGCGTGATCTGCGATTCGTCCAGTGGGAACCAGGGCGTGTCGTTGACGCCGCGCTCCTGCACCGCGTTCACCGTCACCGCGGCCACGACCAGCACGACAAGGCCGACGATCGCGGCGATACCCGGCCACCGGTTCGAGCCCGGCTCGCGGTAGCCGCCGACGGACGCCCCGGCCACCTTGCGCTGCTTGCGGCGCTTCTTCTTGAGTTCCTTCTTCGCGCCGAGCCAGGCGTCCAGTTCGGCGTGCTTCTGCCAGTTCGGGTCGACCAGATCCGGATGAGTCTCGATGCGCCGGTCTTCTTTGTCCATCTCGGTCCTCTTCCCCAGGATTCGGCTACTCACAGTTGCCCGTCGACGGCAGGGGTTTCGTCGGGTCGTAGGTGTCGGCTTCGTCGACCGCGATCGCACCGTCGACGGGTTTGCTCTTGTCAGCGTACTGGGGCGCGAGGATGCCGGTCTTGATCGCGTCACACGCCATGTTCGAGTGATAGCCCGAGCCCTCGCCGAAACCGAGCCCGGCGTCGGCCTTCGCGAACGGTGGGGCCTTGCGGATCACGTAGTCCTGCTCCTCGCGGATGAACGGGACTATGTCCGCCGGCGTCCGGGCTTCGCTTGGAAAGGCGTCGAAGGCGTAGGCGGTCGTGTAGCTCGCGTGGACGATCAGCTCGCCCTCGTCGCCGGGCTTCGCCGTGAGGGAGCCGGTCATCCGCGGTCGCACCTGCAGCAGACGGTTCGGGCCGATGAGGGTCAGGTACCTGCCCTTCTCGACGGTGAGCGCGCTCGTGAGCGCCGGTTCGAGCCGGGCGCGTTCGTTCGGGGCAAGCAGGGCGAGCAGTTCCGAGCCGTCCTTGTTCTGCAGGGCCCGGGAGCTGAGCCGCGCGGCCGCGATGGCTTCCGTCACCGTCCGATACGCCGCGTCGACCTCTTTCGCGGTGAAGCCGCCGACGGCCTGCCCCGGCGGCACGGTGATTCCGGCGAGTCCTTCGGCCCAGTTCGCGGCCGGGGTTCGGTCGTAGGGCCGGTTGAGGTCGACCCCGCCGGACAGCGGGACCGCTCTCGGCGCCTGCCCGAAGCCAGGGACGTCGTTGACCCCCGAGCCCCGCACCTGGTGCCCGACGACCGCGGCGGCCACGAGCGCGATCAGCGCCAGTACCAGGACAGGACCGGGGGACACCCGGAAACCGCGGCGCGAAGCCCGCTGCCTGATGTCCTTCTTCGCGCCGAGCCAGTCATCGACGTCGGCGTGCTTGCGCCATTCCGGATCCATCAGATCCGGAGGTGTGGCCAGCCGCCGGTCTTCCACGAGCCCGTCCCTCCCCAGTGTGTGACGACATCACCTCATCGGCTGGGAACGGCCGGCGTTACGGCCGGTGAGGAACTCGCTAGTGAGGGTTCGTAGACTTGTCAACTGTGACCGAGAACGCCCAGCCGCAGCAGACCGACCTACCGGGTGCCTGGAACCCGGCCGACGAAGAAGCCTCGCTCTACCAGCGTTGGGTGGACGCCGGGTACTTCACGGCCGACCCCACGTCGGACAAGCCGCCGTTCACGGTAGTCATCCCGCCCCCGAACGTGACCGGTTCGCTGCACATCGGGCACGCGTTCGAGCACACGCTCATCGACGCCGCCACCCGCTACCACCGCATGCTCGGCGACGAGACGCTGTACCTGCCGGGCATGGACCACGCGAGCATCGCGGTCCACGCGCTGGTCGAGAAGCAGCTCCGCGCCGAAGGCACCAGCCGCCGCGAACTCGGCCGCGAGGCCTTCGTCGAGCGCGTCTGGCAGTGGAAGCAGGAGCACGGCGGCCGGATCCTCGCCCAGATGAGGCGCCTCGGCGAGGGCGTCGACTGGACCCGTGAGCGGTTCACCATGGACGAAGGCCTGTCCAAGGCCGTCAACACGATCTTCAAGAAGCTCTTCGACGACGGCCTGATCTATCGCGCCGAGCGGCTGGTCAACTGGTCGCCGGAGCTGCGGTCGGTGCTGTCCGACGCCGAAGTGAAGCACGAAGAGGTCGAGGGCGAACTCGTCTCCATGCGCTACGGCGACGGGGACGACGCGATCGTCGTGGCCACCACCCGGATGGAGACCATGCTCGGCGACACCGCCGTCGCGGTCCACCCGGACGACGAGCGCTACACGCACCTCGTCGGCACCGAGGTCGAGCTGCCGCTGACCGGGCGCAGGATCCCGATCGTCGCGGACAAGCACGTCGACCCGGAGTTCGGCACCGGCGCGGTCAAGGTGACTCCCGCGCACGATCCGAACGACTTCGAGATCGGCCAGCGCCACGACCTGCCGATGATCACGATCATGGACGAGCAGGGCCGCATCGACGGCACCGGCACCGAGTTCGACGGCATGGACCGCTTCGAGGCCCGTGTCGCGGTGCGGGAGAAGCTGCGCGAGCAGGGCCGCATCGTCGCCGAGAAGCGTCCGTACCTGCACAGTGTCGGGCACTCCGAGCGTTCGAAGGAGCCGATCGAGCCGCGGCTTTCGCTGCAGTGGTTCGTCAAGGTCGGCCCGCTCGCGCAGGCCGCCGGCGACGCGGTGCGCGACGGCCGGGTGAACGTCCATCCGCCGGAGATGGAGAAGCGCTACTTCGACTGGGTCGACAACCTGCACGACTGGTGCATCTCGCGCCAGCTGTGGTGGGGGCACCGCATCCCGGTCTGGTACGGCCCGAACGACGAGGTCGTCTGCGTCGAACCGGACGAGGAGCCGCCTTCGGGCGAGGGCTGGACCCAGGACCCGGACGTCCTCGACACCTGGTTCTCCTCGGGTCTGTGGCCGTTCTCCACCCTCGGCTGGCCGGAGAAGACGCCGGACCTGAACAAGTTCTATCCGACGTCGGTGCTGGTCACCGGCTACGACATCCTGTTCTTCTGGGTCGTGCGGATGATGATGTTCGGCCTTTACGCCACCGGCGAGGCGCCGTTCAAGACCATCGCGCTGCACGGCATGGTCCGTGACCAGTACGGCAAGAAGATGTCGAAGACCGCGGGCAACGGTGTCGACCCCATCGAGTGGATGGACCGCTACGGCACCGACGCGCTGCGCTTCACCCTCACCCGCGGCGCCAACCCGGGCACCGACGTGCCGATCGGCGAGGAATGGGTCGCCGGTTCCCGGAACTTCACCACGAAGCTCTGGAACGCCACCAAGTTCGCCATGATGAACGGCGCGGCCGCGGACGCCCCGCTGCCCGCGCCCGCCGAGCTCACCGAGGCCGACCGCTGGATCCTCGGCAGGCTCGACAGCGTGGTCGAGGACGTCACCGGATACCTGGCGGACTACCAGTTCGCCAAGGCCACCGACACGCTCTACCAGTTCACCTGGACCGAGCTGTGCGACTGGTACCTGGAGCTGTCGAAGGTCCAGGTCTTCCAGGGTGACGAGGCCCGCGTGACGGCGACGCGCGCGGTGCTGGGGCACGTGTTCGACACGGTGCTGAAGCTGCTGCACCCGTTCATCCCGTTCGTCACCGAGAAGCTGTGGACGGCGCTGACCGGCCGCGAGTCGCTCGTCATCGCCCCGTGGCCGGTGGCGGACGGCTCCTACGCCGACGCGGTGGCCGACAAGCGGATCGCCGATGTGCGGAAACTGGTCACCGAGGTCCGCCGGTTCCGTGCCGACCAGGGCCTCAAACCCAGCCAGAAGGTGGCCGCGCGGCTGTCCGGCGACGGCTTCGCCGAGATCACCGGCCACGACGAGCCGATCCGCTCGCTCGTCCGGCTCACCCAGCCCGGGGACGGCTTCGCGCCGAGCGCGTCGCTGGAGGTCGGGCTGTCGGCCGGCGTCGTCACCGTCGAACTGGACCTGTCCGGCACGATCGACGTCGCCGCGGAGCGCAAGCGCCTGCGGAAGGACCTCGGCGTGGCGGAGAAGGAACTGGCGCAGGCCGAGGCCAAGCTCGGCAACCAGGCCTTCATCGACAAGGCGCCGGAGCCGGTGATCGGCAAGATCCGGGCCCGCAAGGACACCGCGGTCGCCGACATCGAGCGCATCAACGCCCGGTTGGCGACGCTGCCTGCCTCCTGACGAGCGCTATGAACGGTCCGTTCCTTGCAAAATTTGCGAGGAACGGACCGTTCATAGCATTCAGCGGAGGTGGCGGAGGATCACGTTGGCGACGCCCGCCATCCCGGTCCGGTAGGGGTGATACGCCGCCGCGGCGAGCAGTTTCGTGTGCTGCCCGTTGATCCACGCGGCCCCCTTCGGCGCGCAGGCGTCATGTCCGGCCGAGGGGCCGAAAGTGTCCACGAAGGAAGCTTTGCCGTCGGCGGCGACGGCCTTCTCGATCGCCGAGTTCAACGCCTTCTCGACGTCGTTGAGCCAGGCGTAGTCGCCCTCGGCGAAGGGCAGGATCTTCGGACAGTAGCCGGATTGCGGCGCGATCCGCGGGTAGCCGATGACGAGCACGTCGGCGCGCGGCGAGCGGGCGTGGATCCCGGCCAGCACTTTCTCGACGTTCTTGCCGGTGTCGGCGAGCTTGGCCTTCATGGTGTCGACGCCGCCGACGGTGAACTTGTCCTGGCAGGGGTTCCCGGTGGGGTCGCTCGCCCGCAGCGACGGGCAGGTGCCGACCAGGGTGCCGAAGACGCCGTAGTCGTTGCCGCCGATGCCGACGGTGACCAGGTCGGTGTTCGCGCGCAGGGCGCTGAACTGGGGCGGATTGCTGCCGAGGAGCACGCTCTGCGGTCGCGTCATGTTGGTGGTGTCCGCACCGCCGCAGCTGATGTCGGTGTAGGAGCGGACCCGCAGCGCCGCGGCGAGGATCGACGGGTAGTTCTGCGTCGATTTGCCGCAGAAGAGTGGATCGAACCGGGGGAGCGGGATGAGCGGTCCGGACGTGTAGGAATCACCCAGCGCGACGTAATTCCGGTAGGACCGCTCGGCGGCGGTGGCCGCCGCGGTGGAGGCGATCAGCAGGACGACGGTCGAGACGGCCGCGAACAGGACGCGTCTGAAGCGCATGAGGACCCCGATCTCCGGACTGGATGGCCATTCCAAAATGAACCGGATCCAGCCGGGCGAACGCCGCCGATCGGGTAATCGCGTGCCGGGTTCACCCACTTGGGGTGTCACCTGGGGTGATCGTTTCTGGCTTTCGGTAGACGAGGAGATAGCGGTAGAAGAGCAGGTTCCGGACCTTGCTTCCCGGCAGCAGCCTGGCCGCGTCGCGCCGGATCCGGTGCATCGGCGGGAACGTCTCCACGATCGGCGCCGTCGGCAGCGGATCGATCCCGCCGTTCAGCCGCTCGCCCGCGGACACGATCGCCCTGGCCAGCGCGTTGATCGGCGAGGCGACGATGGAACGGGCGTAGTCGGCGGGCGAGCTGGGTCTGCCGACACCGAGGACGGCCAGCACCCCGCCGGGGACCAGCGCGTCCCGCAGCTTCGTGACCGTGTCGAACGGCACATGATGCAGGGAAGCGAGGCAGGAAACGAAGTCGTAGGCCTCCGTCGGCAGTTTCTCCGTGAGGAAGTCGGCCTGCCGGTAGGAGATCGTGCCTGGACCCGGTGAACCCGCGGCGTGGGCGATGTCGATCATCGGCCCGAACCGGTCGATGGCCTCGACGTGCATGCCCGTCGCCGCGAGCCGCCGGGCGAATCGCCCGCTGCCGCAGCCGACGTCCAGCGCCACGCCGGGGCCGGGAGGCAGCTGGTCGAGCAGCAGCGGGTGGTAGTGGTCGTTGTGGTTGAACCCCATGCGTCGAGAGTGCCAGCAAAGCCGCACGTAGACTCGGGACGACAAGAGCAAGGGTTAGAGGAGAGTTCGTGCCGCGAGGTGACGGCCGGGATTCCGAAGAATTCGCAGAATCCCCGGACCTGGCAGATCTGGACAGTTTCGCCGGTGTGGACGAATTGGGGGCGCGTGCCCACGATCCGGCCGACGACACCGACCCGGATCTGGACGCACCCGACGCCGCGTACCAGGCGGGCGGCGGTGCGGGCGGTGGCATCGGCGGGATCGGGCAGCTGGGGGACAACCTCGCGCTCGGCCCGGTGCCGGACCTCGTCGCCCCGGAGGACGTGGAGCTGCACGAACTGGACGACCAGGGCGACGACCTCGCCCCGGCCGACCCGAACGGGCAGCAGGCACGCCGCGAGCTGCTCGCGGTCGAGGCCGAGCTGAACCTGCGCTGGCCCGAGACCAAGATCGAGCCGTCCCTCGCCCGGATCGCGGCGCTGGTCAACCTCATGGGTGAGCCGCACCGCGGCTACCCGGTGGTGCACGTCGCCGGGACCAACGGCAAGGGCTCGACCACGCGGATGGTCGACGCGCTGCTGACCCGGATGGGCCTGCGCGTCGGCCGGTACACGAGCCCTCATCTGCAGCTGGTCACCGAGCGGATCGCGCTCGACGGCGTCCCGATCTCCGCCGCCGCGTACGTCGACCTGTACCGGGACGTCGCGCCGTACGTGACCATGGTGGACAACGCGGGCGGGCCCGACGCGGTACCGATGAGCAAGTTCGAGGTGCTCACCGGGATGGCGTTCGCGGCCTTCGCCGACGCGCCCGTCGAGGCCGCGGTCGTCGAAACCGGTCTCGGCGGCTCCTGGGACGCCACCAACGTCGTGGACGGCGACGTCGCCGTCATCACGCCGATCGGCGTCGACCATGTCGAGTACTTCGGCGGCGATCCGGCCAAGGCCGCGGTGGAGAAGGCCGGGATCATCAAACCCGGCAGTGTCGCGGTTATCGCCGAGCAGGACCCCGAAGTGCAGAAGATCCTGCTGGAACGCGCCGTCGAGGTCGACGCCAGCGTCGCCCGCGCGGGCAGCGAGTTCGGCGTGCTGGAGCGCGAGGTCGCCGTCGGCGGGCAGATGCTGAAGCTGCAGGGCCTCGGCGGGGTCTACGACGAGATTTTCCTGCCGTTGCACGGCGCGCACCAAGCGGCCAACGCCGCACTCGCGCTGGCCGCCGTCGAAGCGTTCTTCGGCGCGGGCAAGGACAGGAAACTGGTCGTCGAGGCCGTCCGAGAGGCCTTCGCCGAGGTCGAGACCCCCGGCAGGCTGGAGCGGGTCCGCGCCGCACCGACCGTGCTGCTGGACGCGGCCCACAACCCGCACGGTGCCAAGGCGCTCGCCACCACCGTCGCCGAGGAGTTCGCCTTCCGCCGCCTCGTCGCCGTGGTCGGCGTCATGGCCGAGAAGGACGCGCGAGGCATCCTGGACGCCCTCGAACCTGTCGTCTCCGAGATCGTCGTCACCAAGAACTCGTCGCCGCGCGCGATGCCGCTCGACGAACTCAACGAGATCGCCATCTCGATCTTCGGCGAGGACAGGGTGGTCGCCGAGGCTAGCCTGGACACCGCGCTGGAAACCGCCATCGGCCTCGTCGAGCAGAGCGACGACCCCGAGGAACCACTGGCGGGCGGAGGCGTGCTGGTCACCGGCTCGGTCGTCACCGCCGGCGAGGCCAGGACCCTGTTCGGTAAGGAGCCGGCGTGACCGACGAGACCCCGAAGCCGCCCGCGAAGGACCCGATGAAGTCCTTCCGCGGTGTGATGGCAGGCTCGCTGATCATGGAGGGCATCAGCGTCGCGCTCGCGCTGCCGGTGGTGGCGAGACTCGGCGGCGGTGTCGGTTCGTTCACCGGCTGGTCGGTGCTCGTGCTCGCGGTCGGGCTGATCGTGCTGTGCGGTTTCCTGAAGAAGCCTTGGGCGGTGCCCGCGGTGCTCGTCCTCCAGGTCGCGTTGATCGCGTTCTTCGTCGCGCTGCCCGCCGTGGCGATCCTCGGGGTGATCTTCCTCGGGTTCTGGCTGTGGCTGCTGTGGCTGCGGCGGGACGTGGCACGGCGGATGGCCGCCGGAACGCTCCCGAGCCAGCAGCAGGTACCTCAGCAGTAGCCCGCCCCACCGCAACTAGAGGACTACTTGCGCCAGGCACCGACCACCTTGACCCAGTCCGGGCCTACCGCAGCCTCACCACCCGCAGTTCCGGCGACTTCGCGATATCCGCGCCACAGAACCGGCCCCGCACCCAGCCGCCCCGCGAGTACAACCGCGTTTGGTCGGCGAAATGCGGTGAGGTGACATCGGTCGACTGCGAGTACGTCATGATCGTCGAGACGTCCGGGCAGGCCTTGCCGCCGAACCCGACGACCTGCACGAAGCTCGAGCCGTGCACGACCTCGTGGTTGCCCCTGGCCGGGTCCCACCGCGCCGTGATCACGTTGAGCACGCCGAGACCGCCCGGGCCACCGTGGATCGGGATCTGTCGCCCGGCGCGTGTCACCGACTGGTTGTCGCCGAGCCTGCCGTCGACGGGGATGCCGCCGTCACGGAACTCGGCGAGTGTGTCGCCGAAAGCGCTTTGCACCGCGGGGTTTCCGACGGCAAGGGTGTTGGGCGTCGTGACCGGCTGGTTCGGGTCGAACGGGACCTGCCAGCTGCCGCGCAGCCCGCCGATCCGTTCCGCGAACCGCTGGAAGAACAGCGCGCCACGGCTGTCGAGCCGGAACGTGTGGTCCCAGGACGCGAGTGTCGCGCAGGCGTCGCCGACCGGAACCGGTCCAGACGCGGACGGAGCCTGCCCTCCCGGGAAGGCCGCACACATCTTCGCCGTGTCGGCGGCCGCGAGCTCGGCGGTGCGGCTCCGGTCGCGATACAGGGCGTCCTTCATCGACGACGTCGTAAATCTCTTGCCCGCGAAGCCTTCCTCGGCGGTGATCAGCGCTTCCCTCGTCCGGTCGGACCGCTGTGTCCCGATCGTCCCGACGATCCGGGGGTACCCGGTGATCGGGGCGCGGGCGTTGGCCAGCCAGGCGCTGTCGTTGGCGTTGAGTTCGTAGTCACGTCGCTGCTGCAGCGGCAGCCGGGACGGCGCGAACAGACCCGGTTCCAAGGATCCCGGGTCGGAACCCCAGTCGCACGAGGACTTCGAACCGTCCAAAATAGACAGACCGGTGCCTGGGAACAGGGCGCGGCCCAGTGGGGTCCCGCAGTTCGTCGCCCGGTCGTCGGTGACGTGCGGGACGACCTGGATGTCGCTGTAGAGCGCGTTTCCCGCCCTGTCGGCGGCGACGGTGTTGACCCAGGGGACACCCTGTGTGCGTGCGAGCGCCTCGGCGACGTCCTTGGTGCCGCGTGATCCGCTGAGCTCGAACCAGGTGTTGAGACCGCGCAGGTTCCCCGCGTTCCCGTCCCGTAGCGCGTGCGCCGACTTCGCCGTCCACGGCGTGGGCACCCCGAAGGCCGACCCGATCACCTGGCCGTAGCGCGTCCCGTAGAACGTGCGGCCGACCAGCCGCCGCTCGCCGTTCGGCTCCCGGACTTCGACCTTCACCTCACGCGCGGTCATCTTCTCCGGTTCGCCGTCGACGAGGTACGTTGTCGGGTCGCCGGGCGTCAGCGCCACCTCGAAGAGGCCGAACGTGACCGCGGTCGACACCGTATGCGTCCACGCGACGTCGGCGTTGTGCCCGATCTGTGGCAGCGGCAGACCCAGCAGGCTCCCGCCCGCGACGTCGAACCGGCCGGGAATGGTCAGCTGTGACTGCCAGAACCGGCGCCCGCCCTGCCACGGATAATGCGGGTTCCCGAGCAGCAGGCCGCCGCCGGAGCGCGTCCCGTCGGCGCCGATCGCGATGCCGTTGCTGCCCAGTTCGCCCGAGCCCGTGGCCTTGCGGAACCCGTCGGCGATCCGCGGTGCCGCATCCGGTCCCACCGCCAGAACATCCTTTGTGGACGGCGGCTGTGTCCTGGCGAGGTCGGCGGCGAGCACGCCTTGTCCGCCCACCGAGGTGACGGCGTAGAAGTGCCGGTAGAAGTCCAGTTCGGTGATCGGCCGGACCCAGTCCGCGCCGCGGCACACCGGATCCGAGATCCCCTGGACGCCGGTTTCCTTCAGGTATGCGTTGTAACCCTCGACGTATCCGGCCGCCAACTCACGGACCTCCGTGCGCGGGCCGTGCGGCGCGGGCTGGGCGGCAAGGCGTTCGACGACGCCCGAGTCGTTGATCCGCTGGAAGTGCAGGTCACTGTCGAGGTTGTTCTTCGCCTCGCTCATCGCCGGATCGCCATGGCCGCCCGCCCCGAGGTACGCGGACCGCCGCGCGGACACCGTCAGATAGGTGTTCGCGAGTACGCAGATGTTGTCCTTCGCCGCGGCGAAGCCGTAGCCGTAACCGAGCCCGTCGAAATCCTTCGCCGCGATGTGCGGGATCCCGTACTCGGTGTAACTGATCACCGCCCTCACGCGACCCAGTTCGTCCGCGGACGAGACCCCCGTCACCAGGCCCGACGTCACCAAAGCCGCTGTGAGCAGCACGAAGCCACGCTGGAATCTTCGCATCGTTCCCCCCTCCGGATCGATCATCCCGAGATCGAAACTACCGGCGGGGACACCGGGCAAACAGCGGCCGATCGGTGGAGGCGGAAATACCGCCCACTCGTTCACCGCCGCGCAAACCGCAGTTGGCCCATCGGCCGTGGCCGCGGGATAGAACCGCGCCATGACCGCAACCCACCACAACCGCCGCACGCTGCTCAAAGCCGGTCTCACCGGCGCCGGGGCCGTCGCGGGCGGACTGCTCCTCCCCGGAACCGCGACCGCGACGCCGGGCGCCGTCCCGCTGATCCGCGGCGACCGCCCGGTGCTCACCCACGGCGTCCAGTCCGGCGACGTCACCACCGGCTCCGGCATCGTCTGGTCGCGCGCCGATCGGCCTTCGCGACTGATCGTGGAGGTCGCGAGAGACCCCTCGTTCCGCCACGCGCGCCGCGTGCGCGGGCCGGTGATGAGCCCGGAGACCGGTGGCACCGGAAAGGTCCGCGTCGCGGGTCTCCTGCCGGGGACCGAGGTTTACTACCGCGTGACCGCCGAAGCCCTCGACGGCCGCACCCGCAGCGAGCCGGTCACCGGCCGGTTCGCCACCGCCCCGTTCGGCCGCTCGGACGTCCGCCTGGTGTGGTCCGGTGACGTCGCCGGGCAGAACTGGGGCATCAACCCCGAACGCGGCGGGATGACGATCTACCGCGCGATGGCCGACCGTCGCCCGGACCTGTTCCTCCACTGTGGAGACACGGTCTACGCCGACGCGCCGCTCACCGAGACCGTCGCGCTGCCCGGCGGGCGCGTGTGGCGCAACATCGTCACCCCGGAGAAGTCGAAGGTCGCCGAGACGCTCGACGAGTACCGCGGCCAGTTCGCGTACAACCTCCTCGACGACAATCTCAAGCGCTTCACCGCGAACGTGCCGTCCTACGTCCAGTGGGACGACCACGAGGTCGTGAACAACTGGTACCCGGGCGAGATCCTCGACGACCGCCCCGAATACACCGAAAAACGCGTCGACGTGCTCGCCGCCCGCGCGTTCCAGGCGTTCCACGAATGGCACCCGATCGACCGGCGCCAGGCCGTCGACGGCCGTGTCCACCGCAACTTCCGGCACGGCTCGCGCGCCGAAATCTTCGTACTGGACATGCGGACGTACAAGGACGCCAACACCGCCGACCAGGCCGAGCCGGGCCGGATCCTCGGCGACCGGCAGGCGCGCTGGCTCGTCGACGCGCTCGACCGCAGCACCGCCACCTGGAAGATCGTCCAGGCCGACCTCCCGATCGGCCTCACCGTCCCGGACGGCAAGGGCATCGAGGGTGTCGCGAACGGCCTGCCCGGCGCGCCCGGCGGCCGCGAGACCGAACTCGCCTGGGTGCTGCGGGAGATCTCACGGCGCCGCGTGCGCAACGTCGTCTGGCTGACCGCGGACGTGCACTACACCGCGGCACACCACTACTCGCCGGATCGCGCGTCGTTCACCGACTTCGACCCGTTCTGGGAGTTCGTCTCCGGCCCGCTCAACGCCGGCGCGTTCGGCCCGAACACGCTCGACCCGACCTTCGGGCCGGAAGCGGTGTTCGTGCACGCCCCGCCCGCCGCGAACACCTCACCCGCGGACGGGTTCCAGCACTTCGGAGAAGTGAACATCGACGGACGGAGCGGTACGCTCACGGTCGATCTGCGCGACGCGACGGGTGCTTCGCTGTGGTCGAAGACCCTGCGGCCCCAACGCTGAGCAGTTCGGTCAGGACCGCGATGCTGCGGTCGCCGTGCCCGGCCTCGGCGGCCCGCCGCACGAGGTCGTGCATCGGAAGCTGCCAGCCGACGTCGACGCCCTCCTCGGCCAGTTCGAGGTCGGCGGCGGCGCCGGCGTGGAAGATGTCCACCGAGGAGGAGGGATTCGAGTAGTCGCCGCTGTCGATTTCCTTGGCGAGCATCGGCAGGACCGAGATGATCATCTCGAACCATTTGGTGGCGTAGGGCAGGAGCGTCTCCGCTTCGAGCCCGCGTGACCGCAGCAGGGCGGCACCCTGGAAGAACCCGACCAGCGCGGGCAACAGGGTGCCGCCGACGGCCATCTCGTAGAGCGCGGCGAGATCGGTCTCCTCGCCGAGGTGGACGGTGTCGCCGCCCAGCACCCGCAACGTGTCGACGTGCTCGTCGAAGACGGTCTTGTCGCCGCCGTAGTACAGCAGCGTGTCCGGCGCGCCGACGGCCGACGGCACGTTCTTGATCGCGCCGTCGAGGAACCGCGCGCCGTGGCCGGTCGCCCAGTCGGCCATCCGGCGCGCTCCCGCCGGTGAGCCACTGTTCAGGGTGACCAAGGCGCGTCCGGTCAGCGCGGCGGGTTCCAAAGCCGCGACAGTGTCCTCATAGGTGGTCAGGCAGGCGATGATCAGCGGGCTCGCCCGCAGCGCGTCTTCGACCGTCGCGGCACTGCGGGCTCCTTGCGCGACAAGGGGATCGGCCTTCGAAGCCGTCCTGTTCCACACCGTCGTCGGATGCCCGGCCGAAAGGAACGCGCTCGCCAGGGCCGAGCCCATCGAACCGAGACCGACGACGGTCACCGGTGTTTTCGTCATTTTTCACTCCAGTCAAGGGAAATCTGCGGGATGACCTCATGCTGGGGCGTCGCGTACATTTGTACAAGTACCTACTATTTTGCCGGGTACCGACAAAAAGGTAAGTGTGAAGATGACCAAGAACCGCACGTTCACCTGCGGGCTCGACGCCGCGATCGCCGTCATGGGCGGAAAATGGAAAGGGCTCATCCTGTTCGCGCTCCAGGACGGGCCGCTGCGCTTCGGGGAGTTGCGGCGCGAGGTTCCCGGCATCAGCGAACGGGTCCTGATCCTGCAACTGCGCGAGATGGAGGCCACCGGCCTGTTGCATCGCGAGGTATACCACCAGGTTCCGCCGAAGGTGGAGTACTCGCTGACCGCGTTCGGGGATTCGCTCAACACCGCGATGGCCCCACTCGGCGAGTGGGGCGAGGAGAACATCGAGCGCATCGAAGCCATTCCCTGGTCCGACGTGAAGTGAGTGGCGAAGCACCCAGTAGGCTCCGGGCGATTAGCACGAAACCCACCCAAGGAGAAATACCGCCGTGACTGAACGCACGCTGGTCCTCGTCAAACCCGATGGCGTCGCGCGCGGCCTCGTCGGCGAGGTCATCTCGCGCATCGAGCGCAAGGGCCTGAAGCTCGTCGCCCTCGAACTGCGCACCGTCGAGCGCTCGGTCGCCGAGGAGCACTACGCCGAGCACAAGGAGCGCCCGTTCTTCGGCGAACTCCTCGAGTTCATCACCTCGGGCCCGCTGGTCGCGCTCGCCGTCGAGGGCCCCCGCGCCATCGCCGCCTTCCGCCAGCTCGCCGGTGGCACCGACCCGGTCGAGAAGGCCACCCCCGGCACCCTGCGCGGCGACTTCGCCCTGGAGACCCAGTACAACCTGGTGCACGGTTCGGACTCCCCGGAGTCGGCCGAGCGCGAGCTCAAGCTCTGGTTCCCCGAGGCCTGACACACTCGTGGATGGCGCGGGATCACCGCGCCATCCACGGACCCGGGGGTTTGTCGATGACACCGGACGAGTACCTGGCACACCTGCGGAAACTCGTTAGCGGCTTCACACTGGTGGCGCGCACCGGGGACCACGCCGCGCCCGTGCCGTGCTGCGGCGACTGGCGCCTGCGTGATCTGGTCGTCCACCTCGGCAACGTGCATCGCTGGGCGGCCGGGATCGTCCGCACCGGTGACCCCGCCCCGCAGCTCTTCGGAGTCGAGCCGGACGAGGACATCGCCGCCTGGTACGGCGACTGCGCGGACGGCCTCATCGAGGCGTTGCGCGAAGCCTCGCCGGACGACGGTGCCTGGAACTTCACCGCCGCCGCCAAGACCAAGGCCTTCTGGTACCGCCGCCAGGTCCACGAGACCGCGGTGCACCTGCTCGACGCGCACCGCGCGGCCGGGACCGAACACACCCTCGACCCGTCCATCGCCGCCGATGGCGTGGACGAGGTCCTCCTCGGCATGCTGCCGAAGGTGAAGCGCTGGCACACCCCGCCGGTGGTCACCGTTCCGCTGTTGCTGAAGACATCCGACACCGGACACGCCTGGTTGATCACACCGCCGGGAACAGACGGCATCCCCGGCTCGCGGCGGGCCGATCCCGCCGAAACCGCGGAAGCCGTCGTAGAAGGGACCGCGGAAGGGCTGGACCTGCTGCTGTGGCAACGGGTCGGGCTCGCCGAATCGGGTCTCGGGATCACCGGTGACGGCACGGCGGCCGAGACCTTTCTCGCCGGGCCGTTCACGCCCTGATCTTCGGCGCCCTACGCCGTTCGGTTCACGTTCACCTCGAGGTCTTCTCCTGGCGGCTCGCGTCCGCTGTGCTGACCTGAGCCGCCTGTCACTCGATCGTGGGGTACTTCGTGAGAAGATCACGCCTGGTATTGCTCGCCGCCCTGCTGCCCGGATCGTTCGTCGCCGCACCGGCGTCCGCTGATCCGCTGGCCGCTCCGCTGGGGCCCGCGCCCGTCGAAGCCGCCCCCGCTGCCTCGTCGGCGAAGGAGGGCCCGTCCGCGTACGCCGTGGCCGCGCCCGACGACGGTCTCGTCACCACCAGCGCGACTTCGCGCGTGGCGCCCGGCCTGAGTCTCACCGAGTTCGACCGCTACGACCCGGCGGGCTGGATCCGCGGCGACACCCTCGCCGTCGATCTCACCAGCAAGACGCTCAAGCCGACGTATCTCAGCCCTGGCACGGTTTCCGCGCGGACGCCGCTTTCTCGGCAGGTCGCCAGGACCGGCGCGGTCGCCGGGGTCAACGGCGACTTCTTCGACATCAACGCCACCGGAGCACCGATCGGCGTCGGCGTCGACGCCGGGAAACTCCAGACGGCGCCCGCACGCGGCCACAACCTGACCGCGTCGATCACCGAGGAGGGCAAGGCGCGGCTCGCGGAGGTGTTCCTCGAAGCGTCGGTCACCTTGCCCGACGGCGAGGTCGTGCCCGCGTCGAACTTCAACAGCCCGGTGCTGAGCGGGAACGCGATCGGCGTCTACACGCCGCTGTGGGGCGCGGCGTCCCGGCGGACTTCGGTCGCGGGCGCCCAGCGCGTCGTCGAGATCGAACTCCGGGACGGTGTCGTCACACAGGTGCGGCCGCAGCCCGCGGACGGCCCGATCGCCGCCGGCGCGACGGTCCTGCTCGCCCGTGACGGTGGCGTGGACACCTTGTCCGGTCTGAAGACCGGTGACCGGGTGGGTGTCGCGTACGCGCCGAAGAGCGACGCGGGCAAGCTGTCGGTCTCGATCGGCGGGAACATCGTCCTGCTGCGCGACGGCGCGATCCAGCCGGTCGACAACGTGGCCATGCACCCCCGGACCGCGGTCGGGTTCTCCGCCGACGGCACGAAGATGTGGCTGGCCACGGTCGACGGCCGCCAGGCCGACAGCCGCGGCATGACGGAACTGGAACTCGCCCGCCACCTGAAGTCGCTCGGCGCGGACGACGCCATCAACCTCGACGGTGGTGGCTCCTCGACCTTGCTCGCCCGTGAGGAGGGCGAGAAGACGCCGCTGGTCCGCAACTCGCCATCGGACGGCGGGGAACGCCTGGTGCCCAACGGGATCGGCGTCACCACCGTGCCCGGCAGCGGACGCCTCACCGGATTCTCGCCGCGTCCCGCGCGGGACACCGCCGACGCGACGCGGGTGCTTTCCGGACTGACACGCAAACTCGCGGCCGGAGCGCACGACGAGACCGGCGCGGCGGTGGCCGCCAAGGCACAGTGGCTCAGCACGAATCCTTTCCGCGGCACGGTGACCGACGGTGTCTTCACCGCGCACGCCGACCGGCTCCGGCCGGACGCGCCCGCGAACGTCGACGTACTCGCGAAGCGCGGAGGTGTCCTGGGCAAGGCCACGCTGAACGTCCTCGGTTCGCTGGTCCGGCTGGGCACCAGCACCGAACAGGTCGCGCTGTCCGGCGAAGGCGCGAAGAGCACGTTCAAGGTGTTCGGCTACGACGCCGACGGCTACGGCACGTGGATCGAGCCCGACGACGTCAAACTCGATTACGACCCCACGGTGGTGCGGATCGAGCCGTCCGGCGACGGATTCGCGGTCACCGCGCTGAAGGCGTCGGGTGCTTCGGCGATCACCGCAACCGCCGGTGGGAAGTCGACGCACCTCGCGGCGTCCGTCGGCACGGAATCCCGGATGGTGGCGTCTTTGGACGGCCCGGCGGGCTGGACCGCCAGTGTCTTCCCCGCCGTCGTCGGCGCCGCGCTTTCCGAGGCTCCCGGCCGTGAAGGCGGCCGAGGGCTGGCGCTGGACTACCGGCTGAACGGGACCAACGCCACGCGCGCGGCCTACGTCAATTCGGCGGCGCCGATCGCGCTGCCGCCCGGCGCCCAGCGCGTCGGCCTGTGGGTCAACGGCGACGCGAAGGGTGCTTGGCTGCGGGCGGAACTCCGCGACGCCGCCAACGTCCCGTCCATTGTGGACTTGTCGCTGAGCGTCGACTGGACAGGCTGGCGTTACGTCCGCGCGGCGATCCCGGCCGGACTCCCAGACGGGCAGCGGCTGACGAAGTTCTACGCCGTCGAGAACGTCCCGGACCAGCAGTACGAAGGACGGCTGGTCTTCGACGACCTCACCTTCGAGGTCGCGCCCGCGGCCGCCGTCCCGGCCGATTCGGCGCCGCGTGATCCGGCGCTGATCACTGACGGCACGGCGACCGGCGGACTGCGGATCGCCGTGGTCAGCGACGCGCAGTTCACCGCCGACGACCCGAACGGCCCGCTGGTCGTCCAGGCACGGCGCGCGCTGCGCGAGACGGTGGCGGCGAAACCGGATCTCGTGCTGATCAACGGCGACTTCGTCGACCGCGGCACGGCCGCCGATTTCGTGCTGGCTCGCTCGATCATCGAGGAAGAACTCGTCGGCAAGGCACCCTGGTACTACGTCCCTGGCAACCACGAAGCCGATGGCGGGCACGGGATCACCGAGTTCCAGGCGGCGTTCGGGGAGACCCACCGCGTCGTCGACGTCGCCGGGATCCGCCTGGTACTGATGGACTCCTCGCGCGGATCGCTGCGCGCGGGCGGATTCGACCAGATCCGGATGCTGCGCGAGGCGCTCGACGGCGCGAAG
The DNA here is from genome assembly GCF_047608665.1 of Amycolatopsis sp. cmx-11-51. Classification (NCBI taxonomy): domain Bacteria; kingdom Bacillati; phylum Actinomycetota; class Actinomycetes; order Pseudonocardiales; family Pseudonocardiaceae; genus Amycolatopsis; species Amycolatopsis sp. cmx-11-51. Next base: position 122,807 of record NZ_JADNQO010000009.1, on the reverse strand, counting down.
ACCGACAGGCGCGTCCGCAGCGTGGTCGTCGCGATGCACCACCCGGTCAAGGACCCGAGCCCCACCGGGAACTCGCAACTGGCCGACCGCAAGGAGGCCGCGATGCTGACCGGCTGGCTGACCGCCTTCGAGCGCGAATCGGGGAAGCAGGTGGCCGCGATCGCTTCACACGCGGGCGTCTTCAACCTGTCGCGCGTGGACGGTGTGCCGTACCTGGTGAACGGCAACTCGGGGAAGTCGCCCGCGGCCGCCCCCGGTGACGGCGGTTTCGTCGGCTGGACGATGGTCCGGTTCGAGCCGGGGGACAAGGCACAGCCGGTGCGGTTCGAGACGCGGCCGAACGTCGACGCGCTGACGCTGTCCGGGCCCTCGTCGCTGGCGCGCGGGGAGAAGGCGGACATCCGGGCCGTGGCGGCACAGGGAGCGCGTCAGGTGCCGGTGTCGTACCCGGTCAGTGCGGACTGGAAGGGCGGCTGGGGCACGCACGTCGCTGACGGGTTCCTGCCCGCGATGCCGTGGGACGTCGCGTCCTTCGACCAGGGGACCGGGGTGCTGACGGCGCTGCGGCCGGGGGTGGCGCGGCTCTCGGTCACCGTCAACGGGGTGACGCGGAGCTTGTCGGTCACCGTCCGTTAGCCCTCGCCGATGTGATGAACGGGACTTTCATGGCGAAATTTGCCATGAAAGTCCCGTTCATCACACGCTTCAGGCGGCTTCGTGCGCCTCTTCGACCGTACCCGGCAAAGCCGGACCACGCGGCGGGATCGCGTCGGCCTTCGCCGGGTCGACCTTCCGCACCGAACCGTCGGCCGCGGTCCGCGCGATCGCGAGCATCGAGGCCAGCGCGTCCTGGATCTGCGCCTGCTCCCGCTCCGGAATGGCGCCGAGTTCGATCAGCACGCTGCCGTTGCCCAGTAGCCCGTACCCGTTGCGCGCGATGCCCTGGTAATCGCCGCCGGGGTACTGCGAGACATAACCGCCGTTGCCGTCGATCGACCGCTGCACCACGACCGCGATCTGCTTCGCGAAGTCCACATCGGACTGTTTCACGCCCGCGTTCGTCGGCCACAGCGTCGAAGCGGTGATCTCTTTACCGTTCGCGTCCTGGTACCGGCCTTGCATGTGGTAGTCGACCATGATGTCCGGCTTGAACGAAGCGTTCCGCCGCTGGATCAGGCCCGCCTCGGTGGCCGGGTTGTCCTTCGGTGCCACTGCCGGGTCGTGGTACCGATTGATGTCGTAACCCTTGCCCTTCTCGCCGTACTCGGGGGTGGCGTCCGGGTCGTAGTTGTAGCGCCAGTCGCGCTCGTTCCCGTCGGGGTTGGCGCGCACGACGATGTCGACGGTCACCTTCGACAGCAGCTCCCGCTGCCATGAGCCGCGTTCGACACCGACCTTGCGCAGGAACTCCAGCGCGGCGGGCGTGCCGAGCGGCTCGTCGCCATGCTGCTGGGTGACGTACTGGATCCGCGTCTTGCCGTGGCCGACCCTCGCCGCCCACACCGGACGGCCCTCGTTGCTGCGGCCGATGCCGCTCACCCGGATCTTGCCGTGGCTCAGCAGGGCCAGCTTGTGCAGTTCGAAGGCGAGTTTGGCGGTGGACGGGCGCGGGTCGACGGTCCGGCCGCCCACAGTGGCCTCGGCCGCCTGTGAAGCGGGAGCCACCAGCAGCCCGGCGCTGACGAAAACGGACAACAAGGCGATTCGGGACTTGAGACTCATGGTCGGTGAGTATCGACGAGCCGGGACCGGCCAACAAGGGTGTGGTTAAACCGGTCGAATTTTGTCGGTGCCAGGTCCTAGGGTGCGAACCGTGGGTGACTCAGAGCACGGCCCGGCGATGGTGCAGGCGAAAGCGTTGGTCAAGCGCTTCGGCGACTTCGAGGCCGTACGCGGGATCGATGTCGAGGTCCGCCCCGGGGAGGCGTTCGGTTTCCTCGGGCCGAACGGCGCGGGCAAGTCCTCCACCATGCGGATGATCGCGAGCGTGTCCCCTCGCAGCGACGGTGACCTGCGGGTCCTCGGCATGGATCCGGACGCCGAGGGGCCGAAGATCCGTGCCCGGCTCGGCGTCGTGCCCCAGCAGGACAACCTGGACACCGAGCTCACCGTCCGCCAGAACCTGCAGATCTACGGCCGCTACTTCGGGCTCTCCCGCTCGCACGTGCGGAGCAAGGCCGACGAGCTGATGGAGTTCGCCCAGCTCACCGACCGGGCGGACGCGGAGGTCGATTCGCTCTCCGGCGGGATGAAGCGGCGGCTGACCATCGCGCGCTCCCTGGTCAACGACCCGGAACTGCTCCTGCTCGACGAGCCGACAACGGGGCTGGACCCGCAGGCCCGGCACCTGTTGTGGGACAGGCTGTTCCGGCTCAAGGCGGGCGGGACCACCCTGATCATCACCACGCACTACATGGATGAAGCAGAGCAGCTTTGCGACAGGCTGGTCGTGATGGACAACGGCCGCATCGCCGCCGAGGGCTCGCCCGCCGACCTGATCAGCCGGTACTCCACCCGCGAGGTAGTGGAACTGCGGTTCCCGAACGGCGAGCAGGAGGCCGCGGCGAAGCAGATCGAGGGCCTCGCCGAACGCGTCGAGGTCCTGCCGGACCGTGTCCTGCTCTACACGATGACCGGCGAGGCCACCCTCGAACAGGCGCACGCGCGCGGGCTGCGGCCCCTGTCGAGCCTGGTCCGCCGAAGTTCGCTGGAGGACGTCTTCCTCCGCCTCACCGGCCGGACGCTGGTGGACTGATGACCACAGCGGAGACGAAGGCCTCGACGGGCCGCGTGGTGTCGACCTGGCTCGGCGCCTGGCTGCGGGTCGAGGGGTATTGGATGTGGTACCGCCGGTACTGGCTGTCCACGCTCTACTCGACAGGCCTGCAACCGGTGCTGTTCCTGGCCGCGATGGGGCTCGGCTTCGGCTCGCAGGTGCAAGCGGGCGCCGCGACAGGTGGTTTCTCGTACCTCGAGTACGTCGCGCCCGCGTTGCTCGTCGCCGGCGCCGCGCAGCTGGCGGTGGGGGAGTCCAGTTACCCGGTGCTGTCCGGGTTCAAATGGCAGCAGACCTATGTGGCCGTCACCGCGTCCCCGATCACCCCGGGACAGGTGCTCGGCAGCCAGCTCATCTGGGTCGGGATCCGGCTGGCGCTGGCCGGATCGATCTACGCCGTCATCGCCGCGCTGTTCGGCTCGTGGACGAGCTTCGGCGTGCTCGTGGTCATCCTGATCGGGGTGCTCACCGGAATCGCCTGCGGCACCCCGGTGATGGCGCTGGCCGCGACCACCTTCGACGAGGGCGCGCGGTTCGGCCTCGTGTTCCGGTTCATCCTGATCCCGATGACGTTGTTCTCCGGCACGTTCTTCCCGATCGCCGAACTGCCCGCCCCGCTGAGGTGGATCGCCTGGCTTTCCCCGCTGTGGCACGGAAACGAGGCCGCCAGGGCGGTCAGCCTCGGCACCGTCGGCCCGCTCGCCACCCTGGGGCACCTCGCCTTCCTGGTCGTGCTGGCCGGGGTGGGCTGGGCATTGGCGCACAAGTACTTCTACCGACGGCTGGTGGTCTGACGTGGCTGTTCTCACCGAGGCGCAGCGACGTGGAAAGCCGAGGCGCGGGGTCCTCCTGCGCGTCCTGCCGCCCGCGATGTACAGCGGCCGCTCGAAGGCGGTGCTGGAACGCACCTTCCTGACCTACTCGCACGTCTGGATGCTGTTCGTGTCCGGCGCCTTCGAGCCGTTGTTCTACCTGATGGCCTTCCAACTGGGCTTCGGCAAACTCGTCGGCGAGGTCGTCGGTCCCGGCGGCCAGACGATGAGCTACGTCGCCTTCGTCGCACCCGGCCTGCTCGCGGCGTCGGCGATGAACGGCGCGATCATGGACTCGACGTACAACCTGTTCTTCAAGCTGAAGTACGCGAAGCTGTACGACGCCATGCTCGCCACCCCGATCGGGCCGTTGGACATCGCGCTCGGCGAGGTCGGCTGGTCGGTGCTGCGCGGCGGGATCTACTCGGTGACCTTCCTCGGCGTGATGACCGCGATGGGCCTGCCCGGGTCCTGGTGGGCGGTGCTGATGATCCCGGCGGCGCTGCTCGTCGCGATGGCCTTCTCCGCGATCGGGATCGTGCTGGTGACCTTCCTGCGGTCGGTGTCGCAGTTCGACTACATCAACCTCGTGCTGATGCCGCTGTTCCTGTTCTCCACGACGTTCTACCCGCTTTCGGTCTATCCCGAGGCGATCCAGTGGATCGTGCGGATCTTCCCGCTGTACCACGGGATCGAGCTGATGCGCGGGCTCTCGGTCGGTGTGCTGTCGTGGAGCATGGTCGGGAACGTGGCGTACTTGGTGGCGCTGGCGGCAGTCGGGATCTACGCGTCTTCGCGACGCTTCGGAAAGTTGCTGCTGCGCTGACCCGCCGAACCGCGTGGTATCGGCACCCTCGTCCGCTCGAAGTACGTGAGGCTTCCTTCCCTACTCTCGAGGTCAGGGTCCCGGCAAAGTCGCGGAGCTGGTCAAGCGGGTCGTGAGTGGCGATTCGGGTTCTCCCCGACCTGTCTTTGCCTACCCGCTGAAACGGTGTCATCCTCCCCGCTCGATGAAGTCGACCTTGATCGACGGAGGATCGGGGACGTTGAGTGTCCCCGATCCTCTGTTGATCATGGTCCGAGGCCTCGCGCCGTCGGGCTGATCACATGTGGGTAAGCAACTGCCGGTCCGCCCTGACCCGAATTGCCACTCACGACCGAAGGGTGGTTCAGACGTCAAGCGCGGCCGCCCCCGGTGTCGCGAAAGCCACTTTCGCGACACCAGAGGTCCCGAAAGTGGCTTTCGCGACACCGAACCGCAGAGCTGCTGGTGGTAATCCGGGCTTGACATCGCTAATGCCTGCAAAGGGCCGAGCGCATGTCCCTGAACCTCTGTTAATCAAGCTCCGCAACCGGCGTAACCCCGCGGCGAGGTAGGAATTGGGACACTCAACGCCCCCATTCCTACACCGTCAGCCTCACACACAGCGACGAAGAGCCGCCTGACCAGTATCTCTGCGACTTTGCCGGGACCCTGACTCGCAAGGTAGGAAAGGGACCCCTCACACCCTGCCCCGCGTTGCTGGCGGTGGTGCCGAGGCCTACGAACTTTCCCCAAGCGACCCCATGCGGCCCACCGCGAGAAGCCGACTGCTCACCGGGCCGCGTTCGAACCCGTCACCCTCGGCGCCACCGCGGCCAGCGCGTCGACCATCCCGTGCCCGTAGAAGCCGTTGAACCCCGCGTACCCGGTGCAGTACGCGTCCTGCGAGCCGTCGCCGGTCAGGTCGTAGTCGGCGGGACACGCGATCGGCGTCGCCTGCGCGTCCAGCGTCCGCTTCAGCTGGCGGGCGCTGTAGCCGGGACGCGCCGAAGCGAGCAGGGCCGCGACACCGGCGACGTGCGGCGCCGCCATCGACGTCCCGCACAGCGGCGCGTACCCGCCGGGAACGGTCGAAAGCACGCATTGCCCGGCCTCGCCGCCGGGGGCGGTCACGTCGATCACGCTCAGCCCGTACGAGCTGTAGCCGGCCTTGACCCGCTCCGCGCTCACAGACGACACCGCGACGACGTCACGCAGGCCGGCGGGCAGCGCCTGGCAGCCTGCGGCCTGGACTTCGACACCCGAGCGCGGCGACGGCACCAGCCCGACGGCTTCGTTGGTCGCCGCGGCGACGTTGAGCGTGCCCGCCGAGGTCGCGTACTCGACGGCGCGGGCCATCACCTCGTTCACCACCCCCCGTTCGTCGGCGTGGGCGCACGAGAGCGACCACGGGTCGACGAAGTAGCTGCTGTTCGTCACGGCCATGCCCTGTGAGGAGGCCCACATCAGCCCGCAGACGGCTGCCTCGGGGTCGGCGTACCCGCGATCGTCGATCACCTTCACCGAGGCGATCCGCACACCGGGCGCCACCCCGGTGACCCCCTTACCGTCGTCGGCCGCGGCGATGATCCCGGCGACATGGGTGCCGTGCGCCGACGTCGTCGCGGCCCAGTTCCGGTCGGGCGCGCCAGTCAGGCAGCCCGCGGACCTGCCGGGGTCGAGGGCGGTCGTCAGTTCGGGGTGGGTGTCGTCGACGCCGGAATCGAGGACGCCGACGACGACGTCCCGGCTGCCCCGCTCGATCACGCGGGCCTTGTCGGCGCCGATCGCGCGCATGTCCCACTGCTCGTCGGTGCGGTCGGCGGAGGACAGCTTCGCCGGATCCGTCGGTTCGAGTTCGGCGCGTGAGGGTGTGGACCTGGCCGACGGGGTGCCGGCCGCCCGCTGCACCGCCAGCCGCTCCGCCTGCGCGCTGAACGCGGCGGCGGGCCGGACCAGTTCGGTGAAGTCCCGGTCGGCCGAGGTCGCCACGGCCACCGCGATCTGCGGGTAGTAGATCGTCGTGCTGCCGCAGCCGCCGGTGATGGCCGCTCTGGCCTGGGCTTCGGAGATGCCCCGGTCGAAGGCGACGACGTAGCGCAGCGCCCGGCCCTCGGGATGGCACGATGGCACCGCCTCCGCCGTCGCGACGGCGGAGATCGAACCGCAGAGCACCATGAAGGCGCACACGGCCGCTCGCAGGGACCGCCCCAGCAGGGACACCGGACCTCCCACCGGAGAACAGAGGGACTACGGGGATCGCCGCGGCCTTGGCATCGGCACCCCCGAGCGGCACGCTAGCCACCCACGGCCGGGTCGACAAGTTCTCTCGCGAAGTTCGCTCGGCCGGTGGCCGCGGCGCGCCCGGGAGTCAGGTCTGTGGCACCGAGTACACCGGAGTGGGGCCGGGGTGTGGGATACTCGCGTTGGCCGCTGGCCGACGGGCACACGTGAGAGGTGGCGCTCGCGGTCTCGTGGCCCGGTGGTGTGCTGCACATCCTCCACACGCGTCGCCGCTTGCATGCGGCTCGACGATGTGGCGGGCGGCCCGATGTCGCGCACGTGGCCAGCACTCCGCCGAGCAGACCTTCAGCCGTACGCGGCGCCCGGACAATCCCGGCGTCGTCGCGGTGCCGGGCAAGGATTCCCGCTGCTGGTGACCACCACGGCGGAACGAACAGAAAGGGGCCCCTGCGCGGCCGCGTCGAGCCGGTGTGAGCCAGCCGACGCGCCCGGGGGCGGAGGAGATATATGTCGAACGCGGACACACCCGCCGTCACCGGCGGGAATACCGCCACACCCATCGCAGGCCAGCTGGCCGAACTGCCTCCCCGGATCCGGGTGCACGCACTGGCGAAGCTCCTGGGTTCCAACAGCCGTGAACTGATGGCCAAGCTCGGTGAGCTCGGCGAGACCGTTCGCAGCGCGCAGTCCAGCGTCACCCGCGATGTGGCCATCAAGCTCGCCGAAGCCCTCTCCGGCGGAGGCGAGCCCGAGACCACCGAAGCGGCTCCAGCCGCCGAGGCGCCCGTCGTCGAGACCCCGAAGGCTCCCGAGCCCGAGGTGAAGCCCGAGGTCGAGCCGGAGCCCACTCCGCAGGTGGAGACACCTTCGCGGCGTGTTCCGCCCGCGCTGGCCGCCCCGGTGACCCCGGAGCCGCCGCAGCAAACGACCCGTCCGTCGAGGGCGGCCGTGCACGTCCCGGTGTTCGCGGCGCCGTCGCCGCTGTTCCTGCCGCCGGAGCCGGTCGCGGCGAAGCCCGCCCGCAAGCCGGAGCCGGCCTTCACGCAGACCGAAGAGACCGCCTCCGACGAGGACGAGACGCAGGCCGAGCAGTCCGATCGCCACGACGATGCCGACGACGACAGTGACGACGCCAACGGCCGTCGCCGCCGCCGTCGCGGGCGTCGTGGCCGTGGCCGGGGCAAGGGCGGCGACGAGAACTCGGCCGACTCCGAGAACGACGACGAGCAGCCTGAGCCCCCTCGCGGCCGTCAGCCGCGCGGCAAGGACAAGAACAACAAGAACGAGAAGGACGCCGACGCCGAAGAGGCCGAGTCCGAGAACGCCGAAGAGGCGTCCGTCACGTCTGATTCGGCGGAGTCCGATCCGGACAATGACGGCGACTCCGACAACGGCAGCAAGCGCCGCCGTCGCCGCCGCCGTCGCAAGGGCGGGGACGACGACAACGCCGAGGCCATCACCGACGACCCGCCCAACACGGTCGTCCACGTCCGCCAGGCCAAGGCCGCCGAGACCGAGCGTCCGGCCAGGGACGAGGTCCGCAGCGTGCGCGGCTCGACCAGGCTCGAGGCCAAGCGCCAGCGCCGCCGGGACGGCCGCGAGGCGGGCCGCCGCCGCGCGCCGATCCTGTCCGAGGCCGAGTTCCTCGCCCGCCGCGAGTCGGTCGAGCGCACCATGGTCGTCGCCGAGAAGGGCGAGTCCACCCAGATCGGCGTGCTCGAGGACGGCGTTCTGTGCGAGCACTTCGTGACCTCGTCGGGCACCGGCTCGATCGTCGGCAACGTCTACCTCGGCCGCGTGCAGAACGTGCTGCCCTCGATGGAGGCCGCCTTCATCGACATCGGGCGTGGCCGCAACGCCGTGCTCTACGCCGGTGAGGTCGACTGGGACGCCGCCGGTCTCGAGGGCAAGGCCCGCAAGATCGAGCAGGCGCTCTCCACCGGCGACTCCGTGCTGGTCCAGGTCACCAAGGACCCGGTCGGGCACAAGGGCGCCCGGCTGACCACCCAGATCTCGCTGCCGGGCCGCTTCCTGGTCTACGTGCCCGCGGGCGGGGCCACCGGCATCTCCCGGAAGCTCCCGGAGAACGAGCGCCGCCGTCTGAAGGACATCCTCAAGCGCATCGTCCCCGAGGACGCCGGTGTGATCATCCGCACAGCGTCCGAAGGCATCGTCGAGGAGGAGCTGGACCGCGACGTCCGCCGTCTCAAGGCGCAGTGGGACGTCATCAAGGAGAAGGCCGAAGCCGGCAACGGTGGCAAGAAGAACAGCGCCCCGGTCATGCTCTACGAAGAGCCGGACCTGCTGGTCAAGGTCGTGCGCGACCTGTTCACCGAGGACTTCGCCAAGCTGGAGATCCAGGGCGACAAGGCCTGGGACACCATCTACGACTACGTGCAGCACGTGGCGCCGGACCTGGCTGACCGGGTCAAGCGGTACACGGGCACCGGTTCGGCTTTCGCCGATCACCGGATCGACGAGCAGATCACCAAGGCCCTGGACCGCAAGGTCTGGCTGCCCTCGGGTGGCTACCTGGTCATCGACCGCACCGAAGCGATGACCGTCATCGACGTCAACACCGGCAAGTTCACCGGATCGGGTGGAAACCTCGAGGAGACGGTGACCAGGAACAACCTGGAGTCGGCGGAGGAGATCGTCCGCCAGCTCCGGCTCCGGGACATCGGCGGCATCATCGTCATCGACTTCATCGACATGGTGCTCGAATCCAACCGTGAGCTGGTGCTGCGCCGCCTGACCGAATGCCTCGGCCGCGACCGCACCCGGCACCAGGTGGCCGAAGTCACCTCGCTCGGCCTGGTCCAGATGACCCGCAAGAAGATCGGCACCGGGCTGATCGAGGCGTTCTCCACGCCGTGTGAGCACTGCAAGGGCCGCGGCGTGGTCGTCTCGACCGAACCGCAGCGCACCGGTGGCGGCGGCAACGGCCACAGCCACGGCGGTGCCAGTGGCGGCAGCGGCAGCGGTGGTGGCAAGGAGCAGGGCTCCCGCCGGTCCCGTGGCCGCGGCAAGGGTGAAGACCAGAGCCAGAACGAGCCCGCGGCGGCCAAGACCGAGGCCCCGCAGGCTTCCGGTCCGCGTGAGTCGGTGGTCTCGGCGGTCCAAGCCGTGGCCAACGCCGCCAAGGCGGCCAAGGGTGAGCACCCGCACGAGGTCACGGAGAACGTCGAGGGCGTCGCGCTCAACGGCCACGCGCCGCAGGTGGCTGAACAGCCCGCAGAGCAGGCGAAGGAGGCTGAGGGGTCTTCGGAGCCCATTGCCGAAGCGACCGTCGAACAGGCGGCCGAGGCGGCGGCTGAGCCGGTTTCCGAGCCGATCACCGAGGCACCCGCGACCGAACTCGCCGGTGAACCGGTGACGACCTCGGACGACGAGGCCCCGGCCGCGCGCGAAGAAGAGATCTCGGTCGTCGGGGAATCGGGCCCGGAGCCCGAAGCTCCCGAGGTGCCGGTGACTCCTGAGGCTGTTGTGGCACAAGAGCACACCGAACCCGAGGTGGAGGTCCCGGCCCCGGCCGGTCGCTCCACCACCCGCCGCCGTCCGCGACGGGCGGCCTCGCGGCCGGCCGGTCCGCCGGTCAAGGCGTCGGAAAAGAGCTAGTGAACACCGAGGGGCACCCCGGTGTGATCGCACCGGGGAGCCCCCCGTAACCTGTAGAGCGGCCCGCCACTTAGCGGCGGGCACCTTGCGCAGACCTTGGACCGCCGAGAGAGATCCGGTGGGCCGGTCACGCAAGCCCCCACCCGTTGTCGAGTAAGCAGGAGACTTCCGTGTCGGCGTACGCGATCGTCAAGACTGGCGGCAAGCAGTACAAGGTGGCCGTCGGCGACGTCGTCGAGGTCGAGAAGCTCGAAGGCGAGCCGGGTACTGAGCACACCTTCCCCGCAGTCCTTTTTGTGGACGGTGGCGACGTCACCACGGACGCCGACGCACTGGCGAAGGTCTCGGTCATCGGCAAGGTCGTCGAGCAGACCAAGGGTCCGAAGATCCGGATCCACAAGTTCAAGAACAAGACCGGCTACCACAAGCGCCAGGGTCACCGGCAGAAGCTGACCCGCGTCGAGGTCACCGGCATCTCCAAGTAGAACTTTCTCCGGATCTTCGTCAGAAAGAGGATTGAGCCATGGCTCACAAGAAGGGTGCGTCCAGCTCCCGCAACGGTCGCGATTCGAACGCGCAGCGACTGGGCGTCAAGCGCTACGGCGGCCAGGAAGTCAACGCGGGCGAGATCTTGATCCGCCAGCGTGGCACCAAGTTCCACCCCGGCGTGAACGTCGGCCGTGGCGGCGACGACACGCTGTTCGCGCTGGCCGCCGGTGCGGTCCAGTTCGGCGAGAAGCGTGGCCGCAAGACGGTCAACATCGTGCCGTCCGAAGCCTGAATTTCGGCTTCGAGTTAGAACCTCTGACGAGGGGTGGGGCCGGAATATCCGGACCCACCCCTCGTTTGTTTTGTGTATCCCCTTCTCGCGAATGAATAGAGGCAAGTCATGGCGTCCCGTTTCGTGGACCGCGCGGTGATCCATCTGACCGCCGGTGACGGTGGGAACGGCTGCGCCTCGGTGCACCGCGAGAAGTTCAAACCCCTCGGCGGCCCGGACGGCGGCAACGGCGGCAACGGTGGCGACGTGCTGCTGATCGTGGATCCGAACGTCCACACGCTGCTCGACTTCCACTTCCGCCCGCACGCCCGCGCCGGCAACGGCAAGATGGGCCAGGGCGGCAACCGCGCCGGAGCGGCGGGCGACACGCTGGAGATGCGGGTCCCCTCCGGCACCGTCGTGATGACCGAGGGCGGCGAGATCCTGGCCGACCTGGTCGGCTCCGGAGCCACCTTCGTCGCCGCCCAGGGCGGTCGTGGGGGCCTCGGCAACGCGTCGCTGGCCTCCAACACGCGCAAGGCGCCCGGATTCGCGCTGCTGGGCGAGCCGGGAGAGAGCCGGAACCTCGTACTGGAACTGCGTTCGGTCGCCGACGTCGGCCTGCTCGGCTTCCCGTCGGCAGGCAAGTCGTCGCTGATCTCGGTGTTGTCCGCGGCCAAACCGAAGATCGCCGACTACCCGTTCACCACCCTGGTGCCGAACCTGGGCGTGATCACCGCGGGCTCGACCGTGTTCACCATGGCCGACGTCCCCGGCCTGATCCCAGGCGCGAGCGAGGGCAAGGGCCTCGGCCTCGACTTCCTGCGGCACATCGAGCGGTGCGCGGTGCTGGTGCACGTCATCGACTGCGCCACCTTCGAACCCGGGCGCGACCCACTGTCCGATATGGACGCGCTCGAAGAAGAACTCGCCCGCTACACCCCGAGCCTCGGCGGCGACCTCGCCGACCGGCCGCGCGTGGTGGTCCTCAACAAGATCGACGTCCCGGACGCCGCCGAACTCGCCGAGTTCGTCCGCCCGGAACTGGAGGCCCGCGGGCTCAGTGTGTTCGAGATCTCCACGGCTTCCCGACAGGGACTGAAGGAATTGACCTACGCGCTCGCCGCCGTGGTCGAGAAGTATCGCGCCGAGCAGCCGGAACCGGAGCCGGAGAAGGTCGTGCTGCGGCCGATGGCCGTCAACGACGCGGGCTTCACCGTCGAGGTCGACCCCGACGAGGAGGGCGCCTTCATCGTGCGCGGTGTCCGCCCGGAGCGGTGGATCCGCCAGACGACCTTCGGCAACGACGAGGCCGTCGGCTACCTCGCGGACCGGTTGCAGCGGCTCGGCGTCGAAGAGGCGCTGGCCCGCAAGGGCGCCGTGCCGGGAAGCCCGGTCACCATCGGCGACGTCCAGTTCGAATGGGAGCCGTCGACCCCGGCCGGGGTCGCGGTGCACATGTCCGGCCGGGGCACCGACGTCCGGCTGGAGAACAACAGCCGGATCGGTGCTTCCGAGCGCAAGGAAGCCCGCCGGATCCGCCGCGACGGCCCGGACGGAGTCGAAGACGGGGCGGACGACGAGTGAGCTCGACCCGGGCGGCGATCGCCGACGCGAAGCGGGTGGTCGTCAAGGTCGGTTCCTCAGCGCTGACCACCGCCGGAGACGGTCTCGACGTGGCCAGGCTGGACGCGCTGGTCGAAGCGATCGCCGACCGGGTCTCCCGTGGCACGCAGATCGTGCTGGTGTCCTCGGGAGCGATCGGCGCGGGACTGGCGCCGCTCGCGCTCGGCAAGCGACCGCGTGACCTCGCCACCCAGCAGGCCGCGGCCAGCGTCGGGCAACTCGCGCTCGCCCACGCCTACGCCGAGTCGTTCGGCCGGTTTTCCCTGACCGTCGGCCAGGTTCTGCTGACGTCGGACGACGTCGTGCGCCGCGCGCACTACCGCAACGCGCAGAACACGTTCACCCGGCTGCTGGCCCTCGGCGCGGTTCCCGTGGTCAACGAGAACGACACCGTGGCCACCGAAGAGATCCGCTTCGGCGACAACGACCGGCTCGCCGCGCTGGTCGCCCACCTGATCGGCGCCGACGCGCTCGTCCTGCTGTCCGATGTGGACGGTCTGTACGACGGGGATCCCCGTGACGGCGCGACTCGCAAGATCGCCGAGGTCGCCGGGGAGTCCGATGTGGACGGTATCACCGTCGGCATGTCGAGTTCCGGGCTCGGCACCGGCGGCATGGTCTCGAAGCTCGCCGCGGCCCGTACCGCCGCCAGCGCCGGGATCCCGGTCCTCCTCGCCGCCGCTTCCGAGGCCTCACGCGCCCTCACCACGGCCGAGGTCGGCACGGCCTTCGTCGCCGCGGACTCCCGCCTGTCGGCCCGCCGGTTCTGGCTGGGCTACGCCGCCGGCGCGTCCGGGAAACTGCACCTCGACGACGGTGCCGTCACGGCCGTCGTCCGCCGCCGACGGTCCCTGCTCGCCGCCGGGATCACCGGTGTCGACGGTGACTTCCAGGCCGGCGACGTCGTCGACCTGGTGGATCTCCGGCAGCGCACCGTGGCGCGGGGTGTCGTCGCCTTCGACGCGAGGGAGCTGCCCGACCTCATCGGCCGTTCCAGCCACGACCTGCCCGCCGAGCAGCGGCGCGAGGTCGTCCACGCCGACGACCTCGTCCCCCTCCGTCGCTAGGGCACCAGCCCCGGCATGGTCGCGATTTCCTCGAGCTGCTTCGAGGTCAGCGGAGGCTCGGCGCGTTCCACCGGCAGATGGATACCGTCGCCGGATTCCACGACACCGGTGTTGGTGCTGGAGAGATAGATGACGCCGGTCGGCATGGTGAGCTCAGTCGTGCGGACGATCAGGCCTGCTTCGTTGCGGTTGGTCGTCTCCCGCAGGACACCGTCGGCGATCTGGCGCGTGGAGCACGAGGCTGTTTTGGGGATGGTCGCGTCTTCGCAGCTCGTCTCCCAATTGTAGATCGGCGGAAGAATGCGAACGAGAACCGAGCCCGCGCCGCGGTCGTCACTCACGCGGACGTCCAGGTAGTAGAGCGTGGACACGGTTCCTTCCTCCTCTACCCGCTTGGCCGTCAGGAGGAACGGATCCGGCGGCGGGATCTCATCAGGCAGGGTGAGCCTTTCGATCCGTGCCCCCGGCGCGACCCGGGATCGCACCGAGGTGTCGACGATGCAGCTCAACCGGGTGAGTAGCTGCTGTGCGGTCTCGTCGGAGGTTCTCGTTCCGCAGCGGGCTCCCGGGACGGGGTCGGCGGGCCGTGGTGGCGGAGGCGGTGACGGTGTGGTCATCACGGAGGTGGCTCCGAGGATCGCCACCACGGCGAACGCGGCACCCGCGATACCGGCCGCCGCGAGGCGGCGTCGCCGCGACCGTCGGCCTGCGGCGAGCACACGGTCGCCGGTGAGCCCGATGGGCGGTTCGGCTTCCGTCACGTACTTCGTCAGCACGGAGCGAACATCGAGGTCATCCATGGTTACTCCTTGCTCGTCGGAGAGGGAAGGACGGCGCGCAGCGCCTCGACCCCGCGGGCGGTCTGGCTTTTGACGGTGCCTTCGGCGACACCGAGCAACGAAGCCACTTCGGCAACCGAGAGGTCTTCAAGGAAGCGAAGAACGACCATCGCGCGCTGACGCGGCGTCAGACCGCTGAGCACCCGTTCCAGGTCGATCCGCTCGTGGCTGTCGTGGTCCGGTGGCGCCGCTCGCTCCGGCGGATACGAGGTCACCAGCTCCTTGCCGCGTTTGCGCCGTCCGGTGAGGAAAGTGTTCAGCAGAATCCGGCGCGCGTAGGCATCGACGGTATCCGGCCGAACCCGGCGCCATCGTCGGTACAACTGGACGAACGTGGCCTGCACCAGGTCCTCGGCGCCGTGCCAGTCGCCGCACATGCCGAACGCCAGTCGCCGGAACTGCTGCACGCGGGCCTCGAAGTACTCGCTGAAATCGGTGTCTTTCGCTTGTCCCACCGGCCACCCCCTTTCTTTCTGCACTCTTTAGTCCAGGAGGGTGCCGAAAGGTTCAAGTGACAGCGGGGGACCTTTGCTATCGCTTCCCCGGAACGGCGAGGTGACCGACGAGCCGTGCCAGCTGTTCGCCGTAGGTCTTGGCGAATTCGGCCGAGTTCGGGTCTGACCCGAAACGGCTCGTACGGGGTCTTCATGGCGTGGCTGTCCTCGCCGAGCACTGAGCCGAATCCGATGTGCTCGGCCTTATGCTCCTCGCGGAGCCAGCCGGCTGCCCGGCACACGGTGAACATCATCGCGAAATGCTGTGCTCGGGGCGCGCCGACGACGTAAAGCAGATCGGTGACCCCGCGCTGTTCCGTCCAGTAGCGCAGGGTCGCGAGATCGGTGGCCGCATAGCCGTAACCGCCGTCCCGCTTGCGAACGATGAGCGGCAGCGGCTCGCTTCCCGGTTGCGGAAGCCGTCGGGGAAGGCACCGACGGCGCCGTCACTGATCGCGGTCAGTCCCGCGCGGGTCAGATCGTCCACGAGCGCGGCGAGAAACGGGTTGTAGAAGCTCTCTCCGTAGGCATCCCCACTCGACAGGCCGATCCCGAGAAGTTCGTAGACCTGGGTGAAGTGCCGTGTCGACTCGTCGACCAGCTGCCGCCATAACGACAAGGTCTTGTCGTCGCCGCTTTGAAGGAGCACCACACGCTCCCGCGACCGCGTCGCGAAGTCCTCGTCGGTTTCGAACTTCGACCGGGCGGCCTGATAGAAGCCGTTGAGACTCCCGACCGGATAAGGGGCCGACAGGCGTTCGTCGAGCAGCTACTCGATCAGCATGCCGAACGGGGTCCCTCAGTCACCGAGATGGTCGTGCGGGATGACGTCGTGCCCGGCGGAACCGCAGCAGCCGCGCGATCGCGTCACCGATGACGGTGGGCCGGAGATGCCCGACATGCAGCTCCTTCGCCACGTTCGGGCTGCTGTAGTCGATGGCTATCCGCCGCGGTCGCGGCGTCACCGCGGCGCCGAGCCGTGGGTCACCGTTGATCGCGGTCGCCCGGTGTTCCGGCCAGGACGAACGCAGTGTGAAGTTGAGGAAGCCCGGTCCCGCGACCGTCGGCGGCTCGATGTCGAGAACGTGGCAAAGGGCTGTCACCACGCGTCGCGCCAATTGCTCGCTTACATCGCCGAACAACATGGTGTCCCTCCTTCGCACTCGTCGTAGGAGCGCGAAGGTATCCACCTCGGTACGCCGTCAGCGACGGAGCTTTCAGCGCAGGTCGCTGCCCTTGGTCTCCGGCAGGGTCCGGATGACGAAGAACGCGATCGCCGCTCCGACGGCCACGTACCAGAAGAACAACGTCGACAGGCCGGCGTCGGACAGCGCGGTGAGCACCAGGGGAGCGGTGCCGCCGAACAGTGCGACGGTCAGGTTGTACCAGGCGCCGATGCCCAGGCCGCGCAGTTCGGTGGGGAACAGTTCGCTCATGATCGCGGGCGCGATCGACGTCATCGCCGTGTACAGGCAGAGCCCGACGCAGAACACGACCAGCAGCCCCGGCAACCCCGGACGGACCAAAGTGGACAGTGGGACGATGAGGATCGCGGTCGCCGCCGACCAGACGAGCAACTGCGGCTTGCGGCCGAAGCGATCGGACAGCGCACCCATCGGGTACTGCAGCGCGACGAACAACGCGGTCGCGATCGACAACGCCAGGAACACATCGACGTCGTCGGCCTTGCGGGTCTTGACCGCGAAGGACGTCAGTGCGCTGAAGAACGTGTAGTAGCAGAGGGTCGACAGCATCGAGAAGCCCACGAGCTGCACGACAGCGCGCGGGTGCTCGCGCAGAGTGGTGCGCAGCGGACGTTCGACCCGGCGCGCGGTCGACTTCTTCTCCTCGAAGATCTCGGTTTCGGCGAGACTGCGCCGGAGCCACAGGCCGATGATGCCGAGGACACCACCAAGCAGGAACGGGATCCGCCAGCCGTACGCGGTCAAGTCCGCTTTGGACATCGTCCGCGCGAGCACGAAACCGAGGATCGAGGCGATCAGGACGGCGGAACCGGTCGAGATGTAGAAGAACGCGGAGTACCGCCCGCGGCGTGTGGGTGGCGCGATCTCACCCAAGTAAGCCGAAGCGTTGGAGACCTCGCCGCCGAGCGACAGTCCTTGCGCCACCCTCGCCAGCAGCAACAGGATCGGGGCCAGCCAGCCGACCTGATCGAACGTCGGCAGGAGGCCGATGGCCACCGAACCGCCCGCCATCAGCACAATGGTCAGGATCATCGCCGGCTTCCGGCCTCTGACGTCGGCGAAGCGGCCGAGCAACATCCCGCCGAGCGGCCGGAAGAAGAACGCCAGCGCGTACGTGGCAAAGGTGTTGATCAGCGCCAGCGCTTCGTTGCCCTTCGGGAAGAACTCGCTGGCGAAGTAGATGCTGAAGGTCGCGTAGATGGTCCAGTCGAACCACTCCAGTGCGTTCCCGACACTGGCGGCGAACAGCTTCTTCACCGGGAGCCGATGCCCTAGCCGCTCCGTTGTTGAGTCCGCCATCGGCACCTCCGTACTCGCGCGTGGACGGAACCTTGCCAGAAAGTTCCCGTGCGGAGAAGAACCTGTCGAATGCTGGGATCAGTTCGAGGTGATCGGGGTGTGTTCGACGGCCCATGCCAGCGCCTTGTCCGCGGCCTCCTTCCAGCTGTCCTGGCCGACGATGTAGTGCGTCTGACCGGCCAACTCGACGTACTCGGTGACCGACGGTGACTTGCGGTACCGCTTGACCATCGAAGGCTGGGCGATGAGGTTCGCGGTACCGACGGTCGTCCTCAGCAGCGGCGCCCGGTCGGGCTTCGCGAAATCGACCTTCGTCACCGCCCGGGGGTTGAACTTGACGAAGGCGCCTTGGAAGTGCACGCGGGCGGCGGTTGTTGGTAACGGCGTAGTGGAACTGCTTTGGCGTGAGCGGGACGGCTTCCTGGGGTTGAACGGGTTTGCCCAACACCGGCCCCGAGGCGATCGCGACCCCGGCGGCGCCGACCCCGCGGTCGAGCGGCAACTGGATGAACACCCCGCCGAACGAGTGGCCGATGATGATCGGCGGCTTGTCCAGCGCCCGGATGATCCGTTCGTAGTGGTCGACGATCTCCCGCAACACCTCCGCGCCGGCTCCGAGGCCGGGCCGATCGGTGCGAGCACCTCGAAGCCGAAGTTCTCGCAGCGCTCGATCCAGTGTTCCCAGCTCAGCGGGGTCATTCAGACTCCGTGCACCAGGACGATCGTGTCGGCGGACGCGGGGCGGATCTTCGTGTTCATTCGGACGTCCGGGCCTACACGAGACAGGGCGTTCTGTCGCATCGTCTCACTCCTTCGGCTTACGGTTCCTGAGTCACGAGGTGCTGGCGAGGGCGAACGGCAGAACGGCGCGGGCCCCGGCCTGGCGGAGCAAGCGCGCGGACAGCGTCGTCGTCCAACCGGTGTCGATCAGATCGTCGACCAGCAGGATCGGGCCCTCGGCCGCGGCGACCTTGGCGGCGAGATCGTCGGGAAGGTCGAGCCGCTTCCACAGATCGGCCAGCCGTTGCGCGCTGTTCGCCTGACGCGGGGGCGGCCCCGCCGAGGCGATGGCGCCCAGGTATTCCAGTCGTCCGATCGAGGCCAGCTTCGTCGCCAGACCGTGGACCAGCTGAGGCCGGGTGGCGGACGGTACCTCCACCACCGCGACCGGGCGCTCCGCCCACTGCCAGCCCTTGAGCACCTCGATACAGGCTTGGAAGACCGGATCGGGTAGCTCGGCGTCCGCCGCCGACGGTCCGACCAGTTCGCGCAGTCTCGCACCCCAGCCGACGTCGGTCACCCGGCCCACGACCTGACCGGTTTCGGCCTGCTCGCCCGCCGGCAGCCGTCCGGAAAGCGGGACGTCCAGCCCCGCCATTCCGGTCGGCCACATCTTCCGAGGCGCGACCTCGACCCCCGGCCGGCGCAGGCGTTGCCGGGTGGCGTCGACGACGTCGTCGGAAATCGTGGTGTCCCAATGCTTTCCGGTGCAGTTGTCGCACCGGCCGCAAGGTGTCGCCTCGGGATCGTCCAACTGCTTACGCAGGTACTCCATCCGGCAGCCGCTGGTTTCGAGATAGGCGAGCATGGCGTTCTGTTCGTTGGTCCGCGCCGCGCTCACGCGCGCGTAGCGTTCCTTGTCGTAGCGCCACTCTTCGCCGGTGCCTTCCCAACCGCCCTTCACCCGTCGGACCGCGCCGTCGACGTCCAGCACCTTGAGGACCATCTCCAGCCGGGACCGGGACAGTTCGACGAACGGTTCGAGCGCGGGTGTCGACAGTGGACGGTCCGCGTACGCCAGCGCGTTGAGCACCTGGGTCACCCGTAGTTCGTCCGGGAACGCCAGTGAACCGAAGTACGCCCAGATGTCCTTGTCCTCGTGGCCCGGCAACAGGATCACTTCCGCGCGATCGACGCCACGCCCGGCACGGCCGACCTGCTGGTAGTACGCGATCGGCGAGGACGGGGCGCCGAGGTGGACGACGAATCCCAGGTCCGGCTTGTCGAATCCCATGCCCAGCGCCGATGTGGCCACCAGTGCCTTGACGTTGTTGTTCAGCAGATCGTCTTCGGCCGCTTGCCGGTCCGCCGGGTCGGTCTTGCCGGTGTAGGCGGCGACCGGATAGCCGCGCTCGGTCAGCAGCCCCGCCACGTCGTGGGCGGCCGCGACGGTGAGCGTGTAGATGATCCCGGAGCCCGGCAGCTCTTCCAGGTGTTCGGCCAGCCAGGCGAGCCGGGCTTGCGAAGTAGGCAGCTCGGCCACCGACAGATGGAGGCTTTCGCGGTCCAAGGTGCCGCGCAGGACGAGAGTGCCGCCCCCGTTGCCGATGCCGAGTTGCTCGGCGACGTCGGTCGCCACCCGGTCGTTCGCGGTCGCGGTGGTGGCGAGTACCGGGACGCCCTCGGGCAAATCCTTCAGCAGCGTTCGCAGTCGCCGGTAGTCCGGCCGGAAGTCGTGGCCCCAGTCCGAAATGCAGTGCGCCTCGTCGACGACGAGCAGGCCGGCGCTCGCGGTCAGCTTCGGCAGGACGGTGTCGCGGAAGTCCGGGTTGTTCAGCCGCTCCGGGCTGACCAGCAGGACGTCGACCTCGCCCGCCGCGATCGCGGCCTGGACCTGATCCCACTCCTGCGGGTTCGCGGAGTTCATCGTCACCGCGTGGATACCCGCCTTCGCGGCCGCGGAGATCTGGTTGCGCATCAGGGCCAGCAGGGGCGAGATGATCACGGTCGGGCCTTCGCCGCGTTCTCGCAGCAACGCGGTCGCCAGGAAGTACACCGCCGACTTCCCCCAGCCGGTGCGCTGGACGACGAGCGCGCGACGGCGGTGCGCGACCAGCGCCTCGATGGCCGTCCACTGGTCTTCGCGCAGCCGGGCGCTATCGCCGGCCAGCGCCCGGAGGAGGGTCTCGGCGCGGTCCCGGAGAGTTGAGGTGTCCACGTCCCCACCTCTACCCCATGCCACCGACGAAGTCGCGATCGGCATGTCGTGAACGGACCGTTCATCCACGAAACCGAGGGTAATGTGACCCAGATCACCACCGATCGGTGGGTCCGGCGACCCGAGCGGGACAGCTCCACCGATGTATAGGCTCACGACCCATGTCACCACGCAGGATCGGGGTCATGGGCGGCACCTTCGACCCCGTGCACCACGGACACCTCGTCGCGGCCAGTGAGGTCCAATCCCGGTTCGCGCTCGACGAGGTCATCTTCGTGCCCACCGGCCAGCCGTGGCAGAAGTCCGACCGGGTCGTCACCCGGGCCGAGGACCGCTATTTGATGACGGTGATCGCGACCGCGTCCAACCCTGTCTTCTCGGTCAGCCGCGTCGACATCGACCGCGTCGGGCAGACCTACACCGTCGACACCCTGCGCGACCTGCGTGCGGAGTATCCGGACGACCAGCTGTTCTTCATCACCGGCGCGGACGCGCTCGAGCAGATCCTCACCTGGCGCAACGCCGACGAGCTGTTCGACCTGGCGCATTTCATCGGCGTCACCAGGCCGGGTTATCGGCTCAATTCGCAGCACCTGCCGAGTGGGAAGGTGAGCCTGGTCGAGGTGACCGCGATGGCGATCTCGTCCACCGCCTGCCGCGAGCGGGTCGAAGGCGGGGAACCCGTCTGGTACCTCGTCCCCGACGGTGTGGTGCGCTACATCGCCAAAAAGGACCTCTATCGCAAAGACCCCCGTGGCTGACCGGGTACTCTCGTCGGGCGCACCTGCGAGTAAAGCCATCTTTTGAGGAGAACTGTGACAGCCACGTCCGAGGCACGAGAGCTGGCCGTAGCGGCCGCCCATGCGGCGGCGGACAAGAAGGCGAGCGACGTGGTCGTGCTGGACGTGTCCGACCAGCTGGTGATCACCGACGCCTTCGTGATCGCGTCCGCGCCCAACGAGCGCCAGGTCGGCGCGATCGTCGACAACGTCGAGGAGCAGCTACGGCTCGGCGGGCACAAGCCCGTTCGCCGTGAGGGCGCCCGCGAGGGCCGTTGGGTCCTGCTGGACTACGTCGACGTCGTCATCCACGTCCAGCACCAGGAGGAACGCTCCTTCTACGGTCTCGAGCGGCTCTGGAAGGACTGCCCGCGGATCGAGGTCGCCGGTTTGGAGACACCCGCCGAGGAGGACCCCGCCGACGCGCAAGGCGCCTCGTGAGTCCGCGGCGGCTGGTGCTCTGGCGCCACGGTGAGACCGACTACAACGCGGCGGGCCGGATGCAGGGGCATCTGGACTCCGCGTTGACGCCGGTCGGCTGGAACCAGGCCCGGTTCGCCGTACCCGCGCTCGCCCGATTCTCACCGGATCTGGTGATCGCCTCGGATCTGCGCCGCGCGACCGACACGGCCACCGTGCTCACGGAGGCCATCGGCGTCCCGCTGCGGATCGACAAGCGCCTTCGGGAAACCCATCTGGGTGAATGGCAGGGCTTCACCGGCCAGCAGGTCGACGAGGCCTACCCTGGCGAACGCGCCCGCTGGCGGGTCGACGCGACCTGGGCGCCGCCCGGCGGCGAGTCGCGAGTGGATGTCGCCGAACGCGCGCTGGAGGTCGTCGCGGATCTGGATCAACCCAATGCCGACGCCGGCGACGCCGTGCTGCTGGCCACGCACGGCGGTCTGATCATCGCGCTGACCGCGAAGCTGCTCGGCCTGCCGGTCTCGT
This sequence comes from Amycolatopsis sp. cmx-11-51, assembly GCF_047608665.1. Taxonomy (NCBI): domain Bacteria; kingdom Bacillati; phylum Actinomycetota; class Actinomycetes; order Pseudonocardiales; family Pseudonocardiaceae; genus Amycolatopsis; species Amycolatopsis sp. cmx-11-51. The sequence continues at coordinate 100,600 of NZ_JADNQO010000009.1, read as the reverse complement.
CCTGGCCGTCGCTGGGCGGGATCGCGAACTGCCACTGGGTCGAGCTGACCCGGCGTGACGGCGCCTGGCGCCTGGCCGCCTACAACGCGGGAATCACCGGCTGATCCATGGCCCCGCGCCTGCTGGTGTTCGGCGATTCCCTCAGCTTCCACGGCCCGGACGGCCCGCTCGCCGCCGACGACGCGCGCCTGTGGCCCAACATCGCCGCCGTAGCGCTCGGTGGCGACGCGGACCTCGTCGCCGGGTTCGGCTGGACCGCCCGCGACGCCTGGTGGTCGCTGATCGGCGACCCGCGTGTCTGGGCCGATCTGCACCACGTCGACGCCGTCGTGCTGGCTGTCGGGAGCATGGACACACTGCCCTCGCCATTGCCCACCTACCTGCGCACCGGCCTTCGTTACCTGCGGCCCGACCCGCTGCGGAGAGTGGTCCGCAAGACCTACCTGGCCGCTCAGCCGCGGCTCGCGATCGCCCTTCGGGGACGTCCGGTGGTCTTGCCGTCGAAACTGACCGTCCATTACCTCGACACCGCTGTGGGAGCCCTGCGGGTGCTGCGCCCGGAACTGCCGATCTTCGGCATCTTGCCGTCCGTGCACCGATCCGACGCCTACGGCCGGGTGCACACGGCCCGCGCCGGTGCCGCCGCCGCCATCGCCGGCTGGGGGCGGCGCGCGGACGTGCCACTGCTGGATCTGGAAGCCGTCGTCGGCGACCACGTGCTGAGCGGCCGGGGCAATCCGGACGGGATGCACTGGGGCTGGGAAGGACATGCCGCCGCCGGCGCGGAAATGGCCCGCCTGATGGCCCCGGTGTTGCGCCCCGCGGCAACGTAGGCTGGCTGCCGTGTCGGTAGCCGTAGTCACGGATTCCACCGCCCACCTGCCGGAAGGCTTCGCCGAACGGAACGGGATCCGGGTGGTCCCGCTGCACGTCCTCGTGGACGGCGTCGTCTTCCTCGACGGCGTCGAAATGGGTCCCGCTGCCTTGGCCGAAGCGCTCGGCAAACGCAGCATGGTGACGACGTCCCGGCCGACGCCCGCCGAATTCGTCAAGGAGTTCCGGGCGGCGCTGGCCGACGGCGCGGACGCCGTCGTGTCGGTCCATCTGTCCCGCGAACTGTCCGGGACCTGGGAGGCGGCGGTACTCGCGGCGCAGGAGGTCGGGCCGGACAAGGTGCGTGTGGTCGATTCACGCAGCACCGCGATGGGACTCGGCTTCGCTGCCTTGCGTGCGGCGAGTGCCGCCGCGGACGGGGCCGGTCCGGCCGAGGTGGAGGCGGCGGCGGTCGACGCGGTGAGCCGTTCGGAGACCTTGTTCGCCGTCGAGACCCTCGAGTATCTGCGCCGTGGCGGTCGGATCGGCCCGGCGGCCGCCCTGCTCGGCACGGCGCTCGCGGTGAAACCGGTACTGCACATGTCCGAAGGCAGGATTCAGCCGCTGGAGAAGGTGCGGACGATGAACCGCGCGGTGGCGCGGCTGGTCGAACTCGCGGTGAAGGCGGCCGGCGGAGGACTCGCCGACATCGCCGTCCACCATCTGGCTTCACCGGAGCGCGCCGTCGAACTGGCCAACCGGCTGGAGGAGTCCATCAGCTGTCCGGAGGGGTGTGTGGTGTCGGAGATCGGCGCCGTCATCGGGGCTCACACCGGTCCCGGTGTGCTCGGTGTCGTGATCCAGCGAGCGGGCTGAGGAAAACCCGCAACCATCCCACACGGCACTGACAGAACCCGGTGACGCGGCTCCGGCCGTCGCCGAGTTGTCCACAACACCCCACTTGTCCACAGCCCCGGGATTCACCACTGCCGCCCGCCACCCCCGCTCCGTAGCGTCGTTCACGTGTTCGACCAAACCGCCCGATCATCGGGTTCCTCCGTCAACGCCAGGCTGGCGTGGCTGGCCGCGCAGCTGTCGCCACCCACCCAGGGCCCGCCCGCGGGCAGGCTCGTGCGCCGCTGGGTGCCCGCCCGGTTCACGGCGGACGGGATACCGGTGAAACGGCGGTGGTTCGCCGTGGTGGCCGTGGTCATCGCGATGGCCGTGATCGTGGCAGGCGCGATCACTTTGTTCGGACACCGGCCAGGGGCGGAGCCCCTTCCGCCCCTGCCGTCGGCCAAGGCCGCCGGAGACGCCCCCGCCGCGGCGGCCAAGGCGCCTCTGGTGGTCAGCGTCGTCGGCCGGGTGGTCAACCCAGGCCTGGTCACGATCCCTTCGGGCGCACGGGTCGCCGATGCCCTCACGGCGGCCGGTGGGGCACAGCCCGGAACGGATCTGACCGGGCTGAACCTGGCCAGGCGGCTCACCGACGGCGAACAGGTGGCCGTCGGTGTCCCAGGGCCCGCCGCGGCGGGCCCTGGGACACCACCGGGAAAGCTCGACCTGAACACGGCCACGGCCGAGCAACTCGACACCCTGCCCGGGGTCGGCGAAGTGATGGCCAAACGCATCGTCGACTGGCGGTCCGGGCACGGCGGGTTCACCACGGTCGAGCAACTCCGTGACGTAGAAGGGATCGGCGAAGCTAAATTCAAGAAAGTCCGGGAGTTGGTGTCCGTCGGATGAACCCGTCCGCCGATCCGTCCGAAGTGGACACCGGGTCGTGGCGAGGTCAGGACCTGCGGCTCGTACCGGCCGCGGCGACGGCCTGGCTGGGCACCCTTTCCGGGCTGCTCGGCGGCTGGTGGATCACGATGCTCTGCGGTGCGGCCGCCGTGGTGCTCGCGATCGCCGCCGGAGTCCGTGCCCACCGGAAGGCGTCCCGGTGGGTGGCGGGCCTGGGTGCGCTGGCGGTCCTCGGCGTGCTCACCGCGGGCCCGGTGGCGCTGCGGATCCGGGCCGCCGAGCATGACGACCTCCGTGCCGCCGCCGTACGGGGGAGTGAGGCCACCATGAGGGTGGTGGTCACCGAGCGGCCACGTCCGGTCCGCGGCGCCGGATACGCCGATCGCCAGGCAGGCACCCGCCTGGTGGTCGTCGCCGCGACGGTGGACGCCGTGGTGGCCGATGAGCGGGCGGTGGATTCGGCAGGCCGGATCCTCCTGCTCGCTCCCGCGGAGGGATGGGCGGACCTGCTGCCCGGGCAGCAGGTCACCGCCTCCGGGCGGCTCGCGCCTGCCAAGGGTGCCGAACTCACGGTCGCGGTCCTCTCGGTGCGCGGACCGCCGTCAGCCCTCGGGCCGGCGCCCTGGTGGCAGCGAGCCGCGGAATCGCTGCGCACCGGGCTCCGGGGCCTGTGCGCCGTCCTCCCGGAGGAACAGGCCGGTCTCGTGCCCGGACTGGTCGTGGGGGACACGAGCACGTTGTCCCCGAGGGTCGAACGTGAGTTCACGGACTCCGGCATGTCCCATCTGATGGCCGTGAGCGGTGGGAATGTGGCGATCGTCTGCGGCTCGATCCTTCTTCTGCTGAGGGCGCTCCGGGTCGGGCCGCGGACGTCCGCCGCCGCGGCCGCCGCGGGGCTCGCCGGTTTCGTGGTCCTCGCCGGGCCCGCGCCCAGCGTGCTCCGCGCCGGGGTGATGGGGGCGGTCGGGTTGCTGGCGCTCGCCCTGGGGCGCAAGGGGTCGGCGCTGCCCGCGATGGCCTTCGCGGTGGCGGGGCTCGTCGTGGCCGATCCCGCGATGGCCGCCGACTTTGGATTCGCCCTTTCGGTGCTGGCCACGGCGGGGCTGGTCCTGTTGGCCCCGCGGTGGGCCGAGTGGCTGGTCGCCCGCGGTGTGCCGTCCGGCTACGCCGAGGGACTGGCCGTCCCGCTGGCCGCGTTCGTAATGACGGCACCGGTCATCGCGGGTATGGCGGGAGCGGTCAGTCTCGTCTCGGTGGTGACCAATGTGCTCGCCGCCCCGGTGGTCGCCCCGGCCACCGTGTTCGGCGTGCTCGCCACCGTCGTCGGACCGTGGTGGCCGTCGGCGGGCAGGCTGTTGGTCCGGCTGACCGAACCCGAGGCGAGTTGGCTCATCACCGTTGCCCGCCACGGCGCTCGCGCGCCGGGAGCGGTCGTGGACTGGCCGGATGGCTGGTGGGGCGGGCTTTTGGCAGCCGGTCTGCTCGTCGTCCTGCTCGTCACCGTCCGGCTGCGTCACACCAGGATCCTGCTGGCGGTCGCCTTGGCGGGCGGACTCCTCGTCTTCGTGCCGGTGCGGGTGCTGGCCCCGGCGTGGCCACCGGCTTCGTGGAGCGCTGTCACCTGCGATGTCGGACAGGGCGACGCCGTCGTCCTCGCCACGGCCGAGCCGGGGAGGGCGGTCCTGGTCGACACCGGGCCGGAACCGGGACCGGTCGACGAATGCCTGAGCAGGCTCGGGGTGGACCGTGTGCCGTTGATCGTGCTGAGCCATCTGCACGCCGACCACATCGGCGGTCTCGAATCCGTTTTCGAGGGCAGGTCGGTCGGTGCGGTCGCCGTCGGCCCGGGCCGGGCTCCCGCGTGGGCGTGGCGGAAGGTCGCCGACGAGACCGCGCGTCGTGGAATTCCCTTGCTGGAACTGGGGATCGGGCAACGGCTGGACTGGCCGGGGCTGTCGCTAGAGGTACTCGGGCCGCGGTATGTCACTCGACGATCGGTCCTCGAACAAGATGGCACGGTGATCAACAACGGCTCCGTCGTCCTGCGGGCCGGGACGCCGGCGGGCCGGTTACTGCTGACCGGCGACGTCGAACTCGCCGCGCAGGCGGACCTGATGGCCGAGGGAACCGATCTGCGTGCCGAGATCCTGAAGGTTCCGCACCACGGAAGCCGTTACACGGCACCGGATTTCCTCAACGCCGTCGCGCCACGGGCCGCGTTGGTGAGTGTCGGTGCCGGAAACACCTATGGTCACCCGAACAAGTCCACTTTGGACAACCTGACGGCTGTCGGTGCCTCGATCGCCAGAACGGACACGGACGGCGACACCGCGGTCGTCGCCGACGCGCGAGGCCTCGCCTTGGTGCGCAGGGGTGAGCCCCGCGGCCCGCCTCGTTCTTGAGGCGGGCCGGCGGGAACTCAGATGCCGAGTGCCTCGCGGACCGCGTCGGCCGACGCGCTGACGGTCGCTTTCGGGCCGATTTTGTCCTCGACGGCGTCGAGCGTCTTGAGGCCGTCACCGGTGATCAGCAGGACGATCTCCTCGTCCGGGTTGAGTTTGCCGGTCTCGATGAGCTTCTTGGCCGTCGCCACGGTGACCCCACCGGCGGTCTCGGTGAAGACGCCTTCGGTGCGGGCGAGCAGCCGGATACCTTCGACGACCTCTTCGTCGCTGACGTCTTCGATCGAGCCACCGGTGCGCTTGACCACGTCGAGGACATACGGGCCGTCGGCCGGGTTGCCGATCGCCAGCGACCGGGCGATCGTGTCCGGCTTGACCGGCTGGACGACGTCGCGGCCCGCGCGGAACGCCGCCGAGACGGGGGAGCAGCCGGTGGCCTGCGCGCCGAACACCTTGTACGGCGTTTCGTCGACGAGGCCGAGCTGTCCGAACTCGCGGAAACCCTTGTCCACCTTGGTGAGCTGGGAACCGGAGGCGATCGGCACCACGATCTGAGAGGGAAGCCGCCAGCCGAGCTGCTCGGCGACCTCGAAGGCCAGTGTCTTGGAGCCTTCCGAGTAGTAGGGCCGGACGTTCACGTTGACGAACGCCCAGCTTTCCTGCTCGGCGGCGAGCTGGGTGGCGAGCCGGTTCACATCGTCGTAGTTGCCGTCGACCGCGATCAGGTCACCGTCGTACACGGCGGTGGTGAGGATCTTGGCGCGCTCGAGGGTCTTCGGGATCAGCACGACCGACCGCCAGCCGGCGCGGGCGGCCGCGGCGGCGACCGCGTTGGCCAGGTTACCGGTCGACGGACAGGCGAGCACGTCGAACCCGAACTCGCGTGCGGCGGCCAGCGCGACGGCGACCACGCGGTCCTTGAACGAGTGGGTCGGGTTGCCGGTGTCGTCCTTGACCCAGACCTTCTTGACGCCCAACGCCTTCGCGAGCCTGTCGGCCTGGATGAGCCGGGTGGCGCCGGGTTCGGTGTTGGGGATTTCTTCGACGTTCGAGGGAACGGGAAGGAGCTTCTTGTAGCGCCAGATGTTTTTCGGCCCGGCTTCGATGTCCTCGCGGCGCACGCGGCCGAAGTCGTAGGCGACCTCGAGCGGCGAGAAGTCCTCCGCGGAAACGAACTCGGGGGCGAGCGGCTGCCGGTGTCCCTCTTCCTTCGACACCAGTTCGACGGCGGGTCCGAGATCCGGGGTCTTGGTGGTGGAGGTCGTGCCGAGGGTTGCGGTCATCGCGAGGTCCTTCCTCATCTGCCCCGCCGTGGCGGGCCGGAATTGGCACCGTGTTCGTCAGCTATCCCGCGATCGCGGGATGACAGGCTGACGCCGGTTGCCGGGGCTTCATCGGGCCGTTCCCTCTGCCCCTCTGGATGAGCGGTATTCGATTGTCGGCACGCGTGTCATCGCGTCGCCTCGCCAACACCGTACGACATGGGCCTCGCGTGGGGCCACCGTGCCCGGAACACATCACCGGACAAAGCACACGAGAGGAGGAGTGGCAGGATCGTCACCGTGACGACGCAAGCTTCCGCCCCATCGCCGCTGGTCCTGGTTCTCGGTGAGGAAGAGCTGCTGATCGAACGCGCCGTCCGCGGCGCTTCGGACGCGGCCAAAGCGGCCGATCCGACGGCGGACCTCACCCGGATCAGGGTGTCGGACCTCACAGTCCCCGCGCTCGCGGAGATGGTCAGCCCCTCGCTGTTCGCCGAGGACAGGGTGATCGTCCTCGAATCCGCGCATGACATCTCGCAGGAGCTCGCCGACGGGGTGATGGCTTACGTCAAGGCGCCCGCCGACGGCATCGTGCTCGTCGTCGTGCACAGCGGAGGCGGTCGGAGCAAGGCTGCGAAGGCGCTTCCCGCGGCCTTGAAGAAGGCCGGGGCGGAGGTCGTCGAGTGCCCGAAACTGACCAAGCCCGCCGAGCGGGAATCCTTTGTCCGTAACGAGGTCCGCCGGGTCGGCGGGAAAATCGACGGTGCCGCCGTGCTCGCGTTGATCGACGCCGTCGGCTCGGATCTGCGCGAATTGTCGTCGGCCGCGACACAGCTCGTCGCGGACGCCGGGGGAACGGTCGACGAGCAGGCGGTCCGCCGCTACCACCGGGGCCGCGCGGACGTGAACGGGTTCGCTGTCGCCGAGAAGGCCGTCGCCGGGGACATGGCGGCGGCTTTGGAGTCGCTGCGCTGGGCGATGCAGCTGGGTGTTCCGTACGTGCTGGTCGCGGACGCTCTCGCCGACGCCGTCCGGACGATCGCGCGGGTGTCCGGCGCCGGTCGCGGGAACCCGAACCAGATGGCGGGTGAGCTGGGGATGCCGCCGTGGAAGGTGCGCAAGGCGCAGGGGCAGGCCCGCGGCTGGGGGCAGGACGGTCTCGCCACCGCGATGCGGGTCGTCGCCCGGCTCAATGCCGAAGTCAAGGGTGTCGCGGCAGACCCGGAGTACGCACTGGAACGCGCCATCCTGGAAGTCGTCGCCGCCCACGGCACAAGCCGCTGAACATGGCGAAGGGCCCCGGCGACTCGCGTCGCCGGGGCCCTTCGAAAGCCGATCAGAGAGAGTTCGCGCGCTTCGCGAGCGAGGACTTCTTGTTGGCGGCCTGGTTGGCGTGGAGAACGCCCTTGGTCACGGCCTTGTCCAGCTTCTTGGCCGCGTCTTTCTGCAGTTCCAGCGCCTTGGCCTTGTCGCCGGAGTCGGCGGCCTCGCGGAACTTGCGGATCGCGGTCTTCACCGAGGACCGGATCGCCTGGTTGCGCTGACGCGCCTTCTCGTTGGTGGTGATGCGCTTGATCTGCGACTTGATGTTGGCCACGGGGGCGCTCCTCTTGAATCTCTCGGTGGTTTCACCGCCGCGCTGTGACCGGCCCTGCGCGCTCGTGAAAGCGGCGCGGGTTTCCTCCATGACGGAATGCCACACAGCGATGAAGGGGCAAGCTTAACAGTCGTCCGAGGGTGGATCGCGGCCGCCTCCGGACGAGTGTTCGGGGTACGGTGATGAGCGTAGTGCCTAGGGTTCCGTCGCCTGCCCGTTCAGCGAAACACACAATCAGGGCAGGTGGGACAGGTCCGAGCGGCACCATCGGCGGGGCTGGAGGCGCCACCGTTCATCTGACGGGACAAAAGCCTGGAGGACCGATGTTTTCCGTGTGCGCGGAAAACATGAAAGGTCCGTAGTGAACGTCACCGCCCTGTCCCTCGTCATCACCGCCGCCGTCATCCACGCGGGCTGGAACCTGGCCGCCAAACGAATCCGTCGCGGCGGAGCCCGGTTCGTCTGGGCCTACTACAGCCTCTCCGCGGTCCTACTCGCTCCCGCCATGGCGGTCTCACTGGCCGTGGAGCCGCAACGTCCACAGTGGACGTGGCTGCTCGCGGCCGCGGTCACCGCCGTGTTCCACGTCACTTACGGGGTCGTCCTCCAGCGGGGTTACGCAGTCGGGGATCTGTCCGTCGTGTATCCCGTCGCCCGCGGTACCGGGCCGTTGATCTCGGTGCTCGCGGCCGTCGTGCTGCTCGGTGAGCGGCCGGGGCCACTCGGGCTGGTGGGCGCGTTCCTCGTGGTCGCCGGGGTGCTGGTCATCGGTACCGGGCGAGCACCTGCCCACGCCGACGCCGCGGACCGTGTCGCTCGCCGCAAAGGCGTGGGGTACGGGCTCCTGACCGGGCTCACGATCGCCGCCTACACGCTGTGGGACGCGCATTCGGTCACCGGTCTCGGTGTCCCGCTGATCGTCTACTTCGGAACCGGCGCGATCGTGCAGAGCCTGCTCATGACGCCGTACGCGCTGAAGGACCGCGAAGAGGTCTCGTGGCTCTGGCGTGAGCACAAGCGCGAAGTCTTCATCGTCGGCCTGCTCTCGCCGGTCGCCTACCTGCTGATCCTCTACGCCCTCCAGATCGCCCCGGTGAGCCTCGTCGCACCCGCGCGGGAGCTGAGCATCGTTTTGGGCGGCCTGGCCGCCTGGCTGGTCCTGGGTGAGTCGAACGCCGCCCGCAGGCTGGCCGGGTCGGCGGTGGTGCTGGCGGGCATCGCCGCGATTGCGATGGCCTGAACCCATCCGGTAGGGATTGATCCATGGACGTGCTGAGCAGCAGGGTGCTGATCCACCCGGAGGACCTCGACGTGTCGACGGCGTTCTATCGGGACACTCTTGGCCTGGCGATCGACAAAGAGTTCCCCGGCGGGACGGTGTTCTTCGCCGGGAACGGGTCGATCGAGATCGTCGGTACCGGGAAGACCGGCCCGACCCCCGACGTCGGCTTGTGGCTCCAGGTCCGGGACCTGCCCGCGGCGCTCGAGGAACTCGCCGCGAAGGGGTTGGAACCCGTCCGCGGAGCGCGTCGTGAACCCTGGGGTCTGGACGAAGCGTGGATCGCGGATCCGGACGGCACCAGGATCGTGCTGGTCGAGGTACCGCGGGGGCATCCGTTGCGCACCGACCCGCGCTAAGCGGCGGGTTTGACCGCGCGGAGCTGAGCGGCGAGTGAGGCGCCGAAGCCCGGCGGGTCCCAGGTCCAGGTCTGTAAGTCGGTGAAGCCGGCCGCGGCCGCTTCGTCGGCCAGCTCGTGCCGGGACACCGGCAGCCACTTCTCGTGCGCGGAGAGCAGCAGCCTGCCGCCCGGCCGCAGCACGCGGAACAGTTCGTCGAACCCGGCCGCCCGGTTCTCCCACAGCTGCACGTTGTTGACGGTCAGGATCACGTCGACACCTTCGTCCGGCTCACCCGTGGAGTCCGCGGTGCCGCGCCGCAGCTCGACCTTGTCGCCGCACCGGCGGCGGGAGCGGGCGAGCATCTCGGGGGACGGGTCGACGCCGATCACCCGGCCCGCGTGTTCGGCCGCGGCCTCCAGGCCGACACCGGGGCCAGGGCCCACGATGAGGGCTGTTTCGCCGGACTCGATCGACGCCAGTCCGACGACGCGAAGTTCGGTGGCAGCGTTGCCGTGCGCCATCGCCAGGCCACCGAACCGGCCGAGCAGTCCCCTGGGATGGCCGAACGTGTTCTCGAGCATCTGGGTCAGTGAATTACTCATACTTCGAGGGCACCACAGCGTGACACAGGCCGCATCGGGGATGACCCCCACTCGCACCCGGAGCGGCATGGGACCATAGAGCTGGCACACCCCGACCTTCGCGAGGAAACCCGTTGACGACGTTCGCCGACACGACCTTCACGCCCCCGGAGCTCATCCGGAACTTCTGCATCATCGCGCACATCGACCACGGCAAGTCGACCCTGGCCGACCGGATGCTGCAGCTCACCGGCGTGGTCGAGGAACGGGCCATGCGGGCTCAGTACCTCGACCGGATGGACATCGAGCGGGAACGCGGGATCACCATCAAGGCGCAGAACGTGCGCCTGCCCTGGAAGGTCGACGGTCAGGACCACGTCCTGCACATGATCGACACCCCCGGCCACGTCGACTTCACCTACGAGGTCTCTCGCGCGCTCGAAGCGTGTGAAGGGGCGGTTCTGCTGGTCGACGCCGCGCAGGGGATCGAGGCGCAGACACTCGCGAACCTGTACCTCGCGCTGGAGAACAACCTCCAGGTCATCCCGGTGCTCAACAAGATCGACCTGCCGTCCGCCGACCCGGACAAGTACGCCGCGGAGATCGCCCACATCATCGGCTGCGAGCCGTCGGACGTGCTGCGGGTGTCCGCGAAGACCGGCGTCGGGGTCGGGGAGCTCCTCGACGCGGTCGTGAAGCAGGTGCCCGCCCCGCAGGGCGACGCGGACGCTCCGGCAAGGGCGATGATCTTCGACTCGGTGTATGACACCTACCGGGGTGTCGTGACCTACATCAGGGTCGTCGACGGCAAGATCACCCCGCGCGAGCGGATCAAGATGATGTCCACCGGCGCCACCCACGAACTCCTCGAGGTCGGGATCATCTCGCCCGAGCCCAAGGTCAGCAAGGGGCTCGGTGTCGGCGAGGTCGGCTACCTGATCACCGGCGTGAAGGACGTCCGTCAGTCCAAGGTCGGCGACACCGTGACCTCCGAGCGCAACGGTGCGAAGGAGGCCCTCGCGGGCTACCGCGAGCCGAAGCCGATGGTCTACTCCGGCCTGTATCCGGTGGACGGTTCGGACTACCCCGAGCTGCGTGAGGCGCTGGACAAGCTTCAGCTCAACGACGCCGCGCTGGACTACGAGCCGGAGACGTCCGTCGCGCTCGGCTTCGGCTTCCGCTGCGGTTTCCTCGGCCTGCTGCACCTGGAGATCACGCGCGACCGGCTGGAGCGCGAGTTCGGCCTCGACCTGATCTCCACCGCGCCCAACGTGGTCTACGACGTCGTCCTCGACGACGGCAAGGAAATCCACGTGACCAACCCGTCGGACTGGCCGACCGGGAACAAGATCGACAAGGTGCTCGAGCCGGTCAGCAAGGTGAGCATCCTGGCGCCGTCGGAGTTCATCGGCACGATCATGGAACTGTGCCAGAACAAGCGCGGTTCCCTGCTCGGCATGGATTACCTGTCCGAGGACCGGGTCGAACTGCGGTACAACCTGCCGCTGGGTGAGATCATCTTCGACTTCTTCGACACGCTGAAGTCGCGTACGCGCGGCTACGCGTCGCTGGACTACGAAGAGGCGGGCTCGCAGGCGGCGGACCTGGTCAAGGTGGACATCCTGCTTCAGGGCGAGGGTGTCGACGCGTTCTCCGCGATCGTGCACAAGGACGACGCCTACAACTACGGCAACCGCATGGTGAACCGGCTCCGGGAGCTGATCCCGCGGCAGAACTTCGAGGTGCCGATCCAGGCCGCCATCGGGGCCCGCATCATCGCCCGCGAGACCATTCGCGCGATCCGCAAGGACGTGCTCGCGAAGTGCTACGGCGGTGACATCTCGCGTAAGCGCAAGCTGCTGGAAAAGCAGAAGGAAGGCAAGAAGCGGATGAAGACCGTCGGCCGGGTCGAGGTTCCGCAGGAGGCCTTCGTCGCCGCATTGTCCACCGAGGACAGCGGCAAGAAGAAGTAGGTACTACTCGCGAAAGGCCGCCCGGAGCGTTACCGGGCAGCCTTTTTCGTGTCAGCGATTCCCGCTGATGCGGTTCGCCGTGACGAAGACGGCCACGCGGCGTTCGGCGGCCATCACACGGTCGTACTCGTCCCAGTCGTCGTGGGTCCCGGTCGCCGCGACGAACACCTCGCGCAGCAGCCCGGGGAGTCCGCTCGGGTCGAAGTCCGGGTCCGGGTCGTCCGGGCCGATGAGGTGGACGGTGCCCTGGACCGCTGCCCATTCCCAGCCGCGGCGGAAGGTGATCGTGGCGTGGCCCGCCCGGCGGAAAAGGTCTAGTTTCTGCGCCCCGCCCACGGCGACGAAACCGACCCCGGGTGCTTTCGTGACCGGGTCTTCGATCACCCCGGCGTTCACCACCGACGAGTGCACGGTGCCGTCCGCGCGGACCGTCGAGACGGTCGCGAGTCCGTTTTCGCGTAAGGAAAGAGTGCGAACGAGTTCGAGATCAGTGGCCATGGAGCCACCGTAGCGCTCGGTCAGCCGTTCGCGGCCCGGCGAGCGGCCAAGGCGGTCCGGAGGGCGGCGACGGTGGCGTCGAACTCCTGATTCGGCTGCCAGTAGAAACCGGGATTCTCCTCGCTGGTTCCCGAGCCGGAGGCGAAGGGCGATTCCTTCCCCATGCCTTGGAATTTCGTCGGCACCCGTGAGGAAGTTCGGCCCGAGGTCTTCAGCCTTCGAGATCATGATGAACTTCGAGATGTCTCCCCAGGGGATGTGCCGTCGGAGGAAGAACCGGCCTTCTTCACGGACTCGAATCCCGGACGGCCGCTGTGAGAGGACGGGCATCGCCGTCCCGCAGCCCGCCGCCAGCCAGAGAGTCAAGAACGGAATTACGAAAACCAGGGGGCGACCAGGTGCCGATGGCCGTTTGCGCCCCATGCCGCAAAGCTTAGGAGGAAGAGGGACCGGGCCAGTGAGGATCGGAGAATACTCACCGGCCCGGGCCCGGGCTCAGCAGGTGCCGTTGTCGCGCCAGACGCCCCATTGGCCGCCCGCGCCGGGTTCTTCGCCCTGCGTCCACCACTGTGCCGCCCATTTGTGCCCGTTGTGGGAGACAGTGGCCCCGCCGGTGTAGACGGACGCGCGGTCCCACGCCGGGAGCGAACAGGTGCCCGGGTTGCCGGATCCCGTTTCCCAAGGCACCTGGCTCGACGCGTAGTAGCCGATGCCCTGCGCCTGCCAGCGCGGGGCCTGTGCGCCGAGGCGTACCCGGAAGGCGTTCCAGTCGTGGGTCGACCAGGGAGACCAGCCGAGTTCGGCATGCGCCGGGAGCCGCGGGAAGGCCAGGTAGTCGATGTTCGCCGGGGTCACCACGGTTTCGGTCCACAGCGGGGATTCGACGCCGCGGACGGCCGATTCCGGCACCCCGGAGAGGTAAGCGCCCGGGTTCCAGTTGTAGGCGTCCTGTACCTCGATGTAGCCCGCCCACGAGAGTCCGATCGGCGAGCTGGAGTTGTACTTCATGTCCAGGTACGCCTTGTTCGCCGGCGACAGGATCACCTTGCTGCCGCGGGCGACGGCGTTCGAGACCTCGGTGCTGGACGTCGTCGTGCCCCAGAACTGCGGGGTCGCCGTGGCGGGCAGGGTGGCCTTGCCGATTTCGTGCCAGCCGACGACCTGCTTGCCGTTGGCGGCCACCATCGGCAGTACGCGGTTCATGAAGGCGCGGTAGTCCGCGTCGGTGGTGGCTTGGGCCTCGTCACCGCCGAGATGGAAGTACGGGCCGGGGGTCAGCGCGGTGACCTCCCGGATGACGTCGGCGACGAAGGTGTACGTGATCTCCTTCGAGATGCACAGCGAGCTATACCCGACCGCGGTGTCGGTACGCAGCGGGGGAGCGGTGTTGTTGCAGTTCAGTTCGGCGTATGACGCTTGGGCGGCGTTGGTGTGTCCGGGCATGTCGATCTCCGGGATGACCGTGATGAACCGCGAAGCCGCGTAGTTCACGATCTCGGAGTACTGCGCCTTGGTGTAGTAGCCGCCGGCGCCGCCACCGACCTGAGTGCTTCCGCCGTAGGTGGTCAGGCGTGGCCAGCTGTCGATCTGGATCCGCCAGCCCTGGTCGTCGGCCAAGTGCAGGTGCAGGTTGTTGATCTTGTACTGCGCCAACTGGTCGATGTACCGCTTGACGCTCGCGACCGGGTGGAAGTGCCGAGCGACGTCGAGCATCGCGCCGCGATAGCCGAACCGCGGATAGTCAAGGACGTCGGCGCCCGGGATCGTCCAGGGGCCCTGCTGCACGGTGGCGCTCTCGATCTTGCCGGGCAGCAACTGTCGCAGCGTCTGGACGCCGCCGAAGAGGCCTTGTGCCGTGGACGCGCGCAGGATGACCGAAGCAGACCTCGAGCTCAACTGGTAGCCCTGGTCGCCGACCCGCGCGTCAGCGCCGGACAACAGGAGTGAGATGCCGTCGGCGGGGGTGCCCGCCGGCGCGTCCGAAACGGGCAGGGCGAAGCCGGTGGACTTGCGCAGCACTTCGGCGAGGTAGTCGCCGACCGCCTTGGCGGGCGCCGAACCGGCCTGGGTGTAGATCTTGGTGTTCGCGGTCAGGGAGTGATCCGAGCCGGTGACGGCTTGGGCCGAGACCGGAACGGGGACGATCGCCTGCAGTTTCGGGGTGGTGGCGTCGGCGACGGGGGCTGCTGCGGTGGTGGCGCCGGCGAGCAGCGCCACCCCGACGAAGGCGCGGCCCAGCCGCTTTCTCAAGGTCTTCACCGTGGCCTCCAGGAGACAGGGGGACGTGACCCACGTCACGACTGGAGCGATCGTCGCATTTTCGGCGTGAAAGGTCTAGACCATCAGCGAGAAGTCTTGGAGTGACTCGAAGGTCACATTCCGTGCCGCCGCGAGGGGACTATCGTCGGAATCGTGTTCGAAGACCTGCGTTTCCCGGTGATAGTGGCTCCGATGGCGGGCGGGCCGACCACTCCCGAGCTGGTGGCCGCGGTGACCGCGGCGGGTGGTTTCGGCTTTTTGGCGGGTGGCTACCTGAGCGCTGATGCCCTCGCGGACCGGATGGGAGAAACGGCCGAGCTGACCGGCGAGCCCTTCGGCGTGAACCTGTTCGTCCCGGGTGGCGCCGCGTCGGCGGATCTCGGTGAACACATCGAGCGCTGGCGCGCGGAGGCCGCACGCTACGGCGTCGAGCCCGGCGAGCCTCGCTGGGACGACGACGCGTACGCCGCGAAACTCGCTGTCGCCCTGGAGCGGAAGGTACCGGTGGTGTCCTTCACCTTCGGCACGCCTTCACCTGAGGACGTCGAACGCCTGCACGCCAACGGGAGCAACGTGGCCGTCACCGTCACCAGTCCGGCTGAGGCCGATCAGGCCGTCGCGGTCGGTGCGGACGCCCTCGTGGTCCAGGGATTCGAAGCCGGAGCGCATCGAGGGATCTTCGCTGACGAGCCCGGAGCCGAAGGCGGGGGAGGACAGTACGGCGTACTCAGCCTGCTTCGGCTGGTCTCGGCGCGGACGGACTTGCCGCTTGTCGCGACCGGAGGGCTCGTGCATGGCGCCGACATCGCCGCGGTGCTGGCGGCGGGTGCCGTCGCGGCGCAGCTGGGCACCGCGTTCTTGCTGGCGGACGAGGCCGGGACGCAGCCGGCGCACCGGAAGGCGCTGGCGGACGGCGGCAGGCCGACCGCGTTCACCAGGGCGTTCAGTGGACGTCCCGCCCGCTCGCTGGTCAATCGTGCGGTCGCGGACTTCTCGGCCACGGCGCCGTCGGCGTATCCGGAGGTCAACAACTTGACCAAGCCGATCCGCGCGGCCGCGGGAAAGGCAGGGGACCCCGAAGTGATGTCTCTCTACGCGGGGCAGACCTACGAACTCGCGGGCTCCGGCCCGGCGGCGTCGATCATCGAACGCCTCCAGGCCGAAGCCCGCGAAGCCGCTACGCGTTTGAGTCGTCTCCGCTGACCTGTTTCGCGTCACCATTATTCGCGTTCATCGCGGAGTGACGGCGGCTGTAGGCGAAGTAGATCAACAGGCCGACGACGAACCAGGCCGCGAACCGAAGCCAGGTTTCCGGGTTCAGGAACGTGATCAGCCAGATCGAGAAGACGATGCCGATGATCGGCACGACCGGCATGCCCGGGGTCTTGAACGTACGCGGCAGGTCCGGCTGCTTGTAGCGCAGCACGATCACCGCGATGCAGACGACGACGAACGCGAGCAGGATGCCGATGTTCGTCAGTTCCGCGGCCTCGCCGATGGGCAGCAGCCCGGCGATGATCGCCGACGCGATGCCGAGCACCCAGGTCATCCGGTTCGGCACCTTGCGCACCGGGTGGGTCTTGCCGAACCACTTGGGCAGCAGGCCGTCGCGGCTCATCGAATAGCCGACCCGGCTCGCGCCCATGAGGAAGGTGAACAGCACCGTGGTGATACCGATGATCGCGCCGACCGCGATGATCAGGCCGAGCCACTTCATCCCGACACCGGCGAAGGCGCTGGAGAAGGCGGCTTCGCTGTCGATGTCCTTGTAGTTGACCATCCCGGTCAGGACCAGGCAGGCCAGCACGTAGAGCACCATCGAGATGGCGAGCGAGTAGAGGATCGCCTTCGGCATGTGCTTCTGGGAGTCGGTCGACTCTTCGGCGGCGGTGGACATCGCGTCGTAGCCGAAGACCGCGAAGAACACTGTCGCCGCACCGGTGAACGCGCCGCTGAGGCCGAACGGGAAGAAGTTCGAGTAGTTGTCGGTGTTGATGTGGAAGACGCCGACGACGATCACCAGCAGGACCAGACCGACCTTAAGGTAGACCAGCAGCGTTTCGAACCGGGCCGCGTTCTTCATGCCCTGGTTGAGGATGAAGGCGATCAGCAGGCACAGCAGCACGGCGAACAGGTTGATCTTGTAGGACCCCGGTTCGACGCCTGCCTTTTCGGTGCCCGGCGCGCCCAGCATCCACGTCGGGAGGTCGATGTCGAGGTAGCCGAGTAGCTCGTTGAAATAGCCGGAGATGCCGATCGCGACCACCGCCACGATCGCGGTGTACTCCAGCAGCAGGTCCCAGCCGATGAACCAGCCGACGATCTCGCCGAGCACGGTGTACCCGTAGGTGTAGGCGGATCCGGCGCGGGGGATCAGCCCGGCGAACTCGGCGTAGGAGAACGCGGCGGCCGCGCTGGCGATACCCGCGATGAGGAACGAGATGAGCACGGCGGGTCCGGCCGTCTTGTTCGCGACCGCGCCGGCCAGGGAAAAGATTCCCGCGCCGATGATGCCGCCGACGCCGATCGCGGTCAGCTGGCGCAGGCCCAGCGTGCGCTGAAGCCCGCCGCCGTCACTTAGTTCTTGGATCTGGTCGATCGGTTTGCGGCGGAATACCCCGGACCCCGAGCCCAGGCTGCGCGGTGTGGACATCGTCGTCTCCCAACAGTTGTGCCCTTCGGACTGGGTCACAGTCCGAGTGGAGACTAGGCAAGTGTCGCGAAGCGGCTCCGTTGAGGGTGGTGGTGGGGGCATGGACGGACGTAGCGGGAGACGAGCCATCGCACCTATCCGGCGACGGTGTCCTCGCTCACTTCGGCCGCCACACGAGAGGCGATCTTCGACGGCCTGGCCGCGCCGGCGGAGAAGTAGGTCAGCAGCTCCGAGATCTCGATGGGGTCGTCCAGCTGCGGGCAGTGGCCCCAGTCCTCGCGCACCATCAGCCTGCTGTGCGGGACCAGCGCGTGCAGCTGCCGTCCGGAGGCGGCGCTGACCAGCTTGTCCTTGCCGCAGACGACCACCAGGAGCGGAACTCGGACCTGTTCGAGCCGGTACGCGTCCACGAGTTCTTCGACGAGTTGCCTCGCCTGTTCGAGCCGGGTGGTGGTAGAGCGGTAATCCGGGAACAGCGACGTGAACCGGCGTACCTGGGCGGCGTCCGCGGCGGTGGCGTTGGCGTACAGCAGCCGGGGTACCACCTGCTCGGCGACCGCGCGGACGACGAAACCGGGGATCGGCAGCGGCAACGCCGAATACATCCGCAGCGGCAGCGGATAGCGCGCCATGGTCCGGATCAGCCAGCTGTCCACGAAACCGGGAGCGGCGATCGACACCACGCCCGCGACCGGCAGCCGGTGGTTCTCCGCGGCGCGCAGGCTCATCGTGCCGCCGAGCGAGTTACCCGCGAGCACCACCGTGCCGAGAACGGCCTGTTCCTTGATCACGGCCGCGGCGAAGGCGTCCAGCTGCGGCAGCATCGGGCCCGGCCGCAGTGGTTGTGCGTCACCGAAGCCCGGCAGGTCGACCGCGACCGCCGGAATTCCGGCGGTCGCGAGCAGTTCCAGCACCGGGCGCCAGGTGTCGGCGCTGTCGCAGTAGCCGTGGAGCAGCACCAGTCTCGGCGCCGTGGGCTTGGCGTGCCCGCGCGCGGCCGTCCGCTTGCCGAGCATCCTGCGGGGCGCCCGGTCAGTGGATTCCACTGGCTGCGGCCCGACTTCGAGCACTCTGGTGCGGACACCGGCATAGCGCCGGGAAGAGACGCGGATCGGGTCGGTTTCGGTGGTGGTCCGGCCCCCCGGGTCCGCCGGTTCGGGCCGCTGCGATGCGGTCATGAATCCAGATTAACCACGAGAGGTCGGACTTGGGTCGAACTTTGGTCGTGAAAGCTCGCCGAGTCATAACGTTCTTGACACTTGACAAGGCCGTAAAATGACGGTTTGACCTGCGGAGATAGGCGCTCATGTGCGTGCTTGATCACGACAAGGGGGAGAACCCACCCCTCCGATCAATGCGTGAAGACCACCTTGCCCGATGTTTCCCCGTCGAGCATGTTCTTAAACCCGGTTTCCGCTTCCGGGAACGGCAATTCCGCGCCGATCTGCGGTCGAACCCCGGTGAGCTCCAGATAAGCGAGGAGATCGGTCAATTCCTCCCTGGTCCCCATCGTCGAACCCGCGATACGCAGTTGCAGAAAGAACACGCGCTGCAACTCCGCGTGAGCGTCCGGTCCGCTGGTCGAGCCCGAAACGACGATGATCCCGCCGGGTTTGAGCGACTTCACCGAGTGCGACCAGGTCGCCTTCCCGACGGTCTCGAAAACCGCGTCGACTCGTTCCGGCAGCCGCGCGCCGGACTCAAAGGTCTGATGTGCGCCCAAATTTTCGGCCAGCGCACGCTTTTCTTCGCTACGCCCCGTCACCCAAACCCGGAATCCGGCCGCGCGCCCGAGCTGCACGAGGGCGGTCGAGACGCCGCCGGAGGCGCCCTGGACGAGCATCGTCTGCCCCGGTCGCAGCCCGGACTTCACGAACAGCATCCGGTAGGCGGTCAGCCAGGCCGTACCCATCGTCGAGGCTTCCGCGAAGGTCAGGCCCGCCGGTTTCGGAACGACGTTGCGCGCCGGGACGACGACCTGCTCGGCGAAGCTGCCCTGGTGTTTCTCGGTCAACAGGCTGCGCTTCGGGTCGAGGGTGTCGTCGCCCTGCCAGCCGGGGGCGTTGATCACGGAGTGGAGGACGACCTCGGTGCCGTCGTCGAGGGTGCCCGCTCCGTCGCAGCCCAGGATCATCGGGAACTGCTCGGGTTTGATGCCGACACCGCGCAGTGTCCACAGGTCGTGCATGTTGAGGCTGGCGGCCTTGACGTTGACCCGCACCCAGCCTTCGGGCACCTCGGGTTCGGGTCGCTCGCCGATCACGAGCGAGTCCAGCGGCTTTTCGGCGTTGGGTTCGGAAGCGTAAACGGCGAACATGTCAGCAACCTACCTGGCCTGACCGACGGTGGCAGCAGGTGCGCGCGTAGGGTCACACTTGTGTTCAACGGGCTTGCTGACTGGTGGGACGGCGTCGAGCTGTGGCTCGCGCAGGCCCCGTTTCCCGTGCAGTTCGTGCTGGTCATGGCGGTCGTCGTGCCGCTGTGCCTGGTCGCGGCCTGGTTGCTCGACACGGTCTTCGGCAAGGTCGCCCGGCTCTTCGGCGCGGCCCGCGATGCGAACGACTCCGACCGGCCATCCTAAGCTGGCGAACCATGTTCAACCGTAGGCGGATCACCGCCGCCCTGATCGGGCTGATCGTGCTGGTGCTCGCCGGCTGGTTCGTCAAGGACGGCATCAGCGGTGACGACACGAAGAGCACTTCGGCTCCGGCGAGTTCGTCCAGCGCGGCCGGAAAGCCGGGCGGGACCGAGGTGAACCAGGGCAAGGTCGCGGGCGAGGAGTCGGGTCTCCCGGTCAAACCGCTCACGGGACTTCCCCCGCAGGCCTCCGACACCTGGAAGCTCATCAAGGCTGGCGGGCCGTACCCGTATCCGCGCAACGACGACGTCACCTTCCAGAACCGGGAGAAGGTCCTGCCCGCCAAGGATTCCGGCTACTACCGGGAGTACACGGTCAAAACGCCGGGCAGCCAGGATCGCGGGGCCAGGCGGCTGGTGACCGGCACCGGCAA
This sequence comes from Amycolatopsis sp. cmx-11-51, assembly GCF_047608665.1. Lineage (NCBI taxonomy): Bacteria > Bacillati > Actinomycetota > Actinomycetes > Pseudonocardiales > Pseudonocardiaceae > Amycolatopsis > Amycolatopsis sp. cmx-11-51. The sequence continues at coordinate 80,185 of NZ_JADNQO010000009.1, read as the reverse complement.
GGAGCTGTACTACACCGGTGACCACTACAAGTCCTTCGTCGTAGTGGACGCCGACCGATGAGCGCGGCCGAGAAGAGTGAGGCGGAAAAAGCCGTCGCGCGCGGTGCGCATCCGCATCCGATCGACGGCCGCAAGACGACCGACAAGGCTTCGACGTTGGACGCGATCGCGGAAGCGCTGTCCTTCCCCGGCTACTTCGGGAAGAACCTCGACGCGCTCTACGACTGCCTCACCGACCTGTCCTGGCTGCCGCCTGGTGAGCACGTGCTGATCTGGTCCGAGTCCTCGGTGCTCAGGGAGCGTGATCCGAAGGCGTACCTGGCCGTCCGCAGTGTGCTTTCCGACGCGCAGCGGGCGCTGGGGCCGACCGGTGACCGATCGGACTCCCGGCGCCTCACCGTCGTGCTGCCTGTTTAAGCCTCAGGAACCCAGTTCGGCTTGCGCTTCTGGGCGAAGGCCGTGATGCCCTCCTGGCCCTCTTCGCTCGCGAAGAACCCGGCGGACAGCTTGTTCATGGCCTCGAAGCCTTCGCTCGGGGTTGCCGGGCGAGGCTTGCTGAGCAATTCCTTCGTCGCCGCGAGCGCCTTCGGCCCGCCGAGGGCGAGGGCCTTGACGTAGCGGGCGACCTCGCCGTCGAGTTCGTCGGCGGTGACGGCCGAGTTCAGCAGGCCGATGTCGACGGCGCGCTTCGCGTCGAAGGTGTCGCCGGTCAGGAACAGCTCGTGCGCGGCACGGGCGTTGAGCCGCGGCAGCACGGTCAGCGAGATGACGGCGGGTACGACGCCGATCCGCACTTCGGAGAAGGCGAAAGTCGCTTCGTGCACGGCGACGGCGATGTCGGTCGCGGCCACCATGCCGATCCCGCCCGCTCGCGCGGGGCCTGACAGCTTCGCCACGACCGGCTTGGGGCTGGTCCACAGCTGCTCGAGGATCTTCGGGAACTCGTTGACGCCCTGGTCGCCCGCTCCGGCGCCGCGGGCTTCCTTGAGATCCATCCCGGCGCAGAACACCGGGCCGGTGTGGGTGAGCACGATGACCCGTATCGCGTCGTCCGCCTGCGCCTTGTCCAGCGATTCGCTCAGCTCGCGTCGCAGCTGGGCGGAGAGCGCGTTGCGGTTGTGCGGGGAGTCCAAGGTGATCGTGGCGGTGCCGCCCACCACGTCGTAGTGCACCAGTTCGTCAGCCATGCCACACCTTCGCACAACGCGGTCCGGCCGGGCAGTGGCCTGCGCCACCCCGCGAAAGGGTGGCGCAGGCGTGTTCAGCCGATCGTCGTCGTGGTGAAGGTCAGGCCCGGGTCGCCGTGGCTGCTGCCCGCCAGCTTCGTTTCGATAGTGCCGAACGTCGAGCCGCCCGCGGCACCCGGCGCGACGATAGCCGGGGCGGCGACGTCGGCGTCCTGGTTGAGCTTGAAGGGCGAGCGGGGGCTTCGCTTCACAAGCGAAGACGACGGTGAGTCGTGCTACTCAGGCGGCGAGCCGGGCGGCGGCGACGTCGTAGCGTTCCAGGACGAGTCCGGCGATCCGCGGATCCGGGCCCAGCGGTCCGGCGACGATGACCGACGGGTCGGCTTCACGGGCCAGCCGCGCGATCCGGTCCGGCAGCAGCCCCGGCGCGAGGAACCAGCCCGCGACCGCGAGCCGCCGTGCGCCGTTGAGCCGCAGCCGCGCGATGGCGGCGGGCACGTCCGGCTGGGCGGCGCCGGCGAAGGCGGGCGTCGCGAGCAGCCCGCGCCGCAGGTGCCAGCGGGTGGTGATGCCGGCGACCGCGTCGTTGGCCGCGACGTTCGACGAGCCGACGCCGGCGAGAAGGACGCCCAGTTCCGGGTCGTCGAGGTCGGCGCCCGCCTCGGTGAGCCGGTCCAGCGCGACCGTCTCGACGACCGGGTCGATGCCCAGCACCCCGGAAACCCGCACGTCGAGGCCCGGGCACTCCGCCGTCACCTCGGCGACGAGTGCGGGCAGGTCGACCCGGGCGTGATAGGCCACGCCGAGCAGCAACGGCACCACGACGACCTCGCGATGACCTTCGGCGTACAACTCGCGCAGGGCGTCGGTCAGCAGCGGCTCCGAGAGGTCCAAAAAGGACTCTCGGATGTCGAGGCCCGGTGCCAGGCCGCGGGAAACGTCGAGCAGGGCCCGGATGGTCGCGGCGGACCGCGGGTCGCGGCTGCCGTGTGCGACGGCGACCAGTGGCGGAGTGAGGCTTGGGGTCATGCGAACCTTTCGCCGACGAGTCCGGCGGCGAGGGTGTCGCCGTCCTTCGGGTCGATGACCAGGAACGCGCCCGTCCGCGGGCTGACACCGTAGTCGTCCACGCCGATCGCCTCGGCCAGCCGTAGGGTGACCTGGCCGATGTCGTTGAGCTCCAACGAATCCGGTTCGTCCACACTGGACAACGTCTGCTCGTCGAAACGGGCGTGGAGTTCGCCGACGATGGCCTGCACCGTCCGCGTGCCGTGCTTCACCAGCACCCGGGCGCCCGGTTTGAGCGCCTTGGCCGAGAGCCAGCACAGGGTCGCGGCGATCTCGTCGGTCACTTCCGGCTGCCGGTCGGCGGCGGCGATCAGATCCCCGCGCGAGATGTCGAGGTCGTCCGCGAGCAACAGCGTCACCGAGGCGCCCGCCCCGGCTTCGGCGAGCGGCCCGTCGGCGGTGTCGATGCCCTCCACCCGGCTGCGGAGGCCTTGCGGGAGTACGACGATCTCGTCGCCGGGACGGACGGTGCCCGCCGCGATCTGCCCGGCGTACCCGCGATAGTCGGGGTGGTCGGCCGTACGCGGCCGGATCACGTACTGCACCGGGAACCGGAAAGGCGAATCGTGCGGATCCGGCGCCACCGGCACGGTTTCCAGGTGCTCCAGCAGGGTCGGGCCGGAGTACCACGGAGTCTTGTCCGACTTCTCCGCGACGTTGTCGCCCTCCAACGCCGAAACCGGCACCGCGAGCACGGAACCGCGTTCGTAGCCCAGGGAAGCGGCGTGCTCCGCGAACTCCTCGGCGATCACGGTGAATGTCGCTTCGTCGTAGCCGACGAGGTCGATCTTGTTCACCGCCAGCACCAGATGCGGAACGCCCAGCAGCGCGAGGACCGCGGCGTGGCGCCGCGTCTGCTCGATGACGCCCTTGCGCGCGTCGACCAGCAGCACGGCCAGTTGCGCGGTGGACGCCCCGGTCACCGTGTTCCGCGTGTACTGCACGTGGCCAGGCGTGTCAGCGAGCACGAAGCTGCGCCGCGGTGTCGCGAAATACCGGTACGCCACATCGATCGTGATGCCCTGCTCGCGTTCCGAGCGCAGGCCGTCCACGAGCAGTGAGAGGTCCGGAGTGGACAGTCCTTTGTCGACACTGGCGCGGGTGACCGCGTCCAGCTGGTCGGCGAGGACGGACTTGGTGTCGTAGAGGAGCCGCCCGACCAGGGTCGACTTCCCGTCGTCCACACTGCCCGCGGTCGCGAGCCGGAGAAGGCTGGACATCAGAAGTACCCCTCACGTTTGCGGTCTTCCATCGCCGCCTCCGACATCCGGTCGTCGGCGCGGGTGGCGCCGCGTTCGGTGAGCCGGGAGGCCGAGACCTCGGCGATGACCTCGTCCACCGTGGCGGCGGTCGATTCGATGGCGCCCGTGCACGAACCGTCGCCGACGGTCCGGTAGCGCACGGTCAGTTCGCTGACGTCCTCGCCCGGCCGCGGGCCGCCCCATGGGCCTTCGGTCAGCCACATGCCGTCGCGCTGGTAGACCTCGCGCCGGTGCGCGTAGTAGATCGACGGCAGTTCGACCTTCTCCCGCGCGATGTAGTTCCAGACGTCCGCCTCGGTCCAGTTGGACAGTGGGAAGACGCGGACTTGCTCGCCGGGGCGATGCCGCCCGTTGTAGAGGTTCCACAGTTCGGGGCGCTGCCTGCGCGGCTCCCACTGGCCGAAAGCGTTGCGGAGACTGAAGATCCGCTCTTTGGCGCGCGCCCGTTCCTCGTCGCGGCGTCCGCCGCCGAAGACGGCGTCGAACTTGTTCTCGGAGATCGTGTCGAGCAGCGGCGTGGTCTGCAGCGGGTTGCGCATCCCGTCGGCGCGCTCTTCGAGCCTGCCGTCGTCGATCCAGTCCTGGACCTTCGCCACGACCAGCCGGAGCCCGTGCTGCTCGACCACGCGGTCGCGGAAGTCGATGACCTCGTCGAAGTTGTGCCCGGTGTCCACGTGCAGCAACGGGAACGGCACCGGAGCGGGCCAGAACGCTTTGATCGCCAGGTGCAGCAGGAGCGTCGAGTCCTTGCCGCCGGAGAACAGGATCACCGGCCGGTCGAACTCGCCCGCCACCTCGCGGAAGATGTGGATCGCCTCGGATTCCAGCGCCGCCAGGTTGTCCGTAGCCAGGGGGGCCTGGGGGGTGCCCCCAGGAACCACAGTTGCCGCCGGTTCGAGCGTGGTCATGTCGTCCCTTCTCAGCCGTGCAAGCCGCACTCGGTCTTGCCCTGACCGGCCCACCGTCCGCTGCGCGGGTCCTGGCCCGGAGCGACCTTGGCGGTGCACGGCGCGCAGCCGATCGACAGATAACCGATGGACACCAACGGGTTCTCGAGGATGCCGTGTTCGCTGATGTAGTCCCTGAAATCGTCGTCGGACCACGGCGCGATCGGGTTGATCTTCACCAGCCCGTTGCGGTCGTCCCAGGTGACGATGGGGGTGTCCGCGCGCGTCGGCGCGTCGACGCGGCGGACACCGGTCACCCACGCCGAATACTTCGCCAGTGTGTTCCGAAGCGGAACGACCTTGCGGAGCTGGCAGCACTGGTTCGGGTCGCGTTCGTGCAGTTTCGGGCCGTACTCCGCGTCCTGTTCGGCGACGCTTCGCGCGGCCTCGGCGTTGACGATCCGCACGCCGGGGTAGACCGCCTGCACCGCGTCGCGGGTGCCGATGGTCTCCGGGAAGTGGTAGCCGGTCTGCAGGAACAACACGTCGACGTCGGATTTGACCTGGGTGGCCAGATCGATCAGGACGGCGTCCTGCATGTTCGACGCGACGATGAAGTCGTCGCCGAACGTCTCCGCGGTCCAGCGCAGGGCCTCGGCCGCGGTCGCCTCCGCGAGCTCCTTCGAGGCGCGTTCGGCGAGTGTCTTGTAGTCGGCAGTGGCGGTCATCCTGGTGACACCTCCGGAAAGGACAGTCCGAGGAACTTCACGGTGAAGACCCGGCGGCAGCCCGAGCACAGCCAGGAGCCGCTCTCATCCGGCCGCAGGTCTTCATCGCCACAAAAAGGGCAGTAGTATGGGGTCGTTCGTTCGGTCACTGCAGGACGCCTTCATCGGCCCGCGCGACCCATTGGGCGAACCGCTCACCGGGTTCGCGGCCGGCGAGATAGGCCCGCACGAGCGTTTCGACATAGTCGGTCAGTTCCGACGCGGTCACCTTGTGGCCACGCAGTTTCCGGCCGAACCCAGCGTCCAGGCCGAGCCCGCCGCCGAGGTGCACCTGGAAGCCTTCGACCTGCTTGCCGTCCTCATCGGTGACGATCTGGCCCTTGAGCCCGATGTCGGCGGTCTGGATCCGCGCGCAGGAGTTGGGGCAGCCGTTGAGGTGCACGGTCACCGGGTTCTCGATCTCGGACTGGATGTCGGCGAGGCGCTTCTCCAGCTCGTCGACCAGCTGGATGGCGCGGGCCTTGGTCTCGACGATGGCGAGCTTGCAGTACTCCAGTCCGGTGCAGGCCATGATCCCGCGCCGCCACGGCGACGGCTCGACCTGCAGGCCCAGGTCGGCCAGTTCGGTCTTCAGCCCGCCGACCTCGGCTTCGGGGACGTCGAGGACCACGAGTTTCTGCAGCGGGGTAAGCCTGACGCGGTTCGACCCGGCGCGTTCGGCGGCCTTCGCGACCGCCAGCAGGGTGGCGCCGGAGACGCGGCCCGCGATCGGCGCGGCGCCGACGTAGAACTTGCCGTCGGTCTGCGGGTGCACGCCAACGTGGTCGATCTGCGTGGCGGGGACCTCGGGCGCCGGGCCGTCGGTCAGCTTGCGCTTGAGGTACTCGTCTTCCAGGACTTGGCGGAACTTCGCGGCGCCCCAGTCCTTCACCAGGAACTTGATCCGGGCGCGGGCACGCAGGCGCCGGTAGCCGTAGTCGCGGAAGACGCTGATCACGCCTTCCCAGACGTCGGGGACCTCGTCGAGCGAGACCCAGGTGCCCAGCCGCTGCCCGATCATCGGGTTCGTGGACAGGCCGCCGCCGACCCAGACGTCGAAGCCGGGCCCGTGCTCAGGGTGGTTCACACCGACGAAGGCGACGTCGTGGATCTCGTGCGCGACGTCCTGCTGGCCCGAGATCGCGGTCTTGAACTTGCGTGGCAGGTTCGAGTAGCGCGGGTCGCCGATATAGCGGCGCTTGATCTCGTCGATCGCGGGCGTGCCGTCGATGATCTCGTCCGTGGCGATGCCGGCGACCGGGGAGCCGAGGATGACGCGCGGGCTGTCACCGCAGGCTTCCATCGTGGTCATCCCTGCCTTTTCCAGCTTGGCCCAGATCGTCGGGACGTCCTCGACCTGGATCCAGTGGTACTGGATGTTCTGCCGGTCGGTGATGTCGGCGGTGTCGCGCGCGTGGGTTTGCGAGATCTCGGCGAGCACGGCCAGCTGATCGGTGGTCAGCGCGCCGCCGTCGAGCCGGACCCGCAGCATGAAGAAGCGGTCGTCGAGCTCTTCGGGCTCCAGCGTCGCGGTGCGGCCGCCGTCGATTCCCGGCTTGCGCTGGGTGTAGAGGCCGAACCAGCGGAACCGGCCGCGGAGGTCGCCGGGGTCGATCGAGTCGAACCCGCGATGGGCGTAGATGTTCTCGATCCGCGCCCGGACGTTGAGCGGGTTGTCGTCCTTTTTGGACCGCTCGTTGGGGTTCAGCGGTTCGCGATACCCCAACGCCCACTGTCCCTCGCCCCGTTTTTGTTTGACCCGGGGTGTGCGGGCAGGGGTTTCGCGCGTGGGCGACGACATGGGAATCCTCCGGCAGATCGTGGTGGTGGCGGGGAGTCAGCGGTTCGTCGCACAGAGCGCGCTCGCCACACGACGGAGGTCCACGTGGCGGCGTGCCACGAGGGTGATTCCGGCGCGGGTCATTCATTCAGCGTGCCACGCGCCCACTATGTGGTCCAGGCCGGTCCGAATAGTGGGAACAACCTTCGGGTGTGACTGTTTCCGCTGGTCCAAGGCCCTCTTCGCTAGTCAAGCCCGAGCCCGTTCCTTCCCGCTGTGACGCAGAACGCGCACGCTTCAAGACGGGAGGACGCGGTCCACGAGTATTCGGATGACGTCTTCGTCGGTGACGTCCGCGAGTACCTCCGGCAGGGTGAGCCGTTCGACGGTGAGCCCGGTCAGCGCGAGATACATCAGCAGCACCTCGGCACGTCCGCCCGGCATTCCGGCCGCGACGTGCCAGTCGACGCTCAGGTCGATGCCCTCGCGGATCGTCTTGGTCAGCTCGGCCGCCAGCTCCGGGCGACGGGTGGCTTCGAGCCGGAGTTCGAGCAGGGCGAGATAGGGCTCGCGGTGTCCGGTCAGCCGTCCCATGAGGTCACCGAGCAAAACGCCGACCCGGTCGTGGGACGGTGTCTCCGCCTGCGGGTTCGCCATCACCTCGGCCGGCGCCGACAGCCGTTCGTGCACGCGGACGCCGACCTCGCCGAGCAACTGGTCCCGGTTGCGGAAGTAGTTGGACGTCGTTCCCGGCGGGACGTCCGCCTCGACGTCCACGGCACGGTAGGTGAGCCCGCGCGCGCCCTCGCGGGCCAGGACGGTGATGGCGGCGTCGGTGAGGGCGGTCCGGCGCTCCGGATTGTGTCGCATCGGAACAGTCTCCTTGCCTCGGTCAAACCACTATGGGTATAGTACTACGCATCAAGTGGTTCGACCGGGAGGAAAACACCAGATGCAACTCAGCGGTTTCGGTGCCTGTGTGCTCGTCGACGACATCGCCGGTACCACCGCCTGGTGGAAGCGGCACCTGCGGTTGACGGTGACGATCGAACTGGACTGGTTCTCCAGCCTCAACGTCGGCGTGCCGGGCTATGAAATGAGCTTCGCGAAGCGCGGCCACAAGGCCACGCCAGAGCCTTGGCGGTCGCAGGAGGCCGCAGGCTCGATGGTCGGGCTCATGGTCGCCGACGCGGCGGCCGAGTACGAGCGGCTGCGCGGGGAAGGGGTCAAGATCGTCACGGAACTCGTGGACGAGGAATTCGGTCAGCGGCACTTCTACATCGAGGACCTCAACGGCTTCCTGATCGACATCATCGAGGTGATCCCGCCGTCGCCGGAGTGGCTGGCCGCGAACGGGTTGGCCTAGGACCGGTTCGAGGCGGTCGGCTGCTCGCCGACCGCCAGGGGGCACCTCGCCAACGTGGTCGACGACTGCTCGATCTCCATGGAGACCCTCGTCGAGGTGCACGTCTCCCACCGGTAAAGCGTTTTCGTGAAAGCCTCTTTCCCCGGGGAAGGAGGCCTTCGCGGCGTGGGGGACACTGGGGTGTGCCCGCGTTGCTGCCCGAAACCACCACGCCCGTCGAGTCCACGCTCCCCGAGAGCGCGCTGGAAGGGCTCGGCACCCGGCCGTTCGGTGTCTACGTGCACGTCCCGTTCTGCGCGACTCGCTGCGGCTACTGCGACTTCAACACCTACACCGCCGGTGAGCTGGACAGCGACTCGTCGCCGCAGTCCTGGCTCGAAGGCCTCAAACGCGAGTTCGACCTGGCCGCGCGCGTGCTCGGGAAGCCGCCCGCGGTCGACACCGTCTTCGTCGGCGGAGGCACCCCGTCCCTGCTCGGCCCGGACGGCCTTCGTAGCGTTCTCGACGCTGTCCGCGACACGTTCGGCCTCGCGCCGGACGCCGAGGTGACGACGGAGTCCAATCCGGAGTCCACCTCGCCGGAGTTCTTCGCGGGCATCCGTGACGCCGGGTACAACCGGATCTCGCTCGGGATGCAGTCGGCCGCGCAGCACGTCCTGCGGATCCTCGACCGGGTGCACACCGTGGGCCGTCCGGTCGCGGCCGCGGCGGAAGCGCGAGCCGCCGGGTTCGAGCACGTCAACCTCGACGTCATCTACGGCACGCCGGGGGAGCGGGTCGAAGACCTCCAAGCCTCGCTGGACGCGGTGCTCGCCGCCGGTGTCGATCACGTCTCGGCGTACGCGCTGATCGTCGAGGAGGGCACCGCGCTCGCCCGCCGTGTCCGCCGCGGCGAACTGCCCGCGCCGGACGACGACGTGCTCGCCGCCGACTACGAGATGATCGACCGCGTCCTCGCTTCGGCCGGTTTGCGGTGGTACGAGGTGTCCAACTGGGCGACCTCGGAGGAAGCCCGCTGCCGGCACAACATCGGCTACTGGCGCGGCGGCGACTGGTGGGGCGCGGGACCCGGCGCGCACAGTCACGTCGGCGGCGTCCGCTGGTGGAACGTCAAGCACCCGGCCCGCTACGCCGCCTCACTCGCCGCCGGTGACTCACCGGCCGCCGGCCGTGAACTGCTCACCGACGAAGACCGGCACCTGGAGCGCGTGATGCTGGAACTCCGGCTGTCGGAAGGACTTCCGCTCGGCGCCCTCGACGACGACGGCCGTGCCGAAGCCCGGGTCGCCGCCGCCGAGGGGCTGCTCGATCAGTCCGCTTTGGACGGTCAGGGGCGGGCGGTACTGACCGACCGAGGGCGCTTGCTGGCCGACGGGCTGGTGCGCAGGCTTACGTGAATGGTGAGCGACGTTCTGGCGGACTCGTGGGGACGTTGAGCCTTGATCAGGGTCCGGGATGACCACTCACGAGACACCGAGTGCCCGGTCGACCCACCGGCCGACCGGCAACGCCACCACGATCGCCGCCAGTGCCAGGTGCACCAGCATGAACGCGACCGCGACCGGAACGCTCGGCGGTCCGCCGAGGAACACGATCATATGTGACGCCCATTTCAGTTCGGTCGGTTTCGTGCCCGCCGCCCAGACGTCGTTGAGCGCCCAGAAGGTCAGGTCGTTCGCGCCCGAGATCACCACCAGGATCGCGGCGATCCCGGCCTTGAGCACGTTCGCCGTCCGGCCGCCGCCGAGCCGGTACGCCATCAGCCCGAACAGGACGATGAACGTCACGATGAACAGTTCGAACTGGTACACCGGTTGGAAGGCGTTCTCGTCGGTCGCGACGTTACGGGCGAACGCCTGGATCCGCATGATCAGTTCGGTGTCCAAATAGGACATGTAGACGAAAATTGCGAGGACGATCAGTGCCGGACCCCCTTTGGTGCGCGGGAACAGCGCCACCGTGGCGACCGCGAACACGAACGGGCACAGTTTGAACGCCCAGTCCACGACGTTGTCCAGCGTCTGGTCCGGCGGCAGGATCACCATGATCAGCAGTGTCGTCACCACGGCAGGGACGGCGGCCACCAGCCACAGCCAGTTGCGGTGCCGGTAGAGCGTGGGCACCCAACCGGTTCGCGAGGGTGCGGCGTCAGGCAGAGTGGTGGTCACAGGGTCTCCTTCTCGGCCCAGAACGGCCCGAGGGCGAGCGCGTCGACGTCGGTCTTCAGGTAGCAGGCCACGGCGTCGGCGGGGCTGGCGACGATCGGTTCGTTGTTGTCGTTGAACGAGGTGTTGACCACCATCGGGACGCCGGTGATCTTCTCGAACTCGCTGATCATCCGGTAGTAGAGCGGATTGTCCGTCTTGCTCACCGTTTGCACCCGCGCGGTCCCGTCGACGTGGGTGATGGCGGGGACCTCGTCGCGTTTGTCCGGCAGGACGTCGAACACCAGCAGCATGACCGGTGACGGGTAGTCGCTGACGAAGTAGTCGCCCGCCCGCTCTTCCAGGCACGACGGCGCGAACGGCCGGAAGGCCTCGCGGTGCTTGACTTTCTCGTTCATCCGCGTCTTCGAATCGGGGTCGCGCGGGTCGGCCACCAGCGAGCGATTGCCGAGCGCGCGCGGACCGCATTCCATCCGGCCCTGTACCCAGCCGATGATCTTGCCCTCGGCGATCTTCGCGGCCGTGTGCGCGGCGATGTCGTCGACCTTCGTGTAATGGACCCCGGCGTCCTGCAGCGCCAGTTCCATCTCCGCCTCGGTGTAGTCCGGGCCGGTGTAGGTGTAGCCGTCACGCGGGCGCGGCTTGCCGTACTCGCCGACCGATATCTCCAGCGCGGAGCCGATCGCGCAGCCGTCGTCCGCCGCCGCGGGCTGGGCGAAGAAGTCCTCGAACGGGGTCTCCAGCAGAAGCCGCCCGTTCATCACACTGTTCAGCGCGACGCCGCCCGCGACGGAGAGCCGCTTCGACCCGGTCTCGCGCTGCAGCCAGCGTGCCAGGTGCAGCCCGGCCTCCTCGAGCGTGACTTGCAGCGCGTAGGCGATGTCGCAGTAGTGCTGCGGTACAGGGTTGTCCGCGGTGACCCGGGTCTTGGGGCGAGCGGGGCCGAACAGATCGGTGAACTTCTTCGACATCACGTGCTTGCCGGTGCGGTGGTGGCCGAAGAAACCCAGTTCGAGTTCGTAACCGCCGTCGTCGCTCAGGTGGATCAGTTGCTTGAACGCCTCGACGTACGTGTCGTTGCCCAGCGGCGCCAGCCCCATGATCTTGCCTTCGTCCCGGGTGGGGTAGAAGCCGAGATAGCCGGTGACGCCCGCGTACATCGCGCCAAGCGAGTGCGGGAACTTGATCCGCCGGATGTCGATAATCCGGTTTCCCTTGCCGTGCCCCAGGTAGGTCGCGGTCCCGTCGCTGCCGATACCGTCGAAGGTCAGTACGGCGGACTCTTCCCACGGCGAGATGAAGTAGGCGCTGGCCGCGTGCGCCTTGTGGTGGTCGACCAGGTGCGTTTTGAACTTCGTCGGCCCGGTCCACTCCGCGGCTTCCTTCACATCGCGTTCGAGAGTGTAGGACCGCTTGATGTGCGCGAGCACCGCGCCGCCGACGTGATAGTCGTCGACGCCTTTGCCGCCACCTGTCTTGAACGTCTCGACCATGGACGCCGAGGAGCCGCCTTCGTCACCGTTCTCGTTGCGGAACACCTCCAGCGTCGCCGGGAAGTACCGTGCGAACACCTTCGCCGCGTGGATGCCCTCGCGCCAGCGCTGCCAGTAGTAGGCGACGTGGTCGACGTCGGCGAGCGTGATCCCGGCGCGGTCGAGGCAGAACCTGATGGCGTGCGCGGGAAAGCCGCCGTCGTGCTTCACCCGGGTGAAACGTTCTTCTTCGGCGAACGCGATGATCTCGCCGTCGCGCACGAGCGCGGCCGCCGAATCGTGGACCCTGCTGATACCCAGTACGTACATGTTCCTTCTCCAGTGCGACATTCAGAGTTCGGGATGGTGGCGGCGCAGTAGCCACCGGAGCACGATGGCCCGCGTGCCGATGGCGAAGACGAGGGCGGCGAACCCGCCGACCGGGCCCATCGCCGGGACGAACGCCGCGGCCGCCGGCGGGGTGGCGACCAATCCGGCGATCGAGGCCGACGCGGTGAGGGTGAGGACCTTGCTGTTGGTGTTCTCGATCAGGAAACCCGCGTAGAGCCCGATGGCGAACAGCACCGTCTCCACCAGGACGAAGATGCCGAGGACCAGATAGGCGCCGGTGGTGCCCTCCTCGGTCAGCACCGTGCGGGCGGCCGGGATCGCCAGCGCGATCCCCACCAGCACGAGGAAGACCAGCGATCCACGTTCGACCAGCTTCAGCAGTTCCACCGCGCGAGCACGACCCGCCGCCGCGCCACTGCCCCGCATCCGGCTCGAGATCGCGGGCTGGTGCACCCTCAGCTGATAGAACAGCAGTGAGCAGAACGCGCTGCTCGCCAGCAAAGCGACATAGAACGGTCCACTGTCGACGGTCCGGCCGGACAGTGCGAGCACGCCGAACACCGACGACGTCGCCAGCACGTCGAGCACCTCGGTCATCCCGAGCAGAACGGTGGCCCGGCCGAACGCGGGCAGGAGCCGGTGGCCGCCCGCTTTCCCCGGACGCAGCCACTCCCTCGGCAGCAACACCGCGGAGAACCCCAGAATGACGAGGATCCCGCCGAGCAGCAGACCGAGGTGAGTCAGCGGAGACCAGCGGACGAACCAGGTGCCCGCGGTCACCGCCCCGACCACCAGCGCGCCCGCGGTGAAGGCCAGCGCGTCCAAAGTGGACTTGCCGCGGAACCGGTGCAGGCCGGACACGGTCATCAGCAGGCCCCCGGAGATCGACCACCCCGCCGCCGTCAGGTACAGCGCCGCGTCCGATTCCGGAGCGACGACCAGCGTGACCGCCATCGCGGCCAGGACCACGAGGACCGGTACGAAGGCGATCCGGACGGCCAAGGCCGCGACCGCGTCCCGCGTCACCCGCAGGCGCGGCAGGTATTTCAGCGCCGACTTCTCCGCCGCGGACGGTACGAAGTTCAGCCACGTCATCAACCCGAGCGCGGTGGCGAACCGGCCGTAGTCATGCGCTCCCCACGCGGTGACCAGCACCAGGCCCATGACCTGGATCGCCAGCCGGAAGACGCCACGGCCGGCGAGCAGCCGCAGCACCGTCGACGGTTTCGGCGCCGCGATCGCCGCGGTGCCGGTGGCGCCGGTGAGTGAGGTTCCGGTCAAGGGAGTGGCACCGCCATACCCTGCTCGTCGAGCAGGAACTTCAAGGTGCCCCGCAATTCGTCCTCGACCGCGAGAACTTCGGGCACGGTCGGCGCCGAAACCACGGCGTAGCCCATCTTGTAGCCGGCCTGCTCGTACGGTTTGACGAAGGAATCCTGTTCCGCGAACAACTCCAGGCCGTGCACCGCGGGCATCGCCCGGACCTCGTCGGCGCCTTCGATCCGCACGATCCGGCCGCCGCGGTCGGAGGCGAGGATGTGCACCAGCGTCGGCCGCGGGTCGCGTGGCGAGAGCACGACCTCGCCCCCGGTCGCGGCGGCGATCCCCGCGGCGATCAGGTCGACGCCGGTGCTGAGGGCGATCGCTTCGGCGAGACCGTTTCCGCCCATCCGCGCGCCCATTTCGATCAGGTAGAACTTCCCGTCGCGGCCGAGGACGGCGTCGAGGGTGAGCGGACCGGTGCGGTAGCCGAGTTCGGCGCACAGCGCGGTCAGCATCAGCGGCAGGGCGCGGTCGACCACCGGTGGCAGCCCGGCCGGCAGGAGATGGGACGCCGTCACGAAGAACGGCGGCGGGGTGAGCGTGCGCCGGGTGACCGCGTGGAACACGATCCGGCCGTCGACCGCGAGCGCTTCGATCGTGTAATGCGAGCCGTCGAGGTGTTCTTCGACGACGAGCCGTCCGGACGGTGAGAACGCCAGTGACTCGCCGAACGCGGTGCTCAGCCCGCCGGGACTCGCGCACGAGACCACGCCCCGGCTTCCGGAGGAGTCGACCGGTTTCACCAGGGTGGGAAATCGCAGTTGCTGTGCGGCGAGGGCGAGGTCCGGCCCGGGTTTCCCGCCGACACTGCGGTAGGTCGGCAGACGCAACCGGTCGCAGAGTTCGCGGAACACGGACTTGTCGACGGAAGCGGCGACGGCTGCTTCGGGCAGCGGGTCCGGCAGATTCCAGTGCCGGGTGAGCCAGGCGAGTGTCGGGAGCCCGACGTCACTGGCCGGGCAGAGCACACCGGCGATGTCGTCCCGCCCGTCCAGCGCGGCCGCGATCTGTTCCGGTGCGCGGACACTGACCTGCACGAACTCGTCCGCCAGCGCCACCGCGGGCGCGCCGGCGCGGACGTCGACGCAGATGGTGCGGAAACCGAGTTCCCGCGCCCGATGGTAGGTGCTGACCGAACCGTCGGCCCCGCCCAGGATCACCAGGCTCCGAGGTGCCGCCGTCTCTTCGGTTTTCTTCACTCCCTCATGCCTTTCCCCAGGATGGATCCCGGCTTCCGCCGAGGTGTAGAGCCGGTCGTCCTCGTCGACCGGGAAATTGGCTTCCCTGATGTAGAACTGCCGTGGTCGAGGCTGACCCGCGCCGACCACGACCAGGTAGCGGACGGTCAGCGAAAGCACCGTCAGCAGCACCGCGAACATGAGGAACGTCAGCCCCTGGCCGGCGTCCATGCCGAGAAGGCCGGACACGGTCGCGATCCCCGCGAGCACCGCGATCCCGGCGGTCAGCAGCGCGGTCGCCGACGCCACCGTCGTCAGCCGCCGGGTGAACCCGACGAACAGTTCGATGGCGTGCGAGGACAGGAAACCGAAGCCCACTTTGGACTCTCCGCGTTCCCGCGCGCGATGTGCCACCGGAACGGTGGTGTAGCGGCTGGTCAGCCGGGGCACGGTGGCGAGGAAATACGGGGTGCCCAGCCGGAGGTCGACGATCTTGCGTGCCAATTCGGTGCGCACCAGCCGGAAGGCCGTCGCACCCGGCGGGATTTCGATACGCAGCACACGGCGGCCCAGGAAATGGAAGGCCGCGGTGCCCCAGCGGCGTATCAAGGGATCTTGCCGGTTGGTGCGCACGCCGAAAACGGCGTCGTTTCCTTCCTCGGCGGCGGTGATCAATTTACTCGCTTCGGAAGCCGGGAACTGCTGGTCGGCGTCGATGTGCAGGATCCATGGTTTCCCCGCGTACCGATATCCCGCGGAAAAGGCGGCTTCGAACCCGAAATTGCGGGTGAAGGACAGGTACCGGACCCGGGGGTCGGTGTGCGCGAGCGCCCGGATGACGTCCAGTGTCCCGTCCGTACTCCCGTCGTCCACGTAGAGAAGTTCGAGTGGGTGATTTCCCAACTCGGCGATGATCTCCTGGTAGGACGGCTCGACGTTGTCGACTTCGTTGAAGCACGGAACGACTACGGTGAGTCCACTTTGTGTGGGACCGGGGAGCGGCTGGCTCATCCGTCGAACTCCTGCGGTGAGTGCGCTATCGTGTTCGTAGCGTCACCAGTGGTGATTTCACGGTTCATACGTCCCCTTGGCCCCAGGTGGCCGGCAGATCGTGCCGACTCGAAAGTTCCCGGTGTTATAGGCAGACTCGCTTTGCTCCCGCCAGTGAGTTCGGAAAATTCCTCCTTTCAGCTCAGTCGAAAAGGAGGGAATTTTCCCGCGAACCGGGTGAACCGTGCGTGCTCTGTTCCCAATCCGGCCTACATGACGCATGCTTCCGCGCCATGTGGGAAACGGGGGTGAGCGCTGCCTGGCGGGCGGCCTATCGGCGGTCCGTGCGGTCGGCCTTCGCGACGGTCCCGTTCTACCGGGAACGATGGGCACTCGACGGCAGAACGGATCCGGTGCTGGTGCCGGGCCGCACGGGAACGGATTCGGGCGCCGTGCCGCTGGCCGAGGCGGTGCACAAGATCGTCGACCTGGTGCCGCTCGCCGGTGGCACGCAACGGATCGAGTCGAACCGTGGGCTGGGCCGGGTGTTACGCGAGGCACGTTCGGTCGACGGGGACGCGCTGGTCGTCGTCCTCGGCGGCGACGGGCTACGTCCACCGGTGGACCTGCCGCGCGGAGTCCGTTGCTGTGTGGTGGATCCCGATGTCCCGGCGTCCGGTGCGCTCGCCGAACTGTCCGCCGCGCTCCGCCGCGGCAGGCGGGTGATCGCGGTCGGCGACGACAAACAACTGGCCGTCTTCGCCGCCGCGTTGCCCGAAGACCGTGCGTACCGGGTCGAATCCGTACCGCGACGGGAACTGGACACAATGGACACCGGGCCGTACGGCGTGCTGCACGATCCGGCGCTGGGCTACCTCGGCGCGATCGAAGCGTGCGGCCGCTGGCATCTCGACTGGCCCCGCGTCTACGCGCGGCCTACCACGGGGGGTCTCGCGTTCACGCTGCTGCGCCAGAACTCCCCGCGATTCGTGGACGTGCTCCCGGCAGGCGGCGTTCGCGGCGAAGTCGCGCCCTGTCCACGGCACGGGACCCCGGTCGTGCTCACGTGAAGATCCGCTTCCACGATCTCCGCGCCGATTCCGTCCCCCAAGGCTGGACGGAGTTCTTCCTCGCGGCCCGGTTCCTGCCGGTGTGGGACTACGAGGTGATGGCCCTCGACGCCCCGGACGTGCACACGCTGACCTACACCGGCGCCGAGGGAAGGCCGCTCGCGGTGGCCATGCGTTACGCCACACGGCGCGGTGTCAAGGAACTCACCGCGGGACGCGGAATACCCGAACTCAAAGCCACGCCGGGATTTCGGGTACGTCCGGTCTGCACTGCGGCCGTGCCGAGACCGGTACTGCGATGGTGACGACGAAGGTGGTCACCGCTTTCGCGGTCGAGGTGCTCGACCCGAGGAACGCGGCCGAACCCGAGGGCTGGCGCGGTTTCCTGCGCCGGTCGAGGCTATGGCCGGTATGGGAGTACGAAGTCCTGCGCCGGGAGGCGTGGCTGGCGAAGAACCCGCCGGTGCTCGCGGTGATCCGCCGTCGTGGCAAGGTCGCCGGGGCGCTCACCGTCATGGTGTGCCGTAGCTGGCGGGCCACCGACTTCGCCCCGATGTCCGTTTTCGGTGGCCGGTTCCGTCCGCGCTGGGCCGAGGCCTACCTCTGGCAGCTCAGCGGGTACCCGGCCTGTGTGCTCGACGAGCGGCTGGACGACGCTGAGCGGCGACAGGCGATCCGCCGGTTCGAGCAGGCGCTCCGCACACACCTCGGTCCGGGGCTGCTGGGTGTGATCTACCGCGCGATGAACCCGGAACTCCTCCCCGCCATGGAGGGTCGTGGCCGGGTGTCCCGCGAGATCGACCCGGCGGCCGTGCTGCTCAACACCTACTTCACTGTGGACGATTGGGAGCGAGGGCTCGGCGACGAGCCCCGGGAGACTCTGCGCGGCCTGCGCGTGGACGAAGACCTGCGCACCGAGGTGGCGCCCGCTCGCCGGGACCTGGACGTCCACGAACTTTCCGCGCTGCTCAACGCGCATCGTGCCCGGCAGGACGACCGGGCATGGGCGGAGGGGCAGCGCTCCCGGATCGGCGGGCTGCACATGGACACCCGGAGCCCGATCGCACCGTCCTATCTGGACGCTCTCGTGCGCCGTCCGGACGTGGTCACCCTTACCTATCGCGACGGATCCGGGCGGCTGCTGGGTTTCGGCACGCTGTTCGACGCCGAGGAAGGGTGCGCGCTGCACCAGTGGGCCGCACTGCCGAGCGCGGGCGGCGGAAGGAAAGGCCTCTATGTCGACTTCTACGCCAGGGGAGTGGAGCACATGATCGTCAACCGGCGCCCCGAACTGACCGCCGGCCGGGCGATGCTGGCCGACAAGGCCGCGCTCGGCTTCGGCACCCGCGCCCTGGTGTCGGTCGCCGTCCCGAGACCGGTGCTGGGCCGATGACCTGGCAGGTGCGGGTGCTCGATCCGCGGATCGATCCCGAACCCGAGGACTGGGCCCGATTCCTGGTCGCGCAACAGGCCCCGGTCCCGTGGGACTACCACCTGCTCCGGGTGGAGTCGCGGTTCTCACGCAGCCCCACCGTGCTCACCGTGATCACCGATGGGGGCAAACCGGTCGCCGCGGTGCTGGCGATGCTGTGTTCTCCCGGCTCCACGGATCGGCCGGGTGCGGTGCACGGGAAGGCGAGGCTGGGGCCGCGCTGGGTGGAGGTGCAGCACGCGTGGCTTTCCGGGTACCCGCCGTGGTTGTTCGCGGACGGGATCGACGCCGCGGACCGGCGGGAGATCATGCGACGGTTCGAGCGGGCCGTCTGCCGCTTCACCGGACCCGGCTGCCTCGGCGTCGTCTACCGCACGGTGCCACCGGAGTCGCTCGACATGCTGACGGGGCGGGGCAGGCCGGTGCGCGACACGATGCCGACTTCGGTGCTGGAGAACCGGTTCGTCGACGTCGAGGGCTGGCTGGCGTCCCTGCGCCGGAGCAGGCGGCTGAGCCTGCGCGGCCAGTCGAAGAAGATCGCCGCCGACCCGGACGTGGTCGTCCGGACCGAAGCCGCCCGCACCGACCTTGACGCTCTCGAACTCGCCACCCTGCTGCGTGAGCACCGGGCGCGGATGGGACCGGTGAAGTTCGACCAGCGCGGCCCGGTCACCGCCGAATACCTCGGCGAACTCGTGCGCAGGCCGGACGTGATCACCTCGACCTACCACGACGGCGCCGGGCGGCTGCTCGCGTTCACCAACGTCCTCGACCACCCGGTGGCGCCACTGCACCAGCACTGGGCCGCGATGGCTCCGGAAGAGGGACGGCCGAAGCACCTCTATTTCGAAGCCGTCGTGCGGAACGTGCGGTACATGATCGAGGGCAACCGGAAGTCGCTGTCGATGGGGCGGGGGCTGACCGACCTCAAGGCCACGCTGGGATTCCAGCCGGTGCCGCTGTTCGGTGTCATCGCGGCGAGACCGGTGACGCGATGGTGATCGAGGTACTCGACCCCCGGCGTGACGCCGAGCCGGCGTATTGGGATTCGCTGCGGGCCAAGGCGGGTCTGCGCGCGGACTGGAGCTGGGAGGTGCTCACCACCCAGGCATGGGCCGCGCGGACCGAGCAACCGGTCGCCGTGCTGCTCGAACGCGGCGAGCCGTGCGGTGTGGTCAGCTGCGCGTGGGTCACGGGCCTCACTCGGCGGTACCGGTTCGCCCGGGCCTCGGGCCGCGGAAGGCTCGGCGGACTCGACGTCCGATCGCCAGGTTCGGGGGCGATCCCGGGCTGGTGGTTCGACGGCGAAGACAGCGACGGCGGTGTCGGCCGCCTGCTCGACTCGTTCGTCCCGGCGATGCGCGCCGAACTTGGTTCCGGGTTGCGGGGGATGCTGATCCGGCAGGTCGGCGAGTCCGGAGTGGACAGTGTGCGGGGTGGGCTGAAGGTGGTGCGCCGGACCGAGGACGTCGCCGTGCTCGATGTCTCGCCGTTCTCGAGCCGGGACGACTGGATGTATTCGCTGGCCAGGAAGCGGAAACAGAACCTGCGCAAGATCTTCCGTACCATCGAGGCCGATCCTTCGATCGGGGTGCGGATACTGTCCGGTGACGGCGCCGACCCGGTCGGGATCGCGGAATTGCTGCGGTACAACGGAACCAAGCACCATGACGTGCCGATCGTGCCGCTCCCGGCGTTCGTGGGCTACGTGAGCGCCCTGCTGCGGCAACCGGACGTGCGCGTCGTCGAGTACCGCGAGAGCGCCACGGGCCGCTTGCTCGCCATCGCGACCATCCTCGATCACCCGACCCGGCCGATCGCCCGGCATTGGGCGGCGCTGCCGACGGAACTGGGCGGACGGCCCAACCTGTACTTCCACTTCTACGGCGAGGCCGTGCGCTGGGCGGTGGAAGCAGGGCGGCACGAGGTGGTCTTCGGCAAGAAGATGTCCGAGGTGAAGTCCTCGCTCGGAGCTCGGCTGGTGCCGCAGTACGCGGCCGCGCTGCTCTCGTGAGTGGTAAGGCAGCGACCGGTCCCGCTGCCGCACCGCGACCCTCACGGTGTGGATTTGGGGACATCAGATGACCCAAATCCACGCAGCCCCTCACCCCGATGCCACCTCTGCCCTACCTCTCAATAGCCGTCCTTACCACTCGCGACCCGCGTCAGACCGACGAGGAACAGGTCGATGGCGAACTCGAACCGTTCCTGCGCGGTCTCCGCGTTGAAGTACTCGCCCGAGCCGAGCAGATTCGGGAAAGTGGCGGGCGGGAACGACGTCATGTACTCCAACATCTGCTTGCCGCGTTCTTCCTGCATGGTGATGTCGATGTCGCCGTACTGCCAGCCGGCGCCTTCGTAGGCGTAAGCCTTGGTGTAGAGCCATAACGCGTCGGCGGCGAAGAGTGCCTGCTTCAGATCGAGGCCGCCGGCGCGCAGGATCGCGAGCATCGCCTCCGCCTGGTGCAACGCGTTCGCGCCGGTCGGTACCGGGATGGCCCACGCGATCTTCGCGATCCCGGGGAACGCCGTCAGCGCGCGGACGTTCTGTCGCAGCAACTCCTTCGCCTGCTCCACCCATCGGCTCCCGTCGGGTTCGGGGATCGGGCCGAAGTCGAGGACGTGGTCGACCATCAGCTCGTGGAGCTCTTCCTTGTTCGCGACGTGGGCGTAGAGCGAGGCGGGGCCGGTTTCCAGCGTCTGGGCCACGCGCCGCATGCTCACCGCCTCCAGCCCTTCGGTGGCGAGAAGGTCCAGTGCCGTCTTCACCACGAGCTCCTGGGACAGCACGGGTTTCTCGGCGCGACGCCGGGGCCTGCTCACTTCGTTCGCCTCCTGTTCCGGGGTTCGCCGGGAACTCTACTTGACGCGAACGCCGTTCGTCTGTAGAACGGTGTTCGTAGAACGAACGCTGTTCGTCTAACTGGAGGGCATCATGACCGAACGAAAGACCGAAGTCCTGGCCGTGCTGGGCCGTCTCGCCGACGCGTGGAACGACGGCGACGCGGCCGCGTATGCGCGGTTGTTCACCGAGGACGCCGACTACGTGACGTTCTTCGGAATGACCATGCCGGGCCGCGCGGTCATCGAAAGCGCGCACCGATCCCTGTTCGAAGGGCTGCTGAAGGGGGCGAAGCTGGTGGCCGGGAGTGGTGAGCCCAAGGTCCGGTTCATCCGGCCGGATGTCGCCATCGTCGTGTCCGGCGGCGGATCGTCACTGGCGGGCGGCAAGCCCGAACCGGGCCGGGAATCGACGCTGACGTACGTGCTGGTGGAGGAATCCGAAGGCTGGCGCGTCGCGTCCTTCCAGAACACCAGGGTGAGTAATCCGGCCGCGAGCGCGGCGTGAAGCCGCTGGTCGAGGTGGCGGCCGTGGTGCCCGCGCCTGCCGACGAGGTCTTCGCCCGTATTGCGGGGATTCTTCGGGAGCAGCCGTACAACCCGCGTTTCGAGGTCGACGCCGAACGTCGCTTCGTCGCCCAGCAGGGCGGTTGGTGGTACCGCGGCGAGTACACCGTCGAGGAGGATCCGGCCGGGGCGCGGGTGACCCATCGGGTGTACAACGTCGCTTCCCGGGGCCGGTGGGCGGTTCCGTTGGCCAACCGGTTCTTCCTCGGATTCGCCGAACGGACCAGGGAGGGTCTTGATCGGATGATGGGAGACCTCACCCTGGTGGGCGGGGAAGAGCGTACGCTCGGTTAGGTTCACCTAACCCAGGAAAGGAATCGTGGATGGCCGAGGCGCGTAAGCCGGCGTCGGCGACCCGGTTGCGGGTGCTGCGCACCGAGCGGATCACCCCGCATATGGTCCGGATCGTCGCTGGGGGCGAAGAGATCGCCTCGTTCCAGCCCAACGAATTCACCGACGCCTACGTCAAGGTGCACTTCCGGGTGCCCGGCGTGACCTATCCCGAGCCGTTCGACCTGGCGCGGGTCCGTGAAGAACTGCCGCGTGAGCAGTGGCCGCGGATGCGCTCCTACACCGTCCGGGCCTTCGACCGGGATCTCGGCGAACTGGTGCTCGACTTCGTCCACCACGGTGACGAGGGCATCGCCGGACCGTGGGCCGCGGCCGCGCAACCCGGTGACGAACTGCTGGTCTCCGGTCCCGGCGGGGCGTACGCGCCGGGCGACGAAGCCGATTGGCATCTGCTCGCTGGGGACGAGAGCGCCCTGCCGGCGATCGCCGCGTCACTCGAGGCGATGCCGGCGGGCGTCCCCGTGCACGCTTTCATCCTCGTGGAGGACGTCGCCGAAGAGCAGTCGTTGACCACCAAGGCCGACACCCGGATCACCTGGCTGTACCGGAGCAAGGGCGACGATCTCGCCGCCGCCGTCCGCGCGCTCGACTGGCGTGACGGCGTAGTGCAGGCGTTCGTCCACGGCGAGGCCGGGTTCGTCCGTGATTTGCGGCGGCACCTGCTGGACGACCGGGGGATGCGGCGCGACCTGCTGTCGATCTCCGGATACTGGCGGTTCGGGACGACCGACGAGGTGTGGCGAGTGGAGAAGCGGGCCGAGCGGAACGCGTAACCTCGGTCGCATGATCGAGCTGAAGGTGGACGTCGACCCGGCCGAGGTGGGTTTCGACGCGGAGCGGTTGCGACGGATCGACAGGCACTTCGACGGATACCTGGAGCGAACTCTGCTCCCCGGGTATCTGGCCGTGGTGACCAGGAACGGGAAGGTCGCGCATCTCGCGTCGAACGGGTTGCGCGACATCGAGGCCGGGCTTCCGGTGGAGACCGACACGATCTGGCGCGTCTACTCGATGACGAAGCCGATCACCTCGGTCGCCGCGATGATGCTCGTCGAAGAGGGGCTCATCGACCTCCGGGACCCGATTTCTCGCTG
Source organism: Amycolatopsis sp. cmx-11-51 (assembly GCF_047608665.1). NCBI lineage: Bacteria > Bacillati > Actinomycetota > Actinomycetes > Pseudonocardiales > Pseudonocardiaceae > Amycolatopsis > Amycolatopsis sp. cmx-11-51. Next base: position 57,034 of record NZ_JADNQO010000009.1, on the reverse strand, counting down.
GCTCCCGGAATTCGCGGAACCGCGAGTCTTCACGACGGGCTCGCCCGTTCGGATGGCGACCGAGCCCGCCACGGAGCCGATCCGGCTCTGGCATCTGCTCACCCACACCGCGGGCTTGACCTACGGGTTCCACCGCACGCATCCGGTCGACGCGCTCTACCGCGAGGCCGGATTCGACTGGGGCACCGCGCCAGGGTTCGATCTCGCCGGTGTCTCCGAGGCGATCGCGCGGCAGCCGCTGCTGTTCCAGCCAGGTTCGGAATGGAACTATTCGGTCGCGACGGACATCCTCGGCAGGCTCATCGAGGTCGTCTCCGGTCAATCCCTCGACACCTTCTTCACCGAGCGGATCTTCACCCCGCTCGGCATGAGCGAGACGGGTTTCCAAGCCGATCCCGGCGTGCTCGACAGGCTGGCCGCGCTCTACGTGCCCCATCCGAAGACGAAGGCGCCGCTGCGCCACGACGAGATGGGCGCCGTCGGCCGCGTCGAGCCCACGTGTCTCTCGGGCGGTGGTGGTCTGGTCTCGACGGCGGGCGATTACCACCGCTTCACGCAGATGCTGGTGCGAGGCGGTGAACTCGACGGTGTCCGGTTGCTCGGTTCGCGCACGGTGGAGGTCATGGCGAGCAACCACCTGCCGGGCGGAGTGGATCTGGAGACCTACGGACGTGCCGCGTTCTCCGAGGCGCCGTACCACGGTTTCGGCTTCGGACTGGGTTTTTCCGTGCTCGACGACCCGGTGAAGGCCAAAACCCTCGCCAGCGCCGGGGAATTCGCCTGGGGCGGCGCGGCGAGCACCGCCTTCTGGGTCGATCCAGGCAAAGACGTCACGGTGCTGTTCTTCACCCAGTTGCTGCCGTCGTCCTCCTATCCGATCCGCGTCGAACTGCGCAACCTGGTGTATCAGGCGCTCGTCGGCTAGCCCGCCGTCTCGTGGCAGGCCCGGTTCGACGGTCTCTTCCCACGTGACGACGCGCGTTCCCCGTATCGTGAGCCGCAGCGGACCGGTCTACCCGGTCTGGCCTTCGGCTTTCGCCTTCAGGGAACTGTTCTACGCCGCCTGGCTCACCGACGAGCGGATCTCGAGGGACTACCTGGCGTCGAAAGGCGCGTGATCCGGGGAGCAGACGGTGCCGCGTGCCGGAAGGCGTCCGTGGGTCAGGTAGGCGTCGAGGGCCGCGTCGACACAGGCACTGCGGTTCGCGGCGCCGTGCCCCCAGGCGTCCAACGTCAGGAGCCGGGCGTTGCCGAGGACGCGCTCGGTCCGTGTCGCCCCGGCGTACGGCGTCTCGGGGTCGCCCTTTCCGTTGGCCAGCAACAGGATCGGAGCGGTCGGCCGGTTCCACGGTCCCGTGTAGCGCGCCTGGTCGGCGGCGGGCCAGAAGGCGCACGGCAGCGAAAGATAGGTGTCGTAGGAACCGAAACCGCGGCTCTCACGGTCGGCCGCGCGCGCCGCTTTCGGCCAGGCCGCCGGGTCGCGAGGGTTCGTCGTGTCGGCACAGATCGTCCCGCCGCCGCCCAACGCGGAGTCGAACGGTGGCCTTCGCCGACGCAGCTTTCGTCGCCGCCTGAAGGAATTCCGCCAACGCGGGGGAGTTCGCTTCGTCGGTCAACGCGTTGTGGGTGCGCCGGATGACGTCCTGGTAGGTGATCGCGCCTGGCGCGGCTTCGAGACGGTCGAGTATGCCGTCGTACTTGGCCCGCAGGTCCGTACCGGGTTCGCGGAACGCGCACCGGACATCGGCCGCGCACGTGTCGAGGAACGCCTGCAACGCGCGGTCCGCGTCCCGGAAGCCGCCGAGCCTGGCGCTGAACGGGATGTTCGCGTCCTCCGGGCGGTGTCCCGTGGACCAGGCGATCGGATCGTCGACGGCGTCGAGCGCCATGGTCCCGACGCGGTGCGGGAACAGGTTGGCGTACACCTCACCGAGGTAGGTGCCGTACGAAAGGCCGTAGTAACGCAGGCGGGGCTCACCGGCGGCTTCACGGAGCTTGTCGAGATCCCGGGCGACGTTGGCGGTCGACAAGTGACTCAGCAGCGGCCCGGCGTTGCGGCCGCAGGAGGCGGCGACCGCACGGACGTCGGCGAACTGCCGCGTCTCCTGCTCGGTGGTGATCGGGAACTGGCCCAAAATCCGTTTGAGCGGCTCGGTTTCCGCGTCGCTCGCGAAACAACGGACCGGGGTGCTGGCGCCGACCCCACGTGGGTCGAAACCGACGATGTCGAACTGCCGATGCAGTGTCGGGGTCTGGAATTCGGTGAAGCGGCCGGGGTTCCCGGGGCCGCCCGGGTTGGTGAAGAGGGTTCCTCGTTTGTGTTTCTGGTCCGTGGCCGGAAGACGGCCGAGCGCGATGGTGAGCCGCGGGCCGCCCTGGGCCTGGTAGGACAACGGGACTTCGACTTCGGCGCAGTCGTAACCGGATGGCGAGCCTTCGGGACAGGGTCCCCAGGCGATGCCCTTCGGCGCGGCCGAAGCCGCGGGCGCGATCGTGACGGCGGCGAGTGCGGTGAGGGTGATCAAAGCGGCGATGCGGATTCTGGTCACCCGGCCAGCGTCTCGCCTCGCGGACGCGCGATCCCTGGTGCCCGTACCCGGGAAGAAGGTGGGACCAGCCCTTCCATGGTCAACATATAGCGCACCGGGGGGCTTGCGGCAAGACCCCGGTGGTGCCGCAGAATCTTCGGCTGTAGCCAGCACAGGCCGAACAGGAGTGAAGATTTGACGGACGTCGACGTGATCATCGTGGGTGCGGGCCCGACCGGTCTGATGCTGGCCGCGGAGCTGCGGCTGGCCGGGGTGTCCCCACTGGTCCTGGAACGGCGGTCGGAACAGGGGAAGACACCGAAGGCCCACGGCCTTAGCGGACAGATCCTGGACCTGCTGAAGTACCGCGGTCTGCTGGACCGGGTGCGGGAGGCCGTCACCGATCCCGCCCCGGTCGACCGGTTCCCGTTCGGTGGGGTGCACGTGGACCTCACCCGGTTCGAGGAGCCGCCGCTGAAGGCGATCCCGCTGCGCCAGCCGATGCTGGAGCGGCTGCTGGAGGAACACGCCGCCGGGCTCGGCGCGGAGGTGCGGCGCGGGCACGAAGTCACCGGGGTGAGCCAGGACGACGAGTCGGTGACCGCCGAGGTGCGCGGTCCGGACGGGACGTACCAGGTGACCGCCCGCTACCTCGTGGGCTGTGACGGCGGACGCAGTTCCCTCCGGTCGATGGCCGGGATCCCGTTCCCCGGCACCACGTATCCGGAGGTCAACCGGATCGGGCAGGTCAGTGTCCCCGAAGGACTGACCGTGCACGACGACGGCGACATCGAGACGCCGGAGCTGGGCCGGATCAGGGCGGGCTTCACCCGCACCGACAATGGCGTGTTCGCACTCGGCTCGCTCACGCCGGGGATCCTGTTCATCCAGACCACCGAGGACGACCCCGGCGAGGTCGACGACGACGTGCCGATGACCCTGGCCGAACTCGGGGACAGCATCCGCCGCGTGCTCGGCGGGGACGTCCCGCTGGGCGACCCGGTCCGGCTCTCGCGCTACCAGTTCTCCGCCCGCCAGGCGGAGCGCTACCGCGAAGGACGGATCCTGCTGGCGGGTGACGCGGCGCATCTGCTGCCGTCCACCGGTACGGCGATCAACGTCGGCATGTCCGACTCCGTCAACCTCGCCTGGAAACTGGCCGCCGAGGTCCAGGGCCGGGCTCCGGAAGGACTGCTGGACACCTACCACGCGGAACGGCACGCCGCCGGTGCCCGTGCGCTGCTGCAGTCCCAGGCTCAGGTCGCGCTGCGGCGCGGGCACGACGAGGCCGCTGAAGCGCTCCGGACGGTTTTCCAGGAACTGCTGGCCGACGAGCAAGCCGCGCGACGGCTGGCCTCCCATGTCGCCGGGTCCGACCTGCGTTATCCGATGCCCGGCTCCGGGCACGCGCTCGCCGGCACCTTCGTTCCGGATCTCGCGCTGGAGACCGACGAAGGGACTACCAGCGTCGGGGAGCTGCTGCGCTCGGCGCGGCCGGTCCTGCTCGACCTCGCCGGACGGCCGGAACTTCACGGACTCGCCGAAGCGGCAGGCGTCGACGTCCACACCGCCAAGGCCGAGGACCGGCTCGCCGACGTCCTCCTGATCCGCCCCGACGGCTATATCGCCTGGGCGTCGGACGCCGACACCGACGGTCTGCGCGAGGCCCTCGCCGCCTGGTTCGGCGGCTGACTCCCGCAATTAGTCCTCTTCTTGCGATAGTTGCACGCGCAAGGACCGCAAGAAGAGGACTAATCGCGGAGGTCGTCAGTGGCCGACGATTTCCGAGCCGTAGCGCTTCAGGGTTTCTTCGCGCTGGTCGTGCATGAGGTACAGCGCGAACTGGTCCACACCGAGCGAAGCCAGTTCCTCCAGCCGATCCACGTGCGCCGACGACGGCCCGAGCAGGCAGAACCGGTCGACGATCGCGTCCGGCACGAAGTCGGTCGACGGATTCCCGGCCCGCCCGTGGTGCGAGTAGTCGTACCCTTCCCGCTCGCGGATGTAGTCGGTCAACTCGCGGGGCACCGGGCCGGAATCGCCGTAGCGCGCCACGAGATCCGCGACGTGGTTGCCGACCATCCCGCCGAACCAGCGCAGCTGTTCCCGTTGGTGTGCCAGATCATCGCCGACGTACGCCGGTGCCGCGAGGCAGATCGTGATCCCGCCGGGATCCCGGCCTGCCGCGCGGGCCGCCTCGCGGACGGAACCGATCGTCCACCGGGCGATCGCCGGATCCGCGCACTGGAGGATGAAGCCGTCGGCGTGCTCACCGACCGTCTTCAGCGCCTTCGGCCCGTACCCGGCCATCCACATCTCGAGCCTGCCGTTGCGGATCCAGGGGATCTGCACCGGCTTGTCCCGCAACAGGACTTCCCGGCCTTCGGCCAGCTCCTTGACCACGTGCATGCAGTCGCGCACGGTGGCCAGAGTGGACGGTGCCATGCCGACCACCCGGTGCGCCGAGTCGCCGCGGCCGATCCCGCACACCGTCCGGTTGCCGTACATGTCGTTGAGCGTGGCGAAGGTCGACGCCATCACCGACCAGTCCCTGGTGGCCGGGCTGGTCACCATCGGACCCACGATCATCGACGACGTCGCCGCGAGAATCTGCGAGTAGATGACGAACGGTTCCTGCCACAGCACGCACGAATCGAACGTCCAGCCGTAGCGGAAACCCTGGTCCTCGGCTGCCTTCATCAGCCGGACCAGGTCGCGCGCGGGCGGGTCGGTCTGGAGAACTACTCCGAAGTCCATCCGGCCACCGCCTCAGTTCAGGTACTGGTTCAAGTCGCGCGAGAGGAATTTCCCGTGCGTCGTGCTGCCCGAGAAGCCCGACGGCGACACCACCACGCGGCCACGCGAGAGCACGGTCTCGACCTTGCCGGTGATCTCCATTCCTTCGTAGGCCGAGTAGTCCACGTTCATGTGGTGCGTCTCGACCGACAGGGTCTGTTTCGCCGTGGGATCGTAGATGACGATGTCCGCGTCCGAACCCGCCGCGATGACACCCTTGCGCGGATAAAGCCCGAACATCCGCGCCGGGGTGGTCGAACAGGTCTCGACCCACCGGCCGAGGGTGAGTTCGCCCGCCACGACACCCTGGTGCAGCAGGTCCATCCGGTGCTCGACGCCGGGGATCCCGTTCGGGATCGCGCGGAAGTCGCCGCGACCGAGTTCCTTCTGGTCCTTGAAACAGAACGGGCAGTGATCCGTCGACACCACCGAGAGATCGTTCGTGCGTAGTCCTCGCCACAGGTCCGCCTGATGCGATTTTTCGCGCAGCGGGGGAGAGGCGACGTACTTCGAGCCTTCGAAATCCGGTTTCGCCAAGTCCTCGATGGAAAGATAGAGATACTGAGGACACGTCTCCGCGAAGACGTTCTGGCCGTCGTCGCGTGCTTCCGCGACCGCCGCCAGCGCCTGCGACGCCGAGAGGTGCACGATGTACAGCGGCGCCCCGGTCACCTTGGCCAGCTGGATCGCGCGCGAGGTCGCCTCGCCCTCCAGTTCCGGCGGCCGGGTGAGGCCGTGGTGCACCGGGTCGATCTTCCCGGCGGCGAACGCCTGCGCGGCCAGCTGGTCGATCGCGATGCCGTTCTCCGCGTGCATCATGATCGTGGCGCCGATCTCGCGCGCCTTCTGCATGGCCAGCAGGATCTCGCCGTCCGTGGAGTAGAACACTCCCGGATACGCCATGAACATCTTGAAACTGCCGATCCCGCCGTCGACGCAGGCCTGCATCTCCTTCAGCGACGAATCGTCGACGTCGGAGACGATCATGTGGAAACCGTAGTCGACGGCGCAGTTGCCATCGGCCTTCTCGTGCCATTTGTCCATAGTGGACAGCAGCGATGTTCCCTTGGCCTGGACGGCGAAGTCGATGATCGTGGTCGTGCCACCCCACGCCGCCGCCGTCGTCCCGGTGCCGAAGGAATCGACGGAATGCGTCCCGCCGAACGGCATCTCCATATGGGTGTGCGCGTCGATCCCGCCGGGCAGCACGTACTTCCCGGTGGCGTCGATGACGTGGTCGGCCGGGACCAAAGTTCCGGGTGCGCCGACGGCCACGATCGTCTCGCCGTCGACGAGGACGTCCGCGGCCGACGCTCCCGCGGTGCCGAGTACCTGCCCACCGCTGATGAGGGTGGTCATCACGCCTCCGCGAGGGGTCCGTAGCTGTCGGGGCGGCGGTCTCGGTAGAAGGCCCACAGATCGCGGACCTCGGCGAGTTTCACCATGTCGAGGTCGCGGATGACGATCTCCTCCTCGGTGTCGGAAGCGGCCTCGCCGATCAGCTGACCGCGTGGGTCCGCGAAGTACGACTGGCCGTAGAAATCGTTGTCGCCCAGCGGTTCCACGCCGACCCGGTTGATCGTGCCGACGAAGTACTCGTTCGCGACGGCGGCCGCGGGCTGCTCCAGCCGCCAGAGGTATTCCGACAGTCCCCGGCTGGTCGCCGACGGATTGAACACGATCTTCGCCCCGGCCAGGCCCAGCGCGCGCCAGCCCTCCGGGAAGTGCCGCTCGTAACAGATGTAGACGCCGATGCGGCCGACCGCGGTGTCGAACACCGGGTAGCCCATGTTCCCGGGCCGGAAGTAGAACTTCTCCCAGAAGCCTTTCACCTGCGGGATGTGGTTCTTGCGGTGCTTGCCGAGGTAGGTCCCGTCGGCATCGATCACCGCGGCGGTGTTGTAGTACACGCCGGGCTGCTCGACCTCGTACATCGGAACCACCAGCACGACACCGTGGCGTTCGGCGACCTCCTGCATGAGCTTCGTCGTCGGCCCGTCGGGGATGCCCTCGGTGTAGGAGTAGTAGTCGGTGTCCTGCACTTGGCAGAAATAGGGGCCGTAGAACAACTCCTGCAGGCAAATCACCTGTGCGCCCTGCGAAGCGGCCTTGCCGATGGCTTCGACCGCGCCTCTGATCATCGACTCCTTGTCACCCGTCCACCGCTGCTGGATCAATCCGGCTCGGACCAGGTCGCTCACTTGCTTCCTCCTTCGGATAGGCGGTGCGGTTGTGTTCGGGCAGGGCCAGCAGCAGGTAGACGACGAAGGCGCCCGCCAGTCCGACGACCCAGTTGTAGTCGTAGAGCGGTTTCAGGAACGGGATCAGCCCGTCGGCGGGGAACGGCCCGCCGTACGCGCCACCGACCGAAAGCACGGCGCCGACGAGTGTCGCGACGAGCGCGCGCCAGTTCCAGCCGCCCTTGAACCAGTAGACGCCGCGTTCGGTGTAGAGGTCCCGCAGTTTCAGTTCAGTACGCTTGACCACCCAATAGCCGGCGACGAGCACCCCGGCGACAGCCCCGAGCAGGCCGCCGTAGAAGCCGAGCCACGCGAAGATGTAGATGTTCGGATCGGAGTAGAGCCGCCACGGCTGGATGACGATGCCGATGATCCCGGTGATCAGCCCGCCGACGGCGAAAGTGATCTTCTTCGGGAAGGCGTTGGAGAAGTCGTAGGACGGGCTGACCACGTTGGCCGCGAGGTTCGCCGAGACGGTCGCCAGCACCAGCGCGATCAACGCGACCACGACGACCACGGGGGAATCGAAGCGGTCGGCCAGTTTCGCCGGGTCCCAGATCTGTTCGCCGTAGAGAACACTGCCGCCCGAGGTGGTCAGGATCGCCACGATCGCGATGAACGTCATCGTGGTCGGCAGGCCGAAGATCTGGCCGCGGACCTGCTTGCCCTGGCTGCCGCCGAACCGGGTGAAGTCCGGCATGTTGAGCGAAAGGGTCGACCAGAACGCGATCATCGCCATCAGCGACGGCGCGAACACCTTCCAGAAGTTCGGTCCCCAGCCGAGTTTCCCGGGTTCGGACAGGATCGGGCCGAGTCCGCCCGCCTTGACCAGCACGTAGCCCAGCAGGATCAGGAAGCCGACCGAGACCAGCGGCGCCGTCCAGTTCTCGAACCGGCGGACCGCCTCCATCCCCCGCCAGATGATGAGCATCTGGAACAGCCAGAACAAGCCGAACGAAAGCCACAGCGTCCAGTGCTGGCCGAGGACGACGGTGGAGTCCTTCCAGTCGGAGCCCGCCAGCCGCCCGACGATGATGTAGACGGCCTCACCCCCGACCCAGGTCTGGATGCCGAACCAGCCGCACGCGATGAACGCCCGCAGCAACGCCGCCAGATTCGCGCCGCGCATCCCGAAGAAGGCACGGGCGAACACCGGGAACGGGATGCCGTACTTCGTCCCGGCGTGGCTGTTGAGCAGCATCGGGGCGAGTACGACCAGGTTGCCGATGGTGATCGTCATCAGCGCCTGGACCCAATCCATGCCGAGGGCGATCAAGGAGGCGGCGAGCGCGTACGAGGGAATGTTGTGCGCCATCCCCATCCACAACGCGAAGTAGTTGTAGGTCGTCCAGGTCCGCTTCTCCACCGGGACCGGGGCGAGTTCCTCGTTGTAGAAGCGGCTGTCCCTCAAGGACTCGACCTCGCCGAGTTCTACCCGGCCATCAGGATGCACGAGCTGGGTTCCGCGTGCCGTCGGCTCCATTGCGGAATCGTGCTCGCCCGCGCCGCGCGGGTGGGACTGGCAGACTGTTCACCGTTGATGGCGTCGGAACGCAGACTGTCGATTGCGTTCCCGTCCCCCTGGTGCATGACCTGCGTCACACACACGGACGTAGCAATCAGGCAAACGGGCCGAAACATCTCCACAGGATCTCCACAGCTCACCCGAACGGTCTCCACGGTCGCTGCTTACAGTCATCCCCATGGAACTGGGAGGACGTCGGGTGCTGGTCGTCGAGGACGACGTGACCATCGCCGAAAGCATCGCCGCGCGCCTGCGGGCCGAGGGATTCTCGGTCGATCTGGCGCACGACGGCCCGTCCGGTGTCGAGGTGGACACCGTGCGGGAGCCGGACCTGGTGGTGCTCGACGTGATGCTGCCGGGGTTCGACGGGCTCGAGGTCTGCCGCCGGATCCAGGCCCGCCGTCCGGTCCCGGTGCTGATGCTGACCGCCCGGTCGGACGAGACGGACATGCTGATCGGCCTCGGTGTCGGCGCGGACGACTACCTCACCAAGCCGTTCTCCATGCGGGTGCTCTCGGCCAGGGTGCACGCGCTGCTGCGCCGCGTCGACCGGTCCGCCCGCGCCGACGTGGGCGAAGCGGACACGAAGATCGTGCTCGGCGACCTCGAAATCGACGTCGAACAGCGGCGGGTGACGCGGGCGGGCACGCCTGCCCAGCTGACACCGATCGAGTTCGATCTCCTCGTCCATTTCGCGAAGCGGCCGAGGGCGGTGCAGCCGAGGGAACGGCTGCTCAGCGAGGTCTGGGACTGGGACGTCGCGGGCACGGGGTCGGGCACACGCGCGGTCGACAGTCACATCAAGGCGCTGCGCCGCAAACTGGGCGCGGACCTCATCCGCACCGTGCACGGCGTCGGATACGCCCTGGAGGTGGGATCGTGAAGCTCCGCCCGCTGCTCGGCCGGATCGTCGACGCGCTCCCGCGACCGCTCGACCCGGTCCGTTCCATCAAGCTCAAGCTCGCGATCCTGCTGGTGTCCTCCGGCGGGATCGCGTTCGCCTTCTTCAACTGGCAGATCGGCTGGCTGCCGCCCAAGACCACGATGGCCGCGATGGTGCTCGCCGTGGTCACCTCGCAGATACTGGCGCACGGCATGACCCGGCCGCTGCGCGAGATGACCGCCGCCGCCAGGTCGATGGCCAAGGGCGACTACACGCGGCGGGTCCGGGCGACCGCCCGCGACGAGGTCGGCGAACTGGCGCACGCCTTCAATCAGATGGCCGCCGATCTCGACGCCTCGGACCAGCGCCGCCGCGAACTGATCGCGAACGTCTCGCACGAACTTCGCACGCCGATCACCGCGTTGAACGGCGTGCTGGAGAACCTGGTCGACGGGGTCGCCGAACCCGATCCGGCGACGCTGAAGACCGCGCTGCAGCAGACCGAACGGCTCGGCAGGCTCGTCTCGGAACTCCTCGATCTTTCACGGATCGACGCGGGGGCGTTCCCGTTGCAGCTGGAGGAGTTCGATCTCGAACTGCTCCTGGAGGAGGTCGCCGCCGAAGCGGGGGTCACCGCGACCGGCCGCGGCGTGCGGTTCGCGGTCGACGTCCAGCCACCCGGCGCGATGGCCGTCGCCGACCGCGGCCGGCTTTACCAGGTCGTGGTGAACCTGCTCGACAACGCCGTCCGGCACGGACCGGCCGGCGGAGAGGTCCGCGTGCGGGCGGAGGCCCGCGAGGCCGACGTCGTCATCGAGGTCGAGGACGAAGGCCCCGGAATCCCGCCGGGGGAGCGTGACAGCGTCTTCGAACGGTTCACCCGCGGCGAGCGCGCGGGCGGCGGGGGAACCGGGCTCGGCCTCGCGATCGCGCGGTGGGTCGTCGATCTCCACGACGGCAGCATCGCCGTCGTCAGCCCCGAACAGCGGCCGGGCTGCGTCATCCGCGTCGTAATCCCGGTTCCTAGCCGTGGCGGAGCTGAAGGGGACTTTCCCCGCATGTGATGCAGGGAAAGCGCCCTTCGCCGCGTGAGACGAGGGGAAAGGCCCCTTCAGCTTTTTTGGTCAGCTAAATTTGCTTTTGCAAATGGAGGTTCGATGAGCGAAGAACAAGACGACCGGCAAGCGCACGCGTCGCCGCCGCCGGCGGCGACGGCCACCCTGCCGTCCGCGCCGACGGCGCCGGTGCTGATGCGGCCCTCGGTACCGCCGAAGTCGGCGATCGTCCCGCTGCCCGGCTCGGTCGTGCCCGCGGCGGTGGCGGCCGGGTTGATCGCCGCCGTCGCGCTGCCGGACGATCCCGGAGCCGGGTGGTTCGTGGCCGGTCTGGCCTTCGCGGTGGCCGTTTACTTCGCCGACAAGCGGTCTCGTGGCGACGCCGAACCACACTTCCGCCTGGCCAACGCGGTGTGGGCGGCGGCCGCGCTGGGGCTGCTCGCGGTCGGCGCGTTCCGGGCGTCGGTGTGGCTGAACGTGCTGTGCGTGATGGCCGCCTGCGTCGCGGGATCTCTCGCGGTGGTGGGGAAGCGCACCGTGAACACGATCATCTACGACGTCTTCGCGGTCCCGATCGAAGCGCTGCTGTCGATCCCGTGGATCGGGCGCGGACTCGCGAAGCTCGGTAAGAAGCCGGAAAGCCGCACGAGGCCGAGGTTCCTGGTACCGGTGCTGGCGAGCGCCGGACTGCTGCTGGTGTTCGTCCCGCTGCTGCGCGGCGCGGACGCCGTGTTCGCGAGCGTCGTCGACACGGTGATCCCCGAGCTGAGCCCGGGAACCTTCGTGCGCTGGGGTTTCCTGTTCGTCGTTGCCGCGTTCGCCGTCGCCGGGGCCTGCTACCTGCTGGCGGCGCCGCCGTTGCCCGCCGAGGACGACGCGCCGCGCAAACGACTGGGGCACCGGCTCGAATGGACCCTGCCGCTGAGCGTGCTGGTGCTGCTGTTCGCGAGCTTCGTCGTGGTCCGGCTGGTCGTGTTGTTCGGAGGCACCGAATACGTTCTGCGGACGAGTGGCCTGACGGCGGCCGAATACGCCAGGAGCGGGTTCTGGCAGCTGTCCGCCATCACCGTGCTGACCCTGCTGCTGGTCGCCGCGGCGCTGCGGTGGGCGCCGAAATCCTCGGTGGCCGATCGGGGGTGGCAGCGTGGGCTGCTCGGTGTGCTGAGCGTGCTCAGCCTGGTGCTGGTCGCGTCGGCGTTGAGTCGCATGTGGACATATCAGCAGGCGTACGGGTTCACCGTGCTGAGGCTGCTGGTCGAGGTCTGCGAACTCTGGATCGGCGTGATCTTCATGCTGGTACTGGTATCCCTGGTCCCGTTGCGTTCGGCGTGGCTGCCGCGGGCGGCCATCGGCGCCGCCGTCGCCGCCCTGCTGGGGCTGGCGGTGCTGGACCCGGAACGCTTCATCGCCGATCGCAACATCGACCGGATCGTACCCGGCAAGACGCTTGACACCCGCTACCTGTCAGGGTTTTCCACCGACGTCGTCCCCGCGGCGGAACGGCTGCCGGAACCCTTGCGGTCCTGTGTGCTCGGACCGGTCGTGACGGGTAACTCGGAAGATGATTGGCGCGAATGGAACCTGAGCCGGTCCCTCGCGCGTCAGACCCCCGTTGCCACGGTGGGCAGGGCTGAATGCGCTTATCCGGCCCGTCGCTGAGCCGTGGCACCACGGCCTTGATCGCCCTCTTGGGGGTGAGGGCGATCAAGGCGGTGGTCGATCGCCGGGCCACCGAGGGGGTGGCCTGGCGATCAGCTGTTCCTCACCGGTCAGAAGCTGAAGACGCCGTCGGAATCGGCGTCGGCGACGCAGCGGTTCGCGTAGGAGGTGCGGAAGGTGACCGGCTCGCCGCGCCACTTGCCGACCGCGGAGACGTCCACCGGGGCGTACTCCAAAGTGCAGGCGCGCGGTTCCCCGCGTAGCTTGTCGAACTTCCCGTCCACTTTGGACAGGCTGGCGCAGGCGTCACCGCGGTCGGGGTGTGAACCGCCGGTGGGCTGGCAGGTGAGGGAAACGACGCCGATCCGGCCATTCGAGTGGTGGCTGGTCAGCTGGAACATGGATTCGGCGGGCTGCGCGGGTGCCAGGCAGGTGAGCGCGAGGAAGCAGGCGCCGATCGGTTCGAAGAAAGCCATACCATCTCTATCGGCAGACGGGGCCCAGTCACTGTGTTCCACGCTTGGGTGAGATTTGCTCACCCGGTCGTGTGGTCGTCGCTTTCTCGAATGTCGTGGGCGAGCAAGGCGACGTAGAGGGAGAGCATCGATTCCGGCTCTTCCAGGCGCACCCCGAGCACCTGCTCGATCCGGGCGAGCTGCTGGTAGTAGGCGGTGCGGGAGGTGTGCGCGGCCGCCGCGGCCGCCGATTTGTTGCCCCCGTGCTCGCAGTAATGCCTCAACGCCTGAATGAGTCTGCTGCCCTGTGCGGCGTCGCGGCTCAGCAGCGGGCCGAGTTCCCGAGCGGCGAACGCGGTGATCCGTTCGTCGCCCGCCAGCAGGTGCAGCAGCCCGCGCAAGCGGACGTCGTCGAGCCGGTGGAGCACCCGCTCGGCGTTTGCGGTGAGTGCCGCGGCGGCGACCTGGGCGGCTTCGACGAGTGTCCGGCGTGCCTCGGCGGGTCCGGTGCCCGTGGTCCCCACCGCGACCACGGCGGGTGCGCTGGAGCGAGCCTCGTGGACGTCGGTGGCCAGCCGCCGCAGGACCGCGTCGACCCCCGCCTCCGGCGAGAGCGCGATCAGCGCGCGTACCAGTGTGTCGTCGGTGGCCACCAGCGCGGACACCTTGGCACGCCGGGCGGCGAGCGCGGTCGCTTCGGCGAGTTCCCTCAGCAGCACCGGAGTCGACTGCGTGGTACTGGTGGTCGCGGTGATCCTGGGCCGTACGGCGACCCCGACCAGCAGCCGCCCGGTCAGCGGGACGCCCAGCGCGGAGGCCCGCGCGGTCAGTTCGGCGGGTGGCACCGGGTTCGCCAGGAGTTCGGTCAGGATCGCGCGGTGCGCCTGGCGTTCGAGGCTGTCGGTGTCCTTCGCGACGAGCCGGTGGACCGCGAGCGCGGACGCGGCGCGTTCGGCGACCACGACGTGCCGCCGCGACGGTGGATCCCCGCACACGACGATCAGCCGTCCCCAGTCGTGCCCCCGCGCGCCGACCACGGTGACCAGCCAGCCCGCGCCGGCGTGGAAGCCGGTCCGCTCGCCCACCTGCACCGGCCGCGACCGCGACGGCCAGCCGGGCAGCAACTCGCCGGGGTCGGCCCCCGCCGTGTCGTAGGCGAGGACCTCGTGCGACAGCGTCTCCAGCACGACAGGATGTTCGGTGAGCCTCGCGACCTCGCGCAGGATGTCGCCCGGCTCGGCGCCCGCGATCGTCAGCGCGGTGAACGTCTCGTGGACCCGCTCCGCCGCCCGTAGTTCGTCGACCTGGGCGTCGACGATCAGCCCGTTCACCGCTTCGGTGACCGACACGAAGCGCGTCTCCCGCGAGAGGGTGACCAGTGGGACACCGTGCTGGTCCGCGGCCTCGACCAGTGCGGACGGCAGCTGGTCACTCCAATGCCGGACCAGTTCGACGACGACCCCGGCCACTCCGACACCGGCCAGATCGGCGATGTACCGGGCGAGCGCGGCACCGTCGTCGGGCAGCGCGACCCCGGTGGTGAGCACAAGTTCCCCGCCCCGCAGCAAGGGTGCGATGTCCGCGACTTCGGCGACGTGCGCCCAGCGGACCGGCGCGTCCAGCCCCGCCGCCCCCGCCACCACATGAGGCCTGCCCTGACGCAGCACCGGCAGCGCGAGCACTTCGGCGACGGTCGGGTACATCGGCCTCCCACCTGGTCGGAACGACAGGAGACAGACTGTACGGCCGGGACCGGGAGTCCGTACACGTTGCCGATGGTGTCAGTGTGGCGCGCGCACCCAGACTCGACCGGGAGCAGACACCCACGCCAGGAGGGCACCCGTGACCGACCACATCAACCACTGGATAGACGGCAAACCGTTCGAAGGCGTGAGCGAACGATCCGGTGACGTGTTCGATCCGGCCACCGGTCAGGTACGGGCGAAGGTGCCGTTCGCGGCGCAGGGCGACGTCGACGCCGCCGTCGCGGCCGCGTCACGGGCGCTGCCGGGCTGGCGCGGGACCTCGCTGGCAGGCCGGACGCGCGTGCTGTTCGCCTTCCGTGAGCTGCTTTCGGCGCGGCGTCACGAGCTGGCGAAGATCGTGACGAGCGAGCACGGCAAGGTCGAATCCGACGCGGCGGGCGAAGTCGCGCGCGCCATCGAGAACGTCGAATACGCTTGCGGCGCGGCGCAAATGCTCAAGGGTGGCTTCAGCGAGAACGCCTCCACCGGCGTCGACGTCTACTCGATTTCGCAGCCGCTGGGCGTGGTCGGGGTGATTTCGCCGTTCAACTTCCCGGCCATGGTCCCGCTGTGGTTCGTGCCCAACGCGCTCGCCTGCGGCAACACCGTCGTGCTCAAACCGAGCGAGAAGGACCCGTCCGCGGCCGTGTTCATCGCGGAACTGTTCGCGGAGGCGGGCCTGCCCGACGGCGTCCTCAACGTGCTGCACGGTGACAAGGCCGCCGTCGACGGACTGCTGGAACACCGCGACGTCAAGGCGATCTCGTTCGTGGGGTCGACGCCGATCGCGAAGTACGTCTACGAAACCGGGACCAGGCACGGGAAACGCGTGCAGGCCCTCGGTGGCGCGAAGAACCACATGGTCGTCCTCCCGGACGCCGACCTCGACCTCGCCGCCGACGCGGCCGTCTCCGCGGGCTTCGGCTCGGCGGGGGAGCGGTGTATGGCGGTGTCGGTCGTGGTCGCGATCGACCCGGTCGGCGACGAACTGGTCGCGAAGGTCGCCGAGCGCATCACGCGCCTGCGCGTCGGTGACGGCATGCGTCCCACGTCGGAAATGGGGCCGCTCGTCACGGCCGCGCACCACGAACGCGTCGAGTCCTATGTGGCGGCGGGCGTCGAGGCGGGTGCCCGGCTCGTCGTCGACGGCCGTGGCATCGAGGTCGACGGCGAGGACGGCGGGTTCTGGCTCGGCCCGACACTGTTCGACCACGTCACCCCGGAGATGTCGGTCTACACCGACGAGATCTTCGGGCCGGTGCTCACGGTCGCGCGGGCAGAGGGATACGACGCGGCGCTGGACTTGATCAACGCCAACCCCTACGGCAACGGCACCGCGATCTTCACCAACGACGGACGGGCCGCGCGGCGGTTCCAGAACGAGGTCGAGGTCGGGATGGTCGGCGTGAACGTGCCGATCCCGGTGCCGGTCGGCTACTACTCGTTCGGTGGGTGGAAGGACTCGCTGTTCGGGGACAGCCACGCCTACGGGCCGGAGGGGTTCCACTTCTTCACGCGGACGAAGGTCGTCACTTCGCGGTGGCCGGATCCTTCGCAAGGCGGGGTGAACCTCGGGTTCCCGCGCAACAGCTGACGCCTTCGGCACCCTTGCCGGCCAACAGCGTTTCGGTGCCTACAGCGGGTGAGTCGAGCCGTGGTGTCGTGAAGGCCTCCGTTCTGGTGATCCGGACTTGATATCGCTAGTGCCTGCCAGGTCCGAGTGGGGAAGATCTGGGACGTTGAACGTCCGAAATCCTCCCCGCTCGGGCGTGTGCCGGGGGCACTTCCCCCAACCTCTGTTGATCAAGCTCCGCAACCGGTGCGACCTCCGCGACGATGTAGGAATCGGGACTCAACGTCCCATTTTTCATCGTCAGCCTCACAGCGACGACTCGCCGCCGTGAGCCGAGAAGGACCAGGCGCTTTTCCCGCGATCCATGCGGGAAGGCGTCCTGTGGCTCCCCGGGCACTATGCCTTCCGTAAACTCGTTGTGAGGACGAGCCGAGGGAGGTGCGGGTGGCCAACGCGGAAGAGCGCCGCTTCGAAGTGCTGCGCGCGATCGTCGCCGACTACGTGTCGAACCAGGAGCCCGTCGGGTCCAAGGCGATCGTCGACCGGCACAACCTCGGTGTGTCCAGCGCCACCGTGCGCAACGACATGGCGGCGCTGGAAGAAGAGGGCTACATCACACAACCCCACACGAGCGCGGGCCGCATCCCCACCGACAAGGGGTACCGGCTGTTCGTCGACCGCATCGCCGAGGTCAAACCGCTCAGCACGGCCGAACGCCGGGCCATCACGGCCTTCCTCGACAGCGGCACCGACGTCGACGACGTCCTGCGCCGCTCCGTCCGGCTGCTCGCCCAGCTGACCAGGCAGGTCGCGGTCATCCAGTACCCGATGATGACCAACTCCGCCGTCCGTCACCTGGAAGTGGTGCCGCTCACCCCGGCCCGGCTGATGCTGGTGCTGATCACCGACTCCGGCCGCGTCGACCAGCGCACGGTCGACCTCGGGGACGTCATCACCGAGGAGAACGTCGGCAGGCTGCGCACGGTGCTGAACGGGGCACTGGCGGGCCGTCGCCTTTCCGAGGCCGCGGCGGCGGTCGCCGAACTGCCCGAAAAGTCGCCGGGCGAGCTGCGCGACAACCTCACCCGCGTCTGCACCGTACTGGTGGAATCGCTGGTCGAGCACCCCGAAGAACGGCTGGTGCTCGGCGGCACGGCGAACCTCACCCGCAACGTTTCGGACTTCCCCGGATCACTGCGGCAGGTGCTGGAGGCACTCGAGGAGCAGGTCATCGTGCTCAAGCTGCTCGCGGCCGCCCGCAACCCCGGTGCGATCACCGTGCGCATCGGTGAGGAAAATGAGGACGAGCAGATGCGCAGCACCTCGGTGGTGTCCATCGGGTACGGCATGGACGACCTGCTGCTGGGCGGAATGGGCGTCGTCGGGCCGACCAGGATGGACTACCCGAACACCATCGCCGCGGTGCGCGCGGTGGCGAACTACGTGGGGCAGATCCTCTCCGGCCGCTGAACGCGGCGTTGAGGTCGAAGTCAGAAGGAGAAGGCGAAGACGGTGGCGAGGGACTATTACGGCATTCTCGGGGTTGCGAAGAACGCGACGGATCAGGAAATCAAACGCGCTTACCGCAAACTGGCCCGTGAACTGCACCCCGACGTCAACCCGTCGGAGGACGCCCAGCACCGCTTCGGCGAGGTGACCACCGCGTACGAGGTGCTGTCGGACCCGCAGAAGCGCAAGGTCGTCGACCTCGGCGGTGACCCGATGGACGGCGGGGCACGGGGCGGAGGAGGCGGCGACCCGTTCTCCGGCTTCGGCGGTCTAGGCGACATCATGGACGCCTTCTTCGGCGCCTCCGGGGGCGGCGGCCGTGGCCGTGGCCCGCGCAGCCGCGTGCAGCCGGGTTCCGACGCGCTCATCCGCCTCGGCCTGACCCTCGAGGACTGCGCCACCGGTGTCGACCGCGAGATCACCGTCGACACCGCCATCGTCTGCGACCTGTGCCGCGGCGCCGGTTCGACCGAAGGCACCGGCACCCAGACCTGCGACACCTGTGGCGGCGCCGGTGAGGTCCAGTCCGTGCAGCGGTCGTTCCTCGGCCAGGTCGTCACCGCCCGCCCCTGCCCGGTCTGCCGCGGCTTCGGCGAAGTCATCACCGACCCCTGCCGCCAGTGCGGCGGCGACGGCCGCGTCCGCGCCCGCCGCAACGTCACCGCCAAGATCCCGCCGGGCGTCGGCGACGGCATGCGCATCCGGCTCTCCGGCCAGGGCGAGGTCGGCCCCGGCGGCGGCCCGGCAGGCGACCTGTACGTCGAGATCGACGAGACACCGCACGAGGTGTTCGTCCGGCAGGGCAACGACCTGCACTGCAACTTCCGCATCCCGATGACCACCGCCGCCCTCGGCGCCACGGTGCCCATCGAGACACTCATCGACGGCGACTACGAACTCGACATCGAGCCGGGCACCCAGCCCGCCACCGAACTCGTGCTCACCGCCAAGGGCATGCCGCGACTGCGGTCCTCCGGCCGCGTCGACGGCCGAGGTGACCTGCACGTCCACATCGACGTCGTCGTGCCCACCAAACTCGACGACGCCCAGCGCGACCTCCTCGTCGAACTGGCCCAGCAGCGCGGCGAAGACGTGCCTTCGCTCTCCTCGAACGGCTCCAAACCCGGCGGGCTGTTCTCCAAGCTGCGCACCAAGAACCACCGGTAACCCGTGCCCGAGACGACACTGCCGGTCTTCCTCACCGCCGCGCTGCCCGGCTCCGGGCGCACCACGCTCGACGGCGAGGAAGCCCGGCACGCCGCCACCGTCCGGCGGCTGCGCGTCGGCGAACGTCTCGTGCTTTCCGACGGCGAAGGCGCCATGGCGCGCTGTGTCGTCGAAGCCGTCCAAGCCGGCCGAGACGCGGCACTCACCCTCGTCATCGAAGAACACTGGACCGAGGAACCACCCGCACTGCGCGTCATCGTCGCCCAAGCACTCGCCAAAGGCGACCGCGGCGAACTCGCCGTCGAACTCGCCACCGAAGCAGGCGCCGACGCGATCGTCCCCTGGCGCGCCGCCCGCAGCGTCGCCCGCTGGGAAGAAGGAACCCGCGGCGACAAAGCCCTCACCCGCTGGCGCACCACCGCCCGCGCCGCCGCCAAACAAGCCCGCCGCGCCCACGTCCCCGAAGTCGCCGAGCCCGCCACCACCCGCGAACTCGCCGAACTCGCCCAGACCGTTTCCCGCGCACTGGTCCTCGAATCCGGCATGACCGCGAAGCTCACCGAGATCGAACTCCCGCCACAAGGCGACATCCTCCTCATCGTCGGCCCCGAAGGCGGCATCACCGACAAAGAACTCACCACCCTCACCGACGCCGGCGCGACCGCCATCCGGTTGGGCCCCACCGTGTTACGCACCTCCACCGCCGCCGCCGTCGCCCTCGGCGCACTAGGAGTTCTCACCGCCCGCTGGAAGTGAAAAAACACCCCACTAATTTGCGGCGAGTTATGGCGCGATCACGCAAACAGCCGTTACTCTCGTTAACTGACGCGCAACACACGGTTTCGGCGCGCCACTGGGGATGAAACCCAGTCGCGCGCGTGAATCCCCGCCGGGCACCTCCCCCCTCGGTCCGGCGGAGCCGCGGCGACGGTGGAGCGACCCCCAGGCTCCACCGCGCCGCGGCGTCTTCATTTGGGGGCTTCGCAAGCTACGCCCCAAATTTCGCGCCGCAGCGCGGTTCCGCGTGCCTGCCCGGGGGGCCGAGCCCCCCGGACCCCCCACGGTGCGTGAAGCGGCGGTTGGCAGCCCCGAAGCGGAGCGTAGGGCGGCGGTGGTCTTCGGTATCGGCGTAGGGCCTGGCGGCCCTCGCCTGGTGGGTGTGTGGCGAGCGGCGTAGGGCCTGGCGGCCCTCGCCTGGTGGGTGTGGGGGCGCCCTACGTCGGCGCTGGCGCGCCGGCGTGGGCTGGTGAGGGGCGAGGCTTTCGCAAGTAGTCCTCTGGTTGCGGTCGTGGGGGCTGGGTGTCGTTACTCAGGGCCCGACGGACCCGAAACGCTGCTTACGGCCAGCGGGGCGGAGGGTGGGGTGGGGGATAGGGTGAGGCAATGAGTGACGCGGAGACGTTGTTCGAGCGGATCATCGCGGGGGAGATCCCGTCCGACAAGGTGTACGAGGACGCGACGACGTACGCGTTCCGGGACATAGCGCCGCAGGCGCGGGTCCACGTGCTCGTGGTGCCGAAGAAGCGGTACCGGAACGTGGCCGAACTGGCCGCCGCCGACCCGCAGGTGCTCGCCGACATCGCCTTGGCCGCCAAGAAGGTGGCGGAACTCGAGGGGATCGCCGAATCCGGCTATCGGGTGGTGTTCAACACCGACGGTGACGCCGGGCAGACCGTCTTCCACGTGCACGCGCACGTGCTCGGTGGCGAGCAGCTGGGGCATTTCGGACGCTGAAGCGCGCGGCCGGCGGAAACCGGACTGCGTGCCGACGCCCGCAACCAGTAGCATCGACCTTGTCACTGTCGTTGAAAATCGCAGCGTAAGCGCAGGAAGTAGGCCCGAGGCCACGTGGCCGGAACCGTACCGGGTGAAGCCGCCCGACCCGACGTTCCCACGGACGTCACCGCGACGAAGGCCGACGAGGCCGCCGTCACCGAAGCGGCCCAGTCCCGTTTCCCCATCCCCGACGCCGCCGCGCTCAGCCTGCTCGGCTCGAGGGACGAAAACCTCCGCGTCGCCGAAGAGCTCCTCGCCGCCGACGTCCACGTCCGCGGTAACGAGGTCACCCTGACCGGCGCCCCCGCCGACGTCGCCTTCGCCGAGCGTGTCTTCGCCGAACTCGTGACGCTCGCCGGCCGCGGCCAGCAGGTCGACCCGGCCACCGTCCGCCGTACCGTCGGCATGCTCTCCACCGGTGACCACGAGTCACCGGCCGAAGTGCTGAGCATGAACATCATCTCCCGGCGTGGCAAGACGATCCGGCCCAAGACGCTCAACCAGAAGCGCTACGTCGACGCCATCGACAAGCACACCATCGTGTTCGGCATCGGCCCCGCCGGTACCGGGAAGACGTACCTCGCCATGGCCAAGGCCGTCCAGGCACTGCAGGCGAAGCAGGTCAGCCGCATCGTGCTGACCCGGCCCGCGGTCGAAGCGGGCGAGCGGCTCGGCTACCTGCCGGGCACGCTCAACGAGAAGATCGACCCGTACCTGCGCCCGCTCTACGACGCGCTGCACGACATGGTCGAACCCGAGTCGATCCCCCGGCTGATGCAGGCGGGCACCATCGAGATCGCGCCGCTCGCGTACATGCGCGGCCGCACCCTCAACGACGCCTTCATCATCCTCGACGAGGCGCAGAACACCACGCCGGAACAGATGAAGATGTTCCTCACCCGGCTCGGGTTCGGCGCCAAGATCGTCGTCACCGGCGACGTCACCCAGGTCGACCTCCCCAACGGCCAGAAGAGCGGCCTGCGGGTGGTCCGGGACATCCTCGAAGGCGTCGAAGACCTGCACTTCGCCCAGCTCACCAGCCAGGACGTGGTGCGGCACAAGCTCGTCGGCGACATCGTCGACGCGTACGAGAAGTGGCAGGCGGTGCAGGACAGCCAGGACCAGGGCAGTCGGGGCCAGGGCAGTGGCTGGAAAGGGCAACGCCGTTCATGAGCATCGAGATCGCCAATGAATCGGGTGTGAACGTCGACGAGACCTCGATCGTGTCGGCCGCCCGTTTCGCGCTCGACAAGATGGAGGTCAGCCCGCTCGCCGAGCTGTCCATCCTGCTCGTCACCCTCGAGGTGATGGAGGACCTGCACGAACGGTGGATGGACCTGCCCGGTCCCACCGACGTCATGGCCTTCCCGATGGACGAGCTCGACTCGTCGCGCCGTCCCGACGCGCCCGACGCCTCACCCGCGCTGCTCGGCGATATCGTGCTCTGCCCGGCGTTCGCGAAGGACCAGGCCAAGACGGCCGGGCACGCGCTGATCGACGAACTGCACCTGCTCACCACGCACGGGGTGCTGCACCTGCTCGGCTACGACCACGCCGAACCCGCCGAGGAACGCGAGATGTTCGGTCTGCAGAAGCGGATCCTCGGCGAGTTCCAGGCGGCCGTGACCGCGATGAGCCGCCGCGACGCGCAGCGCACCGCGGACGACAGGCTCCTCGGCACCGCCGGCCTCGACGCCGTGCCCGCCGACGAACCCCCCGCCTAGACATGGCAAGTCCCACGGCACTGCTGGTCATCGCCATCGCGCTGATCCTGCTCGCCGGGGTGTTCGCGGCCGCCGACGCGGCGGTCAGCACGGTCTCCAAGGCCCGTGCCGACGGCCTCGTCCGGCTCGGCCGCCCCGGCGCGCGTCAGCTCGCGCTGGTCATCGCCGAACGCCGCCGACACATCAACCTGATCCTGCTGCTGCGGATGACCTGTGAGCTGACCGCCACCGTACTGGTCACCGTCGACATCCTCGGCTGGATCCGGCCGCTGTGGCTCGCCATCGTCGCCGCCGCCGGCGTGATGGTCGTGGTGAGTTACGTGCTCATCGGGGTCGGCCCGCGCACCCTCGGCCGTCAGCACCCGTACCGGATCGGCCTGGTCGTCGCGGGCCCGGTCCGCATCCTCGGTTCGGTCCTCGGCCCGCTCAGCAGGCTGCTGATCGTCCTCGGTAACGCCATCACCCCCGGCCGCGGCTTCCGCGAAGGCCCATTCACCTCCGAAGTCGAACTGCGCGAACTGGTCGACCTCGCCCAGGAACGCGGCGTCGTCGAGGAATCCGAACGCGAGATGATCCACTCGGTGTTCGAACTCGGCGACACCGTCGCGCGCGAGGTCATGGTGCCGCGCACGGAGATCGTCTGGATCGAGCACGAGAAGACCGTGCGCCAGGCGCTCGCGCTGGCCCTGCGCACCGGGTTCACCCGGCTGCCGGTGATCGGCGAATCCGTCGACGACGTCGCGGGCGTGGTCAACATCAAGGACCTCATGCCCGCGTACATGGCCGAGGGCGGCCCGCAGCGGCGCGTCGAGGAGCTGATGAACCCGGCGAGCTTCGTGCCGGACTCGAAGCGGCTCGACGAACTGCTCAAGGAGATGCAGGTCTCGCACAACCACATGGCGATCGCCGTCGACGAGTACGGCGGCACCGCGGGCCTGCTCACCATCGAGGACGTCCTCGAGGAGATCGTCGGTGAGATCACCGACGAATCCGACACCGACGAACGCCCCGAGGTCGAGGAACTCGAAAACGGCGCGGTCCGTGTCTCGTCCCGGCTTTCGATCGACGACCTGGGCGAGCTGTTCGGGATCGACCTCGAAGACCACGATGTGGAGACCGTGGGCGGGCTGCTCGCGGAGCGACTGGGTAGGGTCCCGCTGCCGGGGGCCGAAGCCGAGGTCGCCGGACTTCGGCTGTTCGCCGAAGGCGGTAAGGACCGGCGCGGGCGGATGCGGATCACCTCGGTGGTCGTCCACCCCGCCGACGCGGACGCGGTGAACGACGCGGCACAGGGCAGGCGTCGTACCCGGGTCCCGCAGCCCGATGAAAGTGACAGGAGTGTCGAACATGCCTGAGCTGGACGCCGAGGACGAGAAGCTGGTGACACTGGCCAGGTCCGCGCGAGCCCGCACCCAGGCCGAGGAAGGCGCCGCGCTCCGCGACACCGACGGCCGCACCTACGTCGCGAGCACGGTCGACCAGCCGTCGTTCAAGCTCACCGCGTTGCAGGCCGCCGTCGCCGCCGCCGTTTCGAGCGGAGCCGAAGGAATCGAGGCCGCCGTCGTGGTCACCGCCGAAGGCCTGCTCAAGGAGGCGTCCGTGCACGCGGTACGCGACATCGCCGTAAAGGCGCCCATTTACCTCGCCGATCCCAGCGGCAAGGTGCTGAACTGATGGCCGAACCGCATCGCTCTGGTTTCGCCTGTTTCGTCGGACGGCCGAACGCGGGTAAATCCACGCTGACCAACGCGCTCGTCGGCAGCAAGGTGGCGATCACCTCCAGCAAACCGCAGACCACCCGGCACGCCATCCGCGGCATCGTCCACCGCGACGACGCCCAGCTGGTGATCATCGACACGCCGGGACTGCACCGGCCGAGGACACTGCTCGGCGAGCGGCTCAACGACATCGTCCACTCGACATGGTCCGAAGTGGACGTCGTCGGGCTTTGTGTGCCCGCCAACGAGAAGATCGGTCCCGGTGACCGGTACATCGCCGCCGAGCTCAAGAAGATCGCGCAGCGGACCCCGGTGATCGGTGTTGTCACCAAGACGGATCTCGTGAAACCCGAACAGGTCGCCGAGCAACTGCTCGCCCTGCAGGAGGTCATGGAATTCGCCGAGCTCATCCCGGTGTCCGCTGTGGACGGTTTCCAGGTCGGCGCGATCGCGGATTTGCTGGTGCGCCACCTTCCCGAAGGCCCGCAGCTGTACCCGGGCGGGGAACTCACCGACGAGCCCGAGCAGACCCTGGTCGCCGAGCTGATCCGCGAGGCCGCGCTGGAGGGTGTCCGGGACGAACTCCCGCACTCGATCGCCGTCACCGTCGAGGAAATGCTGCCGCACGAAGGCAGGGACGACATGATCGACGTGCACGCGTTCCTCTATGTGGAACGGCCGAGCCAGAAGGGCATCATCCTCGGGCACAAGGGTGAGCGCCTCAAGGACGTCGGCGCCCGCGCCCGGCAGCAGATCGAGGGGCTCCTCGGTACGAAGGTCTACCTCGACCTGCACATCAAGGTCGCCAAAGAGTGGCAGCGCGACCCCCGCCAGTTGCGACGGCTGGGCTTCTGACTGCTTCTACCTGAACGGAATGTCTCAATTCGGTCGCGGACACCGGTTGATGATGTGGAACCGGACGGGTGACCTTAGAGTCTCATTCCTCGACTCCGTTGATCGCTGATCGGGCAGCGGCGCGCGCGGGTCGATCTGCACATTTCATTCGTGAAGGGAAAGCGGTAAATGACCGACAACCAGGGCCTGCCCAACTACTCCGGCGACCCTCAGGGCGGTAGCGGTGCGCACAACCCCGGCCCGCCGCCCAACAACAACCTGGTGTGGGGGATCCTCACCACGATCCTGTGCTGCCTGCCCTTCGGTATCGTCTCGATCATCAAAGCGACCCAGGTGAACACGCTCTGGGCGCAGGGGCAGCCCGCGGCCGCGAAGGAAGCGGCCGACGCAGCCAAGAAGTGGGCCATCATCGCCGCGATCGTCGGCGTCGTGGTCGGCATCCTCTACTTCGTCCTGGTGGTCGCCCTCGGCGTCTTCTCGACCGATATGAACAGCTACCGCTGATCAGGGCGATAGAGGGGGAGATTTCATGACCGACCAGTACCCGAACTACCCGCCTCCTGGCGGGCCTCCGCCGCAGCAGCCGTATTACGGTGGCATGCCGAACTACGGCCCGCCGCCGGACAACAACCTGGTGTGGGCCATTCTCTGCACCGTGTTGTGCTGCTTGCCGCTGGGTATCGTGGCGATCGTGAAGTCGAGCCAGGTGCAGACGTTGTGGTCACAGGGTTTCCACGCGGAAGCCCAGAAGGCCGCCGACGACGCGAAGAAGTGGTCCATGTGGGGCGCGATCGCCACCGGCGTTCTCTTCCTGCTGTACATCATCTTCATCGTGGTGATGGTCATCATCGGCGCTTCGGCGGGAAGCTTCACGCCGTGACAACGTCCGTCTACACGGGATCCCCGGCGCGCGGGTTCAAAGCACGGGCCCGCGCGCTGGGGCCACCCCTGGCCATCGCCGCCGGCGCCGGGCTCGGCTGCGTCGTCCTTTGGCTGGGCGATCCCACCACCCCTGGTGGGCCGCTTCCGGTCTGCCCAACCAAGTCACTGCTGGGCATCGCCTGCCCGGGTTGCGGTGGCATGCGCATGGTCTACAGCGCGCTGCACGGCGACATCCCCGCCGCGCTGCACTACAACGCGGTGTCCTTCGTGGTCGTTCTGCTGCTCGTCTGGAGCACCGCCGCCTGGGCGGTCGGCAGGTTCCGTGGCCGGGCGGTGAACAGCTGGCTGCACTGGCGCTGGACGCCGCTCGCGTTCGGGGTCGTGTTCGTCGTCTGGTTCGTCATCCGTAACCTGCCTTTCGCCCCGTTCACCTCGCTGTACGTCTGAGTGCCGGGCCGAGCCCCGGATCGTCGGTGGCACCGAGTACGCTCCCGCGCACCGGCTGCTCGGCGTGTACCCATGCCGTACATTCAGCCCGGGTCGCCGCACGAGGCCCGTGCGGCAGGGGCGAGGAACCAGCGAGGGGATTTCGATGACCACTCCCTACGGCCAGCAGCCGCCGGGACAGCAGCCGCCGCCCGGGTTCGGGCCCCCGCCGGGGGATGGGCAGCAGCAGTCACCGCAGCCGCAGCAGCCGTTCGGACAGCCGTCGTCGGGAGATCAGCCTTCGCCCTTCGGTCAGCAGCCTCCCCAGGGTGACCAACCCTCGCCCTTCGGCCAGCAAGCGCCCGGTGAGCAGCGGTCCTCGCCGTTCGGCCAGCCACAGGCCCAGCCTTCCCCGATCGGCCGGCAACAGCAGCAGCCGGGCCAGCCGTTCGGCGCGCAGCCACACCAACAGTCGCCGTTCGGTCAGCAACCGCAGTCGTCGCCGTTCGGACAGCAGCAGCCGGGCCAGCAGGCGCCGTTCGGCCAGGTGTCCCAATTCGGACCGAGGCAGGATTACGCCCACTGGGGCCTGCGCGCGGGCGCGACCCTCATCGACTTCGGGCCGATCGCCGTGCTCCCGATCCTCGGCTCCATCATCTCCGCGACGGGGTCCTACACCGTCGGCATGATCATCGCCGGTCTCGGCTACCTCGCGGGACTCGGCTGGACCATCTACAACCGGTGGATCCGGATGGGGACCACCGGTCAGTCCCTCGGTAAGAAGGTCCTGAAGATCAAGCTCGTCCGCGAGGCCGACGGACAGCCCATCGGCCCGTTGATGTCCTTCGTCCGGGACCTGTGCCACAACCTCGACGGCTGGGTCTGCGGGCTCGGCTACCTCTGGCCGCTGTGGGACGACAAGAAGCAGACGTTCGCCGACAAGATCCTCAGCACCGTCGTCGTCCCGGTGGACGCCGCCGCGCCCGCGCCTGCTCCGTTCGGCCAGCCCCCGGGGTTCCCCGCGCAGCCCTCGCCGTTCGGTCAGCAGACTCAGCAGGCTCAGCAACCTCAGCCGTCGCAGCCGTTCGGGCAGCAGCCGACGGGAACCGCGGCGCCGTCCCCGGAGTCCCAGACTGAACCGGCCTTCGGCGAAGCCGAGCCGACGCAGGTTCTCCGCCCTGGTCCGCAGCCTCAGCAGGCGCCGTCCGGGTTCGACGAGGCCGAGCCGACGCAGAAGATCACGCCGGAACAGCTGAGGCAGCAGCTGCCCGGCGCGGACGGGCCGAACGGGCCCGGAACACCGCAGCAGTAAGGAACGACCGGCGGGATCCACCCGCCGGGAAGCACGACAAAAGTGGGGAACCCGATGACGAACCCGTACGGCCAGCAGCCCGGCTACGGCCAGCAGCAGCCCTATGGCCAGCAGCCTCAGCCCGGATACGGACCCCCGTCCGGCGCCACGCCCGCGCCGTACGGCCAGCCCTCGGGGGCGAACCCGATGCCGTACGGCCAGCCGGCGCCCTACGGTCAGCCTTCGCCGTACGGCCAGCCCGCGCCTTATGGCGCTCCGGGTGGCATGCCCGGCGGCGGCGGCGACATCAACTCGATCCCCGACTACAAAGGCTGGGCGATCGGCTGCATCTTCCTCTGCTGGATCATCGCGATCTTCGCGATCATGAAGTCCAATGAGGTCAACACCTACAAGATGCAGGGCAACTACGCCGCCGCCATGGACGCGTCGAAGTCGACGAAGACCATGTGCATGATCGCGTCGATCATCGGCGGTGTCGGCTGCCTGTTCTCCCTGCTGTGGATCATCGTGGTCGCTGCGTCGTTCTGAACCTGAACACAACCGAGGAACACTTCACATGACCAACCCTTACGGCCAGCAGCAACCCTACGGACAGCAGCAGCCTGGCTACGGGCCCCCGTCCGGTGGCATGCCCACTCCCTACGGTCAGCCGGCCCCGTACGGCCAGCCCGCTCCTTATGGTGCTCCGGGCGGTATGCCCGGTGGTGACATCAACGCCATCAAGGATTACAAGGGCTGGGCGATCGGCTGCATCTTCCTCTGCTGGATCATCGCGATCTTCGCGATCATGAAGTCCAATGAGGTCAACACCTACAAGATGCAGGGCAACTACGCCGCCGCCGCGGACGCGTCGAGGTCGACGAAGACCATGTGCATGATCGCGTCGATCATCGGCGGGCTCGGCTGCGTCGTCGGCATCGTCATCTTCATCGTTTCGATCATCGCGGCCGCGTCCGTGCCGAGCTGCTACGGCCGCTACTGCTGATTCCGGGGCACACCACCCCGATGTCGGCCCCGGGTGGGACGATGTCGGGGTGGTGAACCTCTATCGCGACACCGGAGTGGTGTTGCGGACGCACAAACTGGGTGAGGCCGACCGGATCATCACCCTGCTCACGCGACGGCACGGCAAGGTCCGCGCGGTCGCGAAAGGCGTGCGTCGGACGTCGTCGCGCTTCGGGGCGCGCTTGGAGCCGTTCGGGCACGTCGACGTCCAGTTCTACACCGGCCGGTCCCTCGACGTGATCACCCAGGTCGAGACGGTCGACGCCTTCGCGCTGCCGCTGGTGGCCGACTACCAGCGCTACACCGCCGCGAGCGCCATCGCCGAGACGGCGGACCGGTTGTCGGCCGAAGAGGGCGAGCCGGTGCTCAAGCTCTACATGCTCGTCGTCGGGGCCCTGCGCGCGCTGGCGGGCGGCGAACGTGACAGCTCCCTCGTCCTCGACGCCTTCTTCCTGCGGGCCATGGCCTACGCGGGGTGGGCGCCCGCGATCACCGAATGCGCCCGGTGTGGCCTGCCGGGACCGCACAAGGCGTTCAGCGTGTCGGCAGGCGGCTCGATGTGCCCGGATTGCCGGGTTCCTGGCTGTGTCCACCCCTCCCAGGAGGTGCTGACCTTGCTCGCGGCGCTCCTGCACGGGGAGTGGCCGGTGGCCGAAGCGTCGCAACCGGTGCCGCGGCGGGACGCGTCCGGCCTGGTCGCGGCGCATCTCCAGTGGCATCTGGAGCGCCAGTTACGGTCGCTGCCGCTGGTGGAGAGGCGTGCGCGGGAGGGCGTCACTCCGGCGCAGTAGGGTCGCAGGCACAGGTTCACTCGATCAGGAGGCTCGAAGGTGCTGCGCAGGGGACGCGAGAACAAGGCGTCACAAATCGAACTTCGCGCGCCGGAGCCGCACCCGTCCGGTGCCCGGCCTCCGGAGATCCCCCGGGAGTTGCTCCCGAAGCATGTGGCGCTGGTGATGGACGGCAACGGCCGCTGGGCCAACCAGCGGGGACTGCCCCGGATCGAGGGCCACAGACGCGGTGAAGCGGTGATGATCGACGTCGCCAGCGGTGCCGTGGAACTGGGCGTGAAATGGTTGTCGGTGTACGCGTTCTCCACCGAGAACTGGAAGCGGAGCCCGGAAGAGGTCCGCTTCCTGATGGGCTTCAACCGCGACACCATTCGCCGCCAGGTCGACTACCTCGGCTCGATCGGCGTCCGCATCCGCTGGGCGGGCCGCCGTCCCAAGCTGTGGGCGAGCGTCATCAAGGAACTGCAGGTCGCCGAGGAGAAGACCAAGAACAACACGGCGCTGAACATGACCATGTGCGTCAACTACGGCGGCCGTGCCGAACTGGGCGACGCGATGCGCCGGATCGCGCAGGACGTGGCCGACGGGAAGCTGAATCCGGACAAGGTCACCGAGAAGACGATCGGGAAGTACCTGTACCAGCC
Organism: Amycolatopsis sp. cmx-11-51; assembly: GCF_047608665.1. NCBI lineage: Bacteria > Bacillati > Actinomycetota > Actinomycetes > Pseudonocardiales > Pseudonocardiaceae > Amycolatopsis > Amycolatopsis sp. cmx-11-51. The sequence continues at coordinate 26,766 of NZ_JADNQO010000009.1, read as the reverse complement.
CGACATGCCGGACGTGGACCTGTTCCTGCGGCCGTCGGGGGAGCAGCGGACGTCGAACTTCCTGCTCTGGCAGTCGGCCTACGCCGAGATGGTCTACCAGGACACGCTCTTCCCGGACTTCGACCGCACCCACCTGTGGCGGGCGTGCCTCGAGTTCGCGAAACGGGACCGCCGCTTCGGCGGGGCCATCGACAAGGCTTCCGAAGGGACCGCATGACCACCGAAGCAGCGGACACGGCGGCGTTGCTGACGTCGGCACGGGAAGCCCTCGAGCGCTATCTCGAAGTCCACGTCGACGATGACGGCGCGCTGACCTTCTCCCACGCCGACGTCCCCTGTGTCATCCAGGCGACCCGGCTGGCCGAAGGGTTGACTGTGCTGAGCCTGACCTGTGTCGTCGCCTGGGATCTGCCGGACGACCCGGCGATCGCGGTTTCGGCGGCGGAACGCGCCGGGCAGGGCCTGTTCGGGACGCTCGGCGTGGTGCGCTCGGAGAAGGGCATCGACATCACGCTGAGGTACGCGTTCCCGGCCGAGGGCATGGACGCTTCGCCGCTCGGGACGCTGCTCATGCTGGTCGTGTCGACCGCTTCGCAGCTGCGCACCGATCTGCTGGGCACGGCCCCGGGGGACTGACCTTCTCCACACAGGGTCACCTGGCATCATCTCGCGCATGGAAACCATTTCCAGGAGCGCCCCGGAGAAGAAGCCGGCCCGGCGGTTCAAGATCACCTCGATCGAGGTGCTCTGCGCGATCCTGCTGATCGCGATCCTCGGGCAGAGCTGGCTCCAGCAGGTATTCGACGTGCCAGCGCTGCGGACCGGCTCGACGGTGTTCGTCGCCGTCTGCGTGCAGGCCCTGCCGTTCCTGGTGCTCGGGGTGCTGATCAGCGGCGCGATCGCGGCGTTCGTCCCGGCGCGGGTGCTGAAGAAGGTGCTCCCTCGCCGAGCCGGTGCGGCCGTCGGTGTCGCCGGGCTGGCCGGGGTCGCCCTGCCGGGCTGCGAATGCGCGTCGGTGCCGGTGGCGCGCCGGCTGATCGGCCAGGGTGTCGCGCCCGCGGCCGCGCTGACGTTCCTGCTGGCCGCGCCCGCGGTGAACCCGGTGGTGCTGGTCGCCACGGCGGTGGCGTTCCCCGGTAACCCGGAGATGGTGTTCGCCCGGTTCGCCGGTTCGCTCGCCACGGCGATGGTGATGGGCTGGCTGTGGGCGAAGTGGGGCAAGCTCGACTGGATCGCGGAGCGGGCGCTACGGCGTCTTCCGGAGGTTCAGCACGGTTCGCGCTGGAAGACGTTCGCCGAGACCGCGCGGGCGGATCTGGTCGAGGCGGGCGGGTTCCTCGTGCTCGGCGCGATGATCGCCGCCGCGATGAACGTGCTGGTGCCCGCCAAGTGGTTCGGTGTGCTGGGGGAGCAGATCGTGCTCGGGGTGCTGGTGATGGCCGTGCTCGCCGTCGTGCTGGCCCTGTGCAGCGAGGCCGACGCCTTCGTCGCCGCGTCGCTGACCGCGGTGCCGCTGCTGCCGAAACTGGTGTTCCTCGTGGTCGGCCCGGCCATCGACGTCAAGCTGTTCGCCCTGCAGACCGGCACCTTCGGCAAGTCCTTCGCGTTGCGGTTCGCGCCGGTGACGTTCGTCGTCGCGCTGTCGTGCGCCGTCGTCTCGGGCGTGCTTATCCTTGGAGGTGGCGCGTGAAACGCGAGACCCAGAACATCCTGCTGATCCTGCTCGGCGGGGCGCTGCTCAAGATCACCGTCAACGGCGACTACCTGCGCTACGTCAAACCCGCGCAGCAGCCGTGGATCATCGCGGGCGGCGCGGTGATGGTCGCACTGGGCGCGGTCGCGATCGTCCGCGACCTGCTGGCCGCGCGGGCCGCCACCTCTGTGGAGGTCCACGGGCACGACCACAACACGCGTTCGGCCTGGCTGCTGATGGTGCCGGTGCTGGCCGTCTTCCTGGTCGCGCCGCCCGCGCTGGGCGCCGACTCGGTGACCCGGACCGAGGCCAGAGCGCCGCAAAGCGCCTCGGCGAGCAACGCGGCCGCCTTCCCGCCCCTGCCGGCCGGGGACGTGGTGCCGCTGGAGGTCAACGACTTCGTCAGCCGCGCGGGCTGGGACAAGAGCGGGACGCTGAACGGGCGCACGGTGCGGCTGTCCGGGTTCGTCGTGCACAACGAGGGCAACACGATGCTGGCCAGGATGGTCATCGGCTGCTGCGCCGCCGACGCCTTCCCGATCACCGTGCGGTTGGTGGGCGAGGGCGTGTCGGGCTTCGGTGACGACACCTGGTTGGAGGTGACCGGGACGGTCGTGCCGGGCACCGCGGTGCGGGAGAACAGCTATATGCCGGACTTGACGCTTGCTTCGGTGCGGCAGGTGCCGGCGCCGAAGGACCCTTACGAATACTGAGCCCGGATGTCCGGCGCCTCTGGCCCGCGAAGCAGGGAAGGCCTACTTCCTTTACCTTGAGGGTCAGTGTCCAGGCAGGGTCGAGGGGGATTTGGGACGTCGAACGTCTTGAATCTTCCCCGCTCGGGCGACGATGAAGGACGAATAACCGCCTGACCTGCAAGAACTCGATTTTGCCTGGACGCTGACCTTGAGGGTAGGCAAGGAGGCTTTCACGGATGGTCACGCTTGGGTGCGAGGCCGCGAACGTCAGTGGTTCGAGCAGGTCCCGACGATCTCCACGGTGTGGCTGATGTCGGAGAAGCCGTGCTCCGAAGCGATCTTCTCGGCCCAGCGCTCGACGGCCGGCCCCTCGACCTCGACGGTGCTGCCGCAGAGACGGCACACGAGGTGATGGTGGTGGTGCGAGGAGCAGCGCCGGTAGATGGCCTCGCCGGTGTCGGTGCGCAGGACGTCGATCTCGCCCGCCTCCGAGAGCGACTGCAGCGTCCGGTACACCGTGGTGAGACCGATGCCGTCACCGCGTTTGCGCAGCTCGTCGTGCAGTTCCTGGGCGGAACGGAAGTCGTCGATCTCCTTGAGGAGCTCGACCACGGCGGCCCGCTGTTTCGTCGACCGGCGTCCCGGCACCGGCGCGGAACTGTTGGCCATCGTGGGACTCATGCTCACTTCCCCTCCTGAACGTGGGCTACGGCGTCCACCACGATATGCGCAAGGTGATCGTCGACCAGCCGGTACACCACCTCACGGCCGCGTCGCTCACCCTGTACGACGCCCGCCGTCTTCAGCACCCGCAGGTGCTGGCTGATCAACGGCTGCGCGACGTCGAGTGTGTCCACCAGTTCGTGCACGCACCGGTCCGCGTTACGCAACTGCAGGACGATGGCGATGCGCACCGGCGCGGCGAGCGCCCTGAGCAGGTCACCGGCGTCGGCGAGCACGGCGGCCGAGGCCGATGCGGCGGGTTCGGCGGGGGGACGGGCCGTCGAATGCGGTCCGGGCTCCTCCGTGAAGCCCGGGGCGGCCGAATCCGGGGTCACCGTAGCCATCGCCGCCTCCAGGTCCATCATGATTTCCGAAGTCATTGCCAGTAACAGTCCAGCCCATCCTAGTGTTCCCGTCCCCGGTGGTCTGTTCGCCGACCGGGCGACCGGCCGGCGGCATCGTTACTGATCCATTCGGGTGACTTCGCAAAGAAATGACCATTCCACTTCGCATGTGGTCGCTGACGGTGCAAGGTTGTCGCGGAGCGTTTCGTCGCTTCTCGTACGCTGACGACCGCGCTCGGAGGGCACGGAGAGGCAGTGGGGAGACATGACTCGTTTCGTGACGAAGCTGGCCGTCGCGACGGCGGCCTTCGCTTTGGCGTCGGTTCCGGGGCTCGCCTCGGCGCAGACGGCGCGGGCCGTCGATGAGAAGACCGGCCCCGTGTCGTTCGCGAACGTGGCATCGGTACGCATCGGGAACCCGGGATCGCTGATCACCGAGACCCAGCGTTCGCCGTTGACGCCCGGCCAGTCGAAACTCTCCCCGGACCGCACCGTCGTCCCCCGCGACGACGGCGAGCGGAACACCTTCGGCGACAAATGGGCCATCAACCTCGGCCGCTACGGGGCGCAGAGCCCGTACCCGGCCGGCATCGCCAGCCGCGACCACAACGTGCTCGCCGCGCTGCGGCAGACCACGGTCCCGACAGCGATCGCGGAGAGCAACTACGCCCTGATCGACAACGGGCACGGCGGTGCGACGCTCGCCGAGAACACGGTGCTGGTGCTCGAAGGCGCGAAGAGCGCGGTCGACTGCGTCTCGCCGGGCAAAACGACGTCGTCGACGAGCGTGGGCAAGATCTGGGTGCGGAACGAAACCGGCGCGCTGAAGCAGTCCGGCGCCTCGGGCGTCGAGGTCAAGGGACTCAAGCTCGGTCCGCCGTCGATCGTCAAGAACGAGAACATCAGCAACGACAAGACCACCTCCGACCTGACCGTGTCGCGGGTGACCGCCTTCGACCAGCTCATCCGGCAGAGCGGCTGGCGCGACGGTGACGTGACCGCGGCGGCGGGCTGGAAGCTGGACATCGTCACGCACGTGCGTGACGCGGCGGGCAGGGACCTGCGCGAGGCCCGCACGACGATCGTGCTCGGCGGCGTGAGCTGCGCGATCCCGAAGAACTTCGTGGCGAAGCCCGCCGGCGGCACCGGGCCGGGCGCCGCGCCCGAGCAGCCGTCGGTGCCGGGGACGGTGCCCGCGGGCGGTATTCCGCCGCAGGTCGCGGAATCGACGCGGACCGTGGTCGGGCTCGGACTGCTGGGCGGCGGCATCGTGATCGGCGCCGCGGCCCTGCTGCTCTACCGTCGTCGCGAGCCCGTGCCGGCGCGGGAGAAGTAGCGGTCCCGTGCGGACCTGGGTCGCGGGACTCTCCGCCGTCGTCTCCGCGCTCGCCATCTCAGCGGGCGTGATCGTGCTGACCTGGATCCCGCCGGAACCCGCGGCCTCGTTCGCGGAACCCGCGGTCATGCCTGGCGAAGAAGGCGCGCCCTTGGTGCTGCCCGCGGACAACGCGAAGCGCGGGCAACGGCCCGGCACCATCCGCCTGCCCGAGGGCGGATCGGCGAAGCTCGTCCGGTCCGAGGTCAACTCCGACGGCGTCCTCCCGATCCCGCGTGGTCTCGGCGACGCGGCGTGGTGGGGCGCGCGGCTCGGCGCCGAAGCCGGCACGGCGCTGATCTCCGGGCACGTCAACTGGGACGGTGCCAAGGGACCGTTCGACGAACTGTGGCGGATGCGGGACGGCCAGGAGGTGGCCGTCAGCGACGCGGCGGGCGGGATCTGGGTCTATCGCGTGCGTGAGGTCGTCACCGTGCACAAGAACGACCTGCCCGCGCAGGCGGCGAAGCTGTTCGCGCAGCGCGGGCCGCACCGGCTGGTGCTGGTCACCTGCGGTGGCGATTACCTCGGCGGGACGGACGGCTACCGGGACAACCGGGTCATCGTCGCGACCCCCGTCTCCGGCCCGCCCGCCTGACCCCTGCCCGCCCCGCAATTAGTCCTCTAGTTGCGGTAGTTGCACACGCAAGGACCGCAACTAGAGGACTAATTGCGGGGAAGTCGATGCAACCCCCGTCAGCTCACATCGCGTGTCTAGCGACACCGGCCGTTTCGGCGGCTTGAAGCGAGCAAGGAGAAATACCCGATGGTGGGACAGTTCGACGACGGCGCGGCGGGCGAGGAGCACCCGAAGAAGCGGTCAAAGCTGGGCTGGGTCCTCGCCTGTGCCGGGATCTTCGTGGTGGCGGCCGTGGTCGCGGTGTTCGTCTTCACCGGGCTTGGGGTCACTGAGAAGAGTGACCCGGTCGTCGCGGCAGCACAGGACCAGGCGAACGCGTCGGCGGTGCAGCAGTCCGAGGTCGCGGCGGATACGGGCCAGGCGCCCGGAACGGTCAAACTGCCCGGTGGCGGCACGGCGAAACTGATCCGCAAGGAACTGACCGCCGATGGGACCCTCCCCATCCCCGAGGGTCTCGACGAAGCCACCTGGTGGGGCTCGAAACTGGGCGCCGACCAGGGCGCGTCTCTGCTTTCCGGGCACGTGAACTGGAAGGGCGAGAAGGGCCCGTTCGACGAACTGTGGCGACTCAAGACCGGTCAGGAGGTCAACGTCGTCGACACCGACGGCGGCAAGTGGGTCTACAAGATCGGCGAGATCGTCACCGTGCACAAGACGAAGCTCGCCGAGCAGGCGGAGAAGCTGTTCGGACCGGACGGTCCGCACCGGCTGGTGCTGGTCACCTGTGGTGGCGAGTACGTCGGCGGGACCGACGGCTACGAGGACAACCGCATCGTCACCGCGTCCTTGGTCAGCCGCCCCTGACCCGTTCCAACCTCGCCGGAGGTCGTGCGGGGACGGGCGGTTAGTCTTGTCGTTCTAGTCCGATACCCGTCCCCGCATGCTTCGGAGCGTGGAGTGCCCGCCAACACCATTGAGACCGTCGTCAGCCTGTGTAAGCGTCGAGGCTTCGTTTTCCCGTGTGGAGAGATCTACGGCGGTACCAAGTCGGCGTGGGACTACGGGCCCCTCGGTGTCGAACTCAAGGACAACATCAAGCGCCAGTGGTGGAAGAACGTCGTGCAGAGCCGGGACGACGTCGTCGGCCTCGACTCCTCGGTGATCCTGCCGCGCCAGGTCTGGAGCGCGTCGGGTCACCTCGACGTCTTCACCGACCCGCTGATCGAATGTCTCTCCTGCCACAAACGTTTCCGTGCCGACCAGCTCGCCGAGGACTTCTCCGCGCGAACGGGCAAGGAGGTGACCGAGGACGACCTGTCCGAGGTCCCGTGCCCGAACTGCGGCACCCGGGGCGAGTACACCGCGCCGCGTGACTTCAACATGATGCTGAAGACCTACCTCGGCCCGGTCGAGTCCGAGGAGGGCGTGCACTACCTCCGTCCGGAGACCGCGCAGGGCATCTTCATCAACTTCCTCAACGTGCAGACCACCGCGCGGAAGAAGCCGCCGTTCGGCATCGGCCAGATCGGCAAGTCGTTCCGTAATGAGATCACGCCGGGCAACTTCATCTTCCGCACGCGTGAGTTCGAGCAGATGGAGATGGAGTTCTTCGTCGAGCCGGGCGAGGACGAGACCTGGCACCAGTACTGGATCGACGCGCGCACCGACTGGTACAAGGATCTCGGCATCAAGCCGGAGAACCTGCGGCTTTACGAGCACCCGAAGGAAAAGCTCTCCCACTACTCGAAGCGCACCGTCGACATCGAGTACCGGTTCGCGTTCAACGCGGGCCAGGAGTGGGGCGAGCTCGAGGGCATCGCGAACCGCACCGACTACGACCTGACGACGCACTCGAACCACTCCGGTGTCGACCTGTCGTTCTTCGACCAGGCTTCGAAGCAGCGGTTCCGCCCGTTCGTCATCGAACCCGCGGCCGGTGTCGGCCGCTCGATGATGGCGTTCCTGGTCGACGCGTACCACGAGGACGAGGTCCCCAACGCCAAGGGCGGCGTCGACAAGCGCGCCGTGCTGAAGCTGGACTACCGCCTCGCGCCGTACAAGGTCGCCGTGCTTCCGTTGTCCCGCAACGCCGACCTCACGCCGAAGGCGCGCGACGTCGCGGCGACGCTGCGGAAGCACTGGAACGTCGACTTCGACGACGCCGGCTCGATCGGCAAGCGCTACCGGCGCCAGGAAGAGATCGGGACGCCGTTCTGCGTCACCGTCGACTTCGACACACTCGACGACCTCGCGGTGACCGTGCGGGAGCGCGACACCATGGCGCAGGAGCGGGTCGCGATCGACAAGCTCGAGGCTTACCTGGCGGGGCGCCTGATCGGCTGCTGACCCCGCTCGCGGATGTTATGAACGGTCCGTTCAGCACAAATTCTGTGCTGAACGGACCGTTCATCACCTCGGGGGCGGGGTTGTTGTGAGCGGTGGGCGGGGATCTCGCCGGGAACGCTCTCACCCGCGGCCTACCCTGACAACTGTCACCCCCAGTTCGTGACGCGCGGCCCACGTCCGGAGCGCCCCCGCGCGACAAGCTCCAGGCCTGCGAGAACAAGGCATCACCGCGGGGGCGGCGGTACGACTTTCCGGCCTGCGTAAGCATTACGGCGACGTCCACGCCGTCGACGGCCTCGACCTCACGATCGCGCCGGGTGAGGTGGTCGCGCTTCTCGGCCCCAACGGCGCGGGCAAGTCCACCACGGTCGACATGACCCTGGGCCTCACCGTGCCCGACAGCGGCACCGTGACCGTCTTCGGGCGCGAGCCGGGTGACGCGGTCGGCGACGGGATGATCGGCGCGATGCTGCAGGGCGGCGCGCTCGTCGAGGATCTCACGGTCGCCGAGACCGTCGGTATGGTCGCCGCGTTGCACCGCAAGCCGATGCCCGTGCGTGAGGCGTTGCGCCGTGCCGGGGTCGAGGACATCGCGAATCGGCGTTCCACCAAGCTTTCCGGCGGCCAGAAGCAGCGCGTGCGGTTCGCGTCGCGTTGGTGAGCGACCCCGACCTGCTGATCCTCGACGAGCCGACCGCCGCGATGGACGTCGGCACGCGCCGCGAGTTCTGGAAGTCCATGTACGAGTTCACGAACTCCGGCCGCACGGTCGGAGTTCGCGACCCATTATCTCGAAGAGGCCGAAGAGTTCGCCGACCGTGTCGTGCTGATGCGGTCGGGGCGGATCGTCGCGGACGGTTCGGTCGCGCAGGTCCGTGCGCTGGCAGGGGGACGCACGGTCCGCGCGGTGGTGCCCGCGGTCACCGGTTTCGAACTCCGCGGCGGCCGCGTCGTCATCTCCAGTTCCGATTCCGACACCACGTTGCGGGCACTGCTGGCCCACGTGCCCGAAGCGCACGACATCGAGATCAGCGCCATCGGCCTCGAAGGCGCCTTCCTTTTCTTGACCACCGACAGCACCGAAGACACCGAGGAAGCTGTCCGATGAACCCGGCCTTTCTCAAGACCGAGATCGTCCGCACCTTCCGTTCGACGCGGTTCGTGCTCTTCGCCGTCGCCTTTCCGGTGCTGATGTTCCTGTTGCAGGTCAACGTTTTCGGTTCGGCCGACGTGAACATCTCCGGCGTGATCATGGTCAACATGACGGCCTTCGGCACTTTCTCCGCCGCGATGACGAGCGGCGCGAAACTGGCGATCGAGCGGTCCGCGGGCTGGCAGCGCCAGCTGCGGCTGACCCCGCTGACCGGCGCCGGTTACCTCGGCGGCAAGGCGCTCTCGGCGATGCTCGTCGCGCTTCCGCCGCTGCTCCTCGTCCCGCTGGTCGGCGTCCTGTTCCAGGGCGTCGACCTCGACGCCGCCGGCTGGCTGCGGCTGGTGCTCGGCAGCTGGCTCGGCGCGGTCCCGCTGGTGCTGCTCGGCCAGTTCGGGACGCCGGAGTCGATGCAGCCGATGAACATGATCGTCATGATGGGCATGGGCTTCCTGGGCGGCTTGTGGATCCCGATCGACGGGACGCCGTCGTGGATGGCCGACCTCGCCAAGGTGACGCCGACGTACTGGCTGATCCAGCTGGTCCGCCCGGTCGTCACCGACCATCTCACGGTGAGCCTCCCCGGCGCGTTCGGTGTGCTGGCGGCGTGGACCGCGGTTCTCGGGGTGCTGGTGATCAGGCGTTACCGTAAAGACAGTGCGCGGGTCTGAGAAAAAAGGTGAACCGGTGAACGACTACCCGGGCAGGGTGAAGACGGGCTTGACCAGCCGGGAGAACTGGTGGGCGGACATGCCACCGCGGACCGGCCGGAGACCCCGGCCGGGGCGGTGGGCCGTACTCGGCCTCGCCTTCATCCTGCCCAGCCTCGTCCCCGAGGCGGTGGACCTGCTGACCGACGGGGCGACCGGGAAAGAGCTCGTGACCGCCGCTTTCCTGATCGTCTACGGCGTCTGTTACGTGCTGTTCCCGCTCAGCCTGCGGCCTTCCCGGCGGAAGGCGACCTACGTCTTCTCGGTGCTCATGCTCCTCATCGGTCTCGTCCTGGTGTTCCTGCACGACAACAACCCGTACGTCCTGATCTACGCGACGGCGGTGCTGGCGTTCACCCTGCCGCCCGCCTGGGCGCTGATCCTGGACGGCGGGGCCCTGCTGCTGGTGCTGCTCGTCCACCTGATCCTCGGGAGGGACGACTTCGGTGACCTCATCGCGGTCACCTCGATCACGGCGGCGATGTTCTTCATGGCGAACCTGGTCCGCGCGGTGCGGAAGCTGGAAGCGGCGAACCAGGAGATCGCGACACTCGCGGTGGCGGGCGAACGCGAACGGCTGGCGCGCGATCTGCACGACATCCTCGGTCACAGCCTCACCACCATCACGATCAAGTCCGGCCTCGCCCGCCGGATCCTGGAGAGCGGCACGGACGACAGCCGTGCGCTGCGGGAGATCAGCGAGGTCGAGAGCCTGACCCGCAGCGCGCTCTCGGACATCCGCGCCACGGTTTCCGAGTATCGCGAGGTGTCGCTCTCGGTGGAGGTCGCCGGGGCACGGGCGGCGCTGCGGGCGGCGGAGATCGACGCTGAGCTGCCGCACGCGGTGGACAACGTCGATCCCAGTCTGCAGCGGACCTTCGGTTACGTGCTGCGGGAAGCGGTCACCAACGTTCTCCGCCATTCCGAGGCGAAGCGGGTCAAAGTCCGCTTCGGCAAGACCTGGCTCGAAGTCGAGGACGACGGCGAAGGCGGCGAGGCGGCGGCGGGGAACGGCCTGCGCGGGCTCACCGAACGGCTGGCCGCTGTCGGCGGGACCTTGACGACCACCGCGCCGTCTGCGGGAGGATGGCTCGTCCGCGCGGAGGTACCGGAGTCCGCCGTGCGTGCGCCGCTCACCGAACCCGCTGGAGGTCGCGCGTGATCCGGATCCTGCTCGCCGACGACCAGGCCATGGTGCGTGGGGCGTTGGCCACCTTGCTCGGCCTCGAAACCGACATCGAGGTGGTCGCCCAGGTCGGCTCGGGTGACGAAGTGCTTCCACGGGCGAAGGAAACCGCCCCGGACGTCGCGCTGCTCGACGTCCAGATGCCGGGCAAGGACGGTCTCGAGGCCGCCGCCGAACTGCACGGCGCGCTGCCGTCGTGCCGGATCATCATCTGCACCACCTTCGGCAGACCCGGCTACCTCGCGCGGGCGATGGCGGCGGGCGCCGCGGGATTCGTGGTCAAGGACGCCCCACCGGAGCAACTCGTCGACGCCGTCCGCCGAGTCCACAGTGGACTCAGGGTGGTCGATCCCGCGCTCGCCGCCGAATCGCTCGCCACCGGCGCGAGCCCGCTCACCGCACGCGAGCACGACGTCCTCAAAGCGGCCGAGGACGGCAGCACGGTGGCCGGCATCGCCCGTGCGCTGCACCTTTCCGAAGGCACCGTCCGCAACCATCTTTCGGCCGCGATGGGCAAGATTGGCGCGAGGACGCGGGCCGAAGCGGTGCGGCTCGCGGAAGAACGCGGCTGGCTCTGAGAGCACCTCGCCGCTCTGCGAGAATCACCCCGTGAGTACCGCCGAACGGACCAAACCCACTCGCGCGAACCGGGTGCGCCGGATCGTGGCGGGAGCGCTGCTGATCGTCGTCGCGGTGATCGGCGGGACGGCGTTCCGGGTCTGGCAGGTCGCCAGGGAAGACGTGCGCGATCAGGCCGACGTCATCGTGGTGCTCGGCGCGGCGCAGTACAACGGCAGGCCGTCGGAGATCTTCCAGGCCCGGCTGGCCAAGGCGAAGACGCTCTACGACCAGGGCGTCGCCAAGACGATCGTCACCGCCGGCGGCAAGAAAGCGGACGACAACTACACCGAAGCACAGGCCGGCGCGCAGTGGTTACGCAAGCGAGGCGTGCCCGCGTCGGCGACGCTGCCGGTCGGGGAGGGCAGCGATACCCTGCGCAGCCTGCGCGCGGTCGCCGAGCAGGTGCAGAAGCGGGGCTGGAAGACGGCGGTGCTGGTCAGCGACCCGTGGCACTCGTTCCGCGCCCGGGCCATGGCCGACGACCTCGGCCTGGAGTCCTGGACCTCGCCCACCCACCACGGCCCGGTCGTGCAGACCCGCGAGACGCAGGCGCGCTACATCGTCCGCGAGACCGGCGCGCTGCTGTATTACCGTCTTACGAAGTCTCCGGTCGATGCTTTGTAAGTGGCACTACCGTCTCACCAAGTCCCCGTCGACGCCCTGTAGTTGTCGGTGCTCGCGCTTAAGCTGGGCCGGTGAGCGACACCTACACCAAGGCCGACACGGCGCGTTTGCTGCCCGAGCGGCCCAAGGGCGCGGCGCTGGGAGGCGCCGAGGACGGGCGGAACGCCTTCGCCCGTGATCGCGCGCGGGTGCTGCACTCGGCGGCCCTGCGGCGGCTGGCAGGCAAGACCCAGGTGGTCGGCCCTGGTGAAGGTGCCGAGGTCAGCGGCGTGCCGCGTACCCGGCTGACGCATTCGCTGGAGGTCGCGCAGATCGGCAGGGGGATCGCGGACGAACTGGGCGCGGATCCGGATCTGGTGGACACCGCCGGGCTCGCGCACGACATCGGGCATCCCCCGTTCGGGCACAACGGTGAGCGCGCGTTGAACGAGGTCTCGCAGCCGTGCGGTGGCTTCGAGGGCAACGCGCAGACGTTGCGGATCCTGACCAGGCTGGAGCCCAAGGTCCTGCTCGAAGACGGGTCCGTCGGCGGGCTGAACCTCACCCGCGCCTGTCTCGACGCCTCGACGAAGTACCCGTGGCAGCGTGAAGAGGGCAATCCGAAGTACGGCGTCTACGCCGACGACGCGGAGGTGTTCGCGTGGGTCCGCGCGGGCGCGCCGGACCGTCGCACCTGCCTGGAAGCGCAGATCATGGACTGGTCCGACGACGTCGCGTACTCCGTGCACGACGTCGAAGACGGGGTCCTGGCGGGCCGGATCTCCTTGCGGGTACTGGCCGACGCCGAGGAACGCGCGGCGGTGGCCGAGGTGGCACGGCGGTTCTCGGACCAGTCACAGTCCACTTTGGAGGGTGCGGCGAAGGAACTGCTCGACCTGCCCGTGGTCGCGGAACTCACCGGACAGCGACTCGACGGATCGCTCAAGGCGCAGGTCGCGCTGAAGCGGCTGACGAGCGAACTGGTCGGCCGGTTCGCGACGGCGGTCGTCGGCGCGACGCGGGCGGTCCACGGCGAGGGCCCGCTGAGCCGCTACGCCGCGGAACTGGTCATCCCGGAGCAGGTCGCGGCCGAGGTCGCGTTGTTCAAGGCGCTCGCGCTGCGGTACGTGATGAGCGACAGGCGGCGCCTCGCGATGCAGGACGGCCAGCGCCAGACACTCGCCGAACTGGCCGGGGCGCTGTGCCGCCGCGCGCCGGACGCGCTGGACGGGCTGTTCCTGCCCGCGTGGGAGGCCGCCGCGGACGACGCGGCCCGCTTGCGCGTGGTCGTCGACCAGGTGGCGTCGCTCACGGACGCGCAGGCCTACGCGTGGCATGCCTGGCACACGGGCCGCCACGGCTGAGTGGAGTCGTGAGTTTTGGTCGTTCTGACGACCCGAACACGTACGACCGCCGGGGCCGGCCGCTCACCCGCCCCGATCGGTGTCGCGAAAGCCACTTTCGGGACATCAGAGGTCGCGAAAGTGGCTTTCGCGACACGCCAGCCTTGTCTCACCTCGTGAACAAGGCGGAACTTTCGGACAGGAGACGGACGGGCCCGTCCACGGTACGGTCTGCGGCATGGGCGCTGTCGAAAGCCACCTCCGGTTTGGTCTGGACCTCTACCGAGTGCTGGCGAGCCGCGCGGAGAACGCGTGCTTCTCGCCGTACTCGATCGCGAGCGCGCTCGGCCTGGTGACGCAGGCCGCCAAGGGGAAGACCAGAGAAGAACTGATCGCGCTGCTCGGTGACCCGGACGAGCTCGCCGACCTGCTGGGCAAGGCTTCGTCGCTGCTCGACGACGGCCCCGAACTCGCGGTCGCGAACACGCTCTGGGCCTGGGACGGGCTCCCGCTCGAGGACTCCTTCCGTGACGAACTGGCGACGTGGCCGGGCGGCAAGGTCGCGAGCGCTCCGTTCGGCGACGATCCGGAGGCCGCGCGGCGGCTGATCAACGCCGACGTCGCCGAGGCCACCCGCGACCTGATCCCCGAACTTCTGCGGCCAGGGACCGTCGCGGCGGACACCGTCGCCGCGATCGTCAACGCGCTGTATCTCAAAACCGCGTGGACCAACCCGTTCTCGCGTGACAACACCGCGCCCGCGGACTTCCACGCGGCGTCCGGTACCCGTACGGTGCCGACGATGTGGCTCGAAAAACAGCTCGACCACACCCACGAGGACGGCTGGCAGGTCGTCCGGCTCGGCGCCGAGGGCGGGGTGGAGGCGATCGTCCTGCTGCCGGACGGCGACCTCGACGACGCCGAACTCGACCCCGCCAAGCTGGCACGCCTGCTGGAGAACACCCGCTCGAAGACACTCAGCCTGTCGCTGCCCAAGCTGAAGCTGGACGTCGCCAGCCCGCTGACGGAGAAGCTCCAGGAACTCGGCGTGCGGACGATGTTCACCGCCCGCGCCGATCTCACCGGGCTCGCCGACGACGACCGGCTCGAAGTGTCGGAAGTCGTCCACCAGTCCGTGCTCCGCATCGACGAACAGGGCCTCGAAGGCGCCGCCGCGACGGCGGTGCTGATGCGGCTGACGTCGATCATGGTCGACGAACCTCTCGAGGTCGCCGTCGATCGCCCGTTCCTTCTGCTCGTGAGGCATGCCTCGACGGGTGTGATCTACTTTCTCGCCCGCGTTGTCGAGCCGTGAGGATGGTCAGTGAGCCTTTTCCAGGCTGAGGCGGCGGCCGTTGAGGCCGTGGAGACTCCCCCGAGACCCCGCCGATTCGCCGCCGCCGACGCCGCCATCATGGGCGGCTTCCTGCTGTTCGCTTTCCTGCTCTACAACGGGCTTTGGCTCGACCTGAAAGAGGGCTACCTCTGGAACAGCGCGTCGGACCAGAACCTGTGGGAGTGGTTCTTCTCCGTCACCGCGGACAACGTGCAGCACCTGAACAACCCGCTCACCTCGCACTTCCAGAACCACCCGCTCGGTGTGAACCTGATGGCCAACACGGCCATGCTCGGCATCGGCATCCCGCTGACGCCGGTCACGCTCATCTTCGGCCCGACGGTCACCTGGGCCATCGCGCTCACCGGCGGCCTCGCCGGCACGGCGGCGGCCTGGTACTGGGTCTTCTCGCGGCATCTGGTCACCCATCGGGTGGGCGCGGCCATCGGCGGCGCCTTCGTCGGGTTCGCCCCGCCGATGATCTCGCACGGCAACGCGCACCCGAACTTCGTCGCGTGGTTCGTCCTGCCGTTCATCGCGCTGCTGGTCTTCAAGATCGCGCGCGGCGAGCGGCCGGTCCGCAACGGGATCTTCCTCGGCCTGCTCGCGGCGTACCAGGTCTTCCTCGGTGAAGAGCCGCTGCTGATCTTCGCGATGGCGTTCGCGATCTTCGCCATCGCCTACTTCGCGACGAACTACCGCGAGTTCCCGCCGATGGCCGAACCGCTGGGGATCGGGGTCGGCATCGGCGTCCTCGTGGCGCTGATCCTGTGCGCTTTCCCCTTGTGGTGGCAGTTCTTCGGCCCGCAGAGCTATCAGGCGATCGAGCACGGCCCCGTCGGCAACGACACCGCCGCGTTCACGCGGTTCGCGACGCAGTCGGTCGCCGGGCAGCCACAGGCCGCGGCGGACGTGTCGATGAACCGCACCGAGGAGAACGCCTTCTTCGGCTGGCCGCTGATCGTGCTGATGGTGGTCATCACCGTCTGGCTGTGGCGCGAGGTGTTCGCGCGGGCGCTGGCGATCTCGATGTTCGTGATGGCCTGGCTTTCCCTCGGTGTGCAACTGATCGTGGTGCACGAGGAGACCGGGATCCCGGGGCCGTGGAAACTCTTCTCCGAACTGCCGCTGTTCGAATCGCTGCTGGAATCGCGGCTCGCGATGGGCTGCATCCCGCTCATCGGCGCCCTGCTGGCGCTGGCGACCGAGCGCGTCCACACGGTCGCGTCGAAACTGCCCGAAGTGCCGGGGGAGCGGCGATTCCCGTTGCGGCTGGTCTGGATCGGCGTCGTGATCGCGGTACTGCTGCCGGTCGCGCCGACGCAACTGGTCGTGAAGGACCGGCCGCCGACACCGAGGTTCCTCGCCGACGGCACTTGGCGGACCTACGTCGCGCCCGGCGGCACCGTGGTGCCCGTGCCGTTGCCGAGTTCCGGCGAATCCGAGCCGCTGCACTGGCAGATCGACGCGGGACTCGGCTACTCGATGCCGGAGGGCTACTTCGTCGGCCCGAGCGGGCCGGACGACAAACGCGGTCGCTACGGCGCCATCCAGCGGCCGACGTCGATCATCTTCGACCAGATCAAGCAGACCGGGGTGCCGGCGACGATCACGGAGTCGCAGCGGGTGCAGGCGCTGGAGGATCTGCGGTACTGGAACGCCGACGTGCTCGTGCTGATCCCGCGCGAACACCAGGACGCGTTCCGGGCCACGGTGGACCTGCTGCTGCGGAAGCCCGCCGAGTTCGTCGACGGTGTCTGGATCTGGGACGTGCGGACCATCACCCCCTGACCCCCTTCGCAAGTAGTCCTCTAGTTGCGGTCCTTGCACGTGCAACTACCGCAACTAGAGGACTAATTGCGGGCTGGTGGGTGGCGGTGCACGACGAACGGTTCCGTGTTGCCCGCGATGTCGCCAGAGCCGCCCAGTTCGCTCTGCTTCGAGCCCGGGAAGGGTTCGTCGAGGGGCAGAGCCAAATGCTCGTTGACCCACACCGTCCCGCATTCGAGCCGCCGAGCGACTTCGGCGCCGCGCTGCTCGTCGGTGCTCCACACCGACCCGCACGAGCCCGGCGACGAGTCGTTCGCCAGTCCGACGGCTTCGTCCACTGTGGAGCATCGGACGATCGGCAGCACCGGGCCGAATTGCTCCTCGCGCACCACACGCATCCCGTCATGCGCCTCGGCGAGGATCGCCGGGGCGAAGAAGTAGCCGGGCCCGTCGAGCCGTCCGCCGGTGACGACCCGCGCGCCGCGCGCCCGCGCTTCCTCGGTAAAATCGGTGACGCGGTCGTATCGCGGCCGGTTGTTCACCGGGCCCATCTGCGTTCCGGGTGTCCGTCCGTCGCCCACCACGACCTTCTCCGCCAAGGCCGCCAGTGCCTCGACGATGCCGTCATACGCCGGCCCGATGGCGTAGACGCGTTTGACCGCTATGCCGATCTGCCCGCAGTTGGCGAACGCGCTCCAGAACAGGCTTTTCGCGATAAGCGCGGGATCGGTGCCGGGAAGGACGATCGCGGGACCGTTGCCACCCAGTTCCAGGGTCAGCCGTTTCAACGCGGCCGCGGCCGCGGTGGCCACCCGTTTCCCGGTGGGGACGGAGCCGGTGAAGTCGATCTTCCGTATCCCAGGGTGCGAGACCAGATACTCGCCGAGAGGGTCTTGTCCGGTGAGCACGGTCAGCACGCCCGGTGGCAGCACCTCCGCCAGCATCCGGCCCAGGTGCAGGGTGGTGAGCGGGGTATGCGGCGACGGCTTGAGCACCACCGTGTTCCCCGCGGCGAAGGCGGGCGCGAGTTTCGCGACGGCCAGCTGGACCGGGAGATCCCACGGCGTGATCGCGGCGACCGGACCCAATGGGCGATGGTGCACCTCGATCCGGCCATCGCCGACGACCTGCGGTTCGAGTCTCAACCGGGCGAAGTACCGGAACCGCGCCGCGGCCTTGGCGAATTCGGCTTCGGCTTCCCGAAGCGGTTTCCCCTGCTCCTCGGTCAGCACAGGGGCCAGCACCGCCGCGGCCTCTTCGACGACGACCGCGCACGACATCAGCGCCGTGTGCCGGTCCGTGGCGCGCCAGGCGGGCCAGGCGCCGACGGCGGCGCGCACCGCTTCGTCGACATCGGCGCGCCCGGCGTTCGGGACGCTCGTGATCCGTTGCCCGGTCGCGGGATCTTCGACGGCGAGCATCAGTCGGCGCCGATGACGAGGTGGTCCATGTGTTCCTCCGATGGGGGAGTGCGGAGGGATCGCCGAAGAGACCGACGGGTCGGCATCGGTTGGTACGGAAGCAATTACGGAGAGCCAGTTTACCCTCGATGATCGAATCGGGGTTCCGGCGAAAAGGCTAATCGCTTCCTGTCGTGTGGCTCGCCTCACCGAAACGGCTGTCACGTCCGCGCGGGCCGCCTCGTCCACCTTCTGATCGCAACCGCACGAGGAGGACATCATGCCGCGCATTCCCGCCGTCAAGACCGCCGAAGCCGGCCTCTTGCTGAAGCTGTCCTACAAGTTCGCCGGAAGGCGCTTCGGCGCGGTGCCCGAGCCGATGGCGGTCGCCGCGCACCACCCCGCGCTGTTCCGCGCGAGCGGACTGCACGAAGTGCTGGTCGAGAAAGCCAGCAAGGCACTGCCGCCGAACGTGCGCGAGCTGGCCGTGTACCGGGTCGCGACGCAGCTCGGCTGCGCGTGGTGCATCGACTTCGGGACCATGCTGCAGGTGCACGAGGGTCTCGACATCGAACGGCTGAAGAACATCGACGACTACGCGATGTCGCCCGCCTTCACCGGCCAGGAACGGCTCGCGCTCGCGTACGCCGACGCGATGACCGCGAGCCCGGTGACCGTCACCGACGAGCAGGTCGCCGAACTGGAACGCGAGTTCGGCCGTAAGGGTGTCATCGAACTGACCTACCAGATCGCGCTCGAGAACTTGCGCGCCAGGATGAACAGCGCGCTCGACATCACCGCGCAGGGCTTCACCTCGGGCGACGCGTGCCGGATCCCGCTCCCCTGACCCGACCTCACGCGTTTCGTCCTCTAGTTGCGGTAGTTCGCGCTACCAACTACCGCAACTAGAGGACGAATTGCGTCAGGAGCCGACGCGGGAGCGCGCGGTGGCGAGCTTGTCCGGGTTCGCCATGTCGTAGATCGCGACGATCTTCCCGTCGCGGATGACGAACGCGTCGACGTGTTCGTCGAGCGCCCGGTACCCTTCCGAGGCGGCCTGCGGCGGGATGTAGAACCCGAGGTCGCCGTTGACCAGCGCCATCCTGGCCTTCTCGATCCCGGCCGGGTCGTACATCCGCATGAGGCCCTGGAACAGCCGGGTGACCTTGTCGAGCCCGCTGACCGTGTGCACCGCCGTGCGCGCCTTGCCACCGCCGTCGCCGACGAGGACGACGTCCGGGTGCAGGACCTCGGCCACCGCCTTGATGTCGCCGGTGAGCATCGCGGTCATGAACTTCTCGATGATCTGCTGCTGCTCGGCGAGCGCCGTCCTTGGCGGCGGATCGGCGTCGGCGAGCGCGCGGCGCCCACGGGAACCGTGCTGGCGCGCGGCCTCCGTGGTACAGCCCAGGATTTCGGCGATCTCGCCGAACGGCACCGAAAACGCGTCGTGCAGAACGAACGCGACACGTTGCTCGGGCGTCAGCCGGTCGAGGACCACCATGGCCGCCATCCGCATCCCGTCGTCGCGGACGGCGATGGTCAGCGGGTCCTCCGAAGCGGGTGTGCCCAGCGGGCCGAGGACCGGCTCGGGCAGCCACTCGCCGACGTACCGCTCGCGGCGCACCACCGCCGACCGCAGCCGGTCGAGACAGATCCGGCTGACGACGGTGGTCAGCCAGCCCTTGTGGTCCTCGATGGCCGAGCGGCGGCCCTCGTCCAGGCCGCTCAGCCGCAGCCAGGACTCCTGGACCGCGTCTTCGGCGTCGGTCAGCGCGCCGGTGAGCCGGTAGGCCACCGACACCAGATGGGGGCGCAGTGTGGCGAACTTCCCGGCGAGTTCATCCAGGGCGGTGCTCATTCTCCGAGTGTGCCGCACGGGCCTCCAGCACGAAGAACCAGGACACGGCCTAGAGTGGGGGCGTGGCAGGACGGATTCGGGACAGCGACATCGCGGAGGTGCGCGACCGCAACCGAATCGACGAGGTCATCGGCGATTACCTGGCGCTCCGCAACGCCGGCGGCGGCAGTTTGAAAGGGCTTTGCCCGTTCCACAACGAGAAGACCCCGTCGTTCAACGTGCGCCCCAGCCACGGCACCTTCCACTGTTTCGGCTGTGGTGAGGGCGGCGACGTGATCAAGTTCATCCAGAAGATGGACCTGATCTCCTTCGTGGAAGCCGTCGAGCGGCTCGCGGATCGCGCGGGGTTCCGGCTGACCTACGAAGGCGGCGGCGGGAGCGTCCAGCGTGATCGCGGCACTCGCGCCCGGCTGATCGAAGCGCACCGCGCGGCTCAGGATTTCTACGCCGAGCAGCTGCTCACCCCGGACGCGCGCGCGGCGCGGGACTTCCTGTCCGAGCGGGGCTTCGACTCCGCCGCCGCGCAGACGTTCGGCTGCGGGTACGCGCCGGCGGGCTGGGACAAGCTCACCAAGCACCTGCTCACCCACGGGTTCGAGGTCAAGGAACTGCTCACGGCCGGTCTGGCCAAGGAAGGGCAGCGCGGGCCGATGGACCGGTTCAACCGGCGGTTGCTCTGGCCCATCCGCGACGTCGGAAACGAGGTGGTCGGGTTCGGCGCGCGGCGCCTGTACGACGACGACCGCGTCTCGGCGAAGTACCTGAACACCGCGGAATCGCCGATCTACAAGAAGTCTCAGGTGATGTTCGGCCTCGATCTGGCCAAACGCGAGATCGCGAAGCGGCACCAGGTCGTCGTGGTCGAGGGCTACACCGACGTGATGGCGATGCACGCCGCCGGGGTGCCGACGGCCGTCGCGTCGTCGGGGACGGCGTTCGGGGAGGACCATATGAAGGTCCTTCGGCGGCTGATGATGGACGACGACGCCTTCCGCGGCGAAGTGATCTTCACCTTCGACGGTGACGAAGCCGGTCAGAAGGCGGCACTGAAGGCCTTCGAGGGTGACCAGACCTTCGCCGGGCAGACCTACATCGCGGTCGCCCCCGACGGCATGGACCCCTGCGAACTGAGGCTCGCCAAGGGTGATACCGCGGTGCGTGATCTGGTCGCGCGGCGGATCCCGCTGTTCGAGTTCGCGATCAAGAGCATGCTCAAATCCTTCGACCTCGACTCCGTCGACGGCCAGGTCGCGGCGCTGCAGAAGACCGTCCCGATGGTCGCGGGCATCAAGGACCGCGCCAGCCGCGACGGCTACGCGTCGAAACTCGCCTGGTGGGTCGGCTGGCAGGACGCGGCGCAGGTGGTGAACCGGGTCCGCGGCAGCGCGGGCGCGTCGGCGAAACGCTCCTCCACCGTCGAGGCCCGGCGGCCCGCCGCGGCGGCCACCACCACCACCGCGGAGGACGACCTGCCGAGGCCCGCGCCCGGCGATCCGCGGTTCATCGCGCAGCGGGAAGCGCTCAAGGCGGCGCTGCAGCAGCCGATGCTCGCCGGGGCGGAGTACGACGCGCTCCCCGAGGACGCGTTCACCCACCCGGTTTACGTCGCCATTCACAAGGCGTTGCTGTCCGCCGGGGGAGCGGGTTCCGGCCTGACCGGGCCCGCCCTGCTCGACGCCGCCGCCCCGCACTGTCCACAAGGGACGGTACGGCGAGTGCTCAGCGAACTTTCGGTGGAACAGTTACGGGCCAAGGGCGAGGTCGACTCGCGCTACATCTCGGCGCAGCTCGCGGCGGTACAGGAGAGCCTGGTCGGCCGCCAGATCAACGAGATCAAGTCGAAGCTCCAGCGGCTTTCCCCGGTCGAGGCGCCGGACGACTACCGCGCGCTGTTCGGCGACCTGGTCGCGCTCGAGCAGTACCGGAAGGCGCTGAAGGAACAGGCCATCGGCGGATTGGACTGAGCATGGGCTGGCTGCGTCACCTGCTGGGTGACCGTGTCCCGGCGGATTTCGCAGGCACTCTGGACGACGGCGAGCACGTCGTCGGGAGCGCTCCGGTCGAGAGCGGCGGGTATCTGCTCGTCACGCAGCTCGGCCTGTGGATCCCCGGCGGAGAAGGGCCGCGCCGGGTCGGCTGGCATCTGATCGGCAAGGCCGCGTGGTCCGAAGGGGTGCTCACCCTGACCGAGTCCGAGGAGACCGGGTCCGCGGGGAAGGCCGTGCTGCTGGCCGACAAGGCCCCGGTCCGGTTCCGGCTCGCGCGGCCGGGCAAGGTCCCGTTCCTGCTGCGGCAGCGTGTCGACGGTTCGGTCCGGGAGCGGCACCGCAAGGACCTCGGGACCGGGGGAGCGTGGTTCGTCGAGCGCAAGGTCCCCGGCCGGGACGGCACGGTGCTGCAGGTGCGGGCCGATCCGGGCACCGACGTCGACGTGATCAAGGCCATCGCCGAGGAAGCGGCGGAGAAACTCGCCAAGCCCCGCGGCTAGCAGTACGCTCGTACTGTATCGCTGGGAGGCGCCATGTGGGATCCGGTCAAGTACCTCGACTACGCCGGCCTGCGGGCCCGGCCGTTCCACGACCTCATCGGGCGGATACCGGTCGTGAAGCCCCGCCGGGTCGCCGACCTCGGCTGCGGGCCAGGGAACCTGACCGCCGTCCTGGCGGAACGCTGGCCGGACGCGGTCATCGAGGCGAGTGACAGCTCCCCGGAGATGGTCGAGGCCGCTCGCTCACGAGGCGTCGACGCGCGGGTCTTGGACGTCAACGACTGGACGCCTGAGCCGGACACCGACGTGGTCATCTCCAACGCCGTGCTCCAGTGGGTCCCCGAGCATCGAGTCCTGCTCCGTCGCTGGGTGGACCACCTGCCGTCCGGGGCGACGCTCGCGTTCCAGGTCCCCGGCAACTTCGACGCCCCGTCGCACGCCCTGGTCCGCGCCCTCGCGCGCACCGAGGAGTGGGCCCCGCGCCTCGCCGACGTCGTCCTGCGGGAGAGCGAGGCCGTCGACGGCCCACTCGGCTACGGAAACCTGCTCGCCGACGCGGGATGCGCCGTCGACGCCTGGGAGACGACGTATCTGCAGCGGCTGACCGGGGAGGACGCCGTGCTCGAATGGATCACCGGTACCTCGTTGCGACCGGTCAAAGAGGCGCTGCCGGGCGCCGATTGGGACCACTTCCGGGCCCAGATCGCCCGAAAGCTGGACGAGGCCTACCCGCCGCGCTCCGATGGGAGTACGTGGTTCGAGTTCCGGCGCGTCTTCGTGGTCGCCGTGGTGCCGTGAGGGGCCCTCCGCCGCAGGCGAAGGGCCCCTTCGGTTCGTCTGGGGCATCGTCAGCGCCGGGGCCGCCCGAACCTCTCACCGACCTTGGCGCGAGCGACCCCGGCGGCGCCCTGCACCATGGGGTGGTCAGCGATCTTGCGGTAGGTCCGCACGATCTGCTCGTACCGTCCCCGGCCGGCCTTCGCGCCCAACACATAGCCCGCGGCCGCGCCAAGCAGGAACATCTTCATCCGAGTCCACGCCTCCGTTCGATCTTGCTCCGGCTGTCATTGTCCCTCAAAACGCGAGCTTGACGAGGTGACGGACAAAAGTGGGGGGTGGGTGAGCGGCTGCCGGAGGTGGTGGGCTAGAGTTCTCTCATCGGTCGGAGCGAGCCGGCCGGTGCGGAGCACAATCCCCTGTAGCTCAACTGGCAGAGCATTCGGCTGTTAACCGGAGGGTTCTTGGTTCGAGTCCAAGCGGGGGAGCACAAGCCCAGGCCACGCGGCCTGGGCTTCTTCGTGTCTGGGCACCAGGGGCGATTCAGTGTCGATTTCGACGCTCGCCCAGTGTTCGGCCGTCGCACCGCTTGCGTGATCCGCTATAGTCACGACGACTTGTTCCCAGATTTGATCTTCCCGCGGTCGGCGCCGATTCGCTATGCCGGCTTCATCGTGGGTGCGGCAGCATCCACCGCTGGTCGGAAACTTGCCGGACCGCAGCGCTCTGACCTGTCGTTATAGAGAATCCGCCGCCTGACTCACGCCAACCAGCCCTGGCTTCGCCGAGACTTCTCACTCGCCACAAGGATCCGACTTCGGATCACGTGAGGACACCACGTCGGTGAACCGCGCCTGACAGGGTCTGACGGCGCGCGCTCATGGCGACGTTCTTTGCCGTGCTCGCGGGCGTCGATCGGCCAACGCCTTGTCGTCCTCCCCGTATCTACCCGCACGCCGCAGCCGGTTCTGGCCGGTCCGACTCACTCCACAGGAGATCCTCCATCAGTGTTCCCGTTGTTCTGCCGCATGCCGCCTGTGCTCCTCGTTCTCTCACCGATGTGTACGGTCCGGGCATCGCTGTCTGCGCCCGGCCCGAACTGACCGCCGCGGAACCAGTGAACAGACACCGCCGCAGCCGCGACGTAGTTTCCGCGCGACCGATCGCTGTCGCCGCCGACACGCCGGTGATCTGCAGTGCCGGTGGCACGGACCCGGATTTGCTGGCACACCTGCGTGACAGCGGCCTGCCGGTCGGCACAGACCTGCGCGAGTTCCGAAGCGAAAGGGAATTCGCCTCCCGGGTGACCGAAGCGATGTCCGACGGCCTGCTGATGTCGATGGAGTACCCGCAGCCAACCACGCTGTGCCCAGACGAACGCGCGCTCAAAAGCGCGCAACTCGTCGGCTATTTGAACAACAAAGCCAGCATTACCACGTTGGTCGATCCACGTTTTCAAGCGCACCGCAGCGTCGTGACTCGCGAGCAACTCGCGGAGGCGGCGCCGGCGGAGAAGTCGTGGGTGCTCAAGGCCGCGACCAACGACGCGCACGGCGGAAGCCTCGATGTATATCTGCACCGGGCCGACGAGCGGATCACGCTACCGGCGTTCACCGATGTGCTCACCGAATTCGTCGTCGAGGAGTACCTGCAGATCCTGCGAAACTGGGGCCTGCAGTTCTACGTGGGAGCGGACGCACGGGCCCGCCTGCTGGCCGTGACCGAGCAGCGCGTCGACGCGATCGGGGTCTATGCCGGCGGCAGATTCGGTGCGGTCACCACTCCTCCTGCCGAACTGCTCGCCGAATGCCTGGCGATCACCCAGCGCGCGGCCGATGTCGGCTACCGCGGTCTGTGCAGCCTTGACTGCGCCCAAACCCGGGACGGCCAGCAGGTCGTGCTCGACCTGAACTTCCGGATCACCAGTGGCTCGATCCCGTTGCTGGCGATGCAGTCCGTCCGCCCCGACGCCCTTGACCGCGCCGCCGAGTCCGTGACGCTGACCGTCGACGGCGCACTCACCGACCTGCTCGCCGAGGTACGCCCGGCATTGGCCGCCGATGCCCTGCTCATCGTGGCTGGTCATGACACCGGCCACACGGACAACCCCATCAGGCGAAGCACCTTGCAACTGCTGGTCCTCGGCGACGACCCCGACGAGGTCGCCACTCGACGCCGCATGCTGGAAGAGAAGACCGGCCACTGACGCTCGTCATGCCACGGAGCGGCTCCGTCACGTTCAGTGCGACGGGACAGCAGCCAGATGCGTGTGCGACCCGCACGGCTTCCGGACGATCCGCGGTACTGCTACGTTCGCCGGTTCCTGCACGCCGGTGCACAGGAACCGGCCGCCGTGGTGCTCGTGGTTTCCTTGTATGTCAGCGAGTTCGTGACCCGTCATGGTTGACCAGTGGCTCGGGCCCAACGAAGGCGCCGGGAATTGCCAGGGCAGCTGATCGAACAATCACACACCTGTCGTTTCCGGCGGAACATGACATGTTCCGCCGGAAACGACATGATGGCTAGCGTGCGGGCCGTGTGGTGCCCGGATACTCGTCGGCGAGGTTCGGTCGGTACCACTGAATCGTTGGAATGCGCTGTCTTGCTTCAACGACTCGTCACGTGAGACGCGGTCTCAGGTAGAGGGCTTCAGTACGGGAGGACGTACGCGTGGCTCATGTCGGAGTCGTGCGTGGTGGTCGAGCCGCGTGAGTCGGGGAGTCCGGTGGCCGTGCCCTGGATGCCGGCGGTCTCACCGCCCAGCCATTCGGCCTTGACGTAGGCGTTGAACCGGGGGATGCAGCCCGGTGCTGTGCTCACGGTGAAGTCCGCTTTGTTGAGTGGGACGTATTTGTGGTGGACCCAGTACGGCACGTCGTGCGTGGCCTGGATGCTGCTGTCGGTTTTGCAGAGGGTGCCGTCGGATTTCCATTGGTTGACGAAGAGTGTGAACTTCACCTGCGCTGTCTTGTACTTGTCGCAGGGCGTGTTGGGCCAGCAGATCATCAGCTCGACATCGCCGACGACGTTGAGGCCCTGCACGGTCGTGGGGAGGGTGAAGTAGTCGAGCGCGGGTAGCCGCACCACCGGGCTACCGGCGTTGAGGCTGTGTACCCCCGGCCCCACGCTGGATTGCACTGGTTGCCCGTCGGTGGCGTTGGTGACCGAGGTGTCGGCGAAGGTGATGTATCCGCTGTCCAGGCGGTAGGTGGCGTCGTTGGCGTTGAGCGAGTTGCCTCGCACGTTCGCGGTGCAGGTGACTGTGCCGGCGACGCCGGGGTGGACGAGGAAGCGGGTGTAGAGCGTCACGTCCTGCGCGGGGGAGCCCGAGTTCTTGTCGTAGACGTTCTGCCCGATCACCATGTTCTTGCTCCAGCCGCCCGGACCCCGGCAGACGACTTCGTTGTCGAAGAGGCTGCGGATGGTGGCGTTGTTGACCCGCATCTTCGAGACCACGTACGCGGTTTGCGTGGCGGTCATGTTCAGCGAGATGGTGCCAACGGGAGTGACGTTCTGATCGACCCTGCCACCCGGTGGGAGCCCGGGCGCCAGGATCGTTTGCGGGGTGAAGGTAACGGATGTCGCCGCCTGCGCGGGCGTGGCGACCAGCAGGCGGGCGATCAGCGCGAAGCACCGGGCGTGTCACGGTAACCGTGTAAGCCAGAGGTGTACCAAGATCGACTTGCTGGTTTAGCGGTCGGAAGGGACACTGAGTGACACAGGACATATCGTCTCGTCGGGGTGATGAGGCGGCATCGCGGCGGC
>NZ_JADNQO010000008.1:0-292509 GCF_047608665.1 Amycolatopsis sp. cmx-11-51 | reverse complement strand
GGCATCAACCGGCTCAAACGCTACCGAGCCGTCGCCACCCGATACGACAAACTCGCCGTCCGCTACGAAGCCACCGTCACCATCGCCGCGATCAACGAATGGCTCTAACATCTGAAACACGCCCTAGTTGCGAACCGGCGCTAGCCGTCGGTTTCGAGGCCGTCGCGGTCCGCCCATTCGAGCAGGGTGTCGAGCGAATACGCCGTGTCGTCGATGCCCGCGTGCAGGTCGCCGAGTTCGGCGAAGCGCGCGGGCACGGTGGCGATGGTGCACTCGCGCGGCTCGACGTCGTCGATCTCGTCCCAGGTGATCGGGGTCGAGACGACGGCTTCGGGCACACCGCGGACCGAGTAAGCACTCGCGATGGTGTGGTCTCGGGCGTTCTGGTTGTAGTCGACGAACAGCTTCGAGGGATCACGGTCCTTGCGCCACCAGGTGGTGGTGACCTCGTCGGGCATCCGGCGTTCGACCTCGCGCGCGAAGGCGAGTGCCGCCCGGCGTACCTCCTGGAAACCCCACCGGGGTTCGATCCGGACGTAGACGTGCAGGCCTGCCCCGCCGGACGTCTTCGGCCAGCCGGTGATGCCGAGTTCGTCGAGGATCTCGCGGACGGTGTGGGCGACCTCCCGGACGGTGGAGAACGGGCAGTCGGGCATCGGGTCGAGGTCGATTCGCCACTCGTCGGGGCGTTCGGTGTCGGCGCGGCGGGAGTTCCAGGGGTGGAACTCGACGGTCGACATCTGCACCGCCCAGATCACGTCGGCCGGATGGGTGACGCACAGTTCGTAGGCGTGCCTGCCGGACGGGAAGTCGACGCGGACGGTTTGCAGCCAGTCCGGGGCGCCGTTCGGGACGCGTTTCTGGTGGACCTTCTCCCCCGAGACACCGGACGGGAACCGGTGCAGCATGCACGGCCGCTCCCGCAGCGCGCGCACGATCCCGTCGCCGACCGCGAGGTAGTACCGCACCAGATCGAGCTTGGTCTCACCACGCGCCGGGAAGTAGACGCGATCCGGGTTCGAGACGCGCACCGTCCGGTCGCCGACCTCGATCTCCACCGCCGTGCTTTTCGCCATGCAGGCAAACTAACCCGAACCTGCCAGGATGGCGGCATGGCAGCACGGACCCGTGCGGAGGCACTGTCCCGCGAACGCATCGTCGAGGCGGCCATCGCGCTGCTCGACGCGGACGGCGAAAGCGGGCTGACCTTCAAGACGCTGACCGAACGCCTCACCACCGGCTCCGGGGCGATCTATTGACATGTGCCGAACAAGGGCGCGCTGCTCGCCGCCGCGACCGTCATCGGCGGGGCTCTAACCGTCGAGGACGGGCTCACCCCATGACGAGATTGCGCCATCGCGGCGGCTCGGCCACGCCGCGGATCTTCGAGAGCATCGGCCGTCGGGTCAGCGCACTCGCGGCGAACGCGTGGGAAGAACTCGATCCCGACCAGTTTCCGTTCACGAAGTCCATCGCCGGCCAGGTCCGCGAGCACGACGACCGGGAGCAGTTCCTCACCGGCGTCACCGCCCGACCGCGAGCCTGAGCGTCAGCCCTTCCGTCGCCTGGCCTTGTGGATCGACGCGACCATGATGGCGAACACCGCGCCGAGGAAGGTCACGTCCACCGCGGGTACCCAGCGCACGTCGCCGCCCTTGAGCACGTACGCGCCGACAGGGCGTGCGGCGAGCAGGAATCCGCCGCCCTCGCCTTCCTTGCCCTGTTCGGTGCCGTGCCCGCCGCCTCCGCCGCCGATGACGCTCGCGGCCGGGATCACCACGACACCGTCCTTGTCGACAGGCTCGCCGTAGACGCGCCGGACGGTGAGGTTGTCGCGCATGACGCCGACGATCTTCTCGAGTCCCATTCAGGCCCCCACCCCGTCCAATTTTTGCGTGATCGCGCCGCGCAGGAGCTTCCGCGCCCTGTCC
Organism: Amycolatopsis sp. cmx-11-51; assembly: GCF_047608665.1. NCBI lineage: Bacteria > Bacillati > Actinomycetota > Actinomycetes > Pseudonocardiales > Pseudonocardiaceae > Amycolatopsis > Amycolatopsis sp. cmx-11-51. The sequence continues at coordinate 290,578 of NZ_JADNQO010000008.1, read as the reverse complement.
AGGTCCATCGAACCAGAAAGCCACCGCTGACGGCGGGATCCACCCTTCGACGCACGACCAGCCGGGTCAGCCTTCCTGAGGCAGCAACGACATCACTTCGGACACCGGGCGCAAATGCTGCTCCAGCAACCGTGACGTCTCCTTCGCGTCATGGTCGTTCAAGGCGGCGACCAGCTCCCGATGTTCGTCGTTGATCACTGTCAGCCGCTCGGGCCGCGCCTCCAGCGCGCGGACCGCGACGCGTTGCTGCCGCGAACGGAGCGTGTCGTACAGCTCGGTCAGGACGGTGTTGCCCGCGGCGTTCACGATGGCGCGATGGAACCGTCGATCGAACCCCGAAACGGCGAACCAGTCGCGTCCGGCACCCGAACGCTCCATCCCTTCGATGAGTTCCGGCAGTTCGGCGGGAGCACCGGCCCGGTTCGCGCAGAGCGTCGCGATGGCGTGGCCTTCGATCAGCCGCCTGCTCTGGTAGACCTCTTCCAATTCCCTGGAGGTGACCGTGCGTACTTGCGCACCCTTGCGCGGCAAGAGGCTGATGAACCGTTCGGCGGCGAGGCGGTGGAAGGCCTCCCGGACCGGCGTCCTCGACACGCCGACGACGCCGGAAACCCACATTTCGTCGAGGAAGCGGCCGCCTTCCAGCTCACCCGAGATGATTCCGTCGCGCAGCCACGTGTAGACCCGTTCGCGCGCCGGGCCGCCCCCTTCGACGGTCACAGTCATCTCGTTCCCCTTCGTGCCGTTACTTTCCGCGACTGAGCCTACACCTGGACCAACCAAGTATCCATCATGTATACAAGAGCTCCACTTGATGGAAAGGGGCCCCATGGTGCACGTCGCGGTGGCGCAGTTCGCGCCAGGCAACGACAAACAGGCCAACCTCGCCCGCGTCGCCTCCCTCGTCGGTGAAGCGGCCGACCGCGAGGCGCGGGTGGTCGTGCTGCCCGAGTACTCGCTGTTCACCGTACCGACGATGAGCCGGGAATTCGTGACCTCGGCCGAAGAACTCGACGGCCCGTTCGTCACCGAACTGCGCGGACTCGCCAAGGAACGGCGGATCACCGTCGTCGCGGGCATCAACGAAGCGCTCCCCGGCGGCGAGCGGATCTCCAACACGCTCGTCGCGGCCGGTCCCGACGGGGCGATCGCCGCGCTCTACCGCAAGCTGCACCTGTACGACGCCTTCGGCTTCCGCGAATCGGAACTGGTCCGGCCCGGCGACATCGAAGCCCCGGAGACGTTCGAGGTCGACGGGATCGTGTTCGGTCTGCAGACCTGCTACGACCTGCGGTTCCCGGAGGTCACCCGGCGCCTGGTCGACGCGGGCGCGGACGCGGTGCTGCTGCCCGCCGAGTGGATGCCCGGCCCGCTCAAGGAGGACCACTGGACCACACTGGTCCGGGCGCGGGCGATCGAAAACACGATCTATCTCGTGGCGGCCGGACAGGCCGCTCCGACCGGGTCGGGGCACAGCATGATCGTCGACCCGATGGGTGTCGTGCTCGCCTCGGTCGGCGAGCGCACGGGGACCGCCGCCGCCGACCTTTCGGCCGAGCGCCTGTCCGAGGTCCGCGCCAAGAACCCGGCGCTGGAACTGCGCCGGTTCGCCGTCACCCCGAAGTCCTGAGTATCTTCTGACCAGGAGGTCCGTTCGTGAAGACACGCCCTCGGGCGTGGTGACGCGGCTTCCGTTCGCCTGGGTGCCGGGTGGCCGCCCGGCACCCAGGCTCTTACGTCACGGCACGAGCAGTCCCCAGTGGACGGCCCACGGAACGAACAGCACGGCTCCGCCCAGCGACAACCCGACCCGGACTGCCCCGCCGTCCTCGCGCCGCCACCACGAGACCGCGGTCACCGCACCGGCGATGACGACGCCGACCGCGATCAGCTGCAACGCGAGCCACGGCAATGTCCGTCCGAAAGGGACAGGCCCCGGTGCCATCACGCCTCCCGCCGTCAAGGTGATGTAGTAGGCGAGGAATCCCACCGTGGCGAGCAAGCCCGTCGACGCCAACCACCGTGCGGGCCGGGCGAGCGGCACATCTTCGCGACGGCGGAACAACGCCGTCACCGGATAGGCCGCGAACGCCAGCAACGCCAACGCCCACACGCCGATCTGCAACCACGGCGCCTCAAACCAGGCCAGCGGAGCCAACGCGACGCTTTCGCTCTCCTGCCTCGGCGGCGGATCCGCGGACGGCTGAACAGGACCGTCCTTCAGGCCGTTCACCCAGGTCCCGACCAGGTCGAGGTAGCCGGGGGCGAAACCGTCGAGCACGTCGAAACCGTCCGTGGTCCGCCGGAGTCCGTGCTGAGCCTGTGGGAAAACCTTCAGCGTGTACTGCCGGTTCCCCGTTCGTTCCAGCGTTTCCCGGAAGATCCGGACGGCCTCGCCGGGTGGGGTCAGCCGGTCCAGTTCACCCCACAGCCCGAGCACCGGTTGCCGCACCTTCTCCAGCACCGGCACCGGGTCGTACCCGGCCTCGGGGAATACACCGGCGCCCACGAGGGTCCGCATGTTCGTCGACGCCACCATGTCCGCCATCGAGCCGGTGACCCCGCCGTGCCGCAGGTAGGTCTCGAAGGCCCACGACTGCTGACGGTCGGGAGAGACGCCGTTGGCCCCGACGGCGACCGCGAAAGCGACGTCCTTCGACTTCGATGCCGCCAACGGCGCGACCCAGCCCCCTTCGCTCAAGCCCCAGACCCCGACTCGGGCCGGATCCACGCCGGAATGCGAGCGCAGCGCCTGGACGGCGGCGAGAGCGTCGTCGGCCAGGACCGAGTAGTCCCGCTCGAACAACGAGTAGCCTTCGGTCCGCTTGTCGTAGATCAGCGTCGCGATCCCCGCCTTGGCGAAAGCCTCGGCCTCGGCGCGGTAGTCGTTCCGGTCGTGTTCGCCGGAGCCGTGCACCATGACGATCCCGGGCGCGCGGCCGTCTCCTTCGGGCGCGACCACCGTTCCGCGCAAGGTCACGCCGTGGCTGGTGAACGACACGTCGCCGGCCGGAGCCGCGGCCGGCAGCGGTGCCGACACCGCCATCACGGCCGTGAGCAGCGCGGCGATCATCGGCTGCTCACCTGGACCACCTCGATCGACGGCGACGCGAGGATGTCCTTCTCGCAGTACCGTTCGGTGAACACCTTGCGGAAGGCCGCGTGCCCGGTGTCGAGGGTGTTCGATGTGTGGACGGGATCCTTGACGTCGAACGGAACCTTCCGCACATCCGATCCCATCTGGTCCATTGTGGACCGGAAGCGATCGAAGCGCAGCGCGCCCCGGCTTCCGAGCCGGCGCGAACGCTCGGCCCGCGTGGTGACCGCGACGTCGGCGATGGCGCAGACGTTGTCCTTGGCCGGGCGAATGGTGGCACCCGCGTCCGAAGACGCCGATGCCAGTGCCGGTCGAGCCGCCGCGGGCAGGCTCATCGCGGCACCGATGGCCGCGGTTCTCTTCCAGAGCAGCATGCTGCTCCCCCTTTGTGTGGAGTTGTTCGTGAAGACACGCCGTCCGGCGTGCTGACGCGATCCCGGGTGGTCGAGTGGCCGCTCTCCCACCTGGTAGTGCTCAGTCCCCCCTTTCCTCGTCCCCTTCCGGATCCGGGAACGCCACCCAGCGCACGATCACTTTCCGCGCGCCGGGAGCGGGTTCCGGCCGCCAGTAGCGGCGCAGCAGGTTCAGGTACTCCTCCCAGAACTGCTTGAGTTCGGGGAGGTCCACGTGCATCGTGCCGCGCGAGAACACGAACGCGTCGCCCCACTCGCCCAGTTCGCCACGCTTTTCGAGGAACCTCGCCAGCTGCTCGAGGTCTTCGGTGAACGCGGCACGGTGCGCTTCGTCGAACACCGCGCGCATCTCGTCGTTCTGCTCGCTGTGCCGGGGCCAGCGGATGTCGCGCGGCCGGGCCCGCCACCAGCGTTCCTTGCCGTGCGCGAGTTCCGGCGCCTCGTCGATGAAGTCGTACTTCGCCAGTTCTCGCAGGTGATAGCTGGTGGCCCCCGAACTCTCCCCCAGTTCCTTGGCCAGCTTCGTCGCCGTCGCGGGCCCCCGGCCCAACGACTCCATGATCCGCCTGCGCAGCGGATGCATCACCGCCTTCAGCACGGCGGCGTCGGTGATCTCTTCGGGCGGCGGCGGGCCGGTCATGGCAGCAGCGTACCGTGTGCAAAGAAAATTGTGCAAAGTCGTCTTTGCACGCGGTACGGACTGGTTCCGCGAAGAGGCGGACGATTCTGCTGGCGTTTTGGTGAACTCAGCGTGAAATTGACAACTTCACTACGAAGGTCTTGTGCCGGGAGGACGAAATCCCAGCGGGTTCGCAGGTTTTTCGTTTCGCCTTCCCCGAAAATCGGTTGTATCGGATAGTTTTGCCCGCAGTCGACCTTGCGGGAGAGAAACATGCCGAAGCACCGCCCTCGACAGACGGACAGGTTGTCCGCCCGGCACCGGACGGCCTTCGCGCTCGCCGGTGGCGCGCTCGCCGTCCTGCCCGCGGTCACCGCCTCGGCGGGTCCTGATACTCCGATCGCCGCGGCGAAGGACACCGCCGCGCCGCAGAATCAGGCCGCGCCCTGGCAGCCGCCTGTCGGCAGCGTCCCGGAGATCGCCGTCGACGGCAGCCTCCCCGAGCCGCCCAACCCGGACCCGCTGATGGTCCCCGGTGGCACGGGCAACGTCGGCGGATCGTTCGCGCCGTCGGGCGCGCTCGGCATCCCCGCCAGCATGATGAAGGCCTACCGCAACGCGGCGGACATCCTCGCGAAGGAACTGCCTGGTTGTCACATCGACTGGGCGCTGATCGCCAGCATCGGGCGGATCGAATCGAATCACGCGCGCGGCGGTTACGTCGACGCCAAGGGCAACACCCTCGAACCCATTCGTGGCCCGCAGCTCAACGGCGCCGGTCCGTTCGCGGCCATCCCGGACACCGACGGCGGCAAGTACGACGGCGACACCGTCTGGGATCGCGCCGTCGGCCCGACCCAGTTCATCCCGTCCACTTGGAAGGGCTACGCCTCGGACGGCAACGGCGACGGCGAGTCCAACCCGAACAACATCTACGACGCGACACTGGGTTCTGGCCGCTACCTCTGCTCCGGCGGTGTCGACCTGACCTCCGAGCAGACCCAGCGTGTGGCCGTGTACCGCTACAACCACTCACTGTCCTATGTGGACACCGTGATCCGGTGGGCGGTCTCGTACCGCGGCGGTGTCGCGACGTTCCCGGACAGCCAGGTCCCAGTCGGCGCCCCCGAGTCCTCGGCCGTCGCCGCCGGCATGCCCGGTGGCCAGGTCCCAGTGCCGACCCTGCCCGGCACTCCCCCGCCCGGCACGACCACGCCGCCGCCGAACCCGTTGCCCGGCACGTCGTTCCCGCCGAGCAGCAGCACGCCGCCTTCGAAGCCGACCAGCACGCCGCCGCCTTCTTCGACGCCGCCCTCGTCGACACCTCCTTCGAGCACGCCGCCGTCGTCGACACCTCCGCCGTCCAGCACCACGACCACTCCGCCGCCTTCGTCCACCCCGGCGGGGAACACCGGTGAGGCGACCCCGACCAGCTCCGCCTCCCCGACACCCTGATCCTGCCCGGAATGACCTGAAGCTGAGCCGCGTTACCGCTTCTCGTAGATCACCAACCGAGAGAAGCGAGACACGGATGTCGTCTTTCGTCATGACCGCCGAGGAACGGGAAGCCTTCCTGAGCGAGGTCCACATCGGGGTCCTGGCCGTGGAACGGGAGGGACGGGCCCCGCTGGCCGTACCGGTCTGGTACGACTACGAGCCCGGCGGGGAACTCCTGATCTGGATGGACGGCGGATCGGTCAAGGACAAGGCGATCAAGAAGGCGGGCAGGCTCAGCCTGGTCGCGCAGACGGAGGACTTTCCGTACAAGTACGTGACGGCCGAGGGTCCGGTCATCGCCAACGACCAGCCGCCGACCCGTGAGCAGGCGCTGAAGATCGCGCACCGCTATCTTCCCGAGGAGGAGGGCACGAAGTACGTCGACGGCTCGCTCAGCGACAACTCCGTGCTGGTCCGGGTCCGGCCGGAGAAGTGGCTCAGCAACGACCAGAGCAAGGCCTAGCCCCGGATGAGGTGAACGGGGCTTTCATCTCATTTTTGCGATGAAAGCCCCGTTCACCTCACTTCCTCAGCCCGCGATCGGCTCGAACTCGACAACGCTGTCGAGCGCCTTGCCCATCGCGGCGTTCCCTTCGCGTTCGATCATGATCTCCACCAGCACCGGCCGCGACGTCCGCTCCGCCTCCTTGCGCGCCCACTCCAGCGACGCCCGGATCTCACCCGGCTCGGTCACGCGGGTCCCGGCACAGCCGTAGGCCTCCATGACCTTCACGTTGTCCGTGCCGTTCTTGTCGTAGCGGATGTCGACTTCGAAGTTCATCTCGTAGCTGGTCTCGGCCTGCCGGATGAGCCCGAGGTACTCGTTGTTGAGCATGATCAGCACGAACCCGACGTCGTACTGCGCGGCCACCGCCAGTTCCTCCACCAGGAACTGGAACGAGTAGTCGCCGACGACGCCGACTACTTCGGCCTCCGGCTTGGCCTTCTTGACGCCGATCGCCGCCGGGATCTCCCAGCCGAGCGGGCCCGCCTGCCCGCACACCTGGTAATGGCGTGGCTTGTGCGCGCGCTGGAACTGCCCGGACCAGATCTGGTACAAGCCGATCGCGGTGACGAAATAGGCGTCTTCGCCGTAGAACTCGTTGATCTCCTTGAACACCCGCGGTGCCTTGATCGGCGTGTCCTCGAAGTCCTCCCGGCGCGGCAGGCTCTCCTTCAACTCACCGATCCGGCGGGCCCACCCGAGGTCCGGCGTCACCGAACGCCGGGAAGCGGCTTCGATCAGCGCGTCCAGGAACGCGCCCGTGTCCGACACGATTCCGAGGTCCGGCCCGAACACCTTGCCCAGCTGCGTCGGCTCGATGTCGACGTGGATGAACTTCCGGTCGCCGCGGTAGACCGCCAGGTCACCGGTGTGCCGGTCGCCGAACCGCGCGCCGAGCGCCAGCACCAGATCCGCTTCGAGGAAGGCCGCGTTCGCCCACCGCTGCGACGTCTGGACGCCCGCCATCCCGGCGAAAAGCTCGTGGTCCTCGGGGAAGGTCCCCTTGCCCATCAGCGTCACGCCGACCGGGACGCCGAGCAGTTCGGCCGCGGTCCGCAGCCGTTCGCTCGCGTCGCCGAGCACCACTCCGCCACCCGCGAGGATCAGCGGCCGTTCGGCGGCCAGCAGCAGATCGAGCGCCCGCTCGACCCTGGCCGGCGACGGGGTCGCGACGATGACCGGCAGCGGCGAGTCGATGCTGGAGTCCCACTCGATCTCCTGCCGCTGGACGTCGATGGGCAGATCGATCAGCACCGGGCCGGGACGGCCGGACCGCGCGATCCGGAACGCCTCCCGGAACACCCATGGCAGCTGCGCGGCTTCCTTGACCTGCACCGCCCACTTCGTCACCGGCTTGGCGATCTCGACGATGTCGACGGCCTGGAACGCCTCGGTGTGCAGCTTCCGCGAGTCGGCCTGCCCGGTGATGCAGATGATCGGGATCGAATCGGCCTGCGCGGTGTAGAGCCCGGTGATCATGTTGGTCCCGGCAGGCCCCGAAGTGCCGATCGCGACGCCGACATTGCCGGTGGTCCGCGCCCAGCCATCGGCCATATGGGTCGCGCCCTCTTCGTGACGCACGATCAGATGCTCGATGCCGCTGTCCTGCATCGCGTGATACAGCGGGAGAATCGCGGCGCCTGGACAGCCGAACGCGGTGTCGACGCCTTCACTGACCAGGACGTCGACGACGGCCCGCATGGCGGGGATTCTTGGCATTCCTCACTCCTTGCTTTCCGCGCCGGACAGCGTTTCGACGACCTTCAGCAGGGCGGAGTGATCGAGCGAGCCGTGGCCCATCGCCCGTCCGGCGGCGACGAGCTGGGCGACCAGCCCGGTGATCGGCAGCGCGATGTCGGCCTGCCTGGCGGCGGCCAGCGCGATGCCCATGTCCTTGTGGTGCAGATCGATCCGGAAGCCCGGCGCGAATTCCCGCGCCACCATGGACTTCCGCTTGAGTTCGAGGATCCGGCTGCCCGCCAGTCCGCCCGCGAGGACGTCCAGCCCGACCCCGGCGTCCACACCGGACGCTTCGAGCAGCACGATCGCCTCGGCGATCAGCCCGTACGTCCCGCCGACCACCAGCTGGTTCGCGGCCTTGACGACCTGACCGGCGCCGTGTGGTCCCACGTGCACGATGGTCTTGCCGACAGCCTCCAGAATCGGGAGCGCGGCAGCGAAATCCTCGTCCTCGCCACCGACCATAATGGACAGGGACGCCTGTACCGCACCGGCCTGACCACCCGAAACGGGCGCGTCCAGTACGCGGATCTCCCGCTCACCGGCCCGCTCGGCCACCTCGATGGAGGTCTCCGGCCGGATCGTGCTCATGTCGATCAGCAGGGTTCCGGGCTTCGCCGACTCCAGCACCCCGCCCACCGCCAGCACGACGGCCTCGACCTGCGGATGGTTCGGCAGCATGGTGATGACGACTTCCGCGCCGGCGACGGCGTCCGTCACCCCGTTCGCCGCCCGGCCGCCCGCGGCTTCCAGCCTCGCGAGCGCGTCCGCTTTCGTGTCGAATCCGCTCACCTCGTGGCCGGCGGCGGCGAGATGTCCCGCCATCGGCCCGCCCATGATCCCCAGGCCGATGAATCCCAGCTTGGTCATGCCCGTCCCCTTCGTTCGAAAGGCAGCCACGACAGCGAATCCGCACTCGGCCCGTCGGGTTTGTACTCCACGCCGACCTGCCCTCGGTAGCCCGCCGTCCACAGCTTTTCCAGGTATCCCTCGATGTCCAGCGTTCCGGTCCCCGGCTGGTGCCGCCCTGGGGCATCGGCGATCTGCACATGGCCGATCCGTCCGGTGTGGACGGTCGTGACCGTGTCGAGGTCGTCACCGTTGACCGCCAGGTGATACAGGTCGGCCAGCAGCTTCACGTTGTCCCGCCCGAGTTCGTCGAGCACCTTCAGTACGTCACCCGCGGTCTTGAGCGGGTATTTCTCCGCCCCCGACAACGGTTCCAGGACGATCTCCGCGTCGATCCGCGCGGCCGCGTCCGAGGCGAGCGCCAGGTTCTCCAGCCCGAGCTTGTCCTGTCCGGCCGGGTCGGCGCCGTCGATCCGGTTGCCGTAGAGCGCGTTGAACCGGCGACAGCCGAGCCGTTCGCCAAGCTCGATGGCGGAGGCGATACCGGCGGCGAACTCGTCCTCGCGCCCGAGCCAGGTGACGATGCCGCGATCGCCGCCCGCCATGTCGCCAGGGAAGAAGTTCAGGCCGGTCACCGCGATGCCCGCCTTCTCGACCGACGCCACGAACGCGTCGACGTCGGCCGCGTCCGGCACCGCCGTCTCGAACGGCCACCAGTACTCGACCGCGGTGAAGCCCGCCGCCCGCGCCGCCTCCGCCCGGTCGAGCAACGGCAACTCGGTGAAGACCATCGACAGGTTCAGCACATACGGCAGCGCATGACGCGAACCGGCAAGATCAACCATCGAAACCTCAGTAATTTCGCTATGCGGAACTTTTTTTTCGCATATCGAGAATAGACCGCCGACCTGCTCACGGTCAACGGGCGGTATACCGGAGATCAGGAAATGTCAGGGGTCTTCGCTAGCGTCGGAAGGCATGAACGCGACGCCCTTCCGAGTCCAGGTCCCGGAGGCCGATCTCGAAGACCTCCGCGCCCGGCTCCGCCGCACCCGCTGGCCCGAAGACGAGACCGTCGACGACTGGTCGCAGGGTGTACCCGCCGCCTACCTGCGAAAACTGTGCTCATACTGGGCGGATACCTACGACTGGCGTGCCGCGGAGTCGCGGCTCAACGCGATCCCCCAGTTCCGGACCGAGATCGACGGGCTCGGCATCCACTACCTGCACGCCCGCTCACCGCATCCCGGCGCGCTGCCGCTGATCCTCACGCACGGCTGGCCGGGTTCGGTCTTCGAGTTCCTCGACGTGCTCGGCCCACTCACCGATCCGGTCGCGCACGGAGGCGCCGCGGCGGACGCCTTCCACGTCGTGGTCCCATCCCTGCCCGGCTACGGCTTCAGTGACAAACCCGCCCGAACGGACTGGTCGATCCAGCGCGTCGCAGACGCGTGGATCCGCCTCATGGACGGCCTGGGCTACGAGCGGTACGGCGCTCAGGGCGGCGATTGGGGCACCAGCATCACCACGCTCATGGGGCGGACGGCTCCCGGGCGCCTCGCCGGGATCCACCTCAATCCGCCGCTGGCGGCGCCGGACCCGGCGACGTTCGACGACCTCACCGAATCCGAACGAAGGTCGCTCGACGACCTCGAACACGCGAAAGCCGATGGCTCGGGCTACGCGATCCAGCAGGCGACGAGGCCGCAAACGATCGGCTACGCGCTGACCGACTCGCCGGTGGCGCTGTGCGCGTGGATCGTCGAGAAGTTCCAGGCGTGGACGGATTGCGGAGGCCATCCGGAGAACGCGCTGAACCGGGACGCCATGCTCGACGACATCACGCTCTACTGGCTGACCGGCACCGGCGCCTCGTCCGCCCGGTTGTACTGGGAGAGTTTCGCCGAGGTGTCGAGCTGGTTCTCCGAGTCCACTGTGGACACGATCGGTGTGCCCGCCGGCTGTTCGATCTTCCCGCGCGAGACCCCGCGCCCGTCCCGCCGCTGGGCCGAGCGCCGGTTCACCGACATCCGGTACTGGAACGAACTGCAGCGGGGCGGCCACTTCGCGGCCTTCGAACAACCCGGCGTGTTCACCGACGAGGTGCGGGCGTTCTTCCGGCTCGTACGGTGACCGCTTGACTGTGACACCGTGTCAGGTTGTCTGGTGGGAGACGTCATGTTCAGTATCGGAGATTTCGCCAAACACGGCCGGGTGTCGGTCCGCATGTTGCGTCACTACGACGCCATCGGGCTGCTGCGGCCCGCCCACGTCGACCCGTTCAGCGGCTACCGGTCCTATGCCGGTGACCAGTTGGCCAGACTCAACCGGGTGATCGCGCTCAAGGATCTCGGTTTCACCCTCACTCAGGTGCAGGAGATCCTCGACGCGGAGATCGGCGTGGACGAATTGCGCGGGATGCTGCGACTGCGGCGGGCCGAACTCGAAGCGGCCATCGCGGCCGACGAGACCCGGCTCAAGGCCGTCGAGGCCAGGCTCCTGTCGATCGAAAGCGAGGGACGCATGCCTTCCGAAGACGTCGTCGTCAAAAACCTGCCCGCCGTGCGGGTCGCCGAGCTGACCGGGACGGCGAGCGGATACGTCAACGAGGAGATCGGGCCGGTGGTGCAGCGGCTGTACGAGGAGCTGTTCCCGGCACTCGGCGAAATCACCCCGTCGGGCCCCCTCATCGCCTACTACGAAGACGAGCCCGATGGGGAGCGGGTGCTGATCCACGCCGCCGTCCCGATCGCGGCCGAAACCAACGGCACCGAAGGGTTCTCGACGGTGAGCCTCGCCGAAGTCCCGGCGGCGGCGACGATTCTGCACCGCGGCTCGATGAAGACGGTGCTTTCCAGCTACCAAGCGCTGGCGAAGTGGGTCGACGCGCACGGTTACCGCGCGAGCGGCCCGGCGCGGGAGTACTACGTCGAGTGCCCGGCCGACGGGGACAAGTGGGTCACCGAGTTGCAACAGCCGATCACCAAGGCGTGACCGCACCCGTCTCGCGAGTAGCAGGGACCGGCGTTTGCCTACCTACTGGCTTCGATCATCGCGCTCGAGGCCTTGATCGGGTGGCCCTCGTGAGCGTGGGCGGGCGCCCGGGTTCCGAAACCGACCTGACCTCACGACCTGACAGCTATCGAACCACTGCCACCGGACTCATCTGAGTCTCGCGCCGGAAAGGTGATACAGGAGGGGCTGCGCCGGGGTGGTCGGGCCTCGATCAACGGAGGATCGGAGACGCTCAACGTCCCCGATCCTCCGTTGATCAAGGCCGAGACCGATGGAACGCCGTGACGATCCTGGTCACACATGGGTAGTCAAACACCGGTTCGCTCGAACCGTCCTTACCACTCACGAGCCTGAGACGGTCAGGAAGTCGACCAAAGCACCGCGGACTGCGTCCGGCGCCTCCAGCCACGGCACGTGGCCGACGCCGGGGAGCCGCACCCGGGTCACCGACGGCAAGGCCTGTTCCAGCGAGTCGACCGCCCACCGCGGCCGGTTGTCCGCCATCCCGTCGATGATCAGCGTCGGCACGGTGAGCGCCCGGCAGTCCTCGATCAGCGCTTCCTCCGGCACCCGTCCGCATTTCCTCGCTCAACGCGGTGTTCGCCTCGTAGTTGACCGGGAACCAGGGTGTCGCCATCGCCTCGGCATGACGCTCGCCGTCCGTCACGAAGTCCGCCGTCCATTGCAGCACCGCGAGTTCGCGGCTTTCATCGTGGCCGGCCGCGCGGAGTTCGGCCGACACCCGACACGTAGACGAGCGCGCTCACCCGCTCCGGATGCGCGAGGGCATAAAGGAGACCGAGATGCGCGCCCCACGAATGCCCGAGCACGGTGACACGGTCGAGCCCGTGCCACTGACGGACGGCATCGACGTCGGACACCATCCGTTCGAGGGTGTACGGACCGCGTGGTTCCGATCGCCCGGCACCGCGCTGGTCCCACCGGATCAACCGGAAACCCGGACCGGGATCGAGCGTGCCGAACATGTCCCACAGACCAGGGCCGCCGTGGCAGCACAGGATCGGTTCGCCCGGTCCGGTCGCCGAGGTCCACAGCTCACGGCCGTCGTCGGTGATCATCGGGCGATTATCCGGTAGGCGCGATCGCCGCCGTTGGCTATCTTCCGCGACATGACGACGTACACGCCACCGCAGCGGACGGCCACCCTCGCCGACGCGCCCGCAATCTCGGCGCTGATGCGGGCCTCGGTGCTGGAGTTGTTCCCCCGCTTCTACGACGAGCGGCAGACCGCGAGCGCGGCGGAACACATCGCGCATCTCGATCTGCAGTTGATCGAAGACGGCACCTACTTCGTGCACGAGGCAGACGGCGAGATCGTTGCCTGCGGGGGCTGGAGCAGACGCAACAGGACGCACGCTGGTTCCGGTGATGCGGCGGACGACGATCGTCCGCTCGACCCGGCCACCGAGCCCGCGCGGGTCCGTGCCATGTTCGTCCGCGGTGACTGGACCCGGCGCGGGCTCGGGCGCGCCATCCTCGAATCGTGTCGTCTCGCGGCGGAAGCCGAGGGATTCACCTCGCTGACGCTGACCGCGACCCTGCCCGGTGTCCCGCTGTACCGGTCGTTCGGCTTCACCGAGGTCGAACGGGTGACGGTGACGACGCCCGACGGGGTCGACGTCCCGGGTGCCGTCATGGCCCGCGGCGTCGATCGGGCCGGATAGCATCGGAGAATGATCTCCGGGGCTACCGCACTCTCGTTCGTCTTGGTCTGCCTGCTCGGCGCGATGGCACCCGGCCCGGATTTCCTGGTGGTGACTCGCAGCGCGATCCTCGGCGGGCGCGAGGCCGGGATCGCCGCCGGACTCGGTATCGCCCTCGGCGTCTTCGTCTGGGTGGTCGCGATCGCACTCGGCGTCGCGGCGATCCTCACCGCGTCGGCGATCGCTTTCACCGTGGTGAAGCTGATCGGCGCCGCGTACCTGATCTTCCTCGGTGTCAAGGCGTGGCTGGCGGTGCGCCGCGGTGACTACAGCGAGCTCAAGGACAAGGTGGCACTTGTGGTCGCGCCCCGGGCGGCGTTCCGGCACGGACTGCTCACCAACCTGCTCAACCCGAAGGTGGCGGTGTTCTTCCTCGCACTGCTCCCCCAGTTCCTGCCGCATTCGGCCACGACCGCGGAGACCCTGCAACTGGCTGCGCTCGCCACCATGGTGGCCGTCGTGTGGACTTTCGTCCTGGCGACGCTGGTCGGTTCACTGCGGCGGTTCTTCAGCGCCGGCCGCGTTCGGCGCGCGATGGACGCGGTGATGGGCACCTTGCTGATCGGCCTCGGCATCCGCGTCGCCGTCCAGAGCTGACCCAAGGTGCCCATCACGCGACGTCAGAGGGCTTCGGCGGCGAGCCGGGTGCCCTCGACGCGGGCGGCGATCTTGGCGAACGCGGTGTCCCGCGACGTCGAGGTGTCGTCGGCGAACGGCGAGAACCCGCAGTCGTCACAGGTGCCCAGCCGGTCGGGCGAGATGAACCGCGCCGCCTGAAGCACCCTGTCCCGGACTTCTTCGGCGGTTTCGACGCGCGGGTCGATCGGGTCGGTCACGCCGACGAAGATCCGCTGCTCCGGCCGGGAGTGCTCGGCGATCACCTGCAACGCCCGCTCGGGATCAGTCTCACTGGCCAGCTGGACGTAGACGTTGCCCACCTTCAGCTGGAACAACGTCGGCAGCAGCCCGGCGTAGTCGACGTCGAGGCTGTGCACCGAGTCCTGGTCACCACCCGGGCAGGTGTGCACCCCGATCTTCTTGCGCTCCTCCTCGGAGAACCGGTCCAGCACCGCGTTGTTCAAGTCCACAAAGGACTGTAACAGGCCGCCGGACGGGTCCAGCTTCAGCGACAACCTGCCCTCGGTGAAGTCTATCTGAACACTGTCGGCGCCCGCGTCGAGACTGCGGCGGATATCCGCCTCGGCTTCGTTCACCAGGTCGGCGACGAACTGTTCTTTGTCATATCCGGACAATTCCTCACCGGGATAGATGAGCCCGATCGCCGACGCCGCGATCACCGCCTGCTTCACCGGTTTGGTGGCGTGCTTCTTGGCCTCACGCAGATAGGAGTCCGCGTAGGTCTGATAACGGAACGGGCCGGCGGTCAGCCTCGGCAACTGCCGGGTGTGACCGTCGGCGAAGGGGATGACGACGCCGTCCGGCGCCAGTGAGGTGAGGCCCGCCAAGGGATACGTGGCGAAGCTCGGCTTGCCCTGTTCACCATCGGTGATGACCGGGGAACCGGTCTCCTCCAGGCGGTTGATGGTGTCCACGAGCGCCTTCTCCTGCAACTCCCCGAGACCGTCGGCGTCGAGCCGCCCGGAAGCGTGCTCACCGAGCGCTTCGATGAGATAGCCCGGACGGGGAATGCTGCCGATCGGTTCGGTGGGTATGGTCATCGCTCGTATCCTCCCAGGTGGAGCAACCGCGGCCACCCTGGCCACAATCGGAGAAACTACCGATTTCCCGCCTCTTTGACGATCTTTCCGCGTGCCGAAACCACTAATGGCCCAACCATTCGGTCCACAAAGGATGATCCAATCGCCAATCCGTATAGGTCGTTATACAAAATTCGGGCGAAATCAGCCGCATATCCGGCCCTGGTCCTGGGTATTCCCCGACTGTCGACCGGGCGGAGCGCGCCGAAGGAGAAACCGATGCTGAGCCATCACGATCGGCGAGAGCTGGAGAAGATCGAGCGCTGGTTCGAGCTGACCGAGCCGGCGCTGGCCGCCCAGCTCCGCTCCGGCAGGCCCGCACGGCCTCCCCTGCTCCGGTTGGCGGTCGTTCTGAGCCTCGACCTCACCGCGGGTCTGCTGATGCTGCTGGGCATGGTGACGAACAGTCCGGTCTTGCTGCTGCTCGGGATGATCACCGTGACTTCGGCCGTGATCGTGCACCTGTCCCGCTTCGGGCGCGGCTGATCATCTTCCCCGCACACCGGTAGAGTCCGGGCGAAACGTCCGGTTCACTGGGAGGAAGACCATGCGGTTCATGATCATCATCAAGGCGGACGACGATTCCGAAGCCGGGAAGATGCCGCCGATGGAGGCCTTGACCGCCATGGCGAAGTTCAACCAGGACATGCTCGACGCCGGGGTACTTGTCGGCGGCGAAGGTCTGCAGGAAAGCTCGAAGGGCGCGCGAGTCACGCTCAACGCCGCCGGGTCCACGGTCACCGACGGCCCCTTCACCGAAGCCAAGGAACTCGTCGGCGGCTTCTGGATCGTCGACGTCCCGTCGCGGGCCGACGCGATCGAGTGGGCGAAACGCTGTCCCACTCCCCCGCACGGTGACACCATCCTCGAGGTCCGCAAGATCCTCGAAGCCGAAGACTTCGGCGAGAACTTCACGCCGGAGCTTCAGGAGAACGAGCAGCGGATGCGCGACGAGATCGCGGAACGGTCCTAGGCTCGCCTGATGGCCGTCCGGGAGTGGGTGCTCCACGTCGACCTCGACCAGTTCATCGCGGCGGTCGAGGTCGCCAGGCGGCCTGAGCTGCGCGGCAAGCCCGTGGTCGTCGGCGGCACGGGCGATCCGGCCGAACGGGCCGTGGTGGCGACGGCGTCGTACGAAGCGAGAGAATTCGGCATCCGGTCCGGGATGCCGTTGCGGACCGCCGCGAAACGTTGCCCTGAAGCGATCTTCCTGGCCACGGACGCGCCCGCGTACCAAGAAGTATCCGATCGGGTGATGGCGACGCTGCGGGAGCTACCCGTCGTCGTCGAGGTACTCGGCTGGGACGAAGCGTTCCTCGGCGCCACCACCGACGATCCCGAAGCGCTCGCCGCCGACATCCGGCGAGTCGTCACCGAGGAGACCGGGCTGTCCTGTTCGGTCGGGATCGGGGACAACAAGCTGCGCGCCAAACTCGCCACCGGATTCGCCAAACCGGCCGGGATGTTCCGTCTCGTCCAGGAGAACTGGTGGGACGTCATGGCCGAGAAGCCGACGGACGCGCTTTGGGGCATCGGCGCCAAAACCACGAAGAAGCTCGCCGAAGCAGGCTATCGCACCGTGCTGGAACTGGCGGGTGCCGCCCCGGCGGATCTCGCCGCGCGGTTCGGCCCGAAGCTCGGCCCGTGGTACCGGATCCTCGCCGGGGGCATCGGCGACGCCGAGGTCACCGCGACGCCGTATGTGGCGCGATCCCGCAGCCGCGAGACGACGTTCCAGCGGAACCTGACCGATCCCGGGGTTATGGCCGTCGAGGTCGCCGCCCTGGCGAAGCGCGTTTCACAGGACGTCGACGAGGAAGGCAGGCCCGCCGCGCGAGTCGCGGTCAAGGTCCGGTTCGCGCCGTTCCTGACCCACACCCACAGCGTGACCCTGCCCGCGCCGACCGCGGATCCGGCCGAGATCGAGAGGGCGGCGCTGGCCGTACTGGACATGTTCGACCTCGGCAGACCGGTCCGCCTGCTGGGTGTCCGCGCGGAATTCTCCTCGGCGGCGGCGGGATCCGCGACGCCTTGACAGCGCTCGCGGCGCTTTGCCATTCTGGTCGCGGGCCGAGAGGCGCTGCGACGGAATTCTTCCGCCACGCTCGGCCCGCTGACAGACGTAAGGGCGCCTCCCACTGCGGAGGTGCCTTTTCTTGTTTCAGCGCGTTGCGCGTCGCAACACTTTCCCGGCCGTCGAGGTCGAACGCTGAACCCCTCGCACAGACCAAGTTCTTCCCGCCGCCGGCGAGAAGGACCGCTTCACCTTGCCTTCCTTTCGATTGGAGAACCTGTGAGCCCCACCCTGTCCAAGGTCAACGGGATCGAATTCGCCGTCGCCGACCTCTCCCTCGCCGAGGCCGGGCGCAAGCAGATGCGCCTTGCCGAGGTCGAGATGCCCGGCTTGATGGCGCTGCGCCGTGAGTACGCCGACTCCCAGCCGCTGAAGGGCGCGCGGGTCGCGGGGTCACTGCACATGACCGTCCAGACCGCCGTGCTGATCGAGACGCTCGTCGCGCTGGGTGCCGAAGTCCGCTGGGTGTCCTGCAACATCTTCTCCACGCAGGACGAGGCGGCCGCGGCCGTCGTCGTCGGTCGGAACGGCACCATCGACGCGCCTTCGGGCTCCGCGGTCTTCGCGTGGAAGGGCGAGACGCTCGCCGAGTACTGGTGGTGCACCGACCAGCTCTTCGACTTCGGCGACGGCCGTCTCCCGAACATGATCCTCGACGACGGCGGCGACGCGACCCTGCTGGTCCACAAGGGCGTCGAGTTCGAGGCCGCCGGCGCCGTCCCGCAGGCGACCGAAGAGGACCCCGAGGAGTACACCCTCGTGCTCCGCACGCTGACCGACAGCATCGCGCGCGACTCCGGCCGGTTCACCCGCATCGCCAAGGAGGTCCGCGGGGTCACCGAGGAAACCACCAACGGCGTCAAACGGCTCTACAAGCTCGCCAAGGACGGCGAACTGTTGTTCCCGGCGATGAACGTGAACGACTCGGTGACGAAGTCGAAGTTCGACAACAAGTACGGCATCCGTCACTCGCTCATCGACGGTCTCAACCGCGGCACCGACGTGATGATCGCGGGCAAGGTCGCCGTCATCTGCGGCTACGGCGACGTCGGCAAGGGCGCGGTGGAGTCGCTGCGCGGCCAGGGTGCCCGCGTGGTCGTCACCGAGATCGACCCGATCTGCGCGCTGCAGGCGGCGATGGAGGGCCTCGACGTCGTGGAACTCGACGACGTCGTCGAGCGCGGCGACATCTTCATCACCACCACCGGCAACTTCGACATCATCATGGCCGACCAGATGGCCAAGATGAAGCACAACGCGATCGTCGCGAACGTCGGCCACTTCGACAACGAGATCGACATGGCCGGGCTCGCGAAGATCCCGGGCATCGAGAAGATCGAGATCAAACCGCAGGTGCACGAGTGGGTCTTCCCCGCGACCGACGGCCGTGAGAAGCACTCGATCCTCGTGCTGTCCGAAGGCAGGCTGATGAACCTCGGGAACGCCACCGGCCACCCGAGCTTCGTGATGTCGAACTCCTTCACCAACCAGACGATCGCGCAGATCGAGCTGTTCACGAAGCAGGGCGAGTACGCCACCGACGTTCACGTGCTGCCGAAGCACCTCGACGAGAAGGTGGCGCGCCTGCACCTCGACGCGCTGGGCGTCCGGCTGACGAAGCTGACCAAGCGCCAGGCCGAGTACATCGGCGTGGACGTCGAGGGTCCGTACAAGCTGGACCACTACCGGTACTGAGGCAGGCCTCGTTCCCCAAGTACATGGAGGCCCCCTTCCTTGCGCCCAGCGCAGGGTCCCGGCAAAGTCGCAGAGCTGCTGGTCAGCGCTGCTGTTGGCAATCCGGGCTTGGCATCGCTAGTGCCTGCCAGGCCCGGGGCGTGTCCCCCTGAACCCTTGTTGATCAAGGTTCGTAACCGGTGTGACCCCGCGACGAATAACGCTCGACCTGCAAGACCTCGACTTTGCCGGGACCCAGACGCCCAGCGCAAGGAAGGGGGCCTCCATGTACTTCCGGCAGAACCACTCGCTCATACCACTTGTCAGACGTAACCCCGGGCTCGACTCGCCGCGCCGCACCCGCTCCTACTGTGACGCCTACCGCACCACTCTCCAGCACTAGGCCGAATGCGTGAAAAATACAGCCGGATGCCATGTTTTCTTTCGGGTGAACCGGGAACTCTTTAAGCAGCCCCATCCCGGCGGCTCCATTCGCCGGGCGACTACGAAGGAGAAGGTGCCCCCGTGATCATTCTCGGCGTCATCCTGATTGTTATCGGTGTCATCGCCAGCATCCCCGTTCTCTACTCGATCGGGATCGCACTCGCGGTAATCGGCATCATCCTGGCCGTTCTCGGCAACACCGGGAAGGCCATCGGCGGTCGCGCCCACTGGTTCTGAGCAACTCCGGACCTTCTGGTACCGAGTCCCCGGTACCAGCGATGAAATAACCGAGCCCCCGGCGTTCCCCTCACGCCGGGGGCTCGGTCTGTTTCCACCCCTCGCCCGCCGGGTATCCGGTCCGGACGAAAGGGAGGAGGAGAAGCCGATGGACGGAACGGATCCTCGCCCGTACTTGGTGGAGGCGAACTATCCCTGCGGACGCGACGAACTCCTCTGGGTGGCAGCGGCGGCGGGAGCGGGCGACGACATCCTCGGCCCCTTGGGGGCACTTCCCGCGAGCGACTACGCGGACGGAGACGGGGTCTGGCGGGCGGTACGTGCCTGCGACGGCGCGTCATCGATCCACAACACCGCGAAGGAAGCACCGTGACATGAAGGGGCCCCCCGGCTCCGAGGGGGAGGGAGAGCCGGAGGGCCCCGTCATAGTTAACACATTTTCGTCGACGATGTACACGAATGCATACACCTTCGGGTGGCAATCGGTTCCGAGCACCCGGATCGGGTCGGGCCGGTGTGTTGGCCGCCGGTCAAGAAGCCCGCAGCAGCGGCCGGGCCTCGACCTCCGCGCACGAGCAGCCGCCGTCGACGTCGAGGCAGTCGATCGTCACGGTGTGCCGGGCGAAGTCGAGATGGACGCAGCCGTCCTCGCTGCATTCGGTGAAACCAACCCCGAGGTGGACCACCAGGGCTCCGTGACAGTGGTCGAGTCCACCGGCGCAGAACGCGCACTCCATACTCATGCCGCCTCCCGCGATCAGGTCGAAGATCGCTTCGGAAAAGTTCTCCTCGATTGCCTTACTACCACCGAGGGACGACAGATCCTGACATACGCGCGGCGTGTCGTCGGACCTGGCGGGGTGATGCCGGGCACAAGTCCACAAGGGACGGTCAGGCGCTTTTCGGGGCTCGCTTGCCGGAAGCGGGTTTCTTGGCCGCTGTGGCCTTCTTGGCCGTCGCGGGTTTCCGGCTCTTCTTCGCCTCGCTGACGCTGGCCTGCAAGGCTTCCATGAGGTCGACGACGTCGGCCTTCGCGCCTACTGCCTTCGGTTTCGCCGTCTCGTTCCCGGCGGCCTTGGCCTCGATCATCGCTTCCAGCGCCTCGCGGTAGGAGTCGTTGTACTTCTCGTGCTCGAACACCGGCTCCGAGAGCGAGTCGATCAGCGAACCCGCCATCGTCAGTTCCTGCGGCCGCACCTGCGGCGGATCGTCGTGCAGGAAGCCGAAGTCCGGGACGCGGACCTCATCGGGCCACAGCATCGTCGTCATCATCAGGACGTCGCTGTGCACCCGCAGGATCGCGAGCGTCTCCCGCTGCCGGATGGCGACCTTCGCGATCGCCACATGGCTCGCCTTCTGCAGCGCGTCACGCAAGACCACGTACGGCTTGACGGCGTTCTTCTGCGGTTCGAGGTAGTAGGTCTTGTCGAAGTGGATCGGGTCGATGGACTCCAGCGGCACGAACTCGAGCACGTCGATCGCCCGTGACGACGCCAGCGGTAGTTCGGACATGTCCTCGTCGGTGAGCACGACCATCTCGCCGTCGGGAAGTTCGTAGCCCTTGGCGATCTCGGCGTACGGCACTTCCTCGCCGTCGATCGTGCAGAACCGCTTGTACTGGATCCGGCCGCCATCGGCCTCGTGCACCTGGCGCAGCGAGACGTTCTTGTTCTCGGTGGCCGCGTAGAGCTGGATCGGGATGCTCACCAGCCCGAAGGACACCGAGCCCTTCCACATCGAACGCATCGCGTCGCACCTCCACCGCCGTCACCGACTCGTACTCACGCTCGGTAACAACGGTAGCCCGAAACGGCGCACCGCGACAGTCCCGCGAACCCGATCGCGGGACCCTCACGGTGGGAAAATCACGCTTCGGCCAGGTACTTCTCCGCCTTCGCGGGGTCGAGGAACCAGTGCTGGAAATCGGTCGGATCGGAGAACCCGTTCGCGAACCGCCTCGCCACGGCGGGGTTCTCCCCCGCCGCGCCGATGACCTGGAGCACGTGCGGGGGCGGCGGCTGCAGCATCGCGTTGGTCCAGGTCGTCACGTGCTGGGCGTACTCCCAGTACTTCTCGAACGCGGCCGTCATCCACGCCTCGTCGAACGGCTTGTCCCCGCGGTCGAGGATGGAGTCCAGATAGGACGCGGCGCAATGGCTCGCGTTGTTGGAGCCCTGGCCGGTGATCGGGTCGTTGGCGACGACGACGTCGGCCATGCCCAGCACCACGGTGCCCGAGTCCAGCTTGCCGACCGCGTTCCGCACGACCGGCGTGTAGCCGCCGGCGAGCGTCGCCTTCTCGTCGGTCAGCACGGCGTCGCGCGAGCGCTCGTACTCCCACGGGAGGAACTGCTTCATCAGCGAGAGGATCCGGTCGAGATGCGCCCGCGGCGACGGCCGGTCGCCCCAGCAGTCCAGCGGCCCGCCGGGGACGCCCTCGAAGAAGAGGATGTCGCAGTTCCCGCTCAGCGTGTACGCGGGGATCATGAACAGCTCGCCGACACCGGGGATGATGTTGAACCGCACCGCGGCCTTGTCCGGATGCTCCGGCCGCGGCTCCAGGCCGTGCACGTACGCCAGCGAGAGCGCCCGCTGGGGCTCGGCATAGGGCGAGCGCTCGGGGATGCGGTCGAACAGCTGCACCAGCTCGCCCTTGCCGGCCGCGACGACCACGAGGTCGTAGAGCTTCGCCAGCGGCGCGAGGTCCGAAGTCGTCACCCCGTGGATGACGACCTTGCCACCGCGCTCCTCGACCAGTTCGAGCCAGCTCGCCATCTTCACCCGCTGGTCCACCGACTGCGCGTAGTGCTCCAGAGGCCCGAACCAGTCCAGCACCCGGATCGAATCCGGTCCGGCGATCGACACCCCGAGCCCCTCGACCCGGACCGTCTCGTCCTCCCACAGGTTCAGCCTGTGATCCCGCTCGTGCTGCAGGGCGGAGTGGAACATGCACTGGGTCGACATCACCTTGCCGGACCGGATCTCGTCCGGCGTCCGCGCCGACATCACCGTGACGTCGTAGTCGTGGGACAGCAGACTCAGTGCCAGCTGCAACCCCGACTGCCCCGCACCGACGATCAGAACCTTGCGCATCCTCGACATTCCTCCCAGAACCGTCAGCTGAGTGAGGCGAACTCGCGACCAGGCCCGGAGACCACCGCGAGGGACAACGTATGCGTCACCAGTTCCTGCAGGGTCACGACCGCCGACTTCGGGTCGCGCGCGTCGCAGGTGACCAGCGGGATGTCCGGGGACAGCGCCAGCGCGTCGCGGACCTCGTCGAGGTCGTGCACCGGCATTCCCTCGAATTGGTTGACCGCGACGACGAACGGCAGCTCGGAGTCGTTCTCGAAGTAGTTGATCGCCGCGAACGACTGGTCGATCCGGCTGGTGTCGACCAGGACGACGGCGCCGAGCGCCCCGCGCGACAGGTCGTCCCAGAGGAACCAGAACCGGGCCTGACCTGGCGTGCCGAACAGGTACAGGAGCAGGTCGTCGCGCAGGGTGATCCGGCCGAAGTCCATCGCGACCGTGGTGGTGGACTTGGTCCCCGGGGGCACCAGCTCGTCGACTCCGGCGCCGGCCTCGGTCATCCAGGCCTCGTTGCTCAGGGGCGGGACCTCGGAGACGGAGCCGACGAACGTCGTCTTGCCAACGCCGAATCCACCGGCGACCACGATCTTGGCGGAGATCGCCAAGAGATCGTCAGACCGGGAGGCGCTTGAGTCCATCGAGGATCCTCTCGAGCACGTTCGTATCGTGGTTGTAGGCGTGGGCCGTCGGGTGCACGAAGACGGCGCCCTGGGTGGCGAGGTCGCCGATGAGCACGCGGACCACGCCCAGCGGCAGGTCGAGTCCCACCGACAGTTCGGCGATCGAAGAGCGCTCACGGGCGCGCTCGTACAGCGAACGCGATTCGGGCATCAGCGCCTCGGCCAGCGCCGGGTCGTAGCGCGGGACCGAGATCAGGGTCTCCACCAGCAACAGGTGGCTGCTCTTGGTGCGGCCGCCGGTCAGCGCGTACGGCCGGATTCTGCGGCTGCGCATCTTGACCGGCCGGTCCGGAGCTTGGTCGCTGGACACGGTCATCCCTTCCTTCTCCGGATTTTCAGGCCTGCGGCCGTCGGGCGGTCAGGACCTGCCGGAGTCCCGCTCGCACCTCGGGGGTGAGGGCGTGACCGGCGTTCGTGATGAACTGGGTCATCTCGTAGGCGACGACTTTCATGTCGCAGTCGGGCTCGGTCAGCACCGCGAGCCCTGCCTCGGCACCGATCCCCATGAACAGGAAGTACCCGCGGGTGAGCCGGATGATGATCTGCTCGCAGTTGCCCTTGCCGAACAGCGCGGCGCTGTTGCCCGCGAGGCTGAGCAGGCCGCTCGCGATGGCGGCGAGTTGCTCGGCGTCGTCGCTGGACACCGATTCCGAAGCGGTCAAAGGGAAACCGTCGACGGACATGATCAGCGCGTGGCTGGCGCCATGCACCTTGCGCACGAAGTCGTCGAGCAGCCACGTGAAATCCGTGGTCGCGTCCTGGGCGGTCACTGGGGGTTTCCTCCGGTCTCACGCTCGTGCCGGTCATCGAGAGCGGCGCGCTCGCCGTCGGTGAAGGCATCGAGGTCGGCCAGCAGCGCCTCGTGCCCGTCCGCCACGTCGGCGGGCGAGGTGGCGGGCGAGGCCGGTTCGTCGGGCAAAGTCCTGATACTGCGGGAAACCCGGCGCGGCAGGCCGCTGGTCGTGGTGCCGCCGTCGGCGGGCGGCGGGACGGCCGTACGCGGACGCGGGCTGGGTTTCCGTTCCGGCTCCGGTTCCGCCGGCGCGGCCGGGCGGCGTCTCGGCAGCCCGGACGGCGTCGCGACGGGGCTTCCCGTTGGCGCCCCGTTGGTGATCCTCGTCTGCGGCAGCACCACCGTCTGGCTGCCGGACCACTGTTTCTCGGCCAGTTCCGAGACCACCGGGACCGGCAGCAGCACGGTGGCGACCGTGCCGTGCGGGGTACGGCGGTCGAGCTTGACGGTGATCTCGTGCCGGTCGGCGAGCCTGCCGACGACGGCGAGTCCCATGTGCCGCACCGAATCGTCGTCGAGCACGGGACCGGCGGCCAGGCGTTCGTTCAGCACCGCGAGGCGTTCCGGCGGCATGCCGATGCCCTCGTCCGCGATGCGGATCAGTACGCTCCCCTGTTCGGTGAGGTGCGCGCTGACACTGACCGGCGAACTCGGCGACGACTGGTTCGCCGCGTTGTCGAACAGTTCGGCGAGGATCCGGCTGACGTCCTCGGCGGCGAAGCCGGCGACGCCGAGTGAAACGACACGGCCGATCGTGATCCGCGAGTAGTGGTCGATCGACGACATCGCGGCCCGCATCACGTCGAGCACGGACAAGATTCCGGCCGCCGTGTCGTCGGCGTCGCGGCCGGCCAGCACTCGCAGGTTCTCGGCGTTGCGCCGCAACCGGGTCGCGAGGTGGTCGAGCCGGTACAGCTCGGCAAGGCGATCGGAGTTCTCCTCCCCCGCCTCCATCGTCTCCAGCTGCGCGAGCAGCTGGTCGAGCAGATTGAGGTCGCGCAGCGCGACATTGGAACAGACACCGGCGAGCGCACCGGCGTCCGGCGCTTCGACGGCAGGCCGCTGTTCCACCGCCGGTTCGGCGGGCGGAGCCGACGGAGCGTGCCGGGGCGGGGCGGCGAGGAACTGCGCCGCGGCGACCCTGGAACGGTCCAGAAGAACCCGTGAGCGGTCAAGCAAGCCTCGAGCCCGCGTCACCATGTGCTTCCACTTCTTTCTCTTCGCATACCCGGACCCTTGTCGCACTCCCCAGCACAACGACGGCCATGCAAGCAGAAGTCACTATCCGTGTCCACAGTCGGTTCCCGGTCAACCGCTGGCAGTGACGTGATCACGAAAGCGTTGCGGCTGGTGAGCGGTGTGCACTAGGCCATTCGGCTCATCTTGAGTGTTCCGCGACACGGAGGATGCCCGAAAAGTGCGGAGTGCGCATAAATTTGCGTGCCCCGCACTATTTGACTAGCCTTGCCGTCGTGACACTCGACCCTGCCGCGCCACTCGGACTGCGCGAACGCAAAAAGCGCGCGGCCCGGCGCGCGATGAGCGAGGCAGCGCTCAGACTCGCCGCCGAGAAGGGCGTCGAACAGGTCCGCGTCGAAGACATCGCCAACGCCGTCGGAGTCTCCCCGCGCACGTTCAACAACTACTTCTCCAGCAAGGAGGAGGCGATCTGCTCGTTCATCGTCGAACGGCAGGAACGACTGCGGGAGGCGCTCCGCGAACGGCCGTCGGAAGAGACACTGTGGGAGGCGGTCAGCGCCGCGACGCTGGAGGCCTACAGCAGCTTGGGAGAACCGAACCGCGACTCGGTCACGCTGGCGCGGTCACTGCTCCTGCACCCGGCGGTGCAGGGCGAGTTCCTCAAAGCGCACGCCAAGGTCGAGCGGGTGCTGGCCGACGCCATTCTGGACCGGGCGGGCGCGGGCGCGGAAAACGCGTTGAACGCGCGGCTCATGGCGGCGATCGTGGAGTCCGCGGTGAAGACCGCGTTCCTCAGCTGGCTGATCTACGAGGGCGCCGGGCCCTTCCTGGAGACGCTCGCTGTTCTCCTGCACGAAGCCGCCGCGGGCATCCCCTCGCTCACCGGATCCGGCCCCGGGCCGGTGAAGAAACCGAAGAAGAAGTAACACCCTACCCACCACTGGGGAGAAACCGTTGTGCTGACGAAGCTGTTGCGCACTCACCTGCGCCCGTACCGGCGAGACCTGTGGCTGATCGTGCTGCTGCAGTTCGTCCAGACCCTCGCCGGGCTCTACCTGCCGACGCTGAACGCCGACATCATCGACGACGGCGTCGTCAAGGGCGACATCGACTACATCCTCGGCGTCGGCGGCGTGATGCTGGCGGTGTCGCTGGTACAGATCGCCTGCTCGATCGGCGCCGTCTACTACGGTGCCCGCACGGCGATGGCGGTCGGCCGCGACGTCCGGGGCGCGATCTTCCATCGCGTGCAGGACTTCTCCGCCCGCGAAGTCGGCCAGTTCGGGACGCCGTCGCTGATCACCCGCACCACCAACGACGTCCAGCAGGTGCAGATGCTGACGTTGATGGCGTTCACCCTGATGGTGTCCGCGCCGATCATGTGCTTCGGCGGCATCATCATGGCGCTGAACCAGGACGTCACGCTCTCGTGGCTGCTCGTGGTCGTGGTCCCGATCCTCGGTGTCGCGGTCGGGATCATCATCGCGAAGATGCGGCCGGCGTTCCGGCTGATGCAGGTGCGTATCGACAAGATCAACCAGATCCTGCGCGAGCAGATCATGGGCATCCGCGTGATCCGGGCCTTCGTCAAGGACACCCACGAGCGGCGGCGGTTCACCGGGGCCAACACCGAACTTCTGGACGTCTCGCTGGTCGTCGGCAGGCTGATGGCGCTGATGTTCCCCATCGTCATGCTCGTGATGAACGCCTCCAGCGTCGCCGTGTTGTGGTTCGGCGGGCTGCGCATCGACGACGGCAGTATGGAGATCGGCGCGCTGACCGCGTTCCTGTCCTATCTGATGCAGATCCTGATGGCGGTCATGATGGCCACCTTCATGTTCATGATGATCCCGCGCGCCGAGGTCAGTGCCGAGCGCATCACCGAGGTCCTCGACACGCACACCAGCGTCGTCCTGCCGTCCAACCCGATCAGCAAGGGTGAAGTGCACGGGCGGCTCGAACTGTCCGATGTGGAATTCCGCTACCCCGGCGCGGAAAAGCCGGTACTGCAGGAGATCTCGCTGCTGGCGAGGCCAGGTGAGACGACCGCGATCATCGGCAGCACGGGCAGTGGGAAGACCACGCTGCTCAACCTGATCCCCCGGCTGATGGACGCCACCGACGGCTCGGTGCGCGTCGACGACGTCGACGTCCGGGAACTGGATCCGACCGTGCTGTCCGACGCCGTCGGGCTGGTGCCGCAGAAGCCGTATCTGTTCGCGGGGACGGTCGCGAGCAACCTCCGCTACGGCAAGGCCGACGCCACCGACGAGGAACTGTGGCACGCGCTGGAGGTGGCGCAGGGCAAGGACTTCGTCGAGCGGATGCCCGAAGGTCTGGACTCACCCATCTCCCAGGGCGGGACCAACGTCTCCGGCGGCCAGCGGCAGCGGCTCGCGATCGCGCGCATGCTGGTGCGCCGCCCCGAGATCTACCTCTTCGACGACTCCTTCTCCGCGCTCGACTACGCGACCGACGCCGCGCTGCGGCGGGCGCTGGTGGCCGAGACCGCCGAAGCGACCGTGGTGATCGTCGCGCAGCGGGTCAGCACGATCCGCCAGGCCGACCGCATCATCGTCCTCGACGAGGGCCGCGTCGTCGGCGCCGGCACGCATACCGAACTCATGGACGGCAACGAAACCTACCGGGAAATCGTGCTGTCCCAGCTGACCGAGCAGGAGGCCGCCTGATGAGCGCGCCCGAATCCACCACAGAATCGACCCCGGCCGAACCCGCGGGCGAGCGGGCTAGCGCGGCACGGGGACCCGGCCCCGGAGGAGGCGGCTTCGGCCGCGGCCCCGGCGCCTTCATGGGCGGACAGCCCGCCGAGAAGGCCTTGGACTTCAAGGGATCGCTGAAACGCCTGCTGCGTCTGCTGCAACCGCAGCGGGCCCTGCTGTACGGCATCCTGATCTTCGGTGTCGTCAGCGTCGCGTTGAGCGTCATCGGCCCGAAGATCCTCGGCATGGCGACGGACCTCATCTTCGCGGGCGTCGTCGCGAAGGACATGCCCCCAGGGGTGAGCAAGGAAGAGGTCATCGCCGGACTGCGCGCGAAGGGCGACAACACCCTCGCCGACATGTTCTCGGCGATCGACTTCGTACCGGGTCAGCGGATCGACATCGACGCCGTCGGCCAGGTGCTGATGTGGGTGCTGCTGCTCTACATCGTCGCGTCGTTCTTCTCCCTGTTGCAGACCCGGCTGACCACGAACCTGGTCCAGCGGGCGGTGTTCGAGCTGCGGGAGAAGATCGAGGAGAAGTTCGCGAAACTCCCGCTGAGCTACTTCGACCGCCAACCGCGCGGTGAGGTGCTGAGCCGGGCTACCAACGACATCGACAACCTCGCGCTGTCGCTCCAGCAGACCCTCGCGCAGATCGTGTCGTCGGTGCTGATGGTCGTCGGCGTGCTCGCGATGATGTTCGTCATCTCGCCCCTGCTGGCGCTGATCGCGCTGCTTTCGGTTCCTGCCTCGGTGCTCGTCGCGGCCAAGATCGGCAAGAAGGCGCAGCCGCAGTTCATCAAGCAGTGGTCCACCACCGGGCGGCTCAACGCGCATATCGAGGAGATGTACACCGGGCACTCGCTGGTCAAGGTGTTCGGCCGCCGTGACGAGGCCGAAGAGGTCTTCCGCGAGCACAACGACACGCTGTACGGCGCGAGCTTCAAGGCGCAGTTCATCTCGGGCACCATCCAGCCCGCGATGATGTTCATCGGCAACCTGAGCTACGTGCTGGTCGCCGTGATCGGCGCGCTGCGGGTGGCGTCCGGGACGCTGTCGCTCGGCGACGTCCAGGCGTTCATCCAGTACTCGCGGCAGTTCAGCCAGCCGGTCACGCAGATCGCCAGCATGGCGAACCTGCTCCAGTCCGGGATCGCGTCCGCGGAGCGGGTCTTCGCGTTGCTCGACGCGGACGAGCAGGAGGCCGAGCCCGCCGAGCCCGCGCGAGTCGAGAACGTGCGCGGCCAGGTCGAGTTCGAGCATGTGTCGTTCCGGTACATCCCGGACACTCCGCTCATCGAGGACCTGTCGCTCACCGTCGAGCCGGGGCACACCGTCGCCATCGTCGGCCCGACAGGGGCTGGGAAGACCACGCTGGTCAACCTGCTCATGCGGTTCTACGAACTCGACGGCGGCCGGATCACCCTCGACGGCGTCGACATCGCCGCGATGGACCGCGAGGACCTGCGGTCCAAGACCGGCATGGTGCTGCAGGACGCCTGGCTGTTCGGCGGCACGATCGCGGAGAACATCGCCTACGGTTCCACGGACGCCACGCACGAGGAGATCGTCGCGGCGGCCAAGGCGACCCACGTCGACCGGTTCGTCCGCACCCTGCCGGAGGGCTACGACACGATCATCGACGACGAGGGCGGCACGGTCAGCACCGGCGAGAAACAGCTGATCACCGTCGCGAGGGCGTTCCTGGCGAAACCCGCGATCCTCATCCTCGACGAGGCCACCAGTTCGGTCGACACCCGGACCGAGGTGCTGATCCAGCGGGCGATGAATTCGCTACGCGAGGGGCGGACGAGTTTCGTCATCGCGCACCGGCTCTCCACCATCCGCGACGCGGACGTCATCCTCGTGATGGAAGACGGCTCGATCGTCGAACAGGGCGACCACGAAACGCTGCTGCTCACCGGCGGTGCGTACTCACGGCTCTACGCCGCCCAGTTCGCCGAGGCCCTGGCCGAAACCGACTGAACGCACTGAAGCGAAGGCCCCTTTCCCTACTCTCACAGTGGGAAAAGGGGCCTTCACCACACGTACGGGTGGTGAACGGCGCTAGGCTTGCGTATCCGGATCCGGAGAGGGGTGCGCTGGCCGACCATGGCGGAGAAACTCGGCGAATACCGCCGTAAGCGCAGACGGGGGCGGACCCCCGAACCCATTCCGGAACGCGAGGCGACAGCCGGATCCGACGATCTCTTCGTCATCCAGGAACACCACGCGAGCAGCCTGCACTGGGACATCCGCCTCGAACGGAAGGGGGTACTGGTCTCCTGGGCGGTGCCGAAAGGCCTGCCGATGTCACCTGACCTCGAGCGCCTCGCCGTGCACACCGAAGACCATCCGATGGAATACCTCACCTTCGAAGGCGAGATCCCCGCCGGCGAATACGGCGGCGGCACGATGACAATCTGGGACACCGGCCGGTACGAAACGCTGCACTTCAACAATTACAAGGTCGAGGTCGTCTTCCACGGGAAACGGGCGCGTGGGAAATACCTGTTCCTCAATGTGAAGAAGGACGGGAACGACCGCGGCTGGCTGCTCAAACGGCTCGACCCCGCCGATCCCGGCCGAACGGAACTCCCCCCATTCCTCGCCCCGATGCTGTTGAAGCCAGGGCGTCTCCCCTCGACCGGCGAAGACGCGGAATGGGCCTACGAATTCGACTGGTCAGGGCGCCGAACCCTGATCCGGGTGTCCGGCGGCCGGATCACCGCCTACGACGATTCGGGCGACGACGTGACCGGGCTGTACCCGGAATTCCGCGGACTGGGCGAACAACTCGGTGCCACGGAAACCTTTCTCGACGGGGAAATCGTCGTCTTCGACGGCGGGAAGCCGAGCGCGGAAGGGCTCGGGCACCGCGCGCGGGCCACGAAGAGCTCCGCGAAACGGCTCACCTCGCGATATCCGGCGTTCTACCTGGTGAACGATCTCCTGCATCTGGACGGCCGCTCCTGCCTCGACGCACCCTATGTCGAACGGCGAGACCTCCTCGACGGACTCGGTCTCGCCGGACCGCACTGGCAGGTCCCCCGGTACTACCTAGGGGACGGCGGGGCGGTCGCCCGGGCGGCCCGCGAACACGGGCTCGCCGGGATCGTCGCGAAACGCGCCGACTCCGCGTACCGCCCGGGAAGGCGGACCGGGGAATGGCTGGCCATCACCGGGGCAAGGGTCCAGCAAGTGGTACTGGGCGGCTGGCGGCCAGGTGGCGGGAGCCGCGCGGGCACGTTCAGTTCGTTGCTGCTCGGCGTCCCGCACGAGGACGGCTTGCGATACATCGGGAACGTCGGCGTCGGCTTCGCGGGTAACGAACTCGAAGAACTCTCCAAGCGGCTGTTCCGCTTGGAGCGCAAGTCATCCCCGTTCCACTCCGTACCGGACAAGCAAGCGCGGGACGCACGCTGGTCACGCCCGACCATCGTCGGAGAGGTCGTCTTCGGCGGCTGGACCGACGGGGGCTGCCTGCGCAATCCGCGCTGGCGCGGCCTGCTGCCGGACGTCACCGCCGACGAGGTCGAACTCGACGGCTAGATCAGCACGTCTTCGACGTCACGCCACACATCGAGGTCGGCGCCGACCCCGCTGACGTCCAGAATCCGAGACACCAGAGCGGTCTTCACGATCACCGAGAACCGGGGCGACGCGGCGTTGGCCTCCTCGAGGGCGTGCAGACCGGCGCAACTGAGGAAGCCGACGCCGGAGAGGTCGAGGATCACTCGTTTTCCCGTGACACACGCACCGCTGAGTTCGGTGCGGAACCGTCCGATGGTGGCCGCGTCAATCTCACCGACGGCGGTGAGGACGACAACGTCGTCATCGCGGCTGGTGGTCACGGCCAGGGGCGGCGGTTCGCCGGATACGCGCTGGCCAGGCAACATTGGGGGCGCCTCTCTCCAGACCACCAAGTCCCTTCGACGGTACCCGGCGACGGCGAGAGGTCAACCCCGGCGCCCGTCATTTAAGCCATTTCGGGCGGGAACCTTTACTTACCGTTTGCCATTCGCCGGTGAAACGCCGGTGCGAGGCCTCGGCGGTCGCGACGGAACGACCATAAAGGAGGCCATAAGTGAAAGCGTTTTCGCTTTCGGCGTAGGCGCGGAGGCCGAGGAGCCGCAAGACCTCCCGGGTGACCACGACGTCGTGATGCGTGCCGAGCGTGGTTTGCACCGCCTTGACGTTCTTTCCCCATTTCCGAAGCTTCTTGCCGGTCACCGGCCGAACGGTGTCCGCGGCGTACCGGGCGCGTTTGGCCTTCTTGCGCACCTCGTGCAACGCGACGTCCTGCTCCGGGCCGGGCTCGAACTCACTCGCGACCGCCACGGCCTCGCGCAGCTTCCGATCGGACCGCGCGACCGCCTTGCGCAGCTCCGTCTTGTCATCCTTGATCTTCCGAGGTTTACGGGCAAGCTTTTCCAGTGTTCGCAACAGATCCGTGTACCGCTTGCTGTCGAGGGCCCGGATCGCCCGCGTCTTGGCTTCTTCGGCCTCACGCGCGAAATGCCGGGTCATCAGCTGCTCGACGTTGCCCAAAACCAGTTCGGCCGGAAGCGTCTTGACCTCGTCGTGCAGCCGCTCGGCCATCACTTCATTGTCCCTCGCCGGACCGAGTTCGCCGCCCAGCCAGCGGAGTTCGGCGGCGAGCCCGTTCGCGACATCGGCGTTGAGCGAACGCCGGAACGTCCGAAGCGCACTTCGCAGCCGCCTGCTGGCGACCCGCATCTGGTGCACCGAGTCCTCGACGTCCCGACGAACCCCGATATCGTTGCGGCGCAACGCGTCCAGCTGCTCGGCGAAGTAGTCCGCCAGCACCGAACCGGACGCACCCCGAGCCGACGGCACGAGCTCGTCGGTCAGCCGCCGGAGCTTCGACGGCCACCTCGACCGCTCCGCCCCCGCGTTCACGACGGCCCGGTCCAGACTGTCGAGCACCTTGGGATCGGCGCCGGGCGAGAGCTCGATCTCGATCTCCCGCCAGCGGTCGAGGTGCGCCTTTTCTCCGCCCGCCTCGCCGGTGACGACGTCGTCCGTCAGCGTCGCGAGCTCGCGGCCCTTCGCGTCGAGCAGGGCGTACGAAGTGCGCTCGGTGCGCAGGTGCGCGACCTGGCCGAGTTTGCCGCCGAGGGTGTGCCCGCGGACCAGTTTCGCCAGTGCTCCAGGCACCTTCTCCGGTTTGCCCGACAGCGGGAGGCGGAGTTCCTCACGCTTGTCCGCGCTGACCGGGAGTTTGAGATGCCAGCCTTCGTCGCCTCCGCCGAGCCTCCGCCGCAGCGTGATGCCCGCCTGTGCGAGCCGGAAGTCCGGGGTGTCGAAGTACGTGGCGTCGAGGACGTCGACCCTCGGCTCGGCCTGGTTCGTCACGGGACCGGCCGGGGTCAGCGGCGGGATGGGCCGGTCGGCCGCCAGGTCGTACTTCCGCTCGATCTCCGTCTCGGCGACCGGGGCACCGCCCTGCGTCTTCGTCACCACGAAACTCCTTCTCCTCGGCTACCTTGGGGGGTTACCCCAGGAAGAGGCCCTGGGAAACCCCCTTCGGGTCACTCCCCCATCCGGTCGTACCGGTCCGCCCATTCGGCGAGCATTTGGCGTGACTTCTCCTCGGTCAGGGTATCGCTTTCCAGCCGCGCGATCAGCGAATAGTACGCCTCGACCGCGACCCGATCGTCGATGAAGACTCCGGCCGCATAGGAATCCGTGTACACCACCGCCGGATGCTCCGTGAATTCCATAATGGTGAACGCATTTTCGATCGCCCTGCTCACTTCGTTGCTTTCGGGGACTATACGAATGGAGCAGTAAGGGAGATTCGCCGACAGGACGAGGTGGAGCAGTTGCTCGTGCATGATCCGCGGACCGCCGACGACCGAACGCAGCGCGCGCTCGTGCACGTAGAATCGGCACCGCGGCGGGCGGTCCCGTCGCAGCAGCTTCTGCCGGTCCATCCGGGCGTTCACGGCCTGGTCCAGTTGGGCCTGGCCGCGGTTGCCGATCAGTTCGTAGGTGGTGCGGGCGTACGGTTCGGTCTGCAGCAGTCCTGGAAGCGTCAACGACTCGTAGCGCACCACGGTGTGCGCGAGATTCTCTTGGATCGCCAGGGATTTCATCGGATCGACGAGTTCGTCGAAGTACGGCCGCACCCAGTACAGGTCGCTGCCGGGCTGCGTGAGTTCCATCAGCAGGTCACGCTCGGGCTCCGCCTCTCCACAGGTCGCGAGATACAGCGCCGCGTCCACCACGGACAGCTCCCGCAACCCTTGTTCCCACCTCGTGACCTTGCTCTGCAACCAGCCGTTACGGCGGCTGACGTCGGCTCCGCTGAAGTGCCTGCGCTGCCGGAACGCCTTCATGCGGTGGCCCAGCTCCCGGGTCCGCGCCGTCGAATCCTTCTCAACCATGCGGCACAAAGTAGGGCCGAACTCCGGCCGCGCAGTGATTGCCACGCGGTAATTCACCTCAACTGCTGATAACTTGCGCTCGCGCATTCCTGCGAAGTACTGCTTCGCGAGCGAAGCACCTTCGCACGCGAAGGGTTCTTTAAGTTTATACCGCAAGAAGGAAATGGAGGCCAGTAATTCGGAAGTGGAATTGTTGCGAAGGCGACAGGGCGCGAGAGTCCGCTGCCCGCTGCCTCGCGCCCCGCTCGGTGTCGGTACAGGAAGGCGGCCTTCATGTACTCAGGCCGACCGCCTGCCGCCTCTCGCCTGGCGGCTGTGGGTCGCGAAGGCCTCCTTCCCTACCTTGAGAGTAGGGAAGGAGGCCTTCCCGACCTGCGGTCTGCGTTCGCCGGGGCAGACTCGGCGCGGGCCGCGTGATGCCGACGCGTTCCAGGACGGTGAGGGGAACTTTGAGGGACCCTGGGTCCTTTAAGGAGGCCCTCACGGACTTGTGGCTCGCGCCGACGGCTGATAAATGCTTTGAAGCTTTTCCGCGCCTCCTCACGAGAAATCGTTCAAAGTCTCAACTGAGGTATCAACGATACGCTTGAACCCCATGAGTCAAGACATTCGAGACTTCGTGACCCCCTCCTGCGACCTGCTCGCCCTCGGCGAGCCGACCCACTCCACCCCGGTCTTCGCGGAGGTCCGCAACGAACTGTTCGCCCAGCTCGTCGACCGTGGCTTTCGCTCGATCGTCCTCGAAACCGATCGCGTGGCCGCGCTCGTCGCGAACGACTTCGTCCAGGACGGCAGCGGAACCCTCGACCTCGCCATGAGCGAGGGCTTCACCCACACTTTCGGCGCCATGGACGCGA
Organism: Amycolatopsis sp. cmx-11-51; assembly: GCF_047608665.1. Classification (NCBI taxonomy): domain Bacteria; kingdom Bacillati; phylum Actinomycetota; class Actinomycetes; order Pseudonocardiales; family Pseudonocardiaceae; genus Amycolatopsis; species Amycolatopsis sp. cmx-11-51. Next base: position 255,215 of record NZ_JADNQO010000008.1, on the reverse strand, counting down.
ACCGGCAGCTGATCGCGTGGATGCGCGAGTACAACGAGACCCGCCGCCCCGCGGAACGGCTTTCGTTCCACGGCTTCGACACCCAGACCGAGATCACTTCCGCGCCCAGCCCGCGACGCTATCTCGAGTACGCCCGCGACTTCCTGGGACTCGAGGTGGACATCGCGGGCCCGGCGGGCGACGACGAACGCTGGGGCCGAACGGAAGCGGTCATGGACGCGGCATCGTCGATCGGCGCCACGGCCGAGGCTTACCGGCTGCGTGCGATCGCGACCGATCTGCTCGCCGCGCTCCGCTCCCGGAAACCGGAACCGGTCACGGCCGCGTGGTCGAGGGCGGAGATCCACCTCATGGCGGGCATTGATCTGCTGCGCTACCACCGGCAATGCGCCGAGCCGCTCGAACCGCACGAGCGGTACGCGCCGCTGAGCGCCGTCAGAGATGCCATCATGGCGCGGAATCTGCTCGACATCCGGTCCGCCGAAGCCGGTCGCGGTGCGACGCTGGTCTTCGCCCACAATCTCCATCTGCGCCGCCAGGCGGGCACGATGCGGGTGGCTGGGAAGGAGATCCAAATGTTCCCCGCCGGCGCGCTGGTGGCCCCGCTGCTCGGCGATCGCTACACCTTCGTCGCGACCAGCCTCGGCCGCAGCGAGGCCATAGCGCTTCACGAGCCAGATGCAGACACCTACGAAGGGTTCCTGCAGAAGCACGTCACCACGGCCTGGGGCTTGCTCCCCACCTCCGAGATCCCGCCCGCCCGCGTCCGGACCGACCCCACTCCGCGGCAGGGTTACTTCCCGCTCGACCAGGTGATCCTCGACGACGCCGAGGCGATCCTGCACGTCGGCGGTTGACCTTCGAACCGGGTGACGCCTCCTGCCCTCGGAAGGCGTCACCCGGCCACGAGCACGCGCCGTCACCCCCAGTCCCGCACAGTTCCGGGACGGCGCGAAGTCCTTTGTTCCGAACCCGAGTCAACACTCCGACGCCATAACTTCGCCAAACGCCGCGGCCGGTGCACCCCCGCCGGACTATCCCGGCGTCGCCCCGAAGCGAATCTTCGTCAAGGCTTCACGAGCCCGGTCCCGCTGGCGTCCGCCATTGTCGACGGCGGAAAGATCCTTGAGCGCACGCAGTTCCCATACCGGGAATCCCAGCTCCCGGAACAGTCCGGCCGCAGTACGGAGCCCTTCGGCGGCTTCGGTGGCGACGCCTTCGTCCGCCCGTAGACGCCCATAGCTGAGCAAGGCGTATCCGCCGCCCCGCCGGTCACCGAGCGCGCGGAACGTGCTCATCGCGAGTCCCAGGTGCTCCGCGGCCCGGCCGTGCTCGCCCGCGAGACGCAGTGATTCGCCGAAACTCCGGTGTGTGTAGGCGGCGGCGTGCCGGTGCCCGACGTGCTCGAACAACCGCAGCGACCGCGAATGACAGCGTTCACTCTCCCGCGCGTCGCCCGCCTTCGCGTGGAGATCGCCGAGGCTGCGGAGAACGTGCGCCTCCCAGTGGCGTTCATGCGAACTCCGGGTGCCGGTCAGCGCGCTCGTCAGTAGTTCACCGGCCTCGTCGATGCGGCCATACCGTCGCAGGACGTCGGCGTACCGCTTGGCGGTCCGGTCGTGTTGCCACCCGTCCTCGCAATGGAGCGAAAGCAGCAGGCTCGCGTCGAAGCATTCCTTCGCCAGCCGGAAGTCGCCGAGGTCGTCCCAGAGCGAGCCGAACTGGGCCGACGCCATCGCCTGCCCGGAGAGGTCACCACAGTCCCGCAACAGATCCAGCGCCTCTCGCAGCGCGTCGACCGCCGAGTGGGTCCGGCCGGAGTCCGCGTCGACGTCGGCGAGCGCGACGAGCGCGGCCCCGGTGCCTCGCTGATCGCCCGAGGAACGGAATTTGGCTTCAGCCAGCGCGAAGCACGTCCTCGCTCGCGCCAAGTCCCCCGAATCGGCGTGGGATTGGCCGAGCTTCAGCAACTTCGCCGCCTCCGCCGGACGGTCGAGCCGGTCACGCACGATCTCGAACCCGAGCAAGGCTACGGAACCGCCGTGCCGGGGGCCGACGAGATCGCTGTAGGCGTCGGCCAGCCGCTCGGTCAGCGCGGCCCAACCGTGGCCGCGAGCGGTCCGGACGGCGAGCGCGAGATTCGCGGTTTCCACGGTGCGCCAGCCGATCGGATCGGCCTCGACGCGGTCCAGGGCCGCCGCCGGGGCGCCAGCCCGGCGAGCGGGCGGGTATTCGGCGCCGAGCGCGGCGGAGGCGTGTTCGGCCAAGGCCGCCATGAGCGTCAGCGCGCGTCTGACGGCAGCCTGGTCCGGTGGTTCCCGGAGCGCGAGGCGGACGAGGCCGGACAGCCGGTATCGGAGGAAACCGGACCGATCCGGCTCGGCGTGGAGCAGATGATCGTCCACCAGCTCGTCGAGCAGGTCGGCCGCCTCGCGGGACGAACAGCCCAGCAGGGCCGTCGCGAACCAGTCCGCCATCTCGGCGGCACCGGAAGAACCGAGCAGCCGCAGGGAAGTCCGTTGCCTTGGCGACAGCTCGGCGAGGACCTCGGCGAGCGCTGGGCGGACAGCGAGGTCGCCGACGGCGAGTTCGTCGAGACGCAGGCGCTCGTTCTCCAAACGGGTCGCGAAGTCGGCGATGTTCAGTCTCGGCCGCTGCAGCAGTTTCACGCCCGCCACCCGCACCGCCAGCGCGAGCCCGTCGCAGCAGGCCAGCACACGGCGGACGGCGTCGGGTTCGGCGGACAACCGGCTTTCTCCGACGATCGTGCCGAGCAGCACTCGCGATTCCGCGTCGGACAGTTCACCGACCTCGACCGGTCTGGCTCCGACGAGCCCGGCCAGCCGTCGTCTCGTCGTGACGATCGTCGCGCAGCCGGGACCGCTCGGCAGCAACGGCCGCACCTCGGCCTCGGACCGGCCGTTCTCGAGGATCACCAGCAGCCGCCGGTCCGCGGTGTGGCTCTGCCACACCGAAATCAGCCCGGCTCGGTCGGTGGGAAGTTCCGCTTCCGCAAGGCCGAGCGCGCGGAGGAACCCGGGGAGCACATCGCCGGACTCACGCAGGTCGGCGACCAGCTGGCCGTCCGGGAACCGCTTGCGCGCCCGCCAAGCGGCCTGGACGGCCAGCGCGCTCTTCCCCGCCCCCGCCGCGCCGTGCAGCACGACCGGCGCGGGACTTCGCAGCGCACGCGCCACTTCCGCCAGTTCCGCCGCCCTGCCGGAGAAATCCGGCGTCGCCTGCGGGAGACGGCTGGGCGGGCCGCCCGCCGACCAGCCGGTTCCGGCGATCCGGCGGTGGACCGCGAGCAGGTCCTCCCCCGGTGAAACACCTGCGTGCTCCCAAAGCGCGTGACGGCATCGGTCGAGGACGGTTAGTGCGGCGTCCCGCCGCCCGAGCCCGTGCAAAGCCTCGGCCAGCCATCCGGCGAGACGTTCGTCGCCCGGCCGGGCGGCCAGTTCGGGTCCCAACCGGTCGGCGACCGCCTTGTGGTCACCGGCCGCGAGATCCAGCTCCACGAGTTTGCCCAGTGCCGAGCACCGCTGGTCTTCGAGCCACAGTTTGTGCGCCTCCACCAGCGGCCCGGCCGGAACGTCGGCGAACGCCGCGCCACGCCACAATCCCAGCGCCCGTTCGAGAAGTGCCCGGCGCTCTCCACCGGTCGCCGTCGAGGCCGCCGTTGTCAGGCTGGAGAAACCGGAGACATCCAGTTCGCCGTCCGACACGGTCAGCCGGTAGCCACCGGTGCCGGATCGCAGCCGCTGCCGGACGTCGTCCACCGGCAATCCGGGCGACAACGCCTTGCGCAGCTTGGAAATCGCCATCTGCACGACCGCCGCGGCACTCGACGGTGGCTCCTGCGGCCAGAGTTCGTCCACGAGGACGTCCCGGTGGACGAACTCGTTCGGCCGGGTCAAGAGCACCGCGAGCACCCGTCGGGGCTGGGCCGCCGACGGCAGCGGGACCGAGGCCCGGAGCGGGCCGAGCACCTTGAACTCCACGAACCACCTATCACCTGGACGGATGACCCGAATCTAACCCGGCACAGTCCAGGGGTTGGCGCTTCTCACCCGGATGGCCGCCCCTCCTACCCAGTGTGCGCGAGCAGCTTGTCCCGCAGGAGTGGCTCGTCCGCGAGTGCGTCGTTCACGGTGTGTTCCAGCAACGGCTTGAGGTCCCCATACGGCCGCTTCGACCAGTCGAGCGCGCCGAGCGGCGGCTCCGGGTCGTACTCGATGACGAACTGGATCGTCCGCGCGATCTCGGTGCCGACAAGCCGCTCGACCAGGTGCAGCGCCAGGTCGATCCCCGCCGACACCCCGGCGGCGGTGATCAGGTTCCCGTCCTCGACCCAGCGCTCGGCGACCGGCTCCGCGCCGAACGCGCGCAGGAGCTCGCGGAACATCCAGTGCGTCGTGGCCCGGCTGCCCTCCAGCAGACCGGCCTGCCCCAGCAACAGCGATCCGGTGCACACCGAGGTCACGAGTTCCGCGTTCCCCGCGGCGGTCCGCAGGTAGTCGATCAACTTCTCGTCGGCGAGTGCCTTCAGCGTCGGCGCGGCGCCGCCGGGAACGAGCAACGCGTACGGCGAGAGGACCTCGTCGTAGGTGTGTGTCGCCACGACCTTCAGCGGGTTGTCGGTGGTGATGGGGTCCTTCGTCTCACCGACCACGACCGTCCGGTACTCCGAGGCCGAGCTCGCCATGCCGTCCAGCACGGTCAGCGGTCCGACCATGTCGAGCGGGGTCATCCCCGGATACACCACGAACGCGATGGTCTTCTTGTCGTCAGTCATGGGACAACCGTGTCGTAAGGACGAGACCGTGATGAGCCGGATGTCCGGATTCCTGCGAACTACGTCCGACGGCCGGTCGTTACTGCTAGCGTTCGATCATGCCGGGTTCACCCAGACGAGTGTTGATCGTCGGCTACAGCAATGCGGAGATGCTCGACATCGCCGGCCCGGCGGACGTGCTGGACGCCGCGACCAAACTCGGTGGCAAGCCGGGGTACGAGATCATGCTCGCCAGCGTCGACGGCCGCGGCATCCGCTGCGAGTCCGGGCTGATGCTGCACGCACAGCACCGGCTCGACCAGGTGACCGGCGCGCTGGACACGCTGATCGTCGCGGGCGGCACCGGACACGAGGCCGCCGCGGCCGACCCGAGGATGGTCTCCCACATCCGCAGGCTCGCGCAGGACAGCCGCCGGGTGGCCTCGGTGTGCACCGGCGCCACCGTGCTCGCGGCGTGCGGGCTGCTCAACGGGCGCCGCGCCACCACCCATTGGCGGTTCGCGAACCGGCTCGCGGTGAACTACCCGCGGGTGAACGTGGACCCGGTGCCGCTGTACGTGCGCGACGGCAACGTCTACACGGCGGCCGGGGTGACCAGCGGGATCGACCTCACCCTCGCGTTCGTCGAGGAGGACCACGGCCCGAGCGTCGCCAGGGAGGTCGCCCGCATGCTGGTGACCTACCTGCAGCGGCCGGGGAACCAGGCGCAGGTGAGCATGTTCCTGTCCGGACCGCCGCCGGAGAACCGGCTGGTCCGCGACATCACCGCGTACGTCGCCGAGCATCTCGCCGGTGATCTCGCCACCACCGTGCTCGCCGAGCGGGCGGGTATCAGCACCCGGCAGCTGACGAGGTTGTTCGACGCGCATCTGAGCACCACGCCCAGCCGGTACGTCCGGGCGGCGAGGACCGAGAACGCGGCGAGACTGTTGTGCGGCACCGAACTCCCGCTGACGTCGATCGCGAGGCGGTGCGGTTTCGGCTCGACCGAGACACTGCGCCAGGCCTTCCTCGACCACTTCGACACACCGCCGTCCGCCTACCGCCGGGTCCATCTGCGGCAGGCCTTCGGCTAGGCCGAATGCGGGCGGCGATCGGCGCTGTGGAGGATGTGCGGGTGAACCGCCGCGACATCTCCGACGACGACACCGGCCCGATCCGCCGGGTCACGGACACTCCGTCCGATCGTTCGCCCGGAACGTCCCGTACGCCGCGCCTGCCACCGCCGGTAGGCACGCGTCCGTCGGTGAAGCGGCCGCGTCCGGCCGAACCTGGCAGGCGTCGCGCCGCCGAACCGAAACCCGAGCCCGAGCCGGTCGGTCACGGGCACTCGCACGGCCACGGCCCGGCGGCGCCCGCGTCGCGCCGCGTCCGGCAGTTGCTGATGTGGCTGCTGATCCCGCTCGCCGTCACGACCGTCGCCGGGATGATCCTGCTTTACCCGTGGGGTAAGGATCCGGCGAAAAGCGTCTTCCCACAGGGAACCCCGGTGAGCGCCACGATCACGGCGACGATCACCGGACCGTGTCTCGCCGAGGGCCAGGTCCAGGTCGGCGAGCCACCGCCGGACGCGAAGCCGTGTCTCACCAGCGAACTGACCATGACCGACGGTCCCGGCGTCGGGAAACCGCTGAAACTGACCCTCCCTATCGAACCGAGTACGCCTCGGTTCACCGCGGGCGACGAGGTGGTGCTGTCCTACAACGGCGGCGACGTCGCGGACCCCGCGTCGTTCCAGATCGTCGACTTCCAGCGCGGTACGCCGTTGCTGCTGCTCGCCGGGCTGTTCGCGCTCGCGGTGATCGTGCTGGGCCGCTGGCGGGGTCTCGCCGCGCTGATCGCGCTCGGGCTGAGCTTCCTGGTACTGGCACTGTTCGTGCTGCCGTCGATCCTCGCCGGGGAAAGTCCGCTGCTGGTGGCGATCGCGGGGGCGGGCGCGATCATGTTCGTCGCGCTGTATCTGACGCACGGGCTGTCCGCGAGAACCTCGGTGGCGGTGCTGGGCACCTTGGTGAGCCTGATCCTGATCGGCGTCCTGTCGGCGATCTTCTCGGCGGCGGCGTCACTGACCGGGCTGGACGACAGCACCTCGCAGCTGATCGGCTCGCTCGGGCACGGCATCGACGCGCGGGGGCTGCTGCTGGCGGGCGTCGTGATCGGCGCACTCGGTGTGCTGGACGACGTCACGGTGACGCAGACGAGCGCGGTATGGGAACTGCGGCGGGCGAACCCGTCGCTCGGCTGGCGTGAACTCTACGGCGCGGGCCTGCGGATCGGGCGTGACCACGTCGGTTCGGCGGTCAACACGCTCGTGATGGCGTACGCGGGCGCGGCGTTGCCGGTGCTGCTGTACACGTCGCTTTCGGGCGTCGGACTCGGCTCGATCCTCGGCGCGGAGGAGATCGCGCAGGAGATCGTGCGGACACTGGCCGGAAGCGTCGGCATCGTCGCGGCGGTGCCGGTCACCACCGTGCTGGCGGCGCTGATCGCCTCGCGGGAGCCTCAAGACTCCCTGTAGTCACGAGCCCGAAAGATCTCCGCGTCCCTAACTTTCCAGCGTAGCCACAAACCTGCTGACCGCTTCCATCGTGAACCGCTGGATGTACTTGCCCGACGGAGCCACCGAAGCCAGCCGGTACAGCGGCCGCTCCGCCGCGGCGTCCCCGCGCGCCTCCGATTTCAGCTGTGCCACCAGCAGTTCCGAGAACACCAGGCCGTTCGCGTCGGTGTTGTTCAGCAGCGCGTTCGCCAGTTTGCGCAGCTGCAGGATGCCGAGTTCCCGGCCACCCGCGCCCGAGTAGACGGCGAGGTCGACCTTCGCCACCTTGCGGCGCTTGCCCGCGTTGACCAGCAGGCTGACCGTCCGGGTGCCGCGTACGTCGCTGATCACGAGGTCGATGCGCTCGGCCTCGGTCAGGCCGATCCGCCGCAGGCCCCAGGTCCGCACGATGAGCGTGTCGCCTTCGAGCCAGACTCGGCGGCGCAGGTTGTACAACATGATGTAGAGCAGCGGCAGCGCGATCACCCCGGCGACGACGAGCCCGACGATCTCACCACCGATCAGCCCGGCGATCCCGCCGAACGCGGCGGCGAAGATGACGACACCGGCGATGCCGGAACAGCCACGCCTGCGGCGGAGCTTGGGGTCGTCGTGGAACAGCGGGAGACGCTCGGGGGCCTCCGGCGTCCCAGTCGGCTCGGCCATCACACGCCCGTCCCCGCGAGGAACGGGTTACCCGCGCGCTCCTGGCCGATCGTGGTGGCCGGGCCGTGCCCCGGCAGGACGACGGTGTCGTCGGGCAGCGTCATCACCTTGGTACCGAGTGACCGCACGAGTTCGCCGTCTTCGCCGGAAGACCGGCCGATCGAACCGGCGAACAGGCTGTCCCCGGTGAGCGCGATCCGGCCGCCCTCGGCGGAGGTCAGCCCGAAGACCACCGAACCGGCGGTGTGACCTGGCGTGCGGGACACCGTGATCTCCAGTCCGGCCAGCCTGAGCGGGCCATCGACGAGTGGCACGATCCCGTCCTTCCATTCTCCGGCGCCCCCGGCCACCAGTGGCCGGTCCGCCTCGTCCAGATAGAGAGGTATTCCGTGTCGGGCACCGACCTCGCCCGCCGAAGCGACGTGATCCGGGTGTCCGTGCGTCGCGAGCATCGCGACCGGCGTCAGCCTATGGGCGGCCAGTGCGACCTCGAGCGGTTCGAGGACGTCCTCGCCGGGATCGACGATCACGCACTCCCCACCGTCGGCCGGAGCGAGCAGATAGCAGTTCGCTTCGAGGGGGCCTGCCGGGAAACCGACAACCAGCACGAAACGCCTCCTCAGATCTTCCACCGAACAGGTGACAGGATGGCCCTGATCACGATCAAGTAAGGGTAGCGGCCCCTGTACGGGGGTCTCACAGGCTGTGCCCATAGACTTCCGCTACCTCAGACGTGTGACATCGAGTGGAAACCGGGAGGGCGGGTGCCGACCAACCAGCAGCGCCGCGAAGCCGCGAAGCGCAAGCTCGAGCGACAGATCGTGCGACGGGCCGAAAAGGCCAAGCGTCGCCGGATCGTCGGCTCGGTGGCGGTCGTCGGCGTCGTCGCGATCGTGGCGGGCGCGGTGTGGTGGATCGTCAGCAGTAACAGTGGTGACGACGCCGCCTCCGACGCTTCCCCGAGTTCGGCTCCTCCGACCCCCGAGGTCACCATCCCCACCGAACGCGCGCCGATGCCCAAACGGGCGACGCCGCTGGCGAACCCGGTGGCCTGTGACTTCAAGGACGACGCCGCCAAGAAGTCCTCGAAGCAGGTGAACAAGCCGGAAGGCAAGGACATCGCTTCGAACGGCACGGTCAACGTAGTGCTGAAGAGCACCGCGGGCGACATCCCGCTGACGCTCGACAAGGCGCTCGCCCCGTGTGCCGTGCAGAGCTTCATCAGCCTCTCGCAGCAGGGCTACTTCAACGACACCAAATGCCACCGGCTCGGCACCACCGGCCTGCAGATGCTGCAGTGCGGAGACCCCGAGGCCAGCGGCATGGGCGGTCCGGGCTACACGATGCCGGACGAGGCGTTCCCCGAGATCAAGTACGGCCGCGGCCTCCTCGCGATGGCGAAGACGCAGCAGCCGAACTCCGGCGGCAGCCAGTTCTTCATGGTCTACGGCGAAGCCGAACTGCCCGCGGAGTACTCGGTCTTCGGCAGCATCTCCGACGAGGGCCTGAAGGTGCTCGACAAGGTCGCCAAGGCGGGCGCCAACACCCAGGGAGGCAACGGCGACGGCACCGGCCCGCCCAACACCGAAGTCAAGTTCACCGGAGTCACCGTCAACGCCTGACGTGAAGCTGGAGTTCAACGGCGTGCCCGCCCGGTCGGAAGACCGGGCGGGCACGTTCGGTTATGGCTGAAGGGGACTTTCCCCGCATGGCATGCAGGCAAAGCGCCCTTCACCGCGTGCGATGCGGGGAAAGTCCCCTTCAGCTCCGACCTCAGCGATAGGTGAACTTCGGCGGCCGCCGCGCGAGAAACGCGGCCACCCCTTCCGCGTAGTCCTCGCCGTGCAAGGCGCCGAGCCGGATCTCGTCCACCTCGGCGTCCGAATCCTCTTGTCCGGCAACGATCTTCTCGATGATCCGGTTCATCCCGCGCACCGATGCCTGCGACCGCGAAGCCAGCGTCTCGACGAACTTCGCCGTCGACACCTCCAGTTCGTCGACCGGGAAGACATCGTTGAGCAGCCCGATCTCCCGAGCCCGCCGAGCGTCGACGAGTTCACCCGAGAGCAGGAAGTACTTCGCGTGCGCCGGGCCGACCAACGAGACAAGCCGCCGCGTCGAGTCGAAGTGGTAGACGATGCCGAGTTTCGCCGGCGTGATGCCGAAGCGCGAGCCCTCCGCCGCGAACCGGAAGTCGCACGCGACCGAAATCTGACAGCCACCGCCGATGCAGTTCCCCTGGATCATCGCCACCGTGGGCTTCCGAGACGCCGTCAGGGCCGCGACGGCACCGTCGACGGCCTTGTCGTAGGTCTCCGCGGCGTCGGCGGTGGACCGCAGGTCCTGGAACTCGCTGATGTCCGCACCCGCCGAGAAGTGCTTGCCGTCGCCGGTCAGCACCAGCACCTTGATCGCCGGGTCCGCCGCTACCGTCGCGACCACTTCCGGGATCGCCGACCACATCCCGTAGGTGATCGCGTTCATCTTCTCCGGCCTGGTGAAAGTCAGCCGCGCGATCTCGCCGTCACGAGTGAAATCGAACCCGTCAGTCATGACCCGAACCCTAGCGGGGCCCCACCTGAGGTCACGAAGCCGAAGTGACCCGATACACGTCGTAGACGCCCTCGACACCTCGGACCACCTTCAGCACGTGGCCAAGATGCTTCGGGTCGCCCATCTCGAAGGAGAACCGGCTGACCGCGACCCTGTCGCGCGAGGTGGTCACCGACGCGGACAGGATGTTGACCTTCTCGTCCGCGAGCACCTTGGTGACGTCGGAGAGCAGGCGGTGCCGGTCCAGCGCCTCGACCTGGATCGCGACGAGGAAGACCGACGACGCCGACGGTGCCCATTGGACTTCGACCAGCCGCTCGGGCTGGGCCCGCAGGTCGTCGGCGTTGGCGCAGTCGGTCCGGTGGACGCTGACACCGCCGCCGCGGGTGACGAAACCGAGGATCTCGTCGCCCGGCACCGGCGTGCAGCAGCGGGCGAGTTTGGCCCAGACGTCGCCGGCACCCTTCACCACGACACCGACGTCGTTCGAGCCGCGGCGACGGGTGACCGTGGACGGAGTCGCGCGCTCGGCGAGTTCCTCCTCCGCCTCGTCGACCCCGCCGATGAGCGCGACCAGTCGTTGCACGACATGTCTCGCGCTGGTGTGACCCTCGCCGACGGCGGCGTACAGCGAACTGATGTCGGGATGCCGCAGTTCCGTGGCGACCGCGCCCATGGACTCGGCGGAGACCAGCCGCTGGATCGGGAGGCCGACCTTGCGGACCTCCTTGGTGATGGCCTCCTTGCCGCCTTCGATCGCCTCGTCGCGGCGTTCCTTGGCGAACCACTGCCGGATCTTCGCGCGCGCCTTCGGTGAACCGGCGAACTGCAACCAGTCGCGGCTCGGCCCCGCGGTCTCGGCCTTCGAGGTGAAGATCTCGATGACCTCACCGTTCTCCAGCTTGCGCTCGAGCGCGACGAGCCTGCCGTTGACGCGGGCGCCGATACAGCGGTGGCCGACCTCCGTGTGCACGGCGTAGGCGAAGTCGACCGGGGTCGAATCGACTGGCAGCGTGATCACGTCACCCTTGGGCGTGAACACGAAGATCTCGCGCGAGGCGAGTTCGTAGCGCAGTGATTCGAGGAAGTCACCCGGGTCCGCGGCTTCACGCTGCCAGTCGAGGAGCTGGCGCATCCAGGCCATCTCGTCGACGTCCACCGCGTTGGCCCCGTTGCCGCTGTGGGTGCCGCGGGTTTCCTTGTACCGCCAGTGCGCGGCGATGCCGTACTCGGCGGTGCGGTGCATCTCGTACGTGCGGATCTGGACCTCTAGTGGCTTGCCGTCCGGGCCGATCACCGTGGTGTGCAACGACTGGTAGACGCCGAAGCGCGGCTGCGCGATGTAGTCCTTGAACCGGCCGGGGACCGGCTGCCACAGCGCGTGGACGACGCCCATCGCGGCGTAGCAGTCGCGGACGTCCTCGACCAGGATCCGTACGCCGACCAGGTCGTGGATGTCGTCGAGGTCGCGCCCGCGGACGATCATCTTCTGGTGGATGGAGTAGTAGTGCTTCGGCCGTCCCTCGACCTTGGCGGTGATCCGCGAGCCTTCGAGGTTTCCGGTCAGCTCGGTGATCACGGACCGCAGGTACGTGTCCCGCGAAGGCGCGCGATCAGCGACCAGGCGGACGATCTCGTCGTACTTCTTCGGCTGCAGGATGGCGAAAGCCAGGTCCTCCAGCTCCCATTTGACCGTCGCCATGCCGAGCCGGTGCGCCAGCGGGGCGAGGACCTCCAGGGTCTCGCGAGCCTTGCGGGCCTGCTTCTCCGGCGGCAGGAAGCGCATCGTGCGCATGTTGTGCAGCCGGTCGGACAGCTTGATGACCAGCACCCGCGGGTCACGCGCCATCGCGATGACCATCTTGCGGATGGTCTCGGCCTCGGCGGCCGTACCGAGTTTGACCTTGTCCAGCTTGGTGACGCCGTCGACCAGTTCGCCGACCTTCTCGCCGAAGTCCGTCTTCAGGCTCTCCAGCGAGTATCCGGTGTCCTCGACGGTGTCGTGCAGCAGCGCCGCGACCAGCGTCGTGGTGTCCATGCCGAGTTCGGCGAGAATGGTCGCTACGGCGAGCGGGTGCGTGATGTACGGGTCGCCGGACTTGCGCCGCTGTTCGCGGTGGAGCTCTTCGGCGACGTCGTAGGCGCGCTGGAGCAGCGCGAGGTCGGCGTTGGGATGCAGCTCGCGGTGGATGACGGCGAGCGGTTCGAGGACCTGCTTCACCGGGGCGGCACGCTGTGCGGTGATCCGGCGGGCGAGACGGGCACGGACGCGGCGCGTCGCGGATGGCGTCGGCGCTGCCCCCTGTCGCGCCGCACCGTTCTGCTCAGTGCCGTCCTTCGAGGACACCGCGGCATCGAGCTCTTGGCTCACCCGCACCTCCTGCGCTTCGTGCGGCCTTCGGACGTCAAGGGTAACCGCTCCCCCTCGCGGCCCACTTGGTATGCCCGTTCAACACACCCGGAGGGCCTCCACACGACGCCCTTCAAGCACGGAACGACCACCGAGCGCGCCGAGTTCCATCACCACCGAAACCCCGGTGACCTGCGCTTTCGCATCTTCCAGCAATGTGCACGTCGCCGCGACCGTGCCGCCGGTGGCGAGCACGTCGTCGAGGACCACGACACGCTGGCCGGGCTCGATGATGCCTTCGGGCAGTTCGACGGTCGCCGTGCCGTACTCCAGCTTGTAGTCGACCCTGCCCGCGACCCTGGGCAACTTGCCGGGCTTGCGGATCACCGCGACGCCGAGACCGCGGGAGTACCCGACGGCGGCGGCCAGCAGGAACCCGCGCGCTTCCACGCCTGCCAGCAGGTCGACCTCGGGATCGACGGTGGCCGCCAGCGCGTCGGTGACGGCCTTGAAACCGGCGGCGTCGGCGAACAACGGACTCAGGTCCCGGAACAGCACGCCCGGCTCCGGGAAGTCCGGCACGTCGGCGATCAGGTCGAGTGCCTTGTCCAGCTCCATGTACTTCCCTGCTCTCGCGTTCTCGTCAGCCTGCCCCCGGACGAGATGAACGGGACTTTCCTTGCAAATTTTGCAAGGAAAGTCCCGTTCATCTCCTGCCCCGGGCGACCGATTACCTCTTGCGCTTGCCCTGCGGACGGCCCTTGTGGGCCTTCTGGTTCCGCGCCGGGACGCTCGCCGCGGCGGCGTACGCCTTCTCCTTGCGGAGTTCGGCGGACAGGGCGTCCTCGTCGTTCGGGTCGAAGTCCGCGTCTTCGCGATCGACGGCCTTGCGGGCCTGGTTCGCGCGCCGCGCGGCGACCCTGTCGGCCTGCTGCCGGAACTTCGGGTCACGCATCTTGAAGTCGACCAGCAGCGGCGTCGCCAGCGCGACCGACGACAGCACGCCGACCACGGTGCCGGTGAGCTGCACCAGCGCGAGTTCCTGCAGCGTGCCGGTGCCGAGCAGAAGGTAGCCGATCACCAGCAGGCCGAGGATCGGCAGTGCCGCGATCAGGGAGGTGTTGAACGACCGCATCAGCGTCTGGTTCAGCGCCAGGTTGGCCGCTTCCCCGTAGGTCCGGCGGGTCAGGCCGAGCAGGCCGCGCGTGTTCTCGCGGACCTTGTCGAACACCACCACCGTGTCGTACAGCGAGAAACCGAGAATGGTCAACAGACCGATCACCGTCGCCGGAGTGACTTCGAAGCCGATCAGCGAGTACACACCTGCCGTCACCACGATGTCGTTCAGCAGGGTGACCAAGGCCGCGGCCGCCATCCGGGGGTCGAAGTACAACGCCAGGAATAACGTGACCGCCAGCAGGAACACGCCGAGCGCGATCAACGCCTGCCGGGAGATCTCCCCACCCCAGGAAGCGCTCACCGCGCTGTCGCTGATCGCGCGGACGCTCGCCTGTCCGTCGGAGCCGATGGGCCCGAGCTTTTCGAACAGCGCCTGCTTGACCTTGCCGACCGAGGCCGCGTCCAACGTCTCCGACCGGAGCTGAATGGTCGAGGCGGCGCCGGTTCCGACCTTCTGCACCTCGTTCGCGGGCTTGCCAAGAGCGTCCCCGAAGACCTCCTTGGCCTGCTCTTCGGAGATCTGCCCGTTCTTGCCGTTGGCGGGCATCTGAATCTGGGTGCCGCCCTCGAAGTCGATGCCGAGGTTGAAGCCCTTGACACCCATCGATGCGATGCACACCAGCACCAGTGCGCCGAAGAACAGATACCAGCGCTTGCGTGCGCCGACCACGTCGAACGCGCCGGTGCCCACGTACATGCGGCGGAAGACGCTCTCGCGCTTGGTCGCGGTGGTGTTCTTGTCGTCGACCACGGTCACGCCTCCTTCACGTTCGGACGGCCGGGGACGGGGCGAGCGGCCTTGAGGTCCGAACCCACCTGCTGCACGGCGCCGAGACCGAGGTTCTTGGGATTGGACAGGAACTTCGACTTCGACCGCGACACCATCACGACCAGCGGGTGCGTCACCAGGTAGACCACGACGAGGTCGAGGACCGTCGACATGCCGAGAGTGAACGCGAAGCCCTTCACGTCACCGACGGCCAGCAAGTAGAGGACCGCCGCGGCGAGGAAGCTGACCGCGTCCGCCGCGAGAATCGTGCGCTGGGCACGGGACCAGCCACGCGGAACCGCGGAGCGGAACGACCTGCCGTCGCGGATCTCGTCCTTTAATCGTTCGAAGTAGATGACGAAGGAGTCCGCGGTGATACCGATCGCGATGATCAGGCCCGCGACGCCCGCGAGGTCGAGGGTGTAGCCGATCCACCGCCCCAGAAGCACCAGGACCCCGTACACGATCATGAACGACAAGCCGAGCGACAAGATCGTCAGGACGCCGAGCAGCCGGTAGTAGAACATGCAGTAGATGAACACGGCCAGCAGGCCGATACCGCCGGCGATGAGGCCCGCCTGCAGCGACGCGAGACCCAGCGTCGCGGACACGGTCGTCGCGTCCGAGGACTCGAACGACAGCGGCAGCGAACCGTACTTGAGCACGTCCGCCAGGTCCTTCGCCTCGGACTGGCTGAACCGGCCGGTGATCTGGGTCTGACCGCCCAGGATCGCGGACTGGATGGTCGGCGCGGAAACGACCTGCGTGTCGAGGACGAACGCCGCCTGCTTCTGGACGTTCTTCGAGGTGAAGTCGCCCCAGATGCGGGAGCCGTCACCCTTGAAGTTCAGGTTGACGACCCACTGGGAGTTCTGGGTGTCGTAGGCCGAGGAGGCGTCGGAGATCTCCGTACCGGGGAGGAACTCCGGCTCCAGCAGGTACTTCATGGTGTTCTTGTCACCGCAGGCGACCAGCGGCCGGTCGCCGAGGTCGTTGCCGACCAACGGGTCCGACACCTTGGGGTCACAGTTGAGGGCCGCGAAAGCCTTCTCGGCGGCCGCGGCCTGCTTCGCCTGGTCCGTCGACAGCAGATCGGGGCTCTGCCGGAGATTCCGGGCGTCCTCGATCTCCTTCTTGGTCTGCTCGTCGGAATCACCAGGCTGCTGCGGGGCGCCGGCGGCACCACCGCCACCGTTGGCCGGGCTGCTCGGCGGAGCGCTCGCGCCCGGGGCACCCGACGACGCGGGCGGCGCCGACGAAGGCGCGCCCGAAGTGGGCGGGGGCGACGGCTGCTGGGCCGGGGTCACCGGCTGCGACGTCACGACCTTTCGGAAGCCCAGCTTCGCGGTCTTGCCCAGGGTCTTGGCCTGGTCGCCCTGTTCACCGGGAACGGTGATCACGACGTTGCTGCCGTCGAGGACCACTTCGGTGCCGCTGACGCCGATACCGTTGACCCGGCGCTCGATGATCGAGCGTGCCTGTTCGAGGGACTCTCGCGGAGGGTCGCCGCCGTCAGGATTACGGGCGGACAGGGTGACCCTCGTGCCGCCTTGCAGATCGATGCCGAGCTTCGGCGTCGGCTTGCCGCTTCCGGTGAAGAACACCAGGGCGTACAGCGCGACCACGATCAGGGCGAAGAAGGCGAGATAGCGTCCCGGGCGGAGATGCCCGGCCGGTGCGGCCACTGTGCTTCGGTCTCCTCGGACGGACTGGGTGTTCCCCAATGGACTTGGCTGTTCACTCACCGGACGGGAGTCCGGTGGTACCGCGAACCTGCCTCGACGACGATGCCCGGTGAACGGGCACGACTATGACGACGGACACGCACGCAGCACCGAGACAGTACTCGGTGCTGCGTGAGCCCGGCGTTGCCCCCGCACCTACGAAAGTCTGGTGTCGGGGATGGCCTTGGCCCCTTGCCGGCGGAGCTGAAACGGCCCCACCAGAAGTGACCGGACTCGAACCCGCCCCGGCCGAAGGCCCCGCTATCGCGGTGCCACGGCGCCCTGTCCGCCGACTGTGGGCGGACAGTCCAGACTGCGCCGTGGCGACGTCGATCGCGGTCGCGGGTTCACCGGATGTCCCGGTGCTACTTCTTGCCGTGCTCCAGCGGAGGAGCGATCTGCGCGCCGGACTTCTCCTCGACGCGCTCTTCGTCCTTCGACTCGACGACCGGCACTTCGACGACCTCATCGGTGTCGAGAATGTCCTCGTCCGTCTCGACGACCGGCTCGATCTTCTCGCGAACGGCCTGGCGGAGCCAGGTGGTCACGACGCCGGGGGCGATCTCGAGATCGATCGTGGTGTCGGCGGAAGCGTCGGCGACGGACGCGTAGAGACCAGAGGTGGTCATCACCCGGTCACCGGGAGCGAGGCTCGAGAGCAGCTCCTGCTGCTTTGCCGCCGCCTTCTTCTGCTTACGGGTGCCCATGACGAGCGGGATCGCCACAACGAGCATCAGGAGCAGCGGCAGCAATAACTGGTTCATGACTCTCCATTTCGAGCGGACGCCGCGCGGTGCGCTGTTATGTCCGATTTGGCGGGGTGTGCTCTACCCGAGTGTGCCAGGTGCCAGCGGAAACTCCACCACCACCCGTCATCACCATGGGCCTCGTACGGCGTTACCGGTCCGGTCAGTCCTGGTCGAACAGGTTCGGGCCACCCTGCTCGCCGCGGGTGGCACCGGCCGGGGCCGGGAGGCCGAGGTGTTCCCACGCGGCCGCTGTGGCGACCCGGCCGCGAGGAGTGCGGGCGAGCATACCGGCGCGGACCAGGTAGGGCTCACACACCTCTTCGACGGTAGTCGGTTCTTCCCCGACCGCGACGGCCAGTGTCGACACACCGACCGGGCCGCCGCCGAAGGAGCGGACCAGCGCTGTCAGCACCGCGCGGTCTAGCCTGTCGAGGCCGAGTTCGTCGACGTCGTAGACCTCCAACGCGGCGCGCACGACCTTGCGGGTGGCGTGCCCATCGGCGCGGACCTCGGCGTAGTCGCGCACCCGGCGCAGCAGCCGGTTCGCGATCCGGGGCGTGCCCCGCGAGCGGCGCGCGATCTCGGCGCCGCCATCGCGATCGATGGGGATCTCCAGGATCGTCGCCGCCCGGCGGACGACGAGTTCGAGTTCGCTGTCGGAGTAGAACTCCATCTGGCCGGTGAACCCGAACCTGTCACGCAGCGGGCCGGTCAGCGAACCGGACCTGGTGGTCGCCCCGACCAGGGTGAACGGCGCGATCTCCAGCGGGATGCTGGTGGCACCGGGGCCCTTGCCGACGACGACGTCCACGCGGAAGTCCTCCATCGCGAGGTACAGCATTTCCTCGGCGGGGCGGGCGATCCGATGAATCTCGTCGATGAACAGGACATCGCCGGGCGCGAGGTTGGACAGCATCGCGGCGAGGTCGCCCGCCCGTTCCAGCGCCGGACCCGAGGTGATCCGGATGGCGGCGTTGAGTTCGGCCGCGACGATCATCGCCATACTCGTCTTGCCCAGTCCTGGCGGGCCCGAAAACAGGACGTGATCCGGCGGCACACCCCGGCGTCGCGCACTCTCCAGTACGAGTTCGAGCTGTTCACGCACCCGCGGCTGACCGATGAACTCGTCCAGTTTGCGCGGACGCAGCGTGGTCTCGACCTCTCGTTCGCCGGTCTGCGGCAGCGCCGAAAGCGTCTCGTCGTCGGCCTCGAAATCCGTCACGGCCTCATAGTCCATGTGGCGAGCTACCGCTTACGCCCGAGGGTGGCCAACGAGGCGCGCAGCACGGAAGACGTCGTGTGCCCGTCGCCCTCGCCGAGCACCTTGTCGACGGCCTGTTCGGCCTGTTTGGCCGGGAACCCGAGACCCGCGAGCGCCTCGATGACCTCTCCCCGCAGCGCTCCGGGCGCGGTGACCACCGGTGAGCCGTCGGTGGGGCCGGCGAGCGCGGTGACCTTGTCGCGCAGTTCGAGCGTGAGCCGCTCGGCGCCCTTGCGGCCGATGCCGGGAACCTGGGTGAGCACGGTGATGTTGCCTTCGACCAGCGCGGACCGCAGTTTGTCCGGATCGAGGACGGCCAACGTCGCCAACGCGAGCCGCGGGCCGATCCCGGAGACCGTCTGCAGCAGGCCGAACAGTTCGCGGGCGTCGGCGTCGGCGAAACCGAACAACGTCAAGGAATCCTCGCGGACCACGAGCGCGGTGTGCAGCATCGCCTCTTCGCCGCGGCGAAGCGTCGCGAGGGTGGCGGGGGTGGCCTGCACGGCGAAGCCGACTCCCCCGACTTCGATCACGACGTGGTCGAGGCTGATGGAAAGGATTCCTCCGCGTACCGAGGAGATCATCGAGCCGCTCCCTGCGTTTTGGCTTCGTGTTTTTTGGCGCGCTGTGCCGCGGCGGCGAGCCTGGCCTTGTGGTTCTTGGCGAGCTCGGCCGCCCTGGCTTCGGCTTCGGCGAGCCGGACACGCATCGGTTCGCGCCACAGATGGCAGATGGCGAGCGCGAGCGCGTCCGCGGCGTCCGCCGGATGCGGTTTGACCTCGAGGCCGAGCAGCCGCATGACCATACCGGTGACCTGCGCCTTGTCCGCGCGGCCGGAGCCGGTGACGGCCGCTTTGACCTCACTCGGCGTGTGGAACACGACCGGCAACCCGCGTTTGGCCGCGGCGAGCGCGACGACACCGCCCGCCTGCGCGGTACCCATCGCGGTGCGCACGTTGTGCTGCGCGAAGACACGTTCCACCGCGACGGCCTCGGGCTTGTAGCGATCCATCCACCGCTCGGCGGCGTCGGAGATCCCCAGCAGGCGGACGGAAAGGTCGGCATCGGGCGGCGTCCGCACGACGTCGACGGCCACGGCGCGGACGACGCGACCCGTGCCGCCGTCGACCACTCCGAACCCGCACCTGGTCAGACCGGGGTCGACCCCGAGTACCCGCACGCGTTTCCCTCCGCTGCTCCGGCCGCTACGGCGAACATCAGTTCGAGCCTGAGGCTACCCGGAGCGATCGACGGCAGGATGGAGACATGCCGAGGCCTGCCGACATCACCGCACATCTGGGTCTCCAGCCGCTGCCCGTGGAGGGTGGCCGCTGGGCACAGAGCTGGCGCGACGAGACCGCTTCCGCGATCTATTATCTGTTGGAGCCGCCGGAAACCTCGGCGCCGCACCGTTTGGACCGGCTGGAGATCTACGCCCATCACACCGGCGCCCCGGTGCGGATGCTGCTGCTGTTCCCGGACGGACGGATCTCCCGGCCGGTGCTGGGGCTGGACGTCGCGGCCGGTCAGCGTCCGCAGGTGGTGGTGCCCGCCGGGGTGTGGCAGGCGTCCACGAGTACCGGTGAGTGGAGCTTGCTCGGGACGGTCGTGGTGCCGCCCTATACGGACGACTGTGTGGAGTTCCGTTCCGCCGCTGCTTTGGCCGCGGAGTGGCCGGGGGCCGCCGAGGACCTGGCGCCCTGGCTTGCTTGAGCCCGCGTGCGGCTGGTCGCACGCCAGTCCGTGAAGGACTCCTTGAGGGACCCAGAGTCCCTCGAGGTTCCCCTCCACTCGCCTTGAAACGTCACTTTTGCACCAGCAGCACCAGCAGCCGCTGGTGGCGGTCCGGGCTTGGCATCGCCTGTGCCTGCGAGGGGCCGAGTGGGGAGGATTTGGGACGTTCAACGTCCGGAATCTTCCCCGCTCGGGCGTGTGCCGGGGGATATGTCCCTGAACCTCTGTTCACGAAGCTCCGCCACCGGAGCGGCCTCGCGACGGTGGAGGAATGGGGACACTGAACGTTCCCATTCCTCCACCGTCGATGCCGGCAGCCACCCGAATCGCCACTCGCGACAGGTGGACCGCGAACCTCAGGGACCGTCGACGCCCGGCGTCCAGCTCTCCGGGTCACCGGATTCGGTCAGCACCGGCTGGTACCGCGCGAAGCCCTCCGGCGCGTCCGGGTGCCACGGGAAGTGCCCGTCGGGCGTGGCGACGATCATCTGCAGGGCCGGGAAGTCCCCGTCCGGGTAGATCAGGAACGCGCTCCCGAAGTACTCGGGATAGTGCCCCTTCGCGACCCGTTCGAAAAGCACCGGCGCGCCCTCGAAGAAATCGTCGTAGCGCCTGCCGACCTCGAAGATCTCACCGGCGGCCGCGCGGTCGACGTAAGCGTCGAGCAGGACCGGCCCCATGTGCTCGGGCAGGCCGATCACGACCGCTTCCGCGACACCGTGCAGCGCCCAGGCGCACGCGGTGAAACAGAAGGCAGCTTCCTCCTCGTCCCCCTCGACCGCGATGACCGCGTTCCCTCTCGCCTGCGCCTGCGACTCGATCCACTGGATGAGTTCGGATTCTTCGGCGGTAAGGGCATCGGCTTCGGAGGTCGTCACGCGCGACATTCTGCCCCACGTCCGCGTCTGCACCTAGTCCCGGCACGGATTTTCCGCGGCATGGCGGGAAAAACGATCAGCCAACCTCGGCCATGACCTCGTCGGAGACGCGGAATCCGGCACAGTGCGTAAACGTTCCGCACGTCGTCACGAACAACCGTCAGCCAACCTCGGCCATGACCTCGTCGGAGACGCGGAATCCGGCACAGTGCGTAAACGTTCCGCACGTCGTCACGAACAACCGTCAGCCAACCTCGGCCATGACCTCGTCGGAGACGTCGAAGTTCGCGTAAACGTTCTGCACGTCGTCGCAATCTTCGAGGGCGTCGATGAGCTTGAAGACCTTCTTCGCACCCTCGACGTCCAGCGGGACGCTGACCGACGGCAGGAACGTGAGATCCGCGGACTCGTACTCGAAACCGGCCTCCTGCAAGGCTTTCCGGACCGGGACGAGGTCCGTGGCCTCGGAGACGATCTCGAAGTTCTCGTCGAGGTCGTTCACCTCTTCGGCGCCCGCGTCGAGAACGGCCATGAGGACGTCGTCCTCGGAGGCGTCGACCTTGGGCATGATCACGACGCCCTTGCGGTTGAACATGTAGGAGACCGAACCCGGGTCGGCGAGCGAGCCGTTGTTCCGGGTGAGCGCGGTCCGGACCTCCATGGCGGCGCGGTTCTTGTTGTCGGTGAGGCATTCGATCAGCACGGCCACACCGTTCGGGCCGTAGCCTTCGTAGGTGATGGTCTGCCAGTCGGCGCCGCCCGCTTCTTCACCGGCGCCGCGTTTGCGCGCGCGCTCGATGTTGTCCTGCGGGACCGAGTTCTTCTTGGCCTTCTGGATGGCGTCGTAGAGCGTCGGGTTGCCATCCGGGTCGCCACCGCCGGTCCGTCCCGCCACCTCGATGTTCTTGATCAACCGGGCGAAGAGCTTGCCGCGCTTCGCGTCCAGGTTGGCCTTCTTGTGCTTCGTGGTGGCCCACTTGGAGTGGCCGCTCATCTCTCCTCCATCTACTCCTGTGCCCGCCGCTGAGCACAGTGTCGGTTTTGCCTAAGCCTGCCGCACGAGGTCGACGAACAGCCCGTGCACGCGCTCGTCCCCGGTGAGTTCGGGGTGGAACGACGTGGCGAGTACCGCCCCCTGCCGGACCGCGACGATCCTAGCGGCCGTGTCGTCCGATCCCGGCATTTCGGGGACGCTGGCGAGTACCTCCACCCCCTCGCCCGCCTTTTCGACCCATGGGGCACGGATGAACACAGCGTGCACCGGGCCGCCTTCGATGCCGGTGAAGTCGAGGTCGGCCTCGAACGAGTCGACCTGCCGTCCGAACGCGTTCCGCCGGACGACGACGTCGAGCCCGCCAAGTTGCCGCTGGTCAGGGCGTCCGTCGAGGGCTTGACGGGCGAGCAGGATCATCCCGGCGCAGGAGCCGAACGCGGGCAGTCCGTCCGCGATGCGCTCGCGCAGGGGTTCGAGCAGTTCGAAGGTCTCCAGCAGCCTCGACATCGTGGTCGATTCGCCGCCGGGCAGCACCAGACCGTCCACTTCGGACAGTTCGCTCGGTCGGCGTACCGGCAGGGCCCGCGCACCGGCGCGCTCCACCATCTCGGCGTGCTCCCGCACGTCACCCTGCAGTGCGAGCACGCCGACCACCGGCCGTGCCCCCGTCGCGATCGCCACCCGACCTCCCGAAAGACCTTCCCCCCAGCTTAGGCCGTGTCCGATAAGGCTGTTCGATGGGCTTCGTGATCCAGGTGGTTCCTGACGGTGCGGGCGGATCGGCCTCGTACCGGGTCGTACTCGGCCGCATCCGCCCGTGCCGTCAGGGATCACCTGGGCGCGAAGACCGCGAACAGTCCCGGGGAACAACCAGGTCAGGGGACCCCGGCGAGCCTCAGCAGGGCGGCGGTCGCGGCGGCGGCCACGACGACCAGCGCGAACGGCGCCTTGCGCCAGGCGAGCACGCCGCCGACCAGGACACCGGCGGGCCGGGCGTACCCGGCGAACTCGTGCCCCTCGGTGAGCGCGGCGACCGCGACCAGCGCCGCCAGCAGGACGACGGCCGAACGCGCCATCAGTTTCTCGGCCTTGGGCGACACGGTGAACCGGGCTTTCAGTACCGGTCCCGCGAACCGGAAGGCGAAGGTTCCGACGGCGAGCACACCGCCCGCGATGATCAGTTCGAGCGGATCCATCAGCGCACTCCCTCGGGTTCACGTTCGGCGGGTTCCTTCGCGGCCACTCCGGCCAGCACGCCGACCAGCGCGAGAAGCACCGGGAGGCCGGCGGGCAAGAACGGCGTCGTGGCCAGTGCGACGGCCACCCCGACGAACACGGGCAGCCGGGTGGCGCGGTCGCGCAGTGACGGCAGGACCAGCGCGAGCAGGACCGCGGGGAAGGCCGCGTCGAGACCGAAGGCGTCCGTGTCACTGATCGCGGTCCCGGCGAACGCCCCGGCGAGGACGCCGACGTTCCAGCACACGAACAGCCCGATCCCGCACACCCAGTAGGCGGTGCGACGACGGGCCTCGTCACGCTGGGCCAGCGCGAACGCGACCGATTCGTCGATCATGAGGTGACTGCCGACGACCCTCGAAGACCACCGCTTTCCCAGGACGTCGCCGATCGCGAAGCCGAACGGCAGGTGCCGCGCGTTGGCCAGCAGCCCGGCCGCGACGGCCGCGACCGGGCTGCCACCGGCGGCGATGATGCCGACGAACATGAACTGCGAGGCACCGGCGAAGACCAGCACCGAAAGCAGCATCGGTGCCCAGATCGGGAAGCCGGAGCTCACGGCGATCGCACCGTAGGAGACGCCGACGATGGTGTCGGCGAGGCAGACCAGTCCGATGTCACGGAGAAGATCGCGCCCCAGGACACGGGTGGTTGTTCGCCATATCGAACGCATAGCATCATACAATGAACGAACGTACCCGCGTTCGTCAAGGCGAACGCAACGACCGATGGAGCGAACGCATGTCCCCGACCGCGTCCGAAGGCGCACCACTGGACGTCATCGCCACGTCACTGCGCCGGGAACGCGCCCGCACCGGGCTGTCCCTCACCGAGGTCGCCAAACGCGCCGGCATCGCGAAGTCCACGCTCTCCCAGTTGGAGTCCGGGGCAGGCAACCCGAGCGTCGAGACGATCTGGGCACTGTGTGTCGCGCTCGACGTCCCGTTCTCCCGGGTGGTCGAGCCCGAGCGCCCCCGTGTGCAGATCATCCGCTCGGGCAGCGGGCCGACGGTGTTCGCCGAACACGCCGACTACGCGTGCACGCTGCTCAGTTCCTGTCCGCCCGGAGCCCGGCGCGACGTCTACCTGATCCGCGCCGAGCCCGGGAAGCCCCGGCTCTCGGATCCGCATATGAGCGGCATCGTCGAGCACCTGATCCTCAGCGCCGGGCGGGCCAGGGTCGGGCCGCGGGACGACCCGGTCGAACTGCTGCCCGGCGACTACATCTGCTACCCCGGCGACATCCCGCACATCTTCGAGGCGCTCGAGCCGGGCACGTACGGCGTCGAGATCGCGGAGTACACCTAGTCACGCACCTCAGCGGGCTCGGCCTCTTCGGTGACATCGGCGAGTTTCCAACCACCCTTTCGCCGCAGCACCAGGAGGTAGTACCCGATCGACAGCAGGGCGACGCAGGCCGTGACGATCAGGCTCGGCCGTCCCACCGCCGGGTCGAGCAGGTTCTGGTAGACGACGAACACCAGCACGGCGAGCGCCAGCACCGGCGCGACCGGGAACCAGGGCATCCGGTACTTGGCGTGGGCGGTGGCGCCGGTGCGGCGGCCGACGATCGCACCGAGGCACAGTGCCGCGTAGACCGCCACGATCGACGTGCTCGTCACCACGAGCAGCAGTTTCGGGTCGACGAAGCACAGCAGCGCGGCGACCAGGCCGGTGCCGACGGTGGCCACCCACGGCGTCCCGAACTTCGGGTGCACCGCGGCCAGCGCCCGGTTGACCGGCGACGGCCACGCGCGGTCGCGGCCACTGCTGAACAGCATCCGCGAGCTGATCAGCACGATCGCCAGCACCGCGTTGATGATCGCGAGCGCGACCGCCAGGCCGAGCACGGTGTCGAGCGTTCCGCCGCCGCGCGAGTCGATGAAGTAGGACAACATGTTCTCCGAGGCGAACAACGCGTTCAGGTCGGGCGCGCCGAGCAGAACCGCGGTCACCGGGATCAGTTCGGCGAGCACCGTGATACCGAGCGCGAACAGGATCGCGCGGGCGATCCCGCGGGAAGCGTCCTGCGTCTCCTCGCCGAAGTACACGGCCGAGCCGTAGCCGTTGTAGGCGAAGATCGCGATCGAGGTGGCGATCGCGATGGCGCCGACCGTCGCCGGGCTCCCGTCGGAGGCGACCGGATGCGCGAGCAGTTCGCTGAACGACCGCGCCGGATTGACCAGCCCGAGTGCGCTGACCACGATCAGCGCGAGGATCTCGATGGCGAGGAAGACACCGGTCACCCAGGCGTTGAGCTTGATGTCGAACACCCCGACGACGGCCGCGACCACGCAGGTCACGGCGGCGATCACCGGGCCGGGCACGCCGGGCATGAGCACGCCGAGGTAGGTGCCGACGCCGAGCGCGATCACCGCCACGATGAGCACCTGCGTGATGATCATCAGGCCCAGTACGGCGAACCCCGGCAATCGGCCGAGCGTGCGGGTGACGATCGCGTATTCCCCGCCCGCCAGCGGGAAGGCCGACGCGAGTTCGGCGTAGACGAAGGCCATGAACACGCCAACGACGGCGGCGGCCACGAAGCTGTAGAAGGCGCCCGTCCCGGCGCCGGAGATCACCCCCGGCGCGATGATGAAAACCGAAGAGGCTGGACTGATCGCGGAAAGCGTGATGAGCAGCGTGCCGAGGGTGCGTAGACCGCGGCGTAGGGCGGGAGTGGACACGGCCGACCTCCTGGAAGGTGTGTTCTTTGAGTCTCCTTCGAAGAACTGTTGAGCACGCATCAAAGGCTCTTGGCGGTGTGACGTCAAGGCCTGATCCGGATCAGGCCTTGCGTTTTTTGAAGAAGGTTCGAAGAATGAGGGTATGGCGAGACCGAGCAAGGCACCGGAGCGACGGGCCGAACTGATCGAGGTGGCCAGACGTGCCGTCCTCGAACGCGGTGTGCTGAACCTGCGGCTGCGGGACATCGCCGAGGGCGCGGGATTGTCGTCGGGTTCGGTCCTGTACTACTTCCCCACCCTCACCGATCTGCTCCAGGAGGTGCAGCGCGAGGCGGTGGCACGCTTCTGCTCGGCGAGGGAACAGGCCGCGAGCGCGAAGACGGCCCCTGGCGAGCGACTGCTCTCGATGATCCGAAGCGGCCTGCCCACCGGCCCCGACGACGAACTCTGCGTGCTGCTCTACGAACTCGGCACGATCGCCCGCCGCGATCCCGTATACGCCGCGCGGCACATCACGCTCTACGAGCAGCAGGTGCGGATCTACACCGGAATCCTCGAAGCCGGCGCGGCCACCGGCGAGTTCGCCCTGACCGCGGACGCGGTGTCGATCGCGCGGAACCTCGTCGCGCTGGAGGACGGCTACGGCCTGCACCTCACCCAAGCCGTGCCGACACTGGAAACCGCGACGGCCGAAGCGATGTTGCTGTCCTACGCCCGTACCGCCACCACGAACCCCCTGGAGGAACGTTCATGACCCGCGCCCGCGATCTGGGTGTCCCCCTGCCCGGCCGGACCGGCGAGCACAACGCGCTCACCGACGTCCCCGGCGTCGAGATCGGCTTCACGACGCTCGTCGAAGGCGAGTCCGTGCGCACCGGCGTCACCGCCGTGCTACCGCGCGGTCGCGAGGATTTCGCCGTGCCGTGCGCGGCCGGGACGTACGCGCTCAACGGCAACGGCGAGATGACCGGCACCGCTTGGCTTGCCGAGACCGGTTCGCTGACGTTGCCGGTGCTGATCACCTCGACCCACGCGGTCGGCGCCTGCCACCGCGGCGTGATCGACTGGGTAGTGCGCGAACGGCCCGACGTGGCGGCCGAGTGGCTGCTGCCGGTCGTCGCCGAAACCTGGGACGGCTACCTGAACGACAGCACCGCGCCGACCATCCACAATGGACACGCCATCGACGCGATCGACGCCGCGCGTACCGGGCCGGTCGACGAGGGTTCCGTCGGCGGCGGAACCGGGATGACCTGTTACGGCTTCAAAGGCGGCACCGGCACGGCCTCCCGGCTGGTGTCCTACGGGAGCGACGAGTACACCGTGGGCGTGTTGGTACAGGCCAACTTCGGCTCTCGTCGCGAACTCACCGTCGCCGGTGAGCCGGTCGGACTCGAACTGAGCGCGGACAACCCGATGGAGGAGGAATGGGCGGCGCCGTCGGGCGCGGGGTCGGTGATCGTGATCGTGGGGACCGACGCTCCCCTGCTGCCGGGCCAATGCACCTCGCTCGCGCGCCGGGTCCCGCTCGGCCTCGCCCGCACCGGCACCGCGGGCTCGCACTTCTCCGGCGACCTCTTCCTCGCGTTCAGCACGGCGAACCCTGGCTCGCTCACCAGCCGCTTCCCCCGGACCGAGGAAGCCGAGTACGAGAACCTCCGGTTCGTTCCCTGGGGCAGGCTCGACCCGTTCTTCGAAGCCGTGGTGCAGGCGACCGAAGAAGCCGTGCTCAACGCGCTCGTCGCGAACGAGGAGATGACCGGCCACCGAGGTCACCGAGTCCCCGCACTGCCGACAGCACGCTGGCGCGACTGAGCGGGCCCTGCTCACGGGAGCCGATTCCGGGGGAATGCGCGGCGATTCCCGATGCCGCGCCGCGGCAGAAGCGATCCACTGATACATTCGCCGACTGTTTTCGGCCGTGCTCGGATAACGACGAACTCTCCCTTTCCGTCGTAAGCTTGGCCGTCGAATTCGGGGCGGTTGCCTGGGCTAGGCTCTGCGCATGGTGACGGAAACAGACCTGGCACTGAATGACGGCCGCACGTTGCACGTCTACGACACCGGCCCAGGCGACACCGAAACGCGACTTCTCGTGTTCTGGCATCACGGCACCCCGAACGTCGGCGCGCCACCCGAGCCGCTGCTCGCCGCCGCGGCCGAACGAGGCGTGCGGTGGGTATCGCACGATCGGCCCGGCTACGGCGGATCGACACCCCACCCCGGCCGGGTCATCTCGTCGGTGGCAGCCGACGTGGCCGCGATCGCCGACGCGCTGGGCGTCGAGAAGTTCGCGGTGATGGGGCATTCCGGCGGCGGCTCGCACGCGCTGGCGTGCGCCGCGCTGCTGCCCGAGCGCGTACTGGGCGCGGTCTGCGTTTCCGGGCTGGCCCCGATGGGAGTCGAGGGACTCGACTGGTTCGCGGGGATGACCGCCTTCGGTGAGGGAAGGCTTCGCGCCGCTTCGGAGGGGCGGGCACAGCTGGAAGACTTCCTCTCCGACAGTGAGTCCGACCCGGACGAGTTCACGCCCGCTGACCACGACCTGCTTTCGGGCGAATGGTCTTGGTTGGGTGAAGTCGCGGAGAAGGCCATCCAGGGTGACCCCGGCGGCATGATGGACGACGAGCTGGCCTATGTCGCGGAGTGGGGTTGTGACCTCGGGCAGGTGCGTCCGCCGGTACTGCTGATCCACGGCGGCCAGGACCGGATCGCGCCCAGTGCGCACGCCGAATGGCTGGCGAACCGGTGCGATTCGGCGAAGCTCTGGCTGCGGCCGGACGAAGGGCACATTTCGGTCCTCGGCTCCGCGGTCGAGGCGCTCGACTGGCTTTTGCAGGACACCGCCCGGAATTGACGCCGCTGGCCACCCGGGTGCGATGGGGATCGAATCCCGTCGCGCCCGGCGGGGGCGCGAACGCGTCGGGCACTCGTGAGCCCCACGTCTTCCCCCGTGCCCTTATCGGCCTCGGTGCTGGGAGTATCACCCGATCAAGGTCACTTTGGGTCACGTCCGTCCCGGTCCCGCACCTCCTCGAGACCTCCCTTATTTTGGCCACGTAAGACCCTTGACGCTAAAGGGATCACTCTGCGAATTGCACCATGGGCCGTTGCGGTGAACAAGTCCGCGATCACTAGTGCGAGGTTCGGTCACCATGATAAGAAGATCGCTTCCTTTGACGACCCCTGAATCGCTTGGTACTGTTTCAAAGTGACATTGAAGGGATTACGAGTTCGGTTGTCACAAGGGGACTGGGGAAAGTATGACTTCTTCCGAGCGTGCAGTTGATCGTGCAGTCGGATACATGTTCGAGAATTTCAATGAAAAGGTGACAGTCGAAGATCTGGCGCGAGTCGCCATGTTCAGCAAGTTTTATTTCACAAGAATGTTTCAGCGAGTGACCGGAATTTCCCCTGGGCGTTTCCTCACCGCCATCAGGCTGCAAGAGGCCAAACGGCTGCTGCTGACGACCTCCATCAACGTGATCGAAGTGAGCCATTTGGTCGGCTACTCCAGCGTCGGCACCTTCAGCACGACGTTCAGCAAGGCGGTCGGGGTCTCGCCGACCGAGTACCGGAGTGGCGGCGGGGTCGCCCAGCTGCGCTGCCAGGGCAGGACCAGCAGGAACAGCCACAATCCGGGCGTGGTGCACGGGAAGGTCACGGCACAGCACCCGGACGAACTCGGCGTGGTGTTCGTAGGCGTGTTCCCTGGCCGCATCCCCCAAGGACGCCCGGTCAAGTGCACCGTGCTCGACAGGCCGGGCCACTTTCGCATCGACGACGTTCCGAGCGGGGAATGGTACGTGCTGTCGCACTCGTTGTCCAAGGACCGCAATGAGGTTTTACGTGTCCCGCTCGATGACGACCTCGGGTTGTCGGTTGGCGCATATGGCCCCATAACAGTAGGCGCCGGCGCCTCCTGTGGGCCAGTGAATCTGACCCTCACGCCCAAGCGAATGATCGATCCCCCAGTGGTGCTCGCTCTGCTGGAAATCAGGTCGTCGATACTCACGGAAGTCGGATAGCCTTCCGGCTTCACCTTTTCGCGGCTTTCGGCACGAAATACAAGAATTGCTCGGATTCGCTCCGAGCCTCTCTTGTATTTCGATACCGCGCATCGTGCCCGCCGCGAGCGGACCGGGCCACCGGGCCTACAGCGGCACGTTTCCGTGTTTCCGCCGGAAAGGTTGCCTTCTCTTGTCCCGCAACATGGCCAGCCCCTTGGCGATCAGGGACCGGGTCTCCGCCGGGTCGATCACGTCGTCCACCAGGCCCCGCTCGGCCGCGTAGTACGGATGGACCAGCTGTTCGGTGTAGTGCGCCAGCAGCTCGGCACGCAGCTCCCGCTGGTCTTCGACGGCGGCGAGTTCGCGGCGGAACAGGATGTCCACCGCCCCCTCCGCGCCCATCACGGCGATCTCGTTGGTGGGCCAGGCCAGGGACAGGTCGTTGCCCACCGAGCGGGAGTCCATGACGATGTAGGCGCCGCCGTATGCCTTTCGCAGGATCACCTGGATGCGTGGCACGGTCGCCTCGCAATAGGCGTAGAGCAGCTTCGCTCCGTGACGGATGATGCCCCCGCGCTCCTGTTCGCTGCCGGGCAGGAAGCCCGGTACGTCCACCAGGGTGACCAGAGGAATACCGAAGGCGTCACAGAAACGCACGAAGCGTGCCGCCTTCTGTGCCGCGTCGGCGTCCAGTACTCCGGCGAGCACGATCGGCTGGTTGCCGACGATCCCCACCACCTCACCGTCGACGCGGGCGAACGCGCACACGATGTTGGCCGCCCAGCCCTCGTGCAGTTCGAAGTACGCGCCGTCGTCGGTCACCTCCGCGATCACGTCACGGACGTCGTAGGGCTTGGCCGGATCCGCGGGCACGATCTCGGCCAGCCGGGGGCGCACGTCCGTGTCCGCGCCCGACGCGGCGGAGCGAGGTGGCAGTTCCATGTTGTTGGACGGCAGCAGCGAGACCAGGTGACGGACATCTTCCAGGCAACTCGGTTCGTCGTCGTACACGAAGGTCGCCACCCCCGAGGACTCGCCGTGCACCCCGGCCCCGCCGAGTTCCTCGTGACTGACGTGCTCGCCGGTGACGGCCTTCACGACCGCGGGGCCGGTCAGGTACATCTTCGCGATGTCACGGACCATGAAGGTGAAATCGGCCAGCGCGGGCGAGTAGGTGGCGCCGCCCGCACAGGGGCCGAGCACCACGCTGATCTGGGGGATGATGCCCGAGGCGGCGACCTGACGGCGAAAGATCCCGCCGTAGCCGTGCAACGCCATCACCCCTTCCTGGATCCGCGCACCGCCGCTGTCGTTCAGCCCGATCAACGGCGAACCGGTCTCCAGCGCCAGATCCATCACCTTGTGGATCTTCGCCGCGTGCGCTTCGCCCAGTGAGCCGCCGAAAATGGAGAAGTCCTGGGCGTAGACGAACACCTGGCGGCCCTCGATCGTCCCGGATCCCACGACCACGCCGTCGGTCCGCGGCCGCTCACGGGGACTCAACGGACCTGTCGGCAGCTGCCGGCGATGCAGGCCGAGTTCGACGAACGATCCTTCGTCGAGCAGGAGGTCCAGTCGCTCCCGTGCGGTGCGCTTCCCGCTCGCGCGCTGTCGTTCCACGGCCGGGTGGCCGCCGGCGAGCGTGTTCCGGTGCAGGCTGTCCCGCCGTTCGCGCAGCTCGCGCATCGACACGACCGAGGCGACACGCTCTTCGAACGGGATCCTCGGACCGGCTTCTCGCTCGAAGGTGCTCAAGACGAGATCACCGGCCACGGCGTTCTGTCCACTTTGGTCCCTTCCCGGGCGGTGCCCGGAGATCCGGTGGCCTGCATCAGGTTCCTCCTCGGTCGAGCCGGGTCACGCCCTGCCCTTGGTCCGTCTGCCCGAAGGCTCCGCCGAAAAAGACGAGCGCGTCGTGCCCGGCGCCCACGGTGGACGCCAGGACCGACCCGACGAAGATGGAGTGGTCCCCACCCTGGTGCCCGTCGACCAGTTCGCACTCGAGCCAGGCGAGCGCGCCGGTCAGCAGAGGGGCGCCGGTACGCGGACCCGGTACCCACTCCACGGGGTCGAACTGGGCGGCGCCCAAGGGCCGCGACCGGCCGGCGAAGTACTTCGCCAGATCTTGTTGCCGGGCACCCAGCACGGATACGCCGAACGACCCGGTGGCGGTGATCGCCTCGTGCATCACCGCCGCCCGGGACACACAGCACAGCACCAGCGGCGGTTCGAGCGACACCGAGGTGAACGCGTTGGCGGTCATCCCGTGCACCCGTTCGCCACCCGTGGTGAGGACCGTGACCCCGGTGGCGAACCGGGACATCGTCTCGCGGAACCGGGTGGGTACCGGGTTCCTGGCGAGTACCGGGGAGCCGCGCCTCGGCCCCGGTGTGACCTCGCCGCTCATCAGGGGCTCACCGCCGCCGTCGACACCGCATAAGGCGCGAGCGCGTCGCGGAGCGCTTCAGGAACCCTGGTCGGGACTGTCGCCGTGTTGGGGCCTCGCATGCAAGCGATGCGTTGACGGCCCTGGGCGACCAGCGTCTCTTCGCCGTCCCGCCCCAGCAGTACGTAGTCGAAGGTGAACTGGATCTGCGTCTGCGTCAGTTCCTCGAGCCGCATCCGCACCGCCAGTTCGTCGAAGGCGGTGATCTCCGCGAAGAACTCGCAATCGACCTTGAGCGTGAAGAGCTTGAGGTCGTCGCGCACCTCCTCCAGCACCGTTGGCGCCCTGTCTTTGAGGAACATCTCGCGGCATCGTCCCTGCCAGCGCAGATAGTTCACGTAGTAGACGTTGCCGACCAGGTTCGTCTCCTCGAACCCGACGATGTGACGGATCTCGTAGTACCCGGACATGTCACCACTCCTTCCCCACCAGCACGGCGAACACCACCGGCTCGACCACCCCGGAGATCGTCGTCACCCAGGTGGCGATGCGGGTGTCGCCGGCGGAAAGCACCGTCCAGCCCTGGGGCAGCACCCGGTCCACGGTCAGCGCCTGACCGGCCGAACCCGCTTTGCGCACGCACTCGAGCGCGCTCCAGACGCGGGTGCCCGCCACCGCCACGTCGTCCGCCGACACGGAGCACAGCAGGTCGCGGACCGCGACGCCGTCCGGCCCCAGGAGGCCCGCCCAGTCGGCTTCGGCGCGGGACAGAACCGTTTCGATGTCGCAACCCAGCCGCCCCTCGCCCACCACCGCCATGGTCAGCCCGGCGGTGTGGGAAGCCGAGATGACCGCGCCGTCGGTCTCGGGGCGCCCGTCCGGCCGGTACCGCACCTGGACGGGGCGGCCCAGCGCCCGGCTCACGGCGAGCTTCGTCTGCGCCCGCCGCTCCGCGGGCGGACCCGCGTCCGTCCGGACCGGGTCGGGTTCGACCACCACCGTGCGCCCACCCCCGAGCACGTCTTCGAGGGAGCGTTCGAGATACGGCCCCAGCAGCGACGGCACCCACGGGCCGGCGCCGTCGCGTTTGCGGACCGCCCTGAGCTTGAGACCTTCCCATCGTTCGACCAGGATGCCGACCTGGTCGCGGACGTCGATGTCGTAGATGTAGCTGTCCCCGTCCTGTGACCGCTCACGCGCGTCGAGAACGACGTATGGCGTGTTCTGGTCCTCCACTTCGGACAGATGGAGCCGGTCGACGCGTTCGGGCAGCAACGTGGCGTCGGGGACGCAGCACTGCAAAGCGTGCATCATCGTGTCACGGGTGCCAGGGTCGGCCAGTACCAGTTCCTGCGGCAGGAACGGCGCGAACCACGCCGAAGTCGTGCTCGTCGAGACTTCGGCGACGGCACGTCGCGCTCCGACGCGCCGGTAGGCCTGTAGCCGTTGGAACCGCTTTCCCTGGAACAGCACCCCGCCGTAGAGGTCGCTGACCGGTTCCACCGGGACCAGCGGCAGATCAGGCTCGGCCCCGTCGACCACCGCCACCAGCCGGGGACGCGGATACCTCAGGGTGGCCCGGAAGTGGTCGGCGCTGAAGCCCGTCTCGGCACTGCGGATGACCACTTCCACCGTCGAGGCGTCCCGTACGAGCGCCGCGAACCGGACGGTCGTGACACCGCCGGGGCGCACGACGATCGGGCGCAGGAACTCGGCGTTTTCAAGCAGGGGCGAGCTCCGGTGCCCGACGGCCGCGGCGCCGACCTGCGCCATCGCCTCCATGCCCAGCACCGCCGGGAACAGGTAGTCGCCGTCGAGCAGATGATCGGCGAGGTACGGGTCGCTGCCCGCGCTCAGATCGGCTTCGGTGACGAGTTCGACATCCGGGTAGTGCACGAGAACCCGGTCGGTGAACCGGCGCAGCGGCAGTTCGGGGCGGGGCAGGTTCAGCGTCGGCTGCCCGCCGAGCCTGCCCGAAACGACCAGCACCGGTCCTGCCGACGGGTCGCCCAGCACCTGGCGCAGCACCGCGATTCCCTCTTCGGTCGAGATCGGCGTGATCCCGTCACGCATCAGCGCCTCCACCACTCCCAGCCGCTCCCCCATGCCCGCACCGGACCACACCGACCACTCGAGCGCGAGCGCCCTGGCCCGCGGGTGCTCCCGCTGGAACCGCACGGTCAGCTCGGACATCCAGTCGTTGGCGGTGGCGTAGTGCGCTTCCCCGCGTAGACCGGCACGGCCGATGACGCTGCCGAAGGTCAGCAGCAGCTTGAGCCGGTCCTGGTCGACCGCGGCCAGTACGTTCCGCAGCCCCGAGACCTTCGGCGCCAAGGTCGCGCTGAACTCCTCCGGGGTCAGCGAGCCGATCGCGGCGGGCATGTTGCGCCCGGCGCCGTGGAGAACGGCCGTGACGGCACCCAGGCCGGCTTTGATCCGGGCCACCCCGGCCGCGACCTCCGCCGCCGAGGTGACGTCGACCTGTTCGTACTGGTACTCGACTCCCGCGGCGTCCATTCTGGACAGGTTCGCGGCGAGTTCGGTGTCCTCGTGCACCGCTGCCCTGCCGAACAGGGCCAGCCTGGCACCGCTGTCCATGGCGATGGCCAGCGCGCACTCGGCGGTGATGCCCTTGCCGCCCCCGGTCGCCAGCACCACGTCGGTGGCGTCCAAAGGGGACGGTCCGGCCCGGTCCGGCGGCATCGCGGTGAGCGCCGGCACTGTCCGGGTGCCGTCCACCGCGTAGCGCACCGCGGTGTATTCCGTGGTCGCGGCGACCTCGGTGGCCACCAGTGCTGCCGCCGCCTCGCCCGCGATCGCCGGGTCGTCGAAGGTGATCACGGTCGTGGGTGTGGTGCCCGACTCCAGGAACAGCGTCCTGGCCAGCCCGTCCGCACCCAGCCCGTGCTGGACCACCGCGAACCGGCTGCCCGCGGACGCGGCCAACGCCGCCCGTGCCGCTTCGAGGAACAGTCCTGAATGCGACTCGTCGCACTCGGTCGGCAGGCACAGCAACACACCCTCGCCGACGGCCGAGGCTTCGAGCGCCCCGCGCACGGGTTCGGCGAGGGGATGACCCGCCACCGTGTGAACGGTCCAGGAGCCGGGGGCGGCGCTCGTCGCGTCGTCGGCCGCGGGGACGGGTTCGGCGACTTCGCCGACAGAGAAGGCCCGCACCCAGGTCGCGACACCGGGCGGCTCCGCGTTGTCCGGCGACTCGTCCGCCTGGGCGGTCGCGGCCAGCTCGTCGATCATCTTCGCGAGCTCACCGATGCTCACCGTGGCGAAGTTCGTCGTCGCGGCCAGCGCCGGACGGCCCAGCTCCCTGGTCACGTCGTTGATCAGCTGGCCGACCGTGATCGAGCTCAGATGCAGGTCGTCGAGCGGATGAGTGTCCGGGCCGACGACATCGGGCGGGAGTTCCAGCCGGTCGGCGACCAGTTTGCACAGCAGGTCGAGCGTCGACTGGCCGATGCCGGACGCGAGGACGGCCGTCTCGGCGGGCGCTTCCTCCGGGAGCATGGTCTGCCCGATCGAGCTCTCCGGGGCCTCCTCACAGGGACTGGCCAGGAAGGTGAACCCACCGTCGAGCGGGAACGGCCGAACGACTCGGCCCTCGAAGAGCGCCTCGGCGTCCACCGGCGCGCCCGCGGTGAACGCCGCCGCGACGATCCGCAGCAGCGGGACGAGTGACGGGTTGTCGGTGTCGAGGGACAGCACCGGTTTGTCCGGCGCGATCTCGGCCAGCAGGCCGCCGAGCACCCGGCCGGGCCCCAGCTCGAGCACCAGGTCAGCCTGGCCAGCGGCCTCGGCGGCCGCCTGGTGGAACCGCACCGGGGCCAGGACCTGCTCGCGCAGCAACGCCCGCAGGTCGGTCCCCGCGGTAAGGGCCGTGCCGGTCACGGTGGAGATCACCCGGCCGGTCAACGGCGCGAAGTCGAACTCGGCGAGACGCTCGGTCATCGCCTCGGCCGCGGGCGCGACGAGCGGTGAGTGGAACGCGTGGGAGACCGCGATCCGGGTGGCGGTGACCCCGGCCGCGGCCGCTCGAGCGCAAACCCGCTCGATCGCCGCGACAGCGCCGGACAGCACAGTCTGGGAGGGCCCGTTGAACCCGGCGATGACGACGTCCTCGCCTTCGGCCAGCCGTGCCGCGTCGTCCGGGCCGGTCGCGAGACCCGCCATCGTGCCGCCACCGCGGCTGGCCGCGGCCATGACTTCGCCGCGCACCGCGGCCAGACGCAGCACCTGCGCGGTGTCCAGGGCGCCGCCCCAATGCAGCGCGCTCAGTTCGCCGAGGCTGTGCCCCGCCGCGACAGCACCCTCGATTCCGAGGCGCCGCAACACTTCTAGCGCGCCCACCGCTCCCGCCACGATCCTCGGCTGGGCGACCTGCGTCGCGACCTGGTCGCCGTTCCCGGACAGCCCCACCGTCACGAAAGGCTCGTCGGCCTCTTCGAACCGCCGCCGGAGAGCACCGGCAGTGCCCTTGCCCGAGCCCTGCCCCGGGAAGAGGAAGGCGATCGCCGGTGGGCGGGCCGACTGGTCGAGGAAGAGGCCTTCACCCGGTTCGAAGACGGTGGCCTCCCCCGCGTCGATCCGGTCGAGCAGACCGGCGAGGCGCTTCTCCGCTTCTTCGGGGTTCGCCGCCACCACGGCGGCGCGGACGACGGCACCGGTGAGTTCACCGGCCAGAACCGCCGCGACGTCGGCCAGTTCGGCGAACGCGAGTTTGCCCGCGACCGCGGCGGCCCTCGCGATCCGCTCCCGCAGCTCCGCGGTGTCGGCCGCGTCGAACAGCCAGACCTCGGCGTCCTGGCGTCCGGCCGCGGCGTTCGCGGTCCAGCCGTCCAGCTCGGCGCGGCGCGTGACACCACGCGGCTCCTCGACCGCGATGTGGGTGTTGATCCCGCCGAAGCCCATCGCCGAGACCCCGGCCCGGACAGGCTCGCTCGTGGGCCACAGTTCAGGGCTGCGCGGCAGGTACAGCGCGGCGGAGTCGTCGAGCAGCTTCGGGTGCGGTTCGCCGAACCCGGTGCCCGGCGGGATGACCTGGTGGTACACCGCGAGGGACGCCTTGATCAGGCCGGCGACCCCGGCAGCGGCCTTGGTGTGCCCGAGGTTGCCCTTCACGGTGCTGAGCGCGGCCGGACGGGCCGACGGCCCCGCGTCCCGGCGTGCCGAAGACAACGCGTCGATCTCCGTGGCGTCGCCGAGAGCGGTCCCGGTGCCGTGCCCCTCGAAGTAGGAGACCGACTCCAACCCGTAGCCCGCCCGGCGGTAGGCGCGCGAGAGCGCGAGCCGGTGGCCGTCCGCCTCGGGCCGGGTGATCCCACCCTTGCCGTCGGAGGAGACGCCCCAGCCGGTGATCGTGGCGTAGATCCGCTTCCCTTGCTCGATCGCGTCGGACTCCCGCATCAGCACCAGCTGTCCCGACCCCTCCCCCGGCCAGAAACCGTTGGAGTCCTTGGAATAGACCTTCATCTCACTCTTGGCGAGCGCACCGGTCTTGGCGAACCCGATCACCTCGAAGGGATCGATGGACAGGTCGACCCCACCGGCCAGCACGACATCGAGGTCACCATCCTCCAGCGCCTTCGCCGCCGTGGCGACGGACAGCAGCGAGGAAGAGCACGCGCCGTCGACCGTGTAGCCGCCACCGCCCAGGTCGAAGTGGTTGCAGATCCGGCCGGCGATGGTGTTCGCCAGTCCCCCGGCCAGCGAGTCCTCGTTGATCGGCGGGAACGGTTCCTTGTAGCGGGTTTCAAACTCGCGGAGGAACTCGCCCGACTCCTCCGGGGTCCATCCCTTCTCCGCCAGCGCCGCCGCGAGCGTCCGGCGGACGTACGGCCAGCGGAGCCGCATGATGTTGGCGCGGGAGAACTCCCCGGTGAGGCTGTTGCCGAGAACGACGCCCGTCGACTGCCGCGGAAGCCCCTCACCGTCGGCGTAACCCGCGTCGGTCAGCGCCTGCGCGGCGACGTCGAGTGCGAGCCAGTGGGTCAGATCCGTCGCGCGGTAGGTTCCACCGGACACCTTGTAACGTGCCCGGTCGAACTCGAAGTCGCGCAGTACAGCGGCTTTCGCCGAATAGAACCGGTCCGGCGCCGCCGGGTCCGGCGAGTAGTAGTCCGCGTGGTTCATCCGCTCGTCCGGCAGCCGCCGGAAGGCTCGGCGTCCTGCCAGCACGTTCTCCCACAGTTCGCGGGGCGAGCCCGCGTCCGGGTAGCACAGCCCGATACCGACGATCGCGATCCTGGTGCTGCTCACGCTTTCACCACCTCCACGGTGATTGCCCGTTGACCGGCCGGTTCCACCGCCATCGATCCGCCTCAGCCGGCATTCGTTTAATCGCGATGGAACGCACAACATGGATCCCCTTACTCGGTGCGGAGAATTCCATTCGGCACGCGGCGACGGCGGATCGACACTCATCGGCGGCGTGCACCCTTGATGTCCACAGTCTGCCCCAGGCAGGCGAAACCTCCGCCTTCAGCCGTGCCCACCGAAACGACGGACAAGACACAACAATGTTCTCGAATTAATCGCGAAACCCGCTGACACGCACGACGACCGCCCAGGACCCCTTCGGATCAATCTCCTCGGACGAGTGAACGAGCGTCACACAAGGATCCGCCGTTTACTCGTTTATCGGGCACCCCCACCCGATGGTCGCAACGGCGTCCCGTTTGGCGGAGCGGCCTGGCCAGGCGATACTCACCGAAAGTGACCCAACTGGGCCGTTCGCCTGCCTAACGACTTCACGTCTGCCCTTATTCGCGACGACCATTCGAAACAAATGCGGAAGTCGGTAGCATGGATCACTCAGCCGCGCGAAGTGGGGCGGCGCATCGAAACACAAGGGACATTTCCCCCGGTTCCCGCCTGTCGCGGAAACACCTTCTGCCACCGCGTGTTCATCCACGTGGCACGCGCTCCTGACAATTGAATCAAAACGAAGAAGCGGGCATGGCTTGAGATGACGCCACCGACCGCTTGAGCCACGATCACTTATCAGGAGGAACCATGCCCACCACATCAGGTTCACTGCGCAGACTCGCCCTGACCCCCGCGCTGAGTGAAGTCTCCTTCGCCACCCGCGGTTTCACCGTGACGGATTCCGACGCCGTCCGCAGGCTGGAAGCGATACCGCAGGCGGTCGTCTGCGGATTCGAATGGGGTATAGACACGCGAAGCCTGTGGGAACTCGAACGCAAACTCGAGCTGATCGAACCGGAAATGCGTGGGTTCGCCTACGAGGGAGCCACCATGGCGTTCACCGTGCTCGACGCGATGGGCGGCGGGCACCGCACCCGCGACCTCCTCCGGGGGCCGGGGGCACCGCATCTTCTGCTCGCCTACATCGGGATCGGTTTCGCCATGGCGAAACTGCCGAGAATGCTGTGGAAGAAGGTACTGCCGTCACTGGACGACTCGCTGTTCCACCCGGCCATGAGCTGGCTGGCGGTCGACGGTTACGGGTTCGATCTCGCCTACTTCGACAAGAAACGCTGGGTGGACCGCCAGGAGGTACCCAAGCCTTATCCCTGGCAGGGGACGCCGGACTACTTCACCCGCGCGGTGGACCAAGGCATCGGCCGGGCGCTGTGGTTCATGCACGGCGGGGTCCCGGAGGCGGTGACCGCCGCCGTCACCAGGTTCCCCGACCCGCGCCACGCCGATCTCTGGTCGGGCGTGGGCCTGGCCGCCACTTTCGCCGGCGGGTGCGCCGAACCCGGCCTGATCGCGCTGAGAAAGGCATCCGGCGGCCATGCGGCGTCGGTGGCGGTGGGGTCGGTCTTCGCGGTCAGTGCCCGCACACTGGCGGGATACAGCCCGCCGCACACCGAAGTCGTCAGCAGGGCCTTGACCGGCCACAGTCCCGGCGAGCTACTCGAAGTGGCGGGCGCTGCAGCCGTCACCACCGGCGAGAACGGCGTGCCCGCCTATGAACTCTGGCGACGCGGGATCCGTGACAGGTTCGCGGAACCGGCCACGCCACGGGAAAAGCTGTCCCGTTCCGAAAAGTAGAAAACCCGAAAAGCAGAAAACGTCAACCCGGTGCCCGCGGCACCGGAATCAGCATGCTGCCCGAAAACGAATCGCATTCCAGTCCACGAGCGGAGAATCCATTGGCCGCCATGTTCAGAGCACTCAGGCGACAAATCCTGACACCAGGCGTCAAGGCGACACAGGTCGAAACACGCGGGTTTCACGTGAAGACAGCGGCCAGCAAGGACTTGCTGGAAACCGTGGGTAGGACATTCCTCACCGGGTACGGATTCGCCGCGGAGGCTCGTACGGTCGCCGAGGCGGAGACCGAATTGGAACAGGTGCCGTCACGCTTCCGCGGCTTCGCCTACGAAGGCGCGGCGATGGGCTTCGCCGTCATGGACGCGTTGCCCCTGACCAGCGGCCGCCGGGTCCTCGACGCGCTGGCCGCCCGAAGCTCACAACACGTCTACATGGCCTACATCGGCGTGGGGTGGGCGCTGGCGAGGCTTCCCCGGTTCCTCTGGCCCGACATCACCGCGTACGACCCGTTGCTCCGCTGGCTCCTCCTCGACGGCTACGGGTTCCACCAAGCCTACTTCCACACCGCCAAGTACGTCGGGGAGCAGTTCGTCGACGGCGCGTTCTCCTGGCCGGACGAACCGGCCTCGTATGCCGACCGGGTACTCGACCAGGGCATCGGGCGGGCTTTGTGGTTCGTCTGCGGCACGGACGCCGAACGGGTCTGCACCCAGATCGAAGGGTTCGCGCCACGGCGGCACGAAGACCTCTACAGCGGAGCGGCCCTCGCGGCCACCTACGCGGGCGGCGTGGACAGGGAAGAACTCCAACTGCTGCGGAAGCGGTCTGGCGAACACTGGCCACTCGTCGCGCAGGCCAGCGCCTTCGCCGCCGAAGCCCGCGTCCGAGCGGGACTGGTGGTCCCGCACACCGGCGTCGCCACCGAGATCCTCTGCGGCATGAACCCGCACGAGGCCGCCGAACTCACCGTCCGCGCCCGCCCGGGCTCGGCCGAGCCGCAAGCCGGAGTCGCCGCCTACGAGATCTGGCGCCGGCAGACAGCCGACCAATTCGTCTCTCTCGGAAGGTGTTGACCGATGACCACGACGTTCGGCCCGCTGCGCAAGCAGCTACCCGGCATCCTCGCGGTGGTGCTGCTGGTGATCGGATACCTGCTGGTGCGCCTCCCGGTCGCCGCCTCCGCCGATCAGGACCGCATGGCGAGCAAGTACGCGTTCACCCCGATGACGATCGCGCTGCCCGCCGCGGCCAAGCACCAGAGCATCCGCAAGGTGAACAAGGACTACGAGCACATTCGCGCGTGGATCTCCTCGGTCGGCGCGGCGGTCGCGATGAACGACCTCGACGGTGACCGCCGCGCCAACGACCTGTGCCTGGTCGACCCGCGCAGCGACCAGGTCGTGATCACCCCGACGCCGGGCGCGGGCAGCGACCGCTACGCCCCGTTCGCACTGGACCCGGCACCGCTGCCGACGAGCGACATCATGGCGCCCATGGGCTGCGTGCCCGGCGACTTCAACGAGGACGGCCGGATGGACCTGCTGGCCTACTACTGGGGCCGCACGCCGATCCTCTACCTCGCCAAGCCCACCGCCACCCGGCTCGACGCCACCACCTACCAGGCCACCGAACTGGTGCCCGGCGACAACTCCGACGCC
This sequence comes from Amycolatopsis sp. cmx-11-51, assembly GCF_047608665.1. Classification (NCBI taxonomy): domain Bacteria; kingdom Bacillati; phylum Actinomycetota; class Actinomycetes; order Pseudonocardiales; family Pseudonocardiaceae; genus Amycolatopsis; species Amycolatopsis sp. cmx-11-51. The sequence continues at coordinate 213,013 of NZ_JADNQO010000008.1, read as the reverse complement.
GGGCGCTACACGGGTCCACTGTGGAACACCAACGCCGCCACGGTCGGCGACTTCGACGGTGACGGGCACCAGGACATCTTCATCGGCAACTACTTCCCCGACGGTCCGGTGCTCGACGACCGCGTGAGCACCGGGGTCGAGATGAACCACTCGATGTCACACGCTCACAACAGCGGCGGCAAGTACCTGTTCCGCTGGACCGGGGCGAGCGGCGGCGACCGGCCGAGCGCCAATTTCAAGTGCTTCGACAACGTGCTGCCAGGGCTGGCGAACACCGGCTGGTCGCTCGCGGCCAGCGCGACCGACCTCGACGGCGATCTGTTGCCGGAACTCTACGTCGCCAATGACTTCGGCCCGGATCACTTGCTGTACAACCAGTCCAAGCCCGGCCAGTTCGCCTTCACCGACGTGATCGGGGCGCACACCCCGGGGGTGCCCAAGTCCAAACGGCTCGGCAACGACTCGTTCAAGGGCATGGGCGTGGACTTCGGCGACCTGAATCACGACGGCCTCAACGACGCGTTCGTCAGCAACATCACCACCACGTTCGGCATCCAGGAAAGCAACTACCACTTCATGGCCGACGCCAAGGACCACGCCGGGATGCGGGCCGAGATGAACAAGGGCGTGGCACCCTACGCCGACCGCAGCACGGAAGCGGGGACCGCCTGGTCCGGCTGGGGCTGGGACGTCAAGATCGCCGACTTCGACAACAGCGGTGACCCGGCGATCGCGCAGGCCACCGGCTTCGTCAAGGGCGCGGTCAACCGCTGGCCGCAGCTTCAGGAACTCGCGACGGCGAACGACGGACTGCTCGACAATCCGTTGTGGTGGCCCAATCTCAAGGCGGGCGACGACCTCGCCGGTGACCAGACGCTGCACTTCTTCGTCAAGGGTTCCGACGGCCGCTACACCGACCTCGCGCCGAAGCTCGGGCTGGCCGTACCGGTGCCCACCCGGGGCATCGCCACCGGCGACGCCGACGGTGACGGCCGCCTCGACCTCGCCGTCGCCCGGCAGTGGGAAGCGCCGGTGTTCTACCACAACGACAGTCCGGACACAGGCTCCTTCCTCGGCTTGCGGCTTTCCCACGACGCACCGTCCTCGGCCGGACCTTCCGCCGCCACCGGCTCGCCGGTGATCGGCGCCGAGGCGACCGTCACCACCGCGGACGGGCGCAAGCTCATCGGCCGAGTGGACGGCGGCAGCGGTCACTCCGGCAAACGCAGTCACGAGCTGCACATCGGCCTCGGCGAAAAGGTGTCCGGGCCGGTACAGGTCCACCTGCAATGGCGCGACCGCACCGGTCAGGTGCGGCAGCAGGACCTGTCGTTGAACGCGGGCTGGCACGACCTGCGGCTCGGCGCGCAAGCCGAACCCCTGAAGAAATGAGGTGACCGACATGACCGAGCACGCAACCGACGCCCATACGAAGAACGGCGTCCAGAACGGCAAGAGCACCGCTCCGCGGCACGATCCGAAAGTGATCACGGCCCTGCGGCGGTTCGCCATCTCGATCACGATCTTCAACATCCTCGGCTACACCTTGCTGGGCTTCGAACAACCCTGGTCGTGGCCGCTGGTCGCGCTGGCCACCGCCTACGCCACCGAAATCGTCCTGGAGCTCGTCGGCGCGAGGATGGAAGGGCGGGCGACCCGCTTCGCCGGCGGGGGGCCCAAGGGAATGATGGAGTTCCTGTTCCCGGCCCATATCACCGGCCTCGCGCTCAACATGCTGACCTACGTCAACGACCACATCGAAGTGATGGTGTTCGGTGTCGTGGTCGCGGTCAGTGCGAAATGGATCCTGCGGGCACCGGTACGCGGTCGGCTGCGGCACTACATGAACCCGTCGAACCTCGGGATCTGCGTCATCCTGCTGCTGTTCCCGTGGGCGAGCATCGCCCCGCCCTACCACTTCACCGAGAACGTGGACACCTGGATCGGCTGGCTGATCGTGGCGATCATCCTGATCTCCGGGACCATCCTCAACGCGAAGCTGACCGGCCGGATGTGGTTGATCGGGGCCTGGCTGGCCACGTTCGCCTTGCAAGCGATCGTGCGAGGCTGGCTGTTCGACACCTCCATCCCGGCGGCGCTCGGCATGATGACCGGTGTCGCGTTCGTGCTCTTCACCAACTACATGGTCACCGACCCTGGCACCACTCCCTCGAAACCCGCGTCGCAGGTGGCGTTCGGCTCCGGCATCGCCCTGCTCTACGGCTTCTTCATGGTCGCCCACGTGGCTTACGGCCTTTTCTTCGCCACGGCGGCGGTGTGCCTGATCCGCGGTTTGTTCTTCTGGTCGCTGCACTTCGTCGACAAGGCCAGGACACAGCGCGAAGCGGAACTGCGCGAAGCGGGATCGGGAGAAGCCGAGGCCGTGGCCCTGTCAGGCAACGGCAGCAGCAACGGCAACGGCAACGGACAGACCGGTGCGCGGCTGAAGGACGACTCCCCGGCTGTGCGCACATGACCACCAAGCTTGTGGTCCGGCGCGAGGTACCCCCAGGCCCACCGCGCCGGGCCACGCTCAACTTGCTGAGGATGCTGTTCACCGACCGGCTCGAACTGATGTCGTCGGCGGCGGAGCGGCACGGTGACGCCGTGCGGATCGCCATCGGGCCGAAGGCGATGTACCTGTTCAACCACCCGGACTACGCCAAGCACGTGCTCGCGGACAACAGCGCGAACTACCACAAGGGCATCGGCCTGGCGGAATCACGACGGGCGCTCGGTGACGGCCTGCTGACCAGCGAAGGCGACCTGTGGCGCAAACAGCGCAAGACCATCCAACCGGTCTTCCAGCACAAGCGCATCGCCCGGCAGGCGGACATCGTCGCCGACGAGGCCGGGAAACTGGTGGCCAGGCTCAGGGCACACGAACACGGCGAACCCGTCGACGTCCTGCAAGAGATGACCCAGCTGACCCTCGGGGTGCTCGGCCGGACCCTGCTGGACACCGACCTCGGCCGCTTCGACGCGGTGGGGCATTCGTTCGAAGCCGTGCAGAACCAGGCGATGTTCGAAGCCGTGACGATGAACCTGGTGCCGTCCTGGCTGCCACTGGCCAAGCAGCGCCGGTTCCGCGCGGCCCGTGACAACCTGCGCGGAGTCGCCGACAGGCTGCTGGCGGAACGTCGTCAGAGCCCGGTCCCGGGCGCCGACGACGTCCTGACCCGGCTGATCGCTTCCGCCGCCGAAGACGACGATCCGCTGACCGCCGGTCAACGGGCGCGGGACGAGCTGATCACCTTGCTGCTGGCGGGGCACGAGACCACGGCGAGCACACTCGGCTGGGCATTCGCCCTGCTCGACCGTCATCCCGAGGTGTGGGAGCGGCTGCACGCCGAAGCGGTCGAGGTGCTGGGCGACCGGCCGCCGGTCTACGCGGACCTGCACCGGCTGACCTACACCGCGGCGGTGGTGGAAGAGGTCATGCGCCTCTACCCGCCGGTGTGGCTGCTGCCCAGGATCGCGCAGGAGGCCGACGTGGTCGGCGGCTACGCGGTACCCGCCGGGGCCGACGTGATCGTCAGTCCGTACACGCTGCACCGCCATCCGGCGTTCTGGGACGCGCCGTCGAAGTTCGACCCGGACCGGTTCACCCCGGCGAACACGACCGACCGGCCCCGGTACGCCTACATCCCGTTCGGCGCCGGTCCCCGCTTCTGCGTCGGAAACAGCCTGGGCATGCTCGAAGCGGTCTTCGTCATCGCGAGTGTCGCCCGCGCGCTCAAGCTGGTCAAAACCCCCGGGTACCGCGTCGTTCCGGAAGCGATGCTTTCCCTTCGCATCCGTGACCGGCTCCCGATGTCGGTCCGCCGCGCCTGATCGCGGCATCCCGAAACTCGCCTACGAGGAGACAGTCATGCCATCGGACAGTGCGAAACGCCGCAGGCGAACGATGACGCTCGAAGCGTTCGCGGACACCATCATCCCCGGGGAGAAACGCACGCCGGACGACCGGGCGGTCGCGGGCGCGTCCACCGGACAGGGCGCCGTGGCGGCGGGTGCGATCGAACTGCTGGAGACGCCGGCGGCCGGTCTCGTCGACCTGCTGGACGGTTTGACCACCGTCCTCAATGGACACGCGACGGCTCGCGCCGCCGACCTCGAGACCACTTTGGACCCCGAGGTTCCCCCGTTCGTCGCGCTTTCCTTCGACGACCGGACCGAACTGGTCGGCGAACTGCTCGCGCCGGGACACCCCGAGAAGGAGGCCTGGGTCGGTTTGGCCCTGTTCAGCAACATGGCCTTCGACACGGCCGCGCACATGCACACCGCGGACGCGCTCGCCGCCGGGCATCCGGGACTGGCCGCCACCGGTTTCGCGCCTCCGGACGCCGACGGCCTCTGGCGTTTCCCCGCGTACTCCTACCGGCGGAAGTTCGCCGAACTCCACCCTGACACCACAGCCTCGGGGAGCCCCGCATGAACAGCACGGAATCCACCGACGTCCTCGTGATCGGCACGGGTTTCGGCGGCGCCATCGCCGCCTACCACCTGGCCGCCGGCGGCGCCAAGGTCGTCATGCTCGAACGCGGACCGTGGGTGCGCAGTGAGGAGTTCGAGCACGACTTCCTGCTCGGCTCCTCCTACACCCGGATCTTCGACTTCGTGGTCGGCGACGGCATGAGCCTGCTGGGCGGCAACTGTGTCGGCGGCGGCAGCGTCGTCTACTTCGCCGCCATGCCTCGCGCGCCGAAGTTCGTCTTCGACCGCCATGGCTCGATCGGGCGCCGCATGTGGCCCTCGTCGATCTCCCGCGACACCCTCGAGCCGTGGTACGACCGCGTCTCGGAGGCCCTGCCGGTGTCCATGTCGGACTGGAACCAGGTGACCTACGCCGGCGGGCTGTTCGCGGCCGCGTGCAACCACTCGGGCCGCACGGCCAACCCGGTGCCCGTCGCCATCGACGTCGACCGCTGCACCAACTGCAACTGGATGATGTCCGGCTGCCGGTTCGACGCCAAACGCTCGCTGCTGCTCAACTACCTGCCGGCCGCGGTCGCGCACGGTGCCGAGATCCGGCCCCTGCACGAGGTGCAGCGGCTCTCGCGCACCGACCACGGCTACCGGGTGCACTATTCGACCGTCGACGCGGAGGACTACCGGATCCTCCACGACGAGGGCGTCATCGACGCCAAGATCGTGATCATGGCGGCGGGCGCCGGCGCGACACCGGTGATCCTGCAACGGTCCGAAGCCGCGCTCGGCGGGATGCCGGACGCGGTCGGCCGCTACTTCTCCGGCAACGGGGAACGGCTCAACACCGCGATCGTCGACGAGGACAGGGCCCGTGAGCTGTTCGGCCTCGACCGGGGCGACGGCCGGGCCTACGAAGCCAACCAGATCGGCAAGGGCCCGTGTGTGGCGAGCTGGGACAACCTGGACGCCAGTCTGCCCGAGTACTCGCGGTTCTCGTTGGAACAGCTGTATTTCCCGCCGGGTTTCGGCACGATCCTGGCGCAGGTCCCCGGCGCGGCCGGGCCGAGCTGGTTCGGGCGGGAGAAGAAGGAGATCGTCCGCAAGTGGCAGTCGTGGCTGACCACGTTCACCATGAGCGAGGACGACAACGAAGGCGTGTTCGGCCCGCCACCGCCGACCGGCAACGCACACCGGATCTCGCAGCAGATGCTCGGCCGCGGCACGATCAGCTACGAGCCGACCGCGAACACCAGGCACGGCTGGGAGATCTCGGACGCGGCCGTCAAGGCGGTGATGGAACGCGACGGACTGGCCGAGGTCATGCCGTGGACCAACGACGTCGTCGGCGCGTACACCGTGCACCCGCTGGCGTCCTGCCGGATCGGCGACGATCCCGCCACGTCGGCGCTGGACGACCGGCACGAGTTGCGCGGGCATCCCGGCATCTTCGTCACCGACGGCTCCGCGGTACCCGGCGCGCTGACGGTCAACCCCGCGCTGACCATCGCGGCACTCGCCGAACGCGCCATGCCCGGGATCGTCCAAGCCGCGAAGGACCGCGGCGTCTCCGTGAAGTACGGCGCGCCCTCGCCCCTCGGTGAGACCGCGGGCCGCCGGGGCACGCTGCCGCTGGTATCGGATCTGGCGGTGCGTTAGCGATGGCAAGCACGCCGCTGAAGACAGCCGGACGGCGGTCCATAGCCCACATCCAGCACATCGAGGCCGTGCGGCCCGGCGCCGCCACGGGCCAGGTGCGGACGATCTACGGCCAGTGCGAACGCGACTTCGGCCTGATCGCCCCACCGGTCTCACTGCACTCCCCCGCGCCGGACCTGCTCGCGGCGACCTGGATCCTGCTGCGCGAGGTACTGGTCGCGGACGGTGTGGCCAGCCGGGCAGGCAAGGAGACCGTGGCCGCCGCCGTATCGGCCGGCAACGAATGTCTTTACTGCGTCAGCGTGCACCAAGCGACGCTGGCGGGCCTGGCGCCCGCCCGCGACGGGGAGCTGGCGTCGCTCGAGGACTGGGCGCGCGCGGTGGCGACGCGGGACGGCGCGGCCTCACGGCCCGCGCCGTTCCCGGCGGCCGTGCTCCCGGAGTACGCGGGGACCGCGGTCGCCTTCCAGTACATCAACCGGATGGCGACCCTGTACCTGCGGGACAGCCCGCTGCCGCCCGGGGTGCCGGGCATCGCCCGCGCCGGCGCGCTGAAGCTGCTCGGCAAGATGATGGGGACCGCGGCGCGCGTCACCGTCCAGCCGGGCGCTTCGCTCACCCTGTTGCCCGAGGCCGAGTTGCCCGGCGACCTGGCGTGGGCGGCGGGCAACACCACGATCTCGGCCGCCTACGCCCGTGCGGCCCAGGCGTACGAAACCGCCGGGGAGCGCTCGGTTCCCGGCGGGGTCCGGGCACTCGTGCTCGACGTGACCGGGCAGTGGGACGGCGAGCCGCCGGGTCTTGGGCGGGCGTGGGCGACGGAGTTCACGTCCGGTTTGGACAGTGGCGACCGGACGGCGGGGCTCCTCGCCTTGCTGACCGCGCTCTCCCCTCATCAGGTCGGCGACGAGCTCATCGGGACGTATCTGGCGGGCGGCGGGAACGGCCGCTCTCTGCTGGAACTGACGTCGTGGGCGAGCTTCACCGCCGCCCGCCGGACCGGATCGTGGCTGGTGCCCACGACGTGAGTCCGCAAGGCGAAAGGCCCGGCAGGGTTTCCCTGCCGGGCCTTTCGCTTGCGGGCCTTACTGCTGCCGCGACGACTGCTCCGCCGCGGTATCGGCAGGCTCGGTGTCGGTAGCCTCGGTACCGGTCGCCGGGACGTGTCGGAGCGCGACCGCGCTGAGCACCGCGAGCGCGACGAAAAGCGCGCTACAGATGATCGCGACGGTGTTGAGGCCGGTGGTGAACGCGGCGCGGGCGGCCGCGAGCAACTCGGGGCCCTGCGGTGACGGCAACTGCCCGGCCACCGGGACCGCGGCGGCGAGGTTGTCCGCGGCCGCCGTCGCGGACGGCGGCAACCCGCCCGGTACCTGGCCGGCGAACTCGCCGCGGTAGACGAGGGTGCAGACGCTGCCGAGCACGGCCACCCCCATCGCCACCCCGAGGTCGTTGCCCGCCTCGGACACGGCCGAGGCGGAACCCGCCTTCTCCTGCGGGGCGGCTCCCAGGACCAGCGCGGTCCCCAGCCCGGCAGGGAGCCCGACACCGAGGGCCATGATCGCGTACCCGATCCAGAGTTCCAGCAGCTGTCCCGGTCCGTCGATCCGGGTGAGAACCACGAATCCCGCCGCCGCGGTCAGCAGGCCGACGCAGAACAGGTACGCGGGCCGGACGCGGCGGGCGAGCACGGGGGCGACGAGGATGGTCCCGATCATGATCGCCGACGAGGGCGCCAGCCAGAGCCCCGCCGAAATCGGGGAAAGGCCCTCGACGTCCTGTAGGTGCTGGGCGATCAGGAAGTACGTGCCACCCTGCAATGCCGGGATCATCGAGCCGACCAGCAGCGCGGTGCTGAACGCGCGGTCGCGGAACAGGCTCAGGTCCATCAGCGGATCCGCGAGTTTCCGCTGCCGGCTCACGAAGGCGACCGCGAAGACGGCGCCCAGCACGAGCGACACGACCGGGAGGCCGTCAAAGCCCGCCTTGAGGAGTTCCTTGAGGCCGTAGACGAACGGGAGAACGGCGAGCAGGGACAACGCCACGCTGACCAGGTCCAGTTTCCCGGGGTCCGGGTCACGGGACTCCGGCAGCAGCACCGGCCCGACCGCGAGGAGTACCACCATCACCGGCACGCCGAGCAGGAACACCGAGCCCCACCAGAAGCTGTCCAGCAGCACACCGCCGACCACCGGCCCCAGCGCCATGCCGCCCATGAAACACGCCATCCACGCGGCGATCGCGACCCCCATCTGCCGGGGGTTCTTGAACATCGTGCTGATCAGGGCCAGCGTCGACGGCATCAAGGTCGCACCGCTGACCCCCATCAGCGCCCTGGCCGCGATCAGCATCCCGGCGCTGGTGGAGAACGCGGCGAGGATCGACGCGACGCCGAACAGCACCGCGCCGATCAGCAGCAGCTTGCGACGCCCGATGCGGTCGCCGACGGTGCCCATGGTCACCAGGAAACCGGCCATCATGAAGCCGTAGATGTCGGCGATCCACAACTGCTGGGTGCTGTCGGCCCCGAGGTCGACGCTCAGGTCCGGAACGGCCAGGTAGATCACGCTGAAGTCAAGCGACAACAGCAGGGTCGGCAGCGCGAGGACGACGAGACCGATCCACTCCCGCCGCCCGGCGCTCGGACCGGCGGTGTCCGCCGCGTTCGCACCCATCAGAAGTTCCTTTCCAGACCTGCCGGGATTCCCGGTGAGGGACTAGTGTCGCGTGATCCTGCTTGCTTGACGTTGGGTTTCGTTTCTCGGACGGCGATCTCGCGTGATCAGACGGCGGTTACGCGTGATTGGACGGCGATCTCCGGAGATCGCCGTCTGATCACGGGTAAGACCTGCAGGATCACGCGACACTAGACGGTTGATTCCGTGAAAATCACGTGAAGCTCGGTGAGGCGCTGCGACTGTCCACAGAGGACGCTTTTCGAGTCACATCGTCCGATTGGGTGCCGTATGTCCGTATCGTCGAGGTTGTGAAGGCCTTCTTGCCTACTTGAGGATCAGGGTCCCGGCAAAGTCGTGTTCACACTGCTCAGAGGCGCTTGGAGCGAATCTCCCGGTTCGTTTGGTGTCCCCACTGTGGCATTGCGTCTCCAATGCCACAGTGGGGACACCAGGACCAAGTGCCGGACCCTGACCCTGAAGGCAAGGAGGCCTTCACGACCTTGGTTCGCGCCGAAGGGGCGTTCGCGGGGTTGCACTCCACGCGATCTTCACAGCATCACTCATCCAGCACTCGTCATGCCCGGGACCGCGCTACATCACCGTGGTCCGGTACAGGAGCCGCTGGTGACGCTTGCTGTCGCACGGGGTACGGGTGTGCATCGTGGCCTGGTTGTCCCAGATGACCAGGTCGCCCACCTCCCAGTGGTGGCGGTAGACGTACCGGTCCGCGGTCGCGTGGGCGTGGAGTTCGTCCAGCAGGGCGGTGCTCTCCGCCGAGTCCAGCCCGACGATCTCACTGATGATCATGCTGCCCAGCAGCAGCGATTCGCGCCCGGTGACCGGATGCGCCCGGACCAGCGGCTGCTCCATGTCGGGCGTCCGCTCGAGTTCTTCCGGCGTCAGCGGCTTCTTGTGCGGATTGGTTTTCAGTTCCTCGGCAACCAGGTGCGCCATGGAATGCACGGCGCGCAATCCCCTGATGCGGCCCTTGAGGTCGTCGGAGAGCTCATCGTAGGCCGCCGTCGTGTCGGCGAAGAGCGTATCGCCGCCCACCTCGGGCGCGATCACCGAATAGAGCATCGAAGCCTTGCTCATCACTTTCTTGAAGGAATAATCGGTATGCCATTCTTCCTGTTCGTCGCCGTCATAAAGGCCGATGGGGCTTCCGTTCTCGAAGATATTGCTGATCGTCAGCACCTCGGGATATTCCGGAACCACGTACTTCGACACCGGGTAGACGTCGAGCGGCCCGAAGAGGCGGCTGACGCGAATGTGGTCGGCGTGCCCCAGCTTCTGACCGGGGACCACGAGGACCCGATACTTGATCAGGTCTTCGACCAGGCTGTCCACTGTGTCCTGATCGATCGGCGCGGCGAGGTCCAGCCCCGTGATCCGGGCACCGAAGGTTGACGAGATCGGTTTCGACTGATAATCGGCCATAAGCCTGAACCCTCCAGGATTCACCGGTGCCGGGACGTCATCCGGCAGGATTTGGCACGGAGTTCAACTCGACGAAGTCCGGCCGATGCCACCATTCCGCCGACCTGGGCATACCGCCGATTGTCGTCGTGATCGAGAACCCGGTGCACCTCAAATAGTGCCCACCGGCCGGTATTACCGCACCGGACGGCGAACCGCACCGGCACACGGCACTTCGTGATACGTGACCCCGGTCGGTCCGATGAGATGGTCAAGGAACTGCTCCGGCCTTTGCTCCCATTCCCGATCCTCGCCGAGAAGGACCCGGCGATTCGATCGTGCCGATCCGCGTGTCCGCTCGGAGGAACTAGACCGCTGGAAGCCTTTCGCCGCGGCGGAGCAGCCCGACCTGTGTTTGCCGTCGACGTCCAGTGCCTTCGGGCGTCGCAGAACGAGCGAGACGGAGAGACGAGCCATGACCAACAACCAGACCGGAAAGCGGGCCGTGGTGCTGGGCGGCAGCATGGCCGGGATCCTGGCGGCGCGGGTGCTGGCGGAATCGTACGCCGAGGTCCTGGTCGTCGACCGGGACGAGGTGCTCGGCGTGGACCGGCCCCGGCGGGGTGCGCCGCACACGATCCACGCGCACGCGCTGCACGCGCGCGGGCACTTGATCCTGGAGGAGTTGTTCCCCGGTCTCACCGACGGCCTGGCCGCGGCCGGTGTGCCCAGCTGCGACCTCGGCGAGATGCACTGGTACCTGAACGCGCGACGGCTGAAGCCGGCGCGAACCGGGCTGATCTCCGTGCTGGCGCCCCGGCCGATGCTCGAGGAGCACGTCCGGCGACAGGTCGCCGCGCTGCCCAACGTGACCTTCCGTGAGCGTCACGACATCCGAGAACTGGTTCCCAGCCGGGACCACACCCGCGTCATCGGGGTCAAGATCGAGGCACGGGACGGCGGCACCGGCGAAGAGACACTGACGGCGGATCTGGTGGTCGACACCACCGGGCGGGGTTCCCGCACCCCCGCCTGGCTGGAGCAGTTCGGCTACCGCAGGCCGGACGAGGACAGGGTGAAGATCGGGCTCGCCTACACCACCCGGCAGTACGAACTCACCGACGGCATCCTCGGCGGCGTCCCGTCCATCAACCCGATCGCGTCGCCCGCCCACCCCAGGGGCGCGTTCTTCGGCAGGAGCGGTCCCGACCTGGTCAACCTCTCCCTGACCGGCATCCTCGGCGACCATCCGCCCACGGACGAGGCGGGATTCCTGGAGTTCGTCCGGTCCCTCCCCATTCCGGACGTCTACGACGCGATCGTCGGCGCCAAGCCGGTGAACGACCCGGTGACCTTCCGCTTCCCGGCCAGTGTGCGACGGCGTTACGAACTGCTGCCCGCGTTCCCGGACGGGCTGCTCGTGCTGGGCGACGCGGTGTGCAGCTTCAACCCCGTGTACGGGCAGGGCATGACCGTCGCCGCGATGGAGGCGGCCGCGCTCCGGCGGCAACTGCGCCGGGGCGGCAGTCCACGGCCCGCCGAATTCTTCACCGAGATCGGCCAGATCATCGACATGCCATGGGAGGTGTCCGTCAACGGCGATCTGGACTTCCCCGGCGTCGAGGGCCACCGCTCGATCAAGGTCAAGGTGGGGAACGCCTACATGGCCCGGTTGCAGTACGCCGCGACGAAGGACCCCAAGGTCACCGAAGGCTTCATGCGGGTGGCCGGGCTCCTCGACCCGCCTCAGGCGCTCATGCGGCCTCGGATGCTCGCCCGGGTGTTGCGGCACGCCGTGCGGCGGCCGGCTCCCGGGAATTCTTGGCTCGAGCGCGAGCCGTCGTCCGGCGTGACCACCCGCCATCTCGGCTGACCGGTGAGCGGCTGCCCGGCGACGTCGTCGCGGGGCAGCCGCTCACCCGTCCGTCAGTCCCGGAGGCCGCGGAAGAACTTCCGCAGGTCTTCCACGTACAGCTCAGGCTGCTCCAACGCGCTGAAATGGCCACCGCGCTCGAACTCGGACCAGTGGGTGATGGTCTTGATGTCCCGGTCGGCGAGCCGTCGGATCGGCAGGACCATGTCGTGCGGGAACACGGCTACCCCGACCGGCACGGTGATCGGCGGATCGGGCAGCCCGCCGGTCAGCTGGCGGCGGTACTCGTAGTAGAGCTGGGCCGAGGAACCGCCGGTCCCGGTCAGCCAGTAGATCATGGCGTTCGTGAGCAGGGTGTCACGGCTGACCGCGTCCTCCGGGCGTTCCGCCGAGTCGGTCCATTCCCAGAACTTCTCGATGATCCAGGCGAGCTGTCCGACCGGGGAATCCGTCAAGCCGTAGGAAACCGTCTGCGGCCTGGTCGCCTGAAGCTTGAAATAACCCGAGAGTTCCGTTTCGAAAAGAACGTGCCGATCCAGCTTCACCTGGTCGGCCGGACTCAATCCCGCCACTTCTTCCGGATCACCCGAGGGCAACGCGACCAGCATGCTCGTGTGCACGCCGACGACGTGATCAGGATCGACACGGCCGAGTTCCAGCGAAATCAGTGAACCGAAATCCCCGCCTTGCGCCCCGTAACGCCGGTAACCGAGCCTGTTCATCAATTCCGCCCAGGCACGGCCCACCCTACGGATATCCCAGCCGGGCGCCAGATCCGGACCCGAGAACCCGTATCCCGGAATGGAGGGAATGACCAGATCGAAGGCATCGGCCGGATCTCCGCCATACGCCGCCGGGTCCGACAATGGGCCGATGACGTCGAGGAACTCGACGACCGAACTCGGCCAGCCGTGGGTGAGGATCAGCGGCAGGGCATGCGGCTCCGGCGAGCGCACGTGCAGCAGATGCACGGTCGCTCCGTCGATTTCGGTGCGATACTGGGAAAACTTGTTGATCCGCGCTTCGGCGGCGCGCCAGTCGTAACCGGTGCGCCAGTAGTCGACGAGCTCCTTGAGGTAGCGGAGCGGAACTCCGCGGGACCAGTCCTCCACGGCGGGCCTCGACGGCCACCGGGTGGCGGCGAGCCTGCGCCGCAGATCGTCGAGCTCCGCTCGGGGAATCTCGATACGGAAGGGATCCACGAAGAGTTCCTGCCTTTCGGTCGGCCGGGATCAATCGCGACCCGGACTTTTCAGTTCCGGGAAAATGCGTCGCTGAACGACGTTACGCCTTCCGGCTTCCACCGCTCAAGCAGCTCGGGGAACCGAAGTCGATGAGGCACATCGTGAGGTGGCACAAGGATAGTGAATGCGTAGTGTCGGTTTCGACCTCATCGCCGAACGTCCCCCTTGGAGAGGTTTCCATGGAAAGCCGTTGTCCCGTAATTCTGGACACCACCGGAAAGGACGTGCACGCCGAGGGCGCGCACCTCCGCGAACAAGGTCCGATAGCGCAGGTCGAGCTTCCGCAGGGAATTCGGGCCTGGACGGTCGTCGGTCACGATCTCGCCATGAAACTGCTGACCGACCCGCGCGTCTCCAAGAATCCCCGCCAGCATTGGGACGCCTACATCAACGGCGAGATCCGCTCGGACTGGCCGCTGGCGAGCTGGACGGCCATGGACAACATGACCACCACCTACGGCGCGGACCACACCCGGTTGCGGCGTCCGGTCGTCAAGGCGTTTACGCCGCGCCGGGTCCGGGCCATGCAGCCCTACATCGAGAAGACCGTGACGAAGCTGCTGGACGACCTGGCCGCGGTCCCGCCCGGCGAGGTCGTGGACCTGAAGCGGATGTTCTGCTATCGGCTGCCCGCGTCGATCATCTGCGACCTGTTCGGGATCCCCGAAGAATCCCGTGCCGCCATCCTGCGCGGCGGGGAAATGACCACGGACTCCTCCATCACGCCGGAGGAGGCGGAGGCGAACGTCCGTGACTGGACCGCGCAGTTCCAGCAGCTCCTCGAAGCCAAGCGCCAGCATCCCGGCGACGACCTCACCACCGACCTGATCGCCTCCGCCGAGGAGGACGGTGAGACGGGCATGACGGACAACGAGCTGATCGGCACGCTGTTCGTCGCGCTCGGCGCGGGTTCGGAAACGGTGATGAACCTGGTCACGCACGCCGTCCACAAGTTGCTCACCCACCCCGACCAGCGTGCGATGGTCGAGGACGGGCGGGCGTCCTGGGAAGACGTGATCGAGGAGACGCTTCGCGCCGAATCACCCATCAACATGTTGCCGCTGCGGTTCGCCGTCGAGGACATCGAACTCGAAGGGGTGACGATTCCCAAGGGCGACCCGATTCTGATGGGGTACGCCGCCATCGGCCGTGACCCGGAACTGCACGGCGCGAACGCCGGCGAATGGGACATCACCCGGACCGACAAGGATCACCTCAGTTTCGGCTACGGCACGCATTTCTGCTTCGGCGCGCCGCTCGCCCGGCTCGAAGCACAGGTCGCGTTGCCCGCGTTGTTCGAGCGGTTCCCCGGCCTGTCGCTGGCCCTCGACGCGGAGGAGCTGCAACCGCAGGGCACGTTCATCATGAACGGCTGGAAGACACTGCCCGTGCGACTGCTGGCCCCTGCCGAGGTCCGGTGAACGAGGGCGCTGTCCCGGCGGGGCAGTGCCCTCTCCCAGCCCGGCCCTCCGCGCCGGGTTTCGCGACAGTTCCGGATGCGAGAAAGCGAGACGACGATGACGACCACTGATCTTCCCGCGGACCAGGCCGCGGTCACGGACATCCCGCGGCGGCTGGTCACGGCGTGGGCGGCACACGACGCGGCCGCCTTCGCGCGGCTGTTCACCACCGACGGCACCATGATCCTGCCGGGCGTCTACTGCAAGGGCACCGAGGCGATCCACGCCCACATGACCGCGGCGTTCGCGCACGAGCTCGAGGGCACCAGGGTCACCGGGCAGCCGGTCGACCTGCGTATCGACGGAGAGCTCGCCGTGCTGATCACCCAAGGTGGCGTGCTCGCCTCCGGCGAGACCGAACCCGCACCCGAACGCACCATCCGTGCCACCTGGGTGGCGGTGAAGACCGGCGGGGAATGGCTGCTCGCCGCCTACCAGAACAGTCCCCGGGACGCCCCCGGGCCGACTTGATCCCTGCCGTGGCGCGGAGAGCGGCTTCGGCAACAAATTCCTAGGTGATCCGGAGGTACTTCGATGCCAAGCCCTGCCAAGCGGTTGCTCGAGGTGGAGGACTACCTGTTCTCCTTCATCGACGACACACGAGCGCTGGCCGAATCTTCAGGGGTAGCGCCCGTACCGCTCGGGGTCGGGGACAGCGACCTGCCCACCCCGCCCCCGGTGGTGGCCGCCATCCAGCAGGCCGTCATGGACCCCAGGTCGCACCGCTATCCCCCGTACGCCGGCACCGGCGAGATGCGTACGGCGGCCGCGAACTTCCTGGACCGGAGATTCGGGGTGACCACGAATCCGGACACCGAGGTCCTGGTGACGCTGGGGAACAAGGAGGCGATGGCGCACCTGACGCTGGCCTACATCGAGCCGGGCGACGTGGTGCTGGTGCCCGACCCCGCGTACCCGGTCTACGAGACCTGGGCACGCTTCTGCGGCGGCGAGGTGTATCGGGTGCCCTTGCGGCCCGAGCACGGTTTCCTGCCGAACCTCGATGAGATCCCCCTCGACATCCTGGCCCGCGCGAAGCTGTTCTGGGTGTGCTACCCGAACAACCCGACGGCCGCACTCGCCACCAGTGAGTTCTTCGACGAGCTGGCACGCTTCGCCCGCACCCACGACCTCGTGGTGGCTTCCGACGCGGCCTACACGGAGATCTACTACGACACCGAACCGCCGCCTTCCTTTCTGGCGTCGCCGGGGGCGATGGACTGCGGGATCGAGTTCCACTCGCTGTCCAAGACGTACAACATGCCGGGATGGCGAGTCGGGTTCGCCGCGGGCAACGCGGAGATCGTGGCAGCCCTGCGGGCGGTGAAGACCAACACCGACTCCGGCACGTTCGGCGCGGTGCAGCACGCGGCGGCCGCCGCCCTCGACGACACCTCCGACTACCCCCGGCAACTGCGCGAGACCTACCGGACCCGCATGCACACCTTGTGCGACGGTCTGGAGGCCGCCGGACTCGATGTCATCCGCCCCAAGGCGACCTTCTACTGCCTCGTGCGAAACCCGCCGGGCCTCGACAGCAGCGGCTTCGCGAAGCGCCTGCTGGAAGACGCCGGCGTACTCGGGATCCCCGCCACCGGCTTCGGCCCGGGCGGGGAAGGGTACGTCCGCTTGACGGTCTGCACCGGGATGGAGGCGATCGAAGAGGCGGTACGCCGCATCAGCTCGGTCACCTGGTGATCGGCCCGGTGGACGAAAGGGCGCTCGCTCCGGAGACGGAGTGAGCGCCTTTTCGGCGATGGCCGGTCGCGACACGAGTTGTCCTGGCCGTGAAGGCCTCCTCGCCTACCCTGAAGGTAGTGAAGCGTCCTTCGCTACCCGCCACTGTGATCCCTGGTGACACTGGGACAACCGTGACGCCAGCGCCCTGGCCCGCGGTCAGTGTCCCCGCGGTCAGCTCTCCATCTCGGTGGTGGGCTGGCGACGGGAGCGGAACACCCAGCCGCGCAGCAACAGGAAACGCACTACGGTGGCCGCGAGGTTCGCGAGCACCAGTGCGGTGATCTCGAGCGGCAACCCCGTTGCGGACAACGAATGCACGAAGGCGAGCGCGCCGCTGGTGAGCCCGAGCCCGATGCCGAACACGATCAGACCTTGGAACTGGTGCAATCCGGAGCCTTTCCGGCCGCGGATGCCGAAGGTCAGACGCCGGTTGAGCGCGGTGTTGCCGATCGCCGTCACCAGCAGCGCCACGAGGTTCGCCGCCTGTGCGCCGGTGAACGTCCGCAGCAGCAGGAAAAGCAGGAGATACGCGACGGTGCTGGCGACGCCGACGGCGGCGAACCGGACCAGTTGCCGCACGAGGCTCGGTGCCACCCCTGGCGCCCGCACCTGGATCGGCGCCCGGCCGAGTTGCTCGCGCAGGCCGCTGATCGGGACCCTGCCGGTCAGCGTCGCCTTCGTCAGCCGCACGATGCCTCTGAGGTCGGCGGTCGCGGTGGCGACGATGTCCACCGACGAGTCCGGGTCGTCGATCCAGTCGACCGGGACTTCGTGGATCCGCAGCCGAGCCTTTTGCGCCAGCACGAGCAGTTCGGTGTCGAAGAACCAGCCGGTGTCGTGGATATGCGGGAGCAGCCGCTCGGCGACGTCGGCGCGGATCGCCTTGAACCCGCATTGCGCGTCGCTGAACCTCGCCGCCAGCGTGCCGCGCAGGATCAGGTTGTAGCAGCGGGAAATGAGTTCCCGTTTCGGTCCGCGCACCACTCGCGCGCCACGGGCGAGCCTGCTGCCGATGGCGAGATCGGAATGTCCGGACAGCAACGGCGCGACGAGGGGGCCGAGTGCGGCTAGATCGGTCGAGAGGTCGACGTCCATGTAGGCGAGCACCGGAGCGTCCGAAGTGGACCAGACAGCGCGAAGGGCGCGGCCTTTCCCTTTTTCGTCGAGGTGGCGGACTTCGACGTCGTCGAACTCGCGGCTCAGCTGTTCGGCGATGTCCAGCGTGCCGTCGGTACTGCCGTTGTCGGCGATCGTGATCCGAAAGGGGTACGGGAACTGCTCCACGAGGTGGTCGCGCAGCCGCCGGATGCACGGCTCGAGGTCGGTTTCCTCGTTGTAGACCGGGATGGCGACGTCGAGGATCAGGCTCCCGGTGGAGGCGATGGCGGGCCGGTGGCCGGGTTCGGCGTGGAAGGCGACAGCGGCTGTCGTGTCACCGGCCTCGGCCATCGGGCCGAGGCCGGCTTGCGTCTCGCCTGTGTCGTTCTCTTGTTCCGGCATCGGCTTCCCCGGCTCGGGTCACGGACGGCGACACCGTCCACAATGGTCTTTTCGCCGCTGCCGGGGAAGCAGCGGGTCTGTCTGTTCCGGACGTGTTCCTGGAGCCGGGAGTCACCACTGTCACCGGAAGCCCGCCACGCGATCCCGCCCGCGGCCTCGGTACCGGGAGGCACCGAGGCCGCGAGCGGGAGCGCGGCGAACGAGGAGCGTTCAGCCGAGAATGCCGTGGCTGAATCGGCTTCGTCGCTGGAGACGATGATCGTCATGCCTTCCGGTTCGGGCGACGACCTCGC
Organism: Amycolatopsis sp. cmx-11-51; assembly: GCF_047608665.1. Taxonomy (NCBI): domain Bacteria; kingdom Bacillati; phylum Actinomycetota; class Actinomycetes; order Pseudonocardiales; family Pseudonocardiaceae; genus Amycolatopsis; species Amycolatopsis sp. cmx-11-51. The sequence continues at coordinate 194,719 of NZ_JADNQO010000008.1, read as the reverse complement.
CCGTGCTGCCCCGGCTCGCGCCCTTCCCCCGCCGGGCCGCGGTAGGCCTGCGCGATGTCCAGCCAATGCTCGGCCACGTCACCGCTCGCGGTGACCGCGAGGTCGTCACGATGCCTGCGCCGGGTCACCAGGAGACAGAAGTCCCTCGCCTGACCGGCGATTCGCTGCGGCGCGTCCTCCGGCCCGTACACCCAGGTCGTCCCGGACGGGCTGGTCAGCTCGAACCTGAACTCGGTCTCCGGCACCGGCAGACCGCGGGAGAGGTAGCCGAAGGTCCAGGTCCGCGCGCCGAACGCGGTCAGGTGACCGAGCAGCAGGTCATCGTGTTCACGGTCGACCCCGAGCGCGTCGGCGATGTCCTGCCCGTGGGCGAACAACTCCATGATCCCGGCACTCGCCAGCACCTGGGCGGGCAACGGGTTCACCAGCCACGGGACGAGCGTGCCGGCCGGTACCGCCTCGAGTGCTTTCGCCGCGCTTTCGCGTTCGAGCCGCCAGCGTTCGAGCAGCACGTCCGGAGGTTCCGCCAGGTACTCGGCGAGCGCGTTCGCCACGTTCTTCGTGAAGTCGTCGTCGAGCTCGGACATGACCGCCACGAACCGGTCGGGGGCCGACCCCGCCAGGCCTGCCATCCGGAAGGTCGCCGTCAGATGGGCGATCTGGTGCGCGACCGTCCAGCCGGGAGCGGGAGTGGGTGCCCGCCATTGCTCCGCGTCGAGCCCGGCGACCATCCCGTCCACCGCGTCGCCTTCGGCTCGCAACGCGTCGAACACGTCAGGGGATCCGTTCACATGCCTTTCCTCTCAAGAGATTCGTCTTGGCGGCTAGGACGCTTTCCCCGGAGCGGCGGCCGGACTGACCGCCTCCCTGATGCCGGCCACGATGCGTTCCGCCTCCTCCGCGGTGGGGGCGGCCGCGATCACCGCGATGATCGGGTCGGGCCAGCCGACACCCCGCACGGTGGTCGGGTACGCACGCACTCCGGACGCCCACAACCGCTCGAAGACGGGCTTGATGTGCTCGCGGTAGGTCGTCCCCTCCGGGACCGGCACCATGAAGTGCGCGGACAGGGTGAGGTCCCGCTCGGCACCCCACTGCCGGAGCAGGCCGCCGGCGTGGGTGGACCCGCTTCGCCTCGCGTTGATCTCCGTCACATACAGTTTTTCGTCGGCCCCGGCGACGCAGTCCACGCACATCCAGCCCCGGTAGCCCAGATCGCGGGCCGCCGTGCCCAGTTCGTGAGCGACCTGGTCGACACGCTCGGCCCACACGGCGGGCAACGCGTCCTGGCCGACGTTGACACTGCGGAACAGGTGTCCGTCCTCGACCGTCAGCGAGCAAAGCACGACGTCCTCGACGCCGTCTTCGCCGACCAGCACGTCGACGGCGGGGCAGCCGACGTCCCCGGCGTGCTCGATGAACTCCTGGACGACGAGCGGGAAGGTGAAGAACGAGTCCTTGGCCACGGTGTCCAGCGAGCCGCCGCTCTTGACGACGAGGGTTCCGTTCCCCGCGACTCCGTGAAGGCTCCGGACGATGGCCCGGCCGTAGCGCGCCGTCATGACGCCCACGGCCCCCTCCAGCTCCGTCCAGTTGTCGACGATCAACCCGTCCGACACCAGGACTCCCGGCAGCTGCCGCGCGAGGTCCAGACAACTCACCTTGGAGTCGAGGTACAGGCTGCTCCAGTAGTGCTCTTCGGTCACCCCGTCGAGTTCGACCGTCAGACCCCAGCCCCGCAGCATCGCGGCCAGCAGGTAGATGTCGGGGGTAGGGCCGGTCATCGTCAAGTCGACCTGGACGCATCCGGACAGGTGCTTGCGCAGTACGGCCTGCGCGGCGCCGTCCTGGAGCAGATCCCGCACGAGCAGCCCCGACCGCGCGTCCGGGGACACCACTGGCGGCGGTTGCAGGCCGAGCGCGGCGTGGACGTCGTCGAACCACTCGGCGTCATAGCCCGCGGGGAGAAGCAGGACCCGCGGATTCGAGCTCCAGAACACCGAATGCTCGCATTCGTAGGTGCCCCCGAACCGGATCACCTCCTCGCGTTGTTCCCCCGTGAGGTGCAGCGCGGGATTTCGCAAAAAGTACTCGGCCTGATTCGGGATAATTAGTTCGATCACTCCCGGCATTGCCAACACCCCTATTTCGAGTCGGAAACGGAGAACAGCGGCTGAAGCGGTGTCGTGTCCGGTTCGGCCAGGAAGGGCGGCCTCGGGTCCGACACGTCACGGGGGACATTGCGGACACCGTTGAACACGTACATCAACATGGCTCGCCGGAACGGCGAGATGTTGGGAGCCGACGCGTGCAGGATGTTCGGGTCGAAGAACAACATCGAGCCGGCCGGTCCCTTCGGGCTGACGAGCCCGTTGGCACGGGCCATCTCCTCGACGACCGAGCTGCCCACCTGGAACTTCTCGTCGGCTGTCAACGTGGCCACCCAGGCAGGCGCGTCTTCGTATCCGAGCGGCATGCCGTCGGCCCCGATCCTGGTGAGCAGACCGCTCCGGTGCGAGGCCTTGACGAAGGTGAGCGGCCCGTTGAACTCGGTCACCTCGTCGAGGAAGATCGCGACGTTGACCAGATCGGGCTTGCGCAACCCGTCGTTCTGCAACCAGTAGATGTAGTCCTGATGCCATTCCCACTGATCACCGGCGAAGGGCGCCTTCAGGTTGATCTTCGACTGGTGGACGTACACGTCGTCGTCCAGGATCTGCCGTGCGGCGCCGAGCAGCGCGGGCATCCTCGGCAGCTCGGCCATGATCGAATCGGCCTGGTGCACCCCGTAGACGGAGCGCACCGTGGTCTCGTCGCGCTCCAGGATCCGCCGGGGGCCGTCCTCCGCCAGCAGGTGCGGTACCGCGGCGGTGATCGTGTCGAAAACGGTCTGTGTCAGGTATTCCGGCGGGAGCAGCAGAAAGCCGTCGCGGCGATATCGCTCGATCATCGCGGCGTCCAGCGGCTCGGGCGGAGCACCTGTGAACCCGGTGTCGACGTGAGTCATTGATACGCCTTTCGATCCGATGTCGTACGTTGACACTCCCCATTGAAAGCGGCAGAACATATTTTCGACCACCCGCGAATAACGCCGATTTCCGACCAGGCCGCCGCTCTTTTTAGTGTGCACCACCGCGCTGACGGTGCCACCTTGTGATGTGCCCTGTTCCGGAAACGCCATTTGTTGACGCGATAACAACGACCTTGTTAACCTTTTCGGCAGCCTGGGGCCGATCCCGTAAAAGACCTCAGAGCGTCGCCACGGCGAGTGCGTTGTCACTCGCGCGACGCCTTTCATGGTTAGGGGTTGGTCATGCCGGAGCCCGAGGTCGCCGGTCACGATTTCGAGAAGGGGCGCGAGAAGTCGCGGAACCGCCTTCTCGCCCTGGGTGCCATAGTAGCCGTGTCCGCGGCGATGACCGTGATGCTGGCGACGGTGATCAAACCGCTGAGACCATGGTGGATGAACGACTTCGCGGTCTACCACGCCGCCGGGGAGGCGGTGCTGAACGGTCTCTCGATGTACGACATCAAGGCGCATGCCGGCATCGTCGCGGACTCGCAGTTCGCCTATCCGACATTCGCGGGACTGCTCATCGTGCCTTTCTCCCTGTTCGACCGCGCGGTCGCCGAGGTGCTCTGGAATTTCGCGACCGCGTTGCTGCTCGGCGCCATCCTGTGGTTGTCCTTCGGCATGGTCGACGCGGTGAACCGGAAACTGCGCACGACGCTGGTAGTGGCGACAATGGTGCCGTCCTACTTTCTGCTCGACCCGGTACTGGTGAATTTCGATCTCGGACAGATCAACATGGTGCTGGTAGCGCTGGTCCTCGCCGACTTCTCGCGGTCGATGCCCGACCGGTGGCGCGGTTTCGCGATAGGCGTTGCGGCCGGGATCAAGCTCACGCCGTTGATTTTCATGGTGTACCTGGTCTGCATCGGCCGCTGGCGGGATGCGTTGCGGGCCGTGCTGGGGACGATTTTCACGATTGCCGTCGCGTTCGCGGTGTTGCCCGGGGATTCCCGGCGATACTGGTTCGACGAAATATTCGCCAGCTCCGAGCGTTTGGTGTCCGACTTCCCGGCATTGGTGAATCATTCGCTGTCCGGGTTGTTCTCCCGGCTGTCCGGGACTTCGGCCGTGCTGGGCTGGGTACCGTTGGTCACGGTGCCTGTCGGTCTGCTGGGTCTGGCGGCCGCGGTCTGGGCGGCACGGCGGGGGCAGGCCATGGTGGGCATGCTGGTGGTGGGGTTCACGGCCTTGCTGATCTCGCCGGTGACCTGGCCACATCACGCCATCTGGCTGGTGCCGGCCTTGGTGTGGCTGACTTTCGCGACCTGGCGCACCGGGAAACTTCTACCGAAGGTGATCGCGGTCGCCGTGGTGGCGCATTCGGCTCTCGCGTTGTACGACCACGTGCAGCGAATACAGGGGGACGTGGCCGTGCAGACCACCCCGTCCGGAAACCTGGTCGCGTCCCTCGGTGGTCTGCTGGGGCTGATCGTACTGGCGTTGGTGACCCTGCCGGTGTGGCTGCGGCGGCTGAAGCAGCCGCAGTCCTCATTCGACGGTCAGGGATTCCTGCCTTCGAGCAGGCCGATCGGGTTGCCGTAGCAGCATTCCCGGGTGATGGGCGGGCCGGCCGCCCATCACCACGGGACAGCCATGTTCAGACCGTGACCTCGCTGAGTCGCTTGGCGAGGTAGCGCCGTTCGGTGTCCGTCGGCGCCAGCACGAGAGCCTGGTGGTAAGCGGCCGCGGCCTCGCCGCGCCGGTCCATCCGCCGGAGCAGATCGGCGCGGGTGGCGGGCAGGAGGTGGTAGCCGTCCAGCTCCCCCGCCTCCGTCAGCGCGTCCACCAGCGCGAGCCCTTCGGCCGGGCCGTCGGCCATGGCCACCGCCACGGCACGGTTCAGCTCGACCACCGCCGAACGGTTCATGGTCACCAGCTGACCGTAGAGCTGCGCGATCTGCGCCCAGTCGATGGCCGCCGTCTCCGCGGCGGTGGCGTGGCAGGCGGCGATCGCCGCCTGGATCTGGTAGGGCCCTGGACTCCCCCTGCGCAGGGCGGTCTCGAGGAGTTCGACACCGCGGGCTATCTTCCCGGTATCCCACCGGGTCCGGTCCTGCTGTTCCAACGGCACCAGCTCACCCGAGTCGTCCACGCGGCCTTCCCGCCGCGCGTCGTGCAACAGCATGAGCGCGAGCAGGCCGAGAGCCTCCGGTTCGTCGGGCATCAGCTGGCTGAGCGTCGTGGCCAGGTCGATCGCGTCGACGCAGAGTTGCTGCCGGATCAGTTCCGCACCCGCCGACGCGGCGTAGCCTTCACTGAACAGCAGGTACAGCACGGCGAGAACCGCGCCAGTGCGTTCCGGCAGCAGATGCGCGGGCGGGACCCGGTAGGGAATCCCGGCGTTGCGGATCTTCTGCTTGGCGCGGACGAGCCGTTTGGTCATCGTCGCTTCACTCACCATGAACGCACTCGCGATCTCGGCGGTGGTCAGGCCGGTGATGACACGAAGAGTGAGCGCGACCCTGGCCTCCGGCGGCAACGCCGGATGGCAACAGGTGAAGATCAGCCGCAGCTGGTCGTCCTGGATACCACTGTCGTCGAAATCCATCGGTTCGTCGAACAAGGAACGAATCGCCGCCTCTCGCACCACAGTGGCTTCATTGGCCTTGCGCCGCAACCGATCGAACGCACCGTTCCGCGCGACCGTGGTGAGCCAGGCCCCTGGCCGGCGCGGGACGCCTTCGCGCGGCCAGCGCTCGAGCGCTCGCGCGAAGGCGTCCTGCACACACTCCTCGGCCAGATCCCAGTCACCGGTCAGCCGGATCAAAGTCGCCACGATGCGACCCCGCTCCGCACGGAAGACAGCGGCGATCTCAGCTTCGAAACTCACTCGTGAAGCGGCCGTACCTCGACCGACCCGAAGTGGGCGACAGGGTGCGCGGCCGCGATCTCGGTCGCTTCGTCCAGGTCCGCGCACTCGATCAGGTCGTAGCCGGCGATGTGCTCGGCGGTCTCGGCGAACGGCCCGCTGGACAACAGGACGTCACCACCGCGTGTCCGGACGGTCGTCGCGTCGCTGATCGGCCGCATCTCCGACCCGTGCAGACGACGGCTGCCCACCTTCTCCAGCCACTGCTCGATGTTCGGCGTGTCCGGGGGCACGTCGACCTCGTCACCGACACAGATAAGGAGCATGTACTTCACAGTCTCTCCGTTCTTCGGGAACATCTCACCACTACGACGAACGGAACCCGCCCGGGAGGACATCCCCGGCCGATTATTTCGCCGAATCCGCCGGATGTCACCTCAGCGGGGGCCGGACACCTCGCCCAGGTCACCCACCGTGATCATGAGCCACCCTCCCGGCCGATTCGTCTCGGTCAGCGATCCGGGATCGCGCGAGCCGCCTCTCGCACGACCCGCGCTTTCGGGCGGCCGGCGTCTGAAGCAGCCGATACGGACAGTCCTCGCCGAAACGACCCCCGCCTCCTTACAAAATGCCCATTTTCCCATCGCGGCGCTATTCCCCGGACAATTGCTTGAGCGGCAACGGCACATGACTTAGCCTTGCGTTGCAGCGACTGGCACGTTCCGACGCCGGCTTTCCCTCAACCCCGGAAACCGACCAGTACCTGAATCCCAGCCGGAGGCGGCAATGACGCGACAGCACACACGACTCGAAGACTTCCGGGTCGTTGGTGAGCGGCTCCGGAACTGGGGGCGCTGGGGCCCCGAAGACGAACGGGGCACCATCAACTTCATCACCCCGGAGCGGCTGGTGGCCGCCGGACGCCTCATCCGCCGGGGAGCGATCTTCGACCTCGGCATCCCGTTCGACAAGAGCGGCCCGCAGGACGGCGCCTTCCGGAGCAACCCCCTGCACATGATGACGGAGACCGGCGCCGGACAGGACTTCCCCGGTGGCTTCAAGTTCGCGGACGACTACGTCCTCATGCCACTGCAATGCGCCTCACAGTGGGACGCCCTGGCCCACGTTCACTACGACGGCCTGCTGTACAACGGCTTTCCCGCCGACGGCATCACCACGAAGGGCGCTGAGCACTGCTCCATCGAGAAGCAGGCCAAAGGGATCGCCGGACGCGGCGTACTCCTCGACATCGCCGCGCTCAAAGGCGTCGACTGGCTGGAAGCGGGAACCGTCATCGAGCCGGAAGACCTCGACGAGGCGTGCGAGAGACAGGGCGGCGTCGAAGTCGGCACTGGCGACATCCTCCTGGTCCGTACCGGCTGGCGCCAGAAGTTCCTCAGCGAGGGCGATCCGGCGGCGTTCATGGCGGGCGAACCCGGTCTCGGGCAAGCGTGCTGCGCCTGGCTGCACGAGCGTGAGGTGGCGGCCGTCGGTTCGGACAACTGGGCGATAGAGGTGCTGCCGGGAGAGTCACCGGACGTGTTCCTCGCCGTGCACATGATCCTGATCCGCGACATGGGTATGTCTCTGGGGGAAATCCTTGATTTCGAGGAGCTCGCCGAAGACTGTCACCGCGATGGGGTCTGGGATTTCTTCTTCGCGGCTCCGCCCCTCAAGATCACGCACGCCATAGGGTCGCCGATCAACCCGATCGTCATAAAATAGGACGGCGAATCCAGGCATTTCTTGATATGCATCCCCAGCCACCTCGATGAGAAGATGAATAAACCGCGACCTCCGTTTCTCTTCAGGGCATTCAGCGACATGGAGCCGATATGAAGCCTTTCCGCGTCGAAATCCCACAGGCGGACCTGGACGACCTGAACCGCCGGATCAGCACCACACGCTGGCCGGAGAACCTGCCAGGTGAAGGCTGGACCCGGGGTGTGCCGACGGCCTACCTCAAGGAGCTGGCCGAATACTGGCGCACCTCGTACGACTGGCGCGCCGCGGAAGCGCGGCTGAACCGATTCCCGCAGTACATCACCGAGATCGACGGAGCGAACGTGCACTTCCTGCACGTGCGATCGCCCGAGCCCGACGCGACACCGCTGCTCGTCACCCACGGCTGGCCCGGCTCCGTCGCCGAGTTCCTCGACGTCATCGAGCCACTGACCGATCCGCGGGCCAACGGCGGCGACCCCGCCGACGCCTTCCACCTGGTCATCCCGTCCATTCCCGGCTACGGGTTCTCCGGCTCGACACCGGGCGCGGGCTGGGGCCTCCCCCGGATCGCGGGTGCGTGGGTCGAGCTGATGCGACGGCTCGGGTACGAGCGGTACGTCACGCAAGGCGGCGACTTCGGCGTCCCGATCTCACTCATGACCGGCATGATGGACGCCGAGCACGTCGCCGGAGTCCACGTCAACATGCTCCCCACCACCCCCAGCGGGGAGCCGGGGGAACTCGACGGCCTGAACGAACGCGACCAGGCCCGCCTGGCACAGTCTCAACGTTTCTACGACGACCTGTCGGGAACGATGAAGCTCCACTCGACGCGGCCGAACACCGTCTCCTACGCCCTGACCGACTCGCCGGTCGGGCAGCTCGCCTACATCGCCGAGAAGTTCAAGGACTGGACCGATTCGGCGGAAGCGCCCGAGGACGCGGTCGACAAGGACCTGTTGCTGACCATCGTCACGATCTACTGGCTGACGGCGACCGCGGGCTCGTCGGCCCAGACGTACTACGAAAGCGTCGAGCAGCTTCCGATCAACGCGCAGGTCGGCCGTTTCCCGCCGCTGCCCGTCCCGCTCGGAGTGGCGGTGTTCCCCCACGCCGCCTTCGTGGCCATCCGCCGCTTCGCCGAACGCGACTTCCCGTCGATCATCCACTGGACCGAGTACGACCGCGGCGGGCACTACCCAGCGATGGAAGAGCCGGACCTCTTCATCGACGACGTACGGATCTTCGCCCGAGCACTGAAGAAGGCTTGACAGCACACAAGAGAGGCCCCGCGGACACACATCCACGGGGCCTCTCGAGCAACGGAGCCGGCTTTACCAGCCGCGCTCGGAAAGGCGGTGAGGCTCAGGAACGTCGTCGACGTTGATGCCGACCATCGCCTCGCCGAGGCCGCGCGAAACCTTCGCGATGACGTCCGGGTCGTCGTAGAACGTGGTGGCCTTGACGATCGCCTCGGCGCGCTGCGCCGGGTTGCCGGACTTGAAGATGCCGGAGCCGACGAACACGCCTTCGGCGCCGAGCTGCATCATCATCGCGGCGTCGGCCGGGGTCGCGAGGCCGCCCGCGGTGAACAGCACGACGGGGAGCTTGCCCTTCTCCGCGACCTCCTTGACGAGGTCATATGGCGCCTGAAGTTCCTTCGCCGCAACGTAAAGCTCGTCTGCGGGCAGCGAGGAGAGGCGACGCAGCTCCGCGCGGATCTTGCGCATGTGCGTGGTCGCGTTCGAGACGTCGCCTGTGCCGGCTTCGCCCTTGGAGCGGATCATCGCCGCGCCTTCGTTGATCCGGCGCAGCGCCTCACCGAGATTGGTCGCACCACAGACGAAGGGCACGGTGAAGGCCCACTTGTCGATGTGGTTCTCGTAGTCGGCCGGGGTCAGCACCTCGGATTCGTCGATGTAGTCGACGCCGAGCGACTGCAACAGCTGAGCCTCGACGAAGTGGCCGATGCGGGCCTTCGCCATGACCGGGATCGAGACGGCCTCGATGATGCCGTCGATCAGATCCGGGTCGCTCATCCTGGCGACGCCGCCTTGCGCGCGGATGTCCGCGGGGACCCGCTCGAGCGCCATCACCGCGACGGCACCGGCGTCTTCGGCGATCTTCGCCTGCTCGGCGGTGACCACGTCCATGATCACACCGCCCTTGAGCATCTCCGCCATCCCGCGCTTGACCCTGGCGGTGCCGGTGAGCGAGGTGGTGGCCGTGTTCGTGGAGTCGTCAGACACTGCTGGACCTTTCGGAAAGCGCACGAGGTGGGGTGACGCTTCCGAGGGTAGGCCGCTTTTGGACCTCTCAAGCAGGCCAGTTCGCAGCGATTTCAGCAGTCCACTGAGTGATCTCGCCCGCAATTAGTCCTCTGGTTGCGGTAGTTGCACGCGCAACTACCGCAACCAGAGGACTAATTGCGAAGGGGGGCTAGCGCGCCAGGCCGACCCCCGGACAGCTGCCGGCGGGCAGCGCACAGCCCGCCGCCAGGGCCTCGTACACCTGGCCCAGCACCGCGCCCGCCCCGACCGCCGCCCGGCCGGATCTCGACCGCGTTCAGCCGGGAAAGATCGACGACGAGCCCTTTGTCCACAATGGAGTACCCGGCGCAGCTGTGCCCACCCGACCGAGCCACGATCGGGATCCGGTGCCTTGCCGCGAAATCGACGCGCCGCCGGACGTCGTCCTCGTTCGCACATACTGCGACACCGTCAGGCATTCGATGGTCGTGAAGGCTGAAAAACCCGAGCCGCGCTTCGTCGTAACCGGGGTCACCGGGCCGGAACAGTTCACCCGCCAGGTGGGCACGCAGTCGCTCCCACGGGCCACCACCCTCGGGAACGCCACCGGTACCGCGGCCAGCGCCGGAACCGCGCCTGCCAGTCGCAGAATCGTCCGCCTGCCGAGCTCCATCGCTCATCCCCCACCGTCGGAGTCACCTCCGGGTGTCCGCCATCGAGCATAACGGCGGGTCGACATTCGGGGGGTCCCTCGCCGGTCGCCTTGCCGCGACGGCCGTCACGGGTGTGTGATCGAGGACACACCTGTTCGCGGCGTCGTGTGGTGAGGAGACCGGCATGGCCGACAAACAGAGCAAGAACGGAGACTCCGGGGCCGCCGTCGCTGTGGCCGACCCGGCGAAAGTGCGCAACGTCGTCCTGGTCGGCCCGTCCGGCTCCGGCAAGACGACGCTCGCCGAGGCACTGCTCGCCGCGTCCGGCACGGTGACGCGGGCGGGCTCCGTCGTGGAGGGCACCACGGTGTGCGACCACGACCCCGCCGCGGTCCGGCAGCAGCGGTCGGTCGGCCTCTCGGTCGCGCCGGTGCTGCACCAGGGCCACAAGATCAACCTCATCGACACCCCCGGATACGCCGATTTCGTCGGCGAACTGCGGGCCGGGCTCCGTGCCGCGGACGCGGCGCTGTTCGTGGTCTGCGCGGCGGAGGGCGTCGACGCGGCCACGATCGCGGTCTGGGACGAGTGCACGGCGGTCGGGATGCCGAGGGCGGTCGTCGTCTCCCGGCTCGACCACCACCGCGCCGACCCCGAAGGCGAGATCGCGGCCTGCCAGGCGGCCTTCGGTGCCGGCGTCCTGCCGCTGTACCTGCCCGCTCGCGACGGGCTCGTCGGGCTCATCACGCGCCGCTACTTCGACTATTCGGCGGGCTTCCCTCCCACGGTCGGCGAGCCGGACGGGAACGAACTCGCCCGGATGACCGAAGCACGCAACGAACTGATCGAAGGGGTCATCGCCGAGAGCGAGGACGAGTCCCTGATGGACCGGTACCTCGCCGGTGAGGAGATTCCCGAGGACACCCTGATCGCCGATCTCGAGACCGCCGTCGCCCGCGGGTCCTTCCATCCGGTGATCCCGGTGTGCGCGACGACCGGCGTCGGGCTCGCCGAAGTCCTCGACGGGATCGTGCGCGCGTTCCCATCGCCGCTGGAGCACGTCCCGCCGGAGGTCACTTCGCCCACCGGCGAACCGCACGCGGGTCTCCGCGCCGATCCCGACGGCCCTCTCGCCGCCGAGGTCGTCCGGACAGCGGTCGATTCCTACGTCGGCCGGGTGTCGCTGGTGCGGGTGTTCTCCGGGACGCTTCGCCCGGAACGCCCGGTACACGTCTCGGGCCACGGCCTCGCCGAACGCGGGCACGAGGATCACGACGCCGACGAGCGGGTCGCGCATCTGTACTCGCCGCTCGGCGTGAACCTGCGCGAGGTCCCGTACTGCGTGGCGGGCGACCTCTGCGCGCTCACCAAGGTCGCCTCGGCGGAAACGGGTGACACCGTCTCCTCGCCCGAAGACCCGCTGATCATGAAACCGTGGACGATGCCGGAACCGCTGCTGCCGGTCGCCGTCATCGCGAAGACACGCAGCGACGAGGACACGCTGGCGCGCAACCTTTCCCGGCTCGTCGCGGGCGACCCGACACTGCGGCTGGACCGCAACGCCGAGACCAACCAGCTCGTGCTGTGGTGCATGGGCGAGGCGCACGCCGACGTCGTGCTGTCGCGGCTGCGCGCGGGAGGCGCCGACGTGGACACCGAACCCGTCCGCATCAGTCTGCGTTCGACCTTCGCCGGGCCGGGTCGTGGCCACGGGAGGCACGTCAAGCAGTCCGGTGGTCACGGCCAGTTCGCCGTTTGCGACATCGAGGTCCAGCCGCTGCCGCGGGGTTCGGGGTTCGAGTTCGTGGACAAGGTCGTCGGCGGTTCGGTGCCGCACCAGTTCATCCCGAGTGTCGAAAAGGGAGTCCGGGCCCAAGCGCAGCGAGGGCTGGTCGACGGCCATCCGCTGATCGACATCCGGGTGTCCCTCGTCGACGGCAAGGCGCACAGTGTCGACTCGTCGGACGCCGCGTTCCAGACGGCGGGCGCGCTGGCGCTGAGGGAGGCGGCCGCTGCCGGGAAGATCGCGTTGCTCGAACCACTCGATGAGGTGGCGGTGCGGCTTCCGGACGAGCACCTGGGCACTGTGCTGGGTGATCTCTCGTCCCGGCGTGGCCGCGTTCTGGGCACCGAATCGGGTGAGGGCGGCCGCACGGTGATCCGCGCCGAAGTGCCCGCCGCGGAACTATTGCGCTACGCGATCGACCTGCGTTCGCTGACCTCGGGCACGGCGACGTTCACTCGCAAGCACGCCCGGTTCGAGCCGATGCCGGAAGGAGCGATGGCCCTCTAAACCCAGACCCCGCCCCGCCGCCACCCTCAACGGACAGGCTGCGCCTGACTGCTGAATTCGAAACCGCCTGGACGCCCGTTCCGGTCGGCCAGCAGCCCGGCCAGGATCGCGACGGCGATCTCCGGCGGCGTACGCGAGCCGATGTTCAGCCCGACCGGGCGATGCACCCGCGCGATCTCGGCGTCCGGAACGTCCAGTGCCTTGAGCGCGACCACATGCGGGCCGGCGTGGCGCGGGTTGCCCAGCACGCCGACCCACCGGGCCGGGCGGTCCAGCACGGCCCTGAGCGCCTCGCCGAGTTCTGGCCGGTCGTGATCGGTGACGACCACGTCGGCGCCCGCGCCGAGTTCCGGCACGGTCGAGACGGCCTCGATGCCGTACCCGACGTCGGTCGCCCGCGCGCCGTCCGGCTCGAACAACACCGTCGTGTACCCGAGATCCTTGCCGTAGCGCAGAAGAAACGACGCGACCGGCGTCGCGAAGACGGCCACCAGCTTCCGCTCACTCATGGATTCGTTCCTCCTACAGCTCGGGCTCGGCGATCTCGAAGTACTCCGGGAGCCGGGCGGTACCGGCGAGGCCGAAGTAGCGGACCTTCCGGCGGCGGCGCAGATGCAGCGTGTCACGGACGGCGTCGTTGTGCACCCGCCGCGCGATGACGACGCGGTGCTCGGCGTCGGTCAGTTCCTCGGCCATCGGTGGTGGCAAGGTCGTCCGGTCGACGCGCGCCAGCCGCAGCGTCAGTTCGCTCTCCTCGGCTTCGCGATCCGGGCGCCGGGCGTGCTCGGCCCGTTCGGCCAGCGCGCGCAGTTCTTCGTCCGCCAGGATCACCGCGGCCGCCCTGGCGACGACGGCGCGGCGCGCGAGGGCGGCGTCGAGAGCCGCCCAGCCCGCGTCCGTGCGGACGTGCAGCCGGTCCAGCCGGTTCGCCGTCGCGAGCAGGAACAGCCCGCCCAGCACCACGATCGCGGCCAGCAGGCCGCCGAGCCACACCCAGGCCGTCATCGGCTGAACTCGCGTTCGCCCGCGCCGACCCGCCGGGGATCGGCGGCGATCGCCGCCTCGTAAACCCGCAGGACCTGCGTGGTGATGACGGACCAGTCGAACATCGCGACCCGCTCGCCCGCGGCCGCCGCCAGCGACGCCCGCCGCGCCGGGTCACCGAGCAGCTCACGCAACCCGTCGGCCAACGCCACCGGGTCACCGGTTTCGGTCAGCATCCCGGCCCTGCCGTCGTCGAGGACCCGGCGGAACGAATCCAGTCCGCTCGCCAGCACCGGGGTGCCCGCCGCCATCGCCTCGGTGAGGATCATCCCGAAACTCTCCCCGCCCGTGTTGGGCGCGCAGTACACGTCGGCGCTGCGCAGGGCGCGTGCCTTCGTCTCGTCGTCGACCTGGCCCAGCAGATCGATGTGCGGTGCCAGGTCCGGGCCCGCCTCACGCCGGAGCTGGTCCGCGTCACCCCCGCCGACGATCAGCAGCCGCAGGTCCTCGAAGTCCGGCAGCAGGATCCGCAGCGCCTCCAGCAGCACGCTCATCCCCTTGCGGGGCTCGAGGTACCGCCCGACGAAGCCCACCGTGCCGCCCGCTCGCGGATAGCCGTCCAGCGGGAGCGCGCGCGAGAAGAAGTCGACGTCGACGCCGTTGGGCACCTCGACCGCGTCACCGCCGGCGTGCTCGACCTGGACCCGGCGGGCCAGCGCCGACACCGCGATCCGCGCGGTGATCTTCTCCAGCAGCGGCCGCAGCACCGGCTGGAACGCCGCCAGCGTGCGCGAACGCGTCGTCGCGGTGTGGAAGGTCGCCACGATCGGGCCGTCCGCGACCTTCAACGCCAGCAGGGAAAGACTCGGCGCGGCGGGTTCGTGCAGGTGCAGGACGTCGAACTCGCCATCACGGATCCACCGCCGCACCCGTGCGTAGGACACCGGGCCGAACTGCAGCCGTGCGACCGAGCCGTTGTACGGGATGCCGAGCGCCTTCCCGGCGGGGACGACGAAGTCCGGGACGTCGGAGTCCTCGTCCGCGGGCGCGAGCACCGAGACCTCGTGCCCGCGCGCGAGAAGTGCCTTCGCGAGAGCGATGACGTGTCCCTGCACCCCGCCCGGCACGTCGAACGAGTACGGGCAGACGATCCCGATCTTCATGCCCCGCGTCTGAGCCATCGGCTCAACTCGCTTCGCCGAGGTCGGCCTGTTCCCCGGCTTCGAAATCGGAGAGCCAGAACTTCTGCATCATGTGCCAGTCCGCCGGATGCGCGGCGATGTCACCGGCGAAGATGTCCGCCAGCGCCTGGGTGGCCGCCGGGACCTCGGACCGGTTCGTGACCCGGATCCGCGGGTGCAGCCGGATCTGCCAGCCGTCCTCGGTGAACCAGCAGCCCGCCGGGATCAGCGCCGCACCGGTGGTGGCGGCCAGCCGGGCCGGGCCGCCGGGCATCCGGGTCTGCTCGCCGAAGAACTTGACCGGCACCCCGGAAGTCGTCAGGTCCCTGTCCCCCACCAGGCAGATCGCCTTGTTCTCCCGCAGCCGCTTGAGCAGCACGCGCATCGCGGAGCTGTCACCGGTCAGTGGCACGATCTCGAATCCGAGGGATTCCCGATAAGACACGAACCGCTGGTACAGCGATTCGGGTTTCAGCCGCTCCGCGACCGTGGTGAAGCCGCCGAGGTAGTCCGCCAGCCAGACGCCCGCCGCGTCCCAGTTTCCGCTGTGCGGCAACGCCATCACCGCGCCGTTGCCCTCGGCGAGAGCGGCGTCGAGGTTCTCGACCCCGGTGATCGACTGGGAGACCTTGCGGCTGACCTCCTTGTGATCCATCGAAGGCAGCCGGAACATTTCGTGCCAGTACCGAGCGTAGGACCGCATCGCGCGGCTGGTCAGTTCGTCGAGTTCGGCATCGTCCGCCTGCGGCACGACCCTGGCGAGATTGCTCCGGAGCTGGCGCACCGCACCGCCGTCCCGCCGGACGGCGAGGTCGGCGCCGAGGCCGAAGGTCACCGCGCCGATCTGCTCCGGCAGCCAGCGCGCGAGCCGCCAGCCCGCCGCGTAGCCGAAGTCGCCGAGCCGCTGGGAGTACCCGCTCATGACCCGCCTTCCGTGACGGGTGGCCCGGCCGCCTTCGCGGCCCTCGCCGCCTTGGCCACCGCGGCCGTCCGCTGCAGCAGGGTGATCACCGAAAGCACCGCGAGCAGCCAGAGCGTGATGTCCACGGTGTACGGAACGCCCAGACCGTGCAGCCCGGTTCCCACGAGGGCGATGATCAGCCGCTCCGCGCGTTCGACGAGCCCGCCGTCCGCCTCCAGCCCGGAGGCCTCGGCGCGGGCCTTGACGTACGAGATGACCTGCGCGAGCACCAGGCAGATCAGCGCGGCGGCCGCGGCGGGCCGGTTGTCGTCGTGGACGAAGCACCACCACGCGATCGCGGCGAACAACGCGCCGTCGACCAGTCTGTCGCAGGTCGCGTCGAGGACGGCCCCGAACGCCGTGCCGTACCCGCGGGCGCGGGCCATCGCGCCGTCGAGCAGGTCCAGCATCGCGAAGCCCCAGACGGTGAAGGTGCCCCACAGCAGCATGTCGTTGGGGAAGAACGCGAGCGCGCAGAGCACCGCCCCGGCCGTGCCGATGACGGTCATCGCGTTCGGGGTCAGACCGGCGCGCACGAGCACCTTCCCCAACGGGTCGGTGACGCGGGAAACGGAGGCGCGCGCGAAAATGTTGAGCATCGGTTCTTCAGGTGCACCTAAGCAGCAGGGTCGGATGGTGCCCGAAGCCTATCCACCCGCACCGACGCCCGTCGTCGCGCCTGCCCCTGGACCGGCTTTCCCTCAGTCCGCTTTGGCCAGTTCGGCCGGGTCCTCCAGGTCGGCGAGAGCGTCTTCCCGCAGCGCGAGTTCCGCCTCCGCGGCGGCACATTTCGGCGACAGCCGCCCCAGCACGGCGGCGCTGATCTCCCCGAGCGCTTTCACCTGTTCGGGGGTCAGCGGGTCGAAGAGGCTCTCGCGGACGGCCTCGACGTGCCCGGGCGCGGCCTTCTCCAGCGCGGCGAAGCCTTCGGCGGTGAGCACAGCCCAGGAACCACGCTTGTCGGCGGGGCAGGACTCACGGCGCACCCAGCCGTTCGCCTCGAGCCGCGCGACCGCGTGCGAAAGCCTGCTTCGTGACGCCTTGCGCGCGTCGGCGAGTTCGCTCATCCGCAGCCGACGGCCCGGCGCCTCGGACAGGGCGACGAGTACTTCGTAGTAGGTGTGGGGCATGCCCGCCTCGTGCTGGAGCTGGCCCTCCAAATGCGCTTGCAGCATCCGCGTGGCCGCGGAGAAGTCGCGCCAGGTTCTTTGCTCCTCGTCGGAGAGCCATCGGGGTTCGGACATGTCACTCATTCTACCCCTGGTTGAGCGCTCAACCAAACTGCGCTACAGTCGTGGTTGAGCGCTCAACCAGCCGAGGGTTCACCACAGACAGATCACAGACTTTGGAGATCGACTTAATGACCACCACCGAAATCCCGGGCTACGTCGCAGGCAAGTGGACCGTCGACACCGCCCACTCCGACATCGCCTACACCGTGAAGCACCTCGGCCTGGCGAAGTCCCGCGGCAACTTCACCGCCTTCACCGGCGAGGTCGTCACCGCCGACAACATCCTCGACTCCACCGTCACCGTCGAGATCGACGCCTCGTCGGTCGCCAGCGGTGTCGACGGGCGTGACACGCACCTCAAGTCCGAGGACTTCTTCCACGTCGACGAGCACCCGGTCATCACCTTCCGCTCGACCGGCATCCGCGAGGACGGCGGCGACTACGTCATCGACGGCGAACTCACCTGGCGCGGCAAGAGCGTCCCGGTCTCGCTCGAAGCCGAGTTCAACGGCATCGGCACCAACCCGGCCAACGACAACGCCACCACACTCGGCGTCTCGGCCACCGCCACCGTGAACCGCCGCGACTTCGGCATCGGCCCCGAGGGCAACGCCTTCCTGTCCGAGAAGGTCAAGATCGACATCGAGCTGCAGGCCGCGCTCAACGCCTGAGTCACGCTTCGGCCGGGTGGGCCGGTTGGGCCGTGAGTGCCTGGCGCAAGTAGTCCTCTAGTTGCGGTAGTTGCGTGTGCAAGGACCGCAACTAGAGGACTACTTGCGCCAGGCACCTACCAGGCATCCGCCAGCAGCTGCCGCGTCTCCCCCAGCAGCTGCGGCAAGACCTTCGTATGCCCGATCACCGGCATGAAGTTCGCGTCGCCGCCCCACCTCGGCACCACGTGCTGGTGCAGGTGCGCGGCGATCCCCGCGCCGGCGATCACACCCTGGTTCATCCCGATGTTGAACCCGTGCGCCGACGAAACCTCCCGGATCACCCGCATCGCGTGCTGGGTGAACTCGGCGACCTCGACGGTCTCCTCCGGCGTCAGGTCCGGGTAATCCGCGACATGGCGGTACGGCACGGCCATCAGGTGACCGGGGTTGTACGGGTACAGGTTCAGTACCGCGTACACGTTCTTCCCGCGCGCGAGGATCAGCGCGTCCTCGTCGCTCTTCTCGGGGAGGCGACAGAACGGACAGCCTTCGTCGGGTTTCTTCGAGCCCTGCACGTAGGCGAGGCGGTGCGGGGTCCACAGGCGCTGCAGCGCGTCCGGGACCCCTACTCCGTCCTGTCCGACGACTTCAGGGCCATCGGGGCCCGTCACCGGAGGACCGTCTCCAAGCCCGCCACCGTCGGCGAGGAGTTCTCGCGACGCTGGACCCAACCGGTGATCGCCTCGACCGCGTCGGCCACCGGGATGCCGTTGATCTGGCCGCCGTCACGGAACCGGAACGACACCGCGCCCGCCTCGACGTCCTTCGCGCCCGCCAGGAGCATGAAGGGTACCTTCTGCGTGGTGTGGGTGCGGATCTTCTTCTGCATCCGGTCGTCACTCGCGTCGACGTTGACCCGGATCCCCTTGGCCCGCAGCGCCTTCTCGACCCCGCGCAGGTGCTCGACCTGGTCCTCGGTGATCGGGATGCCGACCACCTGGACCGGCGACAGCCACGCCGGGAACGCGCCCGCGTAGTGCTCGGTCAGCACACCGAAGAACCGCTCGATCGACCCGAACAGCGCGCGGTGGATCATCACCGGACGCTGACGGCTGCCGTCGCCAGCGGTGTACTCCAGCTCGAACTTCTCGGGCAGCATGAAGTCCAGCTGGATGGTCGACATCTGCCACGTGCGACCCAGCGCGTCCTTGGCCTGCACGGAGATCTTCGGCCCGTAGAACGCCGCGCCGCCCGGGTCCGGCACCAGTTCGAGCCCGGAGTCCACGGCGGCGGTGCGCAGCACCTCGGTCGCCTCGGCCCACACCTCTTCGGATCCGATGTACTTCTCTTCGTTCCGAGTGGACAGTTCGAGGTAGAAGTCGTCGAGACCGTAGTCGCGCAACAGGTTCAACACGAAGTCCAAAAGGGACTTCAGCTCACCGGGGACCTGCTCCAGGGTGCAGAAGATGTGTGCGTCGTCCTGCGTCATGCCCCGGACGCGGGTGAGTCCGTGGATGACACCGGACTTCTCGTAGCGGTACACCGAGCCGAACTCGAACATCCGCAGTGGCAGTTCCCGGTAGGAACGCCCGCGTGAGCGGAAGATCAGGTCGTGGAACGGGCAGTTCATCGGCTTGAGGTAGTAGTCCTGGCCCGGCTTGCGGACCGAACCGTCCTCGTTGTGCTCGGCGTCGAGGTGCATCGCCGGGTACATGCCGTCGCGGTACCAGTCGAGGTGGCCGGAGGTCTCGAAGAGCGCGCCCTTGGTGATATGCGGGGAGTAGACGAAGTCGTACCCGGCCTCGACATGCCGCCGGCGCGAGTAGTTCTCCATCTCCTGCCGGATGATCCCGCCCTTGGGGTGGAACACGGGCAGCCCCGAGCCGATCTCGTCGGGGAAGGAGAACAGGTCCAGCTCGACGCCCAGCTTGCGGTGGTCGCGGCGCTCGGCCTCGGCGAGGCGCTCCAGGTAGACGTCCTGCGCCTCGGCGGATTCCCATGCGGTGCCGTAGATCCGCTGCAACTGCGGGTTCTTGTCGTCGCCGCGCCAGTACGCCGCGGCGACGCGGGTGAGCTTGAACGCCGGGATGAACTTGGTGGTCGGCACGTGCGGTCCGCGGCAGAGGTCGCTCCACACGCGCTCCTTGGTGCGCGGGTCGAGGTTGTCGTAGATGGTCAGCTCGCCGCCGCCGACCTCCATGATCTCGGAAGTGTCCACATCGGACTTGATGTCGACGAGTTCGAGCTTGAACGGCTCGTCGGCCAGTTCCTTCTTGGCCTCGTCGACCGAGTCGAAGACGCGGCGGGAGAACTGCTGCGAACCCTTCACGATCTGCTTCATGCGCTTTTCCAGCGCCTGCAGGTCTTCCGGGGTGAACGGGGTGTCGACGGCGAAGTCGTAGTAGAAGCCGTCCTTGACCGGCGGCCCGATGCCGAGCTTGGCCTGCGGGAACTGCTGCTGCACGGCCTGGGCGAGCACATGGGCGGCCGAGTGACGGATGACGCTGCGGCCGTCTTCGGTGTTGGCGGCGACGGCCTCGACCTCGACCTCGGACTCCGGGGCCCAGGCCAGGTCGCGGAGGTTGCCCTCGGCGTCGCGCACGACGACGATCGTGTCCGGCCCCTTGGTCGGCAGACCTGCCTCTCGGACCGCGGCGCCCGCCGTAGTGCCCGCCGGTACCACCACGCGCGAGGCGGTTGCGGCTGCTACTGACGACGGCTGGGACACGATGGACTCCTCGCGGTGAAAGCGGATGGTTCCCGTGATGTTAGTCGTCACGTGCGGCGCGACTCACGCGCATTACCCCTAACCACGCGTTGGCCTCCTTCTCATTGGAAGGAGGCCAACGCGTTTCGAGCGACGGGTCAGATGGTCTCGACGACCTCGTCGAAGTCCAGCCGCGGCAGGCGGTCGAACCAGGGGTTGTCACCCGGCTTGCCGACGTTGATCACGACGAGGGACTTCCACGACTTGTCCGCGAAGAACTCCTTGTCGACGCCTTCGCGGTCGAAGCCGGTCATCGGACCGGCGGCCAGCCCGGCGGCGCGGACGCCGATGATGAAGTAGCCGACCTGCAGCAGCGCGTTGAGCTTGGCGACCTCGGTGCGACCCGCCTCGTCGGCGAACAGGTCCTTGGCGCCGGGGAAGTGCGGGAACGTCCGCGGCAGATGCTCGTGGAACTCGGTGTCGGCGGCCAGCACGACGGTCACGGGCGCGGCCTCGGTCTTCGCGCGGTTGCCCTCGGACAGCAACGGGGAGAGGCGCTTCTTGCCGTCTTCGGTCCGGATCACCAGCGCGCGCAGCGGCTGGTTGTTCATCGACGTCGGGGCCCACTTGACCAGTTCGTAGATCGCGCGGAGCTGCTCGTCGGTCACCGGCTCGGCACTGAAGTTGTTCGCGGTGCGGGCCTCGCGGAACAGCAGGTCCTGCACGTCCTGTGGGAGGTTCAGGGTTACGGCCGACTCAACGCTGGTGGTCATGGGTGGATCTTCCTTCCGTACGCTTCCAGTTACTCGGCTCAACCTGGTTGAGCGTTGAACTATTTCTCGTTCAACTATCCGGATGTGTGCGGTCGATCACTATCGGGAGGTCAGTAGGCCCCTCGCCCCTGCACCACGGCCCGGAAGGTCTTCCAGAGGATCACCAGGTCCAGGGCGAGCGACCAGTCCTCGACATAGCGCAGGTCGAGACGGATGCTCTCGGCCCAGCTGAGGTCGCTTCGACCGCTGACCTGCCAGAGCCCGGTCAGGCCCGGCTTCACCAGCAGGCGACGGCGCGCGTCGGGGGCGTATTTCGCGGTCTCCTCCGGCAACGGCGGACGAGGGCCGACGAGGGACATACGCCCGCTCACGACGTTGAGCAACTGTGGCAGTTCGTCGAGCGAGTACCGGCGAAGCATGCCGCCGACCCGCGTGATCCGCGGATCCTCCCGCATTTTGAACAGTGGTCCCGCGCCTTCGTTGTCCGCCTGGAGTTCCTGCTTGAGCTTGTCGGCGTTGGTGACCATGGTGCGGAACTTCAGCATCGTGAACGTGTGGCCGTCGCGGCCGACACGGCGCTGCCGGTAGATCACCGGACCGCGGTCGTCGAGCTTGATCGCGACCGCGATCGCCAGCAACAGCGGGGAAACGAGGGTGAGGATCAGGGCGGAGCCGAACCTGTCGAGCACTTCCTTGACCAGACGGCGGCCACCGGTGAACATCGGCGCGCTGACCCGCAGCAGTGGCATGCCGAGCACGCCGGAGACGTTCAGCCGGGGACCGGCCACCTCCATCAGCATCGGGGCGACCACCATCTCGGCGGAGGTGCCTTCGAGGTCCCAGGCGAGGCGCTGCAGGCGTTTCGGGTTCCAGTGCTGGTCCGCGGTCACGGCGACCACGCGGTAGCCGCCACGGCGGACATGGCCCGCGAGGTCGTCGAGCTTCCCGACGACCGGAACGCCTTCCACCTCACCGCTCCCCCGCTCCGCGCCGGCGCCGGAGTACGTGCAGACCGCTTCCACCCGCCAGCCGACGTGCGGGTCGGCCTTGGTGCGGGCGATGAGATCGGCGACCGTGTCGGCGCTGCCGGCCGCGAGCACCGGCAGCAGGCACTCACCGAGCCGTCTGCGCCGGTGCAGCACCTGTCGCAGCGCGTACCGCTGCAGGAACATGAAGACCGAGATCATCGGGACGACGATGAAGACCCACGGTTGCACGGCGAGCGCGCCGAAGAGCAAGCCGCCCAGCGCGACGAGGACCGCGGTGGCCACCAGACCTCGCCCCAGCGTCCGGTACTCCTCCGCGCCTTCGCCCAGCACGCGAGGACTCCAGGCGCGACAGACCGACAAGCCGAACAGGAACGCCGCCGCGGTACCGAGCGCGTGCATGTCGTGCGGATCGGATCGATCGATCAAGAAGGCGCTCATCACGATGAGTGCGAAGGCGGTGAAAACGTCACTACCGATGACCCAGGCACGGTAGCGCGATTCCCAAGCCGCGTACGGCGGCCGCGCCGACGTCGTGTCGACCGCCGCGGCGATGCCCGCACCCCTTTGCGGGGGAAGCGGGATCGACTGAAGGTCGATGTGCTGCGGCGTCCCGTTAACGGTGGACGACGGCCGCACCGACTCTTCCATCAGACCTCCCGGATTGGGGATTCCCGAACGCCGGATCAACACGCTGAGTAAATGAGAGTGATTTCGAAGAGTGATCGATTCTCAAGGTCCCGCAGCGGCCGATGGGGCGACACACGACAAGGTATCGGCCACTCTCCGGCCATCGTTACAAGGATTTCCAGCCACGCCCTGCGCGACCTTCCGGCAAATGAATGACCTGTTGATAACAAGATGATGACGATGCGTAATAGATCGTATCCTCCGAACAACTACGCAAAGTAGTCACGAATTCCCGGCCTTCCCGGCCACTTGGAGCACAGCGCACCCGAACGGCCGAACAGCCCCGAAAACTCCATAGTGGACGGTCCGGAAAAGTCGATCTCCGACCGGTCCACTGTGGATTTCACCCCCTGGGAGCAGCACGGCCCCAGAGGCGCGCTCACCTCGTCCCGACCTACCTTGTCAATCGGTCACGGGAGTGGCGTTTCGTCACATCACGTCAGCATCACGGCGACCCCGCAGCCAGAGCCGGACGAGTGAGCCGCTCCTCCGTGCTCCGCATCACTTCCACCATGGTCTAGACCTCCTAGGAGGGCACGGCGTGCCGAGGATCACAATGTTGTCTCGATGGACCTCTCATGTGACGTTTTCGTCGCGCGACACCAAATTTCCGGCGAATGTCCACACCGGCCGGACCGGCCCGCTGTGGAGATGTCCGATCCGGTGATCCCGGCCATCCCTTTCGTACCGGGCGAATTCAGCCGGGCAGGCGGGCCTGCCCGCGACGGTAGAAGTACCGCCCCCACATAACCCGCGTCCGACCTGGGGATCGAATGCCGCCGGACGGCTGCCCGCCGACACCGTCCGAGAACGAATCAAGGCCCCGGACCGAGTGGTCCAGGGCCTTCATCCGGTGGGCGATACTGGGATCGAACCAGCGACCTCTTCGGTGTGAACGAAGCGCTCTCCCGCTGAGCTAATCGCCCGCTCGCGGTGTCCGGCAGACACTACCCCACGACTTTAGGGCGCCTGCAAACGGGTGGTTCGTCCCGACCACACTCCGCTCACCAGCAAATACGGAGCGAACAACCACGAGCTAGCCGGGGTTGTCGAGGCCAGGGGGCGCCTGCGACCCGTTTCGACATTCATGCGACGGTGCTATCGCGTGACGACTAAACCGCGCAGTATGTACATGTGGACTGCCTGCAGGGCGCATGTAGGGCTGCGCGTCGCGCGGGTGATGATGGGGTGGCGGAGTATGGATCCGGGGTCCGATGACCCCGTCCGGGTGATCTGCGGCAAAACCGCGTTCCGATCAGCCGGCCGATACGTCACATCATCGCCACTCGGTTCGACCGGGCCGGGAAGGAGACGAAGGGTAGGACGATGCGCAACGATCACGTGACGCTCCGCTCGACGGCGGTGTTCGACCTCCTGGCGCCGCGGACACCCGCGGTTCCGGTCAAGGTGGAACTGCGATACGACACACGCGACCCTTACGCGGTCGTCGCTGCCTTCCGCACCGGCCGCGCCGGCTGGGTCGAGTGGGTGTACGCCCGCGATCTCCTCGCCGACGGCCTCCTGGCCGACGCGGGCGATGGCGACGTCCGCATCCGCCCCTCCGTCGAAGATCCCGAGTCCGTCCTCATCGAACTGAACTCGCCCTCCGGGCACGCCATGTTCGAGGCATCCGCTCAGGAGCTGGCCGACTTCCTCGACCGGACCTACGACGTCGTGCTGCCAGGCAACGAGCACCTGTGGGTCGACGTCGACGACGCATTGACCCACCTCATCCCCAACGATCTGACCTGATGACGGGCTTGCGAACAGCAAGTGGCACCCCGGTTGCAAAGCCGCTTTCAGGGTCGGATAGTGTTCACACACACCACGGCGACGAGGTGAGAGACGGAACCGCGAGGGTCTGACCTCCCACCTGGACCGAGGATGTGCGGATGTAGCGCAGCTGGTAGCGCATCACCTTGCCAAGGTGAGGGTCGCGGGTTCGAATCCCGTCATCCGCTCGGAAGGCCTTCCAGGGCCTGACACGGTGGAGTGGCCGAGAGGCGAGGCAACGGCCTGCAAAGCCGTGTACACGGGTTCGAATCCCGTCTCCACCTCGCGCGATTAGCTCAGCGGGAGAGCGCTTCCCTGACACGGAAGAGGTCACTGGTTCAATCCCAGTATCGCGCACCAACTGTTTTCGCACGACGGAAGCCCTGTTCCTCCTCGGAGGAGCAGGGCTTCCGTCGTTCAATGGCAATGAAATGGCGATGACCTTCGGGCCGTCTCGAGTCGCATGTCACCGAACGTGGCATGCAGGTGCGGGAACCACTCCCCCAGCTTCGTCCGCTCACTCGGGGTGAGGGCGACCAGCGACCCGATCCAGCGGGTCTCGAGCGCTTGCAGAATCTGGCGGCGCATCAGCGGAGTCACGTGTCGTAGACCCTCGCGATGCCCTTCATCTTCTGACCCAGCCGCCCCCGGCGGGCGACTTCGGGGATGCCGTCCTCGGCCATCCAGGTGCTGTGACTGTGCCGTCCTTCGTGGAAGGTGAAGGTCAAGCGTTTCCGGTGGCAACACGCGAGCGAGTTCGGTCACAGATGGAACCTTTCCGAGTCGCCGTCAGCGACCCCGTCCCGGTGGATTGGACCGATCGGACGGGACCGGCCACCGTTGTCGACGTGGTGCGGGTCGCGGCGAAGGATCCGGCTCGCCGGTCAGGCAAAGTGGTGGCCAACCTCGGTGCGGGCAACAGCACGGCCGCGATCACCGGCCCGCGGTCGGCGCCGATTCAGAGCTGGCTCGATCAGCTCACCAAACGGCTGGACGTCGTGGTGTTCGACCCGCGCGGGCTCGGCCGGGACGCCGGGCGGATCGAGTGCCCGCGCTCTCCGGCGTCGATCCTCGGTTTGGTGCGCGGGCAGGATGAGGCCACGTGGCGGGCGCACGCCAAGGAGAACGCGGCGTACGACGCCGGGTGTCGTCAGGCCGCCGGACCGGCGTTCGCGGGCCTCAACTCCTGGCAGATGGCGCATGATCTGGACGCCCTCCGCGCGGCACTCGGCGAGGAGAAGCTGCGGTACTTCGGCAATTCCTACGGCACCACTTACGGGCAGGCGTACGCCGAACTGTTCGGAGCGCGGCTGGAGCGGCTGTACCTCGATGGTGTCGCCGACCACACGCAGGCCCGGCTCGTCGACTGGTTGTCCGACCACGCCCAAGCGCAGGAACAGCAGTTGTCGCGCTTCCGCGATTGGTGTGCGCGAACACCGTCCTGCGCGCTGTACGGCGTGGACGCCGCAGCAGCCTGGGACGACCTCGTCGCGTCGGCCGGCCACTCGACCGGTGACCTGTTCGCCGGCGCGCTCGTCGGCATGAACCCACCTCGGTGGCCGGATCTGGCACGGGCCATCGCGAAAGCGCGAGCCGGTGACTTCGGCGACTTTCGCACCGTGCTCCAGTACCCACCGAATGGTCCGACCGGATCCGTGCAAAGCGCGACCCTGTGCCACGACTTCGTGCCGGCATTGCCCGGTTACCACCGATTTCTCCGGATCGAACGACAGCTGAAGGCCATCGCCCCGCGCTTCGGCTGGATCGAAGGCCGCTACCAACTCGGGCGCTGCGTCGGCATCCCCGGGGAGCCCGCTTACCCGCCACACCCGCTTTCGGCGCCACACTCACCGCCCGTCCTGGTGACGATCGGCGAACTCGACAACAACACTGGCCATCTCGGGGCGGCACACGTCGCGTCGCAGTTCCCTCGGGCGCGCCCGGTCCGGCACGGCGACGGACATGCCGCCTACCTGCTGGGCAACACCTGTCTCCGCCGCCACGGAAACGCCTATCTCATCGACGGCACCCTGCCCGCGCCCGGCACGGTCTGTCCCGGCGAGCTCGCACCGTGAACCTCCCCGATTCTCCGTCGACCAAGACGCCGGTCGTCCGGCGACTGCGCACTCAGTCGACTACACGCGTGGACGCTGCCCGGACTCCCCGTGCGCTACACCGACTTCGCCACCTGGCAACGTTCTCGGCCGACCGACCCGGCGCTGCGGCCGCATCTGTCGAGTACACCGAGCACCTGATCGGGATCAGTGCGGTCGGCACCGCGCAGGACTGTCTGGATCACCTGTGCGGCAGCACATTCGGCGTCGGCCACCACCGCTCATGGTGGAGGGGAATGAGGGCGCGTCCATGCGGGCAGAGGTCTGTGTCAGGCAGACCCCGGCGGTATTCGCATCGTGTCCGGCGTGGGTGGGCATGGCTCCCAGCCGGCGTCGAGTTCCGCGATATCGCCGCAGTCGTCGCCGGTGATCGGAAGAGCACAAACGCAACGTGCATGCCGCGCTGCGGGCGGCTCTTGGAATCTAGGCCATCGAAACCGGTGTTCCCGGTCCAGGTGGTTCCATCGTGCGCCTTCGGCATCGCCCCGGCGTAGCGAGCAGAGTGACACGGTCGTACTGGATGTGAGCTTCCCAGCGATCCCGGAAGGTACCCAGCCCGTTGTCCTTGCTCTACGCCCGAAACGCGCTGTGTGGTGCCGAGGCGGTCGCTCGTCGCGACGGCGCCACTTGCCCACCAGCCATCCAATAAGCCGAATCCGGTGAAGACGGGTTCGCCAACGACTGCGAGGTCGCATGTCCACCGGCGGCTTGATGCTGCCATCGGCCCACCGCTGCCACATCCAGCCGTCAAAATCAGTGAAACTCGCGGAAGTTTGGAGACGGTCGGAGTAGGGCACGGAACCCGGATCGGGGTTTTCGACGACGACCAGATCAAGCGTCAGCTTCTCCCCCGCATCGAGCCGGTGAGCGACGGCGAAGGGGACCTCCTGCAAAAGTGCGCTGTGCACACGAATGAAGACGTCGGTGATGGGCAGCTCGCCGGCGTTGAGCACCTCGGCGGTGACGCGAGCGAATCCGGGCTGCGTCCCCGAGGTGGAGACGAGGTGCGGGCTCACGGCCACCCGCCGAGCGGCGACCTCGAATGCCTCGCACGTCCGCGCCGATGACGATGTCGGCGCGCGCGGCGGAACCGTTCGCGCCGCCCCGGCACGTATGGGTGCTGCCACCGGCCGACCAGGAGCGGACTGCCCGGCGGTGACGTACGACAACGGCGACGAACCGGTTCATCCGGCCTTCCCGGACTCGATCGCCCCGGCGGACCCCTCCCTCAGCTCGCGGCTGACGTAGGTCGATGCCTCCAGGCCGTTGCCCAGGGGGACCTCCACGGAGAAGAACCCGTTCGCGCTGTCACGCACGTGATCCAGGTATGGCCGTGCCTGTACGCCGAAGCGGCGCGTGGAGTTCGCGTAGATCTGCGCACCGGGTCGCAACGCGGGCCGCAGGACGATAAGCGCGTCCAGGTACGAACCCACCCAGCTGTCCAGGTACACCAAGTCGACCTGCTCGCCGAAACCCTTCAGGCTCGTCGCGGCGTCTCCCAGCAGGACCCGTACGTGGGAGTGGAGGCCGGCCGCGGTGAAGTTCCAGGTCGCGTCCCTGGCCTTGCGAGGGTCGATCTCGGAGGTGAAGACGGTCCCGTGCCCGTTGTCCCGCAGGGCCGCGGCGATGTGCAGGGTGGAAAACCCGTACGAGGTACCGAGTTCGACCACCACGTCCGGTTTGATCGATCGGACCGCCGAGTACAACAGCAGTCCGATCTCCGGCGGTGACGCGAAGGCGCCGTCCCGGTAGACCTCGAGGACGTCGCCCAGTTCCGGTTGCGCGTCCGTGCCACGCAGCAGCCGGTCCAGCGCCGGCTCCTCCCCCGAGTTCCATCCGTTCCGGTCACCGATCCGGTCGAGCACGCGCCGCACCTTGGCCTCGTCGAGAGCCGTCCCGCCGTTGCGCATTCGCTGTCCTTTCAGCCGTCAGGGTCAGTTGTCCGCGAGGAGCCGCATCGGCTCCTCCACGCAGTCGGCCACGTAGCGAAGGAATCCGCCCGCCACGGCGCCGTCGCACACCCGGTGGTCGAAGGTGAGGCCGAGCTGGACCAGATCGCGCAGTTCGATCCCGCCGTCGTGGCCCCACGGCCGGGGCACGATGCGGCCCACGCCGAGCATCGCCGCCTCCGGATGGTTGAGCAGCGGCGAGGCACCGTCCACTCCGAACACCCCATAGTTGTTGAGGGTGAACGTCCCGCCCGACATCTCGGCGAGCGACAGGTCACCCGTGCGGGCGCGTTCGACCAGCCGGGCCATCTCGGCCGCGAGCTCGGCGGTGCTCAGTTTCTGCGCGTCGCGCACCACCGGGACCACCAGTCCGTCCCGGCCCTGTGCGGCGAACCCGAGGTGCACGACCCGGTGCAGGACCAGCTCGCCGCGTTCGACGTCCACTGTGGAATTGAGATCGGGATACCTCGCCAGCGCGGCGACGCAGACGCGGCCGAGCAGGGCCGACAAGCCGATCGGCCGGGCGTCGGTACTGATCCGCTGCCTCGCCGTGCGCAGCTCCGTCGCGTCGGCGTCCACCCAGCAGGTCGCGGCCGGGATCTCGCCGTGGCTGCGGGTGAACCGGTCGGCGGCGGTCTTGCGGCGGCCGCGGATCGGGACGCGCTGGGCCTCATCGTCCGCCGCGGGCCGGGTGACGGCGACGACGTCCGCGCGCACGATCAGCCCTCCCGGCCCACTGCCGCGCAGCTTCGTGAGGTCGACGCCGTGGTCCTTGGCCAGCCGCCGCACCACCGGTGAGGCCACCGCGACGGCACCGCGCGCCGGGGCCGCCGCGGTGCCGCCGCGAGTGGCGGGCTCTCGGCCGCCGAACAGGTCACGCCGGTTCCGCGTCGAGCGCCGGGTGGTGCCGTAACCGACGAGGACCGGGCCCGAGCCGGGATCGGACGCTACCGGGGCTTCCTCGTCTTCGTCCGCCACCACCAGCAGCGGTCTCCCGATGGCGAGTGTCTCGCCTTTTGCCGCGCAGAGCACCGTGACGATGCCGCCGTGCGGGCTCGGCACCTCGACGGTCGCCTTCGCGGTCTCGACCTCGGCGACCGGCTGGTCCACGGCGATCAGGTCGCCGACAGCGACGAGCCACTGGACGACGGTGGCCTCGATCAGGCCCTCGCCGAGGTCGGGCAGCAGGAATTCACGCGCCGGCACAGGAAACACCTCCCGGACGGCCGTCCCACTGCAGGCGCGCGAGGGTGTCGAGCACGCGGTCCACGCTTGGCAGATGGTGGCTCTCGAGCTTAGGCGGCGGGTACGGGATGTCGAACCCGGTCACCCGCAGCACCGGCGCTTCCAGCTGGTGGAAACAGCGCTCGACGATCCGGGCGGCGATCTCCGCGCCCACTCCGCCGAAACCGGTCGCCTCGTGCACGACCACCGCGCGGCCGGTCCGGCGCACCACTTCGCAGATCGTCTCGTCGTCCAGCGGGACGAGGCTCCGCAGGTCGAGCACGGCGACGTCCAGCCCCAGCGGTTTGGCCGCCTCCGCGGTTTCGAGACACACCTCGAGGCTCGGCCCATACGTGACGAGCACGGCGTCCCGGCCGGGGCGGCGCACGACCGCGCGGCCGATGGGCGGCACGTCGAGGGTGCGGCGGAAGGGCTGCTTGCCCCAGTACAACCGTTTCGGCTCGAGGAACACGACCGGGTCATCACTCGCGATCGCTTGCCGCAGCAGGCCGTAGGCGTCATCGACGGTGGCCGGGGTGACGACGTGCAGCCCCGGGGTGTGCGTGTAGTACGCCTCGGAGGAATCGCTGTGGTGCTCGACGCCGCCGATGCCACCGCCGTAGGGCACCCGGACGGTGAGCGGCAGCGAAACCGCTCCCCTGGTCCGGTTGCGCATCTTGGCGGCGTGTCCGACGAGCTGCTCGAAGGCCGGGTGGGCGAACGCGTCGAACTGCATCTCGACGACCGGACGGGCGCCGTAGAGGCACATGCCGATGGCGCTGCCGAGGATCCCTGCCTCCGCGAGCGGCGTGTCGGTGCACCGGTCTTCCCCGAACTCGGCGGTCAGGCCGTCGGTCACCCGGAACACGCCGCCGAGCGCACCGACGTCCTCACCCAGCACGTGCACGGACCGATCCGCCGCCATGCTGTCGCGCAGGGCGGCGTTGAGCGCACGGGCCATGCTTTCTTCGACGTCCTCGGGAGCGGGCCGTACCCGGGGACTCGTCTGGACACTGGTCACGGCGAGCAATTCCCTTCCACGTCTTCGGAAAGCTCGGCGAGCAGGAGTTCCCGCTGTTCGAGCAGCTGGGGGGTCGGTTCGGCGTAGACGTGGTCGAACAGGCCGAGCGGGGCGACGGCGGGCTCGGCGTGCATCCGCGTCCGCAGGTCGGCCGCCATCCGCTCGGCCGCGGCGCGGGCCTCTTCGATCGTCCCGGTGTCGAGCCTGCCGGTCTCCAGCAGATGACGTTCGAGTCTGTCCAGCGGGTCGCGTTCGCGCCACGCCTCCACTTCGGCGGTGGAGCGGTACCGCGTCGCGTCGTCGGCGTTGGTGTGTGCGTCGACGCGATAGGTCAGCGCCTCGACCAGCGTCGGGCCGCCACCGTCGCGGGCGCGGTCGACGGCTTCGGTGAGCACGCCCAGCATCGCCGGCGCGTCGTTGCCGTCGACGAGCACACCCCGGATGCCGTAGCCGACGGCTTTGTGCGCGAGCGTCGGCGCCGCGGTCTGCTTGGCGAGCGGCACGGAAATGGCGTATCCGTTGTTCTGTACCAGGAACACGACTGGCGCACCCCAGACCCCGGCGAAGTTCAGCGCCTCGTGGAAGTCACCCTCGCTGGTGCCGCCGTCCCCGACCAGCGCCATCGCGACGACGTCGTCCCCGGCGACCCGCGCGGCGTGCGCCAGGCCGACCGCGTGCGGCAGGTGGGTGGCCAGCGGGGTGCACAGCGGCGCGACCCGGGTGGCGTGCGGATCGTAACCGGTGTGCCAGTCGCCCCGCAGCAGCGTCAAAGTCTGTACCGGGTCGACCCCGCGCAGGACGACCGAGAGCGTGTCCCGGTAGGTCGGGAACAGCCAGTCCTGAGTGGACAGTGCCAGTGCGGCGGCCACCTGGCAGGCCTCCTGCCCGGTGGACGAGGGGTACACCGCCAGCCTGCCCTGCTTCACCAGCGCGGTCGCTTGCTCGTTGTACCGGCGTCCGAGCACGAGTTCGCGGTAAAGGCGCAGCAAGTCCTCGTGATCGAGATCCGCCGCGGCGGGGGTGTCCAGCACGCGCACCGGATCGTTGTCGGGCAGCAGCGCCGTGGCGTCGGGCCGGACGAGGGCGGTGTCTTCGGTGAGCGTCATCCCGCCACCGCTTCCCGGCGGCCGACGAGGACGCGGGTCCGCAAGGTCAGGACGTCTTCGCCGTCCGCGCCCGCGGCGGCGACCAGCAGGTGCACCACGCCGGTGTCCGGGCGGCGCGGATGGCCGACCGCCTGCTCGACCTCGGCGCGGACGGCGAGCACGTCACCGGCGAACACCGGCCGCAGGTACCGCACCTCGTCCAGACCGTAGGAGCCCCGGCAGGTCGAGTCGGCGAGCAGCTGCGAGACGTACAGCCTGGTCGCGTGCGCGGTGGTGTGGTTCCCGCTCGCCACCAGCTTGCCGAACGGGCCGGCACTCGCCGCCGCTTCGTCGGTGTGGAAGGGCATCGGGTCCCATTGCCTGGCGTAGCCGATGATCTCCTCTTCGGTCATCGCGACCTGGCCGAGCTGGTGCTCGTCACCGGTCACGAAGTCCTCGAAACAGCGCATGCCGTCCTCCTGTCCTCCGCGGCCCGGTCCTCGAACACCATTGCGAGTTCGAGGGCCAGATGCAGGGACTGATCGTGGTTGAGCCGCGGATCGCACGCGGACTCGTAGCGGGTGGCCAGGTCGTCGAACCCGACACCCGAGCTGCCGACGCATTCGGTCACGTCTTCGCCGGTGAGCTCCAGGTGCAGGCCACCCGCGTGGGTTCCCAGCTCGTGGTGAACCGCGAAGAAATCCTGCACCTCGCGCAGAATGTCGTCGAAGTGCCGCGTCTTGTGGCCATCGGGTGCGGTGATCGTGTTGCCGTGCATCGGATCGCAGATCCAGATCGCCGGGGACCCGCTGTCGCGGACCCGCTCCACCAATGGCGGCAACAGGTCGCGGACCCGGTCGGCGCCCAAGCGGGCGATGAAGGTGAGCCGACCCGGCTCCCGATCCGGGTCGAGCCGTTCGGCGAGCGCCAGCGCCTCTTCCGGCCGCACCGCCGGCCCCAGCTTGACCGCGACGGGGTTGCGCACCCGGGCCGCGAACGCCACATGGGCGCCATCGGGCTGACGGGTGCGTTCGCCGATCCACAGGAGATGGCCCGAGCTGCCGTAGTCGTCACCGGTGCGGGGGTCGATGCGCACCAGGGCCGTCTCGTAGTTCAGCAGCAGCGCCTCGTGGCTGCTGTAGAAGTCCGGCGCGCGCAGATCGCTGTCTGCCCCGGCGTATCCGGCGAGGAACCGCAGCGCCACCGAGATCTTTTCAATCAACTCCTGGTGCCGCTCGTTGCGTGGGCCGCGGGCGGCCATCTCCCGGATCTGCTCGTGCAGCGACGTCAGGTCGATGCCGTCGTGTCCGATCAGCGCGCTGATCTCGTCGAGGGTGTCGGCCGAGGAGCGGTACGTGCGCAGCAGCCGGTACGGATCGATCCGGCGCGCGTCCTCGGTGAATTCGACGTCGTTCACCGCGTCGCCCAGGTAGGACGGCAACGTCACGCCGTCGCGGGTCTCGACCGGCCGCGATCGCGGTTTCGCGTACTGGCCGGCGATCCGGCCCACCTGCACGACTCCGAGTCCGGAGGCGCAGGTCAGGATGACGGCCATCTCTCGCAGGCAGCGCAGCTTGCCCCGCACCGAGGCAGGTGTCGCCTTGGCGAACGTCTCGGCGCAGTCACCGCCCTGCAGCAGCATCGCGCGGCCGAGCGACACGTCGGCGAGGCGATCACGCAGCCGGTCGCACTCGCGAGGCGCGACAAGCGGCGGATAACCGGCCAGTTCGGTCTCGACCGCCACGATGTCGGGGCCGGTGGGCCAGTCCGGCTGGTGTGGCGCGCGCTCGGCGCGCCACGTCGGCAACACGGTCATGTTCGTGTCCTTCCCGGCTCGGTGCCGCGGCAGAGCCGCAGGAGGGTTTCGGCCAGGGCGCCACCGGTGCCACCCAGCGCGTCGCGATAGCGCCCGATGACGGCCTCTTCACGCCCTTCGGCGATCCGCGCGCCACCGGTCTTCGTCCGCCGCCGCTGAATGCTGCGGGAAATCTCCAACCGCTGCCGCAGCAGCGCGATGATGGACTGGTCGAGCTGGTCGATCCGGGCCCGGTCGGTCCGGAAGTCCAGAGTTCCTTGCTGCTCAGGCACTGCGTGCTCCTATCTAACGCGGTAGCTGTGGAGGGTGACGTGGACCGGTTCGGTGCCGTCCGATCCGGCGAAACTGCGGCGGCCGGGCTCTTCCCAGGAGGCGGGCTCGGTTTCGCGCAGGCTCGCCAGGCTCCGCCGTGCGAGGTCCTGATAGGTGCGGGTCCCGTTGGCCTTCCAGTCGATCTCGGCGTCCGTCAGCTCGCGCAGCACCTTCGCCGGGCTGCCCGCGATCAGGGAACGCGCGGGCACCCGGGTTTCCGCCTTGACGAAACTCATCGCCCCGACGAACGACTGGTCCTCGACGATGACTCCGTCCATCAGGACGCTGTTCATTCCCACCAGCACGTCCCGGCCGACCTGGCACCCGTGCAGCACGGTGCCGTGGCCGACGTGCCCGTTCTCGCCGACCACCGTGACCGAACCGGGGAAGCAGTGCACGACACAGCCGTCTTGGATGTTCGCCCCGGCCCGGACCTCGATCCGGCCGAAGTCACCGCGCAGGCTGGCCAGCGGGCCGATGTAGCAGCCGGGGCCGATCAGGACGTCGCCGATGAGGACCGCGTCCGGGTGCACGAACGCCTCCGGGTCGATGACCGGGACCACTCCGTCGATCTCGTAGACGCGAGCCATCTGCCGCGTTCCTTTCGTTCCGGGGTCAGACGCCGAGACCGAGTTCGGCTTCGGCGTCGAAACCGTGGATCCAGGCGACGTTGTCCGCGAGGTGGGTGAGCCGCTCGTCGCGCTTCAGCGCCTCCGGCCCGTCGGGGACCTGGAAGCAGTCGCCGTTGGTCCGCGAGCCGATCTGCAGCTGCCGGGACCTGGGCTTGCGCAGCGCTTCGTACCGGCGCAGGGCTTCGGCGATGCCGGCCGGTTCACGGACGCCGTCGAGCTGGCCCGCCAGCACGACCGCGTCCTCGACCGCCTGATTCGCGCCCTGCCCGTGGTGCGGCAGCATCGCGTGGGCGGCGTCGCCGAGCAGCGTGACCCGCGAAGTGCTCCAGCGGGACAGCGGTTCACGGTCGTACAGCGCCCATTTGCCGATACTCCATGCCCCGGCGAGGATCGACGTGACCACGGTGTTCCAGCCGTCGAACGCCGCCACCGCCTCGCCGACGTCGCCGCGCGTGACCCAGGATTCCTGGGTCCAGTGCCGGTCCGGGACCACGCCAAGGAAGTTGATCAGCCGCCCGCCGCTGACCGGGTAGCAGATGAAGTGCCGCCCCGGTCCCGGGAACAACCAGAGCGCGGGCTTCCGCGGATCGAATCCCGGACCCAGTGGGAGGTGGTCGATCGGGGTGAGCCCGCGCAGGCCGCTGGTGCCGGAGAACGTCGCCTCCTGCGGACCCCACAGGGCCTCCCGCAACGCGGAGTGCACGCCGTCGGCCCCGATGACGATGTCCGCCCGCGTGGTGACGCCGTTGTCGAAGACCAGCTCCACGCCGTCGGCGTCCTCGGTGACCGAAACGCATTTGTGTCCCAGGTGCAGGGCACCGTCGGCGAACCCGTCCAGCAGCAACCGGTGCAGGTGGCCGCGGTGCACCGTGTAGTACGGCGAGCCGAATCTGCCGGTGTAGTGGTCACCCAGCTCGTGGGAGCAGAACACTTCGCCACCGGCCCATCGGTGGAACTGCGCGTGTGACGGCAGCACGGCGTCGGCGCGCAAGGCGTCACCCAAGCCGAGACGCTCCAGCAGCCTGCTGGCGTTGGCGCCGATCGCCACCCCCGCGCCGACCTCGGCGAACTCCTCAGCCTGGTCGTAAAGCGTCGGCTCGAGGCCCCGGCGGCGCAGGGCGACCGCGGCGGCGAGCCCGCCGATGCCGGCACCCACCACGGCGACCCGCGGGGACGCCTGCGCCGCGATCACCGGGCGGCCGCGGAGTTTTCCAGCACCGTGGCCAAGGTCTGCTTGGCGCGGCGCTGTTCCTTGTCGTCGATGACGCCGAGGTCGATCGCGGCGAAGTCGATCCTGGTCACCGCGGCGGGGCGGCCCGCCTGCTCGATGACGACCTCGTGGGAGAACACCAGCTGCTCAGGCTTGTCCAGGTCGGCCTGCAGCACGGTGAGGCGGAGGGTGGCGCCGACCGGGAACAGGAAGTTCTTGAACGTCGTGTTCATCGCGTTGATGACGAGGTAGTACCGGCGGCCGGGGGTACGGCTGAGGTAGAACCGCTCGGTCACCGCCACGAACATCTGGCGCGCCGCCTCGACCGCCACCATCCCCTGCACGTGTGGCCGGGTCTGCGCGTCGACCACCAGCTCGTTGTCGTTGTGCAGTCGGAGATCGGCGGTGAAGACCTCGGGGGTCTCCTCGGTGAGGTTGGCCACCAGGACGTTGTGCGCCTGGCCCTTGTGCAGCTCGTGCCGGTCGGCGATGACCTCTTCCGGCCGCAGCAGGCTCACCTCGGACTCCTGGACACCTCGCCGCGTCAGCGCGGCCAGCAGGTAGGCGCCGGAGTAGTCGTCGATCCCTTGCCCTATCAAGATTCGCAGCGGCCACGGCCCTTCGTCGAACTCGCCTCCCGTGATCGCGGCGACGAGTTCGCTCAGCGACCAGGCGCCGACCGACTCGGCGAAATCGCGGAAGCGGTCCCCTACGACACAGATGACGCGGGGCGACCCGGTTTCGGACATCGCGGATACCTCCAGGTGGCTGCCGTCAGCGCGGCAGATCGGAAAACGGGGCGTGATAGGCGCCGCGGTGGAACACCAGCGGCGGCGCCGGGGTGGTGTCGAGCCCGACGACCGAGCCGATCACCAGGACGTGGTCTCCGAGCTCGACACAGCGGTAGAGCTCGCATTCGATCGTCGCGGGACTGCCGTCCAGTACCGGGCAGCCGGTCTCAGGGCCGGAGTGCCAGGCGCCGACTTCGGCCAGCGGCGGCCGGCTTCCGTACGGGCGGCTCAGCGCCTTGGCCACCTCGGCCGTGCCGGACCCCAGGATCGAGGCGGCCCAGACTTCGGACCGGCGCAGGCGGTTGAGGAAGGTCGAGTCCTGCCGCAGGTAGAGCGAGACCAGCGGCGGGTCGAGCGAGACGGAGGTGAAGCTGTTCACCACGACCGCGTCCTCGGCCTCCCCTGGTCTGCCGTGCA
This sequence comes from Amycolatopsis sp. cmx-11-51, assembly GCF_047608665.1. NCBI lineage: Bacteria > Bacillati > Actinomycetota > Actinomycetes > Pseudonocardiales > Pseudonocardiaceae > Amycolatopsis > Amycolatopsis sp. cmx-11-51. The sequence continues at coordinate 157,406 of NZ_JADNQO010000008.1, read as the reverse complement.
CCAGGGTGGACACGACGCAGATTCCGGTCACCAGTTCGCTCATCACCGTGCGCAGGCGGTCCCGGCCGTCGGTCGATGCGGTCACGACGGGTCACATCCCGCGCAGCGCCGGGCTCTGGGGCCCGTGCAGGTGCGGCAGCTTCCAGCCGTCGACGTCGTACTCCGACAGGCAGGAGTCGACCAGGCCGGTGTACTCGTCGAACTTGCCGGTGGCCTGCTGCGCCTGCAGCGCCTCGAACCGGATCTGCTCGTGGTTACCGGCGTAGTTCATCTCGTACAGCTCGTGCCTGCCGCCGAACTCGGTCCCGACCGCGTCCCAGATGAGCTTCATCAGCTTGACCCGCTCCTGCGCGGGAACGCCCCGGCCGCGGATGTACTTGTCGAGGTACGGGCGCAGCTCGGGCACTCCCCAGTCCGCGGCGTCGGAGTTGTTGTAGATCAACGCGCTGCCGAGGTCCTTGAAGAAGATCTCCTTGATCTTCGGGTACACGCTGGTGGCCAGCACCCGGAAGGCCATCGCGGTCTCGCCGTTCGGGGCGAGCGTGCCGTCGGGCCAGGGCGTCGGGTTGTGCACCATCGAATCGATGAGGCCCCAGAACACGCTGCGGTAGGACAGGACCTCGCCGAGCCGCCCCTGCACACCGCGGTAGTCGAGAGTGCCGGTGGTGTCGAGGCCCTTGGCCAGCAGGCCGGTGAGGAAGTCGAGCTTCACCGCGAACCGGACGCAGGCGTGCAGCATCGCGCGGTAGAAGAAGCCGGAGCCGACGAAGAAGTTGTTGGCCTTCTCGACGTCGTAGCAGAACACGTCCTCCCAGGGTACTAAGACCTGGTCGAACACAAGGATCCCGTCGTTCTCGTCGAACCGGCTGCTCAACGGCTGATCGAACGGGGTGCTGGTGGCCGAGGCGACCTGCTCGTAGGACCGGCGCGAGATGATCTTCAGCCCGGAGGCGTTCATCGGCACGATGAAGAACGCCGAGAACTCCTTGCCGTTCTCCGGGATCCGCGCGTAACTGCCGACGAAGATGTGCTGGGTCACGGCCGCGCCGGTGCCCACCACCTTCGCTCCGGACACGACGAGGCCGGCGTCGGTCTCGCGGTCGACGGTGAGGTAGACGTCCTTGTGCTCGGTCATCCCCCGGTGGCGGTCGATCGGCGGATTGACGATCCCGTGGCCGATGAACATCACCTTTTCCTGGGCCTTGCGGTACCAGTTGGCGGCGTTGTCCTCGAACGGCGCGTAGTGGTCGCCGTTGGAGCCCAGGGTGGACAGGAACGCCGCCTTGAAGTCCGGCGTGCGGCCCATCCAGCCGTAGGTCATCCGCGACCACTGGGTCATCGCCTCGACGCCCGCCTGCAGGTCCTCGACCGTCCGCGGTGCCTTGAAGTAGGGATGGGTGAAGCCGCCGTTGCCGGTGTCGGTCGGTACGATCAGCTTCTTGCTGGTGGCCGGATCGTGCAACGAGTCGTAGAGCCGCGCGATGGAACCGGCGTTGTTCCGGAACGCCGGGTGCGCGGTGACGTCCTCGACGCGCTCACCGCCGATCCAGACCTCACGCCCGTCCTTCAGGCTGTCCAGGTACTCGGCACCGGTGTAAGGAAGTTCCACGGATTCGGGTCGCGAGGTCGTCATTGTCCACCTAGTTTTCGTCTCTTTCGTCCGTCCGCTACAGCATCTCCGGCCCCGGTTCGGTCCAGTACCCGCCTTTTGGTACTAGCCGTTAAGGACTATGGCGAACGGGGACCGTGAATACCCGGCCGAAAGGTGGGCGCATTCCCGCGACCGCGACTTCGCGCGCACCACGGCATTCTTACCCACGGGGAGATTCGGATAAACGGAGGCGAACCGGGTGTTCAGCCCGCCATTTCCCGGTGACAGACGTCGCGGAACTGGTGGCGCAGCCAGCGGTGGGCCGGGTCTGCGTCCATCCGGGGGTGCCAGGCCTGGGAAATCGCGACCGGCGCGCTGATCGGGTGGTCGACCTCGGCGAGGCCGAACCGGCCGATGGCCGAGCCGAGCACCCTCGACGGCACGACCGCGACGAAGTCCGACGCCGAAGCCACTTCGAGGGCCACGTAAAACGACGCCACCACCAGGCTCACCTGGCGGTTCAGGCCTTCGCGCCGCAGAAGGCCGTCCAGCGGGCCGTGGGTCCGCCCACGGCGCGAGACGTTCACGTGCGGATAGGCCGCGACCTGTTCGAGGGTGGCCTCACCGGTCACCAGCGGATGACCCTTCCGCACGGCGATCACGAACCTGTCGTCGAACAGCCACTCGACCCGAACCTCAGGGCCGAGATGCCCGATCATCCCGATGTCGAGGTCGATTTCCCCGTCGCGCAACGGGTCGACGTCCTCCCCGCCCTCGGCCGTGAACCGCAGCACCGCGTTCGGCGCGCTCTCGCCGAACCGTTTCACCAGCGGGCCGACCACCGCCGACGCCAAGCCGTCACTGGCGCGGACCACGAACGTGCGGGTCATCGAGAACATCTCGAGCGGGTCCTTCGGGCGAAGGAGCTCCGATGCCTCCTCGACCAGGCCGCGAACCCGATCACGCAGGGCCAGCGCGTGCGGAGTGGGCACGAGCCGGCGACCCGCCCGCACGAGAATCGGGTCGCCGAGCTCGAGCCGTATCCGCGACAGCGACCGGCTGACCGAAGGCGCGCTGAGTCCCAGCTTCTTCGCCGCGCCGGTCACACTGCATTCCTCCAGCAGCGCGTCGAGAACGACAAGCGTATTGAGGTTCAGAGCCTTCATCTCGCCAGTTTATCCAGCGAACCGTGCCGCGAAATGACCTCTTCGGAGAACTAGGGGTCCGTTCGGGCCGCCCGAAAAGGCAGATACTTGAAAGCTCAGCTACTCGCGATGGTCGGGCTCACCGTATTTCCAATAGCCTTTGGTTGAGAATTCATCGCGATCGAGACCCCATTCGTTGAGAAATAACATTCGCGCCTGCTTCACTGCGCCGCCCTCGCCCGCGACCCAGATCACCGAGTCGACGGAAGGTTTCGGGAGCGCACGCAGCGCCGGGGTGATCAACGTGCCCTTCTTCATCCCCTCGCTCCGGCGAAGCGAGCACACCGACGTCATCGTCGGATCGATGGGCGGCAGCAAGTGCTCACCGCCCTCGAGCACCACGGTCACCTTGCCGTGTCCCGCGGGCAGGGAGCCGAGGATCGAGGCGATCGCCGGTGCGGCGCTTTCGTCGCCGGCGAGCAGGTATGGCGTTCCGGGCTTCGGATGGGTGAACCCGCCGCGCGGCCCGGCCACCGTCACGACCTCGCCGAGCAGCGGCGATTCCGCCCACCGAGCCACCGGGCCGTTGCCGTGCAACACGATGTCGAGATCGATCTCGGCGGAGCGTTGCCGTCGCACCGTGTAGGCCCGCCCGACCTGCGCTCCGGTGTCGGGGTCGACGACGAACAACTTCACCCATCGGGTCGGCCCGTCGAACCGCACTCCGTCGGCGCCGCCGAGCATGAGCGTGATCCGCACGAACGGCTCCGACAACCGGACGACGTCGACCACAGATGCCGGGACGCGGTGGCGGTCCGGCCGCGACCGGGTCATTCCCGCCGCCCCTCACGGGCTTGCCCGACCACCGAATGCGCCAGATCCGCCAGGAACTCGGGGCTCGACGAGATCCCGAGCACCACTGACCGGTAGTAGATCGGGCCGAGCAGCCGGTCGAGCAGTTCGGCGAGCTCGGCGTCGCCCGTTGGCGCACAGTCCAGGCGCTCCAGCACGTTCCGCAGCCCGGCCAGATCCCGCCGCCGCTGCGCGAGCAGGAAACCTTCCCGGAACCGCTGGGCGGTGTCGAGGTCGTGCAGGGCTTGGCCGATGAGGCTGTGCATGACGGCACCGGCGGCTTCGTCGCGCAGGAACGCCTGCAGCCGCGAGAGCTGGCCGACCAGCTCCGCCAGCGGCTCACCATCGCCGTTCTCCCAGGCCAGCGCGGCTTCGCCATCTTCCTCCAGGTTGTCGAGGAGGATCTCGACCTTCGACTTCCACCAGCGGTAGATCGTCTGTTTGGCGACTCCCGCGCGGTTCGCGATGGCCTCGATGGTCACCCCGGCGAAACCCCGTTCCACCAGCAGGTCGTCCGCAGCGTCGAGCACGGCCTGTCGGGCGCTCACGTTGCGGCGGGGCCCCGCGTGCCCGTGGGGGTTCTTACCGGTGGACGGACGTGTGCTGGTCATTCGGCTGCTTTCTTCTGGCTGGTCAGACTGAGCAGCACCCCTGCCGCGATCAGCGCGACCACGATCGCGAACGTGGTACCCGCGACCCGCAGGCCGGACAGCTGGATGAGCACGCCCACGCCCACCGCGGGCAAGCTCAGCATCCCATACAGGATCGCGAAGAAGGTGGACACGGCGGCGCCGCGCAGCTGGGGCGCGGCGCCCGTGGTGATCGCCAGCATGCCGCAGCCGATCGCGATCCCGGTGCCGAAACCGGTGGCCACCGCGGCGAGCAGCAGCGCTGTCAGCGAAGCGGCGAGCACGGCGAGGGCGACGAGCACCGAGGCGAGGATCAGGGCCGAACACGCGACGGGCAGGGCGATGGCGGGCCGCATCCGCCGGAGAACGAGCTGACCGAGCGCGGTGCAGGCGAACGCGAGAAACACGACGAAGCCGGTCAGCGCCGGACTGGTCAGGTGCAGTTCGGAGGCCAGCAGGATGCCGGTGACCGCGGTGAGGACGCCGAGCACCGCGAAGCCCGCGCCACCGGTCATGGCCGAACGCAGGAAGACGCCGCGGATCTCGCGCGGCACGTGCAGTTTTTGCGGGGCCAGCTTCAGCTTGCCGGTGACGGTCACCGTCTCGGGCACGAACGCCTGGGAGACCAGGGCGATCAGCAGCAGGCCGCCGTGCACGATCCACGGCAGGCGCAGCGGCGCGATCCCGGTGTCGGCGAGCAGTCCGGCGATCAGGTTGCCGCAGGCCAGCCCGCCCATGTTGGACAGCAGGGTGACGATAGGTGCCCTTCCTTTGCGCGCCAACGGAAACAGTTCCATGATGCCGGCCGTCGCCGCACCGGTGACGAGAGCGGCGGAGAAACCGGACAGCACGCGACCGACGAGCAGGCCGGGCAGGCCTTGCGCGGTCAGGAACACGACCGCGGCGACGGCGGCCAGCAGCACCGCGGCGAACACCACCGGCTTGCGCCCGACCTGGTCCGACACCCGCCCGAAGACGAGCAAGCCGGCGACGACACCAACGGCGTAGACGGCGAACAGGATCGTCACCGCCAGCGAGCCGAAGGCGAACTGCGACTTGTAGAGCGGGTACAGCGCGGTGGGCACCGTGGTGCCCACCATCACGGCCCAGAAGGCGAAGGCGGTGACCGCCGCCAACGGGCCACGCGAGCGCTCGACGGAAGGCGGTAAGTCGGGCGACGTCTGGATGTTCGACACGCGGAGCGCTCCTTGCGGGTTCAGGGGATCAGGCTTTGAGGGCGCGGAAAAGTTCACGAAGCGGCGACCATACGCTTGCCTATACGCAACGTTGAGTCTCGATATAAGCATAGACGCACCGTTGCGTCAATGCTTCACCGTAGGAGTGGACTTCGAGACAAGAACTTCGGAAGAGGGCTTCTACCTGCCGGTTTCCACCAGGCCCAGCCGCAGGGCGCTCAGAACCGCCTCCGTGCGCGACGCCACCCGAAGCTTGGAGAAGACCGTCTTCAGGTGCACCTTGACCGTCCGCTCGGAGATACCCAGCGTCCGGGCGATCAACCGGTTCGACTTGCCTTCCGCCAGCTGCCGGACCACCTCCAGCTCGCGCGGCGTGAGCTGGCAACCCAGTCCTTGCCGCGAACCGGAAACGGTCCCCACGACCGCCTGGCCGCCCTCGGTGTCCAACGGATAGCCGATCACCGTCTTGACGAACTCCGCCGGCTCCGCCTGCTCCTTCGGATGCATTCTGGAAAGCAGTATGATGATCATGCTTTGGGTTTTGAGCACCTCGCCGAGCAGGTGCGTCATGCGTTCTGAAACGGATTCGTGAAGATCACCATTCGCCACAGGCATAGAAGTCCCCCAGATACAGTAACGGCAGGCATTTTGCGCGTCATCGCGGATACCGCGACCTACCGATGTCGGCAGGTCGTCGCAGGTGATAGGCCGAAGGCCCCTCGATCGGCCGGACCAAGTCTAACCTCGACGTCGCGGAGCCGACAACCACAACACTGCACAAAGAGACTTTTTGCCAGGCGCAACAATCGGAATCCTTCGGGGATACCGCCCGAGAGGCCGGGACCTGCGCCGACACGTATTCGAGGATAAATACGTCAACTTCGATCACGATAGCGCATCAACTGATCATTCCGTCGCGGATGGCACCGTGGAGCCGCCGGGCCCAGACCACGAGAGTCGGGCCAACCCGACCGCACGGAGGGCGGCAGGAAGGCCAGGACGTCGCCGAACCCGAACAGGAACGTCAGCCCCACGATGACGCCGATGATCACCGTGACTAGCTGCAGAACAGCGTCACGCTCGACCGGAAATCCAACAGCTTTGACAGACACGAAGCAACTTCCGTAACTAGCAATCCAAAGATCAACTGGCGATGTTGAGGCGACCGGAACGCGTTCGAAGTCGCCCCTCCGAGGAGGAACGGGAGACCGCGAACCTGCGAATACAGAGGAAATGCCTGGTCAGGAGCTAGTTCAATGGCGATGAGACGGCGATGGCCTCGGTGCCGTCTTCGACTGTCCGTCACGGAAGGTGGCGTGCAGGTGAGGGACCACTCCCCCAGCTTCGTCCGCTTACTTGGGGTGGGTGCGACCAGCGACCCGACCCAACAGGTCTCGAGCGCTGGTGTACGTGGCTATGTGCCCGCGCCCCTGAGACGTCCAGCGAAAGGTCCTTGGCTCAAACGCGCGGCCTTCGGCGGCCTCGCCGTCCGGATGCTGCTCAGCGAAAACCGCTTGCGCGGCCACGACAGCTCGCTCCGAAGCCGTCAGCATCCGAAGATGCCGGTCCTGTCGTGTCTTGACTTCGACTTTGGTCGAGGTCGGAGACTGGCGGCATGTTGTTCACCAGAACCCCGCTTGGTCAGGTGAGGCGAGTGGCGCTGCTCGGTATCGTGATGGCCGTGGTCCTCGTGGCGGGCACGCCTGCTCCCGGATCGACGGCGTCGGCCGAAGTCCCCGTCCAGCCGAGGCCGCCCGTGCAGGTGATCGCCGATGAGGACAAGCTCAGCATCCCCGGCGAATCCACGCTACCGCCGGGTACCACGACCTTCCGGGTAAGCACACCGCGCGGCACTCCCAATACCCCCTCGCGCTGGGTGATCGCCGTCCGATTGCGCCCCGATGTCCCTTTGACCGCGTTCCTGGAGACCATGACGACCGTCATGCGGAGCGTGGACCCGGTCGAGCGTGCGCGTGCCGTGCGCAAATGGAACCGGCAGGCCACCGCCCTCGGTGGCGTCTCGGTGACGGGCGACGCGCCTCAAACCTTCACCCCGTTCCTCACATCTGGGACCTACTACCTGATGGATCTGCGGTCGCTGGCCCAGCCTGATCCAGGAGACCCCGTCAGGCGGCTGACGGCGCAAGGCGACTGGCAGGTCGAACCTGTCGAATTCGACCAGGTCATCGAGCACTTCATCGGCGCGGACGGTCAGCCGCGATTCTCCGCACCCGGACGCCTCGCCGCGCACGCCAGGTTGTTGGTGCGCAACAGGACCGGTGCCCACGAGGAAGCGATCCTTATGCAGGTCAGGGCCGACACCACCGAGCAGGACGTGCAAAGAATGATCCGGGGCGAAGGTCCCGACCCCGTCATCGCCCAGCCTCGGGGCATAACCCCGATCGCCGGCGGCAATCAGGTCGTGGCACACCTGGACCTCGTCCCCGGCCGATACCTGCTCATCTCCTGGGTGAACAACCCGCAGGCCATGCACCGCTTCATCGACGTCGGCCAACGTCCACCGCGGTAGTCGCCGTGCCGGTCGCGATCTGGCTTCGCGACCGTGAGGTCATCGGGCGGACGGCGGCGCGGCGAACTCCAGCTACCGGCCGGTTCGACCTCGCCCGCGCCCGGCAACTGCTGTCCGGTTATGCGGAGGTTCGGCCGCTGTCCGACCCTGTACCTAAAAGTACCGCCGTATCTGGCGGACATTCGAAACTCGTTGGCCGGAGCTGGAAAGGAGACATCGATCGTAACGGGGGCCTGTGCCGAGCCAGCACCGCTGCAAGTGACACCCGACGGCAAGCCGTCCGCCCACCGCCGCATTCTTGGTGTTGGTAAGGACCAGATCGCGGCGAAGCGGGCAGTCGAAAGTCATCGACAGCTGTTGGCGCAAGACAGGGCAACATACTGGCAGACCGACGAACAGCGGGACGCTACCGTCGTGAAGATCGGAAGTAGTCAGGACCGGGTCACCGGAACGCGTCGACCTTTCAGCCCGTCCATACCTGCAATTCCGGCGACTGGGCTATTCGCGTCGCAACCGCTTGTTGGCTTTCAGAGCACGTAGCGACTGTCGCGCCCCTCGGGAATGCGGACGGCAAGTCCCCCTGCGACCTCGCAGGGGGACAATAGCGCCCTAGAATGCTGCTTCGACCAGCCCAAACAGCCATGCCACGCGCGCCGCCACAACTAGGCAGAACTCACCGTCGCCGTCCACGATCTCTGGTCCTGGTGGCTTACTGGGCCTGCTCTAATCGGGCCTGCCGACTTGGGTGTTCGACAGGTCGAGGCCGATCGCGAAGTCCGCCGTGTAGCCGCTTCCGGCCTGCTGCGGGCGCAGCAGCATCTGGGCGCCGCCGTTGCGGTAGATCGAGTCGCGGTTGTTGGTCGTGTCGGCCGGGCCTTTCCGCCGGTACGGTTCGGTCCGCAGATAGGCCGCGCCGAACTCGGGCGTGAAGTAAAGCTGCGATGTGAACTCGTACGGCCGGCCGTTGGTTCCGACGGTGCGTATTTTGACGTGGATGTGCAGCGTGCGCCCCGAATACCAGCCCGGCAGAATGGTAGTGAACCGGGCCGCCCCCGACTGGTCGGCGTTCTGGTAACCGCGCAGGAATCGGCGGCCGGAACTTCCCTGAGACGGAATGTCCGAGTACAGGCCGAACGCGTCGCACTGCCAGAGGTCGATCATCGCTCCCGGTAGTGGCGTGCACGACTGCTGACGAATTTGCTGAATGGTGAAATTGATTACCAGCGCAGTGCCGGAAACTAGTTGTCCGGTGGTCGGCTCACTGCGGATATCGGAGCGGTTGAGTCGTTCGTCGACGAAGTACGGACCCTCCATTTGCTCTGGCTTGACTACACAATCCAGCGTGCAGACGTCGGAAGTTCCTGCGGTGGAGGTGGTGGCACTGGCCGTGGTGGATCCAGCGACAGCGAGTGTCGCACCAGCGGCACCGAGCAGAATCAACGCCTGCCGCCTACCGAGCACCCGACCTACTGGCTCATCATCGTCGTGCATAGGTTTCCTTTTCGCCAAATGATGGGAGCAGGGAACTGAGCGCAACAAAGGCTTTGCTTGCAGGGTGCCGCGCACATCCGATTATCCGCCATGACTCGACCACTGTCGAGACCGTTCACTCTCACGCATCATACTCCGAAGCGAGCAGCATCCTTTGATGGGCCAAATTATCGAACCACTGCTACGGCATTTCGCCTACGGCCGCCTCGAAGTCCAGGTCGAGAAAGTCCGACTCGCCGAGGTGGTCCGCCGCTGTTCAGGTCGATCACCCCGCGAACGCGGCGCCGTATCTTCGTCGAGAGCCGGACGCGTTTCAGCGGTGCCGGGAGCCGAACGTGCGGCGATAGGCGGCGGGGGTCGTACCGAGGTTCCGGTGGAAATGCTGCCGCAGTAGATGTCCGCTGTCGAAGCCGGTGCGGGCGGCGATGCTGTCGACGGACAGCGTGGTGGTTTCCAGTAGCTCACGAGCCGCGGTGAGGCGCTGCCGGTTCAGCCATTTCAGCGGAGGAAGCCCGACTTGACGAGTGAAGTGCCAGGCACATGTCGATCCCCGCCGCTGTTCCCGCGCTGGTGAGAACGTCCCCTTCGTCGATGTAGAGCGCGCGTTCGTCGACTGTGACCCGAGGGTAGCCGCGCCGCAGATCGTCGGCGTGCATCCAATGTGTGGTGGCCTTGCGCTCGTCCAGAAGTCCCGCGGCGGCCAGCACGAAAGCACCGGAGCACACCGACGCGATCCGCGTGCCTCGACGGTGCGCTCCGCGAAGCGCCGGTCGTGGCCGAACACCTCGCACGGCACCGCAAGCTCGAACAGCGGAAGGTCGGCCATCAGTGGCACGGCCACCCGTACCCGTGCGCCCCCCATGACGGTCATGGCGCAAATCTTACTCGGCCTGACGTGAAAGCGACTGTTACTGGAAGGAGAAACAATCAACACTGGGTGTCGTTGGTTGAACGATAATTTCCTTTCGAGAACTGGGGTAATCAGCTATGCGCAATTCGATGAAGCGGGCAATGACCGTCGTCGGTGCGGTACTCGGGATCGGGCTGAGCGGGAGTGTCGCGTTCGCAGCGGGCGACAATGGCGCGGTCGCCGCCCGACCCGGTGTAACGGTCGATTCGAGCTACGTAGGCGGGCTCCCGCTGGACGACTGGTGTCAGCGCACCGGGCACGCCCGCTCCGGGATCGTTCGCTGGGATGTCTATGGCTGGGTCTGTGTCGATCACGACGGCCGGCAATCCGGTATCGACTTGAACGCCGCTTGCCGTACCTACTGGGGCAGCGACACCTATGCCGCGTACACGAACTACTACGATCCGTATTCGTGGGGTTGCTACCGCGACTGATCGGCTCGGGTCATGACGCCGGCTCGCCCCGAGTTCGTAAGCCGCCAACACGGGGCTTGGTACTCAAGTCTGGCAGGTCTTGTTCGAGTTCGTCTCGGTAGGTTTCGGGCCGCTGATCACCGGATCGGTGATCAGCGGCCGCCGTCTGGAAGCCGGCAGAATCCGCCCCCGGCCGAAGGTTTGAAGCGATCAACGGATGGTCATCCTGTGCTCGGACGGGGCCTTCCCCTCATTCCGCGTCAAGCAGCCGGCGCCGCAGACCAGACGAGTGCGAGGTGGCTATCAGCATGGAATCGGGATTCGGTGACACTGTCATCCGGGGACTTCATCGCTATGTGCGGCTGGTGATCGCGGAACTCGGACTGCACGGCGACGCCTTCTACGCCCAACTCGAGCCGACTGCCGGTGCGTACATCGCCTTGGACCGACGACTTCCCGGTCATCCCGCCCAAGACGTCGCGCTCACGTGGGACGAACGGTACGGCTGGTCCCTCGCACTCGAAACGCACAGCAGTGAAGACCTGATCACCGTGGCCTATCACGGAATCGAGATTCTTCCCTCGCCGGCGGCGGTGGCCGCTTTCACGAACGAAGTGTTCGCGGGCGCGCTTGCCGGTCGCTCCGGCACCGCTCCAGTCGCGGCACACGAAGGCGACGCGGACCTCGCGGAACGCCTGACCGCGTACTCGTACCCTGCCGCGATCACGCGTTCGTCGTCTGATCGGACGAAGGCCCCTTCCACCGTGTGAACCATGGGGAAGGAACAGGCCTTCCAGCGTGGATCAACGATCTGCGTGACACATCCCAGTCGCTGTGCTGAGTTCAGGGCCGGGGAATGTTGCGGAGGTTGGCCCTGGCGAGGTCGATCATCCGGCCGACACCGCCTTCGAGGACGACTTTGCTCGCGGCCAGGGCGAATCCGCCGAGCTGGCCGGCGGTGATGTGCGGCGGGACGGACAGCGCGTTGGGGTCGGTCACGACGTCCACCAGCGCGGGACCGTCGTGGCTCAGCGCGACCTCGAGAGCCGAACGCAGCCGGGTCGGATCGGTCACCCGCTCGGCGTGCAGACCCGCACCGCGCGCGATCGCGGCGAAGTCGACAGGCTGATGGTCGGTCTGGTAGTCGGGCAGGCCGTCGACAAGCATCTCCAGCTTGACCATGCCGAGCGAGGAGTTGTTGAACGTGACGATCTTGACCGGAAGGTCGTGCAAGGCGACGGTGAGCAGCTCGCCGAGCAGCATGCCCAGCCCGCCGTCGCCGGACATCGACACCACCTGTCGTCCCGGGTAGGCGAACTGCGCGCCGATGGCGTGGGGCAACGCGTTGGCCATGGTGCCGTGCAGGAACGACCCGATGACCCGGCGGCGACCGTTGGGGGTGAGATAACGGGCGGCCCACACATTGCACATGCCGGTGTCCACGGTGAAGATCGCGTCGTCCGCGGCGAGCTCGTCCAAGAGGTCGGCGGCGAACTCCGGGTGAATGGGGACGTGCCGTTCCACGTTGCGGGTGTAGGCGTCGACGACCTGTTCCAGTGATTTGCAGTGGTCGCGCAGCATGCGGTCCAGGAACGCCCGGTCGGTCTTGCGCCGCAAGAGCGGCAGCACGGCTCGCAGGGTCTCCCCCACGTCGCCGTGCACGGCCAGTTCCAGCGGGGTGCGCCTGCCCAGCCGGGTCGCGTCATGATCGATCTGCACGGTCCTGGCCTGGGGCAGGAAGGAGTCATAAGGAAAATCGGTGCCCAGTAGCACCAGCAGATCCGCCTCGTGCATGGCCCGGTAGCAGGCGCCGTAGCCGAGTAGGCCGCTCATTCCGACGTCGTAGGGATTGTCGTACTGGATCCACTCCTTGCCACGCAGGCTGTGGCCGACCGGCGCCTGGACCGCGCCGGCGAACTCCATCACCTCGGCGTGCGCGCCGCGCACCCCGGCACCGGCGAACAGGGTGACGGTTTCGGCCTCGTTGATCAGCTCGGCCAGCCGTGCCACCTGCGGCTCGGGCGGCATGACCGTCCCGTGCTCGGTGACCGGTGCCCCGCTCCCGGTGGGCGAAGTGGCCTCGAGCTGCGCGACGTCACCCGGCAGCACCAGCACCGAAACCTCGCCGCGGGACAGCGCGTGTTGCATGGCTATCCGCAGCACCTTGGGCATTTGAGTGGGCTGACTGATCTGCTCGCAGTAGCCGCTGCAGTCGACGAACAGCCGTTCGGGGTGAGTCTCCTGGAAGAACCCGGTACCGATCTGGCCGGACGGAATGTGCGAGGCGAGCGCGAGTACCGGGGCACCGGTGCGGTGCGCGTCATACAGGCCCTGCACCAGATGGGTGTTGCCGGGTCCGCAGCTACCCGCGCACACCGCGAGCCGTCCGGTCAGCTGGGCCTCGGCGGCCGCGGCGAACGCGCCCGCCTCCTCGTTGCGCACGTGCACCCACTCGATACCCGGGGTACGGCGGATGGCGTCGACCACCGGGTTCAGGCTGTCACCGACCACGCCGTAGATCCGTTCCACCCCGGCCTGCAGCAGGACTTGGACGAATTGCTCGGCGACGTTGGGCTTGGCCATCTCGACCCCTTCGATGCTGCGGCGGCGGGAACGTCCCCATGATCCACGTGACGGACCGACCTCGCAGGTTCTGCGCGCGGGCGGGTGACAGCGGAAACCCCTCTGCTCGCGCTCGTCCCCGTCGGGAGCAATGCCGCCGGAGCCACTCTGCTCGTCGCCGAATGCGACATCGACAAGACGGTTCAGGCATTCGAAACGGCCGATTTGCAGACGACGGCCAGCCCCCGAATCTGGGGGTTTCTCGCCGTTTCCCCGCCGATCGGCTTTCGTCGTAGGTTCCGGTCGGCTGGGCATCGTGGTACTGCGGGTGGGTCGGCTGAACCGCGCTACGGCTTGTGGCTCGATCGCGGAATCTGCGAGCGTCTGAAGGCCCGACTGCCGAAGTTCCGCTGTCGCCACCGGCGCGCTTGGTGACCCCGGTCAGCGACGGCCGGTGGCCAGGATGACGAGGAACTGGCCGCCACCCGGCTCGATACCGGCAGTCACCGGCAGCCCCGGTACCAGCCGGGAGAACCGGTCCACCAGCCACTCCGCCGCCTCTCGGGCATCCTTTTCGGTCGGGCAACGGGCCACCATCTCGCGACCCCCCTTGCGCTCCAGCCTCCCGGCGACGGTGATCAGCGGTGCGGGTTCGACCACGTGCAGGCGGTCCGGCCAAGAGATCACCACCTTGACCGCACCCTTGCGGGTGTTGCACCCGCGATGCGCGAGCCGCTCGGGGACCTTGGCCTTCCGGTCGGCGGTCCGGCTGTCGACGCTCGGCCCCCGAGGGTCGTTCACCGACATGTCCGCGTCGACCGGTTCGTCGCACACCCAGCATCGCCAGCCGTCGCGCTCGGCCACATCATCGAGGAGACTCACCTGAGCAACCTAGCCTGCCCCCGCCGGACGCGATGATCTCGCACCCGCCCGGGCACGAGACCAAGCAACCGGCGGGCCCGTGGTCTGCCCGGGCCCGTCGTACCCGAAACTGCTTTGCGGTCGAACCTTTCTAGACGTGGCGGGTTGGCGTCGATGACGTTCGGTTGCCGATCGATATAGAAGGCGCTGCCGAGTACGGCGACGCCCACGGTGCAGGCTTCCAGCCAGACGGGCCTGAGGATGCCGGTCTGGCGGCAGACGTTCTCGGACTGGACGCGGAGCGAGAGATTCAGGTCGCCGGCGAAGAACGGCGCCGTCGGGTTACCCGTGGCGAACTGGCCGCAAGGCCGGATCAAGGACGCGGTGGAGGCGACCCGCCAGCTGTCGCCGTACGCATAGACATCGCCGAACGTGCGGACGCGGTCAGGCCGGGTTTAGGGGGATGTGTCGATCACGCGACACTAGGCGGGTTCGCTTACGGGCCCACAAAATGGCGAACCGTTTCCGTGCGTATTCGCTCTCGTCGCACTTTGCCCCCTTTCGGGTGAGAGATACACCTGGGCTCGTCACATAAATAACCACTAGCACACTTGTTCGAATGCGAGTAATGTTGATCACGTGGCCAGCGAAAACAGTCCCCAGGCAGCACGCACCGAATGGTGGCGTGCCGATACTGCGACGCTGCACGCCCGAAAACAGGAAAACGAGGTCCTCAAACGCCAGCTGGATTTCGAGCAGGACTCGATACTGGCGGAACTGAATACCCGGGGCATTCGTGGATGCAGCGGGCATTCGACGTTGTCGGCGTTGATCGGTGAGGACTTCCACCTCATCAAGGGCGACGCCGACGACCGCGCCGACCGAGTCCTCGCACTGCACCCCGGGGTATCCGTCGA
Source organism: Amycolatopsis sp. cmx-11-51 (assembly GCF_047608665.1). NCBI lineage: Bacteria > Bacillati > Actinomycetota > Actinomycetes > Pseudonocardiales > Pseudonocardiaceae > Amycolatopsis > Amycolatopsis sp. cmx-11-51. The sequence continues at coordinate 142,309 of NZ_JADNQO010000008.1, read as the reverse complement.
CGGTGCCCCGGTCCCGCCGCTGGCACCGTTGACCGCTGAAGCCGCCGCGGAGGGCGCGATCGGCGGTCGGCAAATCGACGCCATCATCCGCGTCCTCGCCCGTATCCCCTCCACTGTCCCCGACGACGGTGTCCGCGCCGGGGAGATGACGCTCGTCGCCCTCGCCCGCCGGGCCGGACCCCGGGAAATCGCCAAGGCCGGACGTCGTCTGCTCGACCATCTCGACCCCGACGGCAAAGAACCCCGCAACGAAGACCCCAAAGACACCCGGCCCGAACTACGTTTCGTCAAACACCGCGACGGCAGCCTCGGTCTCAAGGCGAGACTTGACCTGGAGACGTATGCGCGGTTGAAGTCCGACCTCGATCCGATGGCCAAACCCCACAAGGCCATCGACGGGATCCGGGACTCCCGCACCCAAGACGAACGCTACGGCGACGCCTTCACCGACTATGTGCGCTTGAAAACCACCAGCCGCAATCTTCCCGGCCAAGCGGGCGAGGCCACCCACATTCTGGTCACCATGTCCTACGAAGACCTCATCCGGGATATCGGTGAAGCACACCTGGATCTGGTGGGACCGATCAGTGCCACCGATGCGAGAATCCTCGCCTGCGATGCTCGCGTCCGTCCCGGAGTCCTCGGCACCGCAGGGGAACCCCTCGACATCGGCCGCTCCAAACGCACCGTGTCCCTGGCTCAAAAGTATGCGTTGACCATCCGCGATGGCGGTTGCACCTTTCCAGGCTGCGATATGCCGGTGCCGCGCTGCACGGCACATCATCTTGTTTTCTGGCGCCACCACGGGGAAACAAAGATCGACAACCTGGTTCTGTTGTGCACCAAGCATCACCGGTTGATCCACCACAGCGAATGGAAAGTCCAGATCGCCCAAGACGGACTCCCCGAATTCACCGCCCCCGCCTACCTCGACCCCACCGGAACACCAAGACGCAACACCATGCACCTCCGGACATAGGCCGGACCGCCGCTGTCGAAAACGTCACCGGAGCCGCAGACGAATGGCGCTGGAGTTTGAACCTGGATTCCTTCACGTAGCGAATGAATTCCTCGAAACGCGAAGAAACCGATCGCGACTGCCGCGGCCGGAAGCAGGACGCCGGGGTCTGAGCGGCCGGATAGTCGGACGACGTCCGCGGCCAGCAAGCCGGCTACCGGCGATCGCCAACGCACACCACGGCACCGTCGTTGACACGTCGATTCGATAAGGCGTGGTCAGCGATGTGTACCAGCCGACCGCGCTGCACCTTGAGAGCCCGCTGTCGCTTACGCCGATGACCTGGCTCCTGCAAACGGGCTCGGGCCGTTCTTCTTCGCCGCCGGATACGCTGCCACGCGCAGTAACAGTGGCCAAAAGCCTCTGCCATAACTGGCATCCTGTCTTCCTCCGAAAGGGAAAGACATGCCCGAGCTGCGCCAAGCCTGCAACGGTGGTGGACGATCATGGACCCCCGACCAGGCCCGCGAACTTTCCTGGTCGCGCGCGGCCTGATACACCGTGCCGCTGTCCGACGAGGTCGCGGTCATCGTGACCGCCCCGCCGTCCCGTTCCGGTTCCGCCTGCTTCGGCGGGGTGACGGCAGGCACTTCGTGATCAGCTGGACAGGGATGGTCCGGACGGCTGACCCACGCCACCGCCGCGGTCTCCTTCACCACCACCCGCACCTGACGGAACGTCGCCGGATCCGCGACCGCGCTGTTGCGCACGACCTCGTCGAAGAACCATCCCGACGTGATCACCGCCGGCACGCCCGGCGACTTCGCCAGTGTTTCCTTCACCACGGGCGCGTCCAGCAGCCGGAAAGTCATCGTGATCACTCCGACGACGGTTTGTCAGATAGTCCAGGTGTAAGCGGGGACGAGTGAGCGCTCGAAGAAGGATCTGGGCAGGCGAGGAAGCACTGCGTCGCGTAGGGCGATCAATGGCGGGAAAGTCCAGTGCGCGGGAGCCCCGACTTGAAGGGAGCGGCGGGCGATCATCTGCGTCCGCGGCCGACGGGAACGGTCGTATTCCTCCAGACCCGCGGGCACGCCGAGCGTGTCGACGGCGAGAGCGAGCGTGACGGCGTCCTCGAGTGCCTGACACGCGCCCTGCCCGAGGTTGGGCGTCATGGCATGAGCGGCGTCGCCGAGAAGAGCGACCGTGCCGGACACGTAGGTGGGCAACTCCGGCAGCTGGTGGCTGTCGTGCTGCGACACCGTGTCCTCCCGCGCCGCCGCCAGCAGTACGGGAATGGGATCGTGCCAGCCCGCGAACCGCTCGCGTAGCTGGTCCAGACCGGTGCGCGAACGGATGGGGGCGTTGGCCATCAGGTAGCAATAGACGCGGCCGTCAGGCATCGGAAGGTGCCCGAACCGTTCGCCACGGCCCCAGGTTTCTACGCTTCCGGTGATCGGGTGCGGAGGGACTATGAAGCGCCAAGTGGTGTACCCGACGTAGCGCGGTCCGCGTACATCGGGCCACAGGGACCGCCGGGTCGCACTGTGCACACCGTCGGCGCCCACGACCAGGTCGGCGGCGGCGGTGCCACCGCTGTGCACGACGACGCCGTCGGGCCGCACCTCACGCACGTCGGTGCCGGGCCGCAGCGCCCGCGCGGGCAGGGCCTCGACGAGCAGGTCGATCAGGTCGGCGCGGTGCACGGTCGCCCATTGGCCGAACCGGTGCTTCAGGTCGGCGACGTCGTTGCGGAACAGCCATCGCCCATTCGCACGGCGGACACCCGCGAACGGGTCGGCCAGTCCGCCGGAGCGAAGACGATCACCCAGACCGAGTGCGTCCAGCGCGCGCAGGGCGTTGGGCTGGATCGAAAGCCCCGCCCCGAGCTCGGTGAATTCGGGTGCGCGCTCGAGAACCTCGACCTCCCAGCCGCGCTGATGGAACGCGACTGCGGCGGTCAGTCCGCCGATACCGCCGCCCACGATGGTCACCTTCATCGGCCGCACCAACACTCCACGAGATCTCCTTAATGGCTCTAGGCTATCTTAGAGTCATTAAGGAAACATAGGTGCTCTAGGATGTCAACAGTGCGACGAGATGAGGCGGCGATGGCGGACAGCCCGAGCAGCAGGCGGGAGAGAAGGCGCCAGGACGCGCTGAAGGAAATCCACGCGGCCGTGCGCACCCTGCTGGTCGAGCAGGGATCGGCCGCGGTGACCATCAACGCGGTCGCCCGGCAGGTCGGCATGAGCGGCCCCGCGCTGTACCACTACTACGCGGGTCACGACGAGCTGATCGGTGCCGTGACCGCCGACTTCTTCCGCGAACTGACCGCCGCCTTGGAACAGGCCCGCGACGTCGACGCCGATGCGCCGACCGGCCGTCGCATCCTCGAGGTGTGCCGGGCCATGCGCACCTGGGCGATCACCAATCCGGCCGAGTTCGGCTGGATCTTCGCCAGCCCGATCACCCCGTCCGACCTGGATCAGAGCTCACCCCGGCACGAGGCCGGGCAACGGTTCGAACTCGTCCTGCTCGAACTGACCGCCGAACTGTGGCGGACCCGGCCTTTCCCGGTACCCGATCCGGCCGATCTTTCCCCGGCGCTCCGCAAGCAGCTGACCGCCTACTCCGCCACCATCGAAGCGCGTCTCCCCCCGGAGGCCGCGTACGTCTTCCTGACCTGCTGGACTCGGTTGTACGGCCTGCTGTGCATGGAAGTCCTGCACCAACTCGACTTCGCCTACACCGACCTGGAGCCGGTCTTCGAGGACTGCCTGCGCGGCCTCACCGTCCTCTTGGGACTGGACGGGGACTGACGGCGGCGACATCTCTGGTGTCGCCGGCGATGTCGCCGCCCATCCAGGTCACTGATCAGCAGGTGCAGACGCCGTAAGGTGGCGTCGGATGCGGGTGTGTGAAGATAGGGACTGTGTGGATTTTGGGTCATCTGACGTCCCAAAATCCACACAGTGAGGGTCGCGGTCCGGCAGCGGAACCGGTGACCGGCACCGCACTCGAACACGAGACCTTTGCTTCACCTCTCAATATCCCGCAGTGCCGACATCTCCGGCTTCAGTGCCGACGGGCCTACTCACCCGCTTACGCTGAGCCTGTCTCCCGGCACGAGTTCGGCGAGGAGCGCCGACTGTTCCCGGCGGTAAGCCTCGACGTTCGCCAATTTCACGTCTTCGTAGCCGCGAACCAGATCGGGCAGCTCGGCCAAGGCCAGCAGCCTGCCGCGATCGGCGTCCACGGTGCCGAAAGCGGCGAGGATCGTCTCCCGGTACTGAACGACGAGCTCCCGTTCCACCTGCCGGACCCCTGCCCTGCCGAACGGGTCCCAGCGCGTGCCACGCAGTTTCCGCGCGGCGCGCAATGCGACGAATACCGGACGGAAACCCTTACCCAGTGCGATCTTCCGCTTCATCCCGAGTGCGCGGAGAACAGGCGGGTGCAGCCGGTAGGCGTAGCGGCTGCCCACGCCGAACTCCGCCTCGATCCCCGCGAGCACGGTGGGGTCGAGCGAAAGCCGCGCGACCTCGTATTCGTCCTTATAGGCCATCAACTTGTGCAGGTTGCGCGCCACCGCTTCGGTGACGGTGGTCGAGTCCCCTTCCAGCACTCGGACGCGTTCGACGAACTCGGCGTACTCCCGCGCGTAGCGAATGTCCTGGTACTGAACGAGTTCGGGAACGCGGATGTCCAGCAGGCGCGCGAGTTCCGAACCCGGCTCGGCGTGCACGAGCGCGCGGGTACGGAGAGTGGCCTCCGACGGGGCCGGGATCGCGGCGACGGCGGGAGGCGTGACCGCCGCGTGCAGTCCGTCGGGATCGGCGACGAGCTGCCTGCCGCGCCGGAAAGCCTGCAGATTGCCCGCGACCGCGACCCCGTTGAGTTCGATCGCGCGTTCCAGGCTGGCCGCGTCCAGCGGGATGGCGCCGGTCTGGTGGGCCGCGCCGAGCTGCAGGATGTTGGCGAACTGGTCGTCGTCGAACAGGGTCTCCGCCAGCGCGCGGGCGTCGATCACCACGGTTCGCGCCGCGTTCTCCGAGATCGCGCCCCGCACGGTCGCCGCGTCGGGGAAGGACACGGTGGTGTCGACGACCATCCGGCCGGTCGGCACCTCGGTCGTGGAGACCACCGCGGTGGTACGGCCGGCATCCGCGACCGTCAGATGCACCGGGTCCGCGCCGACGAGGACGTCACAGGCCAGGTAAAGATCGCATTCCCCGGCCGCGAGTTTCGGGGCCTGCGGGGTCGGCTCGGCGGTGATCTTCAGATCCGAGACGACGGCGCCGCCCTTCTGCGCGAGCCCGGTCTGATCCAGCGTCCGGACCTGCCTGCCTTCGAGCACGGCGGCGGTGGCGAGGATCTGCGCGACGGTGACCACGCCGGTCCCGCCGACCCCGGTGATCCGCACGGTGAAGTCGGTGCCTGCGGTCTCGGGCTCGGGCAGCTCGGCCGCGGTGATCTCCCCCATCCGCCGCCGCTGCTTCCGCCCGGTGGGCACCACCGTCATGAACGAGGGACAGTCCCCCGCCAGGCACGAATAGTCCACATTGCACGAGGACTGATGGATCGTGGTCTTGCGACCGAACTCGGTGCTGACCGGCTGCACCGACAGGCAGTTCGACTTCTCACCGCAGTCGCCGCACCCCTCGCACACCCGCTCGTTGATCACGACCTTGGCCGCCGGGGTGGCCAGCTTGCCGCGACGTCGTTTGCGGCGCTTCTCCGCGGCGCATTCCTGGTCGTGGATGAGCACCGTCACCCCGGGAACGGCCGCCAGTTCCTCTTGGGTACGCAGCAGTTCGTCGCGATGCCGGACCTCCACACCGTCGGGCAGGCGGACGCCGCGGAACCGCTTCGGCTCGTCACTGGTGATGACCACCCTGGCGACGCCTTCGACCAGCAGGAGCGACGCCAGCCGCTCCACCGGGAGGCCGCCGACGGCGTCCTGGCCGCCCGTCATCGCGACGGTCGCGTTGTAGAGGATCTTGTAGGTGATGTTCACCCCGGCGGCCACCGCAGCCCGCACCGCCAGGCTGCCGGAATGGGTGAAGGTGCCGTCGCCGATGTTCTGCACGAAATGCGAGGTCTCGACGAACGGCTCCATCCCGAGCCACTGCGCGCCCTCGCCGCCCATCTGCGTCAGTCCGACGACGTCGCCGACCTGTTCTGGTTCCATGAACAGCGCCATGGCGTGACAGCCGATGCCGCCGCCCACCACGGTTCCCTCTGGCACCTTGGTCGAGGAGTTGTGCGGGCAGCCGGAACAGAAGTACGGCGTCCTGGTCAGCAACGGCACCGAGATGCGCTCACGCCGCCGTTGTCCCCGCCACGCGGTCACCGACGGGATCTCGTGGTGCGCGGTCAACCGTCCGGCCAGCACCCTGGCGACGGCGTCCGGGTCGAGTTCGCCGAGTTCGGTGCACAGCGTGCGGCCGTCCGGGCCGGTCTTGCCGTGGACGGCCGGCGCTCCGGCGGTACCGTAGAGCACCTCCTTGATCGCCGATTCGACGAAGGAACGCTTCTCCTCCACCACGACGATCTCGGCGAGGCCGTCCGCGAACCGGCGGATGATCGACGGTTCGAGCGGATGGATGACGCCGAGTTTGAGGATCCGGATCCCGTGCCGGGACAACGCGTCGGAGTCCAGGCCGAGCAACCGCAACGCCTGCATCAGGTCCAGATAGGACTTTCCGGCGGTGACGATGCCGACGCGGTCCGCGGGTCCTTCCTGGACGATCCGGTTGACTCCGCTCGCGCGAACGTATTCGACGGCCAGCGGCAGGCGTTCGGTGTAGAGACTGCGTTCGAGCGCCATCAGCGTGGTGCCGAGCAGCCGGGAACTGGGCTTATGCCGATAGGCGGGCAGCGCCAGCTCCGGCGGCGTCCACTGTGGCCGGACGTGGGCGGTGCTCGCGGCGTCGGCCACGTTCGCCACCAGTTTCATCGACGACCACAGCCCGCTCGCCCGGGACAGTTCCACGGCGTGCAGGCCGAAGTCCAGCACGTCCTGGGAGTCGGACGGGAAGAACACCGGCATGGACAGGTCGGCCAGCGCGAGTTCGGAGGCACAGGGCACCGAGGACGACTTGGCGTTCGGATCGTCGCCGACCAGCGCCACCGCGCCGCCCGCCGGATCGGTGCCCGCGAGGTTGGCGTGCCGCAAAGCGTCCGTCGCCCGGTCCAGACCGGGTGCCTTGCCGTACCAGAACCCGGTGACCCCGCCGGGCGACGAGCCGACCGACGCGGTCAGCTGGCTGCCCATCACCGCCGTCGCGGCGAGTTCCTCGTTCAGGCCAGGGCGGTGCACGACGTCGTGGTTGTCGAGCAGGACCGACCGTCGGCCGAGTTCGAGGTCGTACCCGGCCAGCGGGGACCCCTCGTAGCCGGAGACGAACACCGCCGGGGACGCACCGGCGGCGCGGTCGTGCCGCACCCGGTCGAACAGCATCCTGACCAGCGCCTGTACCCCGCTGAGGTAGACGGTGCCGTCTTCCCGTAGATACCGGTCCTCCAACGTGAACTGCTCCACCGACCTGCCTCCTTCGGCACCCCCACGTGATGTCACGACAGAAGACCCGAACTCCCGGGTCGCCGCAACAAGCGGAAGTCTATTGACATCGATCGCGCAAAATATCCAGCCCATCCTCACCACTGGCCGATATCTGTTGCGTCTGCGTACCATCCGGCTCATGGCGGACCAGCTCATCGACGAGACCGATCGCGAAATCCTCGAACTCCTGCGGGAAGACGCCCGGCGCACCCTCGGCGACATCGGGGCCCGCGTCACGCTGTCCACCGCCGCGGTCAAACGCCGCATCGACCGCATGCAGGAGAACGGCGTCATCGTCGGCTACACCGTCCAGATCGACCACGCCAAACTCGGCTGGGCCATCGAGGCGTTCACCGAACTGCGGTTCACCGGGACCACCAAGGTCGGCGAGATCGTCCGGACGACCACCCGGATGCCGGAAGCCCAGGCCGTGTTCACCATCGCGGGTGACCCCGACGCGCTCGTCTGGCTGCGGGTGCGGGACATGGGCCACCTGCAGCACACCATCGACGAGATCCGGCGGCATCACCAGGTGACGGGGACGAAGACCCTGATGGTGCTGGACTCCTGGAGCCGCGGCCAGCAGTGGCCCCAGGCGGGTGACGCCTGAGGCCAGCCGGCCCGTCAGCGAGTGATCTTGCCCGGACGGCTGCCGTTGGTGACCCACCGCAGGAGCCATGATGAGCGACGCCAGCCCCATCGTGGCCAGTGGCGAAAGAGACCCCGCGGCGCCGAACCCGACTCCGGTGAAGATCAGCAGGCCGATCAAGGACTACATCGTCTCGAGGTCGCACCGGGTGCGGAGCTTGCTCAACAGAGGTTCAGGGACATGCCCCTCCGGCACACGTCCGAGCGGGGGAGAGTTCGGACGTCCAAGGTCCCACCTCCCCACTCGGCCCTGGCAGGCACTAGCGATGTCAAGCCCGGCTTACCACCAGCGGTGACCAGCGGCTCCGCGACTTTGCCGAGACCCTGACCCTCAAAGCAGGGAAGGAGGCCTTCACGCGGCACGACACACCGCAGGCCTGATGTCCCCAGTGCCACATTGGGGGCAGCGAGACACGCTTTGCCCTAATTCTCGAGAGAATTGTCCTTAACACTCACGAGGTGCCGGGCTCGGTCCCCCGCAGCAGGCGCCGCCCCGTCCGCGCGAGGTACTCGCCGAACTCGACCGGCTCCTCCACGGTGAAGCCGATGTCGGTCAGGGTCAGGACGACGGCCAGCCATTCGAACGAATCCACATACGCGACATACCGGCAGCGGTGGTCGCCGAGGGCTTCGAAACTCCCGTCGATCCGGTGGAGACGGGCCGCGGCCTCACTCGCGCCGACGTGCAGGGTCAGCGTGACCCGGAGCGATTTCGGGCTGTGGAAGCGTTCTTGGAGATGCGCCGCGACGTCGTCGACGGGCAGGGCACGAGGCTCGAACGCCACCTCGGTCGTCTTCGGCGCGGTGATCCGGTCGAGCCGGAAACTCCGCCAATCCCGCCGGCCGAGGTCCCACGCGTAGAGATACCACCGCTTACCGAGCTGGACGAGGCGCATTGGCTCGACTGTCCGGGACGACGGGCCCCCTTTCGCCGTATACGCGAACTCGATGCATCGGCGAGCCGCGATCGCCGCGGCGAGGACGTTCAGGACGTCAGGGGCGACCCGCGCCTGTTCACCGCTTCCGAACTCGACCGCGGCGAGCATTTCGTCGGTCCGCCGGCGCAGGGCCGCCGGGAGGACGCGGCGGAGTTTCGCGGCGGCGCGGTCCGCCGATTCGGCGGTGAAGTCGATGCCGGTTCCGCCCGCCGCGGCGAGGCGCAGCCCGAGCACGGTGGCGATCGCCTCGTCGTGTTCCAGCATGAGCGGCGGCAGCGCGCCGCCCGCGACGAGACGGTAGTTGCCACCCGGACCGCGGGCGCTCTCCACGGGATAGCCCAGAGTGCGGAGGTGGTCGATGTCCCGGCGAAGCGTGCGCGGCGGGACTTCCATGGCCGTCGCGAGTTCGGCGGCGGGCCACTGGCGGCCGGTCTGCAGGAGTGACAGCAGCCGCAGCATCCGTTCTCGTGGTGCCGTCACGGCGCCTCCCACCTTGAGATAATTGTGGCCGCAAACCGGCCACATCTCATCGTAGCCTGGCTTCATGGCGAAAGTACGGACTGAACGCGGCCAGTGGATCACCGTGGAAGGAGCCCGGACGCACAACCTCCGCGAGGTGTCGGTGCGGGTGCCGAAGCACAAGCTGACGGTGTTCACCGGCGTCTCGGGTTCGGGAAAGTCGTCGTTGGCCTTCGACACGATCGCTGCCGAAGCCGAACGTTTGGTCACCGGAACCTATCCCGCCTTCGTCCGGAACCGGCTCCCCCAGCATCCGCCCCCCGACGTCGACCGGATCGACGGGCTGGTCTTCACCACGATCGTGGATCAACGGCGGTTCACCGGGAACACGCGGTCCACGGTGGGCACGGCGAGCGACATCGCGCCGTTGCTGCGCCTGCTGTTCTCCCGCCTCGGAGAGCCGGGCGCCGGATTCTCGCCCGCCTATTCGTTCAACGATCCCAGCGGGATGTGCCCGCGGTGCGAAGGGCTCGGCGTGGTCGACGACATCGATCTCGACCGGCTGCTCGACCCCGCGCGGAGCCTGCGCGAAGGCGCCGTACGCTTCCCGACGTTCGCCCCTGGGACTTACCGGTGGAAGCGGCTCGTCCACTCCGGACTCGTCGACCCGGATGTCCCGTTGGGCCGGTTGCCTGCGGCGAAGGTCGAAACCCTGCTGCACGCCGAAGGACTATCCCTCGACGACCCCGGCTCCGAGTATCCCAAGCACGGCATGTTCGACGGAATCCTTCCGCGGCTGAGGGATTCGTATCTGCGCAAGACGCCCTCACGCCTCACCACCGAGGAGCAGGAAGGGCTCGCCGAAGTCGTCACCCGCGGCACCTGCCCGGACTGCGCGGGGACCCGCCTCGCCGAGGCGGCCAGGAAAAGCCTGATCGACGGGCAGTCCATCGCGGACTGGTCGGCGCTGCCGGTGGGCAACCTGCGCGAGGTCGTCGCGAGCGTACGCGATCCGGCTGTGGCGCCGCTGGTGGAGGCGATCCGGGAACGCCTCGACGCACTGGATTCCGTCGGCCTCGGCTATCTCAGCCTGTCGAGGGAATCGAGGACGCTGTCCGGCGGCGAAGCCCAGCGTGTCAAGATCGTCCGTCACCTCAGCAGCGCGCTCAGCGACGTCTGCTACGTGTTCGACGAGCCCAGCACCGGCCTTCACCCGCATGACGTGCACCGGTTGCTCGAACTGCTGGCCGAACTCCGCGACGCGCACAACACGATCCTCGTGGTCGAACACCACCCCGCGGTCATCGCAGCCGCCGACCACGTCATCGACCTCGGACCCGCCGGCGGCGCCGACGGCGGTCGCGTCCAGTTCGAAGGCGGTCCGGGCGAACTCGCCGCGACGGGCACCGAAACCGGCAGGGTCCTGCGTGCTCCGCTTCGCTTCCGGCAGCGGACTCGCACCGCCCGGGGAACCGTGACGATCTCCGGCGCGAGCAGTCACAACCTTCGTGACGTCACCGTCGACGTGCCGCTCGGCGTCCTGACCGTCGTCTCGGGGGTCGCCGGCTCCGGCAAGAGCACCCTGATCGCGGACGAACTCCCCCGGCGGCATCCCGATTTCGTCGTCGTCGAACAGGCTCCGCTGCGCGGCCGCATCCGCTCCACCCCCGCGACGGTGATCGGCGTCGCCGAACCCATCCGCGACACCTTCGGCAAGGCGACCGGGAAGCATCCGTCGTGGTTCAGTGCCAACGGCCGGGGAGCTTGCCCCGTCTGCAAGGGCAAGGGCGTCATCATCACCGACCTGGCGTTCCTCGACGACGTCCAAACCGGCTGCGACGCCTGCGGCGGCACCCGGTTCAATCCGGACACGCTCGCCGCCCGGCTGAACGGCCGCACCATCGCCGACGTCATGGCGATGAACCCCGCGGATGCCGCCGCCCTGTTCGGCGAGGACTCCCCCATCGCGCGGCGGCTGCTGTGGCTGGAGAAGGTCGGCCTCGGCTACCTGACGATCGGACAGAGCCTCGACACCTTGTCCGGTGGCGAACGGCAACGGCTCCTCCTCGCCCGCCACCTCGCCGACGCGGGCCCCGCGGCCGACTTGCGCCTCGTCCTCGACGAACCCACCGCCGGGCTGCACGGCAGCGACGTCGACAGGCTCCTCGCGCTCTGCGACGACCTCGTCGACGACGGCGCGACCCTCGTCCTGATCGAACACAACCAGCGCGTGATCGCGCACGCGGACCACGTCATCGACATCGGGCCGGGCGCGGGTCACGACGGCGGGACGGTCGTGTTCGAGGGCGCGCCGTCGGCGCTGGCCGAGGACCCCGCGTCGCTGACGGGCCGTTACCTGCGGAAGCGCTGACCCGCGGCAACGCGTTCCCGGCGCCGGACGGCGCCGGGAACACCCACCCGCCAGGGAACAGTTCCCAGGCAGAGCGAGATGATTCCTGATCAAGCTTTGCCCGACACGCCGGTACCGAACAGTTCTTGGACCTTTTCCGTCCTCGGACTGAGGTCATGGTCACACCCCTCCTGCCTCTTCGGGCAACGACAGAACACGAAACAGGCAGCGTCACGGACGTTTCATTCCGTGCCGCGCACGGGAAGATAAGCTCGCTCTCGAGCACCGGAAAGCACCGAGAACCCATTTTCGATTTGTTCCACCCTTCGCGGCCAACGAAGCGAGAGAGGTGACCATCCATGCGAGAAAGGAAATACAGCCATAATGCGAAATGGTCTCAAGAGGCTTGCGGTCGTAGGCACCGCCGCACTCGGACTGTTCGTGGCCGTTCCGGCGAGCGCCTTCGCCATCGGTCAGGTCAGCTGTGGAAATCGGGATGACTTCGTGAAGCTGGACATTTCGTTCGGAAACGGAATGGGCACCAACAGGTGCTTCGCCAACTCGGGTGTCACGGGCACCGATATCGGCGGCGTCTACAACATCTTCTCGGGCAACAACAAGGTGACGGTCAACTACGAACGCAATGGCCGCTACGAATCGTCGAACCTCGGCTATTGGCAGGGCGTCGGCTTCTCCGGCACCGTCCGGGTTTACGAAGTACGCATCTGGTGACGGCACGGTGACCACCTCGGTGACCGGCCCGTTCGCCGCACTCGCGTGCTCCTGAGCACGCCTGGGACGCCACCCGGTGACGCAGGAGGGCCCAAGCAGCAGGACTCAGGACACTAGCGCCGCTGGGGTTTCTGCCCGGGCCGAGGACCCGTCACCTTGGGCTTCGCCACCTTCCGGGCCGCCTCTTCCCTGTCGACGACCTTGGTGAGGAAATGCTGCTGCCCCAACGTCCACCCGTTGGTGGCAGGAAGTACAGCAGGACACCGATCGGCACCGGGAAGAACGAACCCGAGACCAGCATCCCGAGCGGCGCCAGGTACATCATCAGCTTGGCGATCCCCGCTGCCTGCGGAGCGGTCGTGGTCTGCCGGGTGAGGCTCGAGCGCATCGAGAAGAACGTGGCCAGGCTCGCGATCAGCATCAGCGGTACCCCGACGGCGATCATATGGGCGTGGTCGGTGCCGAACGCGGCCAGCTCCGTCGCCGGTTGCGAAAGCCAGTTGCCGAGCTTCGCGCCGAACAGGTCGGCGTTCAGGAACGACTCCACCCCGGCACGATCGAACACGTGGTTCGACTGGGCATCCGGGGTGAAATCACGCAGTACCCAGTACAGCGAGAGAAACACCGGCAGCTGGACCAGCGCCGGCAGGCAGCCGCCCAGCGGACTGGAACCGTTGTCGGCGTGCAGTTTTTGGATCTCCTTCGCCATCCGCTGGCGATCCTTGCCGTATTTCTCCTTGATCTTCTGCAGCTGCGGGGCGAGTGCCTGTGTGCGGCGGCCCGCGCGCAGCGCGCCCAGCGCGGGTTTGACCAGCAGGAGACGCAGGGTGAAGACGAGGAACGCGATGGAAAGCACCCAGGCCACGCCTGAGTCCTGGCTCGCCACGGCGCCGAAAACCTTGTGCCAGAACCAGAGAATCGCGGAAACAGGGTAGAGAAAGGCATCGAACATGACCAGGTCACTCCGTCGTTTGAAGGTGCGTGGGCAGGAGTGACTGCCTCACCTTCGAACGAGGAGAAGTCAGGCAGCCACGATGCCCCGTGACGGAGCGCGTGGCCGGACGCGGCCGCGCGCGTCGGGATCGCGCAGGCTCAAGAACAACTGCGCGCGTTCGCGCAGGCTGATGGCGCGCACCTTCATCGCGGCGGCCGTCGGCTCCAGCCGGAGATGCGCCGCGAGCGCGAGCAGGATGACGGCGAGCGACGCGGTCAAGGCGGCGGCCAGCCCGAGCGGGTTGGCGACCGCCACCGACGCCGTCAGCGCGGTGACCAGGCTCAGCGGGTTGACCCCGCCGACGACCGGGAGGACGACGAACAACTCGGGCAGGAACAGCGCAAGCATCAGCTTGAGCCGCACGCCGAAGTAGGTTCGCTCCACGTCACCGACCTTACCGGAGATATTGCGTTGCGCGATCGCCGGAGCCGTCTGCGCGCTCGAACTCAAGCCCGACGGCGGCTCGGTGACCATCAGTGGCGGGCCGGGGTGCTCGACGAGCCGACCGACAACCTCGACCTCGCCTCGGCGGAAGCGTTGCAGCAGGCACGGGAAGCGTACGAAGGAACCACGGTGGCGGTGACGCACGACCGGTGGTTCGCGCGATCCTTCGACCGGTTCCTCGTGTTCGGCACCGAGGGGAAGGTGCGGGAGACGATGGAACCGGTGTGGGACGAGCGGCCGGTCCAGCGGGCGCGGTAACTCCGCTGGATCCCGACCATGCCGAGGGTGAGACTGTCGCCGACGCACCGGCCATCCCGAGTCAAGCGGCTACACCGTTTCCCCCTGTCGGGCAAGGAAAGCCGACCCGCCGACCGTCGTCGCCACCAGCGCCGCTACCGTGTGCTTCAATGCCGCCGCACCGCGTGCCGATACATGAGTGCTCGCATAGTCCGAAGGCTGGAGATCTCGTGAAGGCCGCCGCAATTCCCTTCGCCATCGCGGCACTGTGCTGCGCGGCGTTCCTGGTGAGCTTCCTCCGCGACCGACGCCAGCTACGGAACGGCTTCTACCTCTTCTTCGCGCTCCTGTTCCTCGGCATCACCCTCATCGCGCTGCTCGCCTCGGTGTCGCCCGACGCGGCGGGCGTGGTCACGTTGGGGGTGGTCCTGCTGATCGTGCCGACGACCCTCGCGTTGACGGTCTTCCTGATCTGCAACGGGATCACCATGCTCCGCCGCGAGGGACGCCGGCTCGCCAACGTGCTGTCGCTGCTGACCGGGGTCGGCATCTGCCTGCTGATCGTGTTCAACGCCACGGTCACGCAACTGGCCTGGGAGCCGCTCGACATCCTCAGGGGCAGTCTCAACGGAATCATCGTCTACGTCTCGTTCCTCTTCGTCTGCTTCCTCCTGTACTCGATCGTCTACGGCCGTATCGGCCCCGAGAAGGGCGTGGACTTCATCGTGGTGCTGGGCTCGGGGCTGCTGGACGGCCACCAGGTGCCGCCGCTGCTGGCCAGCCGCCTGAAGCGGGCCAAACGCGTCGTGGACGCGGAGGCTCGCCGTGGCCGGGAGACGATGGTGGTCACGTCGGGCGGGCAAGGTCCTGACGAGGACCTGCCGGAATCCCATGCCATGGCCGATTATCTGGTCGAGACCGGGCTGCCGAGGGAGCGGATCCGCCTGGAAGATCAGTCTCGGACGACGTTCGAGAATCTTACTTTCAGCGCCGAGATCATGAAGCGGGAGAAGGCGGACTATCGGTGCACAGTGGTCACGAACAACTTCCACGTGCTCCGCGCCGCCCTCGTCGCCCGCCGCGCCAAGGTGCACGGCCAGGTCATCGGGTCGCCGACGGCCTGGTACTTCTGGCCGAGCGCCACCATCCGCGAATTCGTGGCCATCCTGGTCGACCACAAGGTCAAGAACCTGATCATCTGCGGCTTGATCGTCCTCTCCCAGTTGTCCCGAGCCTTCTAGCCGGCAGCTCAGCGCTCGCGTCGCCGCCGATCGGCACGGGATGACAAATCCCGGCCCTTCCTTTGACAACGGCATTCCGCCGGGTCATCGTCCTGCGCATGAGCGCGTATACCCGGCAGGCGATGGCGCAGCTGTTCGACCGGACGGCGAAAACCTACGACGCCCTCGGCGTCGACTTCTTCGGCGCGTTCGCGCGCGAACTGCTCGATCGCGCCGGGGTCGCCCCCGGTGAGCGGGTGCTGGACGTCGGCTGCGGACGTGGCGCGGTGTTGTTCCCGGCGGCCGAGCGGGTCGGCGCGGGCGGATCGGTGCAGGGCATCGACCTTTCCTCCGCGATGATCGAGCGCACCGCGAAGGACATCGAGGACCGCGGGCTGGCCAATGCCTCGGTTTCCCTTATGGACGCCCAAGAACCGACGCTGGCCGACGCCTGCTTCGATGTGGTCCTCGCGTCCTTCGTGGTGTTCTTCCTACCGGATCCGGTCGCCGGTCTGCGGTCGTGGCATCGCCTGCTCCAGCCGGGCGGCCGCTTGGGCATGACCACGTTCGGCGCGGACGATCCCCGGTGGGCGGCCGTGCGCGAAGTGTTCAAACCGTTCGTACCGCCGGAGCTGGCCTGGACCCTCGCCATCAGATCCGGCCTGTTCGCCACCCTCGAGGGCTTCGACCAGGCCGTGGACTCGGCGGGCTTCACCGGTGTCACGTCCGTGGAACGCGTCTATCCGGTGAAGTTCGCCGACCCCGGGCACTGGATCACCTGGTCCTGGTCGCACGGCCAGCGGATGTTCTGGGAACTGGTCCCGGAAGACCGCCTCGACGCCGTACGCCAGGCCGTGCTCGCGGAGCTCGAACCACTGCGCGAACCCGACGGGAGCGTGGTGCTCGCACAGACCGTGCGCTACACCATCGCCCACCGCGGTTGACGGCTCACAACGCGAGCCGCGGCCAGGACGCCGTATCCCGCGACAACTGCCGGTCGTGCGTGGCGATCACCACCGCGGCCGGCGTGGCGCCGAGCGCGACTGTCAGCTCGTCGACGAGCGTGGCGGACAGGTGATTGGTCGGCTCGTCCAGCAGCACCACGTGCGGGCGGCGGGCCAGCACCAATGCCAGGTCCAGCCGCCGCCGCGCGCCGACCGACAGCTGGGCCACCGGCCGGTGCCGGTCGTATCCGGCGAGCAGGCCCAGTTCGCCCAGCCCCGGCCCCGGAGTCCCCGCCCTGGCGAGCTGTTCGTCGTAGAGTTCCATCGCCGTACGCCCGCCCGGTAGCTCGGGCATGGCGAACCTGGCGGGCGGTGGCGGGACCGCCACCACGTGCCCGGCCAGTTCCTCCTGCCGCCGGTGGACCGCCCTGACCAGCCCCGGCGCGCGGGTCACGCGGACATGCCTGCCGGTGCCCTTGGGCGGCCGCCAGTTGTCGCGCAGCCGGTTCTGAGCCGACGACAGGTCGTCCGCGAGCCGCTGCCGCTCGGCGATCTGCTCGGCGTGCGACGTCTCCCAGCGAGCCCGTTCGGCTCGGCGGGCCTCGACATAGGCGGCGTAGCCACCTCCGTAGACCCGTGGCCGCTCGTCGCTCGACGGATCGAGGTCGATCACCGTGGTGGCCACGTCCGCGAGCAACGCCCGGTCGTGACTGACCAGGACGACCACGCCAGGGTGGGCACGCAGCCGTTCGGTGAGGTGATCGAGCCCGGCGGCGTCCAGGTGGTTGGTCGGCTCTTCGAGCAACAGGACGGAATGCCCGGCCCCGAGCAGGCAGGCCAGCCGCACCCGGTGGCGTTGCCCGACCGACAGTGTCCCGAGTGGACGATCACGGTCGTCGACGGCGTTCAAGGCGGCCAGCGAGACCGCGACACGCCTGTCCGCGTCCCACGCGTCGAGGGCCTCGGCCTCCGCGAGCGCGGCGGCGAAGACGTCGTCCGCGCCGGGACGGCCATCGCCGAGCGCGCCGGTGGCCGCCTCCAGACGAGCCAGCGCACCGTGTACGGCGGCCAGTTCGAGATCGATCAGCGCGCCGACGGTGTCGGTCGCCGCGAGCGGAATCTGCTGGTCGGCGACACCGGCCGTGCCCGCGCGGTGCACCTCACCGCGGTCTGCGGCCAGCTCACCGGCGAGTACCCGGAGCAGGGTGGTCTTGCCACGGCCGTTCTCCCCGACGATGGCGACCCGCTCACCGGCGGCGGCGACAAGGTCGACTCCGGAGAGTACCGGCCGTCCCCCGAAGGACAGGTGGACGTCGGACAGGCGGACGTGCGCCGCGCGCAGTGGCGCGGGCGAAAGAGGGGATGACATGAAGGAACTGCCTCCAGCGAAGTGATGAGCAGGAAGAACGAACTCCGGTGCCGCGGTTCGCGGTACCGGTGAAGGCGTCGTTCCTCAGAGGAACAGCAGTTGCTGCATCACGAGCACGAGGGTAGGACATGGGCCAGGATCCGCGCATCCGGTTTTCGGCGAGTGGGAGTTCCACACCTTCGCGCCGACCAGTGACCATCGGTCACCCCTCGGACACCCCCTTCCACCTGCGGCGACACGCCGTGCTTGGCCCGCGAGCGCGGCTTCAAACCAGCACTTTCCGGGGTCACCCACAGGTACACCACGACGGTTGCCATGTGCACCGGCCCGACAGACGGTTGGCCCCTCAGCAACATCGTTCGGGAGGAGCAGGACCGATGGCGAAGACCATGCAGCCGCAGGAACTCATCGACAGTGCCGTGGTCGATCCGACGGGCAACAAGCTCGGGAAGGTCGGCAACGTCTACCTGGCCGACGCGACGCACCAGCCGGAATGGATCACGGTCAAGACGGGCCTGTTCGGCACCAAGGAGAGCTTCGTCCCGCTTACCGGCGCGCACAAGGACAAGGACGGTGTGCACGTCCGCGTCGACAAGGAAGCCGTCTCCGACGCGCCCCGCATCGAGGCCGACGGCCACCTCTCCACGGAGGAGAGCGCGCAGCTGTACAAGCACTACGGGATGCCGATGCCGCGGACGTCGCCGGACGGCAAGCTGGACGACCAGACGCGGGGCAAGACCCGGCCCGGGATGGACGACGCGACCGCCGGGAAGGGTGCCATGGGCGGCACGGGCACCGGCAAGAGGGACCGGGACGCCGAACACTCCATGACGCGTTCCGAGGAGCGGCTGAACGTCGGCACCGAACAGGTCGAGACCGGCCACGTCCGGCTGCGCAAGTACGTGGTCACCGAGGAACAGCAGGTCACCATCCCGGTCAGCCACGAAGAGGTGCGCATCGAGCGGGAACCGATCACGCGGGGTTCCGGCGGGAATGCCGAGATCGCCGAGGACGAGACGGAGGTCGTGCTGCACGCCGAGAAACCGGTGGTGGGCAAGGAAACCGTCGCGGTCGAGCGGGCTCGGTTGAAGACCGAGACCGTCACCGAGGACCAGACGATCTCCGGCAAGGTCCGCAAGGAGCAGTTCGAGGTCACGGACGACGAACGCAAGCACCGCAAGTCCTGATCCCGGCGCAGGGGGCGGCCCGCGCGACGGGCCGCCCCTGGCCGTGCCGCGCTTCCCGTGCGGTCAGCGGGGCAGTTTCACCACGGTGACGAAGAAGTTGTCGATCTGCCGCACCACTTCGATGAACTGGTCGAAGTCCACCGGCTTGGTGACGTAGGCGTTGGCGTGCAGGTCGTAGCTGCGGAGGATGTCCTCTTCGGCTTCGGACGTGGTGAGCACGACGACGGGAATGGTGCGCAGCTCCGGTGACGCCTTGACCTCGCTGAGCACCTGGCGGCCGTCTTTGCGGGGCAGGTTCAGGTCGAGCAGGATCAACCCCGGACGCCGCGCGTCCTCGTACGGCGCCTCGCGGCGCAGGAACTGCAGGGCCTGCTCGCCGTCCGAAACGACCGACAGGGTGTTGCGGATCTTGTGGTGCTCGAACGCCTCCCGCGTCATGAGGACGTCGCCCGGGTCGTCCTCGACCAGCAGGATGTGGATCGGTTCCAGGGACTCGGTCATGCTTGTTCGTTTCCTCCGCTGGAGCTTTCGGCCGTCGCCGGTTCCGGCGCCGGTTGTGCGGGCAGGGTGAAGCAGAATCGGGTCCCGGCCGTGACGGTGGTGTCCAGCCAGATCCGCCCGCCGTGGTGTTCGACGATCTTGCGGCACAGGGCCAGCCCGATCCCGGTACCCGGGTAGTCGCCGCGGCCGTGCAGACGCTGGAAGATCACGAAGATCCGCTCGGCGTACTCGGCGCTGATGCCGATTCCGTTGTCGGTGACGGAGAATCGCCAGTCCGCGCCGTCACGCTCGGCGGAGACCTCGATCTCCGGCGGATTCTCCCCGCGGAACTTGAGCGCGTTGCCGACCAGGTTCTGCAGGACCGCCGTCAGCAAGGACTTCTCCCCTTGCACGGCGGGCAGTTCGCCGCGGGTGATCCGGGCGCCGGACTCGGTGACGGCGTCGTCCAGATTGGCCAGCGCGGTGTCCAGCAGGTCCCCGGTCTCCAGTACCCCGCTCTCGCTCTCCCTGCGCCCGACCCGGGAGAAGGCGAGCAGATCGTTGATCAGCGCCTGCATCCGTTTCGCGCCGTCGACGGCGAACCCGATGTACTGATCACCGCGCTCGTCCAGTTTCCCTTGGTAGCGTTTCTGGAGCAGCTGGCAGAAGCTGGCCACCTTGCGCAGCGGCTCCTGCAGGTCGTGCGAGGCGACGTAGGCGAACTGCTCCAGATCCGAGTTCGACCGCTCCAGCTCGCGCGTCCGGACGGCGATCGTCTCCTGCGCGCGCTCCAGATGGGTGACCTCGTCGAGGATCCGTGACCGCAGCGATTCCACATCGGACGCCAGCACTCGCATTTCCCGCGGGCCGGAGCCGCGGATCGGGCGGTGGATGTCGTTCTGCGCGACGTCGCTCACCTCGGCCGCCAGCTGCCGGATCGGCTTGATCAGCTTCCGGTGCAGCAGGAAGAACACCAGTGCCACCACCGCGCAGAGCAGGACCGCGATCATGATGAGCATGGCCCGCAAGACGTCGGCGGAGGACGACAGGTCCTCGCGGGCGTCCAGCCGTTCGGCTTCCAGACGGCTCTGCAGCACACTCAGGGAGCCACGCACGTCGTCGAACAGCGGTTTGCTCGCGTCTATCTGCGCGCCGGTGGTGGGAGCGCCTGCCAGCACCGGCTCGATGATCTTCTGTCGCCAGTTCGAGGCGGCGCCGAGCACCCGGTCCAGTTCGTCACCGGTGGGAGTACCAGGTGCGGCGCCGAGCTGTCGTAACTGGACGACGGCCGCGTCCTGCGCCCGCAGCCCGTCACGGTAAGGCTCGAGGAATTCGGCACGCCCGGCGAGGATGTAGCCGCGGACGCCGGTCTCCTGGTTCAGCAGCGCCGTCGAGAGCGACGTGGACTGCAGCACCTGCGGATTGGTCACGTCCAGCAACCTTGCCCGGGAGTCGGTGAGGCTCACCAGCGCCATCGAGGCCGCCACGATCGCGCCGCCGAGCAGCAGCGACGCGATCACGCCGGACAGCACCGCCCAACGGCTGATCGACCAGACGCCGGGGTGGGGGTCGGGTTTCATCGAGGCGTCTCCTCGGCGTCGAACGTGAGCAGGGCCAGCGCGACGTCGTCGTCCAGTGGCCCGCCGTGGAGGACGTCCATCTCGCTGATCAGGTGGTCCAGCGCCGCGGCGGAGTCACCCTTGGCGGACAGGCTGTTCAGCGCCGCGGCGGCCATCCGTTCGAGCCCGACCCGTTCGCCGCTGCCTTCGACGCGTCCTTCGAACAGGCCGTCGGTGTAGAGCAGCAGCGACCATCGCGGCCCCATCGGCACCGTCAGCTCCCGCCACCCGGTGCCGGGCGCGACGCCCAGCGGCGGACCGAGCGCTTCCCTGGACAGCAGTCTGCCGCCCGAGTCGTCGACGAGCAGCGGCTGCGGATGACCGGCGAGGGTCATCCGCAGGGACCGGCGGTCCGGGGCGACCGTGATCATGCAGACAGTGGCGAACAGCGGTCCCAGCGCCTCGTGCTGCAGCATCTTTTCCACCATCGCCAGCGTTTCCGCCATCGGCAGCCCGGCGAGCACGACCGAACGCCAGGCGATCCGCAGCGCGACCCCGAGTGCCGCCTCGTCCGGGCCGTGTCCGCAGACGTCGCCGATGACCAGCTGCAGGGTGCCGTCGGGAAGTTCGACGGCGTCGTAGAAGTCCCCGCCCAGCAGGGCGCCGTTCCGGCCGGGCCGGTACCGCACGGCGAGGCCGAGCCGGGGATCGGTCACCAGCGGGGTCGGCAGCAGGCCGCGTTCGAGGCGCGCGTTCTCCCTGGCCAGCAGCTGGTGCTGCAGTAGTTGCTGCTCGATGTGTTCGGCGCGGCTGCGTTCCCAGGAGTACCGCAGTGTCCGCGCCAGCAGCTGACCGTCCACCTGGTGCTTGACCAGGTAGTCCTGCGCGCCCGCCCCCAGCGCCGACACCCCGAGCGCCTCGTCCTCGCGGCCGGTCAGCACGATCACGGCGGTGGACGGCGCGTGCTGCCGCAACCGCGTCAGCCCGGTCAGCCCGGTCGCGTCCGGCAGTTGGAGGTCGAGGAGCACGCAGTCGGCCGTGATCGGCCGCGCGAGGGCCTGTTCGAGCGTCGTGGCCCTGTCGAGGACGACCCGTTCGAGACTCTCGGCCGCGTCCGCGAGCATCTCTTCGACCAGGAGCGCGTCACCGTCGTCGTCCTCGACGAGCAGGACGTGCAAACGATCCAGCTGCGGCGAAGGTCTACGAGGTGGGGACTGCTCGCCGTGACGCACGGCGTTGGACACGGACAGCCACCTTTCCTCACCGGTATTTCCGGCGTGCGGACAAAAGAGGGCTGACTTCTCAACCACCGGGGAGCGTACCGGCCGTACCGGACATGCCGCCGGTTCGGACACCCGACACGCCAGCATTCGATCACGGCCACGGTCCGCGTGGCGGACGGGGCGGCCGCCAGATCGATCAGGACGCCGACGACGAGTCCGGTGATCATCGCTCGCTCCCGTGTCGCCCGTGCGGCTTCGCGGCGCCGCGCGTACTGGCTGGTGAACGAAACCGTGACGAGGACGGCGATGATCACGCACAGCGAAACCGGCGTCGGCACCTGCGGCACCCCCGGCCAGATCCCGTTGTCTCAGGTACCGACCGCGGTGCGCGGATGGCGGTTTCGCTTGCCCAGCGGGACGACTCGCGTGGCCTTCCGGGTGTCGCGAAAGCCACTTTCGCGACGTCTGATGTCCCGAAAGTGGCTTTCGCGACACGGCCGCTGGGCATCACGGACCGGAACCGCGGTCAATCGCACCCAAATCCCAGTAGGTACCCGAGGCACCCCGCTTCACGCGAACTAAGACCACCGCAACCAGTCGACTACTCGCGTCTTGACACGGCCACTCAGCCCACTACAGTTCAACCAACACGTTGATCAACTCTCTGGTTGAATACCCTCACAACCTCGTCGCGGAAGAGAATCGATGACCGACCTGACGATCACGCGCCTCCTCGACGCGCCCCGCGAACTCGCCTTCCAGGTGTGGACCGATCCGGACCATCTCGCCCGCTGGTGGGGCCCGGCCGGGTTCACCACCAAGTCCTGCACGGTCAACCTCGCCGAGGGCGGCCGCTGGCGGATCTGCGTCAGCGACGGCGAAACCGACCTGTGGGCCTCGGGGGTCTACCACGAGATCGTCCCGCCAGAGCGGCTCGTCTTCAGTTTCGCCTGGGAGGAACCGGAAGGCGCGCGGGGGCACGACACTCTCGTCACGATCGGCTTCTCCGACCGCGACGGCAAAACCGAAATGACGTTCCACCAAGCCATTTTCGAGACCGTGGTGGAGCGCGACGAGCACGTCGACGGCTGGCAGTCCTGTTTCGGCTGCCTCTCCACCTATCTCGCGGAGCTGCGCTGACCCACGTCCCGCAGCACCTCTCGGGCCCGCGCCACCCCGTCCTCCGCACGCAGCCGCGCTGCGACGAACTGCGCCCCACGACGAAACAGGAGGTTGCCGGACAGCTCCAGCAGCCTAGCGGTCAAGGCGTCCGCGGTGATTTCCCGTAGCGGTAGCGGACGCGGGCCCGCGCCGAGACGGGAGACCCGGTCACCCCAGAAGGGCTGGTCGGAGAAGACCGGGCAGACCAGCGCCGGGACGCCCGCCCGCAACGCCGCCGCGGTCGTGCCCGCGCCGCCGTGATGCACCACCGCCGCGGTGCGCGGGAACAGCCACGCGTGCGGGACGTCCTGGACCGCCAGCAGATCGTCGTCGTCGAGCTCGATATCGGTACCGAGAAGACCGCGCAGCCCGACCCGGCGCAACGCCGTGCGGACAGCGGCGAAGGTCCGCTCAGCCTCCGACGGCCGCATGCTGCCGAAACCGACGTACACCGGCGGCGGCCCCGAAGCGAGGAAGTCGCGCAAGCGTGGGTCCGGCCTCCACGCGGCGGGAGTATCGAGGAACCAGTATCCGGTGACGTGGACCCTGGCGGGCCAATCCTTCGGCCGGGGCACGACGGCGTCGGAAAACCCGCACAGCACCGGGGTCTCCTTTCTCCGGGGTCCACGCACGCCGGCCGCGGGCAGTCCGAGCGAGTGCTCGCGCCAGCGGTCCACTTCGGGGCGCAGCACCTGCCAGGCGACGGTGTCGACGGCGTGGAAGCTCAGCCGCCGCCCACCCGGACCGAGCCTGGAAGACCACGGCAGCAACGGATGCGCGAAGGCTCGGGTCGGCACGCTGGGCTGGTAGTGCAGTTCTACATCGGGTACACCGAGCGAGGCACCCAGGTGCGCGCCGAGGAAACCCAGCGTCGGCGCGAGCACGAGATCCGCTCCGGACGATCCTTTGTGGACATCCGCGAGCAGGCGCTCCAGCACGGGAGCCAAAGCGCCCCGCAGCCCGCGCAGGAACGTCGCGGGATTACGCCCGCCCTCGGTCCATTCGCGTCCGCCGTCCGAACCGAGGACGTCACCGGGATCGGCCGAAAGCGGCGCGAAGTCCAGGCCGCGCTCGGTCACCAGCGCCCGGAACCGCTCCGCCGCCAGCACCCGCACACGATCGCCGTCGAGGGCGAGACCACACCCCAGGGCGATACACGGCTGGACATCGCCGCGCGAACCGGGAGCGACGACCACGACGAGCCGGCTCATCGCTTCGCCGCGGTCAGCCGGTAACGGAGCCGGAACGGCAGGTTCGCCAGTACCGCCGCGATCCGCGCGTCCCGGCCGACCAGATACCGCGGCGCCGGACGGCGAGCGGTCAGCGCGTGGACGACGACCCGCGCGGCCTGTTCCGGCGGTACACCGTTCTTCGCGGAACGTTCCGCGCTGCGCTCGGCCTCTGCCAGTTGCACCGCATACCTTTCCCGCGCTACTTCCGGCAAAGCGGCGCGCACCTCCTCGGCGGCGGCACGGGCGCGTGGCCAGATCGAAGTGGCCACCGCGCCGGGCTCGACGAGGATGACGCCGATCCCGGACGGCGCCAGTTCGGCGCGCAGACTGTCGGTCAACCCGACCAAGGCGAACTTCGACGTGTGATACGGCCCGACCATCGGCCCGGCGATGCGCCCGCCCATCGACCCGACCGTCACCACACGGGCGGCGGGCGCGGCGCGCAGCGCGGGCAACATCGCCTGCGTGACGGCGAGCTGACCGGTGACGTTGACCTCCAGCTGCTGCCGGAAATCCTCCAGCGGGACATGTTCCAGCGGTCCCGGACGGGCCATCCCGGCGTTGTTCACCAGTCCCCGCAACGGTCCCGCCGCCGCGACCTTCTCCCCGCACGCCGCGATCGACGCCGCGTCCCGGAGATCCATCCGCAGCACGGAGACCTCTTCGCCGTACACGCGGACGAGTTCGGTTTCGTCCGCGTCGGTGCGCACACTGGCCCAGACGTGGGCGCCCCGGCGGACGAGTTCGGTCACGCAGGCCCT
The DNA here is from genome assembly GCF_047608665.1 of Amycolatopsis sp. cmx-11-51. Lineage (NCBI taxonomy): Bacteria > Bacillati > Actinomycetota > Actinomycetes > Pseudonocardiales > Pseudonocardiaceae > Amycolatopsis > Amycolatopsis sp. cmx-11-51. Next base: position 116,845 of record NZ_JADNQO010000008.1, on the reverse strand, counting down.
GCCGATCCCGCTCGAAGCCCCGGTGACCACATAGGAAGGACGAGTCATGACGCCTCCCCCGTCTTCACCGGTGCCGACAGCGCGCGCAGCATCCGCGGCCAGGTCTTGTGCAACTGGTCCTGCCAGTACGCCCAGTGGTGCGTGCCCGGCCCGTAGAAGTCGGTCACGACCGGGACGCCGAGGCGGTTCAGCCGGTCGGCCATCGCGGTGGTCTGGCCGGAGCACAGGAACTCGAGCAGCATCGCTCCGGGCAGCACGTCGATCGGGAGCTTGCCGTCGAACGGTCCCGGCAGGCCGTTGCCCGTCGACAGGTACAGCTCGGTGCCGCGCAGGCGGTCGGCGTTCACCAGCGGATCGTGCGCTTCCCAGCGGGACGCCTGGCGTCGCCGGTCGCCCCAGAGCGCTTCGGGATCCTGCCGGGCCGAGGCGACGATCGCGCTGGTCAGCAACTCGCCGTACGGTCCGGTGGGGTTGAGGTTGCCGCTGAACGACCCGGCGAACCGGAACACCCCCGGCCGCCGGGCGGCGAGCTCCACCGCGCCGTATCCGCCGAGTGAGAGCCCCGCCGCCACCCGCCGCCCGTCGCCGCGAAAGCCACGATCGATCAGCTGCGGGATCTCGACCGCGGTGAACGTCTCCCATTGATTGAGGACGACGTCCTTGCCGTAATTCCACCAGTCGGAAAAGAACCCCGCGGAACCGGAACCCGGCATCACCACCAGCGCGCCGGAATCGTCGGCGAGCTTCCGGATGTCGGTGTTGGCCGTCCAGCCGCGATAGTCCTGCAAGCGCGTCTCCCCGGCGAGCAGGTACACCGCCGGCCACTTCCGGTCCGGTTCGGCGTCCCATCCCGACGGCAGGATCAACCGGACCATCGCGTAGCTCCCGACGCCGACCGAGCGCACGGTGAGGTCCAGCATCCGCGGATCGCCGTCCACAGTGGTCTGGGCGATAACGTGCGATCCGTCGTCGGCACGGGCGTCCGGGACACCGCTCTCGGCCAGCGCCGGGGCGGTGGCGATGCTCGGCAGCAAGCTCGTCACGGCCGCCAGCAGCGCGACGGCCCACAGCCGCCTCGAAGTATTGCGCATACGTGATCCTTTGTCCCGGTCGTTCGACAGAATTCGAAAATGTGACGGCGATTACTCGCTAAGAAATCCGAGGTGTCGACACGTTAAGCGGAAGAAGCCCCTCCGAGCAATTGTCCTGCCCACATTACGGGAGGACAATGTGAATGCCAGGGAAACAAGAAATGTGTCCACCTCCCCCATCCGGGTGACCCGTCGCTTACGGACGGTGAGCGACAGTGGCACGGTGGTACCAGACTGGCTCACGCACCAGGGAAAAGCCTGGAAGCCCCAGGTCACACCCTGTACACGAAAGACATTTACGTTCTCTTGATACCTTCCGGTATTCGATTTCCCGCCGTAGCCTTCGTCGTGCCGCCCAGGTTCGGCGTCCGCTGACGCGACCCTGGCGCTTGCGTCCCACCGAAGGGACCGCGACCCCATCAGGACCCTTTCGAAAGGGCTATTCATGGCTGCCCGAATTCGCGCGCTCGTCGTCTCCGCCGCCGCGGTTGCGACCATTTCCGGCACGCCTGGAGAATCGATTCAGGCGGTCGCGGCGCCGCCCCCTCCCGCCGTTCAGACCGCCGTTCCGCCCGCCGCCCTCCTCCCGCCGGACACCGTCCCGCACGCGTCCGCGCGCGACGGTTTCGACCTGGCCGCGGCACTGTCCACCTCGGACCGAGAGGAGAGCCGGATCGACATCGGCGGCTGCGAGGACGTCGTCCACGGCAGACTGGTCGGCTCCACCGCCACCGGCCAGGGTTTCCAGTCCGCGGTGCCCGGCGGGCAGGTTTCCGAACTCGTCGCGCGTACGACGAACCCGCCCGACCTGACGGCGTGGGCCGCGCAGGCCGCGCGGTGCTCGAAGGTGACGGTCGACGACGCGGCCGGTTCCGCGGTGTCGACCGTCACCGTCCAACCCCCGCCCGCCGTGACGGGCGCGAAAACCCTTTCGTACCAGCAACTCCTGACGCTACCCGGACAGCCCCCCGAGCTGCCGGGACTGCGCCTGCGCACTGTCGCCATCGCCGCCGACGACGTACTGGTCGTGCTTCGTGACGCCGGAACCACCGGCCTCGATCTCGACGCCCTCGCCGTCGCCGCCTGGCAGCACGCCGCCGGACCGCTCGGCCGCTGAACCCCGCACCACCCCGCCGAACCCCTGACCCGCCCGGCCGAAGGCCCCGCTATCGCGGTGGCAGGGCGCCCCGTCCGCAACCGCGACATAGCTGACCAAGCAGCGCCCTGCCGACGTCGATCGCGGTCGCGGTTTCACCACCAGACAATGAGGAGATGCCATGTCTCTGGCCCCCGAAAACCTGCCCGCCACGGCCGGCACCACCCTCCCCGCCTGCCTTCGGCATTGGGCGGACGTCGACGGCGACCGGCCGGCCCTGACCTTCGCCGACTTCGCGACCGATCGCGCCGGGCGACGGAAGACCCTGACCTGGGGGCAACTCCAGGAACGCGTCGACGCCGTCGCGAGCGCGCTCCCCGTCCGTCCCGGCGACCGGGTGGCCGTGCTGTGCCCGCAGAGCGCGGACTACGTCGTCGGTTTCCTCGGCGCGATCACCGCGGGCGCGGTCGCCGTGCCGCTGTTCGACCCCGGACTGCCGGGGCACGCCGGAAGGCTCGCCGCGGTGCTGACCGACTGCTCCCCCACCGCCGTGGTCACCACCGCCGCGTCCGAGGACGCGGTCCGCGAGTTCCTCGCCGGACTGCCCGGCGGCGAACGCGTCGCCGTCGTCGCGGTCGACCAGCCCATCGAAGGCCCGGCCCGCGCGTGGCCCGCCCCGGCCGCGGCACCGGACGACGTGGCGTACCTGCAGTACACCTCCGGTTCGACCCGTACCCCGGCGGGTGTGGTCCTGACCCACGAGAACGTGCTGGCCAACGTCAGCCAGGCCGTGCACGGCCTCGGCATCGCCCCGACGGGGACCACCGTGTCGTGGCTGCCGCTGTTCCACGACATGGGTCTCGTGCTCGGGCTGATCACGCCGCTGGCGATGGGCATGCGGTCGGTGCTGATGGATCCGCTGGCCTTCATCGAACGGCCGGTCCGCTGGCTGGAGTTGCTGAGCGACCACAAGGGAAGCTGGAGTGCCGCGCCGAACTTCGCCTTCCATTACAGCGCGACCCGGGTACGCGAGGAGGACCGCGCCCGGCTCCGCCTCGACCGCGTCGCCGCGATCGTCAACGGCGCCGAACCGATCAACCCCGGGGTACTGGACCGGTTCCACGCCGCGTTCGCCGATTCCGGCTACACGCCGGACAAGACCCGGCCCGCCTACGGCCTCGCCGAGGCGACCGTCTTCGTCACCACCGGGCCCGGTGTACCGCCTCGGGTCACCACCTTCGACCGCGCCGCCCTCGGATCGGGCATCGCGCGGCAGGCCGATGACGGCCTCAAGCTCGTCGCCTGCGGTGTCCCCGTCGGACAGCATGTGGCGCTCGTCGACCCGGAAACCGGGGTGGCGCTGGAAGACGGTTCGGTCGGTGAGATCTGGGTCCACGGCCCCAACGTCGGTACCGGCTACTGGCAGAAACCCCTGGAGAGCACCGAGACCTTCGGCGCCCGGCTGACCGGCGACCACCCGGGAATTCCCGAGTGGCCCTGGCTCCGCACCGGCGACCTCGGCGTCCGGTACGACGGCGAGATCTACATCGCCGGCCGCATCAAGGACCTGCTCATCATCGACGGCCGCAACCACTACCCGCAGGACGTCGAAGCGACGGCGGCCTCTGCCGACCGCGACATCCGCCCCGGCAGTGTCGCCTCGTTCGCTGTCGAGGGCACCGACACCGAAGCCGCGGTCATCGTCGCCGAACACCGTGGCCACAGTGAACTGACGACGGAGGACGAACGAGCCCTCACCGCCTCGATCCGGCGCCTCGTATCCGACGCGCACGGCCTTTCCTTGCGTGACGTCGTGCTCGTCCCGGCGGGCCTGGTCCCGCGCACCTCCAGCGGCAAGATCGCGCGTAGCGCCTGCCGCGACCGTTACCTCGCAGGCGACTACGGAAAGGCCCTGGTGCGATGAGAAACCCGACGCTCGACACCCCCGCACTGCGCCGCTGGCTGCTCGACACGGTCGCCGAGCACATCGGCGTGGACCCCACCCGGCTCGAACCCGACCGTCCGCTCAGCGACTACGGCCTGTCCTCCCGGCAGGCCGTCGGCATCGCCGCGGACCTCGAAGACCTGCTCGGCACCCCGCTCCCGGCAACCCTGCTGTGGGAAAGCCCGACCCTCGACCACCTTGCCCGCTCCCTCACCGGCGGCACCGAACCGGAACCGGAGGTGACCGGCACGGACCGTCGCCGGACCGATCCGATCGCCGTCGTCGGCCTCGGCTGCCGCTGGCCGGGAGCGAACGGTCTCGAAGAGTTCTGGGACCTGTTGAGCAGCGGGCGGGACGCCGTCCGGACCGCGCCGCCCGGACGGTGGACCGCGGACGCGGCACCGGTCGTCGGCGGGTTCCTCGACGACGTCGCCGGTTTCGACGCCGACCACTTCGGCATCACCCCGCGCGAGGCGTCCACCATGGACCCGCAGCAGCGGATGCTCCTGGAGGTCGCCTGGGCGGCACTGGAACACGCCGGGATCGCCCCGGTTTCCCTGCGCGGCAGCCGGACCGGCGTGTTCACCGGGATCTCCACCCACGACTACGGGCACCTCACGATGGCGGGCGGCGGGGTGGACCTGTGGACGGCCACCGGTGCGGCCGGGAGCATCTCGGCCAACCGGCTGTCCTACATCTACGACCTGCGCGGGCCGAGCATGGCGGTGGACACCGCCTGCTCCTCGTCACTGGTCGCGGTGCACCACGCGGTGCGGGCGCTGCGTGACGGCGAGGCCGATCTCGCACTGGCCGGTGGGGTGAACCTCATGCTGCTGCCCGGGCCGACGGCCGCGTTCGCGGCGGCGGGACTGCTCGCCGAGGACGGCCGCTGCAAGACGTTCGCCGCGGGCGCCGACGGCATCGCGCGCGCTGAGGGCTGCGGCGTCGTCGTGCTCAAACGGCTGGCGGACGCCGAGTACGACGGCGACCGGGTGCTCGCGGTGATCCGCTCCACCGCGGTCAACTCCGACGGCCGGTCCCAAGGCCTGGCGGCGCCGAATCCCGTCGCCCAGCAGGACATGCTGCGCACGGCCTACCACGGTGCCCGGCTCGATCCGTCCACTGTGGACTACGTCGAGGCGCACGGCACCGGCACCCTGCTCGGCGACCCGATCGAGGCCCGCTCGCTCGGCGCCGTGCTCGGCAAGGACCGTCCCGCCGACGCCCCGCTGCTGATCGGTTCGGTGAAGACGAACATCGCGCACGCGGAGGCGGCCGCCGGGATCGCCGGGCTGATCAAGGTCGTCCTCGCGATGACCCACGACGAGTTACCGCCCCAGTTGCATTTCTCCGCGCCCAACCCGCACATCCCGTTCGACGATTTGGGACTCCGGGTGGTGACCGAACCGACGCCTTGGCCGCGCCGGTCCGGCCGCGCCACGGCCGGAGTGTCCGCGTTCGGGTTCGGCGGGACCAACGCGCACGTCGTCCTCGAACAGGCCCCGGCACTGGAACCGGCGCCGGACCGCGCCGACGTCCGGATCGGGCTGCTGTCCGCCCGCACCGGCGACCGCCTCACCGAACGGGCGACGCAACTGGCGAACTGGCTGGAATCCTCGGCAACGCCGTCGAATTTCCTCGCCGACGTCACCCACACCCTGTTCCGGCGGGACAACGGCGGACCGCACCGCGCCGCCGTCGTCGCCGGGGACACCGCGGAACTGGCGGTGCTGCTGCGCGCCGTAGGCTCCGGTGCCGATCCGCTGCCCGCGGGCGCGGCCGTCGGTGCCACCCGGACCACCGACGGCCCGGTGTTCGTGTTCTCCGGCCACGGTTCCCAGTGGCCTGGCATGGGCCTCGGCTTGCTCGCGGCCGAGCCCGCCTTCGCCGCGCAGGTCGACAAACTCGGTGATCTGTTCATCGAGCACACCGGCCGATCGCTGCGTTCCCTGCTCACCACCGGGGAGCCGTTGCCGTTGCCCGAAACCCAGGCGGCGATCTTCGGGACGCAGATCGCGCTGGCCGCCCAATGGGAGGCGCTCGGGGTCCGGCCGTCGGCCGTCATCGGGCACTCGCTGGGCTCCGCGGCCGCCGCCGTGGTGAGCGGTGTGCTCACCCCCGACGAGGCCGTCCACCTGGTCGCGACCCGTGCCCGGCTCCTTGGCACGATCGGTCCGGGAGGAGCGATGGCGGCGGTGGAACTCGCGCCGGAGGAACTCGAGCTGTACCCGGACATCGAACTCGCCGTCGAATCCGCGCCGGGTCAGCTGACCGTTGCCGGGGATGCCACCGTCCTCGACCTGCTCGTCGCGGAACTCGAGGCCGCCGGGCTGACCGCGCGGCGGCTGCCGGTCGAGGTCGCCGGGCACTCCGCCCGCGTCGATCCGGTCCTGCCCGCACTCCGGGAGGCGCTCGCCGAACTGGGCGGACGACGTCCGACAGTGCCTTGGTACGACACGGTTTCGGCCGATCCGGCGGATCCGCCGGACTTCGACGCCGGGTACTGGGCCGCGCATCTGCGCCGTCCGGTGCGGTTCCGGCAGGCCGTGGCGGCCGCCGCCGCGGACGGGCACCGTGTCTTCGTCGAGGTGTCACCGCATCCGATCCTGCGGGGATCGGTGGCGCGGACGCTCGCTGCCGAAGGGATCCACGACGCCGTCGTCACCGGAACGCTGCGCCGTGGTCAGGACGAGGTCCGCGCGCTGGGCGCCGCGGCGGCCGAACTCTATTGCGCGGGAACGCGGATCACCCCCGCCGATCCGGACGACGGCGCCCGCCTCGTCGACGTCCCGCCGATGCCGTGGCGGCACGAGCGGCACTGGTACACCTCCGCCGAGGAACCGCCGTCTTTCGCGGCACGCACGACCGAACCCGAACCCGTGCGGAGCACCGGCGGGAACCGGCTGACCGAGATCGTCGCCGCCGTCATGGGGCTGCGGCCCGACCGCATCGACGCCGATGTCCCGCTCGTCGAACTCGGGCTGGATTCCCTGATGGCGAACCGGATCCGCGAAGCCGTCCGCCGGGAGTTCGGCACCGAACCCGACGCGGCCAGCGTGCTCCGGGGCGCCACCCTCGCCGACCTCAGCCGCGACCTCGCGCCGCGCGAAGACGAGGCTCCGCTTCCGGCCGGAGGCCGGGCCTGGGACGCGGCCGACCGGCTGGTGCTGCGCCTGTGGCAGGAGCACACCGGGACCGACGCGGGTGGCACGAACGTCCGGCTGACCGAGACCGGCACCCCGGATCGGCTGGCCGAACTACTAGCCGAGGGCCTCAGCACCGAACTCGCCACCCCGGTCGACGCCGCCGAACTCCGGCGGCACGACTCGCTCGCCGCCATCGCCGACGTCGCTCGCGCCGTCCTCGACACGCGGGAGGAACAGGGACCGGTGCACGTCCTGACGTCCGGTGAGGACGGGATCGCGCCGCTGCTGCTGTTCCACCCCGGCGGCAGCACGTGCACCGTCTACCGGCCGCTGCTGGACCGGCTGCCCACGTCGGTGCCGTGCATCGGCTTCGAACGTGTTCCCGGTGTCGGCATCGAGGAACGCGTCGAACAGCTGCTGCCACTGGTGCGGGCGCAGCGTCGCGACCGGCCGTACCGGCTGGCGGGCTGGTCGTTCGGCGGGGCGCTGGCCTACGGCGTCGCCGCACGGCTCGCGGAGGAAGGCGAGGAGGTCGAATTCGTCGCTCTGATCGACACCATGCTCCCGCTGCCGGAGCCGGACCTCGATCCGCGCGCCTCGTCCGCCCGGCGATTCCTGCGGTTCACCGGCTACGTCGAAGGGACCTATGGTCGCGAAGTCCGGCTCGGCCACGAGGAACTGGCACCGTTGCCCGAAGAGGAACAGATCGAGCTGACCATGCGGAGGGTCGCCGAAGCAGGCTTGCTCAGCCCCGGCGTGCTCCGGCACCAGCGTCAGTCCTTTTTGGACACACTGGCGGCCGAACGCGGGACGCCCCGCCGCTACGACGGCCGGGTTGTGCTCTACCGGGCTGTCGAGCAGTACGCGGCCGGGCTGGCGATGGAACCACGCTATTCCCGGACGGATCTCGCGGCGGGCTGGGCGGACCTGTGCCCCGGCCTGGAGATCGTGCCGGTCGAGGCCCATCACCTGTCGGTCGTCGACCCGCCTCACGTCGACGTCGTGGCGAGGCATCTGGCGGGGCTCCTGTGACCACGGCCCGGGCCGAGCGAGCGGTCATCCGCGCCTGGCCGCTGCTGGCGGTGCTCGGCGCCGGGCTCTTCCTCGTGGCGGTCGACGCGACCGTGCTGCACGTCGCGTTGCCCGACCTCGTCCGTGACCTGCGGCCCGGTGCGGTGGCACAGGTGTGGATCGTGGCGATCTACCCGCTGACCGCCGCACCGCTGCTGCTGCCGTTCGGCACCCTCGGCGACCGGTACGGGCGGCGACGCGTCCTGGTCACCGGGTACGTCGTGTTCGGGATCGCGTCACTCGGCTGCGCGTTCGCGCCGAATGTCCCGGTGTTGCTGGGCTTCCGCGCGGTGCTCGGGGCAGGCGGCGCGATGATCATGCCGGTGACGATGTCGCTGCTCCGGGAGCTCTTCCCGGAGCAGCGACACCGCCGCACGGCGATCGCGGTGTGCAGCGGGATCGCGGGCACCGGCTCGGTGTTCGGGCCGATCCTCGGCGGACTGCTCGTCGAAACGTGGGGCTGGCGCGCCACTTTCCTGCTGAATCCGCCGGTGATTTTGGCGGCCGTGGTGCTGGCGCTGCGGTGGCTGCCCCGCAATCCGCCGGGGCGGCGACCGTGGGACGCGCTCAGCGCCGCCCTCGCGGCGGGCGGTGTCCTCGGCATCGCGTTCGCCGTCGGCCAGCCGGGTTCCTGGCTCCCGGCCGTCGCTTCGGGCTCGGCCGGCTGTGTCCTCGTCGGACTGTTCCTGCGCCGCCAGCGCCGGACCGATCCGCCGTTGCTTGACCTCTCCCTGTTCCGGCTTCCCGGAGTGCGCGCCGCCGTCGGCGGGGTACTGCTGGTGATGAGCACACTGGTCGGACTCGGCCTGCTGTTCGCCCAATACCTGCAGGTGGTGCTCGGCCTCTCCCCGACAGCGGCCGCCGCCCGGCTGCTCTTGGTGCTCGGCGCGTCGGCCGTCGGCAGCGTCGTGACGCCTTCGCTGCTGGAGCGGTTCGGCAACGCTCGCGTCCGTACGGCCGGGTTCGCCGTCGCGGCGGTGTCACTGCTGGTCCCGGCGGCGGGCTCGGCCGCGCTGACGTCGCCAGTGCTCCTCGGTACCGGACTGGCGGGATTGGGGCTGGGGATGGCGCTCGCGCTCACTTCGAGCACCGACACCCTGCTTTCGGCGACGTCGGCGGATCAGGCCGGGGGCGCCGCGGCCGTGGAGAAAACGGGCTACGAACTGGGCGCGGGTTTCGGGACGACCGTGTTCGGTTCACTGGCGGCCGCGGTGTACGCGGGACACCTGGCCGTCCCGCCCGGCGTGCCCGAACCGGTGCGGCAGCTCGCCCTGTCCGGGCCGGCTCAAGCGGAAGCAGCCGCCTCGGGCCTCACGTCGCGTTCGGCCGACGAATTGCTCGAAGCCGCACAAGCCGCGTGCACCACCGGGCTCCAGATATCGGCGGCCGCAGCTTGCGGGTTGTTTGTGCTGGCTGTGCTCGTCAGCGCGTGGTCTGAGATTGCCCGAAGAAACCCTACTGGTGATATACGACCGTAGGGGAGGGAGTGGTGATGCTCGGCGCGACGGGCGGCTCACCGAATCGCCCGGACGCGGGTTCGATCCCAGCCCGTCGACCGGGAAGCCTGGTGAACCGACTGCCCCCGCAGCAACGTGACGTCATCGCTTGGGCACTCGAAGGGAGGCAACACCAGTGACTGACACCCGCGATCTGCCGAACTGGCTGCTCCAGGGCGACAATGCCTTCGACGACTCCCTCCGCAGCGGATCGGACCTCGACAAGACATTGGCGCGAGTCAAAAGCCGCGCGCTGACACGCCAGGTGATCGCCGCAGGCCAGACGACGCGCCGAGGCACCGATGGCTTGGATGAGCCGGTCGCCGCTGCTGTCGAGGGTGATCCTCAAGCGGTCGAGCGGTTGCTGGCGGCCATCCGTCCTTTGGTGGTGCGGTACTGCCGCGCTCGGGTTGGCAGGCAGGAGCGTTCGTTCGCTTCCGCAGACGACGTTGCTCAGGAGGTGTGTCTCGCGGTGCTCACGGCATTGCCTTCGTACCGTGATCAGGGCCGCCCGTTCCTGGCCTTCGTCTACGGGATCGCCCAGCACAAGGTGGCCGACGCGCATCGCGCCGCGGCCCGTAACCGTGCCGAACCGGTCGCCGAGGTCCCCGACGAGATCGAGGGTGACGTCGGCCCCGAGCAGCGCGCCCTGCAAGGCGAGCTGAACGAGCGCATGGCGCAACTCCTGCGTGTCCTTCCCGATAAACAGCGTGAGATCGTGGTCCTGCGTGTCGTCGTGGGATTGTCCGCCGAAGAAACGGCGGAGGCCGTGGGGTCCACCCCTGGCGCCGTCCGGGTGGCTCAGCATCGCGCCCTCGCGCGCCTACGAACGAGGTTGGCGGCGTCCCGGCTCATCTAGGCGTGCTCGTCAGCGCGGGCGCGCCTCGTCGGTGAACTGCTCGGCGTACTCCCCGGTCGGCGGGATCTGCTGGATCACGTCGATCAGCACGCCGTTCGGGTCGGCGACGATGAAGTGCCGCTGCCCGAATTCCTCGCTACGCAGGGAAAGCGCCTCGGGCAGGCGCGCATCGACGACCAGCCGCCGGTGCTCGGCGTCGACGTCGTCGACCTCGAAGTTCAGCAACAACCCCTGCACCGGTTTGCCGAACCCGCCGGGGATGGTGCCGTGGCCGGGGGCCAGGATCGCGAGCTCCCACTCGCCACGCTTGAGGCTGACGTACCAGTCGGCCTCGAAGGTGGACTCGAAGCCGAAGTGGTCGCGGTAGAAGTCGCGCGTCTCGGCGAGCCGCTCGGTCATGAGGACGGGATAGAAGCTGGTCAGCCGCATGGAGCCGCCTAGTTTTCAGTAACAATACCGACCGTCGGTTTGCTTCTTCGAAATTAGCCAACCGACGGTCGGTATGTCAAGATTCCGGTATGGCCCGCACGAAGCAGCAGCAGCGCGAAGAAACGAGGGAGGCGTTGACCGCCACCGCACGCCGCCTGTTCGCCGAGCACGGCTACGGCAACGTCGGACTGGAGAGCATCGCCCAGACCGCGGGCGTGAGCAAAGGCGCGCTCTACCACCACTTCAGCAGCAAGGCGGACCTGTTCCGGCACGTCCTCGCCGTCGTGCAGCACTCCGTCGGCGAGCAGGTCGCGCTGGCCGCGGATGCCGCGCCGGACTCGTGGGCGGGACTGCTGGCCGGTTGCCGCGCCTTCCTCGCCGCGGCGACCGAGCCGGAGATCCAGCAGATCATGCTGCTGGACGGCCCGTCCGTGCTCGGGTGGCAGGACTGGCGCGAACTCGACGACGAGTACTCCGCACGGCACCTCGCCGAAGCGCTGACCGGGCTGATGGCCGACGGCGTCCTGGCGAAGCGTCCGGTGGAACCGTTGGTACGCCTGCTTTCCGGGGCGATGAACGAGGCCGCCGTCTGGCTCGCCCACTCCCCCGACCCGAAGTCCGACCTCGCCGCGACGATGGACACGCTCACACCGATGCTCGAGTCACTGCGCTGAGGCAAGCGTCCTGCCGGGACGGTGCGCCGAAGAGCCGCCGGTACTCACGGCTGAACCGCGAAGGGCTCTCGTGGCTGGCTTGCGGCGTAGCGACCCGCTTCGTTGTTTCTAAGCGATCTTGCCGCGAGGATGCCTAAGTCGGTTCTAGACGTCGTACGTGCTGTCACCGAGTCGGTCGCCAAGCTGCCCGTAGCCCAGCTCGAGCAGGCCGGACAACGGCTCCGTCAGACGCGCGACGCGTTGATGCAAGCTACTGAAGGCGCATCTGATCTGGACTCGTGGATACCTACTGTCGGCTGGCCGGTGTCGCGAAAGTGGCTTTCGCGACACCAGGGGCGGCCGCGCTTCGGTCGGGGTGGTCGTGAGTGGCAAGTCGGGTTGGAACCGTCCTTACCACTCGCGAGACCCACCACCCGCGCAACGCAAAGACCGACGCACGCAAAAAGCCCCACCCTGACCGGATGGGGCTTTGCTTGCGGTGGGCGATACTGGGATCGAACCAGTGACCTCTTCGGTGTGAACGAAGCGCTCTCCCCCTGAGCTAATCGCCCGCGGTACGAACTCCGGTTCGCCGGGGAAGCGAACCTGGTGCGCGATACTGGGATTGAACCAGTGACCTCTTCCGTGTCAGGGAAGCGCTCTCCCGCTGAGCTAAACGCGCGTGGTGAAGTTGTTCGTACTGAAACCAGTTTAGCGGACTCGTTTCCGGGCCCGCACAGGGGATCCCCCTCTCGATCGAAACCAAGGCGGCTCAGGGTTTCGGCAACCGTGAAGCGACCGAGCCCGCGATCGCCTTGGTCCGGTCGCAGGGGCTCCCGCTCCTCTCCCTGGCGAGCAGCCGGACGGCGACGTGTTCGACCTCGCGGTCCGTCAGCGGACGGTGCGTCCAGGTCACGACGCAGTTCGAGTCCCCGAACTCCCGGAGGTCGCCGGTGACGCCGTCGCCGAGGTCGACCGGTGACCCTTCGGGCGCGTAGGCGCCCCGCTGCAACTCGACGGTCAGCATGTCCCCGCCGCCTTGCCACTCGCAGATACGCAGCGTCCGCGGAACGGGCTGCGCGTTGGGCATGTTCTTGACGAGCACCGCCGGATCGGCGACCGCGCACGGGTCGAGCGGGAGCAGGCTCGCCGGGTCACCGGCGCGGTCGACCTCGTGCGTGCGCAGCCGGGTGAGAGCGGCGGTCAACAGATCATCGGCGGCCTTGCAGGGGTCACCGTCCCTGCTCGAATGGGAGACGACGACACCGAGCCGCCGATCCGTCGGAAGCTGGACCACCGAGTCGCATCCGCCGCTGATCGTGCTGCGCACCAACGGAAGTCCTTCGGCGGTCCGGTCCGTCCGCTCGAGGCTGCTGGCGGTCACGCCTTCGCCGAGCTGGACATCGAAGGAGACGTCGTCGAGGCCGGTGTACTTGCAGCGCGCCGGGTGGATCGGATCCGTTTCCGGCTTCAGGGTCCCGAACTCCTGCACGAACCGGCCGGCGAGCACCTTGCACGGGTCGGCGAGGCGCAGCCGATCCGGGCTGAGCGCTTCGGACGCCGCCAGCGACGTCACTCCGGGATCCTGGGGTTCGGCGTAGTCGGCGATGGAGAGGCCGAGCGCGACGATCCCCGCGACGACGAGCAGGACGACTCCGGCGAGCGCGCCGAAGAGGATCTTCTTCGTCCGCGGTGCCATCTTCTTCGGAGGCGGCCGCCAGACCGGTAACGGCAAGGCCAGCACCGAGCGCACTTCGGCGTCTTGCTGCTGGATCCGAGCGTGCACGGCGGGCGGCCAGGGAGCGGCTGCCGTCGGCACCGGGCCGAGGTAGTCGAGGATCTGTTGCGGGGTCGGGCGGCGGGCCGGATCCTTGGCCAGGCACGGCTCGGCGAGCCGCCGGATCTCTGTCGGGACGTCGGCGAGGTCCGCGGCGGCGTGAACGACGTTATACAGCGTCTGGGGCGCGGTCGGACCGGTGAAAGGGCCGCGGCCGGTCGCGGCCATGACCAGGATCGCGCCGAGGGAGAACACGTCACTCGCCCCGGTGACCTGCCCGCCGCCTGCCTGTTCCGGCGACATGAACGCGGGCGACCCGATGATCGCGCCCGTGCCGGTGAGGTCCTGTGCCTCCTCCGCCACCCGCGCGATGCCGAAGTCGATCACCCTGGGTCCATCACTCGTCAGGATGATGTTGCTGGGCTTGAGATCCCGGTGGATCAGCCCGGCGCGGTGGATCTCGGTCAGCGCGGCGGCGAGCCCGGACGCCAGCAGACGCACCGGCTCGGCGGGCAGCGGCCCGGTGGCGTCCACTGCCTCCTTCAAGGAGGGGCCGGTGACGAAGACCGACGCGAGCCACGGGGTTTCCGCCTCCGCGTCGGCGTCCATGACCGCGGCGGTGTAGGCGCCGGAGACCAGACGCGACGTGGCGACCTCGCGCCGGAACCGTTCACGGAAGCGCGGATCGTGCGCGAACTGGGCGTGCAGCTGTTTGACCGCGACAAGCCTGCCGTCCGGGGCCAGACCCAGCACGACCCGGCCCATGCCACCCGCACCGAGTTCGGCGATGATCCGGTACGGGCCGATCTGTCGGGGTTCGGCGGGGTTCAACGGGTTCACTGATCAGCCCTAGGGTTTCGGAAGTTTTCGCAGCAATGCTTCGGCGAAGCCTTTCGCCTTCTCGCACGCCTCGTGGGCGGTCATCTTCGTCCCGCTGGTGCCGACGGTCAGCTCGACGTTCTCCCCGTCACGGTCGCTGACGGACCGGTGCTGCCAGGTCAGCGAACAGCTGGAGCGAGCGACACCGTCGTCCTTCTTCGCCAGGTACACCTTGGTACCGCCGAGATCCAGGGTGGCGGAACCCGTGTAGTAGGAGTCTTTCGTCTGGACCGGCGGGTAGGACCGTACGAAGCTCACCCGGATGTTGCCCGCCGCGTCGTACCGGCATTGGTGCAGATGCTCGCGGATCGTTTCGACCACCGGCCCGATCAGCCGGTCCGTGGTCGCGGGGCCGACCAGCGCGCACGGGTCCAGCGGCGCGAGGGTGCCTGCCGGAAGCTCGCGATCTTGGCCACCGGCCCGGATCCGTTTGACCGCGTCGGTGAGGGCCGCCTTCACCACCGAGCAGGCCTCGTCCTTTGTGGACATCGAGTTCACGTCGGCGCCGAGTTTGGTGTTCGGCAGCCCCGTGACGGGGACCGCGACCGCGCACGAGTCGTCGGAACCCTTGATTCGCAACGGAAGCCCCTCCAGCTCGCCACCGGATTCGCCCTCGATCAGATCGCCGCCGACCCCCAGCTCCAGCCACTTGCCCGCGGGCGAGGAGTACGTGCACGAATCGAAATGGATGTCGATCGCCGTGCTCAGTTTGCCGAATCCGGGCACGTCGCGCCCTTCGAGCACCTTGCACAGGTTCACCCGTCGCAGGTTGTCCGGGCCGAGCGGATCCTGGTTGACCGGGGTGGCGGCCGGTTCGTCCAGCGGCGGCGACGAACTCGGCGCGGCGACGGCAGGAGGCGGATCCTCCTTGTTCAACGAGACCGCGGTGACGACGCCACCGGCCAGCAGCACGACGGCGGCCGCGGCGAGTCCCGCGTACAAGCCACGCCGGGATCGCTTCGGCGGAGGCGGGTTCAGCAGCCGACGGACCTCGGCCTGCTGTGCCTCGATGAGGTGCGGCACCACCGGCGGCCACGGGCCGGCCATCGGCGGGATCGGGCCCAGTCTCTCCAGCACCCAGGCCGGAGACGGCCGGTCCGCCGGGTTCTTCGCCAGGCACGGCTCGACGAGCTGCCGGAGCTCCGGCGCCAGGTGACGCAGGTCGGGCTGGACGTGCACGACGTTGTACAGAGTGTGCGGAGTGGAGGTTCCGGTGAAAGGGTTCGCCCCGGTCGCGGCCATCACCAGCAGCGCGCCGAACGAGAACAGGTCGCTCGCCGGGGTCAGTGGCTTCCCTTCGGCCTGCTCCGGCGACATGAACCCGGGCGAGCCGATGATCGCGCCGGTGTGCGTGAGCTCCGAATCGCCCTCGACGGCACGGGCGATCCCGAAGTCGATCACCCTGGGACCGTCACCGGTGAGGATGACGTTGCTCGGCTTCAGATCCCGGTGGATCAGCCCGGCGCGATGGATGTCGCCGAGCGCCAGCGCGAGCCCCGCGGCGAGATGCCGGACCGCCATCGGCGGCAGCGGCCCGCCCGCGGTCACCGCCTCGGACAACGACGGTCCCGGCACGAAGACCGAAGCCAGCCATGGTGTCGGCGCGTTCGGATCGGCGTCCATGACCGGGGCGGTGTACGCGCCGGACACCAGACGCGAAGTGTCGACCTCGCGGCGGAACCGCTCGCGGAAGCCGGGATCGTGCGCGAACCCCGGGTGGACCTGCTTGATCGCGACCAGGCGCCCGTCGGAGGAGATCCCGAGCAGCACCCGGCCCATCCCGCCCTCTCCGAGCGCGGCGAACACCCGGTAGCGCCCCACGCCGGTGGGTTCGCCGGTGTTCAACGGCTTCACGAAGGCCCCCTTGTCAGGGGCGATGGTACAAAACCACCCGGAAGTGTCACGCAGCGCGTCGGTCCGCCCGGCCGAAGTCCTGCTTGCTCAGAGGCGGATCTCGCGTGCCCAGACTCCGCACACACGAGATCCGGGTCTGGGCACGCGAGATCCGGGTCCAAGCACGTGAGTCACGTCCGGCATCCGGGCACTAGCGTGGCTTCAGCACGAGATCGAACGTGTTGCCGTCGCCTTGCACGAACGTGCTCAGGTACGGGGTGAACGCGCCGCAGCCGGTCAGCGGCGCCAGCGCATAGGTGCCGGTGAGCGCGCCGCCCGCGGCCATGGTGAAGCCGTCCCCGGTCCGCAGTTCCGCCGTGGACGGGGCCGACGTCTTGCAGCCCGGCCCACTGCTGACCGGCATGCCGACGAGTGTGACCAGCGGGAGGACGGTGGTGAACCGCGGGCGGGCCACGAAACCCGTCCCGGCGAAGTCGCCGCCCTGCGGTCCGTCCGCGACGAACTCGAGATCGGCCGCGCCCGGCAGGAAGCCGAACAGCCGGAAGTCGGCGTGCGCCTTGTCGAACACCGGGCCGCCGGTGAAGGCCGTGGCCGACGTGGCGCTCAGGTCGAACCCTCCGGTCAGCGGCGCGGTCGTGCCCAGCGCCTTGACGCCGGTCTTCCCGGCGACCGTGTACTGGCGCCCGGTCGGCTTGTCACCGAGGTCGAAGGAGAGCAAAACCGCGTCCTGGCCGGGGTCGAGCACGCAGTCCGAGGTGAACGAACCGATCCCGGTGAACGAACCGTCGGCCTTCTTAGGGGTCAAGCGGGTGGTGAAGTCCCCGATGGTCAGGGTGGTCTTACCCGGCTTCGCGATCTTCACCGTCGGCACGGAGCCTGTCGCCACCGTGCTGAACGAGCCGGACGGCGGGAGGCCGGTCTTGGCGACGTTCAGCGGGATCCGTACCGGGAAGGGACTCGCGTCGCCGTTGACCAGCGTCACGCCCGCCGCCGCGGTGCCTTCGATGGTGGTGGCGCCGACGAGGTTGAGCCCGCGCGCCGCTTTGTCCGGCACGTTCACCGTGATCGTCAGCCCGGAGGTGCTGAGCGTGCCGCCGGGCGCGGTCGGGACCTCGAAGTCGGCCTTGATGTTCACGTCGAGCTTCTGCAGCCCGATCAGCGGGAACGGGCAGGTGAACGACAGTTTCTTGTCGACGGGGGTGCCCGCCGCCGCGCTGCGGACGGCGACGAACAGCAGGCTGCCGGCGGTGAGCAGGACGATGAGGCCCGCCGCGAGCAGCATCCGGACGTTGATGCGAAGGGGCATGGTCGCCTTCCCGAAAACGGCACCGGTCCCCGTCGCGGGAGGCGACGGGGACCGGCTACCTGACTACTTCTTGGTGAGGTCCAGATCGAGGGTGTTGCCCTCGCTCTTGGTGAACAGGCTGATCATGTCGTTGAAGGAACCGCAGTTCTGCAGTCCCGACAGCGAGTAGGTACCGGTCAGCTTCCCGCCCTTGAGCAGGTTGAAGTCCGGTGCCGTGGTCATCTCGCTTGTCGACGGAGTGACCGTCCCGCACTTCGGGTCGTTGCTGATCGGGAACCCGAACACCTGCACCTTCGGCAGGAACACGTTGAACTTGACGTTCGCCTTGAACCCGGTGCCGATGAGCTCACCGGACTGCTTGCCGACCTGCTCGACGACGATGTCCGAGCTGCCCTGCACGAACCCGAAGAGCTTGAAGTCGGTCTTCGACGGGTCGAGCTTGAGATCGCCGGTGAACTTCTTCGACGCGAGGTCCACATCCGCGTCGAAACCGCCGCTGATCGGCGCGGAGCTGCCGAGCGCCTTCAGGTCGGTCTTACCCTTGATGCCGAACGCGTACTTGATCCCGCCACCACCGGGGGTGGTCGTGGGGCTCGGCGAGGTCGTGGTCGAACTCGGCGAGGTGGTGGGGCTCGGCGGGGTGGTGGTGGTCGTACCGGTGGGGGTGGGACCGTCGCCGATCTTGATCGTGGCCAGAACGTTGTTCTGACCCGGGTCCTGCTTGCACGGCGCGTCGATCGTGCCGTCCGGGGTGATCTCCGTGACGGAGCCGTCGGCCTTACGCGGAGTGACCTTGAGCTGCAGGTCATTCACGGTGATCTTGGCTTCGCCGGGCGTGTTGAAGGTCAGCGACGGCGTCTTGCCCGCCGCGTTGATGACCATCTCGCCGGTGGGCGGGATGTTCGTCTTGGTCAGCTCGTTCGGCACCTTGACCGGCAGGTTCATCCCGGGAGCGGCCACGACCGCCGAGGCGACCGCCTGGCCTTCCAGCGTCGTCGCGCTGATCAGGTTGAGCCCGCTGACCGTCTCCGCGTTGATCGTCGAGATCGCCTTGATGTCGAACGCGCCGGTCGGCTGACCGGTCTTGACCGACAGCGGGAGATCGGTGTTGATCACCACCTTCAGCGCTTGGGAGCCCACGAGCGGGTAATCGCAGTGGTAGTTGAGCGAGAGCGAAATCGGTTCGGCGACACTGGCCTGTGCGCCGACCACGAGTACCGCGGTGGCAAGCCCCACGGCACCGGCAGCGGCGACGGCGACCGCCTTCTTGGTTCCTCTACGGTGACTCACGATCGTCCTTCCGTGGTATCAACGATGATACGAAACGGCGTACAATTCCCCAGAGCAATGAATATCGGCCCGAGAGAATTCTGCGGGTAGCGACGATGTCTGACGGATCGCAACCAAACAGTAAACTAACGAGACGGCAGCACTGCTATCAAGGGCTTACCGGGAAAAGTTGACGCGTCGCCGGTAAATTGTCACGCTGGCACGGTGCGACCGTCCGCTTCCTAGTAGCGGCACATGGGTTTCCCCAGTACAGAGGCATCAGAGGCGGCACGGGGAACTGCTGACGCGCGTGACAACCACGCCACGCGAAATTATCTCGTGCGTGCCAATCGCTCTTTTCCCACTTCCATGCCGCACGGATCGGCTTGCCTGAGGGAATCTTTCGTGAGTAACCTCGCGGTTCAGCAAACCGGTCATCGCCGACCACCGCGGATTCCCGCGCGTCGTGCCGCGGCCGGCCCTCTTTCGCCGAATTCGACGGGGAAACCATGAAGAGAATGCGCCGCACGGCAGCGCGAATCGCGTTCGCCGCCCTCTCCGCGTCCGCCACGGCAGTCCTGCTGACCGCCTGCGGGTCCGACGAACCCGCCGACTCCGGCAGGCACGCCGACCCCGCCGCGCTCGCCTGGGTGGACAAGGTCTGCTCCGGGGTGGCGGCCGGTTCGGCGAAGCTGTCCCAACCGCCCGCGTTCGACCCCAACAACCCGCAGGGCGCGAAGACCGCGATGGTCGGCTTCCTGAACTCGCTCACCGTGGCGCTCGACGACATGGCGGGCGGGATTCGCAACGCCGGCGTGCCACCGGTCCCGGATGGACAGTCCGCTGTGGACAAGGCCACCACCACGCTGGACGAAACCAAGTCGAAGGTGACCGCCACCTTGACGAAGATGCAGGACGCGAAGGTCACCGACAAGGCGAGCCTGGACAAGGTGATCTCCGACGCCGACAGCACGATGAGCGGGCTGAGTGAACCGGAGGGACCGATCAAACCCCTCCGCGCCAACCCGGAACTGGACCTCGCCTTCGCCGAATCCCAGACCTGCCGCCAGGTCTACGGCAACGCCTGAGCATGGCGCCGCTCCCTCTTCCCACAGACGCCTGAAACCGTCCCGCACCCTGGAGGCCCGGCCGTGCCGATCTCGTTCCCCCGCCCGTCCCGCCGGACGCTCGCCGCCGCGCTGGCGATCGCACTGTCCGCCGGCGTGCTGACCGCACTGAGCGTGAGCCCGGCGAGCTCCGCCGCCCCCGTGGCGTCCGACGACTCGTTCTACACCCCGCCGTCCCCGCTCCCCACGGGCAAGCCGGGAGACATCATCCGCTCGCGTGTCTCGAAAGCCGGGCCGCGTAAGGATTCCGTCGACGCGTGGCAGGTGATGTACCTGTCGACGGATGCCCTCGGGCGGCCGGACGCGGTGACCGGGACGGTGCTGGTGCCGAAGAACGCCGACCCGGCGAAGGCGCCGATCGTCTCGTTCGGCGCCGGTACGCACGGTCCGGCCTTCGACTGCACGCCATCGAAGATGATCGACATCGGCGCGTTCTACGAGCAGTCCGGTCTCGACGACGCGCTCGACGCCGGATACGCCGTCGCGCTGACCGACTACGAAGGCTACCGCCAGGATCCGAAGACGACCTACGTGGTCGGGCGTTCGGAAGGCCCGGCGGTGATCGACGCGGTCCGCGCCGCGCAACGCCTGCCGGAAGCGAAACTGTCCGCCGACGCCAAGGTGCTCTTCCGCGGATACTCGCAGGGCGGCGGGGCGGCCGCCTGGGCCGGTGAACTGCAGCCCTCGTACGCCCCGGAACTGAACCTCGTCGGCGTCGCGGCGGGCGGCGTGCCCGCCGACCTCGTCCAGGTCACCCTTCAACTCGACGGGAAGCAAGGCTTCGGCGTCTTCGCCTACGCCCTCCTCGGCCTGGACAAGGCTTACCCCGAGCTGAAGCTGGACTCCTTCCTCAGCGACAACGGCCGCGCGAAATTCGCGGAGATGCAGAAGAGCGCGTGCACGTTCGAACTGCTCACCACCTACGCGAACCAGAGGATCGCCGACTACACGACCAGCGCCGGTTACATCCGACCGGAATGGGTGAAGCGGCTCAACGAGAACAAGCTCGGCGGCACACCCCCCAAGGTCCCGGTGCTCCTCTACCACGCCAAGCAGGATCAGCTCGTCCAGTTCACCCAGGCCGACACGCTCCGCAAGACCTACTGCGCGGCCGGGGTCAAGACGACCTGGAAGACCTTCGACACCGATCACATCACGGCGGTCTACACCGGCAACGCCGACGTGCTCGCCTTCCTCAAGGACCGGGTCGCGGGCACCCCGGCGACGTCGAACTGCTGAGCCCCCGGTGCTCAGAACCGCCCCGGCGTCCTTTGTGGACGGCGCGGCGACCGATGGTGCGCGGACCGGCAAGCGGCGTGAGCTGCTCCGGTTCGCCACCGTCGGCCTCGCCGCGTTCGTCCTCACCCTCGGGACCAACTACGGGCTCAAACTCACCGTCCTGCAGACCAAACCGGTCACGGCGCTGGCGATCGCGACCGTCGTGGCGACGGTTTTCGCGTACCTGCTTTCCCGGCGCTGGGCGTTCCACACCCGCGGCGGCAGGCGCCGTTTCCACGAGGCTGCGTTGTTCTTCGTCGTCAACGCGATCGCCGTGACGATCAACCTGTGCCCACCGCTGATCTCGCGCTATGTCCTGCGTCTCGAGGTCCCCGAGGTCAGCTTCCTCACTCAGGAGATCGCCGACTTCGTCAGCGGGATGCTGCTCGGCACCGCGGCGGGTTCGGTGTTCCGCTGGTGGGGCTACCGCCGCTGGGTGTTCCCGGTGGCGGGTGCCCGTCAGTGCCTGTTGGCGGAGCCGAAGGCGGACCTCGCAAAGCGACCAAACGCGTGAACCCGCCCCGCCGACGTCGGTCGCGGGTTCACCTACGGACTCAGACGTCGGCGGGCCGTAGCCGTTCCGCCCGCAGTGCCAGTTCGATCCGCAGCCGCTGATCCGGATCGTCCAGCCGCTCGCCGAACAACTCCGTGAGCCGCCGCAGGCGGGCCCGCACCGTCTGCGGGTGGACGGCGAGCCGCCGGGCGATCTCCGGCGCGCTCCCCCGCGTCTGCACCTGCGTGAGCAGGGTCGCCGCCAGCTCGTCGTGCTGCCGCGGCGCCAGCCCCGACAACGGTTCCAGCGCCTCTCCGGCCAGCTGGTCCAGCAGGAACTCGTCCGCGAGCAACAGCAACGTGGTGATGTGCTCCTCGCACCACAGCACCGGGCCGACCGTGGTGATCATCCCCCGTTGCGCCAGCTCCGACGCGCGGCGCGCGATCCGGAAGGACTCGGCGGCGTGCGCCATCGGGACGGACACCCCGACCGTCGCCGACCAGCCGGAAGGCAGTTCCTGTAGGCCGCCGAGGTCGGCTTCGGGACAGGCCACCAGCGCGCCTGGCGCGTCGGAGACCAGATCCGCGGGCACCGCCGAAGGCAACAGGCCCGCGGGGAAACCGGGCGCCCCGGGCGCCGAGCTGAAGACGACCGCGGTGATCCGCTGCGGGATCCGCCAGCCGATCGCGACGGCGAGCGCGCCGGCGTCGGCCTGGGTGTACCCCGCGCCGCCGGTCAGCAGCCGGAACAACCTGGCCCGCTGTTCCGCGGGCCCGGTGGCCTCGGCCTGTGCCGCGTTGTAGCCCTCGGTCAGCGCCATCGTCACCTCGACGACGTCGCCGAACAGGCACTCCGCCGCGCCGTAGAGGACGTCGCCCGACAGCTGGAGCTGGCGGCCCGCCGCGGCGATCGAACGCCACAGCACCCGGCTCGAGACCCGGAACGCCGCCTGCGCGGCCTCACGGCTGAGTCCTTGGTGGAACGCGATCCGGCCCTGCGCGCGGAAGTCCGCGAGCAGGTCGTTCTGCAGCAGTTCGGGGACACCGACCCTGTCGATGGCGCGCTCGATGCCGCGCCTGGTCAGCTCGACGGCCGCGGCGCGGGCGTCGTCGTCACTGAACACTTCGGCGCACTCGCCGATTTCGGACACCACGCCTTCGACGCAGTGCCGGGCGATCGCCGGGATCCGCGGCCGGACGGCGTCACCGAGCTCCCTCGGGAGGCGTGCCCACAACGATCCGACGGGCTGCCAGCTCACGTGTGGGATCCCCCGATGTGAAGTATGCCGACGATTACGGGCACCAATTCCCTTTCGTCCGCGCGCCACCGGCGCACTCGAATGCACGGAGCGTAGAACCGGCGCCACATCCGTGTCAAAAGCAGCCACACCGAAACGCCCATCCGTGTCACCGGAGCGGAGTGTCGCGACTTTCCGTCGCCAATTCAACGTCACATTCGTGGTACACGCCGCCGGGCGATCCAGTAGAAACACTCCGGCGCCCGTTCCGTCGATCCGACGCGGTTGTGCAAAGGGATTCATGTTTCCCGTCCCCGGTTCGAAGAAAATCAAAGGTGGTCTTCGTGGTCGAGTACCGCAGTTTCCGCATGCTGGCGACGTTGCCGCGTTCGCTCGGCGAAGAACTGCGTCCGCATACCGGCCACGCCGCGGCGGCCATGATCAGGCAGGTGCAGCGATCGGTCACCGCGTACTCGCTGCCGTTGCGCGGTGTCTTCGGCCGCGTCCTCGTCGTCTCCTGCGAGCGGGCGGTGCGCCACTACGTCGACTGCATCGGCGAGCCGAACCTGTCCCACGACCGCTGGATCGACTTCTACCGTCTGCGCGGACGGATCGAATTCACCGAGGGACGCAGCCTGGAACCGTTGCACGACAGCGTGACGGTCGGCGCGCGGACGGCATGGCGCTCGATGCGGCCCATCGTGCGCGGGCTCGGCGTCGGCCCCGACATCATCGCGCTCGCCGCGGAATCGGTCTTCGTCTACGTCGACGAACTGTGCGCCACCACGATCGAGGGATACCAGGAGGCGGAGGCCAAGGCCGCGGGCGCGATCCCGCTGCGGCGCCGTCGCCTGCTCGAACTGATCTCACAGGCGCCGGAGGGCTCCGCGTGCAGCATCGCGAGCCTGGCGGGCGGCGCTGGATGGCGGGTTCCGGGGACCGCGGCCATGGTCGCGCTTCAGCGCGCTCCGGGCGCGCCCGAGTTCCCCGCCCACCTCTTGGACGACACCGTGCTGCTCGATCTCGACACCACCGAGCCGTACCTGCTCACGGCGGATCCGGACACCGATCTCGCGCCGCTGAAGGACGCGCTGGACGGCTGGCGCGCGGCCATCTCCCCCGTCGTGCCGCTCACCGACGCCCCGGCCGCCCTCCGCACCGCCCGCCGCGCGTTACTACTGAACAGCGAAGACGCGCCCGGCCCGGTCATCTGGTGCCGGGACCACCTCGCCACGCTGTGGCTGCTCGCCGAGGATTTCCTCGGCGCTGAACTGGCGAAGCAGAGCCTCGATCCGTTCAGTTCGCTGGGCGGGAAGCAACAAGAGCGGCTCAGCGAAACCCTGCTGGCGTGGTTGGAATCCCGCGGCGGCGCACCGGAGATCGCGCGACGGCTGGGAGTCCATCCCCAGACCGTGCGGAACCGCCTGCGGCAACTGGAAGAACTGTTCGGCGACCGCCTCAGAGACGCCGACGACCGGCTGGGCATGCAACTCGCGTTGCGTGCCCAGCGGCTCATGCGGGCCCACCACCGCGACGACGGGACATCAGAGAACTGACGCGCCGGACCCGCCGTTCCGGTGGCCGCACGGTGGGGAGCACCCAGCGCAAGCCACGCCGGGCGCGCTTCGCCCTCGGCTGATCGATGTGGAAGTCCGCCCGGCAGGCCATCGTATTTCCCCCCCCCGTGGTGACGGGTGTTTACCGACGCTTTCCTGAATACCGGGACGGCGAGAGAATGTCGACGCGAAACTGCCTCGCCGTCGGGGTTTTAGCATCCGACTCGGGGTCCGTCACGGAATTCTTGTCACCCGAGTCGCAATTACCGGACGTGTCCAGCGACACGCTGACGAACCAGCCGTTCTACCCGTTATTTTGACTCCTGACAACGGAAAGGCGGGACATGGCCCTCCAAACGCGCACGCTGACCCTGCACGGGCAGGAAATCCGGTTGCGGGAATACCTTCCGTCCACAAAGGACGTCGCAGGGGAGCCGCTCGTGCTGCTGCACGGGATCTCCGGCAGCGGCGAGACCTGGGTGCCGTTGCTCGACCACTTCGAGCGGACCGGGTTCGATCGCCGTGTTCTCGTCCCCGACCTTCCGGGCCACGGCGATTCGGGCTCACCGCGGGCCGACTACGGCCTCGGCGCGATGGCCAGCGTGGTCCGCGACGTCCTCGTGCTCACCGGGCACCGGCACGCGACCGTCGCCGGACACTCCCTCGGCGGCGGGATCGCGATGCAGTTCGCGTACCAGTTCCCGGAGATGTGCGCCCGGCTGGTGCTCGTGGGCAGCGCCGGACTCGGGCCGCAGGTGACCCCGGTGCTGCGCGCGACGGCGCTGCCTGGCGCCAACGCGACGCTCTGGGCCACCGTCAACCCGGTCACCGTCGCGATCGCCCGTGGCCTCGCCGCCGCCTGCCGCGGTCTCGGTGGAAAGCTCTCGCCCGAGACACGGGAGCTGACCCGGCATCTTTCGTCCCTCGCCGACCCCGGCCGACGGCGGGCGTTCCTGTTCATCGCCCGCAGCCTGATCGACCTCCGCGGCCAGCGCGCGAGCGCCATCGACAAGCTCTACCTCGCCAAAGAGGTCCCGACGCTCGTCGTCTGGGGCGCGCACGACCCGCTCATCCCGGTCGTCCACGGCCGGAAGACCGCCGAACTGCTGCCAGACAGCCGCTTGACGGTGTTCGAAAATGCGAAACACTTTCCACATGTGGCCGACCCGGCCCGGTTCGGCGGCGAGATCGAACGCTTCCTCGCCGAGACCGCGCCCGCCCGGCTGAGCCTGGACGAGGTCATCGCGGTCCTCGTTCGAGCGAGCGAGGCCGCGGACCGGCCGGAGGCGCCCCGAAAGGCCCCGGAAAAGTTGTCACCCGGACCCCATCTCAGGCGTGCCTAAATGTCACTTGCCGCTGGATCGGACCACCCGTTCGGGTGTAGTCCATCCAGGTGGCCGATCAAGGCCCCGCCAGCCGTTGACAGTCCTCTCGGCCGGATTTTATGTTGCGTGAGCCACAAAATCTGGATCGGCTTCACCGTTGAAGAGGCTGATTTTGTTGCTAACAAGGATAAAAACATGACCGACTTGGATACCGGGTTCTCGCGGCACGATCTGCGGACCGCACGGCCTGACCCCGACGTGCGTCACCCCGCCACCCCGCACCGCCAGCCACCGGGTCCGGTTCAACGACCGCGCGCCTTCACGCCGGCACCGAGAACCCCAGTGGAGAACCGACCCGTGCGCAGCACCGGCGCGAATGGACTGTGGGCGTCACTGCCGAGGGAACTGGGCGAGCGGTTCCGGCCGCGGGCCGACCCCTTGGCACGAGCCATCCTTCAGGAGGTGCAACGAGCCGTCCCCGAGTACGCGCAGCCGTTGGAAGGCGCGTTCGGACAGATCATCACGCAGGGTATCCGGCAAGCCATCCTGCACTGCCTCGATACCATCGGTCAGGGGACGACCCCACTCGACAAATGGACCGCGGTCTTCCGCAATCTCGGGAAGGTCGAGTTCAGCGAAGGGCGCAGTCTCGACTGCCTGCAGACGGCCTACCGCGTCGGCGGTCGCGTCGCCTGGCGGCACGTCTCGGAATTCGGGCAGGCGATCGGAGCGGACGCCGATCTCCTGTGCACCACGGCCGAGGCGATCTTCGCTTACGTGGACGAGATTTCCGCGCTGTCCATCGAGGGCTACACGGCCGCGCAGGAACGGGCAGCGGGCACCAAGGCCAGGCGCAGGCGCAGGCTGCTCGAACTGATGCTCTCCGATCCACCGTCCTCACCGCAGTCGATCGCGTCCCACGCCGCCAACGCCCAGTGGGCGCTGCCCGTCGAGGTCACGGTCGTCGCGCTGGAACGACGGCAGGGCCCACTCGACCCCGACAGCGCCGACCTGGACACCGACGTCCTTGTCGACTTCGAGGGCCCCAAGCCCTGCCTGGTCACCGGCGACCCCGACAAGCACCTGAAGGACCTCGCCGAACGGCTTCCCGGCTGGCGGGCGGTGATCGGCCCGGCCGTGCGGCTCACCGAAGCGCCGCGCTCCCTGCTGTGGGCCCGCCGCACGCTGCGGCTGGTCCAGCGCGGGGTGCTGCCGGACAATCCGGTCACCCGGTACAGCGATCACCTGTCCACCCTGTGGCTGCTCGCCGACGAGTTCCTGGTTCGCGAGCTGTGCACACGCAGCCTCGCCCCGTTCGACGACCTCACCCCCAAACAGCGGGCGCGGCTCGGGGAGACGTTGCTGATCTGGCTGCAGTCCCGGGGCAGCGCTCCGGAGATCGCGAAGAAACTCAAGGTCCACCCCCAGACCGTCCGGTACCGCATGCACCAGCTCATCGATCTCTTCGGCGACCGGTTGAACAACGCCGACGACCGGCTCGACATGGAGATCGCCCTGCGTGCGGAGGCCTTGCTCGCCGAGGACTGACCAGCGTTTCCCACTCACAACGAGGTGACGAGGTGACCCGACCGCAGGATGGTCGCAGCGGGGTCGAAGCGACGTACGGCCCGCTCCTCACGCCCGCTCGGCCGGGCGGGGCGAGCGGGCGTCCCGTCCAGCTCTGGGCGCTGCTGCCAAGAGAGCTGGCGACCGTGTTCCGGCCGGTGCTGGCCGACGTGGCCGGGGAGGTGGTCCGCGAGATCCAGCGGACCATCCCCGACTACGCGCGACCGCTGGACGGCGCGTTCGGGAAGTCGCTCAAGACCGGCGTCCAGATGGCGTTCCTGCAGTTCCTGGAGCGGATCGGGAACCCGGAGGCGCCGTCTGAAGACCGCCGGAGCGTGTTCCTGAGCCTGGGCATCCAGGAGTTCCACCAGGGCCGCAACGTCGACGTCCTCCAGGCCGCGTATCGGGTCGGGGCCAGGGTGACCTGGCGCCGGGTGGCCGACGCCGGCCGTCGCGCGGGCGTGCCTTCGGCGACGCTGTGCCTGCTCGCGGAAGCCATCTTCGCCTACATCGACGAGCTGTCGGCGCTGTCGGTCGAGGGCCACGCGGAGGCACGGGAAAAGGCCGCCGGTGCACTGGAACGCCGTCGGCACCGGCTGATGGAACTCCTGCTCGCCGACCCGCCGTCCCCGCCAGAACTGGTCAAGAACGCCGCCGACCTCGCCCGATGGCAGTTGCCGGACCTGCTCGTCGCCGTCGCCGTCGACCAGCCGTCGGACGAAGTTCCGGCGGCCGCGTCGAACGCGCTGGCCGACTTCGAGAGCACTTCTCCCTGTCTGCTGCTGCCCGCCCCCGAACCGGACGAACGGGAACAATTCGCCGAAGACCTGGCGGGCTGGCGAGCCGCGATCGGCCCCGCCGTCCCACCCACCTTCGCGGCGCGCTCCCTGCGGGCCGCGCGAGAGGCCCTGCGACTCGTCGACTCCGGCGCGCTCGCGGACGAACCCGTGACGTGGTGCGCCGACCATCTTTCGCGCCTGTGGCTGCTCAAGGAACCGTTCTTGGCCGCCGAGCTGCTCCGTGAACGCCTCGGGCCGCTCGCCGGGCTGACCGGGAAGCAGCATTCGCGGCTGGCAGGGACGCTGCTGGCATGGCTGGAGACGTGCGGAAACGTCCGCGAGGTGGCGGAGCGGCTCGCGGTGCACCCGCAGACGGTGCGATCACGCGCTCAGGAGTTGGAGGCGCTGTTCTCGGACGGGCTGCGGGATCCGGAGCGGCGGTTCGAGATGATCCTGGCCTTGCGGGCCGCTCCTTCCTGAAGACTGCTGGCGCGGCCGAGGGTTGCGCCACCTGCCACCGCAAGGCCGTGAAGGACTCCTTGAGGGACCCAGAGTCCCTCAAGGAGTCCTTCACGGACCCAGGTCTTGTCACGTCTGCCTCAGCGACACCACCAGCCACAACGGCGCCGCGTGAAGGCTCCCTTCCCCTACCCTGAGAGTAGGGAAGAAGGCCTTCACGGACCCGACGGCTCGAGGCGCGAACGGCTAAGCTGCGGCGAGGGCGGTGACTCGCCAACGGCCCTCGGAGCGTTCGGCGGTCACGCTCAACTGAGCCGCACCGGTGCTCCGCTGCCCGTCCCCCCGCACCCCGGTCTGGTCCAGGAACACCAGCAGTGACGCCCGGTCTCCGTCGAGGATCTTGACACCCGACACCACCGGAGTCGAGGTCACCACCAGCTTCTGTTCCGCGGCGAGGCTCCGGACCTGCGCGAACAGCTGGTCGTACTGCCCCAGCGCGGGCCCGGTCAGGACCTCTTTCGCGGCCTGCCCGCTCTTGGCGGGATCGTCGTAGCGGTAGGAGAAGACAGTGCCGAGCGCCTTGCCGACCTGGTCGCTCACTTCGGCGGTCGTGGCGACATCGGTCAGGGCGGTGTTGTGCGTCAGAACCGCCGTGGCGTCCCGCGCCTCGATCGCGAACCACCCCGCGAGGCCCGCCATCACCAGTGCGACCGCGCCGAACACCAGCGGGAGACGACGCTTCCGCACGGGCTCGACAACCTCATCGGCGGGCTCCAGGACCTCGTCCTCGACTTCAGGAGGAGGCTCGAGGACGCTCGTCCGGGCGCTCCCGCCCATTTTCCCGGCCACCTTCACGCTGCGCCGCACGGGTTTGACGGCTCGTTTCGTGGTCATTCCGTCCTCCCTCAAGGCTTTCCGGTGTCGGTCACCGGCACCTGGCCGAGCGACGTCACGCGCCACCCGTCCGGCGTCCGGTTCAGGCCGGCGCGGAACCGGTTGTGCTTGGTCACGGCTTCCCCGCCGTCGGGCTTGACCTCGAGTTCGACCGAGGCGATCACCTCGGCGGTTCCGCCGCCACTGTCCACTTCGGTCACCGCGGCGTCGACGACCCGGCCGGTGGTGACGGTCTTCGCCTGGCCGATCCGGCCGAGGCCGCCGTCCCGATCCCTCGCCAGCTCGTCGTGGAGTGCGCCGCCGGTGAGGTTCAGCCAGTTCTGGTAGCCCTGTTCCGCCTGTCGATAGTCCAAAGTGGTCAGAGCGGCGACCGCTTGCCTGCCCACCTGCAAAGCATCCTCACGGACCGTGGCCCGCGCGACGCTGTCGTCTCTCCCGGCGTCCCACCAGGAGTAGCCGAACCAGGCGGCGAAAGCGGTGGCCACCACCGCGAGCAAGGCAGCGAAACGAGTCATGACCTTCACCTTCCCGGCACGTTCTGCGAGCCGCGCACGTTCGTCGGGTTGCCCTTCGGCAAGGCACAACGCGCCGCGGTGTTCAACGGACGTGGCGACGTATCGAGCCCGTCCCGGTAACCGGTGCCGTAGCCGGTGACGCAGGGCGGCGGGTCGAAGAACGTCAGCGACAGGCCGACGTGCGCGCCGTCCGGTCCCATGATCGCGTGGCCCGCGGCGACCGCCTTCGGCGCGGTGACCAGCAATTGCTCGAGGCCGTCCTGCCGTGCTTCCAGCACGTCCGCGGTGGTCAGCAGGTTCGCCAGCAGGATGCCGAGGCTCGGGCCGGTCTCCCGCAGCAGCGTGCTGACCTCGTTCGCCGCCGCCGGCACGGCCGGGATCAGCCGACGAAGATCACCGTCGGAACTCTTCAGCGTCGCGGCGAGCAGTCTCGCGTTCACACCGAACGAGCGGATCGCGTCCGCCTGAGAGACCTGGGTGTCGAGCACGGTCCGCGCGTCGGTCACAAGCCTGGTCAGCGGGCCGACATGCGCGCTGGCCTCCCGCACGAACTCGATCCCCCGCCCGACGAGCTGATCCAGCGCCGGGCCCGCGTCGGACGTCGCGTTGTACAGCTCGTCGACCACGGTCCGCAGTGCGGGTTTCGGCACCGAGTTGGCGAAGGAGTCCACACTGGACAGGACGACGTCCACCGGCAGCGGGATCTTCGTGTCCGCCTGGCTGATCACCGAACCGTCCCGCAACATGGCACCGTCGCCGCGACGCGGCCGCAGGTCGACGAACTGCTCGCCGACGGCGGACCGGTTGGCGACGACCGCTTCGGTGTCCGCGGGTACCTCCGGGCTGTCAGGCTCGATTTCGAGATCCACCTCCATCCCGGAGGCGGTCAGTCGCAGTTCGCCGACCCGGCCGATCGGCACGCCCCGGTAGGTGACCTCGGCGTTGTTGAAGATGCCGCCACCGGTGGCGAGCCGCACTTTGACGGTGTAACCGCGATCGAGCACCAGCTTGTCCAGCCCCGCGTATGTCGCGCCGACGTACGCGACGCCGAGGACGGCGACGACCACGAAGACCACCAGCTGGGCACGGACGAACTTGGTCAGCATCAGCGGCCACCACTGTTCTTGAAGGTCAGGAAGGTGTTCAGGTAGTCACCGCGGATGGCCTCCAGCGCGGCGTCGGGGAACGGGAAGGTGAAGATCATCTCCATCGCCTTCGGCAGTTTGTCCCCGGAGTCGGCCAGCTTGCGCAGGAAGGGTTCGAGCGCTTTCAGGTCCGCGACGAGGTCGTCCTTGCTGCGGTTCACCGTGTCGACCGCGACCGACGTGAGACCGTCCAGCGACTTCAGCATCCCGACCAGCGCCTGACGTTGCTCGTTCAGCACCTCGATCCCGGGGGTGAGCCCGTTCAGCGTCGCCTTGATCTCCTCGGTGTTCGCGTTCAGCGTCGCCGCGAGCTTGTTGACGCTCTCGATGGCGCGGGTGATCTCCGCCTTGTGCTCGTCGAGACCGCGCACGAAGGTGTCCAAATTGGCCAGCAGGCTGCGGGCGGCGCTTTCCTTGCCGCCGAGCGCGTCGTTGAGTTCGCGGGTGATGTTCTGCACCTGCGCGACGCCTCCGCCGTTGAGCAGCAGGGAAAGCGCACCGAAGACCTCCTCGATCTCCGGGGTCAGCGACGAACTGGCCAGCGGGATGACCGCACCGTCGGTGAGCCGCCCGCTCGGGGTCCCTTCATCCGGCGGCGCGAGCTCGACGAACTTCTCGCCGAGGATGCTCGCCTGCCGCAGCCGCGCGACGGAGTTGGCAGGCAGGTTCACGTCCCCGTTGAGCAGCAGCCCGACCACCGCGCTGCGCCCGTCCGGCGCGAGTTCGACCGTCCGCACCTGCCCGACCGGGACGTCGTTGACCTTCACCCCGGACTGCGGCACGAGATCCAGCACGTTGCTGAAACTCGCCGTGACGTGGATCGGACGGTCGCCCAGCGCGGCGCCGCCCGGCAACGGGATGTCGTAGACGTCGACACCACCGCTGCACCCGGTGGCCGCCAGGGTGAGGACCAGTACGGCCGCGCACTTGAGCCGGGACTTCATTTCGCCCCCGAGAATTCGGTGAGGTTCCCTCGTCCGTCCAGCGTGCCCGCGCCCTGGTTGTACGCGCCGAGCACGTTCGCCAGCGCGTTCGGCGCGGCGTCGAGTGCCTCGCTCAGTGACGCCTTCTGCTGGCTGAGCACCTTGGTGATCTCAGCGAGTTTGTCCACATCGGACTTCACTTTGCTCCGATTGTCCTTGATGAAGCCCTGCACCACGCTGAGCGCCTCGGTGAGTTCGGTCATCGCGCCGGAGAACTGGTCCCGCTGATCGGCCAGGATCTTGCTGATCGAGGAGATCTGCTGGATCGCCTCCTTCACCCGGCCGTCGTTCGAAGCGAGCATCGCGGTGAACTTGCTGATGTTGTCGACTGAGTTGAACAGGTCGTCCTTGGAATCGCTCGCCGTCCTGGCGAATTCGCCGAGGTTCTTGATCGCCTCGCCGAGTTTGCCGCCGTTGCCGTCGAGGTAGGTCGCGGCCTTGGTCAGCACATCGCTGACCGCGCCGTCCTTGTTGGCGCCCTTCGGCCCCAGCGCGGTCATCAGCTGGTTCAGGCTGCCGAGGAGTTCGTCGACCTCGACCGGGGTCACGGTGCGCTCGGGCGGGATCCGGGCGTCGCCGCCCAGTTCCGGCCCGCCCGCGTACACCGGCGTGAGCTGCACGTACCGGTCGGCGACCAGGCTCGGCGTGATCACGACGGCGCCGACGTCGGCGGGCAGTTTGACGTCCGGACGGACCGTCATGGTCACCTCGACGGTCGTGCCGCGCGGCTCGACCTTGGTCACCGAACCGATCGGGACCCCGAGCACGCGCACCTCGGTGTTCGCGTAGACCCCGACGGTCGCGGTGAAGTACCCGGTCAGGACGCGGTCGGCCCGCTTGGTCAGCAACGGCCAGGCCGCCGTCACGACCAGCCCCGCGACGACGGCGAGCGCGAACCGCCGCATCCAGGCCCGGCGACGGGCGTGCGCCCCGAGATCGGACAACGTGAAGTGGCGCCCCATCAGCGTCCCCCGTTCCTCGAAGGCATACAGCTGCCCGGAGTGCTTCCGGTCGGGACGAGCCCGCAAATGTAGGTGTCGATCCAGCGGCCGTTGCCGACCGCGTTGCCGAGCAGCCGGTAGAAGGGCCCGGCCAGCCTCAGGCTCTCGCTGAGCTTGTCCTGGTTGCGTTGCAGCACGGTGGCGACGCGGTCCAGCTGGTCGAGCGCGGGACCGAGCGTCTTCTGGTTGTCCGCCACGAGTCCCTTCAGCTGCACCGAGAGGTTCTTCACGCCGCTGAACAGCTTCGCGATGGCGTCCTTGCGTGCGTTCAGCTCCGTGAGCAGGGTGTTGCCGTCGCGGATCAGCGCCTCGATCTGCTGCGACCGGTCGCCGAGCGTCTGGGACACCTTGTTCGTGTTCTCGAACAGCTTCACCAGCTCCTGGTCACGAGAAGCGAGCGTCTTGGACAGGGCGGTGATGCCGTCGAAGGCGGTTCGGACGTCCTGTGGCGTGGAAGCACCGAGCGTTTCCGACAACGTCCCGAACGCCTTCGCCAGCTGATCGGTGTCGATCGCGCCGACGGTGTTCGCGAGGTCGTTGAACACCGTGGTGACGTCGTAGGGGGAACTCGTGCGTTGCACCGGGATCGGCTCGTCCGGGTCGAGTTCCGCGTTGCCGACCGGGTCGATGACCAGGTTCTTCTGCCCCAGCAAGGTCTTGATCTTGATCGCGGCGGTGGTGCGGTTGCCGACCCAGGTGTCCTTGACCCGGAACAGGACCTTGACGCGGCCACCGTCCAGCAGGACATCGGAGACCTCGCCGACCTTCACCCCGGCGACCCGGACTTCGTCGTTGCGCTTGAGCCCGGCGGCTTCGGTGAACTCGGCCGCGTAGGTGACGCCGCCGCCGACCAACGGGAGGTCGTCGGAGAAGAACACCGCCGAGCCGGCCGCGGCCATCAGCACCGCCGTGACGGTGCCGACGACGATCGGGTTGCGGCTGCGGAAGGGTTTGATCCTTGGCGCTTTCACCGGCACCGTCCTTGGGTCAGCGGGATGCCGACCGGCGGGCCGCCCGGGGCGGGCGGCGCGTCCGATTTGACCGAGCACAGGTAGAAGTTGAACCACGAGCCGTACGAGACCATCGCGCCCATGCGGTCCAGCTTCTTCGGCAGGTTCGCCAGGAACTGCTCGAACACCGGGGTGTTGTCGGCGAGGTTCTTCGAAAGATCGCCGAGCGTGGTGATGCTGGCCTTCAGCGGCGCGCGGCCGTCCTGGAGCAGGTCCGCGGTGGCGGTGGTGAGCTCACCGAGCCCGCCGATCGCCTGCCCGATGGGTTTCGCGTCACCGGCGAGCCCGGAGACCAGTTGCGCGGTGACATCGACGAGTTTGTCGAACTGGTCGCCCTGGGAGTTCAGCGTGTCGAGCACGGTGTTGAGGTTCCCGACCACCTCGCCGATCACCTTGTCCTTGCCCGCCAACGTGTTCGTCAACGACGCGGTGTGCCCGAGCAGGCTGTCGATGGTGCTCCCCTCCCCCTGCAGCACCTGGACGATCTCGAACGACAACTGGTTGACGTCGTTCGGCGACAGCGCCTGGAACAGCGGTTTGAACCCGTTGAACAACGCGGTGAGATCCAGTGCAGGCCGCGTCCGCTCGGGTGGGATCAGCGCGCCCTCGGTGAGCACGGCCGGACCGTCCGGGCCGGGGTCGATCGAGAGGTACCGCTGGCCGACGAGGTTGCGGTATCTGATGGTGACCGTGGCTCCCGAGGTGAGCCGGCGCTTGTTCTCGACCGAAAACCGCACGTCCGCGAGGCGCCGATCGACCACTCCGATCGAGTCCACCTGGCCGATCCGGACGCCGGACATCCGGACCTCGTCGCCGGGGTTGACCGACGTCGCGTCGGTGAACCTGGCGGTGTAGCCGACCGTCGTGCCGACCCCGGAGTTGGCGATGGTGATGGCCAGGATCCCGGTCGCCACCGCGGTGATCACGAAGAAGATCAGGCCCTTGATCGCCGGGCTTGCGACACCCCTCATCGGACGGTCACCTCCGTTCCACGCAACGCCGGGCCCACGAGCACACTGCTCCAGTCCGGGACCTCGGCCGGTTTCATCCCGAGCGACGGCGCCATGATCTCGGCGACCAGCCCTCGCTCCCCCTTCGAATTGGCCGGGCCGAGGTCCCCATCGGCGGCGAAAGACACCGTCGCCGAAGTCGCGCCCCCGCCGTAGCAGCGCGGGCCGCCCTTTTGGTCGAACCGCGGATCGTCCCGGCCCGGCACGTACTTGTCGCGTGGATCGTGGACGGACAGCGTCACGTGCAGGCCGGGCTCACCGGTGCCCTTGCCCAAGGCCTTCTCCATCACCGGCTTGAGCCGGTTCACCGCGTCGAACAGGCACGGGAACTCGGGCGAATAGCGGGACAGCAGTTCCAGGGTCGGCCTGCTCTTCACGCTGACGCCGATGATGTTGTCCTTGTTCTGCACCAGGAACTTGTTCAGGTCGCCGCTCGCGGTGGTGACGCTGGTGTACAGCTTGTCGAGATCCGCGCGAGTGTCCACAATGGTCTTCGCGGTCGTGGAGAGATCCGAGAGTGCCTTGAGGATGTCCGGCGCCGCGCCGGTGTAGAGGTCGGCCACGTCGGCGAGGCTGCTGACGTCCGCCTTGAACTGCGGCATCAACGGGTTCACCTGGCCGAGGAGGTCGTTGAGCTGGACGATGCTGTCCCCCAGGGATTTCCCGCGGTTGTCGAGGGCGAGTGAGATCGCGCCGAGCGAGCTGTTGAGCTTCTGCGGCTGCACCGCCCGCAGCAGTGGCAGCAGGTCACCGAGGACGCGTTCCAGTTCGATCGCGTTGGACGATCGGTCCTGGGTGATGACGTCGCCGTCCCGCAGCGAACCGCCGACGGGCCGGTCCGGCAGCACGAGGTTGACATACCGCTCGCCGAAAACCGTCTTCGGCAGCAGCCGGGCCGAGACGTTGCGCGGCAACTGATCGATCTTCGCCGGGTCGATGGCGAGATCGACCTCGACCCCGTCTTCGCTGCCGCGGACCGCCCTGACCTCGCCGAACGGGACGCCGCGGACCTTGACCTCGGCGGGCGGGGCGAGCTGGTTGCCGACCCGGTCGGTCTTGAGCGTGACCAGTTCCGCGCGGTCGAAGTCCTTGTTGAAGATGGCGACGGCGAGCCAGCCCAGCAGCACCAGGATGACGAGGAAGATCACCCCGGCGGCCTGCGTCCGTGCCCGCGCGGTCATCCGGAGACCTTCACCGTCGTGGTGGCGCCCCAGATGGCCAGGCTGAGGAACAGGTCGAGCACGCTGATCAGCACGATCGACGTCCGCACGGCGCGGCCGACGGCGACCCCGACACCCGCCGGGCCGCCCGCGGCGCGATAGCCGTAGAAGCAGTGCGTGAGGATGACGCCGACGCTGAACACCAGGACCTTGCCGAACGACCACAGGACGTCTTCAGGCGGCAAGAACAAGGAGAAGTAGTGGTCGTAGGTTCCGCCGGACTGTCCGAAGAAGACGACCGTGGTCACCCGCGAACCGAGGTAGGAGATCAGCAGCCCGATCACGTAGAGCGGGATGATCGCGATGAACCCGGCCACGATCCGGGTGGTGACGAGGTACGGCATGCTGCGCACGGCCATCACTTCGAGCGCGTCGATCTCTTCGGAGATCCGCATGGCGCCCAGTTGCGCGGTGAACCCGGCGCCGACCGTCGCGGACAACGCGAGCCCCGCCGAGAGCGGCGCGATCTCGCGGGTGTTGAAGTACGCGGTGAGGAAGCCGGTCATCGCGGAGATGTTGATCTGGTTCAGCGCGCTGAAACCCTGCAGTCCCACCGTGATGCCGGTGAACACGCATAGGCCGACCATCACGCCGACGGTGCCGCCGATCACCGCGAGGGCGCCACTGCCGAAGGTCACCTCGGCGAGCAGGCGCACCACTTCGCGGAAGTAGCGGGTGACGGTCATCGGGATCGCGGCGAGCGCGCGGATGTAGAACAGCAGCTGGTCACCCAGCGCGAAAAGACTGTTACCGGGGCGCTTGAACGCTTCGCGGGCCCGTTCGGGGACGCTGGTCACGGGATCAGGTTCCCTTCGCGGGGACGAGCTGCAGATACAGCGCGGTCAGGATGGTGTTGACGAAGAACAGGAGCAGGAACGTGATCACCACCGACTGATTGACGACGTCGCCGACGCCTTTGGGGCCGCCTCTGGGGTTCAGTCCCCGGTAGGCCGCGACGACACCGGCGAGGAAGCCGAAGATGAAGGCCTTGATCGAGCTGATGACGAGGTCGGGAAGCTGGGCCAGCGCGTTGAAGCTGGCGAGGTACGCGCCCGGCGTCCCGCCCTGCACGATGACGTTGAAGAAGTAGCCGCCGAGCACACCGACGACGCTGACCAAACCGTTGAGCAGCACCGAAACCCCAATAGCGGCCTGCACCCGCGGGACGATCAGCCGGTGGATCGGTGAGACGCCGAGCACCTCCATCGCGTCGATCTCCTCGCGGATGGAGCGAGCACCGAGGTCCGCGCAGATCGCCGAACCACCGGCACCGGCGATGATCAGCGTCGTCACGATCGGGCTGGCCTGCTGCACGACGGCCAGGACACTCGCGGCACCGTTGAACTGCTGCGCGCCGATCTGGCTCGTGAGCGAGCCGAGTTGCAGCGAGATGACCGCGCCGAACGGGATCGACACGAGGATCGCCGGCGTGATCGACACACTGGCGATGAACCAGAACTGCTGGATGAACTCGCGGACCTGCACCGGGCGGCGGAACATCGCGAGGATGACGTCGAGTCCCATGGCGCACATGCGGCCGAACTCGCGCACTCCCGCGGCGGCCTTCTCCGGGGCTCGGGCGAGGAAGGTGACGGGATTTGCCATCGTCAGGCTCCGCATCCATTGGGGGGCGCACCCGAGCCGACACACCGCAGCTTGAGGTTGGTGACCAGGGTGTTGCCCGGCCCGGCCACCAGACCGGTGAGCAACGGGCTCAGATCTTCACGGACCCCGCACCCGGTGAAGCCCGGAGTGGAGAAGGTACTGGTGATCTTTACCGACGAAGCGGGGAACGCGAGCGGCACCAGCGCCTTGATGTTCACCGCGGCGGATTGCGCCGTCCGGCAGTTCGGGCCGACGTCGAGCACCTTGCCGTCCACTTTGACGTTCGACAGCTTGATGAACACCTTCGACGTGACATCGGTGTGCGCGCAGATGATGGTGCCCACTTCCTTGCAGTCGCCCGTGGCGCCGGTGTCCACATCGACGACCCCGGTCGAGTCGCCGTCCGGGATGAGTTCGACGGTGCCGGTGGCGGGCATGAACCGGAAGGAGACGAAGTAACTCGACGTCGCCGGGATGGCGAGCTTGCCGGAGATCGGCGACTTGTCGGTGAAACCGAGGATCATGCCGTCGAACAGGCCCTGCGGGAACGTGATGTCCGAACCGAGTTTCGCGACGCGGCTCGTCGTGGGCTGCTGTTCATCGCCGACGTAGAAACTGAACTTCAGCCCGGCCTGCGCGGCGGACGGCGGCTGCTCGAGGTCGGCCTGCCGGACCTGACCTGGATCGGCGGCGGAGGCGGAAGCCAGCGAAAGCGCCCCCAGCCCCAGCACCGCCGGGAGCAGGAAGGCGCGCAGAACGCGCCCGGTCATCACTGACATTCGGGCTTCCTCACTTCGACTTCTCCGGCCGAACGGCCAACTTGTCCAGCACGCTACTGGCGGAAGATCAGGGAAACAAGTAATTCGGGAATGGCGGGGCGGCGACGGTGAAAGGTTGTAATGAGGGTAACTGTTTTGGAGTGGGACTCGTGAGTGGTAATGACGGTTCCCACCGTCATTACCACCCACGAGACTTGACCTACTTCTTGGTGAGGTTCACTTCCAGGCTGTTCCCGTCACCCGAAGCCATCGCGCTGATCATCGGGGTGAGCAGGCCACAACCGCGGAACTGCGGCAGCCTGTACTCAGCCGTCAGCTTGCCGCCCTTCATCGGGTTGAAGCCGTGCGACGAAACCAACGGGATGTCGGCGGGCTGAGCCGTCTTGCACGTCGAACTCGCCAGGATCGGGAAGCCGAACAACCGCACCGTGAGCAGCTTGACGTCGGCCTTCGCGTCGGCCTTGACCGCACCGGCGTTGACGGTGCCCGTCACGTCGCCGACCTGGTTGATCTTCACCGTCGCCGAGGCGGGGAAGAAGCCGAGGAAGCGGAACTGCACCGAAGACGGCGGCAGCGAAAGCTGCCCGGTGAATTTGCCCGACTGCGCGTTCAGCTTCGCGGTGAACTCACCGGGGCCCAGCGGCAGCTTGGCGTTCAGCCCCGCGATGGTGGTCTTGCCCTTGACGCCGTAGACGATCTTCGTGTCACCCGGCGGCTGCGTCGTGGTCGGCGCGGTGGTCGGGCTCGTCGGCTGGGTCGTCGGCGTCGGCTCCGAGGTGGGCGTCGTCGGCGTGGTCGGAGTGGGCGAGGTGGTGGGAGTCGGTTCCGTGGTCGGAGTCGGCGTGGGTTCGGAGGTCGGGGTCGGTTCGCTCGTCGGAGTGGTCGGCGTCGTCGAAGTCGGAGTCGGCGTCGGCTCGCTCGTCGGGGTGGGCGTCGGCTCCGAGGTCGGAGTCGGCGTGGGTTCGGAGGTCGGAGTCGGCGTGGGTTCAGAGGTCGGAGTCGGTTCGCTCGTCGGAGTGGTCGGCGTCGTCGAAGTCGGCGTCGGCTCGCTCGTCGGAGTAGTCGGCGTCGTCGAAGTCGGAGTCGGAGTCGGCTCGCTCGTCGGGGTGGGCGTCGGCTCCGAGGTCGGAGTCGGAGAAGTGGGCGTCGTCGTACCACCGCCCGCGGGCTTGATCTCGAACGTCCCCAGCTGCTGGTTCTGTCCAGGCTGGACGACGCAGTCCGAGGTGAACGTGCCGAGGTCGGTCGGCTGCCCCTGCGCGTTCTTCGGCGTCATGGTCGTGCTGAAGTTCCCGACCGTCACCGAGGCGGTGCCGGCGCTCGGGAACGTGACCGCGGGCGCCTTGCCGCTGGTCTTGACGTGGAAATCACCTGACTCCGGCACCGGCGTGACCGGGATGACCAGCGGCAGGCCGAGGTTCAGTGTCTTGTCGACCGGATACTTCAGCACCGCGCCTGCCTTCGCGCTGCCCTCGACGGTGGTGGCGCCGACCAGCCCGAGCCCGGCGGTCGCGTCCGCCGGAACGGTGACGTCGACGTCGAACGTGATCGGGGTGGACGTCTTGCCCGCGACGGCGTCGTCCGGCAGGACGGTGTCGATCTTCACGACCAGGATCTGGTTACCGATCAGCGGAAACGGACAGGTGTACTTCAACGTCAGCGACGCGGGCGCCGCCTCGCTCATGCCCGCGCCGGCAATGCCCAGGGTGGCCGCGACGGCGGCCACCGTACCGGCGGCCAAGGCCTGCACGGATCTTTTCGACTTCAGTGGGGGGAACTTCACAACGGTCACTCCCGGGGAATCGGAGAAATTGCGTGACACGGCCGAAACGGCACCGTCACGAAAGCGGTAAATTACCTCTGCCAACCCGCACCGGCAAGGACATCGAATCCGGCGTCTTTTCTTTGTCATCCACATGCGGTCAGGTGCATAATTCACTGGCATCGAGGTCCGCCCGAAATCACTTTTGTCACTTTCGTCTGCGAACGGGAACGAGAAACTGTCACCTGCGCGTTCTTGTGACGTGCGTGCGGGAGACGACGGCCGGGATTGTCACGCGCGTCCGGAGTCCGCGACCGTTCATTGCGGCCGTACCGAAACCACCGCTACGTTCGGCGAATGGAGCAGGCTGCCATCGAGGTGACCGGCCTCGCCAAGCACTACGGTGAGGTGACCGCCCTCGCCGGCGTCAGTCTTCGTGTCGACCGTGGCACCGTGCTCGCGGTGCTCGGCCACAACGGCGCCGGTAAGACGACGCTGATCGACATCCTCAGCACCCGGGTGAAACCGAGCGGCGGAAGCGCCAAGGTCTGCGGTTTCGACGTCGTCCGCGCCGGGCATGACGTCCGGCGGCGGATCGGGGTCACCGGCCAGTTCGCGGCGGTCGACGACGCGCTCTCCGGCCGCGGCAATCTCGAGCTCGTCGCGCGGTTGCTGGGCGCGAACCGGCGCCAGGCCAGTGCCCGTGCGGCCGAACTGCTCGCCATGTTCGGCCTCGACGACGCCGCGGACCGGCCCGCGCGCACGTACTCCGGCGGGATGCGGCGACGGCTCGATCTCGCCGCCGGTCTCGTCGGCTCCCCCGAGGTCCTCTTCCTGGACGAACCGACGACCGGACTCGACCCGCTCAGCCGCGCGGGGCTCTGGGACGGCGTCGAACTGCTCGCCGCCCGGGGCACCACCGTCGTGCTCACCACGCAGTACCTCGAGGAGGCGGACAGGCTGGCGGATCACGTCATCGTGCTGGGGCTGGGGCACGTCACGGTTTCCGGGCGGCCGTCGGAACTGAAGGCCCGGCTCGGGGAACGGACCGCGACCCTG
Organism: Amycolatopsis sp. cmx-11-51; assembly: GCF_047608665.1. Lineage (NCBI taxonomy): Bacteria > Bacillati > Actinomycetota > Actinomycetes > Pseudonocardiales > Pseudonocardiaceae > Amycolatopsis > Amycolatopsis sp. cmx-11-51. Next base: position 75,171 of record NZ_JADNQO010000008.1, on the reverse strand, counting down.
ACCTTCGGCACCGGACTCGCCGCCCACCGGGCGCTGGGCGCACTGCACCGGCTCGGCATGAGCTGCACGACGTCGGCCTCCGGGCTGGTGATCGGCGTCGCGCTGTCCGGGCCCTCGGACATCACGGTGCTGGTCCGCGCGCTGGACGCGGCGGGCGCGCCGATGAAGGACCTCACCGTCGCCGAGCCGACGCTCGACGACGTCTACCTTTCCCTGCACCGGATTCCGGCGGTCCCGTCATGACCGAGGCACGGCACCGCGCACCTTCGCCGGTTGTCCTCTCCGATCCGGCTTCGTGGCAGCCGAGTACTTTCGCCACCCAGGTCCGTGTCCTCGCCGGGCGCTCGCTGAAGACCGCGTTCGGCGACCGGCGGCTGGTGTTCTTCGGTCTCCTGCAACCGATCGTGCTGCTCCTGCTGTTCAGCCAGGTCTTCAACGGCGTCAGCACGCTGCCCGGTGTCGCGGCCTACCAGGGCTACGTGAACTTCCTCGTCCCGGCGACACTGGTGAACATCGCGATGACCACGGCGATGAGTTCGGGCGCCGGCCTGCTCGCGGAGATCTACAGTGGCTTCACCGGACGCCTTCGATGCATGCCCATCAGCCTTTCGGCCGTCCTGGTGGCCCGCACCATCTCCGATTCCGCCCGGCTCGCGGTGCAGCTACTCGTGACGGCGCTCACCAGTGTGGTGCTGCTCGGTTTCCGGCCGACCGGCGGGGTTTTCGGTGTCACCGCGGCGCTTCTGCTCACGCTCGTCGTCGGCTGGTGCCTGAGCTGGATCTTCGTCGCCATCACGACCTGGCTGCGCAAGGCCGAAACCCTGCAGATGGCGTCCTTCGTGGTCATGTTCCCGCTGATGTTCTCCTCCAGCGCCTACATGCCGCTCGAGACCATGCCGACCTGGCTGCGGGTGGCCTCGGCGATCAACCCGCTGACCTACGCGATCGACGCGACCAGGGCGCTCGCGCTGGGACGGCCGTCGGGCTGGTCGATCCCCGTGTCGCTCGCGATCGCGGCCGTCGCGGCGCTGGCGGGCGGTTGGATCGCGGCAAGGACGTTCCGGTCACCCGGGGAGGTCGCGCCACGGTGAGGTGGCCCGCGCATGTCCGTGAAGGACTCCTTAAGGGACTCTGGGTCTCTCAAGGAGTCCTTCACGGACTTCGGCGGTGCGGGGAGCGCAGTGTGTGTGGCCGGTGCAGCGCCGCCTAACGCGGCAAGGACTCCAGGTGGTCCGCGGCGGCCACCACTCCCCCGGCCGCCGCGAACGATGCCCGCACCCGCGCGGCCGCCGCGGCGTAGGCGGGCTCGGTCAGCACTTCGGTGAGCGTGCCGCGGATGTCCGGTGCCTTCACGCGGTCGAAGCGCAGCCGCAGCCCCACGCCCGCGGCCTCGACCTGTTGAGCCAGCATCGACTGGTCGTCCCGGATCGGCGCGATCACCAGCGGCAGCCCGGACGCGAGGGTCTCGCTGACGGTGTTGTGCCCACCGTGACAAATCACCGCCGCCGCCTTCCGCACCACTTCCGCCTGCGGGATCCGCCTGGCCATCAGCACTTCCTCGCTGAGCAGTTCGCCGGTGGGGTCGACGACCAGACCCTGGACGTCGGGCATCCCGGCGAGGGCGTCGACGCATTCGGACAGGAAGCGGCGGCCGAGAGCGGCGTTGGCGGTGCCGAGGGTGGCGAGGACGAGCGGGCGGCCGTCGAGCCGGTCCCACGAGAAGCCCACCGGGGGCGCGGGAGCCAGCGCCGGACCGACGAACCGGACCGCGTGCGCGTCGGCGATCGGCCCGGTCAGTGACACGGTGGTGAAAGCGAGGACGAGGTCCGGGGAAAAGCGCAGGTCGCCACAGGACACCTTGTGCCGCGTCCGGAGGTCTTCCTGCAGCCTGTCGACCCAGGCGGCGATCTTCGGCATGGTGCCGAGCGGGTCGCCGAGTTCGGTCGACGTCGACGCCGAGGTCACCCACGGCAGACCTCGGCGGCTCGCCACGAGAGCGCCCGCGAAAGCCTGCTGGTCGGCGAGCACGACGTCGGGCCGGAAAGCGGCCACCGCCCTCTCGACCCCGGGGACCATCGCGTCCGCGAGCGGGACAAGATACTGCTCCCACAAAAACTTCAGTGCCGCGAAGCCGCGCAGGCCCTCGGGACGCCGCTCCACGGCGAACTCCAGCGCGTCCCCGGCCGCGTACACCCGGCCCGCCCTTGTCAACTCCGAAGTCGTGGGTTCCGGACCGCACCAGGCGACGTCGTGGCCACGGCCCAGGAGTTCGGCGGCCACCGCGCGCAACGGCGCCACATGTCCGGTGAGCGGCGGGACGACCAGCAGGAACCGGCTCATCCGCGCGGCCCCCCGTGCCGGGCGATCCAGTTCAGCAGCAGCTCCCGCACCTCACGGTGCTGCTCGACGAGCACCGAATGCCCCTGACCCTCGAACACGTGCAACTCGCCTCTGGGCAACAAGGACGTCAGCGCGTTGAGGTCGTCGGCCTGATAGCCGTGACTGCCCAAAATGGACAGTACGGGGCAGTCGATCCCCGCCACCTGGTCCAGGGTCAGCAACGGGCCGAGCGGCACCTCCTCGGCCATCGTCGTGGACATGATCCGCTCGGCCGCCATTCTCGCCAGCCGCCGGTGATGGGCGCTGTAGTTGGCTTCGATCCAGTCGAAGCTCTCCTCGACCTTCAAGAACCGCACGGTGTGCTCGAGGATCTGCGCCATCTTGTCCGCCCACAGTTCGGTGGCGGGCTCCGACTCGATGCACACGATGCTGCGCACGCGCTCCGGATTCGCGACGGCGTAGCTGTACGCGAGGGTGCCGCCGAAACTGTTGCCCACCAGGTGCACCGGCCGGTCGAGGTCGAGCTGGGCGAGCAGGTCGTCGAGGTCGGCGATGAAGTCCGCGATCGTGTACCCGCGCTCGGGACGTTCGGTCTTGCCGTGCCCGCGCAGGTCGTAGCTGATCACGTCCACCCCGGCGGCGGCGACCGGCGGGGCCAGTGTGAGGTAGAAGCTCGCCAGGCTGTCGGTGCCCATGCCGTGCAGGAACACCACGGTCTCGGTACCCCCGCCGGGCACGAGGTGCACGTTCGTGCGCAGCCCGTTGACGGTCATCGTCGGCACCGTCTCAGCCCCGTTCGCCGAGGCGGGCGGCCACGTAGTCGGCGATGTCGCCGACCCGCAGTTCGATCACGTCGTCGAGATCCTTCTCCGCCAGGAACTCCGCGAGATTGACGTCCGCACCGAAGAACTCGGCGAGGATGCTCGCGAACGTCACCAGGTCGATGCTCTCCAGCTGGAGATCCTCGTGGAAAGTGGTCTGCGGGGTGATCTCGATGCCGAGGACGTCGACGTCCCCCACCAGTTCTCTCAGCAATTCGGCCACGGTGCCGAAGACCGACGCCGGGCTCTGCTGTTCGATCGTCATGTCTGCTCCTGTTCCTCAATGTTTGCGGTGAACCCGCGGCCGCGATCGACGTCGGCAGGGCGCGGCCAGGGAGACCACGTCCGGCGGGCGGGCAGGGCGGGTCCACGCGTCTGGTCCTTTGCCCAAGGACATCTCAGCTCCGCCCACCGTTCCTACCCGCGGTTCCAGGCCACCACGTGCCCCGGTATCCCGGCGAACTCCATCCCCGCGCCGATCTCCTCGGCCAGCCCGGCCGAATCACCCTCGGCCCGGATCGCGATCCGGGGCGGCGTCGCGCCCCGTTCCCGGACGAGGGCGACCGCCACGTCTTTGATCGTCGCGACGGCCACCGCCAGGTCCGGCAGTTCCCGGCCGTGAAGACCGGTCACCGTGGTCCCGTCGGCGCTGACCCGGATTTCGGCCGGGTAAACGCCGTCCAGCCCGAGTTTCGCGCGCACGGCGTCCTTGATCGCGATCCGTTCCAGCAGCCAGCCGCGCTGCCGTCGGGGCGCGCAGGCGGCGAATTCGGCGCGTTCCGCCGAACCGAGGTGGACGCCGGCGTAGATGTCGCGCGCGGCCGGGCTCGGCCACCGGTCGGTGACCAGCGTCCAGCCACCGGGGTGGTCCTCGGAAAGCCGGTACCGGTCAGGGAAGGCGTAGACCCGGTGAGCGGGCCGGTCGCACGGGAACCGGATGTCCCGCCATTGTTCGATCCGGGCCAGTACGGCGCCGTCGCGCACCAGTTCGGCGTCCATCTCCAGCACGTCCGGCCGCGGCAGCCGGACCCGGACGACGCACTGGAGCGACGTGCCCGGCGCCGGTTCCGGGCCGTACCAGGTGATCCGGCCCATCGACGTCGGGAACGCCAGCAGCGCGTCCGCCTTGGTGGCCATCAGCCAGCAGCCCAGCAGCTGTCCGACGTTGTCCAGCAGCGCGCCGGGCGCCGTCGGCACGACGAGGTCGCCGCGGATGTGCCGTTCGCCGAGCCCGGTGAGCCTGGCGAGCCCTCGGTACGCGGGGCCGTGGAACATCTCACGGCGCGAGTAGATCTCGGCGGCGCTCAGCGGGGGCGCGGTTTCCGGTCCAGGCAGCGGGGACGGCCGGGGAGCCGTGGGATACCGCGATGTCAGCTGGACGTCCATACTGGCGTGCGGTCCGATTTGGACACTGATCCGGTCGCCCTCACGGGTCATCGAAAGCGGCACGCGCCGCGCGGGGGCGGCGATCAGCCACCGGGAGAAGGCCGCGTTGCGCACGCCGGTCGCGATCATCTCCGGCCAGGCCCGTTCCGCCGCCCGGCAGGCGAGGTCGACCAGCGTCGTGGCGGGGACGGTGGGGCGGAAGTCCGCTTCATCGGGCCAGTCCCCGCGTTGACGGAAGAAGCGGTGATCCGCCAAGTACGGCATCGCCGCGAGCGAGACGTCCACAGTGGACTCGTCGGTGCGCCGGGCGGCCGCGTTGACGACACTCGCGGCGGCCTGCCTGGTCTCGGCGAGCAGCGCGGTGAACTCGGCGACGATCGCGTCCGGCACGCCGTCGGCCAGTTCGGGAACCGTGTCGTCGAACATGCCCTTGGCGTCGCCGTCGACCGAGAGCAGGCCGCCCGCCGTGTCGATCCGGGTGCGGCGCGGCTCCAGTACGTCGAACGCGGGCCGCCCACCCTCCACCCAGACCGCGGTGGCCACCCGGCGCAGCTGGGCGAGACCGGGCTTCGTGCCGGACGACGCCGCGATGACCAGATGCGGCCGCTCCCCCAGCGTGTCGGCCACGAACGAACCGACCTGACCGGCACCCGCCTGCACGAAAACGCGGGCGCCGTCGGCGTGGAGCGCGTCGATGAGTTCCCGGAACCGGACCTTGCGCACCAGGTGGGCCAGGTACAGCTCGCGGACCTCCACCGGGTCCTCGGGATACGGCCGGGCCGTGGTCGCCGACCAGACCGGGATCCGCGGTGTCTTCAAGTCCAGTTCCGCCGCGAGCAGGGTGAACGGTCCGAGCCGGGAGCGCATCAGCGGGGTGTGGAACCCGGACCGGAACGGCAGCGTCCGTGCGACGACGCCGTGCTGGGTGCACAGGCGGGCGAGCCGGGCCGCGGCCGCCGGGTCACCGCATACGATCGTCTGCCGTGGCGCGTTCTCGTGGGAGATCATCAATTCCGGCTCGGCGGCGAGCAGCGCGGACGCTCGTTCCGCGGAACAGCCGAGTACCAGGAATTCGGCGTCGGGCAGGGTGAATCCCCGCGGCCAGTACCGGCTCAACATGTCTTCTGTGGACCGACTCGGGTACATCCCGGCGGCCTGCATCGCGGTCCACTCGCCGACGCTGTGCCCGGCGAGCAGGTCCGGGGTGATGGCGAGCCGCCGTAGCGCGGTGTCGAGCAGCAGCCCGACCTGGGACACACTCGACGCTCGGGACAGGACACTCGTCGTCGACCACTCGGGCCGCTCCAGGCCGAAGTGCCGGGCGACGTCGGCGCAGCGCGGTTCCGCGTCCGCCTCCAGCCCCGGGTAGACGAACGCGGTCTTCGCGCCGTCCTGCTCCAGCAAAGGCGCCGTACTGCACCAGATGTCGTTGGGTCCGTGCCAGGACTTGCCCTCCGCCGCGACCTTGGCGAGCACCCTTCGCGCGACTTCGAGCCGCTTTTCGGTCGGTCCGACGATCCCGATGCGGCACGGGCCCCGTCCGCCGGATTCCGGGTCCGGGCCGTCCAGCAGCGCGCGCAGTTCGTCCGGAGTGGACGCCGCGAGCAACAGGATCCGCTCCGGCTCCTCGGTCACCTTCGCCCGGCGCGGACGCGTGGGCGCCGGGTCGGCCTCTTCCAGCACCACATGCGCGTTGACGCCGCCGAAACCGAAGGCGTTGACCGCCGCCCGGCGTGGCACGTCACCGGCGAACCATCGCTCGGCCGTCGCCAAGGTCCGGAACCGGGTCTTGTCCAGCAGCGGACTCGGATCGGCGCAGTTCAGGGTGGGCGGCAGGACGGCGTGGTGCAGCGCGAGCGCCGCCTTGATCAGGCCGGCGGCACCGGCGGTGGGCATGGTGTGCCCGATCATCGCCTTCACCGCGCCGATCGCCGCACGCGGTCCATCCGGCGGGCCGAACACCTCGGCGAGCGTGGCCAGTTCGGCCGCGTCCCCGATCGGCGTCGCGGTCCCGTGTGCTTCCAGCAGGCCGAGTGCGCCGGGTGCGGTGGGATCGAGGCCCGCCGACGCCCACGCGCGGCGCAGTGCCAGGGTCTGGCCCGCCACGGCCGGGCTGAGCAGGCTAGCGCCCTTGCCGTCGCTGGACGTCCCGGACCCGCGCAGCACCGCGTAGACCCGGTCGCCGTCGCGGCGCGCGTCGTAGAACCGTTTCAGCACGACGATCGCCGTGCCCTCGCCGATCAGCAAACCGTCCGCCTCCCGCGAGAACGGGCTGATCCGCTGGCTCGGGGACAGAGCGCCGAGCTGGGTGAACATCGACCAGAGCGTGTCGTCATGGCAATGGTGCACCCCACCCGCCAGCACGACGTCGCAGCGGCGCCGGACGAGTTCACCGATCGCCTGATCCACGGCGAGCAGCGAAGAAGCGCAGGCGGCGTCCACCGTGTACGCGGGGCCGCCGAGGTCCAAGCGGTTGGCCACCCGTGACGCGGCGAGGTTCGGCACCAGCCCGATCGCGGTGTCGGGCCGGAACTCGCCGAGCGGTTCCAGCAACGCGTCCCGCAGCTTGTCGAGCATCTCCGGCCGCGCCGACGGGAGCAGTTCCCGGACGGCGCCGGTGATCTGCCGGACCGACCGGACCCGCTGGTCGAACCGCTGGAGCCCGGGCGACAGATAGCCGCCCCTGCCGAGGATCACGCCCACGCGTTCGAGATCGCCCAGCCGCCGCAGGCCGCCCGCGTCGTCGACCGCGGAAGCGGCGACGGCCAGCGCGACCAGCTGGTCGGGCTCCATCCCGGCGACCGAACTGGGGGCGATGCCGAGACCCGTCGCGTCGAAGTCCAGGCTGTCGGCGACGAACCCGCCGCGCCGCCCGTAGGTGCGGTCGGGGGTGCGACCGTCACCGTCGTGGAAGCTCGGGTCCCAGCGGTGCGGCGGGATCTCGGTGATCGCGTCGGTACCGGAGACGATGTTCCGCCAGTACTCGTCCACAGTGGACGATCCGGGGAGGAACACGCCCATGCCGACGATCGCGACCGGCTCCTGATTCACCACAGCGATGCCGTGTACAGCACCGAGCGGACATCGGCCGGGCCGTAGGCCAGTTCACGCAAGAGGGCGGCGGTGCCTTCGTCCGGGTCGATCAGCGCGACCTCCCGGCGTTCGTACTCGCGCGCCAGTTCCGGTGACACCATGCCGGCGTGGTCGTCCGACGGCGCCCACGGTCCCCAATGGACGGTCAGCGCCCGGCAGCCGGTGCGGTCCGCCCACTGCTCACCAAGGGTCTCCAGTGCGTCGTTCGCCGCCGCGTAGTCGGTCTGGCCCCGGTTGCCCAGTACGGCGGCGATACTGCCGAAGAAGGCCACGAACCCGGGCCGCACGCCGAAGTGCTCCAAAGCGTCGAGCAACGCGCGGGCACCGTCCACTTTGGTCCCGTAAACCGTACGGAACGAGTGCTCGTCCTTGTCCGCCATCAGCTTGTCGTCGATCACCCCGGCCGCGTGGACGACACCGTCGATGCGCCCGTAGCGGGTGTGCAGGTCTTTGACCACCTGCCGGACCGCGGCGCCGTCCCGCACGTCGAGCGACCGGTAGGCCGCGGTACCACCGGCCGCGGTGATCTGGTCGAGCGTCCTGTCGATCTCACGCTGGGCCAGCACGGTACGCACCCGGCGTTCGATGTCCACCAGCGAACCGCCGCGCGCGGCCAAGGCCGACCGCATTCCCGGCGCGTCGCCGGGCAAGTCCTCGTCGCCGGGTTCGGCGGGCCACGGGGTGCGCCCGGCCAGTTCGATCCGGCAGCCGCTCGCCGCCAGCGCGACCGCCGCCCGCGCGGTGATCCCGCGAGCACCACCGATCAGCAGCAACACCGAATCCGGCCCGAGCCCGAGTGCGGTGGTCTCGCCACCGCCGGGACCCGCGCCCGCGTAGGCGACCGAACCGAGAGAGCCCGCGGACGGCTCGAAAGCGGCGCGACCGGCGGTGTCGTACCGAACGGCGGCGGGCCCTTCGGCGATCGCCTCCTCCAGCGCTATCCGCGCGAGGTCCACCGTGGACTCCAGTTCGACCAGTCTCGTCGGCTCGCTCCGTTCCCGCGCCGCGGCGCGGACAAGGCCACGCAGCCCGGCGGTGTGCCCGGCCCCCGGCCTCGCGACCACGATCACCGCGCCCTTGGCACCTTTGAGCAAGGAGAAGACCTGCGTCGCGGCCGGTTCTTCGTTTTCCGACAACGGATTCAGCACGAGCAGGATGTCCGTGTCGTCCAGCGCTCCCGGTACGGCGCCCGCCTCGGCGAACACCGCGCGGACCGACTCGGCCAACTCCTCCTGACCGGGTTCGAAACTCACCGCGATGGTTTTGCCGCCCACCCGGGCGAGGTCCGGTGTCCCGAGCGGCGCGGCTACCCGGCTGAGCAGGTACCGGCCGGGCGCGCGGCCTGCCGGAGCCTCGGCGGGGGCCGGTGTCACGGCGACCGGAGCCGCCGGTTCGAGCCACTTCCGCAGCCGTGCGGCGAGCGCGCTCGCCGTCCGGTCGCGGCTGAGCTGGTCCTGGGCGTCGTCGTGCACCCGTCCGGAGAGGCCGAGTTTCGCCAGCAGCGAGCCCGCGATTTCGGTGCGTTTGATCGAGTCGATGGAAAGATCCGCTTCGAGGTCGAGATCGTCGTCGATCATCTCGGCCGGGTAGCCGGTGCGTTCGCTGATCGCGCCGATGACGGTGGCCAGGACGTCCGTGACGGCGGTCTCGGCGACGGGCTCCGGCGCGATGACGGGCACGATCACCGCCGGGGCCTCGACCGGGGGAAGCAGCACCGGTGCGACCGGGGCCGGTGCCGGAGCGGCGGCGAGGGGCGCGGTGCCGAGGTACCCCAGCATCACGTCCCGCTGCGCGGCCAGCAGTTCGCGGCTGGTGCGGAGGAATTCGACGACGGCCTGGTCACGACCGGGCGCGGGCTGGTTCATGGTCGTCCTCGGGATTCGTCGGGCGGGCACGAGCCCATGGGCGGGGACCTCGCCACCGGGCGCGCGGACGGTCTGGCCGTCCACGGTCCAAGCCGGCGTGGGAAGCGGGCCGACGCGAACTCGGCCACGGAAGAGCCGTTCGGTGCGCACGTCGACGCCCGTGAGCGCCAAACGCGCGAGCGCGGTGAGGAACCCTCGCAGGCCTGGGCCACCGGGATCACAGGCGATCACGGTGTGCGGCCGGTCGCCGAGGATGTCCTCGGCGAGCCGGGAAAGCACCTGCCCTGGGCCCGCCTCGACGAACGTGCGCGCGCCCGCCGCGTACATGTCCTCGATCAGATCGACGAAGCGCACCGGCGATCCGATCTGATCGGCCAGTTCGGCGCGCACCTTCCCGGGCTCGTAGGGCCGGGCGGTGCGGTTCGACCACACCGGCAAGCCCGGCTCGTCGATCTCGGCGTTGTCGAGGTCGACGGCGAACACGTCACTCGCCCCGGCCACCAGCGGGCTGTGGAAGGCGCAGGCGACGGGGATCCGCTTGGCCCCGATCCCCTGCTCCCGCAGCGCGCGGACGGCGTCTTCGATGGCCGCGGTCGGTCCGGAAAGGACGGTCTGCCCGGGTGCGTTGTGGTTGGCCAGCACGACGTCGGACCGGTCGAGGGCGGCGGCCAGTTCCTCGCGGGACGCCTTCACCGCGGCCATCGCCCCCGGGTCGCTGCCCGCGACCTCGGCGATCGAGCGGGCCCTGGCCCGGCTGAGTGCCACCAGGGTCGGGGTGTCGAAGGCACCGGCGACCGACAGCGCGGCCAGTTCGCCGTAGCTGTGGCCCGCCAGCAGATCCGGCCGGACGCCGAGGTCGGCGAGCAACCGGCACACGGCCGACTCGACGAGCCCGAGCGCGGGCTGCGCGACCCGCGTGTCCTTGAGCGCCTCATCCCGCGCCGCGCGTGTTTCCTCGGCGAAGGCACGCGACGGGAACGTGGTCGCGGCGACGTCGGGGGCGAGCCGCAGGACGTCGGCCAGTTCCGGGAAGTGCACGAACAGGTCCGTCAGCATGCCGGTCCGTTGACTGCCCTGCCCGGGAAACAGGAACGCGACCGCACCGGAGTCGGTGTTCCCCGCGGTGAGCCCGCCCCCGTTCTCGGCGGCCTCGCACAGTTCCGCGAGATCACTCGCGACGACCGCGAGCCGCACTGGCTCCGGCCTGCCCCGCTCGGCGGCGAGAGCGGCGATTTCCCGCAGCGGACGACCTTTGTTCATCGACAGGAGCTCGCGCAACGCGGCGCGGGCACCGTCCACATCGGAACCGCGGACCATGACCAGCTCGGCGTCCCAGTCGCGCGGCCCGTGCCGCCGGGCGGGCGGCACTCCCGGTGCGGCCAGCACCGCGTGGAAATTGGTCCCACCGAACCCGAACGCGCTCACGCCCGCGAACTCACGTCCGGGTGGAACCGGCGACGGCCGGGCACCGGTGGAGAAGGTGAAGGGACTGCTCTGGGCGTCCCAGGCGGGGTTCGGCCTGCTCAGGTGCAGCGTGGGCGGCACGACCTCGTGCCACAGCGCCAGCGCCGCCTTCATCAGGCCCGCCAGTCCCGCGGCGCATTTCGTGTGCCCGATCTGGCTTTTCACCGAACCCAGCGCGCACGTGCCTGCCTCGGCTCCCGCGTCGAGGAAGAACTCGGTGAGCGTGGTCAGTTCGGTGGCGTCGCCGACGACCGTGCCGGTGCCGTGCGCCTCCACCAGCGAGACGTCCGCCGGGGACACCCCGGCGTCGCGGTAGGCCCGTTCGAGCGCTCGCCGTTGTCCCTCGGGCCGGGGCGCGGTGAGGCCGAGCGCCTTGCCGTCGCTGGCGGCGCCGACACCCTTGACCACGGCGTAGACCCGGTCGCCGTCACGTTCGGCGTCGGCCCGCCGCTTGAGCACGAGGCACGCCACGCCCTCGCCGAGCGCGATCCCGTCCGCCGCCGCGTCGAACGGACGACACCGGCCGGTCGGCGACAGCGCGCCCGCGGAGGTGAACATGAGGTAGTCGTTGACGCCGTTGTGCAGGTCGACCGCACCGCACAGGACCATCGCGCTCGTGCCCGCCCGCAGTTCCTTCACCGCGAGGTCCAGCGCCGCCAGTGAGGAGCCGCACGCGGCGTCCACGGTGTAGTTGGTGCCGCCGAGGTCGAGCCGGTTGGCGATCCGGCCGGAGATGACGTTGGCGAGTGTACCGGGGAACGAGTCCTCGGTCAGTTCCGGCAACTGCGCGAGCAGTTCTTCCGGGACGTCTTCGAGATAGCTGGGCAGCAGCGCGCGCAGGACCCCGGCGTTCGCCAGGTCACCCCCGGCTTCGGCGCCGAAGATGACGCTGGTGCGCTCACGGTCGAAACCGCCGTCGCCGTAGCCCGCGTCTTCCAGCGCGCGCCGCGCGGTCTGCAACGACACCAGCTGGGCGGGGTCGATACTGCCCATCGACTTCGGGGGAATGCCGTACGCGAGCGGATCGAAGTCCACCGGTGGCAGGAAACCGCCCCACTTGGACGTCGACTGATCCGCGTAGACCTGCTTGTCCCAGCGCTGATCCGGCACCTCGGTGACGGCGTCCGCGCCGCGCAGGACGTTGGACCAGAAGGCCGGGAGGTCGGGGGCCCCGGGAAACACACAAGCCATGCCGACAATGGCGACGTCACCGTCCACAACGGATTCTTCGGGTAGCGCGCGGGAGGCGAGCAGTTCAGCCGCACCCTCGGTGACTTCGCGGTGCAACGTGGCGATATCGGTGCCCTGTTCCCGCAGAACCGTCACCTGTCCAGCCATGTACATACCCTCGGCGAGCTGACCATCGGCGTCCACCTCGACGAGAGCGTCTCCGTCGCGCCGGATCCCCTTGCTCGCGATCCGCAGCCGTCCGGTGTTCAGCTCCTCCAGCCGTTGCCAGCTCTCCTGCGGCGGGACACCGTCCGCGTGGAGCCCGGCCTTCAGCGCGGCGAACTCGTCGGTGTACGGGCTGGGCAGGCAGCGGGTGAGATGTCCGGGCGCGGTCTCCAGGGTGACCGTGGACCCGGCGCCGAGCACCCGGTCCTGGAAGACCTCGGTGATGGCGCCGTGGGCCACGGCTTCCTCGGTGAACAGGTACGCGGTGCCCATCAGGACACCGATCCCGCCGCCCTCCAGTGTCTCCGCCATCGCGGCGACCATGGCGGCGGACCGGGCGTCGTGCACACCGCCCGCGAACAACACTTCGACGTCCTTGGCGCCGTGTTCACCCAAGACGTCCAGTTGCTGCTCCCACAGCACGAAACTCGACCGCGGGCCGACGTGTCCACCGCATTCGGCGCCCTCGAAGACGAACCGGCGGATCCCGGCGTCGAGGAACTGCCGCAGCAGGATCGGCGACGGCACATGCAGGAAGGTCGCGATCCCGTCGGCTTCGAGTGCCTTGGCCTGCGCGGGCTTCCCGCCCGCGATCAGCACGCAGCGCGGGCGCGCGGCCCGGACCGCCGCGAGTTGTTCGGCGCGCAGGGCCTCCGGGACGAAGCCGAGGATGCCCGCGCCCCATGGCCGTTCGCCGAGCGCTTCGGCGGTGCGGCCGAGCAGTTCGGCGGTCTTGGCGCCGTTCGCGGTGGCCACCGCGACGAACGGGAACCCGTCGTGCGCGGCGACGGCGGCGGCGAAACCGGGTTGGTCACTCACCCGCGTCATCGGTCCCTGCACGACCGGGAGGCGGGTCCCCAACGTCCGGCACAGCCGGGCGCCTTGGTCAAGGGGACTCGCCGACGGCGGCGTGGCGAGTGAGCGCACGACCGATCGGACAGCGCTTTCCGCGTCCTCGAAGCGATTCTCGAACAACTTCGCGAGTCCATCGTCGGCCCTGGCGAGTTCGTTCCTCTTCGCCTCGGGCACGTCGGCCTCCGGGAACAGGCCGAGTCCATCGAGCACCACGCCTGCCGCGCCTCCCGTGATCGCGGCCACCGCCGTCCGCGGCCCGATGCCGCCGTACGCCCACACCGGGACGTCCTCACCGAACCGCTCCAGCAACCGCTGCAGCAGGACGAACGTGGTGAGGTCCGAGCCGCCTGCTTCGGAGCCTTTCGCGACCAGACCAGAGGCGCCGGTGCCGAGCATCCGGACGGCCTGCTCGACACCGGTCACCTCGGCCAGCACGGGGACGTCGGCCCTGCCCTGCCAAACTGCCCCTTCGGCCAGCAGGACGAGCCCCGCGCCGCTCTCCCGTACCTCTTCGGACCGCACGTGGCGGTCCTCGGGGATCCGGATACCGAAAGGGAACCCTCCGTCCACTATGGACCCCTTGCCCGCGAGGTCCAGTACGCCGAGGCCACCTCCCCTGGCGACGGCGGCCGCCAGTCCGGCATCCGGACGTCCGAGCGGGTTGACGCCCAGTACCCGCGTGCGCGCCGTCGCAAGACTCACCGGCGGACCTCCTGTTCGGCTGGGGCTGGTCGAACCTCGCCGGGTTCGGCGATCTTCAGCGGGATTCCCAAGAAATAACCTACTTGCCGCAGAGAGCGCAATACTCCCGCATGAAAACTCGGAAAACAAGGGAACGCGTGCTAAAGTCCGGCGCCGGAAACAAATATGTCGACAACGCCAGAACAAGCCTTTGACCTGCACTTTTATCACTCGCATTCCAGATTTTGACACCGCGTCGCTCACCGGCGTAACAAAACAGGCGAATCGTCATCGAAAGCAGAAACAATAACCATGGAGCGCATGTGGAAGTGACAGGACGAGTCGTCGTGCTGACCGGCGCGGCACACGGTATCGGTGCCGCGATGGCCCGGCGGTTCGCCGCCGAGGGCGCCGCCGGAGTGGTGGTCTCCGACCTCGATCTCGACGCGGCCGAGAAGGTCGCCGCCGGAATCACGGCCTCGGGCGGTGCCGCGATCGCGCGCCACGCCGACGCATCGTCCAAAGAGGACTTGAAGATGCTGGTGACCGAGGCGCGGACGGAATTCGGGCCGGTGGACCTGTTCTGTTCCAACGCCGGCGCCGCGTTCGGGACGGGCGTGCACGCCGCCGACGAACAATGGTCGAAGTCGTGGGCGATCAACGTCATGCAGCATGTGCACGCCGCGCAGGTCGCGCTCCCCGCGATGTTGAGCCGTGGTCAGGGATACCTGCTGATCACGGCCTCGGGAGCCGGTCTGCTCGGCACCCCTGGCGACGCGCCCTACTCGGTGACCAAACACGCGGCCGTCGGGCTCGCCGAATGGCTGGCCATCACCTACCGGCCGCGCGGGGTCCGGGTCAGCGCGCTGTGCCCGCTCGGGGTGCGGACCGCGTTGCTGGAACCGGGGATCGCCGCCGGGCACCCCGCCGCGCTCGCGATCGCCGCCGCGGCACCACTGCTGGAACCGGAGGAAGTCGCGGAATCCGTCGTGCACGGCCTGGCGTCGGAGGAGTTCCTGATCCTGCCGCACGAATCGGTACGGGAGACCTACGCGCGCAAGGCGGCGGGTCTCGACGAATGGATCGACCGCACCATCCTGGAAACCGGCGCTCGGAAGAGGTGAGCATGGACTACCGCAGGCTCGGCGCGAGCGGGCTGTCCGTCAGCGAGATCTCCTACGGCAACTGGCTCACGCACCCCGACGGCGCGGCATGCGTCCAAGCCGCGCTCGACGCGGGCATCACAACCTTCCACACCGCCGCGGCCTGGGACGGCGGTGCCGCCGAAGAGAACCTCGCCGCGGCACTTGCCCACGCGCGCCGCGACGATCTCGTGCTGTGCACCGGCGTGTTCTGGCCCGAAGGCCCCGGTGTCAACGACGCCGGCCTCAGCCGCAAGCATCTGACCACGTCACTGCACGGATCGCTGCGGCGCCTGCGCACCGACTACGTCGACGTCTACCAGTTGCTGCGGTTCGACTACCGCACCCCACTGGAAGAGACGTTCCTCGCGCTGTCGGATCTGGTGCGGCAGGGGAAGATCCTCTACGCCGGCACCGCGGAGTGGACGGCCGAACAGTTGCTGGAGGCCAAGCCGATCGCCGATCGGCACGGCGTCCCGCTCATCGCCAACCAGCCGCACTACTCGATGCTCTGGCGGGTCGCCGAGGCGCAGGTGATGCCGGTGTGCGAACGCGCCGGGATCGGCCAGTTCGCGTCGGTCGCCCTCGCGCAGGGCGTACTGACCGGCAAATACCGGCCGGGCGACATCCCGCCGGACTCGCGGGCCGCGACCTCGCGCGAGGCCCGGCCGCTGCTCCTGCCCGACCTCCTCGAACGCGTCGGCATGCTGCGTGGCGTCGCCGACGAGGCCGGGCTGACCATGGCCCAGCTGGCGCTCGCGTGGACGTTGCAGCACAACACCGTCGCCTCGGTGGTGACCGGGGCGAGCAACGCCGCCCAGGTGACCGAGAACGCGAAGGCGTCCGGGGTGGCGCTGGACCTCGATGTGCTGACCCAGGTCGATCAGCTGCTGGGTAGCTTCGTACAGACGGATCCGCGGCTGACCTGGTCACCACCCGCGATTACCTGAGGCGACGGATCCGTGTTGCCTGAAGTACATGAAGGCCCCCCTGCCTTGCGACTAGCGGCAGGGTCCCGGCAAAGTCGCAGAGCTGGTCTGCGCTGCTGATGGTAGTCCGGGTTTGGCATCGCTAGTGCCTGTAAGGGTCGAGCGGGGAGGATTTCGGACGTTCAACGTCCGAAATCCTCCCCGCTCGGGCGTGTGCCGGAGGGGCATGTCCCTGAACCTCTGTTGATCAAGCTCCGCGACCGGTGTGTTCCCGCGACGAATAACGCCTGACCTGCAAGACCTCGACTTTGCCGGGCCCTGCGCCAAGTGTCGCGTGATCCTGCAGGTCTTACCCGTGATCAGACGGCGATCTCCGGAGATCGCCGTCCAATCACGCGAGATCGCCGTCTGATCACGCGTAACCGCCGTCTGATCACGCGAGATCGCCGTCCGAGGAACGAAACCAAACGTCAAACAAGCAGGATCACGCGACACTAGCGCAAGGAGGGAGGCCTTCATGTACCGGAAGGTGCGAAAGTCGTGCTTCTTCGGCTGAATCACCCTTCACGAACCCAGCGCGGCCCGCAAGATGGCCTCGAACCGTTCCGTGGTCGGCGGTTCATCACGCAGTAAAGCCTGCAGCAGCAACCCGTCCACCAGCCCGACCAGCATCTCGACCCGCACCGGATCGTCGGTGTGCCGTCGCGCGAAGTCCGCCAAGGCCGCCATCCAGCGATCGGTCGACTCGCGGAGTTTCGGCTCCCGCGCCGCCAGCAGGTACAGCTCGTACTCCGCCAGCAGATGCCCTGGTTCCCTCGCCACCCAAGCCAGCAGGGCGGCGAATTTCGGCAAGGCGTCTTCGCCGGTTTCCGCGGCGAGGACGCGCATCCGCTCGGCGTCTTCGTCCATGCATCGGGTCAGCGCGGCGGTCAGCAGGTCTTCGATCCCCCGGAAGTGGTACGCGGCCGCCGTCGCGGGGAGGCCGGCTTCGCGCGCGACCGTACGGTGGCTGACCCCCGACACCCCTTCCCTCGCGACGATGCGCAGGGTGGCCTCGATCAGCTCTCGTTTCCGTTGTTCGCCCTTGGCAAGGCGGCCGTCGGTGATCGGTTCGTTCAGCGTGCCGCCTCCGCTCTCTCACGCACCCCGGTGCTCAACAGAGGATACGAGAGCAGGGCGATCAGGATGATCGAACCGCCCGCGACGACCGCGACGGTGAACCCACCGTCCGGCCCGAAGCGGTCGACAGCCTCGCCCGACACCGCGGCACCGAGGGCGACCCCGATGCTGAGGCCGGTGATCGCCCAGGTCATCCCCTCGGTCAGTTTCTCGGCCGGGACGATTTTCTCGATCATTCCCATCACGACGATCATCGTGGGAGAGAAGAACAATCCGGCGACGAAGACCACGACGCACAGGCTCGCGATGCCGTCCACGATCAGCAGCGGCACCGCACTCGCGGCCGTGCCCGCGGTGCCGATCAGGAGCAACCGGGGCGGCGCCATGGTCATCTTGACCGTCCCGAAAGCCAGTCCGGAGATCGCGGAGCCCACCGCGTAGACCGACACGACGATGCCCGCGGCCGCCGGGGACCCGACGTGCTCGGCGAAAGCCACGCTGACGACGTCGACCGTGCCGACGATGACACCGCCCGCCATCAGCGTCAGCACCAGCACCCGTACCGCGCCCAGCCGGATCGCCGACCGGCCGGCCGGTCCGCTCGTGGGCAGGACAGGCGGTTCCGTCTCGCGCTGCGCGACGAACAGCAGCACTCCGACGGCGAGGAACACCACGGCGACCAGCGGTCCCGCTTCGGGAAAGACGGTGGTGCACAACGCCACCGACAGCGCGGGCCCGATGACGAACGTCAGTTCGTCGATCACCGATTCCAGCGCGAACGCCGTATGCAGCCGGGGCGAGTCGCGGTACAGCTGTGACCAGCGGGCCCGGACCATCGCCGCCATGCTGGGCATGAACCCGGCGAGGATCGCGCACACGTACAGCGTCCAGGCGGGAGCCCCGAACCGGGCGCAGAGCAGCAGCGCGCCGAGCGCCATCACGCTGATCCCCGTCACCGGCAGGAGGATCCGGCCCTGCCCCCGGCGATCGACCAGCCGCGAGACCTGCGGTCCGAGCAGCGCCATGGACAGCGTGAACGCCGCCGAGACCAGCCCGGCGAGGCCATAGTCGCCGCGTGTCTGAGCCAGCATGGTGATGATCCCGATCCCCATCATGGGGACCGGGATCCGCGCGACCAAGCCCGCCGCGGTGAAGGCGATCGAGCCCTTCGCGGAGAACAACGCGCGGTACAGGTTGGCCACGACACACTCCAAAACTTGAACAGTCGTTATATTTTGAACACTCGTTTCACTTTATACACGCGCTTGACCGGAACCCACAACGAGACGGAGTGCTTCGGTCAGTCCAGCCGGATCACCGCCGGAGGCGGCCCACGCGACATACCCGTCCGGACGCATCAGGAAGGACGGCTCGGAGTCCGTCTCGACGGTCCGGACCCGGCCGTTCACCGCGCCCAGGATCTCTTCGGAGCCGGCCACCAAGATCGAACGGCCGTCTTCGGACACCAGCGGCAGCGGAGCGAACCGGCCGACGAGCGGATGGGTGGCGTCCGGCGCGTAGTCGATGTCGACCCCGTTGCCCATCGCGAGGAAATGCCGTTTGGCCGCCGGGATCTCCAGCGTCTCCTCCAGCACCTCGCGGAGCGCGGCGATCTGTGGGCCGGGACGCATCAGGGCGACCTGAGCCCGGGTGTTGCGCAGCACGCGCTCGCCCACGGGATGCCGTTCGGCGGTGTACGTGTCCAATAAGGACTCAGGCGCCGCACCTTGTGCCACCAGGCCCAGTTTCCAACCGAGGTTCATCGCGTCCTGGAGACCGAGATTCAGCCCTTGACCACCGATCGGCGAGTGCACGTGCGCGGCGTCGCCCGCCAGGAGCACCCGTCCCTGCCGATAAGTGGCCGCTTGGCGCGTGTTGTCACTGAAGCGGATTCCGCCGTCCAGCCGGGTGACCGTCACGTCGAGTCCGCTGGCGCGACTGATGCTCGCTTGCATCTCCTCGGCCGTCAGTGGCGTGTCCCGGTCGCCCGGTCCGCCGTCGAACTCCATGGTGGAGATCTCCCCCGGCACCGGCGACAGGTGCACCATTCCGCCGGGACCGTGCATGGACGACTTCACCGCACCGGGATCGGCGAGCTGGGCCGCGGCGACTCGCCCGGTCATCGTCGCGTCCGTACCGGGGAACGCGATCCCGGTCCGTTTCCGCACGACGCTACGACCGCCGTCGCACCCCACCAGATAGGCGGCCCGCTCGGAACGACCGTCGGCGAGCACGGCCCGGACCGCGTCGTCCTCCTGAACGACATCGACGACTTCGTGGCCCGTGTGGATCCGGACACCGAGCCCTGTCGCCCAGTCGGTGAAGATTCGTTCCACGACATGCTGCCTGAGCACGAACCCGCCCACCGCGCCAGGCTCGACCTCGTCTTCCAGCAGCGGCAGGCCCGCGAAATGCCCCCTGGCCCGATTCCCCTTCATCATCTGCGAGAGCCCTCGGGCGACGCCGTACATCTCGCTCTGCGCCTCCGACAACGCCTCGGTGAGGCCACGCAGCCGCAAGGACTGCGAGGTCCGGCCGTTGATACCGCGCAATCCGAAACTCCGGTTTCGGCGAACGGACCCGTCGGCCACCTCCAGGACGAGCGGATCCGCTCCGGCCAACCGGAGCTCACCGGCCAGCAGCAGGCCGACCGGTCCGCCGCCCACGATGATCACGTCGTTCACGCCACCCCCTGATTTACAGCGTATATGTACACTGTAAATATGATAGATACACCGTAAACCTGTCAAACGAGAGGCGCCCGTGATGACGCGACGAGAACCGTTGAACCGGGAGAAGGTCCTGGACGCGGCACTCGCCTTGGCCGCCGAGGAGGGCCTCAAGGGGCTGTCGATGCGCAAGCTCGCCAAGACGCTCGGCGTCGAAGCGATGGCTCTGTACAACCACGTCCAGAACAAGACCGACATCCTCGACGGCATCGCGGAACGCGTCTACAGCGAGATCGAACGCGCGGATCCGGATTCACCGTGGCAGGAAAGGGTACGGGTCACCGTGCTCAACAGCTATCGCGCGCTCGCCCGGCATCCGGTCGTGCCGATGGCGCTGGTCACCGACGAGGCCAATCCGAACTCGCTGCGGGCCCTGCGACCGATCAACGATCTCGTCGGCGCGCTCTACGAGGCGGGTTTCGAAGACGACGGAATCCGCCAGACGCTGGGCGCGCTGAACAGCCTCGTCTTCGGTTCCTTGCTGCTGACAACCGCCGGCTTCACGACTCAGCGCCGCGGCGAAACCGAGCAGGAGCGGACGGATCACTATCTCCGGCGGATCGACCCGGCGGTCCTGCCGAACTTCAGCCGCGCGCTACCCGTGCTGACGGCGGCCGATCCCGAACGGGACTTCGCCCGGGCCTTGGATCTGCTGATCAGCGGCCTTGTCGCGGCCACAGCATCGGGACCAGGAACCGCCTAGCCACTTCGCGGACCTGCTCGTCTGGTGCCACCGTTCGCCTGGGTGCTGGACGAGGCGATCCGGCAGTACATCCGGCTGTGGCTCTCGGAAGGCAGGCCGGTGAACATCGAGATCCCGGACATGAACCGCCCTTCTTGAGCGCGTCCGTCCCGGTCGGACAGCGGCAGGGACGGGCTGGGCGTGTCCCCAATGGGGCGTTGGAGACGCTGAGCGTCTCCAACGCCCCATTGGGGACATTCGCTACACCCTGCGCAAGTCCGCCGGCCGCTACGGAATCCGCGTCGTGAGCGGTGAGGCGCGGTTCTGAGCCGAATCGCCACTCACGACCACCCCGACCGAATTGGTGGTTTCGCATGACTGATGGGACGGCACGTACCTGAGACACGGTTGGCTCCAACCGTCTTTACCACCCACGAGACCCAAGGTCAGCTCAAGCTCGAACACGGTCTCGCGTCGGGATCCTTGGCTGCCTTGGGTACCCACCGAACGTTCGCGAACGAGGCCGAGAACCGCCCGTCGGTGTACACCAGGAACGGTGTGTTGACGTTCTGCAGGTCCAGCCCGTTGGCGAAGCACGACACCGGGATCTTCACCGTCGACTTCGGCGCGCCCGCCAGGTCGGTGAACAGCTTGGTCGCGTTCACCTCGGAAAAGCACGGGTAGACGCAGTGCATGCTGATCACCGTCCGGCCGGCCGGTGCCTGATGCACGATCGTGTCGAACTCCAGTGCCGCGTCGGCGTTGAGGTATCCGCGCAAATCGTTGGTACCGGCCGGGTTCTGGAAGTAGAGCTGCGCCGGGCCGATGCCGGTCCAGGTCGACTTGAGCCCGTCCTGCTGGACGTTCACATCGGACTGGACGACGTCGATCTCGGCGTGCGAAGCGGCGCCGTCCGGGCCGATCCCGGTGCCGCCCCAGTTCTGCGCGGAGCCGATGAAACCCATGTACGGCGCGACATCCGTGCGATTGAACACTTCGAGATCCTCGGTCGCGGTGCCACCGCCACCGGTCGACCCGCAGGTCACCGGGCCGACAGCCTCATCCAGCTGCCCGATGGTAACGCGCTGTCCGGTCTTGAGGCCGTAACCCAGTTTGAACAACGGGTCGTACTCGACCGAGTCCGCGTTCAACGGCGTCTGGCACGCGCTCCTGGGCCACGAGTACGGCAAAGCGCCCTTGAATCCGCCCTTGACGAGCACGTCGGCGACGCCGCCGCCTTCGGTGCCGGGCAGCCAGGCCGCCACGAACGCGTCGGAGCGGTTGATCTCCTTGTTCATGTACAGCGGGCGGCCGCCGACGTAGACCGTGACGACGGGGGCGCCCTTGCCGCGGACCTTGTCCAGCACGGCCAGGTCCTCGGGATAGAGCTTCGAGGCCTCGAGCGTCTTGCGGGTCAGGTCTCCGACGCCTTCCGCGTACGGGGTCTCACCGATGACGGCGATGACCGCGTCGTAGCCCGCGGGGTCGGCGTCACCCTTCTCATCGAAAGTGACATTAACGTCGCCGAGGTTCTGCTTGAGCCCGGCGAGGATCGACGTCGCGTTCGGGAAGTCGGAGTTGGTGTTGCCGGTCCCCTGCCAGCTCAGCGTCCAGCCGCCGGTCTGGTTCTGGATGCTGTCCGCGCTCTTGCCGACCACCAGCACCTTCGACTTCGGCTTCAGCGGAAGGACGTTGCCGTTGTTCTTCAACAACGTCTGTGACGAGCGGGCCGCGTCGCGTGCCAGCCAGGTCTCCTTCAACGCTTCGTCGGAGTTGGCGTAGGAACGGTCCGACGGCTTCTGCGACTCGTAAAGTCCCGAGCGCAGTTTGACGCGAAGGATGCGGGTCACCGCGTCGTCGATCCGCGATACCGGGATCTGACCGCCGTTGACCTGCGCGACGGTGTTCGTGATGAACGCCTTCCAGTCGTGCGGGACCATCACGATGTCGATGCCGGCGTTGATCGCCTGCGGGCAGGACGCGTTGGTGCAGCCGGGAACCTGGCCGATGCCGTTCCAGTCGGACACGACGAGGCCGTCGAAGCCCATCTTGCCCTTGAGGATCTGGTTCAGCGCCTTGTCGCTGCCGTGCAGCTTGCCCTCGTCGATGCCGAGTTCGGCGTTGGTCCAGCTGTTGAACGACACCATCACGGTCTGCGAGCCTGCCGCGAGCGCGCCGTAGTAGCCCTGACCGTGGACGTTGATCATCTCGGCTTCGGACGACGGGGTGACGCCCTGGTCCTGCCCCTTGAGGGTGCCGCCGTCACCGATGAAGTGCTTGGCGGTGCCGATGACGCCGTTGTAGCCGATACGTTTGGTCGATCCGTCCTGGAGCCCGTTGATCGCCTCGTAGCCGTAGGCGCGGGTGATGCGAGGGTCCTCGGAGAACCCTTCGTAGGTGCGGCCCCAGCGGTCGTCCTTCACGACGGCCAGCGTCGGCGCGAACGCCCAGTCCTGGCCGGTGGCGCGGATCTGCCGGGCCGTCGCCGCGGAGATGTCGCGCACCAGGCACGGGTCGTGCGCCGCGCCGAGGCCGATGTTGTGCGGAAAGACGGTGGCGCCGTACACGTTGTTGTTGCCGTGCACGGCGTCGATGCCCCAGATCACCGGAATCTTCGTCCGGCTGGTCTTCGCGGCGTCCCAATAGGAGTCGGCGAGCTTCAGCCAGTCCTGCTGGGACGCGTGCTTGTCCTGGTTCGGCCATGAACCGCCGCCGTTGAGGACCGAGCCGATGGAGTACTGGCGGACCTCGTCGGGGGTGACGGCGGCGATCTCGGGCTGTGTCATCTGCCCGACCTTCTCCTCGAGGGTCATTCCCCCGAGGATCTGGGCGATCCGCGCCTCGTCACCGGCCTTGCCCTTGAACCGGCTCTCGACCTTCGGCCAGTCGGCGAGCGTCGGCAGAACCTTCTCGATCCGGGCACAGCCGTCCCGGTCGAGCGGGGGCTTCCCGATCACCGGCTGCTCGGCCGCCCACGCCGGCGGCGCGGCCACCACGGCCCCGCCGAGCAGGGTGAGGCTCATCAAGGCGATGAGCGGACTTCGGCGCGCACGGGACGACGCACGAGGACGTCTTGCCATGGTCTGGTCCATTCTGCGGAAGGCGGGGACCGGCCGATCCTCACCGGACAAGGCGGCGGCGTCAAGAGTTTCGGACAAGTACGGTCTCCGTTAATTTTTGCCGTGAACTAAGACTTGACACGTCACCCGGCCACTGGGCGCCGCCGGTTGCGCCACTTGGCGGTGTACGGCAGGGCGACAGGTAGAGCCACTGACCATGAGCAGGGTCTGCGTTAGCTCACCGACCGGTCCACTTGACCTCCACATTACTTGAGCTTTTACCTTCCTGAGAAACGAAGGGAACAACGATGACCGTCTTGGTAACAGGGGCCACCGGGAACACCGGCCGCCACGTGGTGGCCGAACTCGTCCGCCGCGGAGAACGTGTCCGGGCGCTCACCCGGAATCCCGCCGGAGCCCGGCTTCCGGCGGGGGTCGAACTGGTGGAAGGCACGCACACCGCGCCGGAAACGCTGACCGAAGCCTTCGAGGGCGTCACCCGGCTGCACATCACCGTCACCGCCGGACTCGCCGACGTCGGCGCGGAACTGGTCAAGCGCGCCGTCGACGCGGGCGTGCGCCGGATGACGATCGTGTGGGGCGGCTACGTCGGGCCGACGGAACAGGCCATGGCCGAGTCCGGCGTGGAATGGACGCGGCTGGAGCCGCAGGAATTCATGTCCAACTCCCTGACCTGGATCGACTCCGTTCGCGCCGACGGTGTGGTCCGCGAGCCGTTCGACCTCCCCAGCGCGGTGGTGCACGAGGGCGATATCGGCGCCGTCGCCGCCACCGCGCTCGTGGAGGACGGGCACTCTGGCCAGGTCTACAACCTGACCGGCCCGGAAGCGCTGACCACTCGCGAACGGATCGCGATCCTCGGCGCCGCCCTCGGCCGCGACCTCGAGCTGGACCAGATCACCCGGCAGCAGGGGATCGATCGGCTGCTCGCCGGCGGCGTCTCGGTGGCGGACGCCGAATACGTCGTCGGCTGGCACGGTGATCCACCGAAGGAGGCAAGGACCGTGGTCGACACCATCGAACAGATCACCGGGCGCCCCGCCCGCACCTTCGCGCAGTGGGTGAGCGAGCACGCCGACCGGTTCACCGCGTGAGCGGTCCGACCGCCTTCACGATTTCCAGCACCGGCGCGGTGTGCACCGTGTGGATCGCGCGCAGTGCGCCGAGCCGGTGCGTGAGATAGCGGTGTAGCGCGGCGGGATCCGGGCACAACGTCTGCGCGGCCAGGTTCGTGGGCCCGGTCGTGGCGACGACGACGGCCAATTCCTCGTGAGTGGTTAAAGTCGTCGCCACCTCGTCGAGGTCCGACGGCGGGACGGCAATCCAGAGGAACGCCTGGGTGGTCACGCCGTACAGGGCAGCGCTGATCTCGACGTCGAAGAACAGCACTCCCCGCTCGCGAAGGCCTGCCAAGCGGCGGGTCGCGGTGGCCGGTGCCAGGCCCGCCGCGGCGGCGAGGTCCGCGATGCTCGTGCGGCCATCGTGCCGGAGTGCGGCGATCAGCGCGTGGTCCGCCGAGGGACGCCTTCGGCCCAGGTCGGGCGGGCGGCCCACGCGGCACGGCACCGCGGGACCGCTGTCCCAATGCGCCATTGGGGACACTGAGCGTCTCCAATGTGGCATTGGGGGCAGCGGTGGTCAGGCACGGACCGGTCGTCACGACAACCAGCACCCTTCGGCTAGCCGGCCGGATCACCTCGTCCGCCAAGGGCGACACGCGTTCGGTGACCGTCGACGAGACCGCGGGCATGTTCTCCGCCGTCAAGGGCGACGTCCTCACCACCAAGGACGGCGCCCGCATCGCCGCGACCCGGTACCTCGACTGGCTCAAGTAGGCGAGCTGAAGGGAACCATGCCCGCATGTGACGCGACGAAAGGGCCCTTCGCCGCGTGGTATGCGGTGAAGGGCCCCTCCAGCTCAGGTCAGCTCGGCAGCAAGGCCGGAGCGGCGAGACGGCTGGCGTTCGCCGCTTCGTCGTCCGGCTGGGCCTGCGCGGAGCGTTCCGCCTCGACCCGGGCGAGGTAGTTGGTGACCTCGCGCTGCTGCCGGTGCGAGTCCCAGCCCAGCAGCGGCGCCATCAGCGCGGCCACCACCGGCGCCGCGGTCACACCGCGATCGCGTTCCTCGATCGAGATACGCGTCCGGCGGGTGAGGACGTCCTCCAGATGCAGCGCGCCCTCGTGCGAGACCGCGTAGACGGCCTCCGCCTTGAGATACTCCGCCGTTCCCGGGATCGGATCCCCGAGCTCGGGAAGGTCCACAATGGACGCGAGAATGTCCTCGGTCGCGGTGCCGTACCGCTGGAGAAGGTGCTCGATCCGGCTGAGCGGCAACCCGGCGCGCTGGGCGAGCGAATGCCGCGCGCCCCACAATTCGTGGTAGCCCGCCGCACCGACGATCGGCAGGCGTTCGGTCCACGACGACGGCGCCGGACGGCCGAGGTCCTCCACCGCGACGTCGACCGCGTCCGCGGCCATCACGCGGTAGGTCGTGTACTTGCCACCGGCCACGATCACCAGACCAGGCACGGGATGCGCCACCGCGTGCTCCCGCGACAGCTTCGTCGTCGAAGTCGCCTTCGCGGCCAGCAACGGCCGAAGCCCGGCGTACACGCCTTCGATGTCGTCGGCGGTGAGCGGCGTGCGCAGGACGGCGTTGAGGTGGCCGAGCACGTAGTCGACGTCCGCCTGGCTGGCCGCCGGATGCTCGCGGTCGAGGTCCCATTCGGTGTCGGTGGTGCCGACGATCCAGTGCCGTCCCCACGGGATGACGAACAGGACGCTCTTCTCGGTGCGCAGGATCAGCCCGGTGTCCAGGTCGATCTTCTCGCGCGGCACCACCAGGTGGATACCCTTCGACGCGCGCACGGTGAACGGCGCCGGGATGCCCGCGGCCTCGGCCATGTCGTCGCTCCACACACCGGTGGCCGCGACGACCGTCTTCGCCCGGACCTCGATCTCCGCGCCACTCTCGCGGTCGACGACCTTGGCGCCGACGACGCGTTCGCCGTCGCGGATGAGCGACGTGACCCGGGCCCGGGTGAGGACGGAAGCGCCTTGTTCGGCCGCGGTACGGGCGATCGTCATCGTGTGGCGAGCGTCGTCGACCTGGGCGTCGTAGTACTGGATCGCGCCGATGAGGGCGTCATCGGCGAGGCCGGGTGCGACCTTGCCCGCGCCGCGCTTGGACAGGTGCCGGTGGCGCGGCAGCGCGCGAGCCCCACCGAGGGTGTCGTAGAGCGTCACGCCGGCGCCGATGTAGCCGCGTTCCCAGACTCGGTGCTTGAGTGGCACCAGGAACTTCACCGGCCGGACCAGATGCGGCGCCAGGGTCTGCAGCAGCAGGCTTCGTTCCTTCAGCGCCTCACGGACCAGCTTGAAGTCCAGGTTCTCCAGGTAGCGCAGTCCGCCGTGGATCAGCTTGCTCGACCGGCTGGACGTACCGGCGGCGAAGTCGCGGGCCTCGACGAGCGCGACGGAGAGCCCGCGCGACGCCGCGTCGAGCGCGACGCCGGCACCGGTCACTCCCCCGCCGACGACCAGCACGTCGACCTCTTCGCGAGCCAGCTTGCGCAGCGTCTCGGCACGGTAGACCGGGGAAAGCGGTACGGGTGTCAGTCCTGATGTCACAGTGTTCCTTCTGTTCTTCCTCGGGTTCATCGGGCTCACTCGACCTCGACCCAGTCGAGCGTGCGGCCGACGGCCTTCTGCCAGCCCGCGTAGCCCTCGGCGCGCTGTTCGTCCGTCCACGACGGGGCCCAGCGCTTGTCCTCGTTCCAGTTCTGTTCCAGCTCGTCGGTGGACTCCCAGAACCCGACGGCCAGCCCGGCCGCGTAGGCGGCCCCGAGCGCGGTGGTCTCGGCGACGACCGGCTTCGAGACCGGAACGCCGAGGATGTCGGCCTGGAGCTGCATGCACAGTTCGTTCGCGGTCACGCCACCGTCCACCCGCACCACGTCGAGCGTGACACCGGAGTCGTTCTGCATGGCGTCGACGACGTCGCGGGTCTGGTAGCAGATCGCTTCGAGCGTCGCCCGCGCGAGATGTGCGTTGGTGGTCGCCCTGGTGAGACCGACGATCGCGCCGCGGGCGTCGGAACGCCAGTAAGGCGCGAAAAGTCCGGAAAACGCCGGTACGAAGTAGACGCCGCCGTTGTCCTCGACCTGCCGGGCGAGGCTTTCGCTCTGCGAGGCTCCGCTGATGATGCCCAGCTGGTCGCGCAGCCACTGCACGGCGGAACCGGTGACGGCGATCGAGCCTTCCAGCGCGTACACCGGCTTGTCGTCGCCGAACTGGTAGGCCAGCGTCGTGAGCAGGCCGTGCTTCGAGCGAACGACCTCGTGGCCGGTGTTGAGCAACAGGAAGTTACCGGTGCCGTAGGTGTTCTTGGCCTCGCCGGGGCGGAAGCACACCTGGCCGACGGTCGCCGCCTGCTGGTCGCCCAGCACACCGGTGATGGCCACCTCGCCGCCGAGCGGGCCGTCCGCGCGGGTGGTCCCGAAGTGGCCGTTGTTCGACGACGGCCGGATCGTCGGCAGCATCTGCTTCGGAATGTCGAAGAACGACAGCAGTTCGTCGTCCCACTCCAGCGTTTCGAGGTCCATCAGCATCGTGCGCGACGCGTTGGTCGGGTCCGTGACGTGCGCACCGCCGTCGGACCCACCGGTGAGGTTCCAGATCAGCCAGGAGTCGGTGGTGCCGAAGAGCGCGTCGCCCTTCTCCGCGTCTTCGCGGACGCCGTCGACGTTCTCCAGGATCCACTGCAGCTTGCCGCCGGAGAAGTACGTCGCGGGCGGCAGGCCCGCCTTGCGGCGGATGACGTCGCCCTTGCCGGACCGCTCCAGCGCCGAGGCGATCCGGTCGGTGCGGGTGTCCTGCCACACGATGGCGTTGCAGTACGGGCGCCCGGTGTGGCGGTTCCACACGACGGTGGTCTCGCGCTGGTTGGTGATGCCGAGCGAGGCGAGGTCGCCCGCGGTGAGGTTCGCCTTGTTGAGCGCGGTGGCGATGACCGAACGGGTCCGCTCCCAGATCTCGGTCGGGTCGTGTTCGACCCAGCCGGGCTTCGGCAGGATCTGCTCGTGCTCCAGCTGGTGGCGGGCGATCTCGTTGCCGCCGTGGTCGAAGATCATGAACCGCGTGCTGGTGGTGCCCTGGTCGACGGCGCCGATGTAGTCAGGCATGGATTCTCTCCTTCGGATGCTTAGGCGGCGGTCTTGAGATCCTTGGCGGGCAACGACTCCGGTGCCGGATCGGCGGGCAGGTAGCGCTCGATGAAGAACTTGTAGATCGCGCCGCCGATGACTGCGCCGATGATCGGTGCGACGATCGGGATCCACCAGTACGGGTAGCCGTACTGGTCGGTGAACGCGGTGTCGTAGCCGGTGAGCCAGGACGCGAGGCGCGGGCCGAAGTCGCGGGCGGGGTTGATCGCGTAACCGGCGTTGGTGCCCCAGGCCATGCCGATCGCGACGACGGAGAAACCGACGACGACCGGGGCGAGGTTCGCGGCGGGCGAGGTGTTGCGGAGGTCGGTAATGGCGAAGATCACCAACGCGAGAATGGCGGTGCCGATGATCTGGTCGCGGAAGGCACCCCAGTCACCCACCGGCAGGGTTCCGTTACCCGGAAGGGTGGAAAAGACGCCCTGGGTCTTGATCGTCAGACCGGGGTCGGCCGCGTTGAGCACCTCGGTGTAGTTCCAGCGCACCAGCATCGCCGCGAGGAACGCGCCGGCGGTCTGCGCGAGGGCGTACGGGGCGACCTTGCGCCACGAGAAGCCCTTGAACACCGCGAGTGCCACGGTGATGGCGGGGTTGAGATGCGCCCCGCTGATCCGCGAAGCCACGTAGATACCGAGCGTGACGCCGATGCCCCAGGCCCACGCGATGCTGTCGTGATCCCCGATACCCGCGGCGACGACTTGAGCCACCACCCCGCAGCCGAACAGGATGAGGATCATCGTCCCGACGAACTCCGCCGCCAGTTCGCCCGCGAGTCCGCGAGCCTTGAGGTTTCGCACCATTGCTTCCTCCACAAAGGACACCGTTGCCCTGCTGAAGCCGAAGTTAAGTTCACGGAAACCCGGGGTCAACGGACCCCGGTCGGCATTGTCGAACACCCGGGGACGATGTTCGACATTGTCGAATCAGGGCCGGTCGGGCTACGGTTGTACCGTGCCCGGTCCGATCCAGTCCATCGAGCGCGCCGCCGCGATCCTGCGGCTGCTGGCGCGTGGTTCGGGGCGTCTCGGGGTCGGTGAGATCGCCGATTCCCTCGAACTCGCCAAGGGAACGGCGCACGGGATCCTGCGCACGCTGCAGGGTGTCGGGTTCGTCGAACAGGACCGTGACAGCGGCAAGTACCAGCTCGGCGCGGCACTGCTGCACCTGGGCACGAGCTACCTCGACGTCAACGAACTCCGCTCGCGCGCGATCAACTGGGCCGACGCGCTGGCCGCGCGCAGCGGCGAGGCCGTCCGGATCGGCGCTCCGCTGGAGGGCCGGGTCCTGGTGGTGCACCACGTGTTCCGGCCGGACGACAGCCTGCAGACGCTCGATGTCGGCACGCTCCTGCCGTTGCACGCGACCGCGCTCGGAAAAGTACTTCTGGCCTACGACACCGGTCTCGTGGCATCGTTGCGCACCGGCGGGCCGGAGGCCTACACCCGCCGGACCCTGGTCACCCAGACCGCTCTCAAACGCGCCTGCGGCAAGGTGCGCGAGGCGGGCTGGGCGAGTGAAAACGGCGAGATGATCACCGGCGAGGCCGGGATAGCGGCGCCGATCCGCGGCCACGGCGGCATCGTGGTCGGCGCGATCGGGGTGTCCGGCGCGGCGGAACGGATCTGCGAGGCCGACGGCAGCCCGATCCCGCGGCTGCTGGGCCACGTGCGCGACGCGGCACGGGCGGTCTCCCGCGATCTCGGCGCGTCCCGATGGTGATGGAGGTGCTCGCGTGGTCCACCGCTACGTGATGTCGATCGACCAGGGCACCACCTCGACGCGGTGCATCCTGTTCGACGCACGCGGCAGGCTCGTGTCGGTCGCACAGCGCGAGCACCAGCAGCACTTCCCCCGGCCGGGCTGGGTGGAGCACGACGCGGCGGAGATCTGGCGCAACGTCGGCCGGATCGTGCCGCAGGCGCTGGCCGACGCCGGCGCCGAAGCCGGGCAGGTGGTCGGCCTCGGCATCGCGAACCAGCGTGAGACCACCGTGCTGTGGGACCGGCACACCGGCAATCCGGTCGGGCGCGCGATCGTCTGGCAGGACACCCGCACCGACGCGATGCTCGAACAACTCGCCCGCGAGCCGGGCGCCGACCGTGTCCGGCGGCTGTGCGGGCTGCCGCTGGCCACGTATTTCTCCGCGCCCCGTATCCGGTGGATGCTCGAAAGGGCCCCCGGCCTGCGGGAACGCGCCGAGCGCGGCGACGTCCTGTTCGGGACGGTCGAGAGTTGGCTGATCTGGAACCTGACCGGCGGTCCGGAGGGCGGCGTCCACGTCACCGACGTCACCAACGCATCGCGCACCATGCTGATGAACCTGCGGACGCTGTCGTGGGACGACGAACTGCTGGAGTTCTTCGACGTCCCGCGCGCGATGCTGCCGGAGATCCGGTCGTCGACCGAGGTGTACGGGACGACCTCGCGCGTGGTGCCCGGGATCCGGATCGCGGCGGCGCTCGGCGATCAGCAGGCGGCGTTGTTCGGCCAGACCTGCTTCGCGCCCGGTGAAGCGAAATGCACGTACGGCACCGGCAGTTTTCTTCTGCTCAACACCGGTCCGACGCCGGTGCTCTCGACCCACGGAATGCTGACCACCGTCGGCTTCAAGATCGGCGACGAGCCCGCCGTGTACGCGCTGGAAGGCTCGATCGCGGTCACCGGGTCGCTGGTGCAGTGGTTCCGGGACGGGCTCGAACTGATCGGCAGCGCACCCGAGATCGAGACGCTGGCCCGCACGGTCGAGGACAATGGTGGCTGCTACATCGTGCCCGCTTTCTCGGGCCTGTTCGCGCCACACTGGCACAGCGAGGCGCGCGGCGTGATCGCCGGGCTGACGTCTTACATCACCAAGGGGCACCTCGCTCGCGCCGTGCTGGAGGCGACAGGCTGGCAGACACGCGAGGTCGTCGACGCGATGAACGCCGACTCCGGGCTCGCCCTGTCCACGCTCAAAGTGGACGGTGGGATGACCGCGGACAACCTGCTGATGCAGTTCGTCGCCGACGTGCTCGACGTACCGGTCGTCCGCCCGATGGTCGCCGAGACGGTGTCGCTGGGCGCGGCGTACGCGGCCGGGTTGTCGGTCGGGTACTGGCCGGACCTGGAGGGCTTGCGCCGTAATTGGCACCGCGCCGGGCAATGGCTGCCGTCGATGAACCCCGCCCGCCGCGACAGCGAGTACGCGCATTGGCGGCAGGCCGTGGAACTGACGTTCGGCTGGATGCGGCCGGGTCCGACGGCTGCTCCCCCGGGGTCCGACCTGGTCGAGGTCGTCCTTGCCGACCACCGCCGGATCGAGCAGCTGTTCCGGGACCTCCGCAACGACGAGGCCGACCGTCCGGCACTGGTCGCGGAGCTGTCGGCACTGCTGGTCGCCCACGTCACCGCCACGGAACGGATTGTCTCTCCCGATGCGACGGAGAGCGGTCTCGCCGCCGAGTTGCTGGCGATCCTCGAACCCGACGACTTCGAAAAAGCGTTGGTGTCGCTGGAGAATTCGGTCGACACGCATATCCGTTCGGAAGAGCGCGGACTGCTGAACGAACTCCGGCGCACCATGTCCACTTCGGACCGGACGGGTCTCGGACGGGCTTTCGTCGCCGAACGGCAGCGCCAGTTGGATTTGGACTGCGGCTCCCCCGCGCACGTCCGCGAGCAGGGGCCACGGCTGCGGCTCTCGTGACTCACCGGTAGGGCGTGCTAGCCTGTCGCCGTGCAGCGCTGGTCTCGACTCGTACTCAAGCGCGCCGGCTGAACCAGGTCGCCGGCGCGCATTCCGGCGACCCCTCGATACGGGGTATCCCGGGACCTGGCCCTCTTGGCCGATTCGTCCCGTTTCTTGGAGACCACGATGTCGCTCACCACGTTCCAGGTTCCCGCTCCCCGCTCGTCCCTGATGGTCCGCCGCCGGATCGCCACCTACTTCGTCGGCGGCGTCGAACAAATCCCCGGCCTGGTCGACGCGCTCGGCTGCCTCGTCCACGAACTGTCCGTCGACGTTCGCGACGGGGTCCGGGAAAGCACCATGACCTGCGCTGTCCTGCTCGGAGAGGACGAGGTCGAGCCGCTACTGGACAGGCTGCGGAGCTTGCCCTCGGTCGTCTCCTCCGAACTCACGTGACGCCCCCTCGGCGCAACCAGTCGCCTAATTGCGAGGGTCCGGGTCGTGAGTGGCGATTCGGGTTCTATTGAGGGGTAAGGCAAAGGTGGCGCCGGTTGAGGGGTGTGTGGAAATAGGGACACTCAATGTCCCTATTTCCACACCCCCCCTTCCGGATCTAGTGGTCACAGGAAGTTCTCGTGCGGGACTGTGTGGGACGCGGTCCGGCAGCGGGACCGGTCACCGGCACCGCGCTCGCATATGACCCCCGGTCGCCGATCACCGGGCACGGCGATGGGCCTGGTTCGTTCGTCGAACATGGTGTCGATGTCCAGAGACGATCATCGTGGTCTGTTCCTGAAGCCGCTGCGAGAAGCGAGCAAGACAGGCGCCGACGGGTTCGACCAGCACTTCGGTATCCCGTCGGCCTTCCACGACCGGCCGTGGGCGGTGCCGTGGACGTGCACACGACCGGACTCGTCGGGGAGGGCGACCGCTACATCGTGGTCATCCTGTCCAGTTTGCCGAAGGCACGGATCTCGGCGTGGCGACGGCGACGGCTACCTCGGCGGCCGCGTCCCCTGGTTCCCCGGCTGGAAAAGTGACTTCGGTGGCATTTTCGACCGTCGTCCTGAAAGCGCTTACAAGAAGCTTGGCAAGCCAGGCGCGCGGAGCCGCCAAAGCGGCTCCGGTCTGCGCTTCGACGGCACCGGGGTGCCGCGGCTGCTCATCCCGGAGGCCGAATCGCCCGCGGCGCTGCCCTAGGCTTTCTGGATATGAGAGCCGCGCTGCTGATCGTCGACATGCAGGAATTGCTCGTTCCCCTGGTCTGGCGCGGCGAGGAACTGGCCACCCGGATCGCCGCGCTGGCGGGCGAGGCCCGCGAGCAGGGGGTTCCGGTGATCGCGCTGAGGCAGATCGGCGCCTCCGGCACCGACTTCGACCCGGCGTCACCGGGTACCCGGCTCAGCCCGCTGCTCGGCCTCGAACCGATCGACGTCGTGGTCGAGAAGACGGCGACGGATTCGTTCTACCGGACCGGGCTGGCGGCGCTGCTCGTCGAACGGGGCGTGGACACGGTGGTGCTGACCGGACTGGCGACCGACTACTGCGTCGACGCCACCGCCCGGTCCGCGCAGAGCCACGGCCTGGACGTCGTACTGGTCGGCGACGGCCACGCACCGTCGGCCGACGGCGATCCCACCACGGGCTTGACCGCCGAGCAGGTCATCGCCCGGCACAACCTGATCCTGGGCACGGCGATCCATCCCGGCGGGCGGTTACGCGTGGTGCCCGCGGTGGAGGTCGAGTTCACCGCCTGAGCGGGGGTGATCGTAGGATCGGCCGGCCATGATCACGAACTTCCTGCTCGACCACTCGGCGCTCGTGCCGGTGGCGATCCTGCTGGTCGCGCTCGTCTGTGCCGTCCTCGGTCACCTGCTCGCGGGCAGGCGCCGGATCCTGTGGGCGCTCACCGGGGTGTCCCTGGTGCCGGTCTTCGCGCTGGCGCTGGTGCCCACCGGCAGGACGGTCGGCGAGGTCCTGTGCACGGTCCAGTTCTCTCTGCCCACACTGGGCGCGGTGGAACTCCTGGCCAACGTCGCGCTGCTCCTGCCACCGGTGTACTTCGCCGCGTTGGCGTCCCGGCGCCCGCTGACGACGCTCGCCGTGGGCTCGGCGCTGTCCGCGGTGGTCGAGACCCTGCAGGCCCTCGTGCCCGCGATCGGCCGTGCGTGCGACACCAACGACTGGCTGATGAACACCCTCGGCGCGGTCCTCGGCGTTCTCCTGGCCGCCGCCACGGCCCGACTCACGAACCGCCGGGCTCAGTCGGGCAGTTCGATGGGCGCGATGTCGTCGTAGACATCGCCCGGCCCCGGATTCGCCGGGTTGGTCTCGCCGCCGAAGTGGTTCAGCACGCCCCACACCGCGTTCAACGCCGTCTGGACGGCGCCTTCGGCCCAGCCCGCCGTCCACGAAACGTCGTCGCCCGCGAGGAAGAGGCCGCGGTGACGCGCTTCGAGGCCGTCCTGCATGAAGTGCGTGAACAGCCGGTGCTGGTAGCGGTAGTGGCCGGGCAGGTTGGCCTTGAACGCGCCCATGAAATGCGGTTCGGCCTCCCACGACACGGTCACCGGGTCGCCGATGATGTGCCGCCGGACGTCGACGCCGGGATAGATCTCCCGCAGCGACTGGAGCATCACCTCGACACGCTCGGAGATCGAGAGCGGCAGCCACTTCAGCGAATCATCGGCCCAGGTGTAGGACAGGCAGATCACCGCGGGCGCGTCCGGGTCGTCGCCGAGCAGGTAGGTGCCGCGCGGCATGCGGTCGGTCAGCGTCATGCTCATCGTGTCGCGGCCGGTCTCCGGGTCCTTGTCCAGCCAGAACGGCCGGTCCACCGGGACGAAGACCTTCGACGACTCCATGTAGTGCGTGCGCTCGATCGCGGTCCAGTGATCGATCGGGAACAGCGCCTCGTCGCATTCGATCTTCGACAGCAGCATCCAGCTTTGCGCGGTGAACACCGCCGCGGGACAGGTGCGGATGCGGCCTTCGGTGTCGGTCACGGTGATGTTGTTCGGCGCGGTGCGGTGCAGCCTGGCGACGCCGGGGTTCGGGCTTCCGCCGTGCAGTGAGCTCAAACTCGTTCCGGCGGGCCAGAACGCGATGTCCTCGGGCGCGTGTTCCCACAGCCGCGACGGAAGCTGCCTGCTGCCGCCGACGATGCCGCGGTGCTCGTCGTCGGCGCCGGTGTAGACCACCCGCAGGATCTCCAGGATGGAGTTCGGGAAGTCGGTGTCCCAGCCGCCGGTGCCGAAGCCGACCTGGCCGAAGATCTCGCGGTCGCGGAAGGAGGCGAACGCGGGTGAGTCGCAGAGGAAACCGTAGAACGTCTGGTCGTCCAGCCGCGGCACGAGTTCGTTCCACAGCCGCTTGATCGTCTTCGTGTCGCGGGCCCGGATCGCGGTCTGCATCTCGGTGAACGCGGCCTGCTCGGTCAGCGTGCTGTCCCAGGCGGCGGCGACCTTGCCGAAGACGGCGGGGAGTTCGTCCGCCGTGCGCGCGTAGTGGCTCTCCCCCTTGAGATCGACGACGGTGCTCGGCGTCCCCGGAGCCAGCGGGTTCGGGAACGGCGCCGTCTCCAGACCGACCTTGTCGATGTAATGGAAGAGCGCGGTGGACGCGGGCGGGAAGCGCATCGCGCCCATCTCCGCGACGACGTCGTCCGGGCAGCCGGGGAAGTTCACGGTGCGCAGGCGGCCGCCGATCTCGGCGATCTCGTACACGACCGGGCGCAGGCCGAGTTTCATCAGTTCGTACGCGGTGACGATGCCGGAAAGGCCACCGCCGATCACCGCCACCTCGGTGCCGTGGCGGTCTGCCGGGACCGAGCCGAGCCCGGCCGGGTCGGCGAGGAAATCGTCGTAGGCGAACGGGAAGTCGGGGCCGAACATGGTGATCGGACGGCCGGCGGGTTCGTCGTGGTGGATCGCGGTCGGGAGGGCGGAAGTCATGCGGAAAGTCCTCGGTACAGCTCGGGCCGTCGGTCGGCCAGGTGGGTGTTTTCGGCGCGGGAAGCGAGTAGCGCGGCCCGGTCGACGTCGGCGCTGATCAGCTCCGGACCGGCGCCCGCGCGGGCGAGCACTTCACCGGTCGGGGCGACGACGCAGGACCGGCCGCAGTAGGTCAGTTCCTGTTCGGTGTCGCACCGGTTCGCGTAGACGACGAACAGCTGGCTTTCGTAGGCGCGGGCGGGCACCAGCGTGTCGGCGACCAGTTCGTACGGGCTCATCAGCGCCGTCGGCACCAGCAGCAGTTCGGTCCCGGCCAGCGCGTGGGCCCGCACCAGCTCGGGGAACTCGACGTCGTAGCAGATCACCAGGCCGACGGAGACACCGCCGAGATCGGCGCGTACGACCGCCTCGGTGCCCGGGTCGAACCAGGAGCGGTCGATGTCGCCGAACAGATGTGTCTTACGGTAGTTCGCCAGACCTCGGCCGTCGGGACCGATCAGCTGGACGCTGTTGTAGACGTGGGCGCCGTCGCGTTCGGGATAGCCGTAAGCCAGCGCGACGCCGGTTTCCGCGGCCAGCGCGGACATCCGCGCCGCCGTCGGGCCGTCGGCCGGTTCGGCGAGCTCATGGGAACGGGCGCCGATGTGGTAGCCGGTGGTGATCATTTCGGCGGTGACCACGAGATCGGCGTCCGACGCCGCGACCGCGGCGGGGAGTTCGGCGTAGGAGCCCTGGTGGACAGCGACCTTCATACCGACGACGATATCCGCCGTCCCGGTGTGCCGATAAGGCCGAATCGTTGCGCATAAGCTTGCTATACTCCTGATTCAGTGCAGTCCAAGGCACTTCAGCGGCGATTCGTTGTCTGGCCTACCCGCCCGGCAATGACTCCTCCACCTGGTCGCCGGCCCAGCCGAGCGCCGCGATGGAGGACAACGTCGACACGTAGGTACCGCTGACGTGTGGTCGTCGAGGTAGACCAGCACTTCGCCGATGACCGGCGACGGCTCGCGATTCGTACTGGTCTTTGCCCCACCTACGCCAGCGGCGAGGCGATGCCGAGCTGCCGAGGTCTGCCGCCTGCGGCGGCTGCTCGGCGGTGCCACTGTGGACACCCATCCGTACCGGCCCGCCTCGGGCATCGAGCTGACAGTCCACAAAGGACATCAAAACGGCTGAGCCACGTCCGGTTGCGCGGGGTCCGGGGCGGGTACTCCGCGCGAATGGAGATACTGCTCGCCGGAGCCGGCGTTCTGGCGCTGTGTGCCGCGGTGCTGCCGAACTTGCTGCACGAACGCGCGCTGTCGATGCCGCTGGTCCTGCTGGTGGGCGGGCTGGTCTTCGGACTGCTCCCCATCGGGCACCCTTACGGCCAAGGCGTGCTCGACCCCCGGTCCCATGTGGGTGCCGTCGAAGTGATCACCGAACTCGGTGTCCTGGTGTCCCTGGTGGGCGCGGGGCTGAAATCGGACCGGCTGATCGGCTGGAAGTCGTGGAACTCGACATGGCGGCTGCTGGCGATCACGTTGCCGCTGTCGATCGGCGCGGTGGCGCTGCTCGGCTGGTGGGCGCTCGCCCTGTCCCCGGCCGCCGCGTTGCTGCTGGGGGCCGTGCTGTCGCCGACCGACCCGGTGCTGGCGAGCGACGTGCAGGTACCGGCGCCGCATACCGAGGACGGGCGAGGCTCGGACAACGAGATCAGGTTCACGCTGACCTCGGAGGCCGGGCTCAACGACGGCCTGGCGATGCCGTTCGTCCTGCTGGCCCTCGTACTGGCCGGAACGGCGAGTACGTCTCCGGTGCCGTGGCTGCTGACCGAGGTCGTCGGCCCGCTCGCGATCGCCGTCGTGGTCGGCCTCGCCTGTGGCTGGCTGCTGTCCTGGCTCATGTTCCGGGTGCGGCACGACCGGCTGCGCCTGGGTGAGTACTCCGACGGGCTGGTGGTGCTGGCCATCGCCTTTCTCCCGTTCGCGCTGTGCGAGTGGCTGGGCGGGATCGGTTTCGTCGCGGTGTTCGCCACCGCCGCGACCATCCGCGCCAGCGAGCGCTCGCACGACTACCACGGCGTGCTGCACGAGTTCGGTGATCAGCTGGAACGGCTTTTCGTCGCGCTGGCCTTGCTCGGTCTCGGCTTCGTTCTGGGCGACGGGCTCCTGGCGGGTCTACGGCTGGTCGAGGTCCTGGTGGCGGTGGCCGCGGTGGTGGTCGTGCGCCCGCTGTTCGGCGGACTGGCCCTGATCGGCGGCAACACCACGCGTCCGGCGGCGACGGCGATCGCGTTCTTCGGCATCCGCGGGATCGGCAGTCTCTACTACCTGTCCTACGCGCTCGGACACGGCGACTTCCCGATGGCCGACTCACTGTGGCGCGTGACCGCGCTCACGATCGCGGTATCGGTCCTCGTGCACGGTCTCCTGAGCGGCCCGGTGATGCGCAAGCTGGAAGACCGGGGAATGCAGAATTTCGGAACCTGACGCTAATCGCGTCGCCAGTCCCTGCCCTCGGCCCGGGCCTTCATCCGCTGCAAGGTGATCGCGATGTTGGCGCGGTTGGCCCCGGCACGGTCGGACTGGCCGGTGATGAAGATGGCGATCGGGACGAACCAGGGCGGCATCCACAGCCAGTTCGTCACGGTGACGCGGCTACCGTCCCCTTCGGACCGGATGTCGTACTCCCAGCGCGAAATCGGCACCCGGAACTGTGTGCGCACCCGGTAGGCGAATCGGCGCCCGGGCTCGGCTTCGATGATTTCGGCGTGGGTCACCCAGTGCCGCCAGCCGTTGCGGTTGCTGCCCGCGAACCGGTTCCCGACGGCGGCCTCGGTCGCACCGCGGATCCAGCGAGCCTTACGAAGCTCCTCAGCGCACTCCGCCATCGCGACGGGGTCACTGACCAGCCGGTACACGCTCTCGGGTGAAGCGTCGACGGTGACCTCACCCGAGGCGAGCGGCTTACAGATCAGGCCGTCTTTCGGCTTCGTCACCATCGTGCCTCCCATTGTCACCGTGAGCCCACCAGCACGAGGTCGCACGGTCAAGGGCAGAGTGGCAATTACCGCACGTACGCGCAATTCCCGGCCGCCGGTCAGATGGCCGGATCCGCCGGGAACGTCACGCGGAAGCCCAGTGCCTGCAGCATCCCCGTGAGCATCGCCTTGGTGTTGACCTTGGCGCGTTCGAGGAGGCCGGAATGTTGCGCCGCTTCGGCGATCCGCTTCTCCGCGGCGACATAGAACTGCTGCTGGTCCGGCACGGAGACGAGCGCTCCGAGCCGGTCGATCAGGCCGCGCTCCTGGCCGAAGACGTAGCTGCGCGCGTTGTCCAGATTAGGTTTCGCCAGCTGAGGTTCGGGCAGCCGTACTTCGACCGACTTCCGGTCTTCCGAGACGGTGAGCGCGTTCTCCACCAGCGAGCCGAAGTCGACGTAGGCGTCGACCGAGCCCGCCGCCACGAACAGGGTACGTTCACCAGCGATGCTCGCGGGCACCCATTTGACGTCCTTCTCGATGTCGACGATGACCTGGTAGTCGCCGACAGCCGCGTGATACTGGCTGAGGTCACGCATGGCCTGCAGCACCGCGGGCTGCGAGCGGTCCACAGTGGACGTTCCGAACGGGTTGAGCTTCGACAGCAGCCCGGTGAACTGCAACGCAGCACCGACGATCAGCAAACCGACCAGGGCGAACGCGCCGAGACGCACCCAGCGTTTCTTCACGCCCATCACCGCCTCTCCAGCGCGGGGATACCCAGCGGACGCGGTCTCGAAGCGTCCCGGCCGGTTTCTCGGACGATCGGCGGAACCGGATTTCGCAGTTGGAGTAGTTTGGCCGCATGCAAACCGTCTTGCCCGCGCCGGAGAAGGCCGGGCTGAACAGCTCGGCGTTGCACTGGGCGGGTTTCCTTGGAATCGCGGTACTGGTGCTGGTCACGTCCGGCATCGGACTGCCGTCGGTGCTGGTGGTGGCGCTGGGCGTCACCGGGATGGCCACCCTGGTGCTGTCCTGGCTGGGCATCGGACGGCTCGCCGCCGGACTGCCCGAGCGGCGGCTGTACTGGATCGCGGTCTCGTGGTGCGCGCCGCTGCTGGTCGCCCGCCCGCTGTTCAGCGGCGACATCAACAGCTACCTGGCGCAGGGACTCATCGCGGCGAAGGGGTTCGACACCTATCTCGTGGGGCCGGCGGAGGCACTCGGCGCCGACTCGCCGGTGACGCTGGCGGTCAGCCACTACTGGCGGGACACGCCCGCGCCCTATGGACCGGCGTTCGTCGCGCTGGCCCGCGCGATCGCCCACATCGCCGGGGAGAACTTCGTCCCGACCTTGCTGCTGCACCGGCTGCTGGGGCTGGCCGGTATCGCGCTCTTGGCGTGGGCGCTCCCCCGGCTCGCCCGCCGCGTCGGCGTCTCGCCGTCGATCGCGCTGTGGCTGGCCCTGCTCAACCCGCTGGTGCTGTGGCACATCGTGGCCGGCGTGCACAACGACGGGCTCATGGTCGGGCTGATGGTCGCCGGACTGGAACTCGTCCTCATGGGAGCGGCGAAGACCGGCGCCGCCCGGCCGTCGCTGATCGCGGCGGGCGTGATCGCGGTAAGCGCCGCCGCGAACATCAAGATCGTGGCCGTCGCGGGTCTGCTGTTCGTCGGAGTCGACCTGTTCCGCCGGGCGACGCCCACCGGCCGGGTGGCGGTGGCGCTCGGGCTGCCCGCCGGATTCGCCGCGGTCACCGTCGCGATCTCGGTCGGCAGCGGGCTCGGTTTCGGCTGGGTCCGCGTACTCCCCGGCGTTTCCGGCCAGGTCCACAGCTGGATGGCGCCCACCAACGAACTCGGCTTCCTCGTCGGCGGCGTCGGCAAGATCTTCGGCGCCGACCTGACCGACGGCGCGATCAAGGTGTTCTCGCTCATCGGCGCGATCCTCGGCCTCGCCGTCGGGGCCAGGCTGCTGTGGCTCACCTACCGGGAGAAGATGCACCCGCTCTACGGCGCGGGACTGACCTTCGCCGCGATGCTGGTACTCGGGCCGGTCGTGCAGCCGTGGTATCTCCTGTGGACGATCGCGCTGCTCGCCGTCAGCCTCACCGCCGACCGCGGGCGGTGGATCCTCGCCGGGATCAGCGCGGTGTTCGGTGTTCTGCTCCCGCCCGCGAACGGTGGTGCCGTGTCACTGGCGCTGGGCTACCTGATCGCCGTCGTCCTCCTCGGCGGGACCTTGTTCGCGCTCAAGCGGAAGAACCTCTTGCCGGAGATCAGGTTCCGCAGGAGCCGGACGTAACGGCCCCATGTCGCGGGCTTCCGGACCGTGCCGGTGAGTTCGCGCTCGGCACGGTCCAGGCAGTCTTCCAACAAGGCGTCGTGCATTGGCCGCCAGAGCAGCGGGTAAGTGAACCAAGC
Source organism: Amycolatopsis sp. cmx-11-51 (assembly GCF_047608665.1). NCBI lineage: Bacteria > Bacillati > Actinomycetota > Actinomycetes > Pseudonocardiales > Pseudonocardiaceae > Amycolatopsis > Amycolatopsis sp. cmx-11-51. The sequence goes on along the minus strand of NZ_JADNQO010000008.1, from coordinate 33,356 downwards.
GGGATGCCGGAGCCGCAACACCATGAGGTGTACGAGTTCGGTCTCCCCTGTTTCCGCCGCACGCAGGGTGAATTCGTGGAAACCGTCGAAGCCGCGGGGCGCGGTGAACCGGAACCGGACCGACCTCCCCGGTTCGTAGGATTCGACGAAATACCGCACCGGCCCGTGTCCGCCGTCGGCTCCCACGCCGAGCGGCCGGTCGAACCGCACCGGCGGCCACAAGTCGACGGGCCAGAGCCTGTCGTCGTCCCCGGCCAGCGTGTCGATCAGCGCTCCGACACGCTCCGGTGCCGCAGCGACCAGCCGGGAATGCCTGTTCCATACGCGCATCGCGCCTCCCAGTTCTAGAGACCTTCCCCTAAAACCATAGTAGAGGATAATCTCTGAAAATGGGACGGCCACCGCGGCACACCGCCGACGACTTCCTCGACGCCGCGGTGCGGCTCTTCGCCGCCGACGGGGCCGCCGGGGTGACCATGTCGGCCGTCGCCCGCGAGGTCGGGGCGCCGAGCGGGTCGATCTACCACCGGTTCCCCGGACGTCCGGCCCTGCTCGCGGCCGTCTGGCTCCGCACCCTGACCCGCTTCCAGCAGGACTACCTCGAAGCCTTGGAGCAGGAACCGCCCCTGGAGGCCGCCATCGAAGCGGCGGCGCAGGTCGTCCGCTGGTGCCGCGTCCATCCGGCCGAGGGAAAATTGCTCTGCGAGGGCAATCGCGCGCTCGGCGTCGACGACTGGAACGACGAAGACCGTGCCCGCGTGGACGAAGCCAACCGCCGGCTCGACGTGGCGATCACCAAAGTCGTGCGACGGCTGCGCCCGCTGACCGGCCGGAGCACCGACGAACTGATGCTGGCCCTCGTCGACCTCCCCTACGCCGCGGTGAGGAGGCATCTCGACCGCGGCGAGGCACCGCCGCCGCGCACCGTCGACCTGGTGGCCAGGACGACCCGCACGCTGCTTTCGGGCTGAGCTCAGGCCCAACCGGGATCGCGACGGAGAACTCCCCGCCGTCGATCAGGCCGAGCGGAAGGCGGGCCGTCGGACCGGGTGGCCGCCCGCACCTGGTGGCGATGGTCAGCGGCAGGCAAGGCCGGGTTCGCGAGCGCTTGGGCGCTGACCGGTTTCTCGGTGTGGAACTGGGTTTGCTCGTTTGGTCGACATCCGAAGTGCTGGCGGGACGCCAAAACTGAAGCTACAACCGTCCACAGTGGCACGTCCGCGTCGGTGATCCTCGTCAAACCGGCGGGCGCCCTACACCGGCGGTGTGCGATCCTGGGTACGGAACCTCGTGATCGAGGTCCCCGGACGAGTGGGTGCCGTACCCGGCCAGCGACAAGACGGCGCTCTGGGAGCGCGTCATGTCCTGGCTTGTGCTGATCGTTTCGGGTGTCCTGGAAGCCGTGTGGGCCACCGCCCTCGGCAGGTCCGAAGGACTGTCCCGGCCGACGCCGTCGGTGATCTTCGGCGTCACGCTGGTGGCGAGCATGGTGGGTCTCGGTTACGCGATGAAGGATCTCCCGGTCGGCACCGCCTACGCGGTCTGGGTCGGAATCGGGGCGTCGCTCACCGTCGGCTACGGCATGTGGTCGGGCGCGGAAACCGCTTCACTGGCCAAAATTCTGCTGATCGTGGGGATCGTCGCCTGTGTGGTGGGGCTGAAAGTCCTGCACTGAACCCATTTGTCGAGGGGTAAGGCAAAGGTGTCGTGTTCGGGCGCGATCCCCATGCCGGACCGCGTCCCTCACAGTCCCGCGCGACAGTCCCTGTGACCACCGGATCTGCGACGTGAAGGACGCCATCCCCGCATGCCACGCGGGGAAAGCTCCCTTCGCCGCACGAGACGCGGGGAAAGTCCCCTTCAGCCACCGGAAAAGGGACCGCCCCCGACGCACGGACGACGTCGGGGGCGGTCGGGTCCGGGCGCACCCCTGCGTGTGGCCCGGACGGCTAGACGGTCAGGAGCGCGCCCAGAGGGCGGGGACGTTCGGCGGCTCCCAACCGGTCTGAGCGGTGTGGCCCTGCAGCGCCCGGTACGAAACGCCGTTGTAGGTGACCGTCGCACCCGCGGCGTAGGTGGTACCGGCGGCCCAGGTTCCGGTGGGCGGGTTCGACGTCGTCGTGTTGGTCGGCGTCGTGGTGGTGCTGGACGGCGGGTTCGAGCCGGAGGTCACCAGGCGCAGGCTGTAGACGCTCAAGATCTCCGAGATCGGCTGGAAGTAGAACGTGCCGCCCGAACTGCAGTTGCCGGAACCGCCGGAGGTGACGCCCTGCGCCTGATCGCCCGCGAGCCACGAACCACCGGAGTCACCCGGTTCGGCGCAGGCGCTGGTCCGGGTGAGACCGGAAACGGTGCCCTGCGGATAGTTCACCGAGGCGTTCTTCTGCTGGATGGTGCCGCAGCGCCAGCCCGTCGTGGACCCGGAGCGGCAGACCGAAGCGCCGATCGCGGCCTCCTGCGAACCCGCCACCGGCACGGTGCCCGGGTAGCGGTTCACCAGCGGGCGCGGGGTGTTGCCCGCGTCCACGCGGACCCACCCGTAGTCGTTGCCGGGGAAGCTGGAGCCCGCGACGGTCCCGCTCGGGTTCGAGGTCCGCGTTCCGGTGGTTCCACAGTGGCCGGCGGTCACGAAGCCGCCCTCGACCGAGAACCCGATCGAGCAGCGGCCCGAGCCGAACGTGTAGGCGTTGCCGCCGATGACGTCGATCAGCGGAACCGGGCTCTCGGTGCTGGCCTCGACCCGCACCGCGTCGGCCCGCACGCCGGAGGCGGTGGCCCACGACTTCGCGGCGGCCTCGGTGCCCGCGTTGGCCAGGACGACGATCGAGTTGGTGGCGGCGTCGACGTACCAGCCGGGCACGGACTTCGGCGCGCTGGTTCCCTTGGCGTCCAACGACAGCTTCGCCGCGTCGAGCTGGGCGGCGCTCCGCGCGACGGTCTTCGGGGTCGCGCCCGCCGCGCGGACCGTGCCCTCCAGTGCCGCGTCGGTGACCGCGACGGTCAGCGTGGTCCCGGCCGCGTCCAGCCACGATCCCGCGTAGGACGAACCGAGCCGGGTCTTGAGGGCGCTGTCGGCGCGGGCCGCCGTCTGCTCACCGGCGAGGCGGGTCCTGGCCTGATCAGGACTGATCTTGAGGTCGCGCGACAAGGCCGCGACGATCTCCTGGTCGGCCGCCGGGGTGGTCTGGCCCGCGCTGGCGCTCGGCGTCAGCGCGATGGCCGTGACCAGGCCGGCGCCGGTGATGGCCGCCGCGGCGGCCGCTACGATCTTTCGGTTCATTGGGCGCTTCCTCAAGACGGACCGGAAGGGGATCTCGTCCCCGACCGTACGAGGCGCCTCAGGCAAAAGGTACATACCATTTAGGTCATACCTACCCCAATGGACTGGACCTATTGCCAGGCTTGGCGCAGGTCAGCGCACCCCGGCGTCCGTGTAGTCGACACCATAACCCGGGTTCAACTCGAGGTACTTCGAGTAGGTCGGCCGCCGGTCGATCAGTTCGCCGTACACCGCGCGGGACAGCGCGATCATCTCCGCGGCGAAGGGCCCCATCTCCCCTCGCTCCGACCAGCCGACGAGATTTCGCCAGCTCAGCGGATTCCCCGCGATCGGGACGGCGACGATACCCGGGATCTCGTGGAACAGCGGCTGGCACAGCACCACCGCGTGTCCCGATTCGACCATCTCGATACAGGTCAGCACATCGGTCTCGTACAGCGAACGCGGCGTGAACCCCGACCTGGCGCACGCGGACGCGAAACAGTCGCCGAAGCAGCCGTCTCCCGGGGTCGCGCACCACCGTTCGTCCGCCAGCGCGCCGAGTTCCACCTCGTCGTGCTGGGCACGCTCGTCGCGCGCCGACATCAGCACGAACACCGGATGATGCGCGAGCGTCCGCCACCGGACGCCGGGCTCCGGCGGCGGCGCGGCGTCACCGCAGACGCCGACGAAGGCGAAGTCCAGCGCGCCCTCGGCGGTCATGTCCGCGAGTTTGTTGGCCGACCACGAGGTATGCGTGGCGACATGGATGTCGGGATGAGTGGTGCCGAGACGCTGCAGGAGCGCCCCGAGCATCGGTCCCGTCGCCGAGCCGAGCCGCAGGGTCACCGGCTCGGCGGTGCCGGTGTGCTGGGCGAGGCGTGCCGCCTCGTCATGCAGGGACGACACGGCGGGGAGCACCATCTTGGCCCGGTCGAGGACGAGGAGGCCGAGCGCGGTCGGCCGGGTCCCCGTGTGATCGCGCAGGAAGAGCTTCCCGCCGAGCGTCCGTTCGATGCGCTTCAGTTGTGCGGTCAAAGCGGGCTGCGCCATTCCGAGCGTGTTCGCCGCTTTGGTGATACTCCCGAGTTCGGCGATCGCGCACATGATGCGCAGGTGGCGCAGTTCCAGCTCCATCCCTCTACGTTAGAGCTGTAACTGGACTGGACCAAGTGAAGAAATGCTCCGAATGGCTTCGCGTCGTTCCGGCACCGGCGGTACCCGGGCGGGGTTTCCGGTACCCGCCAGGGGCCTGACCAGGCACTAACACCCGGAAGCGTTCCAGCGGCCGTCAAATGCCATCGATGTCAGGAATTCGGCACCGGATCCCGTGAACGTGAAGGAATCCCGGACGAGAGGGGCGCATCCGGCGGTCGCCGGGGTGGCCGTCGCGAGCGACGGAGCCTGATCAAGGCCGATCGCGCAGTCGGATCGCGGTCTCGAGATTCTCCCGGATCTTTTTGGTCAGACGATGGTCCGGGCCGAGCGCGCGCTCGGCGCCGGCCCGCGCCTCTTCGAACATCCTGATCGCCAGCGGCAGATCGCCCGCGGTTCCGCGGGCGTAGGCCAGATCGTTCCGTGAATTCAACGTGTCCTGGTGATCGTGTCCCAAAACCCGCTCCCGGGCGGCCAGAGTGCGTTCGTACAACTCGATCGCGCGGACCAGATCACCCGAGGTTTCATACGCTCCGGCCAAGTTGTTCCACGAAACTAAGGTTTCTGGGTGATCGCGCCCCAGGACGCGCTCACGATCCGCCCGCGTCCGCTCCTGCAGTTCGACCGCGCGGGCGAGCTCACCGGCGGACTCGCACGCCCCCGCGAGATTGCCCCGCGACACCAACGTGTTCGGATGGTCCGGCCCCAGCACACGCTCGCGATCCTTCAACGTCGCCTCGAACAGCATGACAGCGCGCTTCGCGTCACCCATCGACCAGTGGAGGTAGGCCAGATTGTTCCGATAGAGCAAAGTCTCCGGGTGGTCGGATCCCAGCACCCGCTCGCGATCGGCGAGCGTGGCTTCGTGCAGCGGGATCGCCCGCCCGGCATCCCCCACCACTTCGTATGCCATGGCCAGGTTGTTCCGGGAGAGCAGCGTGTCCGGGTGGTCCTTCCCCAGCACGCCCTCACGGCCCTCCAGCGTCTCCTCCAGCAGCGAGATCGCCTGCCTCATGTCACCGGCGGCGTGGCGGGCGGCCGCCAGGTTGTTCCGGTAGCTCAGGGTGTCCGGATGGGCGGGCCCCAGCACCCGCTCGCAGTCCGCCAGCGCGGCCTCGAACAACACGATCGCTCGCCGCACGTCGCCGACAGCCTGGTACGCGGAGGCCAGCGTGTTCCGGGCACGCAAGGTGATCGGATCGTCGACGCCGAAAAGGCGTTCACCGGCGTCGGCGGCGCGGGCCGCGAACGCGATGGCCGTCGCGGGGTCGCCGTGGCCGAGGACGTAGAGGCTGAGGCTGTTGGCGAGGTGGCAGAGCGGGCCGGTGTCGACGTCGGTGTGGTCGAGCAGCGCCCGGCCGTGGGGCAGCACGGCTTGGAAGACGGGCCAGTGCGCGGGCAGGCGGGGGTCGGCCGCGTCGAGCGCGCGAGCGAGCCTCCCGGCGGTGGACTCGCGAGCGTGGTCGATGTCCTCGGGGCGGCGGTACGGGTCGGCGGGGTCCGGCGTCCGGGTCACGGCCTGCACGAGGCGGTGGACCTGGATCGTGTCGACGTCGAGGGTGATCATGCTGTAGGCGGCGAGCCGCCCCAGTGCCTCCGACAGCTCCGGTTCGTCGCCGTCGTCCTCCAGCAGCGATCGGGGGATGCGTTCGGGAGCGTGCCAGGCCAGCCTTCGCAACAACTTCGCGGCGAGAGGGGTGTCCGCGAGTCTGTCCAGGGTGACGTGCCAAACCCGGGCCACGGCGCGCTCCGCGTCTTCGGTCTCGGCGGTCCAGGCGAACATCTTCGCCGGGTACCTGGCGAGCAGGTCGAGGTAGCGGGCCGGGGTCATCCGGTTCTGCGCGAGATAGGCCGCGGCCTGTTCCACCGCCAAGGGCAGCCACCCGAGCTCCGCGCAAAGCCGGTCGCCGTTGGCGAGCACCGCGTCCGGCCACTCGGCCCGGACGAGCCTGCCGAGCAACTCGACCGCCTCGTCCGGTTCCAGTACGTCCAGTGGCACGGTACTGACGCCTCGCCAGCCGGTGCCCCGCCTGCTGGTGATGAGGATCGTGCCCGTCCGCACCCGCTCCAGCAGCCCGCCGGCGTGCGCGAGATCGGTCAGGTTGTCCAGGATCAGCAGCCAGCCGGTGTGCCCGGCCAGCCAGCCAACGGCCCGTTCGGTCCGCTGTTCCCAGGACAGACCCGCGGCCTCCGGGGACAGCGCCACGGCCAGCTCCGCCAGACCGTTGTCGATCGCCGACGCCGAGTCCGCCGTCAGCCACCACACGGCCGAAAAGCCCGCCGAGCGCAGTTCGGCGAACCTCGCGGCCAGGCTGCTCTTGCCGACACCGCCCAGCCCGTGTACCGCAACCACCGCGACCCGGTTGTCGGCCTTCACCGTCTCCGCCAACCGGTCCAGCTCGGCCGTCCGCCCGACGAAGGCCCTGCCGCTCATGGGCAGTTTCCAGGCGGCGTGACGCGGCGGCGGGGTGTCGGTGTCCGCGAGGATACCGGCGATGAACCTCGAAACCTGGCCGTAGACAAGGGAATCGCGATCGGCGGGTTTGCAGATGCCGACGTGATCGGCGTCGACGGAGATCGGGCGGACACGAGGCAGACCGGGGTTGGCCGAACCCTCGTCGACCACCCGGACCCCTCTGGTCGGGTACGCCTCGAAGAACACCAGGTTCCGGATCCCGGACTCGTCGACCCAGTCGCGGTAGCGGTCGTTGAGGTGCCGCAGATGGGCGGTGTTGCGCTTGAGATCCTTCACCGCCGCGGTGGACCGGTAGACCAGTCCGAGCGCCTTGACGACCGCCGCCAGCCCCGAGCCGGTATGCGGTGTCCCCAGGAAGACCACCCCGCGCGCGGTCTTGGCGAACGCCGCGTACTCGGTGCGACCTTCGGCCGCGTGGAGCAGGATCTCCTTGGCCAGCAAGCCGCCCATGCTGTGGGTGACGAAACACAGCGGCCGTTCCCCGATGCCGACGTTCCGCAGCCGCGCCATCAGGTTCACCGCCCGGTCCTGCATGGGCATCGCCCGGCCCCGCCAGCCCGTCGACCAGGCCTCGTAGCCGACGGACCACACCGCCACCCGGTCGAAATCCTCGCCAAGCCACGCAGGCCAGAACGACGACGGCGACCCGCCCGCCCACGTCTTCCTGGCGTCCCCATCCAGCCCGTGCAGGAACACCACGTCCAGTTCGGCCGACTCCGGAACCCGGACCTTGAGGATCTCGGGCAATCTCCTACCTCCGGTTTCGTGGTGCCGTCACCGGATGTCGGCCGACCGGCGCTCACCGTTACGCGCGATAACGGTTCGGGAACGAGTGCCCGTCGGCTTGCCGCCTCTCGTAGAGTGCCTCTTTTCCGTGCCCAGGGGAGGGTTCGTGTACATCCACGCCAGACGCCGATCCATCAGTTTCAGCGGCCGGACGATCACGATCAAAGCCGCTGTCAAAGGACTCGGCGACAGAAAGCACACGTTCAGCGTCGGGAAGATCAGCGGCCTCGAGAACATTCCGCCGACGGCGTTCAAGCCAGGGAAGCTCGTCTTCGAAGTACCTGGCGCCTCGAAGGCGGTCGTCGAGGACGTGCCCATGTACGCCGACAAGGTGGACATGAACACCTTCACCTACGGCGGGATGAACTCCAAGCATGTGCGGGCACTCGAAGCGGCGATCAGGAAGGCGATGAGCGGCTGAGGCGGCTCGGCCGGCGAGTCGGAGTCGACGATGGAGGAATTGGGACGTTGACTGTCCCGATTCCTCCATCGTCACGAACCCCCAGCCCACCGGCCGCGGCGCGGACACTCCCCCGACGCGATCCGCTGCGCCTCCGCACGGCTCACGAAGTCTTCGACTTGCGGTTCAGGAACGCCGACGCTCCCACGCCGTGCGCGATCACACTCGCCAGCACCGTGACCGACATGACGCTCAACGCGACGTCCGCTGCGTCCCCGTCGAGTGAGTTGTAGGCCAGCAACCCGAACACGATCGACGCCGCGCCACGCGGCGCCAGCAGGCCGACGGTCATCCGGTCCCGCCACCGGAAATCGGTCCGCAGCAAGGTGAGCAGCACCGGGATCAGCCGTGCGACGGTCAGCGCGACGACGCTGACGATCACCACGCCCCAGGTGAGGCCGAAGGACAGCACCAGCACCGCGGTGCTGCCGAAAACGAACCACATCAGCAGCCCGCACAGCGAACTGACGTCCTCGGCCAGCCCGAGTTCGTCTTCGCTCGGGTGCCGGGCGGTCTTGTAGGCGATCCCGCAGATGAACGCGGCGACGAAGCCGTTGCCGCCGATCGCGACGGCGGCGGTGTAGGTCAGCAGCGGCAACGCGACCGCCGCGACCCGCGCGGAATGCCGCGTCGACCAGCCGTGCTTGCCCGTCACGTTCATCGCCACCGCGGCCACCGCGCCGATCACGGAGCCCGCCAGCACGGCCAGCAGCGCCGCGGGGACAGCGGCCTGCAGCGCCTCGCCCGGCGTGTTCGCCTGGTGATTACTCCCCGCGAGGGTGAGCGCGAAGATGAACACCGGGGCGACCACGCCGTCGTTGTAGCCGCTTTCGACGTTCAGCAGATGCCGCACGCGTTCGGGCACCCGGACGTCGTGCACCACCGACGTCGCCGGCGCGAAATCGGTGGGGGCGATGATGCAGGCGATCAGCAGCACCACCGTCCACCCGAGGCCCGGCAGCGCCAGCAGGCCGACGCCCATGACGATCAGGATGGTCAGCGGCAGCGCGATCAGCAGCAGCCGCACCGCGGTCTTGCCGTCGTGACCGAGGTAACCGCCCTTGACCGCGGTGGCGTCCACGAACAACAGCAGCGCGAGGATCAGTTCCGCGGCGTTGAGCGCGATCTCGGTGTTGAGCCCGTTGCCGAGGTCGTTGCGGGTGCTGAACCCGATCGCCAGCCCCGCCACGACCATCGCCATCGGAGCGGTGATCTGCCACCGCTCCAGCCGCGCCGCCGTCATCGTCCAGGCCAGCACGACGACCGTGCCGACGAGCACGCTCTGGATCATCTACCCGCCCTTCGTTCCCGGTGGACTCCCCTGCCACCGGGAACGAGCATAGAGGCCGGGCGGAGCGCGGCGGTCCACAAAGGAACGCCGATCACACCACCGCGCCGTTGTCGTCGCGCTCCCGTGTCCGTGACGCCTTCCTGACGGGACGTCCGGCGCCCGGCCACCGCCGGTCGAGCAGGATGGCGACGGGACCCGCGGTGGCCACAGTGGACACAGTGCCCGCGACGAGACCGAGCAGGAGCGCGAGGGCGAAGTCGGCCAGCGAACCGTCCCCGAGGAACAGCAGCGCGCCGAGCACGAACAGCACCCCGATGCCGGTGTTGATCGTCCGGGGCAGCGTCTGCAGTACCGCCGTGCCGACCACGCGGGCGATCGGCTCCTCACGGCGCAGCCCGCGCACCTCCCGGACCCGGTCGAAGACCACCACCGAATCGTTGACCGAATAACCGATCACCGTCAGCAGCGCGGCGAGGAAGACGCCGTCCATGGACTTGCCCAGCCAGGCGAAGATCCCGAGGATGATCAGGACGTCCTGGGCGAGCGCGGCCACCGTGGCGACGCCGAGCCGCCAGTCGAACCGCACCGCGAGATAGCTCAGCTGCGCCAGTACCGCGAGGCCGAGCGCGATGACCGCCTTGGTGCGCAGTTCGGCGCCGAGGCTCGGGCCGATCTGCTCGTCGCGGATCTCGGTGGCGTCACCAGCGACCCCGGCGACCGCGGTCCGGATCCGCTCGGTGGCGGCCTCGTCGATGGGCTCGGTGCGCACCGAGATGTCCTTCTCACCGGACAGTTGCACGACGGCGCGCGGGAACCCGGCGTCGGACACCGCGCCCCGGACCTGCTCGACGGCGGCGGGCGCCGACGTGCTGTATTCGATCACCCGGCCGCCCGTGAACTCGACGCCGAGGTTCGGCCCCGCCACGAACAATCCCGCGATCGCGGCGATGACGACCGCGCCCGCCACCATCAGCCAGCGCCGGGGCTTGCCGAGGAACCCGGGGTCGCGGCGGTTCACCCACTGACGGACCCGGCCCTCGTGCGTGAGCCCGGAAAGCCGCGGTTTGCGCGCGACCACACCCCGCATCGTGAGGTGCAACAGCCAGCGGGTGAGCACGAGCGAGATGAACAGGGCCACGATCACGCCGATGGACAGCGTCACCCCGAACCCGCGAACCGGGCCGGAAGCCAGCCAGAACAGCAGCCCCGCGGCGAGCAGGGTGGTCACGTTCGAATCGACGATCGCCGACAGCGCCCCGCTGAACCCGCGGCTGATCGACCGCGACAGCGAGCCTCCCCGGTTGACCGAGTTTTCCTCTCTCGCCCGTTCGAAGACGAGCACGGTGGCGTCGACGGCCATACCGATGGCCAGTACGAACCCGGCGAGACCCGGCAAGGTCAGTGTCGCGCCGACGGCGAGCAGGGCGGCGTAGGACACGGCCGCGTACGCGACCAGCGCGCCAACGGCGATCAATCCGGCCAGCCGGTACACCGCCAACAGGAACAGCGCGGTCAGCGCCAGGCCGATCACGGCGGCGCGGGCGCTGGCGTCGATCGCGGCGGCACCGAGGGTGGGGCCGACGGTGCGTTGCTCGATGATCTCGACCGGCGTCGGCAGCGCGCCGGCGTTGATCAGCAACGCCAGATCCTTCGCCTCGTCCGGGGAGAACCGCCCGGTGATCTGCGTGCTCCCGCCGACGATCCCGACTCCACAGGCGACCTGCGGGCTCACCTGTGGCGACGAGATCACCTTGTCGTCGAGCGCGATCGCCACCCGGCGGGTCGGATCACCGGGCGGGGAACAGGCGGCCTGCCCGGTCAGCCGCTCCCAGGCGCGAACTGAATCCCCTTTGAAGTCAACGGAAACAAGCCAGCCGCCACCCTGTGAATCAATCGTCGAGAGTGCCTTGTCGACGCCTTCCCCGGTCAACGCCGCGGGCCCGAGGGTGATCGGCTGCCCGCTCTCGTCGGGCAGCACGCGGCTTCCCTGCGCCGCACCAGTGGAAGCTCCGAGCACCGGATGGAACGACAGTTGCGCGGTGCGGCCGATCACCTCGACGGCCTCACGCGGATCCCGCACGCCGGGCAGTTCGACGATGATCCGGTTGTCCCCGGACCGGGCCAGCATGGGCTCGGCGACGCCCAGCGCGTCGACCCGGCGGCGCAGCACCTCGAGTGTCCGGTCAGTGGTCTCCGGCCCGGCGGTGGCGGTGGGCGAGTCCTTGGTCTCCAGCACGATCTGCGTGCCACCACGCAGGTCGAGCCCCAGACGCGGGGCGGTGGTCAGCAACAGGTACACGGTCGCGGCGAGGACGACCAGCGAGACGACGGCTCGCCCGGTCATACCTCGCCGCGCGGTTTCGCGCGGCACGACGGTTTCTCCTCGATGAATTCCTCCGCGCACGGAAGACGGCGCGCGGATTCCCGGTACGGGCACGCGGAAGACGTGCCCGTGAGCTTCAGATGGCTACCGGGAAAGGAGGAGCGCGATCTCCCAGCGCGAGGCGGTGCGCCGCACGGGAGAGAGCAGTGACGTCGGCGGGGAGTTCGCCGAGCCGGAACAGCGTGGTCGACGCGGGCCCATGCGGAACCGTGCCGAAGAGAGGCAGGTCACCGTGACCGTGCACACCCAGGAGCGAAGGCTCGGCGGCGAGCCTGCCCACGGCGCGCACCGGCGCCACGGCCTTGGAGACCGAGGAGTCGACCATCACGTTCGCCCCGCGCGAGTCGTCCGCCGAAGCGGAATCACCCGAATGGAGAGCGAAGAGAAGGCCGAGCGCGGTCAGCACGGCGGCGAGCAGCACCAGCACGGCCTGCCTGGCAGGCCGGTAGGTCCGGCTCTCCACCGTCATCGACACACTCCCGAGGTTCTCGCCGACACCTTACTTGGCTCCGGCGTCCAGCCACAGTCGCGCGAAGGCGGTCCTCCCCCAGTTCCGGTAGCAGCGCGGCAACGTGTTCGGCCGCCAGCGGGGGAGGTGGCTACATGACCGCACTCATCACCCGGGACGAACTGAAAGCCGCGATCGACGCTACTGCTCGAACCCCGCCTGCCCCAACAGCGAACACGTCGCCGACCGGCTCACCGCCCTCGGCTACCCCGACGTTCGCAAGTACCGGGAAGGCGAGGACTGGGCCGACGCGGGTCTCCCGCTGGAGCAGAACCAAGCCTCACTTCGGCCCCCCAGGCTCACTCGGCGAACTTACGCGGCTATTCGTCGCTGAGTGAGGCTGACGATAAGGAAGCGGGACGTTGAGTGTCCCCATTCCTACATCGTCGCGGAGTCACACCGGTTGCGAAGCTTGATCAACAGGAGTTGAAGGGCGTGCCTTTCACAAGAACCCCGGCACAAGCCGAGCGGGCACTGGCGATGCCAAGTCCCGATTATCAACAGCAGCGCTGACCACCAGCTCTGCGACTTTGCCGAGACCCTGACCTTGCAGGGAGGCAAGGAGGCCTTCGCCACCCGCCGACAAGCCTGATCACGGCGAAGGAACGCGCCGCCGCAGGATCGCGACCCCGTCGCCGCGGAGTTCGTCCAGATGGGCCGTTCGCCCGGTCATGGCCATGATCAGCGCCAGGGTCGTGCCCGAGACGAGCGGCCCGGACCCGACGGCGAAGGGGCCGTCGGTCGCTTCGAGCCGGAGTCCGCCGATGCGTCCCTTCGCCATCACCACCAGATCGGCGCCCTGGTAGTAGCCGGCCAGGGAGGTGAGGACAGCGATCGGCTGGTCACGGCGGAGACCGAGCGGACGGCGGATGTCCTCGCCGTGCACGATCACCTCACCGAGCATCGCGATGGCGGGGAGCGGCGGTTTCGTGGTGCTCGTGACGATCCGGCGGAATCGCTCCAGCGTCGCGGCGCCGTCCGTCCCCAGATGCTCGGCCAGTCGCATCGCGACCTGCTTGTCGAAATCGAACCGGCAGCGGAGCACCCCCGCCAGCCAGCGCGCGGGCGTGAGACTCGCCGCCGCGGTGAGATGCGCCAGCACCTCGCGCACGGTCAACCCGGTGCACAGTGACGGCGTCTCCCACCGCGGTTCGGTGAGCCCGATCAGGTCGTTCGCCAGCGCCGCCCGCTCGGTGTGGATCAGCGGCCAGACCCCGGTCGCGGCGCGGCCGCGCGCTTCCGGTCCCGTGTTCGTCATCTCGGACTCCCTCCAGTCGTTCCTGGGAGGAGACTCCCGTCGCGGTCCGGAATCATCGGTCGCCGATACTCTCGGAACGCGGATCCGTCACCCCGCGGAAGAGGAGAGCCGACGATCCGGCGCTTCCGCACGGTGACGGCCTAGGTAACGGTGGCCTTCTCCCCTGGCGGGCCCGGGTCTCGGTCACCGTGTACTGGGCCCACCACGGCCCTGACCACCGCGGCGGTGACGTCGGCCGCGCCACCGTAGATGTACGGCACCGGGAGGCCGGACGTCGCCGGCGCGGGGAACCAGTCGTAGGTGTCGGCCGTGATCCGCTGCGGCAGTGGCGCTTTACCACGAAAACTGCCATTGTCGAACAGGTGATCGATCTGTCTTACCGTGGCTCCGGCCCTTACTGCTACTCCCATTCCCTCGCGATGATGCTCGGCTCCGAGGCGCCGGGAATCGAAGTGCTCGAAACCGTGACCGGCAGCCCCTTCGGCATGCAAGTGGTCGGCGGGTCGCTGCCGTTCTTCGACGCCTTCGGCTGGGATCCCGACATCGGCATCGGTGACGCGCTCGACGTCCTCGGCTGGAGCGCGGACACCTTCGGCGACGAAGACCCCGACGCCGCGTTCGCCCGGCTCGTCGAAGGCCTTTCCGGCGGCCCGGTCATGGTCGGCCCCCTCGAAATGGGGCACCTGCGCTACCAGCCCGGGATGACCGGCCCGATCGGAGCCGACCACTTCCTCGTCGTACTCGCCGCGGACAGCGAGTCCGTCACCGTCCACGACCCGCAGGGCTACCCGTACGCGCGGCTGCCGCGCGCGGAGTTCGCCGCCGCCTGGCGTGCCGAGACCGTGGCCTACGGCAAGCCGCACACGATGCGAACGAACTTCGTCCGGCACACCGTCGTCAGCGAAGAGGCCGCCATCGTCGCGACACTCCCCCGGGCGATCGGCAGGCTCGGCGGCGAGAACGAAGCGCGACTTCCGCCCGGCAGCCTCGGCAACGGCGACGCGGCCTTGGCGCTGGCCGCCCGGATCGATGCCGGCTGCGACCCGGATCTGCGTGGACTCCTCGTGCACTTCGGGGTCCGCGTCGGTGCTCGGCGGCTGGCCGACGCGGCGACCTGCCTGCGCCGGGTCGGCCACGATGGCGCGGCCGCCATCCTCACCACGCAAGCGAGGCTGGTCGGTTCGTTGCAGTACGACCTGGTCACCGAAGATGACGCGCGCGCCGCGGACACGCTCCGGACGCTCGCGCCGAGCTACGAGGAACTGCGGCGAGCGCTCACACCATCCTGACGATCTCGCAAACGATCACCTTGGGGCCGCTCTTCGGGACATTGACCGGACCGCGCTGCGGACCTGTTCCCGCTGGGTCCTCATCGTGCCGGTGGTGAACGCCTCCCGTTCGAGGTCGCGGCGGACGTCGTCCGGGATACCGCGCAGCAAGCCGTGGAAGAGAACCTCGAGCAGGCCGAGCATGACGCGTTCACCGGTCCGGACGGCGCGCGGCGGCCAGCCGCACGATCGGCCCACCGGCGCTATGCCCGGCGAGGACATACAGTCCAGGACCGAAGTGGTCGAGGACGTCGTCGAGGTCATCGGCCACCCGCCGGGGTCGGAGGCGCTGCGGCCGAACCCGGAACGGTCGTAGCCGATCTCCCGCTGGACCGCCACCCACGTCAACCGTGTGGGCTGGCCGGTGTCCTTTCGGGACATCTGATGTCGCGAAAGTGGCTTTCGCGACACCGGGGGGGCGGCCGCGCTTGACGTTTGAGCCACGCTTCGGTCGGGTTGGTCGTGAGTGGCAAGTCGGGCTAGGGCCAAGAGTGTCTTAAGTACCTACGGTGGATGAGTCGGGATCGCGGTCCCCCAACCCCTTCCCTGCGCCTGGCGCAGGGAAGGGGTTGGGAGACCGCGCGGCAGGACCGCATGGGTCGAGTCTCAGAAAGTGACGCTGAATCCGTCGATGCTGCCCGTGTCGAACTTGTAGACGTCCTGCGCGCTCAGCTTCCACGTGCCGTTGGCGGCTTCACCGGACGCGTCGACCGTGAACGTCTGGTGCACACCGTCGGCCGAGCCGACACCGCCCGAGTCCTTGAGCCGGTAGGCCTTGCCGCTCGGCCCGACCAGGTCGAGGACGAGGTCGGCGCTGTAGGTGTGCGAGACGTCCACCTTGACCGGCAACGACGCGGAAGCCTTGCCGTCACAGCCTTCCTGGGTCACCGAACTGGTCACCGCGGCTCCGGCGTCCGGAATGGACACCGGCGTGGTGTTCGACTTGACGCCGCACTTCGGGCCGGGGCCGCCGGTGCCGATGAACGAGACGTCGAGCAGCTTGTTCGGCGAGCCGCTGCCCGCGTTCTTGATGACGCCCGTGGTCGCGTTGGTCACCAGCGCGTCCCGGACCTGCTGTGGTGTGGCGCCCGGGTTGGCCGACAGGTAGAGCGCGGCCGCGCCGACGACGTGCGGGGTCGCCATCGAGGTCCCGCTCATTCCCGCCGAACCGCCGTTGCCAGGGCTCAGCGACGTGATGTTCGTGCCGGGCGCGAAGATGTCGGTGCAGCTCCCGTAGTTGGAGAACGACGACCGGCTGTCGCCGGAGTCCGAGGCGTTCACGGTGATCGCCTCCGGCACCCTGGCCGGGCTGGTGTTGCAGGCGTCGGTGGACGCGTTGCCCGCCGCCACACCGTAGACGACACCCGAGGCGATCGACCGTTTCACCGCGTCGTCACCGACCCCGGGGGCGTCCATGCCCAGGCTCATGTTCGCCACCGCGGGCTTCTTCGCGTTGGCCGTCACCCAGTCGACGGCGTCGATGATGCCCGAGTCCGGCCCGGAATTGTCGCAGCCGAGGACCTTCAGCCCGACGATCTTGACCTTCTTCGCGACGCCGTAGGTCTTGCTGCCGAGCGTGCCCGCGGTGTGGCTGCCGTGACCGTGGCAGTCCTTGCCGTCGCCGCCGAAGAAGTCCTTGCCGAGGCTGGCGCGGCCTTCGTACTCCGGATTCGACGGGTTGATGCCGCTGTCGAGGTCGTAGGCGGTGACGCCCGCGCCTTCGTTGGGGTAGGTGTAGGCCTTGTCGAGCGGCAGGTTCTTCTGGTCGACCCGGTCCAGACCCCACGTCGGGTTCGGCTGGGTACCCGTGCCGCGTGCGGTGCCGTCCTCGTAGACCGCCTTGACCGACGGGTCCGCGGCCAGCTTCCGTGCTTCGGCCGGGGTCATGCTCTTGGCCGAGAAGCCACGGATGGTCGTGGTCCAGACCGAACGGACCTCACCGCCGTATCGGTGGGCCAGCCCGGCCGAGGCCGACTGCCCGGCCGCGGCGACGTCCTGGAGGACGACGATGTACTGATCGCCGTAGTGTTGCTTGGCCGGGATCACGACGCCTTCCGCCTCGGCGGCGACGGCCGTTCCGGCGCCGAGCGCGAGCAGCGGGCTCAACAGGCCCAGTGTCAGCAGGGTTTTCGTCTTGTTACGCATGGATGGTCACCTCTGTTTCGGCGAAGATCACTGGACGGTGAGGGTGTACGTGGCGGTCGCGGTCTTGCCGCCGGCGTCCTTGCCGGTCACCGTGACCGGATAGGTGCCCGGCTGGAACGGCGCGAAGACCTGCATGGTCGAACTGCCGCCGCTGGACACGCTCCGCGGCGAGAAGAACGGGGTGATCGGCAGCCCGGAACCACTGGCGGACAACGTGATCGAGCCACTGCCGCCGGTCGCGGTGACGGTGGCGCTCACCAGCGAACCCGCGCGGCCGGTTCCGGAGGACGGGTTCACGGTCACCTTCAGGTCACCGGTGGGAGGTTCGCCCGCCCCGACGGTGAGAGTGAGTCCCGCCGTGGCCGTCTCGGTCGTTCCCTTCCCGGAAATCGTGACCTGGTAAACCTTTTCCGGCGTCCCGGCGGCGGTCTCGATGGTCAGTTTCGCCGCCTCACCCGCCTTGATCGTGGCGGGCTGGAACGTGGCCTTGGCACCCTCGGGCAGTCCCGACGCCGACAGCGTGACGTTCTCGGCACCGTTCTTGCCCGGCTTGCTCGTGACACTCGCCGACACGTACTTCCCCGGCAGGACCTTCACCGACGAGGGCGAAGCGGCCAGGGAGAAGGCGTCACCCGGCTGTTCACCGCCGATCTGCTCGGCGACCCAGTCCCCCATCTCGTTGTTGAGCCTGCTGTAGACGCTGTACCAGCGGAAGTCGCTGCGACTCCAGGAGGTGATCCCGACGACCTTCCCGTCGACGACGAACGGTCCGCCGCTGTCACCGGGCAGGACGGTCTTGCGGCCGTCGGAGTAGCCGGCGCAGATCATCGTCTCCGGGTCGACGCCGTTCTCCACACCGGTGCACTGACTGGCGTTGACGATCGGCAGCGTCAGCTTGTGGAGCGTGACATCCTGGGTGGAGTCGTTCATGTCCTTCTTGCCGTATCCCAGGCTGAACCCGTCCTTGCCGGGCGTCTCCAGGCCGGTGTCGGCGGAGGTGGCGACCTTCGCGTAACCCCCGGCCGGGACCGGGATGTCACCATCGGTGGTGATCACCGCGACGTCGTAACCGTTCCAGGGCTGGGTGAACCGGGGGTGGAGCTGGTAGTCGACGGCCTTCAGCTGGGTGCCGCCGGTACTCTTGAGGTCATCCAGTCCATAAAGGACACTCTTCTCGCCTGCCAGCTCCTTGCAGTGGGCCGCGATCATCACCTTCCGCGGCGCGACGACGGAACCGGTGCAGCTCTGCCCTTTCGGCCGCGAACCGCCTTCCCGGAGCGCGGCGATGACGTACGGGTAGTCCTTGACCGACGCGGGCGAGCCGCCGATGCTCTGGCCATGGACACCACCCGTCGGCGAGGGCGCGGCGTCCGTCGGGGCGACGGCACGCTGGAGGTCGACCGATGGGGTGTCCGATGCCGCACCGGCGATGCCCGCCGCCGGTGCCAGCGCGGCCATGGTCAGGGCGACCACGCCGAAGATCCGTTTTCTGCTCACGGTGATTCCTTTCCGGGAAAACGCGACTGCTCGACAACTGTCGATCGGCGGCGGAAACGGAACAATAGTGGAACGCGGCGGTCGTTCCACTATTTAAAGAAACCGGCTCTCACCAGCGGTTTCTCGCAATGTACCCAGCGAATCACCGAATACGGACCCCTAAGGAATGGCTCAGGCCGTTTGGGGATCCTCGCCGGTCGCGTCGCGGAGCAGGTCCTCGGTCAGGACTGTGCGCGAAGGCAGCCCCAATTTGCGCAGCGCCCGTCCGACGTGGATTTCGACCGTCCTCGGCGACAGGAACAGCCGCTCGCCGATCTCCCGGTTGGTGAGGTTCTGAGCCGCGAGCCCGGCGACCTCGAGCTCCCTCGGCGACAACCCTTCGCCGTACCCTTTGCGGCCACGACGGGGCATCTGCGGATCGCATCGGCGCAACGACCGGCGGCAGCGGAGCGCGTCCACGGCGGCGCCGAGGTTCGCGTACACCGTCTCGGCGGTGGTGAAAGAGGCGACGGCACGTTCCCGTTCCCCGGCTTCGGCGAAACACCCGGCCGCGAGTTCGTCGGCGTAGGCGGCGAAATACGGGAACGGCAGTGCGTGGTAGGCCTTCGAGGCACCGAGCAACAGGTCACCGGCGGCGAGCGTCTCGCCGCGTGCCTGGGTGAGTATTCCCCGGCACAGCAGCGCCGCCGCGTTGGCGACCGGCGCGTCCTTGCCGTCGATGCCCTGCCGGTACTCCCCGAGGAGTTCCCTCGCCTCGACGACCTGCCCCAGCCCGAGCATGGTGCGCACGGCGAACGGCATCAGTTCGGCCGCCCAGACCCAGTTGTTCTTGCGGCGCACGGTCTCCAGGCCGTACTCGGCGAGGCGGTGAGCGGCCTGCAGATCCTTGCCCGCCTGATGGACCGCGACGCGGCCCGCGTACGCCGACGCCTGGATCGGGACGCTGCCCGCGGAGAGCGCGAACGCCGCGTCGAAACTGCGCAGGGCCGCCGTCGGCCGGTGCTGCCCGTACTCGTACCAGCCGAGGACGACCAGTGGTTCGGCGGCCAGTGAACCGTCCTTGTCGACCCGCGTCAGCATCGCCCGCGCCTTCTCGGCGACGATCGACCACTCCCCCATCGCGAGGTCGAGGCGCAGTTCCGTACCGTCGGCCAGCGCGTCGAGGTAGGGCTGGTGGTCGTCGCGGATCAGTCGCCGCGCGGTCGCGAGGTAGGCACGGGCGACCGGGTAGTGCCCGTTCCACGCCACCGCGTCGGCCAGGTTGATGTAGGTCCGCGCCACCTGGCGGCAGACTTCGGCCGATTCGGGGGCCCGCGGCAGGTCGGCGATCGCGTGCCAGGCGTCCGGATCGGCGACCTGCATCCGCGCCGAAAGCCGGTTGGCGGCGATCGCGGCGAGCAGCCCGGCGTCGTGTTCCCCCTTGCTCACCTGCTCGGCTTCGTCGAGCCAGC
Organism: Amycolatopsis sp. cmx-11-51; assembly: GCF_047608665.1. Lineage (NCBI taxonomy): Bacteria > Bacillati > Actinomycetota > Actinomycetes > Pseudonocardiales > Pseudonocardiaceae > Amycolatopsis > Amycolatopsis sp. cmx-11-51. The sequence continues at coordinate 13,359 of NZ_JADNQO010000008.1, read as the reverse complement.
GGAAGTTCTCCTCGACCGGGACCGTCCCGATATGCGGCATCGCCAGCGTGACCAGTCCCCTGGCGAGCAGCGCCTGCCGCCTGCCGAGGTCCGCCGCACCCAGTTCGATCTCGAGCCTGCCCGCTTCGACCTTGCCCACCTGGTTGATCAGCACCTGGCCGAGGTGAACCCGGATCTCGCCCCGTGCGGCCTTGCTCAGCGGCCATTCACGCAGGATCTCCCGCAGTAGCCGGACCGTGCCGGCGTGGGCGATGCTGCGCGGCAGTTCCCGGCCGAGCCGGACGGCGAACGACTCGCGCGCGGTCCGCGGCAGGTCCGGGTCGCGCAAAGCCGCTTCGAGCAGACGGCTCGCTTCCTCGGTCCGGCCGTCTTCGATGGCGTCGTCGACCGCGACGCCGGTCCACTGTGTCCACGCGACGAGATCGCCCGCCAGCCGCGCGTGCCGGGCGATGAGCGACGCGAAGGGCTCGGCACCCGAGGCGAGCCGGGCGGCGGCGCGGCCGTGCAACGCGCACCGCTGAGGACCGGGAAGCAGCGCGTAGACCGCTTCGGCGATCAGCGGGCTCCCCGATTCGTAGCGGCCGCGGCCGAGGTCCCGCAACAATCCCGCTTCCACCGCTTCGGTGACCGCGCCGGAGATCTTCCCGGGCGACGGTGCCGCCACCGCGTCCAGTTCCGATTCCCCGGCGGGCGATCCCAGCACAGCGGCCGCGCGTACGACGTCCCGCCCGGCCGGGCCGATCGCCGTCATCAGGCCGGCGACCCGGCTCCGCACGATCGGCGGCACGGTCGCCGATGCCAGTCTGTCCACCGAAAGCGCCTCGGCCGTGTCCCCGACGCTCTGGACCAAGGCCGTCAGGTCGACGGCGATCCCGGACGTCCTGCGGTGCGCCGCTTCGGCGAAATCCGGTGCACAGCGGCCGAACGACGCGTCCAGCAACGTCCGAACCTGGGCGGTGGTGAACGCCGGAAGCGAAAGATGCGCGGCGATCTCGCGCATCGGCGGGAATCGCCGCGGTCCGCACGCCACCGAACTGACCACCACGCTCAGCGGTGCCACCAGGGACGCCGCGAGCCCGCGCAGGAACTCCCACGTGTCGTCGTCCGCGGAGTGGACGTCGTCAAGCACCAGTACCGCCGGACCGCAGCCGGTCAGGACTTCGCGCAGGGCACGGAGTTCCTGCTGCCGGACGGTCTCGGCGTCCGCGTTCTCCGGGAAGGGCGGCAGCCACGGCGACCATTCGGGGATCAGCCGTCGCAGCACACCGGTCACCGGGGAGAAGCCGGCCGCGTGGGCGGCGGCCACGTCGCTCTTGCCGAGCAGCGCGTCGACCAAGGGCGCCAACCGGCACGGCCGCGCGAAGGACCCGCAGCGGGCAGACCAGAGCACGCGTGACGCGATCGCCGGATGGGCGGCCAGTTCCTCGAGCAGGCGACTCCGGCCCACACCCGGTTCGCCCTCCACCACGGCGACCGACGGCGGGCTCGAGGTGATGCGCACCAGTTCGGCCAGTTCGGTGTCGCGGGCCACGAACACCGGTGCCGCACCGATCGTCGGCATGCTCGGGACCATACCGAGAGGACACCCGCCGAAAGGCGGGAACACGAACAGTGACCGCGAGCCGCACGCTTTCCGCTGGTCCACATCACCGGAGTCACGGCGTTAACTCGATCGGGCGACGCCGACTTGTCTGGCGCGGACCCCCGCATCGGCAATACGGACCCTTAGGTATTGCCGCGAACCTTGCCACGGGTCCCCCCGAAGGGTGAATCTCAGTCTGTTCGCAGTGCCCCTGTGTTAGCTCACCACAGCGCAAGTCCCCTGCTCGCGCCGGTCGTCCACCCACTCGGGTAGCCGAAGTTCCCTTTTGTCCCTCTGGGTAGCCGCCCGCGCGTGCTTCGCGTTCGACCATCCAGTTAGGAGTGTTCCGACGGTGAAGACCTCATTCAGGCGCGGGCTGGCCACGGCCTGCGCCGGTGTCGCCGCGATGGTCGCCCTGCAGGCGCCCGCCACCGCGGCGCCCGCGATCACGGCGGCCACCACTATCCCGATCAAGATGCAGGCGCAGGAGAAGAGCAACTGGTGCTGGGACGCCAGCGGCAACACCATCGCCGCCTGGTGGGGGTACTCGATCTCCCAGACGAAGTTCTGCCAGGTCGCGCACAACGAGTCCGGTTCGGACTGTGCGAACAACCAGGGCTACCTGAGTGATCAGCAGCGCGTGTTCCGGTGGCTCGGGTTCAGCAATGCCGGCAGCTACAACTCGTCCGGCCAGACACTGAACTTCGCCACCATCAAGAGCCAGGTCGACGCGCGGCAGCCGATCGGCACCCGGATCGGCTGGCGCAACGGCGGCGGCCACATGCACGTGCTCTACGGCTACGGCAACACCAACGGCGCGACGACGGTCTACTACGGCGACCCGTGGGGTTCGAGCCCCCGCTACAACCAGATGAGCTACAACGCCTACCGGTCCAACAACTCCTTCACCTGGACCCACACCGTCTACGGGATCAAGGACTGAAACCATGAAGCGAACCTTCCTCAGCGCCACGATCCTCGCCATCGGACTGTCACTGGCGCTCGGTGGCCACGCCTCCGCCGCCGACGCCCCGGCCGGCGCGCCCACCGCCGCCGACCTCGCTGCGGTGTCCACAGTGGTCACCAGTGACGCGACCAACCAGCGGCTAGCCAAAGCGAAGTTCCCCGGTGCCGCCAAGGCCGACACGGCCATCGCGGCCAGGACCGCCAGGGCCGATCCGCACACCCCGGTGGCGGTCTACCAACCGACCGCGGCCTTCATCGCCGGCACCTCGGCCGTGCCGGCGGAACTGGCCTACGTCGCCACTCCCGCCACCCTGGGCAACGGTGACGCGGCGACCGTGTGGTCGCAGCGCGAAGGCTCGGGCTGGTCGGTCTACAACGTCGCCTCGGGTGACGTCGAAAAGCGCCTCGCGGCGCGGACCGGCAAGGGTTACCTCCTGAGCGAACCGCAGGCCGGTGCCTGGTACGCCGTCGACGGGGACACCGTGACCGTCCTCGATGGATCGTCGGTGGCGAAGACCGGCGAGAAGATGTCACTCGCCGTCTACCGTGAGGCCCTGCAGAGCCGCTACGGCGACAAGCTGCCCGGCTCGACCTACGACCGCACCGGCGCCGCCGGCGGTTACGGAGCCTCTCCGGTGGGCGACACCTCGGTGCCGTGGTGGCCGTACGCCCTCGGCGCGGTATTCCTCGCCGCGGCGGGCGCGGCCGTCACGCTGCGGCTTCGCAGGCATTAAGCGTCAAGGGGGCCGGGATCGCGCGGGATCCCGGCCCCCTGCCGCCGGGGGCTGAAGGACGCTTTCACCGCATGCCACGCAGGGAAAGCGCCCTTCGCCTCGTGCCATGCGGGGAAAGTCCCCTTCAGCCAGTTTTTAGGCGAAGGTGTAGTCCTCGATGGGGAAGCTCCGCGCCTCCTTGATGGCGTTCAAGGTGGAGGACGGACGGAGCAGGGTCGCCTCCCCGTGCGGGTTGAAGTAGTAGCTGTTCGCCGGAGCGCAGTTCCCGAGAGTGAAGATCGAGTCGCCAAGGCGTTCGGTCATCCGGTCCAGGAACGCATCGTTGGCCTCCTGCGTGACCTCGAACTCGGTCGCATCGCGCCGCCGCATCGCGCCGAAAAGGCGGTCCATATGCCGCATCTGCGTCTCGATGGTGGTGAAATAGGACAGTCCCGAGTAGGAATACGGGCTGTTGAGCGAGATGAAGTTGGGGAACTTCGGGATAGCGACGCCCTCATAGGCCTGGAACCGGTTCTCCCGCCACCACTTCCCGAGATCGCGCCCGCCGCGGCCGATGATCTCGACCGCCGGGAAGTTCGCCTCCCACAGGTCGAACCCGGTCGCCAGCACCAGGACGTCGATGTCCCGCCGAGCACCGTCGGCGGTCTCGATCCCGGTCTCGTCGATCTTCGCGATGGACGTCGTCTCCAGGTGCACGTGGTCCTTGGTGAAGGCCGGGAAGTACTCGTTGGAGAACGTCGGGCGCTTGCAGCCGAACGAATACCGCGGCGTCAGTTCCGCGCGCAGCCCCGGATCCCGCACCTGGCGGCGGAGATGCGCCTGGCACCACATCTTTCCGAGCCGGTTCGCCAGCGGTAGTTGCTTGTAGTGCAGGACACCGGAGACCATCATCAGTTCCAGCAGCGCGGTCCCGGTCAGCCGGGCGACCCGCTGGGTGAACGGCACCGCGGCGAACGCGCGCCGGACCGCCTTGGGCACCGGGAAGTCCAGTTTGGGGCTCACCCAGATCGGCGTCCGCTGGTACACGCTGAGTTCCCGCGCGACCTTCGCGATCTCGGGGATCAGCTGGACCGCGGTCGCGCCGGTGCCGATCACCGCCACGCGTTCGCCCGCGAGGTCGTAGCCGTCGTCCCAGGCGGTGGTGTGGATGACCTTTCCGCCAAAGGTGTCGATTCCGGCGATGTCGGGCTTCTTGGGCTGGGAAAGGAACCCTGTAGCGGTCAGCAGGTATTTCGCGGTGACAGGCTCGCCGGCTGCGCGAGAAACCGTCCAGTGCGCGTTCGCCTCGTCCCAGACGGCGCCGGTGACCACCGTGCCGAAGCGCATGTAGCGCCGCAGCCGGTACTTGTCCGCGACGTGCTCGGCATACCGCTTGAGTTCCGCGCCCGGCGCGAAGAGGCGCGACCAGTGGGGGTTCGGCTCGAACGAGTACGAGTAGGTGGCCGACGGGATGTCGACGGCCAGCCCCGGATAGCGGTTCACATGCCAGGTGCCGCCGAGATCGGACTCGCGTTCGAGGATGAGCAGGTTGTCGTAGCCGAGCCGGTTGAGCTGGATCGCCGCGCCCATGCCGCCGAAACCGGCCCCGACGACGACGGCGTCGTACTGCGCGTTCATGCGTTTTCCTCCCGGTGGGTGTCCTGCTGGAGACGGGCGCGGTAGCCGTCCCGCTCCGGTGAGTCGGGGCGTAGTGCCCGGTCGTCCCGGATCAGGCGGCGGAAGGCGTTGAGCGCCGGTTCTGGTGTGACGGCCGCGAGGGTGGCGAGCGTGCCGACATAGCCTGGCACGGCGATCTCCGCGGCGCGGGTGCGGACGGATGCCACGACGGCGTCGGCGATCCGGCCCGGTTTCACCTTCGGGATCGGCCGCATGTCGAGCCCGGACGCGAGCGCGGTGTCGACCGCGGACGGCAGCACGGCGGAGACGCTCACGCCGTGCGGCGCGTACTCCAGCCTGGTCGCCGCGGTCAGCCCGACGACGGCGAACTTGCTGGCGTTGTAGATCGCCAGCCCCTTGACGGGGAACTTCCCGGCCAGCGACGCGACGTTGACGATGTGCCCCCGGCCGCGCTCCAGCATGCCGGGCAGCGCCAGCCGCATGCCGTGGACGACGCCGAAGACGTTGACGTCCATGGTCGCCCGGTTCAGGGCGTCGGAGAGGTCGAGGAAACCGCCGTTGGGCATGATCCCGGCGTTGTTGACGAGCACCGCGAGCGGCCCGTTCGCCTGTTCGGCGTCGCCGAGGAACGCGGCGAAGGAGACCGGGTCGGCGACGTCGAGGTGATGGGCGGTCCCGCCGATGTCGGCGGCGGCGCGTTTCGCGGCTTCGAGATCGAGGTCGCCGATGGACACGCGGGCGCCTAGAGCGGCCATCCGTTCCGCGGTCGCGCGGCCGATGCCCTGTCCCGCGCCGGTGATCGCCACATGCGCCCCGTCGAGTTCCAGGTCCGGGTACTTGCTCACGCGCGCACTCCCTCTCGTTCGAAAGCACCGGCGACCAGGTCGGGCACCGTCCGCGACGCCGTGGCGAGCACGTGCTCCCGCCGCCGTCCGTCCATGAAGTTGGCGCCCATGGCGGCGAGATCGGCCGTCCCAGGTTCGATCCGGACCACCCGCACACCCGCCGCGCGCAAACGCCGCGCCTCGGCGTCCACTCGCCGGGTCATCGCCGTCCGCAGCAGACGTTCCAGCCGGGCCGGACCGCGCGCCGGAGCCCCGCCCTCGCTGCTCATCGGCGCGATCAGCACGACCTCGCCGACGTCGCGGGTGAGCAGGAGATCGGCCGAAGTCGGCGAAACCGTCCCGCCGTCGAGCAGCGGACGTCCGTCCACAAGGGACGGAGGGAACCAGCCGGGGATCGCCCACGACGCGGCGATCGCCTCGCCGAGCCGGGCGGGCGGCGCGTCCGGTGAGCCGAGCGCGACCCGCCCACCCGCCGGATCCGTGGCCATCAGCCAGGTCGCGGGATGCGGAACCCAGCCACCGGGCGCCAGCGCGTCCCCGAGCTCGCGGAGCCAGCCGGCGTCTCCCCTGCCACGGGGAAGAAGACCCGCGAGACCGGCCGTCGCGTCGATGTCCCGGCGCAACGCGGCCCGGACGAGCTTGGCGGCTGGCCACCGCGGATACGGCACCGGCGGAAAACGGTTCGGCATCCGCCGGACGTGCGCGGCGACGAGGGGATCACCGTCGGACGCGCCTGTCAGCGCGCCGAGGATCGCCTTCGCCGGGATACCCGCCCCGAGCATGGCCACCGCCTCGGCGCCGGCCGAGGTTCCGACCAGGACGTCCGCCTCGCGCGGGTCCCAGCCCGCCCGGGTGTGCAGCGCGTCGAGGACCGCCGCTGTCCAGGCGAAGCCCAGCGTGCCGCCGCAACCGAGCACCAGCGCCCTCCCGGAATGACGTGTCATTTCCGGAACGGTATGTCATTCGAACGCCCGGGGCAATAAGCTGGCGGAATGACGACGGAGACCCCGGTCAGCAGGGCCGCACGGAAGAAGCAGGAACTACGGCGCGAGATCGTGGAGACCGCGTTCGACTGCTTCGCCGAACGCGGCTACCACGCGACGGGGATCGCCGACATCGCCGCACGGCTGGGCATCGGGCACGGCACCTTTTACCGGTACTTCCAGAACAAGCGGGACATCGTCGACCACGTCATCACGGACCTGGTCGGGAAGGTGGTCGCCGCACTGGCGGCGGACAACGCCCCGGACGCGGTCAGCAGCCTGGCCGAATACCGCAAGCAGAGCGCGAGGATCGGCGACGCGCTCGCCCAGATCTTCGGCAGTGACCCGAGAATGGCCCGGTTCCTCCTCCTCGAGGCCGCCGGCATCGACGCCGAGATGCGCGAGCGGGTGCTGGACTTCTACGAAACCGCCGCGGAACTGACCGCGGGCTACCTCCACCACGGCGTCCATCTCGGCTACCTGCACGAGGATTTGGACGTCGACGCCACCGCGCGGGCGATCAACGGGATGATCCTCGCGTCGGTGCTCTCCGGACTGCGCGACCCGTCACCACAGGGACAGGCGGCGATGAGCAGGGCGGTCCGTCGCGTCATGTACGACGGCATCGCGGCGCCTCGCTGACCGGCCGGGTTAGGACGCCCCAGCAGGCGAGGCCCGGCGTTGCCGATGCCGGGTCCATGGAACCCGTTCCCGGCTTCGGTCGTCCAGCGGCGAAAACGAAAGTCAGCGCTTCGATTCACGATCGCGGCCTCTTCTCCGGCCACGACCATCATGAGCGCTGATAACTGGGTAAGTGGAATACCGAAATCGTGATCGCCGCATACCGGAGCGCGATGGCAGGAAACGACGATGGACTTCAAGCAGCTCAAGGCGTTGGTGACGGTCGCCGAGGCCGGCAGCGTGACCCGCGCGGCCGAGCTGGTGCACCTGGTCCAGCCCGCGGCCGGGATCGTCACGGTCGGCCTGCTGGAGAGCATCACCGAACGGCTCGCCGCGTCACTCGGGTCAACTTCAGCGGTGGAATCGACGAAGGCGACGTCGACTTGAACCTGCTGTACAACCTGACCAGTATGCCCTCACTCAACGTCCGCCCGCTGGTCCGCGAACGACTCCGGGCCGTCGCTCCCCCATCAGACGGTGCCGCCCGAGAGACACGCGCTGCCCGCGAAGCCGGAGCCCATGTGGAGGGCACCGTGCAGACCAACTCCATGGCGCTGCGGAAACGGCTCGTACTGGGCGGGCACGGCTGGACGATCCTGCCGGGCATCGGCATCGCGGCGGACGCCGACGGCGTCTTGAGCGCGACTCCGTTGGGTGAACCGGAGATCTGGCGCACCGTCGACGCCGTCGGGCGGGCACTGGGCCAGCAGACGGTGAACGAGGGCGAGTGGCCCTCGGCCCGGCTCCGGGAAGACCGAACAGGAGAAGGATGACCACGCTCCCCCGAACCGGCCACGCCGTCGCCGCCGACGGCACCCGGCTGGCCTACCAGTGGCACGGCACGGGCAGGCCGCTCGTGTTGCTGGCCGGGCAGGCGAACGACCACACGTGGTGGAACCGCACGCGCGGGGACTTCCCGAGCACGATCACCATGGACTACCGCGGCACCGGCGCCAGCGACGCACCCGATACCGCTTATTCCACACCAGGTTTCGCGGACGACGTGATCGCGGTCCTCGACGGACTCGACGTCGCCGAGGCCGACGTCTACGGCACGTCCATGGGCGGCCGCGTCGCGCAATGGGTCGCCGCGCGCTATCCGGGCCGGGTGCGGCGGCTCGTCCTCGGCTGCACCTCACCCGGTGGCACGCACGGCGTCGAGCGGTCGAACGACGTGCGGCTCGCCCTCGCCCGGCGGTCCTCGGTCGAGGCACGGGAAACGTTGGAGAACCTGATGTACACGCCCGAGTGGCGGGCCGCGAACCCCGGCCCGTACCGGGTGCTGGGTGCCCACGGGATGCTTCCGCACGCGGTCCGCGGGCATCTCGTCGCGAGCAACAATCATGACGCCTGGGACGTGCTTCCGGAGATCACCGCCCCCACCCTGGTGCTCCACGGCGATGACGACTTGCTCGCACCGCCGTCGAACGCGCCCCTATTGACCGAACGGATTCCCGACGCGCGAATGCACCTCTTCGCGCGGGCACGGCACGCCTACTTCGACGAGTGCCGCCCGGAATCGAGCGAGCTGGTGAGCGACTTCCTGGGGTAGCTCATGCCGGCCGGGTAGGTGCCCATCGCGGATTCCTATCTCTCAACTGGTTCGTCTACGCCTGGTTTAGCAACTATTTCGCGGCCAGCTTCTTCCCTGAGGGGAAGCTGACGGCCCAGCTTGTTTCCCCGGCCGTTGCTCGCGGTCGGCTTCATGCGCCCGCTCGGTGGCTGGCTACTGGGCACGCGAGTGTTCTTCTGGTGGGCGACCGAGTGTACGCGTGGACGTTCTTGGCCACGGTGGTGGTTCAGGAGCCTTCGCGGGGTTCCTCGCTTCAGGGTTCGGGCTTGACTGCTCGGGATTTCGTTGCCAGGTATGGTTTTACCGTTATTCGGCAACGTGGGCAGCTGCGGAACCACTGTTACTCGAGGGCCACGGTGGCGATTCACGAACCTTCGCACGGCTCCTCACCTGAGGCTTCGGGCTTGACCGTCCGGAACTCCATCACCAGATAAGGCCTTGCCGATATCCGGCAACACCGGTCGGCCGCGGAACCACCGAACGGCAAGCTCGGCCGCGACCGAGCAAGATTTCCTTTGCCAGCAAACAGGTTTCAGTTTCTGTCGGTGGTCGACGGTACCTTCAGCGCATGAAAACTTCCCAAGCGGTCATCGCCGCTTTGAAGGACCTGTCCGATCCAACTCACCTGGAGGAGATCAATGCCCTGCTGAATTCCCTGGACGACAAGGAGGCCGTCTTCGTCGCGGAAAAGCCACTGCCGCGCTCGCCCGCTGGGAAGCCGTTCGGTACCGCGCCCTGTCGCGGCTGAGCGATCTTCGGGGTGGCGTGCGGAGCGTCGTGCAAAGGGTGGCAATGACACTGTCTCTTGTGGAAGATTTCGCCGGTTCACTTGTCTCGACAGGAGTCGCGTTGACTTCCCGGCTACCGCGAACCTTGTCCTTGCTGGACCGGGGCTTGGTGGACGGCTACTCCGCTCAGAAGGTCGCCGAGGCGACGGCGTGGCTGTCGAACGAAGACTCACTGGTGGCCGATGCGGTGTTGGAGTCGCGGTTGCCGAAGAAGAACAGTACTCAGGTCCGCAAGGCGGCGAGTTACGCCGGCAAGGCCGATCCGGCCGGTGCCGGGAAACGGTCGGACGAAAGCCGCAACAGGCGCCGTTTGTCGGTAACACAAGGCGATGCCGGGGTCGCCTCGATCGAGGTGGTGGACGGACCGGCGGAGAAGGTCAACGCGGCATACCAGCGAATCCACCGGGAGGCCAAGGCGTTGAAGAAGCACGGCGATACGCGGACGATGGACCAACTCCGGGCCGACATCGCCCTCGACCTGCTGCTCAGCGGCAAAGGTGGCGCCGTCGAGCGAGCAGAAGTCTTCCTCTACATAAACATGTTCACGTATCTGGGGCTGAACGACGACCCGGTGACGATGGCCGGACACGGCCACATCCCCGCTTCACTGGGCTGCCACATCGCCACGGGCCCGAACACGGTGTTGCGGCGGATCATCACCGATCCACTGAGCGGGCAAGTCCAGGATCTCGGCAGGACCCGGTATCGGCCGGACGCGGCGATGGCCGAGTTCGTCCGTGTGCGGGATCGTGAGTGCCGAAGACCCGGCTGCGACCGTGCCGCACAGGCGTGCGAACTCGATCATTCGATCCCCTGGCAGTTCCAGGGCGAAACCAGCGTGGCCGACCTGGTCACCTACTGCACCCGGGACCACCGGCTCAAGGACGAGCCCGGCTGGGTCTATCACCTCACCCCCGACGGGACCTTGATAATTACGACACCGACCGGACAGACCCACATCAGCGAGCCACCGCCGTTGCACGAGCCGCGGCCGGAACGGTCGGCCTGAGGTTCTTGCCGAGAAGCGGCAACGACCTCATTCGTGCGGCGCGTGCCCTGGAGTTCCGCAGATCACCCCGGGCCGGTCATTGTCGAGAAACGGCGATGACCGCCTTCCCAACACACGCGCGCGGCCCGGCCGAACTGTTGCCAGAAAACGGCACCCCCCACGGCCGAGAGGCACCAGCAACCTGACCTCACTTCCACCATGAAACTCCCTAACGTCGCGTCAGTACCGAACGCGACGAAACGGACCGCCACGAAGGCCAGCGCGTCAGTGGTCGATCCATCGTGGGCGGGGCCGGGTCGATCGGGCTGGGCACGCCGCTCGCAACCTGCAGTACCGGCGGCAGCTCCGCAGTGACGAAATCCACCGGCGTGAGCACCACGATCGCGCCGCAGACCACCAAGGACTCGACCGCTTTCTGCGCCGAGGCGAACACCTGCACGCTGACCGCCAGCACCACCCAGAGCCCGTACTACGTCAACGCCGACAAGGTCCAAGGGTCGGGACGACAACATCTTTCAGGAGGCCACAATCCTCAAGATCTCCGAAGACGGCGACGGCTACCTGGGCGTAGCCGTCTTCTCCTCCGACTCCGGCAAGAACGGCAAGTAGCCTTCATCAGCAGGAGCGTCGAGCAGGCCCTCAGCGCCGTTCTCCAGCAACCGGGCCATCTCCGCCGATCGGGGAAGCATCGTCTTCTCGTAGGCGGCGACGGCCTCGCCGACCGTGGCGGAGCCGGCCAACGCGAGGGCGAGCTCGGCCGCGTCGAGCATGGCCAGATTGACGCCGACGCCGAGCGGCGGCATCAGGTGGGCGGCATCGCCGAGCAGGGTCACCGTCGGCGTGTGCTTCCACGTGTGCGGGACGGGCAGCGCGAACAGCGGGCGATCGACGTACGGGCCATCGTTGTCGGTGATCATCCGCACCAACCGCGGCGACCAGGCCGAGAACGCGTCGAGCAGCCGGGCTCGGATCTCCGCGGTGTCACTGGAACCGATCCAGTCCGCGGGCGGCCGCTGGACGAGGTAGACCCGGATGTGGTCGCCGCCGTTGCGCTGGGCGAACAGGCAGCGCTCGCCGTCCGCCGCCATGGCACCGCCCTGTCCCACGAGGTCGGCGAGGTCGGGATGCGCGTTGTCGACGTCCTCGAACCACGCCTCCAGGAAGGTGATCCCTGAGTACTGTGGCACGGCCGCGGACACCGCCGGGCGCACCCGTGACCACGCGCCGTCGGCGCCGATGACCAGGTCCGTCTCGACGGTCGTCCCGTCGGCGAAGTGCAGCTCCCCGGAACCACTTGCCCGGGCGAGGGTTCGGCCCCACTGCACGGTGCCGGGCTCAAGTGAGTCGAGCAGCAGGCGACGCAGCAGGCCGCGGTCGATCTCCGGCTTGAACAGCTCGCCTTCGGCCGGGATGTGGTGTTCCAGGATCCGCCCGGCCGTGTCCAGCTTGCGCATCTCCTGTCCCTCCGGCCGCGCCAGCGCGAAGAACTCGTCGAGAAGACCGGCTTCACACAGGGCGAGCTGCCCGTCGCCGGTGTGCAGGTCGAGGGTTCCGCCCTGGTCGCGCGCCCGGGGATGCGGGTCGCGTTCGTAGACCGTCACGGGGATGCCGTGCTTCTGAAGGATGCGGGCGCAGGTGAGGCCACCAGGGCCCGCTCCGATGATGCCGATTCTCATGGACCCAGAAAAGCAGAACGAGTTAAAAAGTGCAACGAGTCAACTTAGTGACTGGGACAACTCATGGGGTAGAGTGCGCCCATGGAGACACCGGGACGGCGTGAACGCAAGAAGGCGGCGACCCGCCAAGCGCTCGCGGACGCCGCGCTGAAACTGTTCCTGGATCGGGGCTACGACCAGGTGAGCATCCGAGACATCGCCGAGGCGGCGGACGTCTCGACCACGACGCTGTTCAAGCACTTCACCGGTAAGGAAGCACTGGTCTTCGACGAGTCTCAGAACCGGGAGGAGCGCTTGGTCGCCGCGGTGCGGCAACGCCCGGAAGGACAGAGCGTCGTCGAGGCACTTCGTGAGTACGTGCTCGCCACCTGGCTCCCGCTCACAGAGCATCCCCAGTACCCCGAATTCACCGCGCTGGTGAACAGCACCCCCGCACTGCAGGAGTACGGCGAACGCATGTGGACCCGGCACGCCGCGACCCTCGGCGTCGCCATCGCCGACGAAACCGGTGTCGGCCACGACGATGCCGCCTGCCGCGCGCTCGCGCGCTTCGTGCTGGACATCCCGGCGCTCACGCGTGGAACGCCGGATCCCCGGAAAGGTGTCGAGGAGATCTTCGACCTCCTCACCCACGGCTGGCGCTAGTCCTCTTCGGGGCGTGAGCCGCGCAACGGTAGTTGTCAAGTCAAGTGAGACAGGTTGTGTTGGCGCGCCGGTTTGAGCTGGTCAGAGGGCTGGTTGATCCAGGCTGCTTCGGGCATTTTGGGTGGTCGCGGGCGGCGCGCGAAGCGCTCAGGATGCTCCGCGTAGGCCTGGTTGAGCGTGATCTGCCGCTGGGCCCGGATCTGCTCGGCGGTGCCGAAGTGCACCGACGCGGGGGTGTGCATCCCGATCCCCGAATGCCG
>NZ_JADNQO010000007.1:0-352807 GCF_047608665.1 Amycolatopsis sp. cmx-11-51 | reverse complement strand
AGGCCAGAAATGGAAGCACAGTAATGTGTTATCGAGTTGACTGGTACTAATAGGCCGAGGACTTGCCCACAAAGATGTTACGCATCCACTCTACAGCTCTGAAACACCACACCACCACACACAGGTGTGTGGGTGTTTCACAGTGTTTCGGTGGTTATAGCGTCAGGGAAACGCCCGGTCCCATTCCGAACCCGGAAGCTAAGCCTGACAGCGCCGATGGTACTGCAACCGAAGGGTTGTGGGAGAGTAGGACACCGCCGGACTAACCTTAGAAACAAGGGGGGCTCGGGCCCCGGTCGAGAACCACGAGTTCTCCCGGAGCCCGAGCCCCCCTTTTTTCACGTCCCCACACCCGCCCGGTGATAGCAAAGGTCCCTTGCTCTCACCGCTGTGGTCGGTCAGCTGCTTCGCCGACCGACCGCCCGCCGGCGGATCGGTGACGAGAAGACCAGCGAAGTCGTCGTCTCCCCATAACGCTGCATCCGCTCTACGAGCTCCTCCAACTCCGCGGTGTCCCGGCAGGCGACTCGCACCAACCAGCACTCATCGCCCGTGACGTGATCGGCGTCGAGCACCTGGGGAAGCGGGAGGATGGTCTCCCGGAAGCGAGCGGTGTCCAGACTCCGCACTTTGGCTCGAACCATCGCCTCGATGGGCAGCCCGAGCTTCGTCAGATCGACGCTGGCGCGGTATCCGGTGATGATCCCGTTCTCTTCGAGCCTTCGGATCCGCTCGGTCACCGCGGGCGGGGACAGCGACACCCTTCGGCCGAGCTCCGAGAAGGTCAGCCGCCCGTCGGACTGGAGCAGTTCGAGCAGCTGCCAGTCGAGATCATCGAGGTTCACGGGACTCCCAGGTCGATCGTCACACCTGCCAGGAATCTCCAGGCTAACCGGCGGTAACACCTGGATTCTCCAATGTTCCGGATGATCACCGATCAGCAGGATTGGGGCATGACGACCGAACCCCGCGTACTGACGTTCCAGGCCCTCGACAGTGCGACCGCGGCCATCCACCTTCGCGCCGAACTCGCCCTCGACGTGGACCCCGACGACTTGTTCCGCGATCTCACCGCCGGTGCTCAGCGCGACTACGTGGTCGTCGAGACCCGATCTTCCGAAGCTTTCGCATCGGCACGCATCCCAGGCGCGATCAATCTCCCGTACCGGGACATGACCTCAGAGTCGGTCAGCCAGCTCGATCGCGATCCCGTTTACGTCTGCTACTGCGAGAGCATCCACTGCAACGCCGCGACCAAGGGTGCCCTGAAGCTCGCGGAATTCGGCTTCAAGGTCAAACGCCTGTCCGGTGGGATCAGCATCTGGCAAGCAGCCGGCTACCCCGTTGACCGGGACACACCCGACCTCTCCTCCACCTCCGCACCCACTCCACGCTGCGCCTGCTGACCGGGGGAGCAGGGGACCTTTGCTATCGCCCTCCCCGAGCGACAGCAAAGGTCCCCTGCTCTACCCACGGTCGTAGGCTGGGGTGGTGACCGCTCCCAAGTTGCTCGTCATCCAGCCAGACGAATCAGATCCGATCGGCCCACTCGGCGACTGGCTCACCGAGGCGGGGGCCGAACTCGACATCCGGTCGCTGCCCGATCAGGGTCTTCCCGCCGATCTTGATGGATACGCGGGTATCGTGTGCCTAGGCGGAGGGATGGGCGCGAATGATGACGCCGCCCATCCGTGGCTCACGGACGTGCGCAAGCTTCTTGCGAACGCGGTCGGCGCACGCGTCCCGACGCTCGCGATCTGCCTGGGCGGTCAGCTCCTGGCGACGGCCTTAGGCGGAGCCGTCGTGACAGGCGATCAAGGACCCGAGGTCGGCCCGGGGCTGGTGTCCAAGAAGGACGCAGCCTGGACTGATCCGCTCTTCGCGGACTTGCCGCTCATGCAGGATGTTCTGCAGTTCCACAACGACGCCATCAGTCGGCTTCCCGCGGGCGCTGAACTTCTCGCTTCGTCGCCGCGGTATCCCCACCAAGCCTTCCGATTCGACCGTTGTGCCTACGGTGTCCAGTTTCATATCGAGACGACACCGGACATCGTCCTCGACTGGGCGAGGCAGTCGCCGGAATTGGCGGAACTCACCCGGCCGGACGCACTGACCCCGGAAAATCTCGTCCGGGTGCATGCCGATATCACCGAAACCTGGCGACCGTTCGCACATCGCTTCGTCCGGCTGGTGTCCGGCGACCTCGCTCCAGCTGCGGACCGTCAACGTACGTTGCCGATGGCTTAACGGCTCATGTCTCAAGTGCGTATGGGTTGTTAACGCTCTGGTCTTGTGGTCAGGTACCTTGCGAAGGGAGTTACGAAGGGTTCGGAGGTCGGGGTGGAGCCCTCAGTGTTGGTCGTGCTCGTCGTCGTCACGGCCCTGATTTTCGATTTCACAAACGGGTTCCATGACACGGCAAACTCGATGGCGACCTCGATCGCCACCGGGGCGCTGCGCCCCAAGGTGGCGGTGACGATCTCCGCGGTCCTGAACCTGGTCGGAGCGTTCCTGTCGGTCGAAGTAGCCAAGACCATCTCGAATGGACTGGTCGATGACACCAAGATCGGACCGGCGATCGTCTTCGGTGGCCTGGTCGGGGCGATCGTCTGGAACCTGGTCACATGGTTCGTCGGCCTGCCGTCCAGTTCGTCCCACGCGTTATTCGGTGGCCTGATCGGCGCGACGTGGGTGTCGGCCGGAACCGACTCCGTCCACTTCGGAAAGATTGTCGAGAAGGTGCTCGTTCCCGCTGCGCTGTCGCCGGTCCTGGCGGGCCTCGTCGCGATGATCGTGACGTACTTTGTCTACCGGATCTTCGTCCGCCGCGGCCGTACTGCCGGTTTCCGCGTTGGACAGATCATCTCGGCTTCGCTCGTCTCACTCGCCCATGGCACGAATGACGCGCAGAAGACCATGGGTGTCATCACGCTGACGATGATCACCGCCGGCACCCTTCCTGCCGGGGCCGGACCGCCGCTCTGGGTGATCGTGAGCGCGGCGCTGGCGTTGGCGCTCGGCACGTACCTGGGCGGCTGGCGAATCACCTATACGCTGGGCAAAGGCCTGACAGACATCGATGGTCCGCAGGGCTTCGCGGCACAGACCAGCTCGGCGGCTGTCATCCTCGCCTCGACGAGCTTCGGCTTTCCCCTTTCGACGACCCACGTCTGCTCCGGTGGCATCGTCGGATCCGGCGTGGGAAGGCATGAGGCGCCGGTCCGCTGGCGCACGGCCGGCCGCATGGTGATCGCCTGGCTGTTCACGCTTCCGGCGGCGGCCATCGTTGGAGCCGCGGCCGGTCTCGTGACTTCGACGGGCACCGTCGGCACCATCGCCGTCGGTGTCACGGGCCTGTTGATCGGAATCGGAATCTACCTGCTTTCGCGGCGGAGCCCAGTCACCGCCGGCAGCTTCACCACCCCCACCCCGACCGTTCCTGAACAGGAAGTCGGCAGGATCGCCGCCTAGCGAAGCAGGGGACCTTTGCTATCGCTTCGACCCGGCGATAGCAAAGGTCCCCTGCTTCCTTGCGCGTCCATCTGGCCAAGGGCGGAACGGCGACTACGGTGGAAGCCGATGGTTGAGCGCGCCAGGCCGACCGCTTCCGTGGCGAGATACGGCTTCACCGACCCCCGTGCCGACGGGCAGCTGCGTGCTGCCGGTTGGTGGACCGAATCGGGCCCGGACAGCTCTGCGGCCGACGTGTTGTCAGCGCTTTCCCGTGCGGCGGACCCCGATCTCGCCTTGAGCGGGCTCGACCGGATCAGGGAAGCCGATCCCGCCGCCTGGAACGCGCTCGACCAGGCGCTGCGGACGAACCGAACCTTTCGCGGCCGGGTGCTCGGTGTTTTGGGCACCTCGAGCGCGCTCGCGGACTTCCTGGTCGCCAATACCGACTGTTGGAAGACCCTCGAAGTCGAGAAGAGCGCTGAGCCGGATCAGTACGTGAGCCGCCTCCTTGACCATTTGCGGCCGGAAGGCGAACTGCTCACCGGGCTCGAGTCAGAGCAGGCCCTCCGCGTCGGGTACCGCGAGCTGCTCCTCGTAATCGCGGCGGCCGACCTCGGTCATCTCGTCGAGCCCGGCCTCCACCAGCCGCCCTATGCCGAGATCGGCGCTCAGCTCACCAAGCTGGCCGAGGCCGCACTAACGGTCGGGCTCCTGGTCGCGGAGTCAGAGGTGGGAGCCGGTGTCGAAGGTCGGCTGGCCGTGATCGCGATGGGCAAATGTGGCGGTCGAGAGCTGAACTATGTGAGTGACGTGGATGTCATCTTTGTCGGTGACGGAGATCTTTCGGTCTCGACGCGGCTGGCCAGCACGATGATGCGTGTAGTCGGCAAGGCCTGCTTCGAGGTCGACGCGGCGTTGCGTCCGGAGGGGAAGGCGGGCGCGTTGGTCCGCACCCTCGACGGACACGCCGCCTACTACCAGAAGTGGGCCAAGACCTGGGAGTTCCAGGCCTTGCTGAAAGCGCGGCCAGTCGCAGGCGACGCCGAGCTCGGACGTCAGTACGCGGAGATGGTCGCGCCGAAGGTGTGGGCGGCGGCCGATCGGGAGAATTTCGTTCCCGAGGTGCAGAAGATGCGGCGCCGCGTCGAAGGTCATGTGCCGTCCGCACACGCCGAACGAGAGCTGAAGCTTGGCCGCGGAGGACTTCGCGACGTCGAGTTCGCCGTGCAGTTGCTGCAACTGGTGCACGGTCGAATCGATGCCGAGCTGCGTTCTCCGTCCACGATGGACGCGCTCGCCGCTCTGGGGGAAGGTGGGTACGTCGGCCGCACGGATGCCGCGGAGCTCGGATCGTCGTACGAGTTCCTCCGGACGATCGAGCATCGGCTCCAGCTTCGCCGGTTACGGCGTACACATCTGTTCCCCGCCGCTTCGGATGCCACTGAGCTTCGAACGATCGCGAGGGCGAGCGGAGTGCGGCCCGTCCGGGGCAAGAGCGAAGGAGATGTTCTGCTGGCGGAGTTCCGCCGTCACCTGCAGAGCATCCGACGTCTTCACGAAAAGCTCTTCTACCGGCCGCTGCTGCAGTCCGTCGCGAATGTGCCGACCGAAGCGCTGCGGCTGACGACGAAACAAGCGGAGAGCCGTCTCGCCGCGCTCGGTTATGCCGCGCCGGACGGAGCACTACAGCACATCAAGGCGCTGACCGCGGGAATGTCTCGACGAGCGGCCATTCAACAGGCTCTGCTGCCGGTCTTGCTGGATCTTCTCGCCGACACCCCGGATCCTGACCGAGGACTTCTGTCCTATCGCAAGGTCTCGGAGGCGCTCGAAGAAACGCCGTGGTACCTCAGGGTTCTTCGTGACGAGGGCGCGGTAGTCGAGCGGCTTGCCTTCTTGCTGGGCACGTCGCGGTTGGTGCCTGATCTGCTGGCGAGAGCGCCGGAAGTGCTGCAGCTGCTCGGTGACCCCGCGCGGCTGGCCGGTCGCACCTCCGCGGAAGTGGCCACTTCACTGCGGGCCGCGGTTCGCCGGCAGCCAGGGTTGAACGCCGCGGTCACCGCAGCGAGATCACTGCGACGGCACGAGATGCTGAGGATCGCATCGGCCGACCTGCTGGGATTACTCGACGTCCCGTCGGTCTGCGAGGCGTTGTCGAGTGTGTGGGTCGCTGTTTTGCAGGGTGCCTTGGCCGCTGCTTA
Organism: Amycolatopsis sp. cmx-11-51; assembly: GCF_047608665.1. Classification (NCBI taxonomy): domain Bacteria; kingdom Bacillati; phylum Actinomycetota; class Actinomycetes; order Pseudonocardiales; family Pseudonocardiaceae; genus Amycolatopsis; species Amycolatopsis sp. cmx-11-51. Next base: position 347,153 of record NZ_JADNQO010000007.1, on the reverse strand, counting down.
TCGTCAGCGTCAGGCAGAACTCGGCCGGACGCCCGCGAAGATCGCTGTCATCGGCATGGGCCGACTTGGTGGGGCCGAGCTCGGGTATGGCTCCGATGCGGACGTTCTCTTCGTATGCGAGCCGGACGAGGGGGTGTCCGACGCTGAAGCAGCGAAGTTCGCTTCTTCGGTCGCTGAGACGGTTCGTAAGATGCTTGGCGCGCCTAGCACCGACCCGGCATTGGTCGTTGACGCCGACCTCCGTCCTGAGGGACGGAGCGGGCCGTTGGTGCGGACGCTGGAGTCCTACCGCAGCTACTACGGACGGTGGGCCGAGGTCTGGGAATCACAGGCGCTGCTCCGTGCCCGGTTCATTGCCGGCGATGACGATCTGGGTGCGCGGTTCATCGAGATGATCGATCCCATCCGATATCCCGAAGCGGGACTCGACGCGGTTCGGGTGCGCGAGATCAGGCGGATCAAGGCGCGAGTGGAGACGGAGCGGATGCCCAAGGGCGCCGACCCGACCCGGCATACGAAACTCGGCCGTGGCGGACTCGCGGACGTGGAGTGGACCGTGCAACTCATGCAACTGCGCCACGGGCACGAAATCGCGGGGCTTCGGACCACATCGACGATTGAAGCGCTGAGGGCCGCAGCGGAAGCAGGGCTAGCTGAACCCGCCGAGATCGAATCCTTGACCGAGGCCTGGCTTCTGGCAACGCGCGTCCGGAACGCTGGGATGCTGGTAAGGGGTAAAGCCGTCGATGAGATCCCCAGCTCCGGCCGGGATCTTGCCGCGGTCGCACGGGTGCTCGGCTACTCCGCCGACGACGATCCCGGTGAGTTCCTCGACGCCTACCGGCGGACGACGCGACGTGCTCACGCTGTGGTGGAGACGCTCTTCTACCAGGACCGACCGCTCTGACCTGCAGGAAGTGAGCAAGGGACCTTTGCTATCGCCTGCCGCGCGTGGGCGAGGCGATAGCAAAGGTCCCTTGCTCACACTTGGGCGTCGCGGACGGAGAGCGGCATTTACAGTGGACCGGTGACTGTGCGCGAGCCGTTTCGCACCCGGATCAAGGTGCGCCACTACGAGCTGGACACTCTTGGCCATCTCAACCATGCCGTCTACCACTCGTACGGCGAGGTCTCCAGACTCGAGCTGATGGAGCTCGCCGGTGGCCTCAATTCAGGTATGCGAGACGCGAATCTCGCCTTCGTGCTGCTTGAGTCTCACATCGTGTTTCGGCGCGAGCTTCGGGCCGGCGATGTCGTCGACGTGACTTGTGACGCCAAATTCGGCACCGGCAAGACCTTCCACATGGACTCGAACATCTACAAGGCAGACGGGACCCTCTCCGCGGAGATCACGTGCACCCTGGGGCTGATGGATCTCGAACGACGCAAGCTGGTGGACGACCCACGCGGCCGTATCGAGCGGGCGGGTGTTGACCTGGAGGTTCTCTCCACCTCGGAGTAGTTGCCCTGCCGGACCAAAAGAAACGCCGGTGGTGAGGGTGTATCCGCACCTCACCACCGGCGTGCTCTTGGTGTTCCTACCGCACGATCACACGTCGTAATACAACGAGAACTCGTACGGGTGCGGGCGCAGCCGCAGCGGGTCGATCTCGTGCTCACGCTTGTAGGAGATCCACGTGTCGATCACGTCGGGGGTGAACACGCCACCCTCGAGCAGGTAGTCGTGGTCCGCTTCCAGCGTGTCGAGAACCGCGCCGAGGTCGCCAGGAACGAGCTTGACGTTCTGGGCCTCCTCCGGCGGGAGCTCGTAGAGGTCCTTGTCGATGGGCTCCGGCGGCTCAATCTTGTTCTTGATGCCGTCGAGACCGGCCATCATCATCGCCGAGAACGCCAGGTAAGGGTTGCCGGACGAGTCCGGGCACCGGAACTCGGCGCGCTTGGCCTTCGGGTTGTTGCCCGTGATGGGGATACGGACACAAGCCGACCGGTTCCGCTGCGAGTACACCAGGCTGACCGGGGCCTCGAAGCCCGGCACGAGCCGGTGGTACGAGTTGACGGTCGGGTTGGTGAACGCCAGCAGGCTCGGCGCGTGCCTGAGCAGGCCGCCGATGTAGTGGCGGGCGGTGTCGGACAGCCCCGCGTACCCCGACTCGTCGTGGAACAGCGGCGTGCCGTCCTTCCACAGCGACTGGTGGCAGTGCATACCCGAGCCGTTGTCACCGGCGAGCGGCTTCGGCATGAACGTCGCGGTCTTGCCGGCGGCGAACACGGTGTTCTTCACGATGTACTTGAACAGCTGCAGGTCGTCCGCAGCGTGCAGCAGCGTGTTGAACTTGTAGTTGATCTCGGTCTGACCGGCGGTGCCCACCTCGTGGTGCGCACGCTCGATCTCGAAACCGGAGCCCTGCAGCTTGCGGACGATCTCGTCACGCAGGTCGGCGAAGTGGTCGACCGGCGGGACAGGAAAGTAGCCGCCCTTGAACTTCGTCTTGTAACCCTGGTTGCCACCCGGTACGTCTGCACCGGTGTTCCACCAGCCCTCGACGGAGTCGATCTCGTGGAACGAGGCGTGCTCGGCGGAGTCGAACCGGATCGAGTCGAAGATGTAGAACTCGGCCTCCGGGCCGAAGAACACGTTGTCGGCGACGCCGTACTCGGAGATGTACTGCTCGGCCTTGCGCGCGATGTTGCGCGGGTCGCGGCTGTACGCTTCACGAGTGAACGGGTCGTGCACGAAGAAGTTCAGCGAGAGCGTCTTCGCCTTGCGGAACGGGTCGATACGCGCAGTCTCGGGGTCCGGGAGGAGCAGCATGTCGGATTCGTGGATGGACTGGAAACCACGCACCGAGGAGCCGTCGAAGGCTAGGCCTTCTTCATAGGCTTCTTCGTTGAACGCCTTCGCCGGAACGGTGAAGTGCTGCATAACGCCGGGCAGGTCGCAGAACCTGACGTCGACGACCTCTACGTTCTCGTCGGCGATAAGGCGCTGAATGTCGTCTGGAGTAGTGGGCACCCTCGGTGACTCCTTCTCGTTCGTTGCCGGCGGCAGTACTCTCTTCGGCTCACGCTAAGAGCGCGGTGTTGCCCGACCGTCACCCATATGTTTCGCCGGTGTTAACGGGGCGGCGATATCGGTAGTCGACCAGGGCGAATGTGTCCCGCGCCACCGGCATACCCTGGATGGGTGGCGAGATGGACCGGAGAATGGCTGCCCGGAGCCGGGGACGGAACGACAGCCGGTGGCGAGGGTACGCAGCGGTGGCGTGGTGAGCGACTCGGCTTGCCTCGATCGGGTGTCGGCTCGGTGGCAAGTGGCGGGCCACGTCTCCTCGGGTTGATCATCGATCTGGTCCTCGCATCATTGGTTACCGCCCTCTTCGTGAAGCCAAGCCTTCAGGATCCGGCCGTCATGCAGACGTTCAACCTCTGGTCGGTAGGCGTCTGGGCGGTCATCACGGTCATTCCCGCGACCTTCTTCGGCTTCACGCCCGGGATGGCAGCGGTCGGAATCCGTGTCGCCAGGCTCGACGGCGGGCAAATGGTCGGAGCGTGGCGTGCCGTCGTGCGAGCGGCACTGACCTTCGTAATCCTCCCGGCCGCGTTCCGCAACATCGACGGCCGAAGCTGGCTTGACCGGCTGACCGGAACCGTCGTGATCCGCATGCGATGACCTCGGCTGGGGGAGCAAGGGACCTTTGCTCTCCCCCGGGCGACGGCTGTGTCAGGCGGCCGGCGCCGCAGGATCGCTGCCGAGCTTCGGGGGCGGTCGTTGCTGAGCCCGCCGGTGAGCAGCTCGCAGCTCCTGGATCACTACCAGCGGCTGGTCTCGGAGTCGTGCCGGACTTACCTGGACGACGATGAGACCGGCGGCGGCCAAAGCGGCTGTCTCCGATGGGTTGTCCGGTTCGAGAGCGACTTCGTCGTAACGGATCTGCATGGCGACGCCGACCTTCGACCACCAGGCGTCGGCGACACCAATGACCTGCCCGCCCGAAGTCCGCAGCACGGCTTTCCGCGTTGGCCTGGGCAAGCCGCTGCGCTCGAGTACGGTCTCCAGCCACTGCTCGACGGCGGAGTCGACGCCGTCCTGGAGGGCGCCGACAACGATTCGAGGGAGTGCCGAGCCGATCGTGCTTGCCTGCGCCAGCTCCTCTCGTAGTTCCTCTGGCGTGCAGAGTCCGCGATGGACCGCGTCGTAAATCATCCCCCGCACGGCCTGGAGTTCGTCCATACGCCGAGCCGCGTCGATCAAAGCCCTGGCGAGCGGAGCGACCGGCAGTCCGTCGATCTCCCCCGGTTCCGGCAGGTGGATCGTTCGTTCGACGACGGCGAATCCCCAGGTGGCGACCTTGCTCCGGTGGGGGATCAAGGTGTGAGCCCGTCTTTCCGGCGGAAGTCTTCGGACTCCGTGCAACCGGGCCGCCTGGACTCCGGTGAGCATTGCGTCCGGGCCCGCGTGGGTCAATGCGACCTTCAAAAGTTGATGCCTGGTCGGCGTGGCGTTGGTCAGAAGAATGACGCCGGGAATCGGACGTCGCCAGGGGCCGCCTTCGCGGCACCGTCGAGAGATCGAGGAGTGGGAGTGCCCCAGGGCGACAAGTTTCGCCCGGGCGGCCACGCCGTCCGGGAACATCGCTGCCAGCGTCTTCTGCCAGACGCTCGAGGTTCCGTCCACACAGTGATCATGCGACCACCCACCGACAGTTTTCGTCCGGAGACGGATCAGGGGTCCTTTACTGTCGCTCGCGGCGGTAGTAAAGGACCCCTGCTTCTCGTTTGGTCAGCGGCGGCGGATGGTGCGCTGGACGTTGCGCATCTTCGCGCCGGCAGGCATCGGGCCCTTGGGCATCGCGGCGCCCCGGCTACCGAGGGCGGCCAGCTTCGCTTCCAGCGCGTCGACCTGGGCGGGCTTGAGATTGCGCGGGAGCTTCATGAGGTAGCCCTGCAGCTTCTTCAGCGGCACCTGCTGCTCTTCGTTCCCGATGATCACGTTGTAGATCGGGGTCTCACCGATCAAGCGGGACACCCGCTTCTTCTCCTGCGCGAGCAGGGACTTCACGCGGTGCGGCGCGCCTTCGGCGACGAGCACGACACCCGGGCCACCGAGCACGCGGTGCACAGCGTCGAGCTGGGTCGTGGCCGCCACGGTCGGCGTCACCTTCCAGCGGCCTCGCATGTTCTCGAGTGCCCAGGCCGCGGCACCCGGCTGCCCGTCGGCCTTCGAGTACACGGTCTTCTGGACCCGCCTGCCGAAGATGATCACAGCGGCGAGTGCGCCAAGCAGGATGCCCAGGGGCAGCACTACCCAGTGGACGTCGAAGATGAACCCGATGCCGAACACGACACCGGTGATGACCAGGAGCGATCCGACCATCCAGGGGATGAGCGCCTTGTCTTCCTTGCGCTGCATCTTGAAGGCTTCGAAGATCTGCCCACGGCGAGCCTTGCTCGCGGCGCGCTTCTCCTTCTTGGCCAGCTTCGCTGCTTCCTTGTCCTGCTTTCCCGCCATGTGACCAGGATACGGCCGCGTGCCCTGTGCCGATCCCGTCGGGCCCTCTGCGAGGATCGGAGTGTGGCTAGCGCATCGTCCCCGAAGAGTCGTCCAGGCCTGCTCGATGGGCTCGATCCCGAGCAACGCGCCGCCGCCTGCGCGCCGAGGGGGCCGGTCTGTGTCCTCGCGGGAGCGGGAACCGGCAAGACGCGGACGATCACGCACCGCATCGCCCACCTTGTCCGTTCCGGGCACGTCGCCGCTGGTCAGGTCCTCGCAGTCACCTTCACGACCCGCGCCGCGGGTGAGATGCGCGCGCGTCTTCGGGGGCTGGGTGTCGACGCCGCCCAGGCGCTCACTTTCCATGCCGCCGCTCGGCGCCAACTCCGGTATTTCTGGCCCCAGGTCGTCGGGGATCGGCCATGGGAGCTGCTCGAGAACAAGTTCCGCTACGTCAGCCAAGCCGCCAACAAGGCCGGTCTCGGCACCGAGACGGAACTCCTGCGTGACCTCGCCGGTGAGATCGAGTGGAGCAAGGCCTCTTTGGTATCGCCGGACGACTATCCGGCCGTCGCCGCGCGCACGCAGCGGGACACACCCGCACCCGCGTCGCAGGTCGCGGAGGTCTATCGCAACTACGAGAAGGTCAAGAACGCCGCGCAAGTCCTCGACTTCGACGACCTCCTCCTGCACACCACCGCCGTTCTCGAGGAGCACACGGTGGTGGCCCAGGAGTTCCGTGAGCGTTACCGCTGCTTTGTCGTCGACGAGTACCAGGACGTCACCCCGCTGCAGCAGCGGTTGCTCGATGCGTGGCTCGGTGGCCGTGACGACTTGACCGTGGTCGGCGATGCCAACCAGACCATCTATTCGTTCGGTGGCGCCTCTCCTCGTCCGTTGCTGGAGTTCACGCGGAGGTTCCCCGAGGCGACGGTCGTGAGGCTCGAGCGGGACTACCGTTCGACTCCGGAGGTCGTCGCTCTCGCCAATCAGGTGATCGGTGCGGCGCGTGGCCGTCCCGCGGGGTCGAGGCTGAAGCTCGTCGGCCAGCGTCCTTCGGGGCCCGCCCCGCGTTTCGCCGAGTACGACGACGAGACTGCCGAGGCCGCCGCTGTCGCACGCAGGATCCGGGATCTGCTCGACGGCGGAGTGGCGGCCAGCGAAATCGCGGTGCTCTACCGCGTCAACGCCCAGTCAGAGGCCTACGAGCAGGCGTTGGCAGAGGTGAGTATCCCGTACCTCGTCCGTGGTGGCGAACGGTTCTTCGCCAGGGCCGAGGTCCGGCAGGCGATGTCCGCGCTGCGGATGGCATCGACCGACGCTGACACCGGCGAGCTGGTGACCAGGGTTCGTTCCGTGCTCGCGAAGGTAGGGCTCACTGACCAGCCTCCGGCCGGAGGCGCGGCGAAAGAGCGGTGGGACGCGCTCCTGTCGATCGTCGAGCTGGCCGAGGAGCTGGCTTCCACCGTCGACGGCGCGGATCTGCCCCGATTCGTGGCAGATCTCGAACAGCGGGCGACCGCGCAACATCCGCCGACGGTGGAGGGCATCACCTTGGCCTCGCTGCACGCGGCGAAGGGGCTCGAATGGGACGCCGTGTTCCTTGTAGGGCTCGCCGAGGGGACCGTGCCGATCCTCCACGCGGATGGTGACGACGCCGCCATCGAGGAAGAGCGCCGTCTCTTCTACGTCGGTGTCACTCGAGCACGAGAGCACCTTTCGCTGTCGTGGGCCTTGGCCAGGACGTCGGGGAACCGCCGAAACCGGCGACGCAGCCGCTTCCTTTATGGCTTGATCCCCGAAGACCACCCGGCGGCGCGGGTCGCCCGATCGCAGCAGCCGAAGCAGTCCGGCACCAAGGCACGATGCCGGGTGTGCGGCGGTCCGCTGCTGGAGACCCTGGACATCAAGCTGGGACGCTGTTCTCGTTGCCCGTCCAATGTGGATGAGCAGCTGCTCGAGAAGCTGAGGTCCTGGCGAGGGGAACGTTCACGTGAGCTCAAGGTGCCGGCCTTCGTCGTCTTCACGGACGCGACACTGGTCGCCATCGCCGAGCAGCGGCCGACCGATGACACAGCGTTGTGCGCCATCTCCGGGATCGGCGCGACGAAGCTCGAACGCTTCGGAGCGGAGGTTCTCGACGTCGTGCGGGCTTCGGTGGAGTCTTGACCGCGTCCCAGGCTTGATCCACGCGGCGAACCCGCTGCTCAGAGCTGATCTTCGTAGCTTCGACGGTTTTTCTGAAAAATAAGTTGCCCCGGTATGGTCAAGGGCAATAATCTGCAGGTACCGGGCGCGGGAAGCGTCTGGGATGGGGAAGAACTTCTACAACACAGCGTAGACCGCGGGACGGTTCGCGCGCGACAGAGAAAGGCGGTGCCGGTGAAATGACGATCAAGATGATGCTCACGAACCCCGGCACCCGTCTGTCTTGCGTTGCGGAAGTCCCGCAGGCTCAGCGCGAAGGCACCTTGATGCCCGTGAGCATCCTTGCCGCCCGCGGCGTCCAGCACGTCGACCTGAGCCGGATCGCCGTCGATGAAACCTTCACGCACGCCGCTGCCTTCGTTGGAGCGTACGTGAATGGTGGCGTCGATCTGCCGGTCATCAAGAAGCAGTTCCGTGTTCCGTTGTCCATACGGGAGCGAAGTTCCTGACCTAGTCAGGACTAGAGGCTCACGAAGGCCGCGGAACCGGTTACCGGATCCGCGGCCTTCGTGTTTTTTGCTGCACAAACAAGTTGGCTGCACAACCTAATTGGGGTTCAGCGTTGTCCAGTTCCACCGCCAGTAAGCAATCCGTCACGGAACAGAGGAGTGCACTTATGTCATCGGCCGTAGCTTTCGCGCCGGAGGAGGCCCTGCCCTTCGCCGACGCCGGCGTCGTCGACCTGCTCGACGCCATCGACTCGCCTGAGTCGATGCTTCCCTGCCGTTCGGGCGACGCGGACCTTTGGTTCGCCGAGTCGCCGGCAGAGCTCGAGCGCGCGAAGGCGTTCTGTGCGGACTGCCCGGTCCGTTCGGCCTGCCTCGCGGGCGCCCTATCACGGCGTGAGCCGTGGGGCGTCTGGGGTGGCGAGATCTTCGAGCGCGGCGTTGTCGTCGCGCGGAAGCGGCCTCGTGGCCGCCCCCGGAAGAACCCGGTCGTCGAGCCTGTCGTCGAGGCTCGTCCCGTCGTGCGCAAGGTCGAGCGGAGCGCAGCGGCATGACCGTCGAACCCATCACCACCAGGGATTACGAAGCGCGAACCGGTAACCGGACTCTCGCGCCGGCCAAAGCGAACGAGATCAAGGTCGAGGAGACCAGCGAAATGTTGCTTTATGAAGAACTGTCCAGAGCCCGAATACGAGAACTCGAGGAGGGAGTCCGCGCCCAGCGGGCTCGAAGCGGCCCACGCGCCGTACGCAGGTGGACCAGGGTCGCCCGCTGGGCGACGCGGCGAGCCGAGCGCCTTCAGGCCTGACCACTTGGGGGAGCGGGGGACCTTTGCTATCGCGCGGCGATAGCAAAGGTCCCCCGCTCCCCCTTTGGGGCGTGGTGCGGATCGGCGTGGTGTTCACTGGGGTAATGGCCGTACACACGCACGACGACATCGACTGGGCGGATCGGCTTCGATCGCTTCGCATGGCCGAAGCGCTCGACGCCGGGTCGACGCGGGTGGTGGCCCGCCGGTTGCTGGAAGGCATGCCGGAAGGACCGACCATCCTCGACGTCGGCTGCGGTGTGGGCGGGATGAGCGTGCTCTTCGCCAAGGAGCTTGCCTCCGCCGGCGCCAGGATCGTGTTGGTCGACGCGACCGAGCACCTGCTGGCCGAAGCACGCCGGGTCGTCAGCGCGGCCGCGGAGGACAGGGCCACCGTCGAGACGGTTCACGCCGACGTGGCCGACGACGGGCTGCCTGCCCGCCTTCCTCCGGCCGATCTGGTCTGGGCTTCACGCGTGGTTCACCACCTGCCCGATCAGCAGGCGGCCATCGACACCCTCGCCCGGCTCGCGCGTCCCGATGGGCTGGTCGCCATCTCCGAGGGCGGCCTGGACTTCACCTGTCTTCCCTGGGACCTCGGTATCGGCCGCCCAGGGCTCGAGGAGCGACTGCTCGCCGCCCGAGGCGAGTGGTTCGCCGAGATGCGGGCGGGTATTCCCGGCTCCGTCTCCATGCCGTACGGCTGGAACGTCGCGCTCCAGCGAGCAGGTCTCGACGACGTCGATTCCTTCGGGGTGCTCATTCACCACCCGGCGCCTGGGCCGGAGCTGCTGCGCGAGTTCGTCATGGAGCGGGTGACCTGGCTGGCCAAGGTGGCAGGCGACCTCCTGAGCAGCGACGATCACGAGACCGCGGCCGCCTTGGTGGATCCGGCGAGCCCCGCCTTCCTCGGCGCGCGCCAGGATCTGTTCCTGCAGGGGGCGAAGACGATCCATTGTGGACGGCGGTCGTGAGCGACCAGGTCGGCTGCTCGTTGTGCGGCCGGATCCGTGGCGCCGACGAGAAGCCCGCGCAGACGCTCGCCTGGGTTACCACCCGCGAGAAGAACACCGTGCGCTGGATGTGCCCTACCTGCGCCCGCCGCCACACCCGCGACATCGAGGGAAAGCTGCCGGACGAATACTGGTGAGCCGCTCAAGCGGCGTCATCGATCCGGCCGATCGTGCGGACCTTCGGCCGCGGCGTCCTCGCCGCTTCGGCGTACGCTCTGATGAGCTCGGCCGCGACCTCCATCGGAACCTTCCTCAGCTGGTCGATGGTACAGCGGACCAGCACCGTTCCGGTCGCGGTCAGCGCCAGGGGGTGGAAGTTCGCGGCGCCGTGTTTCGGGACACGGAATTGCCACGCCAGGCCGATGTCGTCCCACCAGGCATCGGCAGCGCCGATGGGACGTCCTCGCCGGTCGCAGATCGTCATGTTCCATGACGGCGAGGGCAGCGGACACCCGTCGAGGACCTTCTTCGCCAGCCCATGCGCGTAGGTCTCTTGGGGATCGACGCGACGTAGCGCCGCACGGACCGCGGCTGAGCCTCGCCGGTTACCGGAATCGAGCTCCTCGCTGAGCTCTTCGAGCGTGCAGAGACCCCAGTACACTGGTAGGGAGATCAGCTCGTCGATCCGCGCCGGATCGAGCTCCAGCCGGGCCAGATCGAGCGCGGCCCTGGCCGGTGGGGCGAAGGGGACACCGTCGATCAAGGTCGGCGGGGGCATCCGTGTGGTTCTTCGGGGCAGCATGCCGGGTTCCGCCGGCATGCGCCGATAGTCCGGGACGAGGAGATGGACCTCTCGTGTCACCGGGCAGTCCACGCCTCGCGCGCGAAGCGCGTCGGCACCCGTCACCACCACGTCCGGGCCGAACCGCGCGACGGCGGCCTGCAGCAGCTGAAGCCGGGTGGGCGCGGAGTCGCGCAACAGGATCACACCCGGCATCAGCCTTCGCCAAGGACCGCCGGGACTGCAGAGCTTCGCGGCGTAACGCGCGGTCACGCCCGCCTTGCGCAGCTCTCGGCTGGTGATGATCCCGGACTCGCTGGTGTTACTGAGCGCAATGAGTCGGGCGCTTCGTGTAGTGGTCATGAATCGAGGATGACCGTTGGGCCGTCCGGGTGGAACCACTTCCGCGAAGTTGTGGACAACTCGCTCGAACGACCCAGATTTTGGCTCAGTCCCAACGATCCCTGTGGATAACTTCTCAGGCCGCGAAGCCCGGCTGCCACCGTTCGACGATTGCGCGGGCGGGGATCTCCGCGTCGAGCTGACAGAGGATGCCGGTCGATCCGGCGGTCACCCGGTGGATCATCAGGTACTCGGGTGGCAGGTTGAGCGAGCGGCCGATCCGGAAGTCCCTGCCGCGGGTGTCGCCGACCCGCCCCGCCTGCCGTTGCATCCAGCGGCGGGTGAAATGGAACGTCTCGCCCGCCAGTGGTTCGGTGAACGGCGCGAGGTAGGCGAGCACGTCATCGGCTCGCAGGTCCGCGTCGGCCCGGATGAAGCCGGACTCCCTGAGCAGCCGCATGAGCTTCGAGGACTCGCCGTCGAGCGCCAGCCTGGTCATCTCGCCGAGGTGCTGCGGGATGCCTTCGGGCAGCCGGGACACCCCGCCGAAGTCGATCACGCACAGCCTGCCGTCGGCGGTCAGCATGAAATTGCCGGGATGCGGGTCCGAATGCAGGAGCCGGGCTCGTTCCGGCGACGAGTAGTGGAATTCGGTGAGCAGGCTGCCGGCGCGATCCCGTGCCTCCTTGTCGCCGTCGGCGATGATCTTCGACAGCGGGGTTCCGGTGACCCATTCCGTGACGACGACCTTCGGCGCGCTGGCGACCACTCGCGGGATCAGGAAACCCGAGACACCTTCGAACGCCTTCACGAAAGCGCGCTGGTTCTGGGCTTCCGCCTGGTAGTCGAGCTCTTCGTTCATCCGTTCGGCGAGTTCCGCCAGGAGCGGTTTCACCTCGGTCCCCGGCACGAAGGCCTGGAACAACCTGCTGAAACGTTGGAGCTGCCGAAGGTCGCTCCGCAACGCGTCGTCGGCTCCGGGGTATTGGACCTTGACGGCGACTTCGCGACCGTCGTGCCAGGTCGCCCGGTGCACCTGTCCGATGCTCGCGGACGCGGCCGGTTCGTCGTCGAACGCCGCGAATCGCTGCTGCCAGGCGCGTCCCAGCTGCTCGGCGAGGACCCGGTGGGTCTGCCTGGTGGGCATGGGCGGTGCCGCCGCCTGAAGCTTGGTCAGGGCCTCGCGGTAGGGCTTCGCCATTTCATCCGGCACTGCGGCCTCAAAGACGCTTAACGCCTGGCCGAACTTCATGGCGCCGCCTTTGAGCGTGCCGAGGACCTCGAAGAGCTGCTCCGCGGCCTTGGCGGACAGCGTCGCGTTGACCTCTTCGGCACTCTGCCCGGTCAGCCGCCTGCCCCAGCCTCCGACCGCCCGGCCGGCTATGCCGAGCGGAATACTGGCCAGCTTCGCCGTTCGCGCGGCCCCGTTGCGGGGGATGGCGGCTTCACGGTCCTCGGCGCTGCGGGAGTCGGTCACCTTCGCGATTCTGCCTTGATTCACTCCGCGCGCGCAGCCTGTTGAGGGCGTGCGTGTGGGCTAAGTCGCTCGCGGTATCAGCGAGCACCGCATCCGCATCCGGGATGAGGTGGCCAATCACGGTGACGAATGGCACCTTCGAAGAAATCGATCTCCAGGGTGGCGTTCCACGCGGGCGGTGCCTGGTCGCTGGGCGACAGGAGCCGCAGCGCCTGCGCGGCGGCCAGCGCGGCACACGCGTGCACGGCGCCGAGGTCCGGTCGTTGCACACGTCCCGCGAGCTGGCTCGCCACCCTTGGCCAGGTCTCGTCGGCGCGGGCGCGGTGCAGATCGGCACAACGCAGGCAGCTGCTGCGGCCGGGCACCACCAGCGGCCCGACGATGCCGATGCCGTCCCGGACGCGGACCGGCAGATGGCTGATGCCGTTTTGGACGAGTTCGTCGACCACTTCGGGCGCGGGTACCACGGCATCGGTGAGCAGCACGAGTTCCGGCTGGTGGTCCGAGTAGAGCCGACTGGTCGACGTTTCCCCGCCGGCGCGCCGCACGACCTGCGTCATCGCGTCCCGGCGGAACATGCCGATCTCGGCCTCGGTGTATCCCGAGCCCAGGTCGCGTTCGCGCACCGTGCCCGACGCCCGGACGTCGATGTGCCCGATTCCGGCGTTGGCGAGGAGCACCGCGATGGCCACGGCCAGCCTGCCGTCGCCGTGGACCGCCACCGCCGTGTGCCTGCGGCGCGTGGTGAGCGCGGCCTGATAGTGACGGGCGCGGAGCGACCAAAGTCCTGTCTCGGGCCTGGGGCTCGGATGCCGGCGGGGCTGCCCCGCGTCGGTCACCAGCCCGCGGATCGTCAGGTCGGCCATCAGCTCCCGAAGTTGTTCATCGTGTTCGCTCTGCGCGAGCACGATGTCGTCGACGGCCCGCTTTCCGTCCAGTTTGCGGAGCGCGCCGGCCACCTCGGAGGCCACCCCGGTGATCACCACCGCGTGCGCGGGGTCGAGGCCGACCTGGACCTCACCGTTCCCACGTTCCAGCACATCGAGGCCGGGAAGCAGGACCGGGAAGGCGGGCAGGACGATCGACCGCAGGTCCGGTTCGCGAAGGTTCATGATCGCAGGATCTCACTGCCTCGCCGACCATCCGCCAAGAAAGACCCGAATTATCCACAGGTATGTGCCGTTGTGGATAACTCGAGGCTGTGACCTTTCGGCTCTCGGACTTGTCGGTGACTGGCCTTACCGTGGTCGAGTGGTCGAAGCACGGATGCCCTCATTGAGGAGCCGGGACAATCCCCCGTCGGACACTCCCGAACACAAGGTCGAGGTACGGCGTAGCCAGCGCCGCCACCGGACCGTCACCGCGTACTGGGACGAGGACACCCTCGTCGTGCTGATCCCTGCCCGGATGACCCGGGCCGAGGAGAAGCACTGGGTTGCCGAGATGCAGCGCAAGCTGTTGCGCACGGGCCCGCGGCGAGCCGCTCCGCCGAAGGCCTCGGACGAGGCGCTGCTGGCGCGCTGCGCCGTGCTCTCGGCGAAGTATCTGGAAGGAAAGGCGATACCCGCGAGCGTTCGCTGGGTGCCGCCGATGCGGACGAGATGGGCGTCCTGCACACCGGTCGACGCGACGATCAGGGTCAGTGATCATCTGCGCCGGGTACCGGCCTGGGTGCTGGACTACGTCCTCGTGCACGAACTCGCGCATTTGAAAGAGCCAGGGCACAACGCGGCGTTCTGGGAGCTCGTACGCCGTTATCCCAAGACCGAACGCGCCATCGGCTACCTGGAGGGCCTGTCCTCCGCCGCCGGATGGGGCATCGCGGCGGAGGACTGAGACGGTGCCTCAGTTCTTGTCTTCGTCGCCCTTGTCGTTCTCGGGCTTGTTCTTCTCACGCTCGGTGCGTTCGATCTCGGCGATCGGGTCGATGCCCTCAAGGGTCGACTCGCCATCGCCGAGCCGTTCGGCGAAGTCGAGCGGCTCGGCGAGGTCCCCGGCGGTCGGCATCAGGTCGGGGTGGGACCAGAGGCCGTCCCGCTTCTCGATGCCGTGCTGGTCGCCGAGCAGCTTCCACAGCGTGGAAGCCGCCCGCATCCGCCTCGGCCGGAGTTCGAGTCCGACCAAGGTGGCGAAGGTCTGCTCCGCCGGGCCACCTGTGGCCCGACGGCGGCGCAGCGTCTCCCGGAGTGCGTCCGCGCCCGGGAGGCGGTCGCCGATGGCTTCGGCGACAACAACGTCGACCCAGCCTTCGACCAGCGCGAGCAGGGTCTCCAGCCGGTTCAGCGCCGCCTTCTGCTCGGGCGAGGTTTGCGGCTCGAGCAGGCCGGAGGACATGGCCTCTTCGATGCTGGCCGGGTTCGACGGGTCGATCTGTCCGGCAAGCTGCTCCAGTGCCGAGGTGTCGACTGAGATGCCGCTCGCGAACTCCTCGACGGTGGCCAGGAGGCGCTGCCGCAGCCAGGGAACGTGGGCGAACAGCCGCTGGTGGGCGGCTTCGCGTGCGGCGATGAAGACCAGCACCTCGCTGGTCGGCAGCTCCAGGCCCTCGGTGAACTTCTCGATGTTCGCCGGGAGCAGCGCGGAAGTCGCGGCGGGGCCGAGCGGAAGGCCGACCTCGGTGGAGGTGAGCACTTCGGAAGCCAACTGAGCCAGGGCGTTGCCGAGCTGAGAGCCGAAGGCCATTCCGCCCATCTGCCCCATCATCGAAAGCAGCGGGCCAGCGGCCTGTTTGGCCTCTTCGGGCAGGGCCTCGACCCACGCGCCGGAGACCTGCTGGGCGACGGGATCGCAGAGACGTTGCCAGGTGGGCAGGGTCTTCTCGACCCAGGTGCGCGCGGACCACGCGACGGTCGTCGAAGCGCCGGCGGGCAGGATCGTCGCGGCGTCGAGCCACAGCTCGGCCAAGTGGGCGGCGTCACGGACGGCCGTGCTCGAGTCCCCGCCGCTGGACGACGAAAAGCCGAGCTGGACGTCGCTGTCGCTGCTGCTGAGGTTCTGCAGTGCGATCTGTTTCGCCAGGTCGTAGTTGACCGGCCCGGTCGAGTTGCCCGCCTGGCTGAGCATCTGGCCCAGCTGGCTGAGCATCTGACCGAGCTGATTGAAGGCCTCGGCGCCGGAGGGCTGGCCGCTGGAATCCGACGGCTCGTTCTCGCCTCGTTTGTCGGGATCGGGCGGTCCGAAGCCGAACGGGGGTTTGCTCATGGCACCACCGTACGCGGGTCCTGGGACCCAGAGCTCGTCAACTGGAGTGATGCGCGTGGCCTTCACCGAGAAGCGAACACCGTCACCGTACGCTGTCACGCGTGACAGAGCCCTCGGAGGAGACCACAGCAGCGCGGAGCCGTGCGGGCTCCGCGAGTGACCAGGACCGCTCCGAACGGCGGCTGACCCGGCGGGGCTGGACGGTGCTGGTCAGCGGCGTGATGTTCGTGGCCCTCGCGCTGGTCGGGTTCTTCATTCCGGTGCCGTATGTGGCGATCAGCGCCGGCCCGACCTACGACACCCTCGGCAAGGACGCCGCCGGACAGTCGGTGATCCAGGTCAACGGGCACGAGAGCTTCCAGACCTCTGGCGAGCTGCGCATGACGACGGTCTCTCTGCGGGATGGCGGCATCACGCTGTTCAACGCGCTCGGACTCTGGGCGAGCGGCCGGTACGCGCTGGCGCCGCGCGAGGAGTACTTCAAGCCGGGTGAGACCAACGAACAGGTCCGGCGGGAGAACATCCAGCAGTTGCAGGACTCGCAGACCGCCGCTCAGGTCGCCGCCCTCCGCCGGAAGTTCCCGGTCAAGGTGCTCGCGAAGACGATCGTCTCGGGCAGTCCGGCGGACAAGGTGCTCGCCCCTGGGGACCGGCTTCTGGTGGTCAACGGAAAGACGGTCACGGAGGCGGCCGAAGTGCGGGCCGCGCTGGACGGCACCAAGCCAGGGCAGACCGTGCAGATCACCTTCAAGTCCGACGGGCAGGCCGAGCGCTCCGTTCCACTCACGCTGGCCCAGCGGCCCGACGGCCCGGAAGGCTTCATGGGTCTGACCGCGGTGGACCGCGCGGATGTCCCGTTCGATGTGAAGATCTCGCTGCAGGACGTCGGTGGCCCCTCGGCCGGTCTGATGTTCGCGCTCGCGATCGTCGACAAGATGGAGCCCGGCGACCTCGCCGCGGGCAGGCACATCGCCGGAACGGGCGAGATCTCGGAGAAAGGTGTCATCGGCGCGATCGGCGGCATCTCGTTCAAGGTGGTCGGCGCCCGGGAGGCCGGTGCCACCGACTTCCTCGTGCCCGCGCACAACTGCGCCGAGGCGAAGACCGCCGCACCCGATGGCCTGAACCTGATCAAGGTGTCCACGCTGGACGAGGCGATCGCGCAGCTCGAGAACTTGAAGGCCAGCAGGCCCACCGCCTCCTGCTGACCGCCGGGGTAGCAAGGACCTTTGCTATCGCTCGCGGATCTGACTGACGAGAGCAAGGGACCTTTGCTATCGCCCAGCGTGCTTCCTGGGGCGGGCGATAGCAAAGGTCCCTTGCTCTCTTTTCGCAGGTCAGGGCAGTAGGGTCGCCTTCAGGGCCTCGAGCAGGTTAGGGGCCAGCTCCGGGTTCTCGATGATTTCGTCGACCGGGACGTCATTGGGTTCTTCGGGCTGCCCGGCACCGCGAAGCCGCATGACGCACGCTCCGGGACCGTCCCGCAGCACGGCGGCCACGAGCCGGGCTTCGGTACGGCGAGGGTGGTCGGCGGCCGCTTGGCGCAGGCGTTCGGCATCTGTCTCAGGGGCGACCGGAAGCTCGGCCTCGGCGTCCGGCGGCAGCACGATGATCTCCTGCGCGAGCGCGCATCCCAGCACCAGATCGGGCCACGCGATCTGCGCCAGCGCCTCACCGAGGTCACCGTCCGGCAGCGATTCCTGGGCGACCGGCGTCAGCGGGGCCGACGGGTCGATTTGCCCGGCCAGTTCGGGCTGTTCGTCCAGCAGTGCCGCGGTCGGGACCAGCGCGAACAACTGCGGCGGCTGATCCCATCCTCCGGAGGCGACGAACTCCTCGACTTCGCGGGCCAGGCCGGCCACGCCCTGCTGCTTACTCGGTGCCATTGGCTCATCGTTCCAGGCGGCCGGGCGCGCGGCCTTCCGAGTCCGGTTTGGGCGGGTTCCGGGAACTTCCGACGGCATCCGTAGAGTTAGAGCATCAGGGGCCGCACGCGGTACGCGCCCCCCGCGAAAAGTTCACCAAACCAGGAGCGTGTGCAGTGGCCACTCGGCCCCCCGTGAGCCTGCCGAAGCTGTCCCGGCGTAGCCGGATACTGCTCATCATCGCCGCAGTAGTCATTCTGGCCCTTCTTCTGGGCGCGAGACTGCTCGATACCTATGTCGACTGGCTATGGTTCGGCGAGGTCGGCGCCCGCACGGTGTTCAGCACGGTGCTGATCACCCGCGTCGTCTTGTTCTTCGCTGTAGGGCTCCTGGTGGGAGGTGCGCTCGCGGTCAGTTTGATGATCGCGTACCGGACCAGGCCGGTCTTCGTGCCGATTTCCGGCAACGACGACCCGCTCGCGCGTTATCGGTCCGCCATCGTCGGCCGGATCCGCCTGTTCGGCATCGGCATCCCGGTGCTCACCGGGCTCATCGCCGGCGCGTCCGCGCAGAGTGACTGGCAGATCGTGCAGCTGTTCCTCAACGGCGCGCCGTTCGGCCAGACCGATCCCGAGTTCGGCAACGACGTCGGCTTCTACGCCTTCGACCTGCCGTTCTACAACTGGCTCCTGGGCTGGCTGTTCATCGCGGTCGTCATCGCCTTCTTCGGCGCGCTGATCTCGCACTACGTCTTCGGCGGCATCCGGCTCGCGGGCAAGGGCGGCCAGCTCGCCGGCCCGACCCGCGCCCAGCTCGCCATCATCATCGGCCTCTTCGTGCTGCTGAAGGCGGTCGAGTACTTCTTCGACCGGTACAACCTTCTGCTCTCCGATCGGGGACTTCCACTGTTCAACGGTGCCACTTACACCGATCTGAACGCGGTCCTGCCCGCGAAGCTGATCCTTCTGTGCATCTCGGTGATCTGTGCCGTCGCGTTCTTCGCCGGCGCGTTCCTGCGCAACCTGCAGCTCCCCGCGATCGCGCTGGTGCTGCTGATCCTGTCGAACGTGCTCGTCGGCGTCGCGTGGCCCGCGGTGCTCGACCAGTTCTCCGTGAAGCCCAACGCGAACGAGAAGGAATCCGCGTCGATCCAGCGCAACATGGACGCGACCCGGCAGGCGTTCGGCCTGACCAACGTCGAGTACAAGGACTACACCGGCAAGTCGGAGGCGACCTCCTCGGAGATCAAGGCGGACAAGGGGACCGTCCCGAACATCCGGCTCCTCGATCCGAACATCCTCAGCGACACCTTCACCCAGCGCGTCGGCCGCGAGAATTTCTACGGCTTCCCGTCCAAGCTCGACATCGACCGCTACACCCTCAACGGTGTCACGCAGGACTACATCGTCGCGGCCAAGGAGATCAAGACCGAAGGCCTCGCCGGCAACCAGACGAACTGGATCAACAAGCACCTCGTCTACACACACGGAAACGGCTTCGTCGCCGCGCCGGCCAACACGATCGACCGCGCGCTGAAGGATGCCAACTCCGACGGCGGCTACCCGATCGCCACCACCAGCGACACCCAGAACCCGGCGGGAGCCGGCGCCACCGACCCGAGCAAACCGGGCATCAAGGTGGAGGAGCCTCGCATCTACTACGGCGAGCTCGCGACCGACGCCGCATACGCGATCGTCGGCGGCACGGCGGGGCAGGCGCCTGGCGAGTACGACACGGCCGTAGACCGTTCCTATATCTACAAGGGCTCCGGCGGTGTGTCGATCGACAACTGGTTCGACCGGCTCGTCTTCGCCGCCGAATACGGAGAGCGGAACATCCTCTTCTCCGACGCCATCGGCGACGGATCCAAGATCATGTTCAACCGCGAACCGCGGGACCGCGTCGCCAAGGTCGCCCCGTGGCTGACTCTGGACGGCGACCCGTATCCGGCGGTCGTCGACGGCAGGATCAAGTGGATCGTCGACGGCTACACGACGATGAACAACTTCCCGTACGCCCAGCAGACCCAGCTCGGGCAGGCCACCAACGACTCGCTCAGCGGCACCACCCGCCAGGCCAACTCCTGGATCAACTACATCCGCAACTCGGTCAAGGCCACCGTCGACGCGTTCGACGGCACCGTGAGCCTGTACGGCGTCGAGGACAACGAGCCGGTGCTCAACGCGTGGAAGAAGGTCTTCCCCGGGCTCGTCAAGCCGAGCGGCGAGATCTCGCCGGACCTGCGGTCGCACTTCCGCTACCCCGAAGACCTCTTCAAGGTGCAGCGGGAACTCCTGTCGAAGTATCACGTGAACAACCCGGCGGAGTTCTACGCACAGCAGGCGTTCTGGAGCGTGCCGCAGGACCCGACGCAGGAAGGCGGCGTGAACGCGTCCGCATCCGGTATCGCCAACCAGCCCGGCTACTACGTTCTGGCCACCGCGCCGGGCGACACCAGGCCGCGCTTCCAGCTCACCAGTTCACTGACCGGTCTTCAACGGCAATACCTGGCGGCCTGGATGTCGGTGTCCTCGGATCCCGAGGAATACGGGAAGATGCGCGTCCTGAGACTGCCGACAGGCGCCAGCGGCTCCACCCAGGTCGACGGACCCGTCCAGGTACAGAACAGATTCCAAAGTGACCCACGGGTCGCGCAGGACCGGACCCTGTTCAACAACCCGAACGTCACGGTCACCTACGGAAACCTGATCACGCTGCCCGTCGCCAACGGCTTCCTCTACGTAGAACCGGTCTACATCCGGCAACGGAATCAGCTGAGCTATCCGCAGCTGGCCCGCGTTCTGGTCTCCTACGGCACCAAGATCGGCTTCGCGCCCACCCTGAACGAGGCCCTCGACCAGGTCTTCGGCCCGGGCACGGGTTCCGGGGTCACACCGCCCCAGACCGGCGGCACCCCCGGACCCACGACGCCGCAACCGCCGGGCACGACGACGCCGCAGCCGCCCGCCAGTGGAAATCCGGGGCTCGACAAGGCCGCGAGCGAGATGCACGACGCCTGGGCCAAGTACAAGGCGGCCCAGCAGGCGGGCAACTACGCGGATCAGGGTGCAGCCCTCGCCGCACTCGATGTCGCGTACCGGGCTTACGAGTCGGCCAAGGCCAACCCGCCGGCAACCAGCGCGCCGCCCACCAGCAAGCCCGGAGGGTGATGTCGCTTACCTAAAGGGCACCTGCTTTGCGCCTGCTGGAGACGCAGGCGTAAGGTAGGTGTCACGACGCGGGGTGGAGCAGCTCGGTAGCTCGCTGGGCTCATAACCCAGAGGTCGCAGGTTCAAATCCTGTCCCCGCTACAGAGGAAAGAGGCGTGGTCTGCGGAAACGCAGACCACGCCTCTTTCGTATTCTACCGAGGGTCGAACCCCCGGCCTCCCGCTGGAGGGGCCTCGCCCCCCAGCCCCCCAAAGTGACTCGGTCGCTCAGGTGCCCGACGCAAGGGGGAGCGGGGGACCTTTGCTACCGCGGCGGGGTGGGAGCGGTCCAGCAGGCGTAGCCATCGGGGCGGTACAGGACGGCCTCGGTGGAGGGCCACGGAAGCTCCGTGACGAGCTGGGTGGTCAGCCGGGGTGTCTGAGAGCGGGCCGCCTCGATGTGGAGAGACGTGGTCGTCAGGAGCACGAAGTCGCCGTTGTGGAAGAGCGTGCTGGGGCGGATGGGCCCGGCGTCGGTGAGGACGTTCTGGTCCGTCAGGCGCGATCCGAGCGCGGGGTGAGACGTGCCGTAGGTCGCATAGCGGATCCCGAGACCGGAAACCATGCCCGCCAGGTATCGGTTCACTTCGGGTAGCGCGACCAGATCGCCGAAGAGGGCGCGAAGCGCGCGAGACTCGTGAGACCGGGGAGTCAGCCCTAGCTGAGCAGCGACGTTGTGCAGCACTTGAGCGCCGACCGGGTGCCGTTCGGCCTCGTATGTGTCGAGCAGGTCGTCACTGGCCCAGCCGTGCACGGTCGCGGCCAGCTTCCAGCCCAGGTTCATGGCGTCCTGCACACCCAGGTTCAGTCCCTGGCCGCCTGCCGGGAAATGGATGTGCGCGGCATCGCCAGCCAGCAGTACCCGCCCGGCGCGGTAGTGCTCCGCCTGCCGCGCGGCGTCGGAGAACCGTGACGCCCACCGGATTTCCGCCATCGCCGCGGACTCGCCGTAGGAGTCGAGCAGTGCCTGCCGGACTTCGTCTTGCGTGACAGCGGACCGCATGTCCGCGGGCCGCGAGGCCCTGTCGCCATACACGAAGCGGTAGAGACCCGGTTCTCCCAACGGAATCAGGCCTTTGAACGTGGTTTCGCCGGTCGGCTCGCCGATGTTCCGCATCGTTCGCCACTGTTTCTGCGCACCGTCAGGTGTTTTGTCGAACAGGACGTCCGCGACCACGCCGAAACCTTCACCGTCCACGCCGGGAAAGCCCATGTCGAGTCCTTTGCGTACAACGCTTCGTGAGCCGTCGCAGCCGACGAGGAACTTCGCGCGCAGTCGCGTTTCTCCATCGTCTGTTCGGTACCGGACAGTCACAGAGGCGTTGTCCTGTACGAAATCGACTACTTCGCTGCCGCGCAGCACCTTTGTTCCTTGTGCGGCAAGCCGTTCCGTCAAGAACTCTTCGACCGTCGCCTGCGGAATCCCCAGTTGGAAAGGGAACCGAGTGTCCCAACCGTCGTAGTCGACGGGGATCATCGCGAAATGCCCGTCCTGCACCGTGGCGTAGGAGCGAGCCTCCACTCCGTCCAGAAGGCCGCGCAGCTCCAGCATTTCCGCGGTGCGCGGCTGCAGGTTCAGTGCCTTCGACAGTCCTGTGCGCTTGGAATGCCGTTCCAGCACCACGACCTCGACGCCGACGAGCGCGAGTTCGTGCGCGAGCATCAGCCCGGTCGGCCCCGCCCCGGCCACGATCACGTCCGTCCCCAGGTTGTGCATACCACTCCTTAACAACGTTAAATTGACCTGTGCCCAGCGTGCCCTTAACATCGTTAAATTGTCAAGGCGCTACCGCTGAAAGAGGGTTGAAAGTGGGTCTGACCAGGCAGGACATCGTCCGCGCCGGGCTTCGGCTGCTCAACGACGTCGGGCTCAACGGGCTGACGCTCCGCTTGATCGCGCAGGAACTCGGGGTCAAGGCTCCGGCGCTGTACTGGCACATGAAGAACAAACAGGAGCTGCTCGACGAGATGGCGACGCAGATGTACGCCGACGCGATGCCGGGCCGGGTACCGGAAGGCACGGGGGAAAGGGAGGCTCTCGAGCTGGCGTCACAGGCGATGCGCCGGATGATGCTCGCTTATCGTGACGGGGCGAAGGTCTTCTCCGGGACTTTCATGACCGACGACAGCCTGCTCGGTGACAATCCGCTCCATGGTCGGGTCGAAGCGGGGCTCGAACCGTACCTGGCTGGACGAGCGTTGTTCACCGTCTACAGCTACGTCGTCGGCTTCACCATCGAAGAGCAGGCCGTTTACCCGGTTCCGGGCGAACGGGACCCGCGCTACGACGTCACGCCCACGGCGTGGGTCTTCGACGAGGACGTCGAGGGCAGGTTCGGCGACGGGCTGACCATGGTGCTCAACGGCGTCTTCGCTTGGCTGGATGACAAACTTGCGGCATAAAGGCAGGTCAGCGGCCTCTGGGAAAGTTAAGGGTACCCCCCTGAAACCCGGCTTCTCCCCCATGTAATCTATTAACACAACGACGCGGGGTGGAGCAGCTCGGTAGCTCGCTGGGCTCATAACCCAGAGGTCGCAGGTTCAAATCCTGTCCCCGCTACAGAGAAAACGAAGCGCGGGTCTGCGGAAATCGCAGACCCGCGCTTCGTTGTTTTCCGGTTTTCGTACCGGGTGCACTCCGGGGCGATCACCGGCCGTCGTTGGTCGGGGCGGGGGACGCGTACCGCTGTCCGTGGCGAAGGCCGGTTGCGCAGCGTGTCCGGTCCATTGTGGACAGGCGTAGTGCGTTGGGCCGAATGAGCGCATATCACTAGCCACAATGGACAGATGTGCTGACCACAGTGGACACAGGTTCCGAAAGGTGGGACCGTAGAGTGCGTGTCCGAATTGAATGCAACAGCCGCCGCACTGCTCGGTCTTCTCCACGACGGTCCCGCCACGGGCGGGCAACTGGTCGCGGGGGCGGGTGAGCGTTTCGGCGCCTTCTTCAGCGTGACCCGCAGCCAGGTGTACCGGGAGCTCCCCGCCTTGTCGAAGGAGGGCCTCGTCCGCCTCGGCAAGCAGGGCCCGCGGTCGAGCCAGCAGTACCTCATCACCGCGGCGGGCAAGAAGGCGTTCAAGACGTGGCTGTCCTCCGAAGCCGGTCCTGACCACCTCCGCAGCCCGCTGATCCTGCGTCTCGTGCACGCCGGTTCGCTGACGGTGAAGCAGCGCTCGGCGCTGCTCGAGTCGGCGCGCACCAGCTACACCCTGCAGCTCGACGAGGCCAAGGCCGCCACCAAGGGCGCCGACGGGCCGTACGCGAAGGCGGTCGCCGAGTTCGCGCAGGCACAGGCGAAAGCGGCACTGAAACTGCTGGATTCCATCCCCCAGTCCTGACCCGGACAGGTGCCCACGACCGGTTCCCCGCAACCGGTCGTGGGTTTTGCCGTAACCTTGTCCGACGTGAGTGATGAGTTCGATGCGGCACTGAAGGACCTGGCCGGCAAGCTGACGCAGATCGAGTCGGTGATGGACCTGGACGCGCTGCGTGCCCAGGTGGCCGAGCTGGAGGTACAGGCATCCAGCCCGAACCTCTGGGACGACCCCGAAGCGGCACAGAAGGTCACCAGCCAGTTGTCTCACCGGCAGAGTGAGCTGCGACGCATTTCCGAGCTGCGGCAGCGGCTCGACGACCTGGGCGTCCTCTACGAGCTGGCCGAGGACGAGGGCGACACCGCCAGCGCGGCCGAGTCCGAATCCGAGCTGACGGCGCTCACCAAGGACATCGACGGGCTCGAGGTCCGCACCCTGCTGTCGGGTGAGTACGACCAGCGGAACGCCGTGATCACCATCCGGTCCGAAGCGGGTGGCGTCGACGCCGCAGACTGGGCCGAGATGCTGCTGCGCATGTACCTGCGCTGGGCGGAGCGGCACCACTACCCGACCGACGTCTATGACATCTCCTATGCCGAAGAGGCGGGCATCAAGTCCGCCACGTTCAAGGTGACCGCGCCCTACGTCTACGGCACGCTCTCGGTCGAGCAGGGCACGCACCGCCTGGTGCGCATCTCGCCGTTCGACAACCAGAGCCGTCGCCAGACCTCCTTCGCGCACGTCGAGGTGATGCCCGAGGTCGAGGAGGTCGACCACGTCGACATCCCCGAGAAGGACATCCGCGTCGACGTGTACCGCTCGTCCGGTCCCGGTGGCCAGAGCGTCAACACGACCGACTCGGCGGTGCGCATCACGCACATCCCGACCGGTGTGGTCGTTTCGTGTCAGAACGAAAAGTCGCAGCTGCAGAACAAGGCGGCCGCGATGAAGGTCCTCCAGGCGCGGCTGCTGCTGCGGAAGAAGGAGGAGGAGCGCGCCGAGATGGACGCGCTCAAGGACGGCGGCTCCAGCTGGGGCAACCAGATGCGCTCCTATGTGCTGCACCCGTATCAGATGGTCAAGGACCTGCGGACCGAGTTCGAGGTCGGCAACCCGTCGTCCGTTCTGGACGGTGAGATCGACGGTTTCCTGGAGGCGGGCATCCGTTGGCGCAAGCAGTCCGGAGCCGCGTAACAACCCTGCGTGAGAGAGCAAGGGACCTTTGCTGTCACTTTCCGGAAGAGAGTGATAGCAAAGGTCCCTTGCTCGCTTGGCCGCCGGGACCGGGCTACCCGGGCTTAACGACCGACATGGGTAGTATGCCGAACCGTGATCCGGCTCGAAGAGGTTTCCAAGGTCTACAAGACCTCGACCCGTCCCGCCCTTGAAAGGGTGTCGGTCGAGATCGACAAAGGTGAGTTCGTCTTCCTGATCGGTCCCTCGGGATCCGGGAAGTCGACCTTCCTGCGTCTGCTGTTGCGCGAAGAGGTGCCGAGCAAGGGTCGCGTGATGGTCTCCAACTTCGACGTCGCCAAGCTCGCCCGCCGCCGGGTGCCGCGCCTGCGGCAGACCATCGGCTGCGTCTTCCAGGACTTCCGCCTGCTGTCGAACAAGACCGTCGCCGAGAACGTCGCCTTCGCGCTCGAAGTCATCGGCAAGCCGCGCCCCACGATCCGCAAGGTCGTGCCCGAGGTGCTCGAACTCGTCGGCCTCGACGGCAAGGCCGACCGCCTCCCCAACGAACTCTCCGGTGGCGAGCAGCAGCGCGTCGCGATCGCCCGAGCGTTCGTGAACCGCCCGCTCGTGCTGCTCGCCGACGAGCCGACCGGGAACCTGGACCCCGACACCAGCCAGGACATCATGTTGCTGCTGGAGCGGATCAACCGCACCGGCACGACGGTGCTGATGGCCACCCACGACCATTCGATCGTGGACTCGATGCGGCGAAGGGTCGTCGAGCTTCAGCTCGGCAAGGTCATCCGTGACGACGCCCGAGGCGTCTACGGCATCGGCCGCTGACCGGCCCCTCCCTCCTCCGTAACCCACGACTTCCAAGGGACAGCAACCCCGATGCGCGCCAGTTTCGTCTTCAGCGAGGTAGTCACCGGCTTGCGCCGGAACGTCACGATGACCATCGCGATGATCCTCACCACCGCGGTCTCCCTCGCCATGCTCGGCTTCGGTCTGCTGGCCGTCGGAACGATCGACAAGATGAAGGCCAACTTCCTCGCCGACGTCGAGGTTTCGGTCTATCTGGTCAACGACATCAGCTCGGGTGACCCGAACTGCTCGCAGTCCGCCTGCCAGTCGCTGCGCCAGGACCTGCAGGGCAACGACGGCGTCGAGTCGGTCGTGTTCGAGAACCGCGAGCAGTCCTACGAGCGGTTCAAGAAGATGTTCGAGAGCCAGCCGGAACTGCTCGCGCTGACCGGGCCGGAGGCGCTGCCCGCGTCGCTGCACGTCAAACTGAAGAACCCCGAGCGCAGCCAGGCGATCATCCAGGAGTACACCGGAAAACCCGGCGTCAGCAAGGTCGACGACCAGCAGAAGGCATTGGACCGCGTGTTCAACGCGCTCAACGGTGTGCGGAACCTGGCCTTCGGGGCCGCGCTGATCATGGCCATCGCCGCGCTGATGCTGATCGCCAACACGATCCAGGTGTCGGCGTTCACCCGGCGCACCGAGGTCGGCATCATGCGCCTGGTCGGCGCGACCCGCTGGTACACCCAGCTGCCGTTCCTCCTGGAGGCGGTGGTCGCCGGTCTCGTCGGTGCGATCATCGGCATCGTCTTCCTCGTGCTCACCAAGGTGCTGTTGCTCGACCTGGTGCTCACGGGTGACGTGTTCCCCGCGGTCGGCATGCTCGAATTGCTGTTCCCGGTGGCGCCGATCCTGCTCGCCGTGTCGGTCATCATTTCGGCCATCACCGGCTACGTGACGCTGCGCCTGTACGTGCGCCACTGACCTGCCCGATAACCACCTGCCCGAACACAGAAACTCACGTAGAGTCGCCGCTATGCCCAAGGAACGTGGACACAAGGTGATCGTGTCGAACCGCAAGGCTCGCCACGATTACTCCATCCTCGACACCTACGAAGCCGGTCTCGTGCTCGTCGGTACCGAGGTGAAGAGCCTGCGTGAAGGACGGGCATCACTGGCCGACGCGTTCGCCACGGTGGACGACGGCGAAGTCTGGCTGCGCAACGTGCACATCCCGGAGTACGTCCAGGGCACGTGGACGAACCACACACCACGGCGCACCCGGAAACTGCTGCTGCACCGCCAGGAGATCGAGCGGCTCATCGGCAAGACCAAGGAGAGCGGGCTTTCCCTGGTTCCGCTGTCGATGTACTTCAAGGACGGCAAGGTCAAGGTCGAGATCGCGCTGGCCAAGGGCAAGAAGTCCTACGACAAGCGTCAGGACATCTCCAAGCGGGACGCGGACCGCACCATCAGCCGGGCCCTGGGCCGGGCGCTGAAGGGCCGGTACAACGATTGATCCACGGACCCGCTTCGGACGCCGAGATCCCTGGCTGGATCACGGCGCTGGGCATCGACGGGCTCGTGGACCTTCATCTGCACTTCCTGCCGAAGCCGGTCATGGACAAGGTGTGGGCCTATTTCGACCAGGCCGAGGAGCACTACGGCATGGCCTGGCCGGTGTACTACCGCACGTCGGAGGAAGAGCGGATCGAAACCCTGCGCTCGTTCGGCGTGCGCAAGTTCGCGCCGCTGGTCTATCCGCACAAACCCGGTATGGCCGAATGGCTGACATCCTGGGCGCTGGAGTTCGCGGAACGCGTCCCGGACGCCGTGCCGACGGGCACGTTCTACCCTGAGCCGTCGGCACTGTCCGTTGTGGACGGTGCGCTGCGCGCGGGCGCCCGCTGTTTCAAGGCGCACGTCCAGGTCGGCGCCTACGACCCGCGTGTCGCACTGCTGGACGGCGTCTGGGGCGCGCTGGCCGACGCGGGTGTCCCAGTGGTCGTCCACTGTGGACACGGACCGTTGAAGGGTGCCTACACCGGGCTACGGCTGTTCGAAGAGATCCTGGTGCGGCATCCGAACCTGACTCTGGTGCTCGCCCACGCCGGGATGCCCGAGATCGCTTTCACGTTCGAGCTGGCCAGGAAGTATCCGCGCGTGTACCTCGACACCACGATGGTCGGGGTAAAGTTCACCCAGCGCGGCAATCCGCTCCCGCCGGACTGGACGGACCTGCTGGCCGAGTTCCCCGATCGCGTCGTGCTCGGCACCGACTTCCCCAACATCCCGTACTCCTACGCCACGCAGCTGCAGGCGATCGCCGGCTGGGCCGCCGACGATCGCCTTGGTGAGCCGTTCCTGCGGGCGGTGCTGCACGACACCCCCGCGAAACTGCTCAGCGTTTGAGCTGAGCCGATTCGGTGATCGTGAGCGCGCGGCCGAGCAGCCGAGTCCCCAGATCCGAGACCGAGATCTGCTTACCGGCCAAGACGAATCCGCCCGTCGCCAGCGCCACCCACGGCACCGGTCCCTGGGTGAGGCCGTCGCTCAGCGGGGCGAAACCGTGCGCGGCCAGTCCCAGCAGGCCACCGGCGATCGCCAGCCCGGCGACGACGAGCTGAGGCGTGTGCGCGGTCGACGCCGGGCCGTCGCTCTGCGTTTCGAAGCGGGCGAAAAGCCGCAGGAGACCGAGGAGCACCAGTCCGCAGGCGCCGAGCCAGACCGGGATCATCGTCAGCCACAGCACGGAACCCGGTTCGGGAGTCTCGTAACCCAGGCCGTAGACCGCGACACCGGAGACGACGATCAGCGCCGGCATATGCCACAGGTAGACGCTCATGAACCGCGGGCCGATCCACGCCAACGCGGCGTCGAGGTTCGGGCGGGCGGCCAGTGCGTTCAGCTGCGGTTTGAAGGCCAGCAAGAGGCCGATCTGACCGATCGCGAGGAAGGCCAGCAGCACGGTCGGCGGGCTCATGTTCGACACCGGGGCGCCCGGCATACCGATCATGCTGGCGGGGTACGGGCCGAAGGCGACCAGCAGCGCGGTAATGCCGAATCCGGCGGCGGACATGCCCAGCGCGGCGTTGCGGCTCAGCGAGCCGAGACGACCCTGTGTGTAGTGGAAGCCGAGCTGGTGCACGGCCATCCAGACGAAGACGGCGTTCGCGAAACCGATCAGGCCGAGGTCGTTGAAGCGGGCGAAGTCGACGAGGACGGCGGCGGCGAGCATCACGAGCGGGACCTTGAGGCCCCAGCGACGGTGCGCCGCGGCCAGCGTCGGGGTGAGCAGCACGGTGAGCACGTACACGGCCAGGAACCACAACAGCTGTGCGGCGATCGCGCCGCCGACCTGCAGAGGCTGCTCCGGAACGCCCATGCCGCGCAGGATGTCCGGGACGAAGAGCCAGACGGCCACGAGCGGCAGTACCGGGATCATCAGCCGCCTGAGGCGGGCCGCGAGCCAGGAACGCGAACTTTCCGCGCGGCCCAAGGAGATCAGGTTCGCCGCGCCACCGGCGAAGAACACGAGCGGCATGACCTGGGAAAGCCAGGTGATGACCCACCAGCCGGGCGTCGCGAGTGCGTTCCCGGTGAAGAGATGGCCGTCGGCGTAGGAGAGCACCGGCATGCCCCAGTGCTGAACGACGACCGCGAGGATCGCGACCGCTCGGACGATGTCCAGGAACCTGTCCCGGCCCTGTTTCTGACTCGTGTGCATGGGAAAGAGCCTGGTGCTTCAGAGCCTCGTAAACAGCGGGGCGGACCGCCGTATCGATCTTCCGGTTTTCCCCCTCCGGAGGTGGAGTTTTCCCTACCCCACACCGTCGTTCTCGGGCTCCGGCCGCGGCGCGGGTTCCGGGACCGGGGCGGAGCACAGCCGGAATTCCCAGCTGTCGTCCTCGGCGAGGCCGAGTTCGTACCGGGTTTCGATCTTCGGCCCGTCGTGCAGATGGACGTGTTTGAGCACGGTGCCCGCGATCGGCTCGGTGTCACCGAGTTCCTGGACACGTCCGTCGAGCGGCCCGCCGAAGAAGCGGACGCTGTGGGAGGGCCTGTCGGTCATGGGTCCTCCTCGGTTCGGCTCGTCTCTCACCAACAGTCTGCCCATGTTAGGTGAGTGACGGCTTCGCCACCAAGAGCTACTTCAGCGTCCTAAGTAAGTGAGAACCGCGCGGACCCGGCGGTGCTCCACCGAACTCGCTTCGAGGCCGAGCTTCGAGAAGATGTTGCCGATGTGCTTCTCGACGGCGCCGTGCGAGACGACGAGCGAGTTCGCGATAGCGGTGTTCGACAGGCCCTGCGCCATCAGCCCCAGCACTTCGGACTCGCGGGCCGTGAGCGCGTCGAGGGGGTTCTTGCGGCCTCGTGCCATCAGCTGCGCGATGACGTCCGGGTCGATGGCCGTACCACCGCCGGCGACCCGCTTGACCGCGTCGAGGAAGTCGCCGACGTCCGCTACGCGCTCCTTGAGCAGGTAGCCGACTCCGCCCGCGCCGCCGGACAGCAGCTCGACCGCGTAGCTCTCTTCGACGTACTGGGAAAGCACCAGGACAGGCAGCCCAGGAATGGCCTCACGGGCGCCCAGCGCCGCGCGCAGGCCCTCATCGGTGAAGGTGGGCGGCATCCGCACATCGACGATCGCGAGATCCGGCCGGTGCTCCTTGACCGCGCCCAGCAGGTCGTCGCCGTTGTCCACGGCCGCGACGGTCTCGATGTCCTCGTCGGCGAGCAGACGGATCACCCCCTCGCGCAACAGAACCGCGTCTTCGGCGATGACAACCCGCATGCTGCCCCCAGCGTCGTGAGTGAATGGCGGAGCCTATTCACTCACGAGCTGGTCACCATTGACACGGCAGGTCCGCGCGAATCACCGTCGGGCCACCGGGCGGGCTGAGAACGGTGATCACGCCGTCGATCGTGGCCGCCCGGTCGGCGAGTCCGGCGAGACCGCCGCCAGGCCGGACCTCGGCGCCGCCGTGCCCGTTGTCAGTGATCTCGACGATCACCATCGAGTCCGTGCGCCACACCTTCACACCGGCTTCGGTCGCTCCGGAGTGCTTCGCGATGTTGGTCAGCGTCTCGCCGACGATGAAGTACGCCGTCGTCTCGACCGCCCCCGGTGGCCGCGGCTCGACGTCCACCCGGACATCGACGTGGATCGGAGACTTCGCGGCCTGCGCGGACAGCGCGGCGTCGAGGCCGCGGTCACCGAGCACGGCCGGGTAGATGCCCCGGGCGAGGTCACGCAGTTCCGAAACCGCGAGTTTGGCGTCGAGGTGCGCTTCGTCGATCAGTTCGCGCACGGCGTTCGGGTCATGGTCGAACTTCGACTTCGCGCGGCCGAGGCTCATCGCGACGGCGACCAGGCGCTGTTGGGCGCCGTCGTGCAGGTCGCGCTCGATGCGGCGGCGTTCGGCCTCGGCCGCGTCGACACCGCGGGCCCGTGACGCTTGCAGGTGTTCCGCCTTTTGCTCCAGTCGCTGGGTGCGGTTCGGGCCGAGGAAGGTGAAGGCCAGATTGCCGTGCAGCCAGGCGAGCCACGGGGTCACCCAGATCGCCATCGGCAGCAGCACGATCGAGGCGAGCGCGATCGGGAGTTCCACACAGGCCAGCGGGAACGCGAGCATCAGGTAGGCGAGGTCGCGCCACGTCGTCGGGTCGGTCAGCCGGGTCAGCCAGCGCTTGATCAGCGAAAGGCCGTCCACGGAGAGCCGCTCGACCGGTTCCAGCGGTGTGCCGAGCATCTTCCGCGCCCAGCCGCGCTCGCGGTCGGCGGACCAGCGGACGAAGCTGGTCGTGGCCATGAGGATCGGGAAGCCGATCCACACCACCACGGTCGCGATCCCGACCGCGAGGCCGGTGACGATCAAGATGAACTGGAGGAGCCGGAAGAACCAGCTGACGATCACGTAGACGATCGACTTCAGTGGCCGCGGTCGCGGAATCTCCACGTGCTGTACCTGCTGATCGATCGTCATCCGGTCACCGTGCTCTCGCCCCAAGAGTCCTCGAGACGGCGGCGCTGGGTGTGGGTGGGCCCGAGCAACGCCGTCGCCAGCCGCGCGTGCGTGCCGGCCAGCGCTTTCGTCAACGCTACCGAGAGGGCGACGCACAGCACCCCGAGAGCGGCCCACGGCAACGCCGAGACCGTCGAGTCGACGGTGAACCACGGAACGTCGTAGTTCGGGAACCGGTACTCGCCGCCCGGGAGGAAGCGGTAGTAGATCGGCAGGCCGGCGAGGCCGAGACTGGTCGACCAGAACACCGTGACCAGCACGAACTCGACGATCCCGACCGGGAACAACAGGAGGAAGTAGCCGAGGTCGCGCCAGGTCGAGCCGTCCTTCAGCCGCGCCTTCCAGCGCACGGACTGGCCGCCGACGGGCAGCGGGAGGTACGGCAGGTCGATGTAGCGGTCGAGCAGCGCATACACCCTGGCGCGCTCCATCCGGGCGGCCCCGCGGACCGCCAGGATCACCAGTGCGAGGATCGGAATCCCGATCCAGACGACCGCCGTGCCGATGCCCAGCCAGAGGAACGCCATCAGGAGCGCGAACGCGCACGTGCCCATCGGCAGGTTCATCAGCAGGTAGACGAGTGAGCCGCCGAACGACGGATCGGACCTGCTCAGCTCCCGCTCGGCCGCTAGCGAACTCATGGTCGTGCTCCTCTCTGGTTCGAGGAAACAAGCATCGCCTGCCGGAGGGGAGCGGTGACATGGTGCCCGCGGGCATCTCCCCGGTGGGGTTAGCCCCACCGCCGGGATCAACCCGGTTGCCGTCCGCGTTATGCTGTACAGGTTGTGTCCCATCAAGGGGGTGAACGGTTTCGACTTTGGACGTTGAATCAGGAGAAGCGTGCCGGTGCAGGCGAGAGACCACCGTAAGCGTCATCGCAAACCAATAAGCGCCGAGCCTAAGAGCCAGCGCGAGTTCGCTCTTGCTGCCTAAGCAGTAGAGTGACTCTGTCGGTCCGGGGTCGCCTCCGACCCGGTCACCGGCATCAGCTAGGAGGCTTACCGCCGCACTCGGCTACGGGGTGCGGTTGGGAATCAAACAGTGGCTGGGCTCGTCACTTCAGCTTGTTCGCGTGACTGAAGGGGCCAAGTAGAGACATAGCGGACTGCGCACGGAGAAGTCCTGGTGACACGCCAGAGGACCCGGGTTCAATTCCCGGCACCTCCACCACAGCGGCCCTACTTGAACCCTGACCCAAAAGAACGGTTTCAAGTAGGCCTGCTTCGGTAGACAGGTCAAGCGAGACCTCTCCCTCACGGGAGGGGTCTCGCTTGCTGTTTGTGGACTTTGTCACTGTCGCGGTGTACTGCGAGGCGGCCGGGCTGCCTACCTCTACCAGCGCGTCGATACCCTCGGTGAGTTCGTGACCCGCCACGGTCACGGTCGGCTCCTGACCGTCTGGATCGATGACGTTGAGCTTGAGTTTGCCGAAAAGGATCGCTGTTAGGGCCTTTTTGACCGCTGCGTTCCCTCGCTGGTAGGCCTGCTGGGGATCGGTCAGCAGCTTGAGCGCCAGCATGAAGAACTGGCGGCCTGCGTCGAGCTTGGAGCCGGTGTCGGTCAGTTGCTCTTGGATTTCCCGCCGTTCGGCCTCGATCGCGGCCAGCTTCTTTTTGATCTTCGCCTTCGGCCAGGCAGGGTCATCTACAAGGTCAAGGAAGCCGTCTTCCTTGGCGTCAAGTTGAGCCAGCCGGGCGGTGAACCGCTTTTTGAGGCTTCGTAGGCCGCCCTGCTCGGAGGCCATGACGGTGGTGAACTGTGCCGTCAGACGACTGCGGAAGTTCTCAGACAGTCGAGCCATCGCAAAGTGCCGCTCCACGGCGGCTTCGATCTGCGCCATGCCGAGGTACGGCAAATCGCAGGTGTGCTTCTGGCGACCCCGGCAGAAGAAGTAGAAGTAGGTGCCACCGTTGCCCTTGCCGCGCATGATGACCATGCGGTGATCGCAGCGGTAGCACCAGAGCAAACCCTTGAGCCAGTGGGAGTGCCGACGTTCCCTGGTATCGCCACCACCATGGAGCGCGAGAACGCGCTGGACACGATCGAACAGTGGCTCGTCGACAAGGGCCGTGTGGCGGCCGGGATATTCTTCGCCCTCATGGGTGACGAACCCGCAGTAGTAGCGGTCTTTGAGAATCTCAGAAAATTGGCTGTGCGACAGCGGGCTTGCTGAGCGATCGCGTCGTGGCCGGATGCGGAGCCCGGCAGCGGTGAGTTGCTCCAGCACTTCCGATACGGTGTAGCGCCCGGTGGCATACAGCTCGAAGCCTTTAGTGATAAGTGGTGCGCGTTCGGGATCGACGGCAATGGTACGAACTTCGCCGCCCTCGGCTTTGGCCTCCCGCACGTTGAGGTAGCCAAGTTTCGCCGGGCCGACGCTGCCGCCGTTTTTCACCTTCTGTCCCATCTTGTAGCTAATGTCCGCACCGCTGGCTTGGGACTGGTACTGGTCAACGGCGTGGATGATGCTCTCCACCATCGCACTTTCGGGATTATCGCCCATGTCGAGCACGGTTGACACGATGCGCGTACCAACCTTGGCAAGATCGCGCTTAGTGATGCCCGCATCAACGCTGTTACGAAATACCCGGTTGAAGTGGTAGACGATCACGTAGTCGATGTCTTTTTGTGCCTTTACCCATGCGATCATCTCCTGGAAGACGGGGCGCTTCTCGATACTGGTGGCAGTTCGACCGGGTTCGACAAATTCGCGCACGATGTCAGCATTCAGTGAGTCACTTTTTTGCTGCCCCTTTTCGCGCTGAGCCGGGATAGAAATGCCTTCTGGATTGTAGTCGGTGTTGACCTGACTTGGCGTCGAAACGCGCAAGTAGAGGACGGATCGTTTCCGTTTGCCGGTAATCTGCTTGCGCATGTGGCGATTTAATGTTGTTTCACTCATCATCTCCTCCTTCGTTGCTATCCGCCTCGGCGGCTTCTTCGGCCAGCTGCTGTCCCAGCATGATGACTACTTGCACGAGTAGGTCAACGTCTATCTCGTCGAACTGCCGACCGTACGCTTTCACCTCCCAATTGGGCTTTTTCTTCGATGTCATGCATTGGTCCTCCTTATTTTCTCATTAATTTTTTCCCGTGCCAAGAAAGGTCATCCTGTCCTTTCTTTCGGATGCCGCGTTTTGGCGGGGTATATCACTTTCCTGAGTTGTGTGGTGACGGGTAGCAGCAATGAGTGCTACCCGTCACCCTTCAAGGGGGGTACTCAGCCGGGATTACTCCTCAGCGTCGGTCTTGCGACCCCTGGTGCGACTCGGCTTCGTTGGCTCGGTAGCAACTGGTTTGGCTGTCTCCGGGTCGTCCGAGGCCGGCGCCGCCGCGGCGTCAACCTGTGGGCTGGCATTGCCGAACAGGCCTTCGATCGCCGCCTTGCGGGCAGCAGCCTCTTCCTCGATCTCCGCCAGAGCGACAGCAGCTCGCTTGGCGAAGTCCGGTTCGGCCTGCTTGTTGGCTACGTACTGCTCGACAGCCCGCAAGATGGCCACCGTCAGGTTGATGCCATCCAGCTGGGCCACCAGCGAGAACTGCGCGTGCAGCCCTGGCGGTAGCTTGATGCCGAGCGTTTTGGTGCCGTTCTTGCTGGGATCAGTCACGACTGATCTCCTCCTCGGTGTGGTGTGACCGCCCATGTCTGCGGATGCAGCACGTGGTGAGCGGCCACAGGCCACCGGGGAGTGGCCCGGTGCGTCACCGGAGGAAGACGTGGGTTTTGCCGTCGTGGCCCGAGGCGACGTCCCAGCTTTGGGCACCTTCGCTCGCCATCTTGGCGTAGTCGATGGTGACGTAGGGCGTAAGAATGGGTCGGTGAGGGCCTCGTCAAGCTCACGTGCCCATTCCAAGTCTTCGGCCGTCGCCTTCGCCCAGGCTTCGGGACTGTCGTAGCTGCCGACGAAGCAATCTTCGAACTTGTCCAGTATCTCCGGGTCACTGATGCCGACCAGCTCCGCGTAGGCTCCGTACGCGGCGCCGAAGTCGGCCACTCCCTTGGCCAGTCGCGCAATGAGCGCGGTGTCGGTGCATCCTTGCAAGGTGAGTCCGGCAAACTCTTCGGTCCGGGCAACGGACCATGCTTTTTCCCAGGGGAGCCCAGGCAGCGTCGGTGAGCTATCGAGCATGGCGGCAATGTCCGCGTCGAGTTCGTCAGGGTCTTGGTGGGCGTCGATCCATAAGCTGTAGGAAATTCCTCGTGCTGCACTGGCGAGATCGACAACCTCGACCAGTGGGTGGTAGCGGGGTTCGGTTTCGGCGGCCGAGTCGTTCGTCGTTTCACGTTCTGGCGGGTCGATGTTATACCCGTTGATGCGGGGCTGTTCACCTCCGTCTTGGTTGAATGGTGGTCGTTCCATTGCGGTATTCCTCCTTTACTTTGGTTAGCTTGCTGTCGTTGAATGCTTTTTGCGCCAGCTTATTAGCCGCTGCTGGGCAAGATCGGCATAGGACGGGTTGAGTTCGATTCCCAGCCAGTCGCGTTGGTAGCTTTCGGCGGCGATAGCGACGGTGCCTGCGCCAAAAAACGGGTCGAGCACACGACCTGGTCGCCACTGCTTGTGTGCACACGCTGGACGGAGTGGCCCCGTTGCCAGACGCCGACCATTCACGACGCGAGGTTCACGCTGCCACGACGCGCCGCAGACAGTGCATACTCGCTGCGGGCAGGTGCTCAGCAGTGGTCGGCGTACGAGTTCCGTCGGGAAAGTAGCGAAGTGTGCGCCCCGATAGCTCGCGGTGGCGATCGACCACACATCGCCCGGGTTCTTTCCCAGCGGGTGACTCTGCCGCCCGGCGCCCTTGAGGGCGGCCAGTCCTTGGTTGAGATTGATGCGCGGCGACACTCCATTACCCAAACTGGGTACGGCGTCGCGCGGCGGATAGTGCGGTTGTGTTCGTCGCTGCGCGTCGGTCGTCTTCGTGTTCGGTGCATCCCGAATGGCGTTAAGGTCGAAGAAATAGTTTGGCTGCTTCGTGAAGAAGTAGACAAACTCATGCGTCGTCGTTAGCCGGTCAGTCACGCTCGACGGCATCGGGTTTTTCTTCGACCACACCACCTGATTCCGCAGTAACCACCCGGTACGGGTTAAGCGCAGCGCCACCCTCTGCGGCCCCAGGAGTAAACTTTTCTTTGAAGCGCCTTCGCGGGGAGCGCGGGCGTAACTATCGCCGAGGTTGAGCCAGAGTGAGCCGCCAGGCGTCAGGACGCGCCACAGTTCGCCGCAGATGCTGGCGATTTCCTCCGCCCATGCATCGGCGTTCGCTTCTGCGCCGATCTGACCGTCGTGGCCGTAGTTCCGGATCGCCCAGTACGGCGGACTGGTGATTATCGTGTCTACCGCGGCGTCCGGCAGCTCTTTAAGCCGTTGCCGCACGTCGCCGACGAGCACAACGTTTAACGGTATCTTCTTTGCGTGATTCATAGGGCACCTCCTTTATCTGGTAGTTGGGTAAGTTGCGTGGCGGCATGGCTCGTGAGTGCCACCTTAAATAGCTGGCGGGCGTCTTCGGGTACACGACGAATGGTGCGGCTCAGTTCCGAGAGTCGGTTAGTGTCCGGCACCAGCCACCACACCAACGGAAAGACGTCGCGGGCGCGTTGCTCCAAGCCGCTACGCCAGTAATTGATGTAGACGCCGAGTTTGCGGGCAATCGTCGGGGTTGATTCGGTGTCCATATCCTGCTCGATGAACGCCGCGAGTTCGTAGTCGCCGACTCCCAATCGCACATACGCGTCCGGCTTGAGCGTGACCCGCTGCCCACCGCTGCCGCTGAAGTGCCGCCACGCCTCAGGTTCAGCGGCAAACTCCAGCAGTTCGCTATGGCCGGCGCGGTCATCTTCGGTCAGCTGCACGTAGAGGTCACTGACAGCCAGCACGTGATCCTGGAAGGCCGGTTTGGTGTCGTTGACCCGTCGGTGTCGGCGGCCCGAACCTGAGTGGGAGGCATCGAGCACGGCGAAGCCCAAGCCGCTGAGGCCGATCACGTAACCGTCGCTCCCGGCGTGGAGCCCTCCCATGCGCCGAGCAAGTCTGACGATCACCCCCAGTTCGCTCAGACGCTTCAGGGCGGCGCGCGTCTTCCGGGCTTGTGTTGGCCTATGGCCATCGGCGAAGTGCAGACGTTGCAGTTGCTGACCCGTCAGGAGCCGAAGTTGACGGAGTGACAACAAGATGGCGAGGTCGCGCTGCGACAGCCGCTGGCGAAGCCGCAATGTTCGTCCACGGCCCGTCATTGGACGCCTCCACGGGGGTGAAGTGTCGTTGGCGGCAATGGCGGGTTTCCGCTGGTAAAGGGCGTGACAACTCGATGCCATAGGGAGGGCGGACGGTAGGCTGCGAGGAA
This sequence comes from Amycolatopsis sp. cmx-11-51, assembly GCF_047608665.1. Classification (NCBI taxonomy): domain Bacteria; kingdom Bacillati; phylum Actinomycetota; class Actinomycetes; order Pseudonocardiales; family Pseudonocardiaceae; genus Amycolatopsis; species Amycolatopsis sp. cmx-11-51. Next base: position 308,743 of record NZ_JADNQO010000007.1, on the reverse strand, counting down.
GGTCGTCATGTCGTCCTCCGTCGTTTGGATCCGACACGTTCGTCCGGTGTCGTATCAATGCCCTGCCACCGCTCGATGAGTTGGGCGTCGAGCCGGTGAGGGTCGACGCCGTATCGCTCGGTGATCTCGTAGCGGGCGACGACGGGATTTTCGGTCGCTGGTGGCAGATCGGGGGTGGCCACGATGAACGGATCGCTGGTCGCGCCATCGACCAGTACCTGTACCGCAGCGTGGTAGGCCGGAAGCTGCATCAGTTGGTCGGCGGTGATGCCGCCACCGAGCACGCCCGCCAGTTCCTTGGCGTCAGCCTTGGCCGGTCGGTAGGCCACTCTCGAACGGGTGTTCGCGAGGACTGCCGCCCGAAGGCTCGGCGTCAGCTGGGCCAAGTGCTGGTGGGCCAGCGCAAAGGCCGTGTTCATACCCCGAGCCGTCGCCAACATGTCGGCGAAGTCCATCCCAGCAGTGAAGTTCTGCCATTCGTCAACGACCACCGACACCGGCCGCCGCGAAGCCGCGGGCACCAAGGCTTGCCGCTGAATGGTTTCGCGCAGCTGACCGAGGATCAGGCTGCCCAGTAACCGGGTGGTTTCCGGTCCAATGGTGCCGATGTTGAGGTTCACCAGCACGACGGTCGGGGTATCGCCGAATAAATCGTCGAGCTGAAGCTTCGGTGACGGCTGCCCGAGCAGTTGGCGGATCGGCGCCCTGGCGGTGAATGCTCGTGTTTTATTCAGAATCGGCATGACGACGCGGTTTCGTTCCAGTTCTGACAGGCTGTCAAACCAGGCCGCCCACGGCGCAATCGTAATCGGGTCACTGGTGATCGCAAGGACGCGGCGGCGAAAGCCGTCGTTAGTCAGCAGTGCTGGAATGTCGGTCAAAGTCCCATCCGGCAATCGAGCGGCCATGATCAACGTGTGTAGCAAGACGTCACTACTTCGCGGTCCAATCGCACTGCCGAACAGTTCGCGGAACAGTTGAAGGAGTGAGTCGGCTCGCCGTTCGGCTGTGTCGACAGGGCCAGCCAGAGGATTGAATCCGGTGACGGCTCCACCCATACCGGGCTCAATCAGTCGAATGGCCGAGCGTTGGCCTGCCGGAATCTGAGCGAGAATATCTGTCACCAAGTCGCCTTTTGGTTCGAGCAGAAAAATGTTTCGCTCAGCTTCAATGTCGCTGAGTATCCAACGAGCAAGCGTGGTGGATTTCCCGGCACCTGTCGGGGCGATGACATGCACGTGGCTTGTCGAACTCTTCACCGGAAGCCGCGCAAGCGCTCCTTTTGTCTGCGCGTGTGTACTCGTGCCGATGATGCGATCACTCTTCGCCAGTTCCGGTTTGTCCGCCGGAACCAACAATTTGCGAGGTGGCGCGCTTGCCGTAATACCGCTTCCCGGGACGCGGACACCTTCGACGGGCCAGCCTAGGAGCATCGCTAGTTCGGCGGCGTTGACACTGCCGCTCCAGGTGCGCCGTTTACCCATGACGCCCAGCAGTTGATGAGCGATCCGGCTGGATTGGCGTGAACTGGTAATCGTTGCATTGGTTCCGGCGGCAAGCGACAATGCGCTCACCACCGCCCCGATAAGTTGCCCACCGCGTTTTGAGTCGGCGGCAACGGCGCCAATCCGACCGCGAACACCAAAAAGTGGCTCGGCGATTTTCTCACGCCAGGCGGTCTGTTCACCGCTGCTTGGCTGACGAGGCGGCACCATGCCCAGTGATTCCAGTAACGTAAACTGAGCGGGACGCTGGCTACGGCGATGACTTGGCCCGATAACCCACTGGACAACCAGCGACTCATCAGCCCCAAGCCGACGGCGTTGCTGCAAAATGCCCGCGGCGACACTTCCGGCCGTATCCAGCCGCAGCGGGTAGGCGGCGCTGGAGGGCCGTACCTCTCGGGCCGTCGTGGGTAATCTACGGGGAGACGAGGTAACGGCAACCAGTGCCAGGCCGGGCATCTGCGCCGTTAAATCTCCGGTTAAATGGCGGGCGACGGACTCATCGCAGCCGATCAGCCACCGGGCACTGTCCTTGGTAAGCCATACCTCAAACACCACGATCGGCTGCAATCGTCGGACTCCCACCCCTGGCCGGCCCCCGAGGACCCGCAGCATTTTGGTGAGTCCAGCCAAACTAAGGGCGCCGGGCGGGAACGCCTCGCGCCACTCAAGCTCAGCCATCTGCCTGTACCCCACGCAATATATAAATTGGCATAGGAAAAAACCTCCTCTCGGTAAGACTCGAAACGAGGGGCGCCTAAGGTCATAGCAAAGAGAGCTCCAGCTTGACGAAATGGCCCAGCTGGCGCGATAATGACTAAGTGGCACCCCTCGGTTCGAGAGTGCTAAATTAGTTGGACTGAGCAATCTGCGTTATTCACGTTGCTCATGCAGCTACCTATTATTTCTGCACGATCGATTCGTGATGGCCGACTTGCTTAGTCCGGAACTTATTATCTAGTAGAATGCTATACTAAAACAAGCACTTTGCACCGTTCTACAACACCGATCGGTACCCTTCGACCTCTGGCGGCGCGCCATCCGATTGTGCATCGGCGCTGCCCTGATCTGTGCGGCGCTCTCGCCACTCACGGTGCAGCGTGACAGCGAGGCGCCGATACCTCTCTTCTCGTAGCTCACGTTCCAGGTCTTCGTCTTCATCGAGGAGGCGTTTACGTCCTCGTCTGGGCATAGCTCTCCCGTCGGTGGAATACCGATAACTACAGAATTATTTCTTGCGAATCCGGCTAAGCACTGCCCAGTAGATTCCGGCAACCACCAGCAACGGTAGGAGTCCTGCTACCAGTGCCGCCGCCAATCGCACCGTGCTTACCAGGATGTAGACCGCCGCGGAGAACACCACCAGGGAGAGCGCCAAGCCAAGCAGCCGTCCGGCCAGCGGTGGCCGCTCCTCCGACGAGTGCTTCCACCAAGGGCTCATGACGCTTCGTCCTGGTCGAGATCGTCTTCCTCCGAGGCCCTGGTCGAGCGCCGGAACCGGTACTGGTTCCACAACTGCTCCCGACTCTGGCCGGTGTGCCAGACAAGGAGCTGGATGCCGTGCTCAGCGGCTCGCAGCTTCTCGTCAACCCGCTGCTCACGGGCGCGAAGCGCACGGGAGTGGACGGCCATCCCGATCACGATGCCGACCGCCACGCCCACCATGAAGCCAACGATGAGCGTGGCGCCCCAGAACGTCATCACGAGGGCCACCGCCTCGGTGGATCGCGGTGTTCGGCGTCGCGCAGCGCTTCCCGTGCGGAGAAGTACACCTCGTTGACCTTGCGGTTTTGCTCCATGGCCAGCCATTCGGCCTTGAGCACTTCCCGCTGGGCGTCCAACTGGCCGCGGTCGTCCTCTAGCTCGGCGTGCGCCCAGCTGTAGGCGGCCCAAGCCACACCGGCCAGCAGCAATATGGCGGCAACGACCAGGCAGAACGTCACCATGACGACGACCGCCCGGTCTCGGCCACGATGTGCGCCAAGGTAACCGTAGCGGTGTCCACGATTGCCTTATAGCGCTCCTCACCGAGCGGGTTGCGTTGCAACGCGCCGGCCTCCATGGCCGTCAGGTCTTCTACAGCCCGCAGGGCGCTTCCGGCCACGAAGTCAACGGCCTGGGTATGAGCAGCCTGAACGAACGCTCGCCCCTGTACGAGATCGACTTCGCTACGGATGGCCCGCTCGAGGCGTGAGGAAATAGAACGACCGCTGGCGCGGTCGAGAGATGAGGAGGGGCGTGGGACGAGGGGGTTGGGCATTTCGATTTCCCTTCTACTTAGATGCGACAAACACTCACCCCTCGCACACCCATAAATAGGGAAGCAAGGAAACGCCAAATTGACCGAAATGAGGTGAGTCGACAGTTCTGTACCTGCGGAGCGACGCTGCAACCGCATATAAGAACTGAAGCAGAAGGCAGATGAACTGAGCTAGCGCGTGACCACTTGACCAACAGCGTGACCACGGCCTTGCATGTCTCTGAACAGGCAAAACACCCGCAAGACCGGCTCGTGGTCAAGTTAAATGAGGACGCAAAAAGACCACTTGACCATGGTTGAAGTCAAGTGGTCAAGCAGGCGTCTACTGCTTATCTTGGGTTTTGTCAATAGGGTTTTTCGGGGCAGATGGCCAGTCTCCATTTTCTTTATGACTTTCCTCCCATATCCAGTCGAGGAGCCTTAAAGTGTCAGCAAAACCGCCCTCCTCGAAGTTTGGGCGATCTTCCTCCGGCGGCGCTTTAGATTCGCCGCCTGGGTCTTCAGGTTGATGTTGCAATCTTTCGTTCATAGAGCTGTTCCTGTTTACAGGAACAGTATAACAGTTTTGTTACGGTTTGTGCGTTCTGGACCCGAGTGTTCTATAATGGCGCGTCGTGCATGAGGGCGAAGCGGCTAGCGGCGAGGACCACGATCCACGCGAGGAGCACCTCAAGCGAGCGTTGACGCACCTCGCAAACGATTTCGGCGTCCGACGGCCGGATCTGATTCGGGAGCTGGGCGGCAACAAGCTAGCTCCGCTTCGAAATGCGTGGGCAGTCAGGACTGAGGATCTAACGACGGCCCAATTTTTCATCGCGTCCAGGCTTCACTACTACATAAAAAAGATTACTCCGCGATCCGAGAATAAGACAGTATTCACTGGATCGCTTGAAAAAGAAAAATACAAGTACGCGGTGGCTGTCTCATTCAATATTATCGAGGCGCCGCTAGACCCGCAGGGCTTTTACAAAAGCGCGCCTTTGCGTGACTTAAAAATCACCAAGCGCAGGCGTTGGATGGAAGGTAAAGACGACTCAGGGGAAGCAGGTAGCTACTACCTGCCTGAGGCGTTTCAAGTAAGCGAAAAGTCGGCCCGAAGATACCTTGAAGACGCTATCGGCCAAATCGCTGCGCTCATAATCAGAGACAGCGGTAACACGAAAGTCGCGCAAGAAATAGATAGCGATGAGGGGTGGTTGGCAGACGCTGATAGCTCGGAGGCACTTCAAACACTCCAGCCAGGGCCGCTATCCACTCGTTTCGCGCCTACTCCAATCGACGAGTCGGCGGCGGTGCATTCCTCGGAACCTGCCGAGACAATTCTTGATCGTGAGGCGACTCCAGAGCCGCCTGCTTTGGACTCAGCTAGTCAGCCAGATTTCGAATCTTCTTCAGGGCTCGATACAAATGAGATGCAGGTACTGGAGCCAGGCGATCCAGCGTTGAGGCTGGATCGGGACCTACCGGTGCCCTTAGGTCAACCATTACCCGATTCGCCAAAAGCGCGTGTGGCAACTTCAGGCGCAAGAGTTCCGACGATCCCCACCAAGGTCCTTTTGCGCGCGACGCGAGGACTTGACTTACGCTTCATATTTATCATTTTTGTGACGGGATCAGGGCTCTTTCTTACTTGGAGTGTAGCGCCCTCGCTGCCCTGGGATAGTATTTTGCGTGAGCCGACTCGATTTTTGCTCGAAAATAGGTACTTCTACTTCGTGTGTTCTGGCACAATAGTTACGTCATTGGCAATTTTGTGGGCTGGTCTGGTTTGCAAGAGAAGCAGCGACAGAGAGAAATGGAAAGCGGTAGGCGATATCGCGTGCAAGTGGTCTTTTGTGACTATACCGATTGCTATCGTGCTAGCTGCGGCTCTCGTCGTTGCCCATGTCCAGGCCAAGTTCGAAACGTCTGAGTATTCTGCGCTCCAGAATGAAGCCAAACTTTGGGCCGAAAAGCAGTACCTAAGGTTCGAGGAACAATCACCGGCTAACCAGCAGAATGCTTGCCAAAGTCCTAATAGGTATATTGAACCCCATAGCCCCAAGCTAGTCCTTGGTAGGCTTAAAAAAGATGCGCTCGAATGCCAGCAGAGTGCGGGCTTTCTGACACTTTCGACAACGTCGATGAACGCGCTTCCCGGCAATGAGGGATCTCTAGATTTAGGGGATATCTTCGCTGAGGTTCTAATGTCCCCTCAATATGGGACAGATTGGTCACGTTGCGGACTCGCAGCGTACGTTCCGGATGTGCTAAATGCTCGGTTTGGGGAGCCGCCCATTGAACGGGTCTTAATGTTCAGCTTTGAGTATGTCGATGACGGTTGGAAATCTGGGTACAAGCCTGTCGTGATAGCAATAGGTGAACTCGGCCAATACGAGACGGTAGCACGAAGTTCGATTGTCGTACCTCACGTCAATGGTGAAGTCGTGGGAGAACCCAGGGATGATTGGCTAAAAGTATCTGTACTGCGTACAAAAAACAACTATACTTACTTTGTCAATGAGCGAAAAGTTTTAGACTACCATTGGGCCCATGGAACAGGGCTCAGCAACTTGATGCTTCAAGCCTACGCTCGCCAGCCACTCTCTCAAAAAGGCGGCATTTTAACATCCTGTCGATTTGATGATTTCTCTTATAGAATACAGTCAGAAAAATCGATTCAATGAGCATTCTTACTGCATGTTAGTTCTTTCAGCGACGTCCACCTTCCCGGCCGCCCTCGATTCAGCCAACACGTGAAAGAAGACATCCCCCGCAATCTCCATCGACACCTCGTACTTCTTGGCAATATCTTCTGGTGCCAAGATCCCGGCCTCTTCGAGACCAGTCGAACACTGGCTAAGGAAGTCGTAGGCGATGAGCTGCGCCTCTGAGAAAACCTTCCGCTCGTGTGTCTTGCGGACGTACCGCGGCGGCGTGAATGCTTTCGGCGAGCGTTTAGGCTTCGGAGCCGTGAAAGTGGTCGGTATGTTCGCAGCAACGACGTGGCCTTCGTCGCTGTGCTCGACGAATCCCTGCTGCACCAGGATCCCGACGGCTCGGCTAACTGTTGCCGTGTGAACGCTGTAACGCTCGGCGATCTGCCGCTGGAAGGGCAGCCTTCCCGTGATCGTCCGGTCGGTGATCGCCATAGCGAGCTTGGCCGCAAGATCGACAAGCGTGATCGGCAGCGTGTGCTGTCGGGCCGATACGTACCTCGCGCCGTGCTTTGTGACGAGCCCTTGTGTCTGGACAAGCTTCAAGGCGCTTCGCGCGGTGCTCGACGACGTCCGGTAGCGCTTAGCCAACTGGCGGGCAGTGGGAAAAGCTGCGTGCCACGAAGAGCTTTCATCCTTGAGCTCGCGCCCGACGAGGTGGGCAATCACCTCGGGGAGGGTGGCGCGCTGGTTCTTGGGGCCGGTGGTGGGATTGGACATTTACCGTTCTTTTCGTGGATGACTGTTGTGTGGGTCGTCTGACAACCCCTGCAACCCCTCAAGCACCCGCTGCATTAGCGCAGGATCTGGCTGGTTCAAGGGTTTCCGGGGATACGGAGTCGGCGCTCGGCGGACGTATCCCCGAACCCGTTTCGGCAGCGGCACTGCAGGCGGAAACTGCTCGGTGGGGTCGTCGGCCGGTGGAACGACGGGAAATACCTCGGTATCTGCATGGGCGACGCGTTCCTGCTCGCGCTCCTTGGCAATCCGTGCGGCGATGCCTTTGACCGACCGTTCGCGGTGGCGAGCGAGGAACCGCTTTCGTCTGCGATCGCTGGCCTTTTCCTTGCCGAACCACACCGCCACGACGCTCACCAACACCGTCAGCACCGCCACGGCGAACCACCCCCAGCCGTTCACGGTGCTGCTGGTGGCGGCTCGGGGTCTGGTGGCTCGCGCAGTGCGTGCCGTCCCTCGGTCGCCGGCGGAAGGACAAGCCCGGCGTCTGGCTCCGAAGACGTCTCGGCGTGGTTGTGCAAGAGTTCACCGAGGCCAAGTAGCAACTCGGCGAACTCTTGCTGTTTGGCGGACGGTATCTGACCGGTGAGCAGGCCGTTGATCACCCGTGGAATGTGCTGGCTCACCGCGCCAAGAGCCCGGACAAGTTCGGTGGTTTCAATCCTCACGAGTCGGCCTCGCCGAGCTCGTCGGTCAGTACACGCAGCGTGGTGCCGGTACGCCGAACTTCCAGCGCCAGACGATCCGCCACCGATGGCTCGGTGGACAAATGGCGCCGAGTAAGGACAAGCAGACCGTCGACGTCCGGCAGCTGCAGTACGTCCGTCGCTGCGGTGAACCCCGGCCGGATCAAGGCGTCGGGTTTGAGCCCGATGTCGCGGAACACCACGGAAAGCCGCAGTCCCCGGGCGACGCTCCACCAGGTCAGGACGTCGGCGCAGGCTTCGATGTAGGCGGGCTTAGGGTGCTCGGCCCACACGTAGCCGTAGACCGTGGGCAACGCGCTCGCCCCCGCCTCGACCGGCGGCATGGCAATGAGCCGGGCTGCCAGCGCTTGCAGTTCGGGAAAGACGTCGTTCGCCACTGCTAAAACCCCTCGCGCAGCCGGTAGGCCAACCGCACCGATCCACACGGCCACACCCGGTCACAGCGAATACACCGCTCGAGGGCATCGGGGGTGTGCGTCGCCAGGTAGAGCGTGATGAGGGCGTAGAGCTGTACGGGCTCTGGCATTCGTGGAGTTGGTACCGCCGTGAGCGCGTTGTTCCTGCGCTGCCAGTACTGCGGCACCGCACTGGGAGTCCGGGCATCTGTTGCTGTTCGTACGGTCATGGCCGACCGCTCCGTCCCGTTCGCATCGTTGGGTTTCCTGGAGCGGCACCCGGCGCCAGAGGACCAATCGCGGGCGGTTACGGGGATCTCTTGCGGGAGACCGCCCAGCGACCCCGGGAGGCGTGGGAAACGTCTACCCCGACGCCGGATGCCAGGTCATGACCTTGGTTGCCGGATGATGGCCACACCAGACAAAAGATCCGTAAATTCCTCCATGAATCTCGCAACCCAGGGGCGTGACCTGCGGTAATGTGGCCGTCATTACCACGTGCGATCGAGAGAAGACGGATGGTTGCGAAGCGGCACGGCCTGGTCAGCGCCCGGAAAGCTGCTGGATTCAGTCAAGAATCGCTCGCGGAGGCACTCCGCGTTGCGTCCAGCTCGGTCAGCAACTGGGAGCGAGGCAAGACTGAACCTGTCCCGTACAAACGGCCGAAGCTGGCGAAGCTGCTAGACATCACGGCGTCGGAATTGGAAGCCCTGCTGCACGAGGGCATCGGTGAAGTGCTCCCCGCTCCGATCGTTCCGAGCAAGGTTGTAGTGACGCCGCGCAATGACGCGACGTTCGCGGCTTTTGAGATCCCGCCACAGTACAAGCCGTCGCTCGACGGTGCGCTGGTCAGTTTGGCCACGCTCGCCCACGTCGACGAGTCGGGCGTCGCTAACCTCCCTGCCTCCGCGTTTGCCGAGGATCTTCCAGCGCAGGCCATCTTGTCGTGGCTGGTGGGTGCTGCGTATAACGATGTCCGGTCGTCCGGCAGTCCGGTTGTGATCCGTGACATCGACGAGATTGTGACCACGACCAAGGCACTCGACCAGTTGGATCGCCAGTTTGGGGGCGACTACAGCCGGGGACTCGCTGTCAAGTACTTGAGCGGCCGAGTTATGCCGCTTCTACGGAGCCCGTCCTCGACGCCGCTCCGGCGCGAGCTATTCCAAGCTGCCGCCGTGCTGTGCGAAGTCATTGGCTACATGGCGTATGACGGACAGCTGCATGGGTTGGCGCGACACTACTTCGTGCAGGCCTTGCGCCTGGTCAAGGAAGCCGACAATCCGACATACGGATCGTTCGTCTTGGCCACCATGAGTCACCAGGCGCTCTACTTGGATCGTCCCGACCACGCCCTGACCTTGGCCCAGTCGGCGCAACATCACGCGGGCAAGAAATCAGTACCTGCCGTCGCTGCCGAGGCGGCAATGCTGGAGGCGGTCGCCTTTGCGGCGCTGGGAGATCGAAGCAGCAGTACGCAGGCGCTTGGCCGGGCTGAGGCTTCGTTCCACCGGCACGGCGCCGTCGCCGACGTTCCGTACTGGGTGGCTCATTGGGACGATGCGGTCTTCGCAAGCTTTGCTAGTACTGCCTGCCTGGATCTTGGTGATACGGCCGCGGCCGCACCATACCTCGAGGTGCTTTGGGAGAACGCTCACCACCAGGTGCGGCGGCAGGTTTTTGCCGCTGGCCAGCTAGCCAAAGCCGCGCTGCTGGAGCGTGAAGTCGAACGTGCCGTGCACTATGGCACGATGGCCGTCGAAGCCGCTGCGGCAGCCAAGTCGAAGCGCTCGCGCCGGATTGTTCGCGACCTGCTCGTCCAGCTCGACGGGCATCGGCAGCTGGCACCGGTGCGAGAGCTGACCAGTAAGGCAGTCGCGCTCCTACCAAGCGAGGCACTGTGAGTGACGACCAGCCCAACCACTGCGGCGACCGTGTTGTCTTCGCTCATGACATACGTGACGAGGGTGAGCCAGAAGTCGAATTCAATCCCGGCATCGCGGGGCGGCTCCCTCGGAAGAATGTCGCCAGTGGCGCGCTCATCCGCAACGCCGCAGGCCGGGTGCTGTTCGTGAGCCCGACGTACAAACCGTTCTTGGAGATCCCGGGTGGCCTGACGGAGGATGACGAATCTCCGCTCGCTGGTTGCCGCCGTGAGATCAAGGAAGAACTTGGTATCGACATCCCCGTCGGCCGGTTGCTGCTTGTGGACTGGATGCCGACGCGTGGCGTCTGGCGAGACAGCTTGCAGCTCATATTTGATGGCGGGGTGCTGAACACCGAGCAGATTGAAGCCATCCGACCGGCAGCAGACGAGCTGAGCCGCTTTGAATTCTTGGAGATCGACGAAGCCAAGCAGCGGTTGCAGCCGTCACTGGCGCGACGTGTGGAGCTGGCGCACCGGGCCTTGATCGACGGCGAAACGCTCTACGGTGAGTTCGGGCGGCGTGGGGTGTAGGAGTACAGTGTCCGCAACCCAAATGTGATCATTGATGTCGAGCAATAAGACTGGATGTTGCCGTGTCGGGTATTTTCGTCAGCCATGCTTCCGCAGATGAGCAGTTTGTGACGCCGTTTGTAGAGCAGATTTTACAACTTGGTTGTAACCTCTCGCCTCAAGAAATTTTCTACTCTTCGGGCGCTGACACTGGAATCGAACCTGGCGAGAATCTGAACACTTATCTGCGAGAGAAAGCCAGAGATTCAGATCTGGTTATTGCCGTCATCTCACCGATGTATCAAGCCAGCGCTTACTGTGTGGCAGAACTCGGTGCCGCTTGGACCAAGTATGGCGCTCTATTTCCTGTTTTGACACCCGGTATGAAATATACTGACCTGGAAGGAATTCTATCGGGCTTGTTAACGGGTTACATCAATGATCGCGACACGCTTAACAAGTTGCATGACCGGGTTACGAAGGTGACCGGACGCGCAGTGCTAGCCACAACGTGGGGGAAACGCGCTACACGCTGGCTTGCTAGTGTTGACGACCTTGCAAAGGGTCTAACTGTTCCGCAAAAAATAGATCTGACCGAGTTTTGGGAACTCAAGGATCAACTTAAGGAAGCCCAAGAAGCGTTACGCAGTTCAGAGAATGACCTTCGTGAGCTTGAGCGACAGAACAAGCGCATTGTCGTCGCAAAGACTGCCGAGGAGGTGCGTGAAGCTGCGCTTCCTGAGAATGAGATTGAGCGATTTCGCGCCCTTCAAGATGTCATGAGGAAGTCTTTTCGCAAGATTCTTCCAATTGTGGAGGATGCGATCTGGTACAAGACGCAGAATCAACGACTGGCATGGCCACATGCCGGAAAGGACGAGGGGAGTCATGACGACGCAGCCTATTCGCTGGAACAGGGACATCTAGTTGAAACCTTTGAAGAATTAGATGCCAATCTTGAGTTTCCAGATGTTATGGAGGCGTATTCTGCAGCCGAGGCTCTTGCTGCGTTCATCAAAGAAGTGACCCCAGAGTTCGATGAGTGGTTTCGGTCCGAATACAACGCTCCGGCAAATCTAGGGTATAAGCGTGCATGGGATGCGATCAAGTAATAAACGGTCGAAGTCTTTCGGCGATGGTATCCGTCTCGGCGACCGAAGCTTCGTCTACTTCATTCCACTCCGTTCCGCCTTCAGGCAGCGTTCCGGCAACATGGAAGTGTACGTGCGGAATCGTCTGATGGGCGGGCGTGCCGTTGTTCTGCCATACTGCTACCCCCTCCACCTTGTAGGCCTCGGTAATTGCCTTAGCCGCCGTGACTACTGATGCCATGATGGCGGCTCCCTCATCCTTGCTGACGTGAAGCAGCGTCGGCCGATGAGAAATGGGAACTACCAGGAGATGCCCGATTCCTCGTTGCTCTCGTGTCACTAACGTTGCGGTCAACGAGTTCCGCGTCAGAATAGTAAATGGTCGAGCGCCACTCAGATAATCGCAGAAGGGACACGGTTCAACTTCAGGGATTTCCAGAGACCCACTACTCATGACGGCCTCAACGACTTGAGAAAGGCCTGCAATTCGAGCATGTCTAAGTTTCGAACAGCACGTTTCTCGACCACAATGTTCAAGCGGCTCGCGATCTTCTCTTTTCGAGATGCGAACATGTACGAGAGAGCTATGAATCGGATTGAATCTTGCGCCGGGAAGTATTGAGAGATACGCGCCTGCCCGCCTCCGATGACTGCTATGGAGATGGGATCACCGTTGCCTTTGGCGCGAACCTCGTCCCAGACATTATTGAGGCTTCGCCAAATTCCATCGACGCTTCCGCGCGCTTCGTTCCGATTGTTCATTTCAGTGTAAGCAACACAGAAGTACAGCTTCCGAACCGCCGGCATGATCGTAGCTACAGCCCCCAAAGGGTAGGCGATTTGCTTTCCCTGCTTGCGATCCTCGGGTTTGAACCGACGTGCAACAGGGTGATCCTCCAGCGCGGCACACAGCGCATCGTCGAGAGCGCGGTTGTCATTGCGATAAATCCGTGTGAGAAGTTGCGCCTGCACGCCGAGCTCATCGATAACATGAGGTATTTCCGTGTCAAACGTGGTAGTCATTCCAATAACAACGTTGCCCTCTTGCTCGAATAAGTCACCCTCGACGACGTGAATCTCCGTGTTGGGTGAACTATAATTCATCTGGACAGGCCGTGGCCACGATTGGTAGAGACCGAATCCGAGTGATAGCGCAGCCACGGCTACGGCAATGACTTTCCCTACGGGCGGCAGCAAGTCCGGGAACAGTGCGTCGGTTACGCCTGCGAAAATAGCAAAGAAGCCGATGCTTGCCAGAGTTTGCGTTGCAAATCGGGTCCAGAATCGACGCTTAGTAAAGTCTCTGGCGATACTCATCGTTGCTGCAGACCGAGCTTCGTGTAGGTTTCAGCTTCGTAGTAATGAGGTCCGCTATTTTTCCCGGTAGCGAACGCGGTTACGTAGCCGTCTAGTGCGTACTTGATAATTTTTGGCTGAAACGACACAGACATCGTGTAGTAGTTATCGTCTAAAAATCGCTGCGGGATGAAATTTTCATCTATGTTCCGGTCGCCGTCGAGGTTTGCAACTACCACTGGCAGGTTAAGCTTAGCTATCACCTCCACCTCGTAGAAGAGGAATGAATTGCCATTCCCCGCTTTCGCCTTGCCCTTGCTGCTGCCAAGCAAGACAACCTGCTTTGTGTTTGCGAGCCGCTCGCGCAACCGGAGTCTGATCGTGTCCGGCCGGCTGGTGTCGAGCGCTGTATTCAGGTTATGTGCATCGAAGAAGTCGAATTCGATATTCTCGTTCTTGTGCCATGCAGTCATGAGCCAATACGATTTGATATCTTCGCTGGCGAAAGCGACGTATGTCTTGTTGCGGTAGCTCATGGCGGCTCTCCCTCGTTAGCGGCTACAGCATGAGGTGAGACCCCACGCGCGATACTGTAGTCTAGATTTTGGCCCCGCCGGTTGTACTCGCGGAGCGAATTTACCGTCTTTAACTCTTAGCTGGAGAATCTCCCTCTCCTTTTTCCAGTGCTCCGCCAGCGCCTCCCAGCTCCATAAGCCTCATTATTTCTTCACTGGGGGCGGGCCCTGCTAGATCTTGATGACTTTCCCGCCGCTGCTCGGTGAGGAGTTCTCGAATCTTCTTCAGCTCCTGTGCGATTTCCTTCAGCTTTGCTTCTGGAGCTGTTGACGACGTCGCCTCGGTAGTTGAGCGAATGAGCATCACGTCGAGGGGAAACGCGTCCTCGTACGGAGCGCCGTTGTTGTCGGTGTAAGCAATCTTCACGACCACTTGATCTGGCGTCGGCTCGAAGTTTACGAACTGGCCGCCAAGCGGACGGCCGGAGTAGTAGACGTTTTCAAGCGACATCCCTGGAGTCATCACCGGTATCGGCTTTTCGTAGCGCCGCTTCAAGAACGGCGTGACACTCTCGGCGGCTTTTGCGGGCTCAGGATCCGGGATCGGCGGATCGAACGACACCGTGACGTTGCGGGCCACGCTGGGGCCGTAGTTCTTGATGACGAGCTTCTGGCTCCCACGGACGTACGGCACGCTTTCGAGCTCGGCGGCGACCATCGGCTGGCTGCGGTTTTTGCTGTCTCGGCGAGCTTGCCTGAGCGTCCGTACACCGTTGAACGCGGCCACGGCGGCCGCTGTCGCCCCGACCCCTGCGGCGCCTGCAGCGAACCAGGCTGGTTCTAGCCAGCTCACATTGAGACTCCTTTGACTTTGTCACCCGACGTGAGTGGGCGATTTCAACCTGTAGACACCATTCTGCCCTGCGGTGATGTCGATCACAGCTGCGGGCGTCCATCGGCAGCTGCCTCGACGCTTGGCGCGTGCTCGAGACCACTCCTGGCAGCTGATTGGCCTCCGGCTGTCATGCCTGTGGTGAGGTCTTCGCGTCCACCCAGGTGGCATGCAATCTATGAGGCCTGGCTCCTTGGGCGTTGCTTGCGGACGCCGTGCTCACGAGCCAACCGCTTGACGGTCGCTACGCTGACGCCGTAACGCTCGGCTACCGCCTTCAGTGTGCCGCCTGTGCGATACGACTCGACAAGGCTCTCAATGTCGGACGGCGACAAACGATCTGCGATACGCCACACATCGGATTGGGTGCCGTTGACGGTGACAAGATCATCGTTGGCATCTGACGAACCGTTCTGGATCTTGTTTAGGACGTTGACCAGCGGGTTTACGAGGTCTTGGCGGTTGGAATAGCGGCGGCAGAGCTCCACTGGTCGACGGAAGCGGCTCCGCCCCTCGGGGTGGGGCCGCTTCTTCGTGTGTCGTGGGAGCTTGGGCTGAACCGGCTGCGGCGTAGCAGCGGTCTCGCTCTTGCTGCCAGATCGAGTCGGCGTCGAGGTCCTGGTACTCGGTCCGCAACCGCCGAGCGAGGAGGCAGAAGCCCGAACTGGGCCGGCCACTCTCCTTGGAGACGCCGAGCGCGCTCCACAGCGGCTCTCCGCGGTCCGCGGCGCGGGTCGACGCCTGGTCGAGGAACTGACCGAGGTGATCGGCGCGCACGCCGATTGAGCACTGGAGATCATCGTCCGGAGTATGAGATGTGATCGCGGACAGGGTCAGCGCGAGCCGCGCCGTCGTGGCGGGGATTGGGCGCTTGGCGCCGGACACTGGTGTGCCGTTTCAATGCCCGACTTGAGTTCTCTTTGAATCACAGAGCGTAGCTAAATCTAGATCGATTTCATCTCAATTCACCCGCGCCGGGAACAGTCGACGGGTGGGATGTCATGCTAGGTGTCCGACCATGGCCCTCTTTCGAACCGACCCCGTGTCGCCGGAGGGCCGGAAGAAGGTAGCAGATGACCTGGGCTAGGCATTCCAGTCGTCCCGACCCCGCTGAAGACCAGAGCCGGATGGCGGGTGTGCGCGCGGAAGAAGAAGTCCGCCTCACCCTGCAGAACGGCAGAGCCGCGCGAACCGTCGCCGGGCACTCTTCGAGTGCTCTCGACTGTGCGGAACTGCTGGCGATGCTCGGCCTTGAGGGAGTCCAGAAGAGGCACGCTCAGCGCACCTGACCCCCGATCCGGGTGGTCAGTTCGGCCGCGGTCAGACGGACCTCTTCGGCGAGGTCAGGCCAAGTTTCCTCGCAGCCTTCAGTTCCTGGGCAGAGGTGGCGGAGGGTCACGCTGATCGCGGCCATCGGCCGGCCGCCGTGGTCGAAGACCGGGCAGGCCACCGAGGCGAATCCATCGGTGACGTGTCCGTCTTCCACCGCCCAGCCGAGCCTGCCCTCCGCGTTCAGCGTGCGACGCAGTTCGGCGAGGGTGCGCGGGCCGCGACCGGTACGCAGGACGAACGTCGACGCGGCAGGGAAGAGCGCACGCACGTGCGGTGACTGCAGGTGCCGCAGGATCGCCCTTCCCGACGCGGTGAGCTGGCCGGGTAGCCGGACGCCGACCTCTGTGACCAGTGTTTCCGGCCGCGTGGGTCGCTCTTTGACCAGATAGAGCGACTCGTTGCCGTGCAGCACGCCGAGATGCGCGGTGTGGCCGACCCGGTCGGCGAGTTTGCGCAGCAGCGGGACCGCGAGTCTTTCCAGCGGGTCGTGCCTCAAGTAGGCCGAGCCGAGTTCGAACGCGGCGATGCCGAGACCGTACCGGCGTTCGGTGGGCAGGTGTGCCACGAAACCGGCGGCCTCCAGTTCGGCGAGCAGGTGATATGTCGTCGAGCGCGGGAGGTCGAGTTCGCGCGCGATCGCGGTCGCGGACATCGGGCCCGGCCGGGCGGCGAGAGCGCGAAGGATGCCCAGGCCGCGGCGCAGTGCGGGTACCTCGCTGCTCTCACCCATCGTGACCTCCTGTCTCGCTCAGCGGTGGTAGCAAGGGACCTTTGCTACCGCTTACTTAGGCACGCTAAACAAGCGACAGCAAAGGTCCCTTGCTACCACCGTGCGTGTCTTGGATACCAGACACAACCACCGGTTGGGGCCGCCCACCAGCGGGCATGGCGTTGTCCAATGGGGCCATGCCGGAAACCGTACTTCTGGGGTCTGAACCGCTTCGGCCCGAACAGGTCGTCGCGGTCGCCCGTGACCACTCGCCCGTCGCGGTCAGCGAAGCGGCCGAGAAGAATCTCGCCGCGACGCGTCAGCACATCGACAACCTCGCCCATGCCGAGACGCCGACGTACGGCGTTTCGACGGGCTTCGGGGCTCTCGCCACCAGGCACATCCCGCTCGAGAGCCGCACGGCGCTTCAGCGGTCGCTGATCCGTTCGCACGCGGCCGGCGCGGGCCCGGTCGTCGAGACCGAGGTCGTGCGCGCGCTGATGTTGCTGCGTCTCCGCACCCTCACCAGCGGCTACACCGGCGTCCGGCCGAGCACCGCGCAAGCGCTTGCGGCCCTGCTCAACGCCGGGATCACCCCGCTCGTCCACGAGTACGGCTCTCTCGGCTGCTCCGGCGACCTCGCGCCTCTCGCCGCCGTAGCGCTCGCGCTGATGGGGGAGGGCGAAGTCGAGTACAACGGCGAAGTCGTTCAGGCGAGCGTCGCACTGAAGCATGCTGGGATCGAGCCGGTCGTTCTCGCGGAGAAGGAGGGCCTCGCCCTCACTAACGGGACCGACGGGATGCTCGGCATGCTCCTGCTGGCTGCGGCGGATCTGGGCAAGCTTCTTGATACCGCCGACATCACCGCGGCGATGAGCGTCGAAGCGCTCCTCGGCACCGATCGAGCCTTCGCAGCCGATCTCCAGGCCCTGCGGCCGCACCCCGGGCAGGCACTGAGCGCCGAGCGCATGTGGAAGGCGCTTCAGGACTCGAAAATCGTCGAGAGCCACCGCGGTCCGGACTGCAACCGCGTTCAGGACGCGTACTCACTCCGCTGTTCGCCCCAGGTGCACGGCGGCGCACGCGACAGCCTCACGCACGCTGAACTCATCGCCGAGCGTGAGCTTCACTCCGCGGTCGACAACCCGGTCGTGCTGTCCGACGGCCGCGTCGAGTCGAACGGCAATTTCCACGGCGCCCCGGTCGCGTACGTGCTCGACTTCCTCGCCATCCCGCTCGCGGACGTCGCCAGCATCGCCGAGCGCCGCACGGACCGCATGCTCGACAAGTCCCGTTCGCACGGCCTGCCGCCG
The DNA here is from genome assembly GCF_047608665.1 of Amycolatopsis sp. cmx-11-51. Taxonomy (NCBI): domain Bacteria; kingdom Bacillati; phylum Actinomycetota; class Actinomycetes; order Pseudonocardiales; family Pseudonocardiaceae; genus Amycolatopsis; species Amycolatopsis sp. cmx-11-51. The sequence continues at coordinate 290,857 of NZ_JADNQO010000007.1, read as the reverse complement.
TTCCTCGCGTTCGACCCCGGCGTCGATTCCGGCCACATGATCGCCCAGTACACGCAGGCGGCCGTGGTCAGCGAACTCAAACGCCTCGCGGTGCCGGCGTCGGTCGACTCGATCCCGAGCAGCGCCATGCAGGAGGACCACGTCTCCATGGGCTGGTCCGCCGCACGCAAGCTGCGCAAGGCCGTCGAGGGCCTGAACACCGTTCTCGCCATCGAACTGCTCACCGCCGCGCGGGCACTCGACATGCGCGCGCCGCTCGCCCCGTCACCGGTCACCGGCCGGGTCCGGGATCTGGTCCGCACCAAGGTCGAGGGTCCCGGCCCCGACCGTCACCTGGCGCCGGAGATCGCCGCCGCCGAAGAACTCGTCGCGTCGGGCGCCGTCCTCGTCGCGGCCCACCTGGAGGTCTGAGCCCATGTCCCGCACGGTCCGTGCCGCCCGAGGCACCACACTCACCGCGAAGAACTGGCAGACCGAAGCCGCGCTGCGGATGTTTCACAACAACCTCGACCCCGACGTCGCCGAGCGCCCCGAGGACCTGGTCGTCTACGGCGGCACCGGCAAGGCCGCCCGCAACTGGGCCAGTTTCGACGCGATCACCCGCGAACTGACCACTTTGGACAGTGACGAGACACTGCTCGTCCAGTCCGGCAAGCCGGTCGGTGTGTTCCGCACGCACGAGTGGGCGCCGCGCGTGCTCATCGCGAACTCCAACCTCGTCGGCGACTGGGCGACGTGGCCGGAATTCCGCCGCCTGGAAGCACAAGGCCTGACCATGTACGGCCAGATGACCGCGGGGTCCTGGATCTACATCGGCACACAAGGAATTCTGCAGGGCACGTACGAAACCTTCGCCGCTGTCGCGAAGAAGCGGTTCGGCGGAACCCTCAAGGGCACGCTCACCGTCACCGCCGGCCTCGGCGGCATGGGTGGCGCGCAGCCGCTGGCCGTCACGATGAACGACGGTGTCGCGCTCGTCATCGAATGCGACCCGCAGCGCGCGCACCGCCGCGTCGAGACTCGCTACCTCGATGAGGTCGCCGGCGACCTCGACGACGCGATCCGCCGCGTGGAAGCCGCCAAGAAAGAGAAGCGCGCGTTGTCCGTCGGCGTGATCGGCAACGCCGCCGAGGTGCTGCCCGAACTGCTGCGCCGCGGCGTCGAGATCGACATCGTCACCGACCAGACCTCCGCGCACGACCCGCTTTCCTATCTGCCCAAGGGCATCGGCGTCGACGAGTGGCAGGACTACGCGGACAAGAAGCCCGACGAGTTCACCGAACGTGCCCGCGAGTCGATGGCCGAACACGTCGAGGCGATGCTCGGCTTCCTCGACAAGGGCGCCGAGGTCTTCGACTACGGCAACTCCCTGCGCGGCGAGGCGAAACTCGGCGGCTGCGAGCGCGCGTTCGACTTCCCCGGTTTCGTGCCCGCCTACATCCGCCCGCTGTTTTGCGAGGGCAACGGCCCGTTCCGCTGGGCGGCGCTGTCCGGTGACGCGCAAGACATCGCGGCGACCGACCGCGCGATGCTGGAACTGTTCCCGGAGAACGAATCCCTCGCGCGCTGGATCAAGCTGGCAGGCGAACGCGTTGCCTTCCAAGGACTTCCGTCGCGGATCTGCTGGCTCGGCTACGGCGAACGGCATCTCGCGGGCCTGCGGTTCAACGAGATGGTCGCCAGCGGAGAGCTGAAGGCGCCCGTGGTCATCGGCCGCGACCACCTCGACTCCGGCAGTGTCGCCTCGCCGTACCGCGAGACCGAGGGGATGGCCGACGGCTCCGACGCCATCGCCGACTGGCCGCTGCTGAACGCGCTGGTCAACACCTCGTCGGGCGCCACGTGGGTGTCGATCCACCACGGCGGCGGCGTCGGCATGGGCCGCTCGATCCACGCGGGCCAGGTCAGCGTGGCCGACGGAACCCTGCTGGCCGCGCAGAAACTCGAGCGCGTGCTCACCAACGACCCGGGCATGGGTGTCATCCGGCACGTCGACGCCGGGTATGACCGCGCCGCCGACGTCGCCGACGAGCGCGGCGTCCGCGTTCCGATGCGGGACGCCGAGTGACCGCGTCCTCGCTGCTGGAGGAGATTTCGGACGTCGGCCGCGACCCGAAACGCGGCGGCTACTCGCGTCACGCCTTCGACGCGGCCGAAACCGAACTGCGCGCGTGGTTCGTCGAGCTTGCGGGGCGGCTGGGCCTTGGCGTCGAGACCGACCGCAACGGCAACATCTGGGCCTGGTGGGGAACCCCCGGCCCGGACGCGGTCGTCACCGGGAGTCATCTCGATTCGGTTCCCGGCGGTGGCGCCTTCGATGGCCCGCTCGGTGTCGCGAGCGCGCTCGAGGCGGTGGAGATCTTGCAAACCAAGGGATTCCGCCCCGCCAAGCCGTTCGCCGTCGTCGTCTTCGTGGAGGAGGAGGGTGGCCGGTTCGGGGTGCCGTGTCTCGGGTCTCGGTTGCTGACCGGGACGATCGACGCGGACAAGGCGCGCGGCCTGCGCGACCCCGACGGCGTGACGTTCGCCGAAGCGGCGGCGAAATCCGGCCTTGAGCCGGAACTCGTCGGCCGTGATTCCGAGCGGCTCGGCCTGATCGGGCGGTTCCTCGAACTGCACGTCGAACAGGGGCGCGGGCTGATCGACCTCGGCTCACCGGTTGCCGTCGGCAACACGGTGATCGCCCATGGTCGCTGGCGATTCTCCTTCCAGGGTCAGGGAAACCACGCCGGTGCGACGCTGATCGGTGACCGTCGTGATCCGATGATCCCGGCGGCCGAGACCGTGATCGCCGTGCGGAAACTGGCGAAGGTGACGGCGGACGCCAGAGCCACGGTCGGCAGGCTCGTGCCGGTTCCGGGCGGTACCAACGTCATCGCGTCCACTGTGGACCTGTGGCTGGACGCGCGGGTGCCGGGCACGGGCACGCCCGAGCTGGTCGCGGAGATCGCGAAACTGGCCGAAGACGCGGCAGGTCAGGAAGGGTGCCGGGTCGAGGTGACCAGGGAGTCGTATTCGGGCGACGTGATCTTCGACGACGCGCTGCGCCGCGACCTCGGCACCTGGCTGGGCGGGCCGCCGGAGTTGCCGACCGGTGCCGGGCACGACGCGGCGATCCTGGCCGGTTTCGTCCCGTCCGGGATGCTCTACGTGCGCAATCCCACCGGTATCAGCCATTCTCCGGAGGAGTTCTCGGAAGCGGAGGACGTCGACCACGGTGCCCGCGCGCTCGCGGACGTCCTCGAAAAACTGTCGACATGACGACATATTGGTGTGCGCGGGCCTGGCTGCCAGACGGGATCACCGATGCCGTCCGGATCGAGGTCGACGCCGGGAGGATCACTTCCGTGACGGCGAACGCGCCTAGCGAAGGTACTGTCCTGAATGGACTGACCTTGCCCGGCTTCGCCAACGGGCACTCGCACGCGTTTCACCGTGCGCTGCGGGGCCGGACGCACCACGACCGAGGAACCTTCTGGACGTGGCGGGAACGGATGTACTCGCTCGCGTCCAGGCTCGATCCGGACACGTACTACCGGCTGGCGCGCGGTGTCTATGCCGAGATGGTGCTGGCCGGCTACACGAGTGTCGGCGAGTTCCACTACCTGCACCACGCGCCGGGCGGAAAGCCTTATGCCGAGCCGAACGCGATGGGGGAGGCGCTGCGGCACGCGGCCGAGGACGCCGGGATCCGGCTCACGCTGCTCGACACCTGCTATCTCGCGGGCGGTATCGGCGTCGAACCCGACGAGGTGCAGCGGCGGTTCTCCGACGGTTCGGCCGGGAAGTGGGCGCAACGAGTCGGCGACTTGCGGGAGAAGGAGACGTTCCGGGTGGGCGGCGCGATCCATTCGGTGCGTGCCGTTCCCGAAGACCAACTGTCCGAAGTGGACAACGGGACGCCGGCCGATCGGCCGCTGCACATCCACCTTTCCGAACAGCGGGCCGAAAACGAGCAGTGCATGGCGGCCTACGGCTGGACACCGACGGGGCTGCTCTACGACCACGGCGTCCTCGGCGAACGGCTCACGGCGGTGCACGCGACCCATCTGACGCCGCTCGACATCGAACGGCTGGGCGCGGCCCGCAGCCGAGCGTGTTTTTGCCCGACGACCGAGCGGGATCTCGGCGACGGCATCGGTCCCGCCCGGACGTTGCTGGACGCGGGGGTGCGGCTCAGCGTCGGCAGTGACAGCAACGCGGTCGTCGACGCGTTCGAGGAGACCAGGGCGCTGGAGCTGAACGAGCGGCTCGCCAGCGAGCGGCGTGGCCGGTTCACCGCGGACGAACTGCTCACCGCGGCGACGGATCACGGTGCCATCGGCTGGGACGAGGTGGGCGAGCTGACCGCGGGGGCGGGGGCGGACCTCGTCACGGTCGGACTCGGTTCGGTGCGGACCGCGGGGATCGAGCCGTCCGGGGTGGTCTTCGCCGCCTCCGGCGCGGATGTCCGGAATGTTGTCGTCGCCGGGCGTGAGATCGTCCGCGACGGCGCACACCAGCTGATCGACCGGCCGGAAACGGTCTTGGCCAAGGAGATCGAGGCATTGTGGCAGTCCTGATCACGGGCATCGGCGAGCTCACCACGAACGACGCCGGGCTGGGCAAGCTTCACGACGCCGCCGTCGTCGTCGAGAGCGAAAAGATCGCCTGGGTCGGCGCGGCGGCCGACGCGCCGGACGCGGACGAGCGGGTCGACGTCGACGGCCGGGCGGTGCTGCCCGGATGGGTCGACAGTCACACGCACCTCGTCTTCGCCGGGGACCGCACGGCCGAGTTCGAAGCGCGGATGGCTGGGAAGGCGTACAGCGCCGGGGGTATCGCGGTCACCGTCGACGCGACGCGGTCAGCGTCGGACGAGCAGCTGGCGGCCAACCTGCGGCGTCACGTCGACGAAGCGGCGAAGCAGGGAACGACCTGCCTGGAGACGAAGACCGGATACGGGCTCAACGTCGAAGACGAGGTGCGCTCGGCGCGGATCGCCGCCGACGTGGCCGACGAGGTCACGTTCCTCGGCGCGCATCTGGTGCCGCCGGGTGCGGACGCGGAGTCGTATGTGGACCTGGTGTGCGGTGACATGCTCGACGCCGTGGCGCCGCTGGTGCGGTGGGCGGACGTGTTCTGCGAGACCGGCGCCTTCGACGAAGCGCAGTCCGGGCGGGTGCTGAAGGCGGCGCGGGAGCGCGGGCTCGGGCTGCGGGTGCACGGGAACCAGCTGGGGGAGGGGCCGGGCGTGCGGCTCGCCGTCGAGTTGGGGGCGGCGAGTGTCGACCACTGCACGTACTTGAGCGAAGCGGACGTAGAGGCTCTCGCTGCTTCGGAGACCGTCGCGACCTTGCTGCCCGCGTGCGACCTGTCGACCCGGCAGTCGCTGGCGCCCGCGCGGCGGCTCCTGGACGCGGGGGCGACGGTCGCGCTGGCCAGCAACGCGAACCCCGGTAGTTCGTACACGACGTCGATGGCGTTCTGCGTCACGACCGCTGTGCTGCAGATGCGGATGACGATCGACGAGGCCGTGTGGTCGGCTACCGCGGGTGGCGCGCGGGCGCTGCGGCGTGACGATGTGGGCGTCGTGCGACCGGGGGCGCGAGCCGACCTTCAGGTGCTGGAGGCGCCTTCGGTCACTCACCTCGCGTACCGGCCTGGAGTGCCGTTGACGGCCGCTGTTTGGCGGCGGGGGACGCGCCTGACCTGCGGGAAGTAGCAAGGGACCTTTGCTATCACTTACTTAGGCATACTAAGCGAGTGATAGCAAAGGTCCCCTGCTCTCCCCGCCGGGATCAGGAGGTGTGACCGAGGGTTTCCTCGATCCGCTCGCGCAGCGCGGGCGGGAGTTCGCCGAGCAGGTGCGACCACTGCTCGATCCGCTTCTCGCTCAGGTGGGTGAGCAGGTCGAGCAACGGCGGCCACAGGTCCTCGTCGGCGGCCGCGGCCCGCAGGAGACCGCGGAACCGGGCCTCGGAGAGCAGGCCGAGGACGTGGTCGATCCGGCTCTTGTCATCGAGGACGAACGCGATCCGGATCAGCGGCTCGTCGCCGATGACGTCGAGCGCCTTCCGCACCGTCGGATCGGGCAGGTGACCGACGAACCGGCCGACGGTGATCCAGTCCTCACGGCGCACCAGTTCGCCCGCGACCGCGACGACGGTGTCGAGCGGGATCCGCGCGATGATCGCGCTCGCCCGGCGCGGGTCCAGTTCGGCCGCGACGTCGGACAGGAACTGCGGCCTCAGGCGTTTCGCGACGTCGACGCCACGGGAGACGTCCACCAGCCCGGCGATCCGGGCGCACAGAAGCGGGCCGAAGACCTTCTCGGCGATCTTCGCCAGGATCGGGCTCGGGACGAGCTTGCTCGCCATCGCCATCCGCTCGAGGGCGGCGCGGTTGGCGTCGAACAGCTTGTTCGTCACCTGCTCACGGAACGCCTGGAGTTCGACCGCGTCCACGTTTCCCAGGTAGGAAAGCCGTTCGGGAGTGGTGCCGAGGACGCGGGCCAGTTTGAGGATCTCCGCCTGCGACGCGAAGTTTTCGGTGGTCACAGGCCCACCACCTTGCGGATGGTGCCACGCAGAAGCGCGGGTACGTACTTCAAGCCCTCTTCGCCCGCCTCGGCCAAGGCCTTGGCCTGGCGGTGGCGCGCGTCGCGCAACGCGTCGGAGAGGTCCTGTTTCTCGTCGTCGGCCAGCGCTTCGATGCCTGCCGGGACAGGACCGCCTAGCTGACCGGAGAGTGTGCGCTCGGCCATGGTCGATCATCATGCCTCATTGCCCGTGCGGAGGCCGAATGATCGGACCATCTTGACTTTCGCCTATGGCGAAGCGGTCGGCGCGGCTTGTAGCGTCCGGTCCTGTGAAGGATCCTGAAGAGCCTGTGCGGCGCGGGCGGCGACTGGCCATGGACCTCGCGCTGTGGCTCGGGCTCTGCGGCTGGGTCGTCATCGACGCGGGATCGAGCACGAAACACTGGGAACTGTTCGCCGGGCTCACCGCGACCACGGCCGCGATCGCGGTATCGCGCCGGTACCCGGTGGTCTCGCTCGCGATCGCGATGGTCGCGAGCTTCGTCATCTTGGGCAGTTTCGGCGGCAGAGTGCCGGTCTGGGAAGGGTTCGTCCTGGTCGCGGTGAGCTACCTCGCCGGCTACCGGCAGCCGATCGCGAAGCCGATGTTGCGTGTCTTCGCCGTCGTCTCCTTGGTCGCGATCCCCGTGGCGCTGGTGTGGGCTGACGACGGGTTCGCAGACTGGGGCGCTCTGCTCGGGCTCCTGGTCTTCGCGTCGGTGACGCCGTGGCTGCTGGGCAAGTACATCCGACAGCGCGAGGACATGGCGCGCGACGGCTGGCGTCGCGCCAAGGAAATGGAGAGCCGTCAACGGCTCGTCGCCGACCGGGCGCGGCTGCGCGAGCGCACCCGGATCGCCAGTGACATGCACGATTCGCTGGGGCACGAACTCAGCTTGATCGCGGTCCGTGCGGCGGCACTCGAGGTCTCTGGCGGCCTCGACGAGAAGCAGCGGGAGGCCGCCGGTGACCTGCGGCAGAGCGCCGCGACAGCGACCGAGCGGCTGCACGAGATCATCGGGGTGCTGCGTGAGGACGACGCGCCGACCGAGCCGGTGCACGAGAGTATCGACGAACTGCTCGACCGGGCCAGGGCGTCCGGCGTGCTCATCGAATCCTCTGTGGACAGTCCGATCGACGGCGAGCCGCAGATGGTCGATCGCGCGGCCTATCGGGTGGTGCAGGAGTCGGTGACGAACGTCGTGAAGCACGCGCCCGGCGCCGCCGTCACCGTCCGGGTCGTGCGTTCGCGAGGGCGGACCGACGTCGTGGTCACCAACGTGCCGCCGCCCGCGGGACCCTTGCCCGGCCAAACTTCGGGACGGCGCGGGCTGATCGGCCTGCGTGAACGGGTCCGCCTTGTCGGCGGGACCCTGCGGGCGGAACCGCGCGACGGCGGCTTCGAGGTCAGTGCGAGCTTGCCGCATGATGCCGCGCCGTCAGAGGAATCGCCGGAAAGCCAGGCGGCGATGGACGCCGAAGTGGGACAGTCGACGTCGGCGAAGGAACTTGAACGTGCTCGCCGGGATGTGCGACGCAGCCTGATCCAGGCGATCGTCGTGCCGATCGGGCTCTTCGGCGTGCTGGTCGGGATCAGCGGGGTGGTGTTCCTCTTCCAGTGGTACGGCTCCGAACTCCCCAAGGGAGACTATGACCGCATCCGGCTGGGCCAGACGAGGGCGGAGATCGCGTCCGTCCTGCCCGGCGGTCAGCGGATCGCGCGACCGCGTCAGGTGGAACCGCCGGTGACAGCCGGGGCGACCTGCGAGTACTACGGCACCGAGCGCAGCCTGTTCAACAGGTACTACGAGGCCTACCGGCTGTGCTTCGCCGAGGGGAAACTCGTGGCGAAGGATGTGATCAATGAACACGAGCAAAAGGGGGATCCGGATGATCCGGGTGGTGCTGGCCGATGACGAGGCGATGATCCGGGCCGGGGTGTCGGCGATCCTGGCCGCGGACACCGGGATCGAGGTGGTCGCGGAGGCCGCGGACGGCCGCGCAGCCGTCGAACAGGCTCGTGTGACGAGGCCGGATGTCGTGCTCCTCGACATCCGGATGCCGGTCATGGACGGGCTCAAGGCGGCCGAGGAGATCCGGCGGCTGCTGCCCGACATCGGCGTGATCATGCTGACGACGTTCGGCGAAGACGCCTACATCGAACGCGCGCTGAGCCTCGGCGCGAGCGGATTCCTGCTGAAGTCCGGGGATCCGCGGGAACTGCTGGCCGGGATCCACGCCGTCGCCGACGGAGCGGCGTTCCTTTCGCCGAAGGTCGCGCAGCGGGTCATCGCGCGGTTCTCCGGCAACCAGGTGTCCCGAGCCGAGGAGGCGAGGGCGTCGATCGGCAAACTGACCCCGCGTGAACAGGAAGTGCTGGCGCTGCTGGGTTCCGGACTGTCCAATGCGGACATCGCCGGAAAGTTGTTCGTGGTCGAGGGCACGGTGAAGGCCTACGTGAGCACCATCCTCAACCGGCTCGGCGTGCGGAACCGGGTGCAGGCCGCGATCACGGCGTACGAGGCGGGGCTGGTCGGCGGGGAACGGGAGGAGCCCAGCCGCTGACGCCGGCGCCGATGCGGGCGGTGAGCGTGCCGGGGAGCAGGCGGAACACGCCGTTGCGGATCGCGACCGCGAGGGGATTCCTCAGCTGTGGTCCCATTCTTCCGGCCTGGACCGAGGATTTGACGACCGCTTGGCTACGTGGGCGGCGCTGCTCGTCGTAACTCCTCAATGCCGCGTCGACGTCCTCGGCGGTACTGAGCGTGGCGGCGAGGACGACGGCGTCTTCGATCGCCTGGCAGCCGCCTTGGCCGAGGAACGGCGGCATCGCGTGTGCCGCGTCGCCGAGGAGCGCGACGCGGCCACGCACGTACGACGGCAGGGGGGTGCCGAGCAGGTACAGGTCGTGGTGGAGCAGTGCCTCGGGCGTGGTCGCTTCGATGAGCTCGGGGATGGGTTCGTGCCAGCCTCCGAAGCGCCTCCGCAGGTACGCCTTCGGGTTCTCGCACCGGATTCCCGCTTCGGCGACGTAGCTCGCCCACCAGTAGACCCGGCCGTCGTGCAACGGGATGACGCCGATTTCGGCGCCGTCGTCCCAGCTCGTACTCAGCTCCGTGGGGTGCGGGAGCGTGGTCACCGCGCGGAAGGCGGTGCTGCCGCTGTAGACCGGTCCGGGGTGCCGCGGCCACAGCTGTTTCCGGAGTCCACTGTGGATTCCGTCGGCCGCGACGATGACGTCCGCGTCCAGGTCTTCGAGGTTCGTGACCTCGATGCCGGTGCGGACGCAGCCGGTGGGCAGGGCGTCGTGGAGTGCGGCGATGAGGTCGGCACGGTGGATGGCGGCGAGCGGACGGCCGTGGTGACGGCGGAACGCGTCGGCGTCCCAACGGGTGATGCGGCGGCCTTCGCGGTCATGGAGGCCGCCGGACTCTTGTTCTCGCAGCTTGCCGAGGTGGATGCCCAGTGTTTCGAGTGAGCGCAGGGCGTTCGGCCACAGGGAGATGCCTGCGCCGACCGCGGTGAGTTCCGCGGCCTTTTCCAGGACGGTGACCTCCCAGCCGATGCCATGCAGCCCGATGGCGGTGCTCAGTCCGCCGATTCCTCCGCCGACCACGATCGCTTTGCGCATGTCGACCTCCTCTACATCTGTAAAGTACTACTACACTTGTAGAGTGCGAAAGGCGATGATCGGGGACGCGGCCATCGAGGTGATCGCGGCGGAAGGAATGCGCGGGCTGACGCATCGTGCTGTCGACCGGTTCGCCGGGTTGCCGTCGGGTTCGACGTCGTATTACGCGCGGACGCGGGCGGCTCTGCTGGAACTGGCGATCTCACGGATGGTCGAACTCGACGAGGTCACCCTCGACCCGCCGCCCGGCCGGCTGGCCGAGTACGTGGCGGGGTTCGCCCACGCGGCGATCACGAGTGGGCGGACGCGGATGCTCGCGCGGTACGAGTTCGCGCTGGAGGCGACGCGGCGGCCGGAATTGCGCGAGGCCTACGACCGCGGGGGTCTGGTCATCCGGCGGCGGTGTGCCGAGGTGCTGGCCGACCGTGGCTCGACGGAGCCGGAGCGGCACGCGCGGATGCTCGTCGCTTGGCTGGACGGGACGATCTTCGACGCTTTGGCCGGGACCGGCTCGCTGCGGCCGCCTGGGCTGACGGAGCTGACGCGGGGGGCTCGGGAGGTGCTGGCGGGGCTCGGGGTGGCGGGGTAGCAGGGGACCTTTGCTATCGCTTGGGGCTCTGACCTGCGGTTTATTAGGGTAGAGAGCAAGGGGCCTTTGGTGCCGCCTGCTTGGGCTGTGGCGCGGCGGCCGTGGTGGGCCGGTCCGGAGGCGGGGTGTCGCGAAAGCCACTTTCGGGACGTCTGGTGTCCCGAAAGTGGCTTTCGCGACCTGCCCGAGGGGCAAGCGGAAGCAAAGGTCCCTTGCTCCCTCAGGCGTCGCGGCGCCGGAGCACGGTGGAACCGGTGGCGAGACCGGCCGCCGCCCACGCCGCACAGAGCACGATGCCGACCCAGGGCGCGTAGGGCGCGATGCCGCCGAAGATGGGGTTCGGCTCCCCTGAAGTGAACATCGCGTTGACGCCCGCGAAGCCGGGGAAGTAGTTCACGATGTCCTCCCCGCCCAGCGAACCGGCGAACATCGGGATCATCACCAGCAGCACGAACACCGTCACGATCGTCCCCGCCGTGCTCCGTAGCGCCGTCCCCAGGCCGAGGCAGAGCAGACCCAGCAGCCCGAAGTAGCCACCCATGCCCGCGGCGGTCGTGAGAACGTCGCCCACCGTGGAATCCCGCGCGGAAATCAGCGGCGCCGAGATCGCCACGCCGGCGAGCGTGTTCAGGACGCCGTAGCCGAACAGTACCGGCAGCAGGACCGCCGACTTCGCCGCGAGGACCCGGTTCCGCACCGGGACCCACTGCAGGGTCGAGCGGATGCTGCCACTGGCGTATTCGCTCGTGATGAACAGCGTCGCCAGCGCGACCACGGCGAACTGCGTGAGATAGAACGCCGCCCCGGTCACCACGGCGTGCGGAGTCATCGGGCGTTCGGCGCCCGCGTTCGCGGCCAAGCCCAGCGCGCCGGAGTAGGCGAGCATCAGCACGAGACCACTGATCAGGGACCACCAGGTCGAGCGGACCGACCAGAACTTGGTCCATTCCGAGGAGATCGCGTTCATCGTGCGCTCCACTGCTTGAAGAAACCGGTCAGCCGGTCACGGAAGAAGTCCAGTGCCTGCCGCGAATCGATCGATCCGTACTGGTTCTCGACCTCGGCGGGCGGCAGGTGCGGTCGCAGCCCCAGCTGGTCGACCAGGATCGCCGCGTCCGTCACCGACGAGTGGCCGCTGTCCTTGACCAGGAACCGCTCCTTCGGCCCGGTGAGCCGCGGCCAGGTCTCGTCCCAGGTCGGGCCGAAGTGCTTCTCGCCGATCGGGCTCGCCAGGAGAAGCAGCGGCCGGTCGAGGGAAACGGTGCCGTAGAAGGGACCGTCGACGTTCACGCCCGCTTTGATCCGCCGGTCGGCGACCATCGCGGCGGCGGTGGCCGAACCGCCGGCGGAGTGACCGGCCATCCCGATCTTCCTGGCGTCGATCGACCAGCGACGGTCCTTCAGCAGGGTGTCGATGACGAACGACGTGTCGATCGCGCGGTTCGCGATCGCGGCGGGCCAAGGGTTGTTCGGTCGTGTGCAAGCGACGCACTGGCGCAGTCCGTCGGGGAACTCCGTCGCCCAGGCTTCGTAGGCGTGGTCGATCCCGGCGACCACGAAACCCTGTGCGGCGAGGCGTTCCGCCACCGAGGTCAGGGTGATCCGGTTGTTGCCCGCGCCAGGCGACAGCAAGACGAGCGGACGACGTCCTGGCAGCGAAGGCGCGTTCTCCCTCGAGTGGACCCGTACCTTGCTCAGCGTGTCCGGCGGCACGTCGATCTTCCGCCCGGCGACCGCCGCCGCCGACTCCGCGTGTGTCATGTACAGCGGCGCGCGCCCGACCGGGACGGCCGGGTACCAGATGTTGACCATCAGCTCACGCCGCTTCTCGGGCACCCAGGGGTCGGCTCGCTGCTGGTCGGTGAGGTGCAGCGTGCGCAGCCCGATCGGCAACGGGCCACCCGGCGTCGGCAGCGACAGATTCGGCGCCGCCGACGCGGCCGTCGGTATTCCCAGCAGGCCGGCGACCACCGCCACCAGGACAATGAGTGACTTCATGCCGCTACTCCCGTTCCGTATTCGACCGAAGACGCGGTCAATTCCATGTAGGCCTGTTCCAAGGACGCGGTCTGTTCGGTCAGTCCGTGTACGCGGATCCCGAGTTCGTGCACGGCGTCGCCGACACTGTGCACGGGCAGCTCGTGCACGATCAGTTCGTCCCGATCGGATTCCGTGGTCGCGCCAAGTGCGCGCAGACGCTGTTCGAGCGCGCGCAGTTCGACCGGAACGGGCACCCGCACCGCGACCGACGTCCGCGAATTGCCCGCGATGAATTCGTCGACCGGGGCGTCGGCGAGCAGCTTTCCCTTGCCGATGACGACCAGCCGGTCCGCGGTCAGCTGCATCTCGCTCATCAGATGGCTCGACACGAACACCGTGCGGCCTTCCGCCGCGAGCGAACGCATCAGGTGCCGCACCCAGCGGACGCCGTCGGGGTCGAGGCCGTTGACCGGTTCGTCGAACATCAGCACGCCCGGGTCGCCCAGCAGCGCGCCGGCGATGCCCAGCCGCTGTCCCATGCCGAGCGAAAACGTCCCGGCTCGTTTGCCCGCGACGTCGGTGAGACCGACCGTCGCGAGCACCTCGTCCACCCGGCTCGCCGGGAGCCCGTTGCTGCGCGCCATCGCCAGGAGGTGCTTGCCCGCGCTCCGGCCGGGGTGCAGCGCCTTGGCCTCCAGGAGCGCGCCGACCTCACACAGCGGATACCGCAGGTCCGCGTACTTCTTGCCGTCGATGTGGACCTCGCCGCCGCTCGGCGTGTCGAGACCGAGTGTCATCCGCATGGTCGTCGACTTGCCCGCGCCGTTGGGGCCGAGGAAGCCGGTCACCTTGCCCGGCTCGACGGTGAAGGTCAGGCCGTCGACCACCGTCTTCTCGCCGTAGCGCTTCGTGAGTCCTCGAAGCGTGATCATCCGCGTCCTCCTTCGTGTCCCTGAATCCTCCGATGCGGGGACACTTCGGGGCAGTGCCCCGAAGTCATCGGCCACCCCTTACTTTCGACAGGTGCCGCTCGGCACGAGTCACCGCGGAAAGGCAGAATCGGCGCCATGACCACCCGCGAACAACGGCGCGTGAATCCGCTCGACCTGGTGATGCTCGTCCTCGCCGTGTTCTCCGTCGGGCTGCTCGTCTACGTGACGTTCTTCCCGCATTCGGACGAGACGGCGCACACCGTCTTCGTCATCGACACGACGGTGTGCGGGATCTTCGCGCTGGAATTCCTGTGGCGGTGGCGGCGCAACGGCTGGGAGAAGTGGTTCCCGCTGCGCAACTGGTACGAAATCCTCGGCATGATCCCGATCGCACATCCGGCGCTGCGCGGGTTCCGGCTGCTGCGGATCCTGGTCGTGCTCGTCCGGCTCGTGCGTACGGCCGACCGCGCGTTCGGGGAGCGGTTCACGCAGCGGCTGGTCGAACGGCTTTCGCGGCCGATCGTGCTGGCGATCAAGAAACCGATCACGATCGCGGTGCTCGACGAGGTCGTCAAGGTGCTGGAAACCGGGAACTACCCGCAGAACCTCGCGCGGTCACTGGGCGACAACCAGACGCTGCTGCGGGGGATCATCGCCGAGAAGCTCAAGAACGACCCGCAGGCGGGGCGGCTTTCGAAGCTGCCGTTCCACGACGAGGTGGTGCGTTCGGTGATCGACACCGCGATGCGCGTGATCCTCGAAGTGCTGACGGACCCGCGGACCGACGTGTTCTTCGCGCATGTCGTGCGGGAGAACCGGGAGCAGATCCGGAGCGCGGTGCAGCTGGGGTTGAGCGAGAAAGAGGACGACGAGGAGCTGGCGGCGCGGCTGCCGACCCGGCCTCAGCACCAGCTGATGGACTGATTGGATCCTGGAAGTGTCCTGAAAGCCCCTTTCAGGACATCCGGCGCCGCGCGGTCCGCCGGGTCGGAGCGGCGCTCAGCGGGTCTTCCGGCCAGGGATGCTTCGGGTAACGCCCGCGGAGATCGGCACGCACGGCCGCGTAACCGTTGCGCCAGAACGATTCCAGATCGGCGGTGACCGCCGCGGGCCGCCCGGCGGGCGAAAGCAGGTGCAATACGACAGGGACGTCCGCCAGCTCCGGCGTCGCGAGCCATCCGAAGGTCTCCTGCAGTTTCACGGCCAGCACCGGCTGTTCACCCGAGTAGTCGACCCGGATCCGCGAACCCGACGGTACCTCCAGCCGGTCCGGCGCCAGTTCGTCCAAACGCGACGCTTCGGGCCAGGGCATCAGCCCGCGCAGCGCGGCACCCGCGTCCAGCGCGGCCAGGTCCGACCGTCGCCGGGCGGACCCGAGATCGAGCCAAGAGTCCAAAGTAGACAGCAGGACGGCTTCGTCGACCGAGGGCCAAGGCGGGCCCAGCATTCGATGCAGGAAGGAAAGCCGCTCGCGGAGGCGTCGCCCGTCCTCCGACCACCGCAGCAGGCCGAGCCCTTCGGCGCGCAGACCGTCCAGCAGCGCGGCGCGGATCGCGTCCGGCGAGGGGGAGCGCAACGGCCTCTCCGACAGCAAGATCGACCCGAGCCGCCGCACCGAACGTGCCACCACGTCCCCGCCCGCCCAGTGCACTTCTTCCACCGTCGAGACCAGATTCGGCGCCGCGCGCACGGCGAGGGCCTCGTCGGCGGGCGCGGCCAGCCGGATGATGCCTTGCGTGCGGCCGGGATCGCGGGTCGCTTCGGCCACCGCCAGCCATTCGACGTCCGCCAGCCCGCTGCCACGCGGCAGTTCCGCCGCCGTGCCACCGGCCATCAGATACACCGGCGTCCCCGCGGAACGCCGTCGCGCGAGCCGTTCGGGATGCGCCAGAGCGACGACCAGCGCCGGATCGGACGCGTTGCCGCCGTCGGGCACCAGCTTGGAAAGGCGCCGTACGTCGGACTTCCAGCGCCCGTCGTCCCGCACGCGCCGCAGTTCGGCTTCGAGATCGGTCAGCGTGCCGCCACTGTCCAGCAGCGCGACGACCTCGGCCGCCGAACGCGCGTTGGTTCGCGCCGCGCCGTCCAGCAACGCCCGTGCCAAGCGCGGATGCAGGCCGAGCCCGGCCATCTTCCGGCCGCGTTCGGTCACCTTCCCGTCTTCCGAAGTCGCCCCGAGTGTGGTCAGCAACGCGCGACCGGCGGCCAGCGCGCCTTCACCCGGCGGATCCCACCAGGCGAGGCCGGAACCGTCCGGAGTGGACCAGCACGCGAGTTCGAGCGCGAAGCGCGCCAGTTCCGCCGTCCTGATCTCGGGCTCGGGGTAGGCGGGAAGGGAACCCTGTTCGTGCGCCGCCCAGCACCGGTAGGCGCGCCCCGGCGCCTCACGTCCGGCCCGGCCGGCGCGCTGTTCCGCGACCGCGGCCGAGACCCGGACCGTCGCCAGCCCCGGCAGGCCGCGCCGGTGATCGACGCGAGGTACCCGGGACAGCCCGCAGTCCACCACCGCGCGTACGCCCGGCACGGTCAGGCTCGACTCGGCGACCGACGTCGAGAGCACCACCCGGCGGCGTGCGCGCGGGCGCAGCGCGTCGTCCTGGCTCGCCGCCGAGAGCCGTCCGTGCAGCGGCAGCACGTCGGCGTCCAGGCCGTTGAGCATGCCGCTCACTCTGGCGATCTCACCCGCGCCGGGCAGAAACGCGAGTACGTCTCCGTCCCCTTCGGACAGTGCTTTGTGGATCGCGCGGACCACGGTCGTCTCGATCCGCTCGCCGCGCGCGGGTGGTGAGTACGAGACATCGACCGGGTAGGTCCTCGCGTGCGCGGTGATCACCGGCGCGTTCCCGAGCAGCGCCGCCAGCCGTCCGGCCGCCACGGTGGCGGATGTCGCGAGCAGGCGCAGGTCGTCCCGCAGCCCGGCGCGCACGTCCAGCAGCAACGCGAGCAACAGGTCCGCGTCGAGATGGCGCTCGTGGCATTCGTCGAGCAGGACGGTCGAGACGCCGGCCAGTTCGGGATCGCCCTGCACCCGCCGGACCAGCAGCCCCGAAGTGACCACTTCGATTCGCGTCGAAGAAGACACTTTCCGGTCTCCGCGCACCGAGTAGCCGACCGTCTCGCCGACCCGTTCACCCAGCAGGGACGCCATCCGCGCCGCCGCGGCCCGCGCGGCCAGCCGCCTCGGTTCGGCGACGATCACCCTGCCCTCGCCGTTGTCCAGCGCGAGCGGGACCAGGGTGGTCTTGCCAGTCCCAGGGGGCGCGACGAGCACAGCGGTGCCATGGGCGTCGAGAGCGGCTTGGAGTTCGGGCAGGACGGCGCGGACCGGCAGATCGGGGAGGGTCACCGCTCGGTGACCTGCGGCGGAGGCGGGATCCGGTAGCCGGACGGGCCGATGTTGCGGTTCAGCGATTCGAGCCATTCGCCCGACGAGATCATCTTCTGGATGGCTCTGGCCACCGCCGCCCGCCCCTCGTTGTCACCCTTGCGCAGACCGACACCGTATTTCTCAGCGGAGAACGGCTTGCCGACGACCCTCAGCAACTCCGGGTTCTGCGCTACGTAGCCGGCCAGGATGACGTCGTCGGTGGTCACCGCGTCGACCTGTTGCGCGAGCAGCGCCGTGACGCAGTCCTGGTAGCGCGGGTACTCGACGAGCTGGACGGCCTGGGCGAACTTGTCGCGCACCTGCTCGGCCGAGGTGGTGCCGCCCACGGCGCACAGCTTGCGGCCGTTGAGGTTCTCGGGGCCGGTGATGTCGGTCGACCGGAGCCGGACCAGCAGATCCTGGCCGGTGTCGAAATAGGGCCCCGCGAAAGCGACCACCTGTTTGCGTTTTTCGGTGATCGAATAGGTCGCCACCATCAAATCCGTGATCCCCGATGTTATGTCGGTCTCACGGGAGGATGGTTTGGAGTCGTGCCAGGTGATGTGATCCGCGTCGACGCCCAATTCGGCCGCGACGTACTTCGCGACATCGACGTCGAAGCCGACGTACCGGCCGTCGACCGTCCGCTTGGAGAGACCCGGCTGGTCGGCGCGGATGCCGATGGTGAGCTTGTTCGAGCCGACGGCCCGCGCGACGAGAGAATCCGACGGACCGGTCTCCTGGCTGCAAGCCGCCGTTGTGACCAGCATCAAGCAAGCTGTCAGCAGGGCGCGTCCCCTCATCGGGTGCCTCCGTCCGCCACCTCACGTTGTTCTCAGGGTTGGCGGCTAGCCTAGGCCCGTGCGTAGACCGCCCCAAGTCGTGCTCGACGCCGTGGGCACACTCGCCCGGCTCGGACTGGCCGCCGTCTGGTTGATTTCCGGAGCGCTGAAGATCAGCGATCCGGGGCAGACTTATATCGCCGTGCAGGCGTTCGACGTCCTGCCGGACGGGCTCGTCCGCCCGGTGGCGATCGGGATGCCGATCGTCGAACTGGCGCTCGGCCTGCTCCTGCTCGCCGGGTTCGTCACCCGCTGGGCGTCGGGGCTGTCGGTACTGCTGCTCGCGGTGCTCATCGCCGCCATCGCCCAATCGTGGGCGCGTGGCCTCAGCATCGACTGCGGCTGCTTCGGCGGTGGCGGTCAGATCGCCGCGGATCAGACGCAGTATCCGCAGGAGATCGCCAGGGACCTCGGGTTCGCCCTGCTGGGTGTCTGGCTGATCGTGCGGCCGCGGACCTGGCTGTCGGTGGACGGCTGGCTCGGGAACTTTGGGGCCCCCGCCGACGACGACTATGTGGGTATCGCTGAAGGGAACGGATAATCGTGGGTGGAGCTGAGCGCAACGCTCGGAAACGCAAGCAGCAGCAGACGGCGTCGCGTTCGGTGGCACAGGCCAGGGGCGTCGTCGGCGGCGACAAGAAGAAGGTCGTCGCGATCACGGTCGCGGTGGTCGTGCTCGCCGCGCTGGTGATCGGCGGCGTCGTGTGGACGACGTCCAGCAAGGACAGCACCGAGGGCAAGGTGATCGCGGCGCGGACGGATACTTGGGCGCCAGGTGTCGTCGAGAAACGCGACGGGGTTGTCGTGAGCGTCGGCAAGCCCGAGGCGGCGAAGAGCATCGACGTCTATGCCGACTTCCTGTGCCCGGTCTGCAAGCAGTTCGAGGAATCTTTCAAGGGGCAGATCCAGGAGCAGGTCAACAACGGCGTCCTGCAGGTCCGCTATCACATGCTGCCGATGCTGAACCAGCGTTCCGACCCGCCGGGTTACTCGCTGGACTCGGCCAACGCCGCCCTCGCCGCGGCCGACGCTGGCAAGTTCCTCGCCTTCCACGACGCGCTGTTCAAGGACCAGCCGGAGGAGGGCGCGCGCGGGTTCGACAACGCGCAGCTGATCAAGCTCGGCCAGGACGTCGGCATCACCGACCCGGCTTTCGCCACGGCGATCAACACCGATGTCTACGAGCAGCAGATCCAGGACGCGTACAAGAAGACCTCCACGGATCCGGCGCTGCAGCAGGACTTCGGCCGGGGTCCCGGTTTCGGCACGCCGACCGTGGCGTCGAACGGGCAGGTCGTGAAGCTCGACGAAGGCTGGCTGCAGAAGGTCATCGGCTAGCCCTCCGCCGCGTTTCGTCCTCTAGTTGCGGTAGTTGCACGTGCAAGGACCGCAACTAGAGGACTAATTGCGGGCGAGGGTCGCGAAGGCTCGGACGCGGGCGGTTTCGGCGGAGCGCGGCCAGACGAGGCCCCACTCGCCGTCGGGTGAGCCCGCGAAGGGCACGAAGCGGATCCGGGGATGGCTGAAGTACTCCTGCGCGTGCGCGGCGAGCGGGCAGATCCCGGCGCCGGTGGCGATCGCGGCGAGCAGTTCCTGGAACGTCGCGAAAGACTTCCCGCGGGTCACCGGATGCCCGGCGGGCGTCAGCCACTGCTTCGGCTCTTCGACCCAGTACGGCTCCGGCGGATGCGCCGCGCGGAGGACGGTGTCCCGCGCGAGGTCGTCCAGAACGACTGACTTCCTTCGCGCGAACGGATGTTTCGACGACACCGCGAGCACCATCGGTTCGGAATACACGACCGGTCCGGTCGTGAGATCGGCTTCGTCGGCCGGGAGCAGGGTCACCAGTACGTCGATCTCACCCGATCGCAGCATCGCGAACGGATCGGCGAACTCAGCCTCCCGGATGCGCAACTCCGTTTCCGGGTATCGCTGCCGGAACTGGTCCAGTAAGCCTTCGGTGAGGTCGGCGACGCCGGGTGCCTCGAAGCCCAGCCGCAGGACGCCGCCGATCCCGCGTCCGGCCGCGACCGCGCGTTCGATGCCTTCGTGCAGCGCGCGGTAGGCGGGGCCGAGGTCGTCCCGCAGCCGCTCGCCGATCGGCGTGAGCTGGACCCGCCTGCTGGTGCGGGCGAACAGTGGCGCGCCGATCCGGCGCTCCACCTGTTTGATCGTCTGGCTCACCCGTGCCTGCGAGACGTGCAGCCGTTCCGCGGTGCGGCCGAAATGCAGCTCGTCGGCCAGCGCCAGGAAGATCTCGATGTCCCGCAGTTCCATAATCCCCAGGTTATCGATTCGGGCGGTGTCGGTCAGCGGGAATCGTTGTCTCGCAGGTCTAGAACGTGGAATCTCTGTCACGCATTAATTCAAGCCTTGAGCTTAAGCAGGGTGTCGAGGAGGACCAGAATGCGGAGATTTACCGATGAACTACGAGACGAACCAGCCGTTGTCGTCGGCGTTCGGCAGTGAGGCGCAGAACCGCTTCGTCATCGACGGCCTGATCAGGGTGCGTTTGCCCTGGTCAGGCCGTCGAGCGAGAGCAAAGGTCCCTTGCTACTCCTCGATGGCGCCGCCAACCGCCCGCAGGTGCTCGCGGAACGTCAGCGAAGGCGTCTTCGCGCGCTCCGTGAGGAAGTCGGCGAAGCGCACCTGCTCGCGAAGGGACTCTCCGGCGCGGATCCGATCGGCCTGCAGGCGTTCGGTGTCGCGGATGGCCTCCGCGCGGTCCAGGACCTCGTCGGCGCGGTCGGCCGCGACGAACAGGACACCGTCCTCGTCGCCGAACACGAGGTCCGCGCGGCTTACGGTCCACTCGCCGACGACGGCCGATTCCAGTGCGCCGTCCGGGCGGTCGGTGACCGAGAGCGGACCGGTCGGGATCGAGCCGAGGCTGAACACCGGCAGCCCGATCTTCTTGATGTCGGCGGTGTCGCGGTGCAGTCCCCAAATCACGACACCGCCCAGCCCGGCCGACTGCGCTTCGAGGACCGCGAGGTCTCCGACGCAGCTTTCGTCGAGCCTGCCGCCGTTGTCGACGACAAGGATGTCACTGGGGTTCGCGGTTTCGTACGCCTCCAGGAAGACGTCGACGCTGCCGACGTGCCGGGCGGGGGTGACCCGCCCTGCCAGCCTGCTGCCGGGAACGACCGCGTGCGTTCCTGTGGGCGCGCACCGGACCGGGACGCCGGCGCGGACGCAGCCGTCGGTCAGATGTGCGGTGGTCAGCAGTTCGAACCGCTGCCGAAGCTCCTCGGGATCCATGCCTCGACTTTAGCCACGGCGCCACACCACTGGAGTGTTGTCGGCAGGTGATCAGTCGCCCTGGGACTCAGCGTGCCCCAAGTAACATCCGTGCAGGATTGTATGTAAGGGGTTGATAAATACAGACCTGTCTGTATCTTCAGGTTCAACAGGATCCGGCAACGACAAGGAGCGTCGCGGTGGCGAACAAGGTGTACGTCGTCGGCGTGGGCATGACGAAGTTCGAGAAGCCCGGACGCCGCGAGGACTGGGACTACCCGCAGATGGCCAAGGAGTCCGGGACCAAGGCGCTCGCCGACGCCGGGATCTCCTTCGACGAGGTGCGGCAGGCCTACGTCGGCTACGTCTACGGCGAGTCGACCTCGGGGCAGCGCGCGGTCTACGAACTGGGCATGACCGGTATCCCGGTGGTCAACGTCAACAACAACTGCTCGACCGGGTCGACCGCGCTGTACCTGGCCGCGGAGGCGATCCGGGGTGGCCGCGCGGACTGCGTGCTCGCGCTCGGTTTCGAGAAGATGCAGCCTGGATCGCTCGGCTCGACCTACGACGATCGCGAGCAGCCGATGGGCAAGCACCTCCAGGCGCTCGCGGAGATCTCCGAGGTGCTCTTCCCGCCCGCGCCGTGGATGTTCGGCGCGGCGGGCCGCGAGCATATGAAGACCTACGGCACGACCGCCGAGCACTTCGCCAAGATCGGCGAGAAGAACCACCGGCACTCGGTGAACAACCCGTACGCGCAGTTCCAGGAAAGCTATTCGCTGCAGGACATCCTCGACTCGCGGATGATCTACGACCCGCTCACGAAGCTCCAGTGCTCGCCGACCTCGGACGGTTCGGGTGCGGCGATCCTGGCCAGCGAGTCCTTTGTGGACTCGCATGGGCTCGCGGGACAGGCTGTCGAGATCGTCGGGCAGGCGATGACCACCGACTTCGCCAGCACCTTCGACGGTACCGCGAAGAACATCATCGGCTACGACATGAGCGTCCAGGCCGCGCGTCAGGTGTACGACCAGGCAGGGCTCGGCGCGGAAGACTTCCAGGTCATCGAGCTGCACGATTGCTTCTCCGCCAACGAACTCCTGCTCTACGAAGCGCTCGGGCTCTGCGCCGAAGGGGAAGCCGGGAAGCTCGTCGACTCCGGCGACACCACCTACGGCGGTAACTGGGTCGTCAACCCGTCCGGCGGGCTGATCTCCAAGGGACACCCGCTCGGCGCCACCGGTCTCGCGCAGTGCGCCGAACTGACCTGGCAGCTGCGCGGGACCGCGGACAAGCGTCAGGTCGACGGCGTTGAAGCCGCGCTGCAGCACAACATCGGACTCGGCGGCGCCGCCGTCGTCACCGCCTACCAGCGCGCCGAGCGCTGATCCCACCGAAAGGAAGAACCATAGGCAAAATCAGTGCCTCCGTCGAACTCCCCGCCGCTCCCGGCAAGGTCTGGGCGGAGTTCTCCAACCCCAACAACTTCGAGAAGTGGCTGACCATCCACACCAAGTGGAAGGGCGAGGTCCCGGCCGAATTCTCCAAGGGCGCGCAGGCTTCCGAGGTCGTCACGATGCTCGGGATGCCGAACACGATCACCTGGACCGTCGACGAGTTCGAGGCGCCTTCGAAGCTGGCGATCTCCGGGACCGGGATGGCCGGGGTGAAGGTCAAGTTCGAGCTGTCCGTGGAGGCGTCCGGAGAGGGTTCGCTCGCCAGCATCGACGCCGAGTTCGCCGGCCAGATGATCGTCGGCGCGCTCGGCAAGGCCGTCGAGAAGGACGGCAAGAAGAACCTGGACGCGTCGCTGGAGAACTTCAAGGCGCTGGTCGCGTGACCGAGGAGCGGTTCGATCCCGGCGGGCTCGGCAAGTGGACCGACGAGTTCCGGTTCGAGGTGACCCGCGAGCGGCTGATCGAGTATGCCAAGGCCACCAACGACCCGATCCCGGCGCATCTCACCGGGGACGTCGCGAGCCCGGTGTTCGCGATCGTGCCGGTGTTCGAGTCGCTGATGGAACCCGCGCTGGAGGTCGTACCGGTCGGGTTGTTCGGCCGGATCGTGCACGGGGAACAGGAATTCCGGTTCCACCGGCCGATCCGTCCCGGCGACAAGCTCGTTTCGCGGGCGCGGATGACCGGCTACGAAGGCCTGTCGAACGGCACGCGCGGCACCATCCACCTCGAGTGCCGCACCGAAGGCGGCGACCTCGTCAACGAGCAGTACGTGACGCTGTTCGTGCGCGGATTCGACACCGGTGAGACGCGGGGCGAACTCGGGCCGGAGCACAAGTTCGACGACACGCTGCGCTCGCGGGCGCCGGTGGCGGAGGTGCGTCAGCACGTCGACGACGACCAGACGTACCGGTACGCGCCCGCCGCGGGCGACCCCATGCCGATCCACCTCGACGAAGAGGTCGCGAAGGATTCGGGACTGCCGGGGATCATCGCGCACGGGCTGTGCACCATGGCGTTCACGTCCTGGGCGTTGCTGACCGAGGTCGCCGGGTCCGAAGTGGGCAGACTGAAACGGTTCGCCGTCCGGTTCGCCAAGCCGGTGCTGCCCGGCCAGGACCTGACGACGCGCGTCTGGCACGCGGGAGCCGGTAGCTACGCGTTCGAAACCACCGTTGGGAAGACCGTCGTGATCAAAGACGGTCTCGCGGAATTCGCGGAGTAGGAGCAAAGCCATGGGAGCACTCGATGGGCGGGTCGCCGTCATCACCGGCGCCGGTCGCGGGATCGGCCGCGAGCACGCGCTGCTGTTCGCGGCCGAAGGCGCGAGCGTCGTGGTCAACGACCTCGGCGGGGCGAACGACGGAAGTGGTGCCGACGTCGGCCCGGCACAGGAGGTCGCCGACGAGATCCGGGCGGCAGGCGGGAAGGCCGTGGCGAACACGGCCAACGTCGCCGACTGGGCCGGTGCCGCCGAACTGGTCGCGCAGGCGGTGGACGAGTTCGGCAGGCTCGACGTCGTCGTGAACAACGCTGGCATCCTGCGCGACGCGTTCATCGCCGGACTGGAGGAGTCCCAATGGGATTCCGTGATCGCGGTGCACCTCAAGGGACACGCGGCGGTGCTGCGGCACGCGGCCGCGTACTGGAAGACGGCGAGCAAGGCCGGTGACCGGGTGGCCGGTTCGGTGATCAACACCGCCTCGGCGTCCGGGGTCACGCTGCCGAACGCGGGGCAGGCGAACTACGGCACGGCGAAAGCGGGGATCGCCGCGCTGACCCTGGTCGCGGCCGAGGAACTGGAACGCTACGGCGTGCGGGTCAACGCGATCGCGCCGATCGCGCGCACGCGGCTCACTCTGGCGACGCCGGGTATGGGCGCGATCTTCGCGCAGGAGGTCGAAGAAGGAGAGTTCGACGCGTTCTCGCCTGCCAACATCTCCCCGCTGGTGGCCTATCTCGCGACCGAGAAGTGCCCGCTCACCGGCAAGGTGTTCGCGGTGCAGGGCGGCGCGATCTCGGAACTCGCGGGCTGGCACGACGTCAAGGTGATCGAAACCGAGGAAGCCTGGGAGATCGACGACATCGCGGCCAGGCTGCCGTGATCGAGTGGTCCGAGACCGAACTGCTGATCCGGGACGCGATCCGCGAGTTCGTCGACAAGGAGATCCGGCCGCACCTCGACGCGCTGGAAAGCGGGACACTGCCGCCGTACGACCTCATCCGCAAGATGTTCGCGGCCTTCGGCATCGACGCGCTGGCGCGGGAATCGGTGACGAAACTGCTGTCGAAGGAGCGTGGCTCCGGTGACGGCGGTGGGCTCGCGTTCGGCGGGCAGGAGGCGATGGCGCTCATCGCGGTGAGCGAACTGGCCGGGGTCAGCCTCGGCATCGTCGCCTCGCTCGGGGTGAGCATCGGGCTGACCGCGCAGACGATCCTGACCAAGGGCACGCAGGCGCAGAAGGAACGCTGGCTGCCAGGGCTGGCGACGTTCGAGAAGGTCGGCGCGTGGGCGATCACCGAACCCGACTCCGGCTCGGACGCTTTCGGCGGCATGAAGACGTCGGTGCGGCGTGACGGTGACGAGTATGTCCTCAATGGACAGAAGACGTTCATCACGAACGGGCCCTGCGCCGACACGATCATCGTCTACGCCAAGCTGGACGACGGCGAGGACGTCCGCGATCGCAAGGTGCTGACCTTCGTGCTGGACAAGGGGATGCCCGGCCTCACGCAGGGCAAGCCGTTCAAGAAGATGGGCATGATGTCGTCGCCGACCGGCGAGCTGTTCTTCAGCGACGTCCGGCTCGGACGGGACAGACTGCTCGGCGAGTCGGAGACCGGCCGCGACGGCGACAGCAAGGCCGAGGTGAAGTCCGGGTTCGCCGTCGAGCGGATCGGTGTCGCGGCGCTGGCGCTCGGGATCATCAACGAATGGCACCGGCTTTGCGTGGACTACGCGAAGAACCGGAAGCTGTGGGGCCAGGAGATCGGGCGGTTCCAGCTGATCCAGCTGAAGCTGGCGAAGATGGAGGTCGCGCGGATCAACGTGCAGAACATGGTGTTCCAGCTGATCGAGACACTGCGCGCGGGCAAGTTGCCGACGCTGGCCGAGGCTTCGGCGATGAAGCTGTACTCGTCGGAGGCGGCCACCGAGGTCGCGATGGAGGCCGTGCAGTTGTTCGGTGGCAACGGGTACATGGCGGAGTACCGGGTGGAGCAGCTGGCCCGGGACGCGAAGTCGCTGATGATCTACGCGGGGAGCAACGAGATCCAGGTGACGCACATCGCGAAGGGCCTGCTGTCCTCGTGAGACCCGGCCCGTGCGGTCCTGTCGCGAGGTTGCCTACTTCGGATCGAGTTTCGGCTGAGCCGCTTAGGGGCCCTTCACGCGCCAACGTAGTGACTGGTGGGGCCACTGGGGCGACCGGCCGAATGTTCCAAGTCCGTGAAGGACTCCTTGAGGGACCCAGAGTCCCTCAAGGAGTCCTTCACGGACCGCGATTGAGCGGTCAGCTGCGTTCGATCAGGTGGCCGACGACCTCGGGACCGGGGTGGGCGTGGCCGGAGCCGTCGCGCCGCGGGTCGATCTCGGGCAGTTCCACCGGGTCGCCGTTGCGGGCGGCACCGGCCGGGCGCGGGCCGATCCAGCCGACGACCAGCCGCGTTTCGCCCTTGAGGAGCCGTTGCGCCCGGACACCGCCGGTCGCGCGGCCCTTGGCCGGGTACTCGCTGAACGGCGTCACCTTCACGCTCGCACCGGTCGCGGTGACGACCATCGGCTCGCCGTGCTCCGCGTCGTCGGTGCGGATGGCGGCGAAGAACACCACCTCGGCGTCACCGTTCAGGTTGATCCCGGCCATGCCGCCGCCCTTGAGACCCTGCGGCCGTACCAGTGAAGCGGCGTAGCGCAGCAGCGATGCTTCGGACGATAGGAACGCCAGTGCCTCGTTGCCGTCGGTGAGCCAGGTGGCGCCGACGACCTCGTCGCCGTCCTTCAGGCTGATCACGTCGAACTCGTCCGAGCGGACCGGCCATTCCGGCGCGCACACCTTCACGACGCCGAGTTTCGTGCCGAGCGCGAGACCGGGGGAGCCGGCGGCCTGTTCGCCGAGCGGCGCCAGCCCGATGACGTGTTCACCCTTGTCCAGCGGCACCAGTTCCTTCGCGGCCATCCCACCGCGCAGGGAGACGGTGCCCGCCTGTTCGGGCAGCACCGGCAGTGGCAGGACGTCGGTCTTGAACGCGCGGCCGCGGTTGGTCACCAGCAGCACCTGACCACGCGCGGTCGAGTGCACGACGGCGGACACCGAGTCGTGTTTGACGCGGCCGTTGCGGCGCCGCACTTCCGACGCCTCCTCCGATTCCGCCGCGGTCCGCGCGACCAGCCCGGTGGCCGACAGGATCACCTGGCAGGGATCGTCGGCGACCTCCAGCGGACCCGACGGCTTCGACGCGGCGAGGACCTCCTTGAGATCGCCGTCGATCAGCGCGGTGCGGCGTTCGGTCGGGGAGTCCTTGGCGACCTTCGCCAGTTCGGCCGAGACGACCTTCTTCAGCACCGTCTCGTCGTCGAGGATCTTCGACAGTTCGGCGATCTCCTCGCGCAGCTTGTCCTGCTCGGCTTCGAGTTCGATCCGGTCGTACTTCGTGAGCCGTCGCAGCGGAGTGTCCAGGATGTAGGTCGCTTGGATCTCCGAGAGCTTGAACCGCTTCATCAGGCCGTCCTTCGCGGCCGCGGCGTTCTCGCTCTCGCGGATCAGCTTGATCACCTTGTCGATGTTGAGCAGGGCCGCCAGCAGGCCCTCGACCAGGTGCAGGCGCTCTTCACGCTTGCGGCGGCGGTAGCGCGTGCGACGGGTGACGACCTCGTAGCGGTGGCTGAGGAAGACCTCCAGCAGCGCCTTGAGTCCCAGCGTCCGCGGCTGCCCGTCCACCAGCACCAGGTTGTTGATGCCGAAGGACTGCTCCAGCGGCGTGAGCCGGTACAGGTCCGCCAGCAGCGCCTGCGGGTTCACGCCGACCTTGCATTCGACGACCAGCCGCGTGCCGTTCTCGCGGTCGGTGAGGTCCTTGACGTCGGCGATGCCGGTGAGCCGCTTGGACTTGTTGACCTCGTCGGTGATCTTCTCGATCACCTTCTCCGGGCCGACGCCGTACGGCAGTTCGGTGACGGTGATCGCCTGACGGCCGCGGCTGCCCTCCAGCGGGCCGGTTTCGGCGCTGGCGCGCATGCGCACCACACCGCGGCCGGTCTCGTAGGCGCGGCGGACCTCGTCAAGGCCCAGTAGCGAACCGCCGGTCGGCAGGTCGGGGCCGGGGACGAACTCCATCAGCTTGTCGAGGGTGGCGTTCGGGTGGTTGATCAACCACCGCGCCGCACCGATGACCTCGGTGAGGTTGTGCGGGATCATGTTGGTCGCCATCCCGACCGCGATCCCGGAAGTGCCGTTGACCAGCAGATTCGGGAACGCCGCCGGCAGCACCGTCGGCTCTTCGAGCGAACCGTCGTAGTTGGGCCGGAAGTCGACCGTGTCCTCGCCGAGTTCGCCGACCAGCAGCATCGCCTCGGAGGACAGCCGCGCCTCGGTGTACCGCGAGGCGGCCGGGCCGTCGTCGGGGGAGCCGAAGTTGCCGTGCCCGTCGACCAGCGGGACGTTGAGCGAGAAGTCCTGCGCGAGGCGGACCATGGCGTCGTAGATCGCCGTGTCGCCGTGCGGGTGGTACTTGCCCATCACGTCGCCGACCACGCGGGACGACTTCACGTACGCGTGCGTCGGCCGGTAGCCGTTCTCGTTCATCGAGTACATGATCCGGCGGTGTACCGGCTTCAGCCCGTCCCGCGCGTCCGGGAGCGCCCGCGAGTGGATGACCGAGTAGGCGTACTCCAGGTACGAGTCCTCGATCTCCGTCTTCAGCGAGTTGTCGAAGACGTTCGCGCCGGGCTGGTCGAACGCGGAGGGGTCGACCTTGGTGGTGGTGCCCTTACGGCGTGCCATTGCTCAAAGCTCCTTGAATAGCAACGAAATCAGGCGTCGATGGCTTCGCGGTCGACCCGGTCGGAGGACTCGACCAGCCAGTTGCGGCGCGGTTCGACCTTCTCACCCATCAACAGTTCGAGCGCGTTCTCCGCGGCTTCGACGTCGTCGAGCGTGATGCGGCGGACCGAGCGGGTGGCCGGGTTCATCGTGGTGTCCCACAGTTCGTCGGCGTCCATTTCGCCGAGGCCCTTGAACCGCGGCACCGGCGTGACGATCTGCTTTCCCGCCCGTTCCAGCGCCGCGAACTTGGTCTCCATCTCCTTTTGGCTGAAGGTGAAGTGGGTCTCCGGGTTGCGGCCCTTGGTGACCAGTTTGTGCAGCGGCGGCATCGCGGCGTACAGCCTGCCGTCCTCGATCACCGGCCGCATGTACTTGGCGAACAGCGTGATCAGCAACGTCCGGATGTGCGAACCGTCGACGTCCGCGTCGGCCATCAGGATCACCCGGCCGTAGCGCATGGTCGTCAGGTCGAACGTGCGCCCGCTGCCCGCGCCGAGCACCTGCACGATCGAGGCGATCTCGGCGTTCTTCAACGTGTCGCCGAGCGACGCCTTCTGGACGTTGAGGATCTTGCCGCGCAAGGGAAGCAGCGCCTGATACTCGGAGACGCGCGCCATCCGCGCCGAACCGAGCGCGCTGTCACCCTCGACGAGGAACAGTTCACTGCGGGAGACGCCGGTGGTGCGGCAGTCGACCAGCTTCGGCGGCATGGCCGCGCCTTCGAGCGCGGTCTTGCGCCGGGCGGCGTCCTTCTGCTGCTTCTGGGTGAGCCGGACGCGGGCCGCGTCGACCACCTTCTGCAGCACGACCTTGGCCTCGGACTTGGTCTTGCGCTCCTCGGTCCAGGCGCGGATGTGCTTGTCGACGACGCCCTGGATGACCCGGGTGATCCCGGCGGTGGACAACTCGTCCTTGGTCTGCGACGTGAACTGCGGCTCCGGCAGCCGGACGTGCACGACCGCCGTCATACCCTCCAGGACGTCCTCGACGGTCGGCATGTCTTCCTTGGGCTTCAGTAGCCCGCGGGTCTTGGAAATGGCGTCCTGCAGGGATTTCAGCACCGCGCGGTCGAAACCGCGGCGGTGCGTGCCGCCGTGCACGTTGCGGATGGTGTTGGTGAAGCACTCCACCGTGCGCTCGTAGCCGGTGCCCCAGCGGAGCGCGACCTCGATCTCGGCGTGCCGCTCCACATTGGACTGCATGACGCCGCTGGCGTCGGCGGCGTTCTCCTTGTACGTGCCTTCGCCGTTGATGATCAGCGTGCCGCAGACGGGTTTCTCGCCGGACGGGGCGAGGAAGTCGACCATGTCGGCGAGGCCGTCAGGGAAGTGGAAGGTTTCTTCGCTGATCGAGTCGTCGACGGCGGTGCGCAGCACATACGTGACGCCGGGGACCAGGAACGCGGTGTTGCGCATCTTCGCGCGGACGCCCTCGACGTCGAGCACGGCGCCCGTCTCGAAGTAGCGCGAGTCGTACCAGTACCGGATCGAAGTGCCGCCGCGCTCGCCGCGCTTCATCTTCCCGGTGATGTTCAGCCCGGACTTGCGAGTGAACTTCGCCTTCGGGCCGGGCCCGTCGAAGACACCGGGCACGCCGTGCGCGAACGACATCTGGTGGACCTTGCCGTCTTGCTTCACTGTGACGTCGAAGCGGTGCGACAGCGCGTTCACCGCCGAAGCGCCGACGCCGTGCAGGCCGCCGGAGGTCTTGTAGCCCGAGCCGCCGAACTTGCCGCCGGCGTGCAGCCTGGTCAGCACCAGCTCGACACCGGACAAACCGGACTTGGCGTGCGTGCCGGTGGGGATGCCGCGGCCGTCGTCGTCGACCTGGACACTGCCGTCGGCGTGCAGGGTGACCACGATCTTCGCGGCGTGACCCGCCACACCTTCATCGGTCGAGTTGTCCACGACCTCGGAGAACAGGTGGTTGATACCGCGGCTGTCGGTGGAGCCGATGTACATCCCGGGACGCTTGCGGACCGCTTCCAGACCCTCGAGATGCGTCAGGTCGTCGGCCCCGTACAGGGTCTCAGCAGTCACTGGGTCTTTCTCCTGGAGTCGTGGCTCGCGAACTTGCTCGTGACGGTGGCGTTCAACGCGACACCGTACTGGAGGATATCCGGCGGCCCCGACAGTTAGTCTTCTCCAAGGCCCTCGGTGTGGCGAACCACCTGTCCCGATGGCCGGGCCATCGCTGCGGAAAGCGGCTTCCCGGCACCTCGGATGAGGCGTTATCGTTCTCGGTGTCACAGGGTGACGGGGGGAAGAAGGTGGCCGTCGGAACCGGTCCCACACGCGTCTCGACCGCACGACGCGTCGTGAGTCTCTGGTATTTCGTGGTGGTCGTCGGGTCGTTCGGCATGCTCGCACTGTTACCGGTCGCGCACGCCGCGATCCGATTGCGGCGAGGCATCCTCTGGCTGTTCGTGCCGGGCTACGGCGGCATCGCCGTCGCGATGACGTTCCTGCTCGAGCGGGCGGCCGCGGAGGGCGAGTCGGAGGCGATGCTCTCGTTCGCCTGGCTCTTCGGCACGGTCCTGTTCGTCACCGTGAGCTGCGTCCACCTCGCCCTGCTGCGGAAGAAGATCCTCTACCCGCCGCCGAAGGCGTGGGTCGAGTCCGGGATGCACTGCGGCCTGTTCTCGATCGACATCGCCGGGTTCGGCCAGGTCGGGCGCAGCAGCGAGATCTTCGTCCAGGTCCGGCGGATGCTGTTCGGTTTGATGGCCAGCGCCTTCGAGGCCAGCGGGATCGCCTGGGAAGCCTGCCTGAAACGCGACACCGGGGACGGCATGATCGTCGTGGTCCCGCCACACTTCCCGAAGTTCCGGCTGCTGTATCCACTCCTGTCCCAGCTCGCCGCGGAGCTCGCCCGGTACAACGTGGTCACGGCGCCCGACCTCCGGATCCGGGTGCGGGTGGCGATCCACGCCGGCGAGATCACGCTCGACGAATACGGCGTGACGGGACGGCCGAAGGTGCTGCTCGCGCGGCTGCTCGATTCACGGGTGCTGCGCGACGCGCTGGCCGAGGCGCCGGACGGCTCGCCCGTCGTCGTGCTCGTTTCGGACCGGTTCCACGAGGACGTCCAGGACCAGGGCGGCCCCGGTCTCGACACGATGAGCTACCGGCAGGCGCTCGTGCACGAGAAGGAGACCGAGGTCCGCGCCTGGCTGCACGTCCCGGATCCGGTGGTCAGAGGGCTGCTGTGAGCACCTCCGCACAGCGCGGGCCGTGCTGGTCGAGCGAGGTGCGGTTGTTCGCGATCGTCGAGTTGGGCCAAGGCGGGATCGCGGCTGTCGCAGCATTTCGCGCAGATGGTCGCGGTGATGGAGGGTTCGGGAGTGGCGGTGGCCGGCGTGAGTCACCCGTTCAGCTGGCCCCGATGGTCCGGAATACTTCTTGCGCGCGTGAGGTTGAACGCTCAAGCAACGGTAATCCGGCCCAGGGAGCAGGTCATGCAGTTCGGAATCTTCACGGTGGGCGATGTGACGACCGACCCGGCCACCGGGGAGGCGCCCAGCGAGTACGAGCGGATCAAGGCGATGGTGCGGATCGCGCTCAAGGCCGAAGAGGTCGGCCTCGACGTCTTCGCGACCGGCGAGCACCACAACCCGCCCTTCGTGCCTTCTTCGCCGACGACGATGCTCGGCTACATCGCCGCGCGGACGTCGAAACTCATCCTTTCCACCTCGACCACGCTGATCACCACGAACGACCCGGTGAAGATCGCCGAAGACTTCGCGATGCTCCAGCACCTCGCCGACGGCCGCGTCGACCTGATGATGGGCCGCGGCAACACTGGCCCGGTGTACCCGTGGTTCGGGCAGGACATCCGGCAGGGGATCCCGCTCGCCATCGAGAACTACCACCTGCTGCACCGGTTGTGGCGCGAGGACGTGGTCAGCTGGTCGGGCAAGTTCCGGACACCGCTGCAGGAATTCACCTCGACCCCGCGGCCGCTCGACGGTGTCCCGCCGTTCGTCTGGCACGGCTCGATCCGCAGCCCGGAGATCGCGGAGCAGGCCGCTTATTACGGCGACGGGTTCTTCGCGAACCACATCTTCTGGCCGAAGGAGCACTTCCAGTCGCTGATCGGCCGGTACCGCGAGCGGTACGAGCACTACGGCCACGGCAAGGCGGACCAGGCCATCGTCGGACTCGGCGGCCAGGTGTTCCTGCGGCCGAAGTCGCAGGACGCGGTGCGGGAGTTCCGGCCGTACTTCGACAACGCGCCGGTGTACGGGCACGGGCCGTCGCTGGAGGAGTTCACCGAGCAGACGCCGCTGACCGTCGGCAGCCCGCAAGAGGTGATCGACAAGACGCTGACCTTCCGCGAGCACTTCGGCGACTACCAGCGTCAGCTGTTCCTGATGGACCACGCCGGGCTGCCGCTGAAGACCGTGCTGGAGCAGCTCGATCTGCTGGGAGAACACGTGATCCCGGTGCTGCGCAAGGAACTCGACTCTCTTCGTCCTTCTCACGTGCCTGAGGCTCCTACTCACGCTTCGCTCAAGGCTTCGGAGGTTTTGGCATGACGACGATCGCTGTCGTGACCGCGGGGTTGAGCCAGCCGTCTTCGACGCGGCTGCTCGCGGACAAACTCGCCGCGGCGGCTTCTGCGGTGCTGCCGGACGTGGAGATCGAGGTGATCGAACTCCGCGACCTCGCCCTCGACGTCACGAAGAACATGCTGACCGGGTTTCCTTCCCCGGCCCTGCGCGCGGCCATCGACACGGTGACCGCCGCGGACGGTTTGATCGCCGTGACGCCGGTGTTCACCGCGTCGTACAGCGGGCTGTTCAAGTCGTTCTTCGACGTGCTGGACCAGAAGGCACTCGACGGGAAGCCGGTGCTGATCGGCGCCACCGGCGGGACAGAACGGCACTCGCTGGTGCTCGACTTCGCGCTGCGTCCGCTCTTCGCGTACCTTCGCGCCG
Source organism: Amycolatopsis sp. cmx-11-51 (assembly GCF_047608665.1). NCBI lineage: Bacteria > Bacillati > Actinomycetota > Actinomycetes > Pseudonocardiales > Pseudonocardiaceae > Amycolatopsis > Amycolatopsis sp. cmx-11-51. The sequence goes on along the minus strand of NZ_JADNQO010000007.1, from coordinate 257,277 downwards.
AGCCTGTCGCGACGGCGGTGTACGCGGCTTCGTCGGACTGGGCGTCTCCGGGCGATCTCGACACGCGGGCTTCGCGGGCTGGGCGGGAGTTCGCCACTCGGCTGTCTTCGGAGGGGGCGGTCGTGGCTCCGAGCAGCGGGTTCGTGCCCTTTGAGCAGCTGTTGGCCGCGGGGGAGTGAGCAAGGGACCTTTGCTACCACTCACGAGGCCCTTATGTCGGGCTGGCCGTTTCGCGTGATTGGTTGGACGGCACGTGTGAGCCGACGGACGACACGCGTGAAGGAGCGGACGACACGCGCGCGGCCGGGTGTGCGTCGAGTCGTCCCCCGGACACGCGTGTCGTCCATCCCGTCACGCGAGCCGTTCCTCTAATCACGCGAAACCGCCACCCGCGCACCGCGGCAGGTACCTGAAACACGCTCGGCTCCAACCGTCCTTGCCACTCACGACGCTTAGGGAGTCGGCCAGATCGGCCGGATCTCGATGGTCGCGAATTTCGTGACCGGATGCTTCGACGCGACGTCGATCGCCTCGTCGAGATCGGCGCACTCGATCAGGTCGTAGCCGAGAATCTGTTCCTTCGTCTCCGCGAACGGCCCGTCCGAGACGAGCAGTTCGCCCTCCCGGTGGCGCACGGTGGTCGCGGTGGCCGTCGACCGGAGCCTGCTGCCGGACAGCCGCACCCCGCGAGCGGTCATCTCGTCGACCCACGCCTGCGTCTTTTCGTCGAGCGGGTCGTCGCAGCCGTCCGTGCCGGGGTGCGGGCTCCCGCAGATCAGCAACATGTAGCGCATCAGTCCTCCATCGCCAGGGCTTTTTCGGGCCGCAGTGCCGAAAGCGCGATTGCCAGGCCCAGTGCCGCGAAGCAGGCGGCGGCCGCGAATCCCGCGCGGAAGCCGCCGGTCACGGCTTCCGCCGACGTCGCGGCCCCGGTGACGGCCGCCGACACGGCCGAGGCTACCGAGACACCGAGCGCGCCGCCGAGTTGGAAGGCGGCGGTGGTGATGCCGGACGCGAGCCCGGTGTCCCCGGCGTCGACGCCGCCCAGCGCGGCCATCGGCCCGGCGACCGTGGCCGCGCCCAGTCCGAGTCCGAAGGCGGCGAGGCCGGGCAGCAGATCCGTCAGGTAGGCGCCGTCCGGTGAGACACCGGCCAGCGTCAGGCAGCCGGCACCGAGCAGCACCGTGCCCGCGGCCGCCAACCCCCGGACGCCGATCTTGGGGATCAGCGCCTGCCCGCCGTACGCCCCGACGACCGCCATCACCGGCAGCACCGCCGTCGCGACGCCGAACAGCAGCGGTGAATAGCCGAGCACTTCCTGTGCGTAGCGCGAAATCAGGAACGAGACCGCGAACGCGCCCATCGCGCTGGTGAGCATCACCAGGTTGCCGCCGGTGAGCATCCGCGACGAGAAGATCCGCAGCGGGATCAGCGGCGCCCCGCGCCGGGACGCGTCACGGCTCTCCTTCAGCAGCGCCGGCGTGGACACGAGCAGGATCAGCGCGACCGGGATGTTCAGGAAGAACACCCACTCCCAGCCGAACGCCCGCGTCAACGTCCCGCCGATGAGCAGCGCCGCCGTGGCGCCGAAGCCGCCGACTCCCGACCACGCGGCGAGCGCTTTGGTGCGTTCGCCGTCGTCGGTGAACGTCGTCATCACCAGCGAAAGCGCGCTCGGCGCCATCAACGCGGCCGAAACCCCCTGCAGGACGCGGGCGGCGATGAGGACGTCGTCGCTCCAGGCGAACCCGCACAACAACGAGGAGAGGAGGAACAACACCGTCCCCGCCGAGAACGTCCGGCGGCGGCCGAGCAGGTCGGCGGCGCGGCCGCCCGGCAGCAGCAGCAGACCGAAACTCAGCAGGTACGCGCTGAGGACCCAGTGTGTCCCGCCGCCGTCGAAACCGAGGTCTCGTTCGATCGACGGCACCGCGAGCACGACGATCTGCGAATCCAGGATGACCATGAAGTTGGCCGTGCAGAGCAGGGCCAGCGCTCGCCATCGGCGGGGGTCGGGGTGCATGCGTGCCTCCGTCCTTCGGGGGTGGTTCACCACCCCGACGAACGGCTTCACCCGGAACAGACAGGACCGGCGAAAAGTTTCGAACCGGGCAGGACCAGCGCGTTACCGGCACAATCGGAGTGAACACGACGGCGAGGAGATAACGGTGGGCATCGGAAAACCCGTGAGGAAAGTGCTGATCCTGATCGCGGGGGTCATTCTCCTGCTGGTCGGTATCGCGCTCCTCGTGCTGCCAGGACCGGGCCTGCTGCTCGTACTCGCGGGTCTGCTGGTGCTGGCCTCGGAGTTCCCGGCGGTGGAGAAGTTCGTCGATCCGATCCGCGACAGGGCGATGAAGGCGGCTGAGGACAGCGTTTCGTCTCCGCTGCGCATCGCCGGTTCGGTGCTGGCCGGGCTGGGCCTGCTGGCCGCGGGGATCGTCTGGGGACTCGTACCAGATCTGCCACTCGGCGGCTGGAGCACCGGTTCGAGCCTGATCCTGTCCGGGCTCATCCTGTTCGCTCTGCTGATCTGGAGCTACAAGCGGGTTCAGGCTCGGAGGGTCGCGAAGGCCGAATAACAGCCGGGTGGTCTGGTACCGTGCGGCGCGTGTCCCCCGATTTCCTGCGCGCCCGGCGGCCGGAACAGGTGGAGGCCCGGCGCACGGCGATCCTCGGGGCGGCGCGCGAACTCCTGGCCGAGCGGCCCGTATCCCGGATCAGCCTGCGAGAACTGAGCGATCGTGTCGGCCTGGCGAAGTCGAACGTGTTGCGGTACTTCGACAGCCGTGAGGCGATCTTCCTGGAGGTCCTCGACTCGATCTGGGTAGCGTGGCTCGACGAACTCGAAGGTGAGTTAAGCGCTCCTGACGAGGCGAAGGCTGGTTACGAGCGCGAAGTGCGCGTCGCGACCGCCATCGCGACGTCGATCTCGCGGCAGCGCCTGCTGTGCGAGCTGATCAGCACGATGGCCGCCGTACTCGAACGCAACATCTCCGTGGAGACCGCCCGGGCGTTCAAGACCCGGGCGGGTGAACGGACCGAACGGCTCGCGGACGTCGTCCGCTCCCAGGTCACCTTGGACGCCGAAGCGGCCGGACACTTCGCGAAGGCCGTCTTCATCCTCGTCGCGGGACTGTGGCCCTACGCGAACCCCGGGGAGGCTGTCGCGACGGTCCTGGCCGAACGGGGAGCGCCCGCCGGCCGCGAGATGTTCGTCGACGGGCTGACCGAAGGGCTGACGAACCAGCTGGTCGGACTGGTTGTTCGCGCAGGTCAGAGCCCCAGGCGATAGCAAAGGTCCCTTGCTCCCTCCCGGGCGAGCCGAGCCGCGTGATCATGCATAGGGTGGGGCAGGGGACCCACGTGTACAAGGAGCGATCATGAGCCCAGGCGGCACCTTCACCCTCGGCGACCTCACCGTGAGCCGGGTGGGCTACGGCGCCATGCGGTTGTCCGGCCCCGGCATCTGGGGGCCGCCGAGTGACCGCGAAGCCGCGATCGCCGTCCTTCGCGAGGCTGTCGAACTGGGCGTGACCCACATCGACACCAGCGACTTCTACGGGCCGCACACGGTCAACGAGCTGATCCGCGAGGCGCTGCACCCGTACCCGGAGAACCTGCACATCGTCACGAAGGTCGGCGCGAAGCGGACTCCGGACAAGGGGTGGCCTTCGGCGCTCTCGCGTGAGGAGCTGACCTCCGCGGTCCACGACAATCTGCGCAACCTCGGCGTCGATGTGCTCGACGTCGTCAACCTGCGGCTCGTGGGGGAGCACGGCGTCTTCCCGATCCCGGTCTCGATCACCGAGCCGTTCGAGGTCCTCGCCGAACTCCAGCAGCAGGGCCTGATCCGGCACCTCGGGCTGAGCCACGTCTCGGCGGAACAGGTCAAGGCAGCCCGCTCCATCGCGCCGGTCGTCTGCGTCCAGAACGAGTACAACGTCGCGAACCGTGCCAACGACGGCCTGCTCGACGCTCTCGCGGCCATCAACATCCCGTTCGTGCCGTACTTCCCGCTCGGCGGGTTCACCCCGCTGCAGTCCGGCGTGCTCGACGACTGCGCCCGCCGCGTCGACGCGACGCCCATGCAGGTGGCGCTCGCGTGGCTGCTGCAGCGGTCGCCGAACATCCTGCTGATCCCGGGGACTTCGTCGGTACTGCACCTGCACGAGAACATCGCCGCCGCGAAGCTGGAACTGCCCGCGGACGTCGTCGCGGACCTCGACGCCCTCGCCTAGCGGGTCCGTGAGGGCCTCCTTCACTGCCCTCAAAATCAGGGTCCCGGCAAAGTCGCAGAGCTGCTGGTGGTAGTCCGGACTTGGCGTCGCTAGTACTCGGGTGTATGTCCGTGTACCTCTGTTGATCAAGCCTCGCAACCGGTGTGACCTCGCGACGAGGTAGGAATGGGGACACTCAACGTCCCCATTCCTTCATCGTCAGCCTCACACAGCGACTACTAGCCGCCTCGGCCTTTCAGAGCACATCCCGGCGCCGAAGCAGCCAGCCGCCGAGACCGGTGAAGACCACCAGATATCCGGCGACCACCAGCGTCGCCTGGGAGACACCGACGAGTTCCCCGACCCCCGGCGTCGCACCCGAGGCGCCGAGCGACGCGGCCAGCGAACCGGCGTTGGCTCCAGGCAGGGCCCGCTGGAGGGTGTCGACCCAGTCCAGCAGCGGGGCCGCGACCCCGAACAGCAGGTTCTGGACCACCAGCAGCCACACCAGACCGAGCCCGATCGGCAGCGCCACCCCGCGCATCGCGATGGCGAGCGCCGCGCCGAGTACCGCCCAGGTCATCGCGATCAGCCAGCCCGCGCCGATTCCCGTGAGCAGCGAGCCCGCCGACGGCCAGTTCATCGGCTCGCCCTCCGAGGAAGCGATGATCGCGCTCGTGACCGCACCGGTCGCGAAGCACATCAGCACGACGGTGAGCGTCGCGACGGCCAGCGCGAACAACTTTCCACTGTAGACGGTCAGTCGCGAAGGACCCTGTGTCAGCACGGTCTTCCACGTGCTCCAGCCGTATTCGGTACCGACGGCCAGCACGCCGATCACGAGCAGGATCGCGCCGAGGAACACCGGCAGCCCGCCGATCGAGTTGCCGACCAGGTTCGAGGGCAGGGTCGCGGCCAGTCCGCGATCCGTGCCGGGCGCCCCGCTCGACGAGCCCGCCGCGCCCGCCAGCGGCAGTAGGTAGGTGAAGGTCAGCCCGAGAACGACCGCGATCCCCAGCATGAACCAGTTCGCCGGACGCCGGACGAGTTTCGCCAGCTCGGCGATGCAGCTACCCCACACGACCTGCCACCTCTCCGGTGAGCTCGAAGAAAACCTGTTCCAGATCCCGCTCGCGGACGTGCAGTTCGCGCACCGGGATCCCTTCCGTGACGAGTTCGCGGTTCAGCCACGACGCGCGTTCCGGATCGACGGTCAGATCGAGCCCGGTCCCGCTCGTCCGCACGTTTTCCGCGCCGATCCAGTGCTTCACCAGGTCGGCGGCACGCAGGATCTCGTCGGTTTCGATGTGCAGCACCGTGCCGCCGCGGAGTTCGGCCACCGTGTTCTCCGCGACCAGCCTGCCTCGGGAGACGACGCCGACGCGGTCGCAGATCTGCTGGACCTCGCCCAGCTGGTGGCTCGACAGCAGCACGGTGCAGCCTTCCGCGCCGAGCCGCCGGATCAGCACGCGCATGTCGGCCATCCCCGCCGGATCGAGCCCGTTGGTCGGTTCGTCGAGGATCAGCAGCCTAGGGTCCTTCAGCAGCGCCGCCGCGACACCCAGCCGCTGCTTCATGCCGAGGGAGTAGGTCGAGTACCGGTCTTTGCCGCGATCGGCGAGATCGACCAGCGCGAGCACTTCGCCGACGCGGAGCGGATCCGTCCCGCTGTACCGGGCCAGCACCTTGAGATTGTCCGAACCGGACAGATACGGGTAGAACCCTGGCGATTCGATCAGCGCGCCGACCTCGTCGAGGGCGCCCGGCGGCCTGCCGAACAGCCGCACGCCGCCGGACGTCGGCCGGACGAGCCCCAGCAGCATCCGCAACGTCGTCGTCTTGCCTGCCCCGTTCGGGCCGAGGAAACCGTAGATCTCACCGGGCAGCACGGTCAGATTCATCCGGTCGACGGCGAGGTGCTCGCCGTACCGTTTCGTGAGTTCGTCTGTGTCCACGGGAATGTTCATGGTGACAGATGGTGACCCGCGCGAGGCCCCACCACATCCGTTCACAGGCGGCACTCGGCGTACGTCGCCGGACGTAGGGCATGGCCGGAATCCTGCGACATCTGTCGAAAACACCCGTACCGGACGCCGGGGTGCCGATCATAGGCTCGACCGCGTGTCGAAAGTACTTTTGATCCTTCATGTACTGGCCGCCGTCATCGCGATCGGCCCGGTGACCGTCGCGGCGAGCATGTTCCCGGCGGCCGCCCGGCGCGCGTACGTCGAACCGGGTTCCGGGTTGTCCGTGCCGCGCCTGCTCAACCGGATCTGCCGGGTCTACGCGATCTTCGGCCTGGCGGTGCCGTTCTTCGGGCTGGCGACCGCGGGCAGCATGCGGGTGTTCGGTGACTTGTGGGTGCTCGCGTCGATCGTCCTCACCGCCGCGGCCGCCGGCGTGCTGGCATTGCTCGTGCTGCCGGGGCAGAACGCGATCCTCGCGGCCCTGGACGCCCAGCCACCGTCGGAACCGCTGACGGCCGGGCGCGTGGCGATGTACACCGGGATGTTCAACCTGCTGTGGGCCGTGGTGACGGTACTGATGATCGTGCGGCCGGGATCGACCACAAGCTCGTGAGACCCGACCCATGCGGTTGCCTGCCGGAAGTACGTGAAGGCCCCTTCCTCGCGCCAGGCGCGAGGAAGGGGCCTTCACGTACTTTGAGGGATCAGGCGCTGAGGAGCTGGTTGAAGAACGAGCGGTAGCGGCGCAACGCGATCCGGAGATCCTCGGTGGCCGGTTCGCCCTGGCTCCACGCGGATTCCAGTTCCTTCTTGTGGTCCGCGAACGTCGCGGCCAGGTTCTGGATCACGACGGCGACCAGTTCGTCGGCTTCCTTGACCGCCCGCTGCGGATCGTCCACAAAGGCCGTCTGGATGCCCTGCCAGCTGTCACGGAACCGGTCCACGTCGACGTTGTCGAACAACGTCTGCACTTCGTCCTCTTGGGGCTCGGCGGCCGCTTCGGTGGTGCGCGAGGGATCCGTCGCCACCAGGTCCTCGGTGCTCAGCGTGTGCCCGGAGTCGCCGTTGTCAGCGGTCCGTTCCTCGTCGAGCCTGTCCGTCGTCCCGACGACGCTCTCCGTGGTCCGCGGTTCCGTTCCCTCGGTTCCCAGAGGCCTGCTTTCCATGACTCTTCGCTCCTTCGTCACCGTCGTCGGTCAAAAGATCTTCGAAAACCTCGCGATAGTGTTTCATCGCTTCACGCATGTCCTCTGTGGAAATTTCGGATTCCCGATGACGCTCCAACGTGTCGTGCCCGGCGCGGTAGTGCCGCAACGCGTTCGCGTGCCGGACGGACAGATCCGCGAGCTGCTGGTCGTACCCTTCGGTCGGGTAACCGCGCTCGGCCATCAGGGAGACCAGCACCCGGTCCGCGTCGACGACGGCGCCGGACGGACGGTCGACGAACTGTTCCTGGATCAGCGCCCACTCCTGCGCGTACCGGTCCTTTGTGGACGACGGCAGTGGCCGGATGTCGAGATCCGAGTGACGCTTCATCCGCGACGTGAGGTCGCGCTCCGCTTCCCGCGGGTTCTCGTGTTCCTTGACGGCCCGCTCGTACTCGGGGCCGAACGTCTCTTGCAATCGCCGCCTGCGCTGTCCCTGGATGACGAACCAAGCAGTGGCTCCCACCACCAGGACCGCGGCGATGACGATGATGATGACCAACCACGTTGGCATCGTTATCTCCTCCGGATGTTTGCCGGTCAACCCCCGACAGGCCGTGAGTGCCCCGGTATGTGCGGCCGGAAACCCTTGTGGCACAAGAATCTTGCGAGATTAGGCCGGATGGCTCAGTGGTCTTGGCCGTACCGTCGCGGCACTCGCGGAACGAGGCAGGCCGCGCTCCGCCATTTGGCGTAAGTCGTGAGGTTTGCTAACAAAGCGTCCCTCTTTTGGATGCCTGAGATGACTCAGTGTAGGTAAAAGCTCCCGATCACTGCTCCGTTGTGGCACTATTGCCCCATTCGCGGGAAGAGGGCCTGCGATTCGAGGGGACTCGGTGCGACGGGGTCGCCTGGCACGACAAAAGAAGGATCATCAGGGGAGGAGATCGTTATATGTCGACGCCTACGGACGTCATGGATCCCATTGGCGAAGAGGAGCCGGTCGACCCGGCTCGGCCCACGCCTGACCTGCCTCCACACGAGCACAGCCCGGATTGTGAGCACTACCTCAACCGGCTGATGGATTGCTCCGGCGGCTGCATCCAGACCCCGCCTCCGGGGAACTGACCGGGTGAGCCGAAATTTCGCTCCGCCCGTCGAGGTGATCCTCGGCGGGTGGGCGGCTTTTCGGCTACGGACTGTGCTGTCATAGGCCAGTGGCTGTAACAGAACTCGGCGTCACCGAGGCCATCCGCAAAGCGCGTGCCCTCCAGCGGGCAGGCGTCGACGCTGTCTGTTCCTCGCGGCCACGTGAAGGGTTGAAGCTGCTCCACCGGGGTATGTCGGTGCTCGATTCGGTGGATCCCGCCGATGAAGGTGCTCGGCGGGAATGGCTGGCCGCTCGTATCCGGCTCACGAACTCACTCGTCGCGCTCGGTACCGAGACCGGGGGCGCGGTCGCCGCCGGGCTGGCCGAGCTGGACGAAGTGCGGTCTCTCCTCGACGAGGTGGGCGATCCGAAACTGCGCGCGGAACTGAGCGGCGCCATCGATCACAACTATGGACTCCTGCTCATGGCCGTCGGCCGGAACGAAGAAGGCATCGCTTACTTCGACACCTCGATGGAGCACAAGGAGTTCGTTCTCGACTCGGCGCCGGATCCGGTTCCCCTGCTCGGCCCGTACCTGGGCACGATGATCACTCGCGGGCTCGCGTATACGCGTCTGGGTGATGTCGGCAGGGCTCGCGAGGATCTGACTCACGCGATGGATATCGCGGAGAAGTACGAACTGCGATTGCAGGCGGCGGACGTCCGGCGGCCGCTCGGTTCGCTCGAGCTGAGGATCGGAAATGTTCCCGTCGCGCTGAGACTTTACGAAGAAAGTGAAAGAATCTATCGGGCTCTCGACGTCGAAATCCACCCGATTCTACGTCTCGAGCAGGGAAAGGCGCTGCTCGCCGCGGGGCTCGCCGACGAGGCGGCCAGTCACCTCGATGACGTACTGGTGATGATGCGTGAGCAGACCAGTATCACCCGCGACCTCGCCGACGTGGAGTTGTACCGGGCCTCCGCCGCCCTGATGAGCGACGATCTCGAACTCGCCCGTGGTTACGCCGCGTCGGCGCGGCGCAGGATGCTCCGCTGGGGATGTCAGACCTGCGTCGCCAACGCGACGATCGTCGGTCTTCGCGCTGACGTACGGGATGCTTTGCGTACCAACGAAATCCCGCTCACCCTGACCGCTCGCGCGGTGCGCGCGGCGAACGGGATGCCGATGCCGCGGCTCGCCGATCAGGCGGCGCTGGCGCGCATGCTGGCCGTCCGGGTCGAGCTGCGGAAGGGAAAGCGCAAGCGTGCCGCCGACTTGATGACGCGGATTCCGCGGCCGGGGCGGCTGACTTCCGTCGACTACCGGATGCTGCGGCGCCTTTGCCGTGCGGAACTCGCGGTCGCGGAGGGGGACAAGACCAGGGCGCTGGCCGAGATCCGGGCCGGGCTCACCGAACTCGATCGGGTCCGCGACCGGATGGGCGGCCTCGAGCTGGTGTCCGGGACGGCGTTGCACGGCAGGGAGCTGGCGGACCTCGCCGTCAAGATCGTGCTCGAGCGGGCCGACGCGGCCCGGTTGTTCGGCTGGACGGAACGGACTCGCGCGCAAAGTTACCGGTACGAACCTGTTGCGGCGACCGATCCGGATCTCGCCGAGCGGGTCGGTGAGGTCAGGGGTCTCGACCAGGCGATCCACCAAGCGCAGCACGACGGGCATCCCACGGCGGCCTTGCGGGCGAAACACGCCGAGCGGTTGCGTGACGCGCATCGGCACGGGTGGCACACCGGACGCAGGGGCAGGCCGAGGCCGATCGCGCGGCTCGCGGAGGTCGCCGACGAGCTTGGCGAACGCGCGCTGGTGAGTTTCGCGTCCTCCGGAGACGACCTGGTGGTCGTGGTGGTCGCCGGCGGACGGTGCGAACTGGTGCGGCTCGGCTCGGCGGCGCGGGCGGCGGAGTCCGCGCGGATGCTGAACGTCGACCTCGACGCCCTCGCGCCGGATCAGCTGGCCGCGCCACTGGTCCAGTCGGTGCTCGGTTCGGCGCGGAAGCAGGCCGAGCGGCTCGACGTCCAGCTGATCCGGCCACTGGAGGAGCTGCTCGGGGACCGCGGCCTGGTCGTCGTGCCGACCGGGCCGTTGTACGCCGTCCCGTGGGGGGTGCTGCCGTCGTTGCGGTCGCGGCCGATCGTCGTCGCTCCGTCGGCGACGGCATGGCTGGGCGCGGAGCGCTCGACGGCGTCACGCGCGCGGAAAGTCGTTCTCGTGCGCGGTCCCGGCCTCGTCGGGAACAGGGGTGAACTGGACAAGCTCGCCACGCACTACCGGACGGCGCACACGTTGACCGGTGCCGAGGCGACGGTGAAGTCGGTCCTGCGCGCGCTGGACGGCGCGAAGCTCGCGCACCTCGCCGCGCACGGCGCGCACGAGCCCGAGAACGCTTTGTTCTCCCGGCTGGAACTGGCCGACGGCACCCTCTTCGCGCATGAGATGGCCGGGCTCGCGCAGCCGCCGTCGCAGGTCGTCTTCGCGGCGTGTGAACTGGCGCTGAACCGGATCCGTCCCGGCGACGAAGTCCTCGGATTCGCCAGCGCGCTGCTCGCGAGCGGCTCGCGGACGGTGATCGCGCCGTTGAGCCGAGTCGGTGACGAGGCCGCCGCGGCCGCGATGGACGACTACCACCGCGGACTCGCCGAAGGCGCCGGACCGGCGACGGCCTTGGCGGACACCGTCGCGGTTGATCCGTTCCGGCGACCGTTCGTCTGTTTGGGTGCGGGCTGATCGCACGCCTTGACAACCCCTGTTCGATCTTCACGAGGGCGAGTGCCCGGTTGGTTACTCTTGACCAAGTCGTCTGAACCAATTATGGTCTAGACCACATCCGCCTGCTTGATGCTTTGGCGGATGTGGTCCCAACCGTCATATGGTTTTCGCTCGCTGTGGCCCAAGAACCTCGTGTCAGCTGACGGTTCTGCCACCGGGTCAGCGGTGGGTGTCGAAAGGGGTAGGCATGAGCTTCAAACGAAGGCTTTTGACCCTGGCGGCAGGTGCGGCAATGGTGCCGGCTGTTCTGGTCGCGATCCCGGCGGGAACCGCCAGCGCACACGGCTACGTTTCCTCACCGGCTAGCAGGCAGGCGCAGTGCGCCCAGAACACCGTTTCCTGTGGTTCCATCAAATGGGAACCGCAAAGTGTCGAAGGGCCCAAGGGGCTCACGAGCTGTCACGGTGGCGTCGGCCGTTTCGCTGATCTCAACGACGACAGCAAGGGCTGGAAGGTGCATTCCCTCGGCCGTACCACCACGTTCCGGTGGACGATCACGGCTCGCCACCGCACCAGCACGTGGGAGTACTTCGTCGACGGCGCCAAGGTCGCGACCGTCAACGACGGCGGTGCACAGCCGGGTGCCACGGTCACGCACAGCGTGAACCTTCAGCAGAGCGGGCGGCACAAGATCCTCGCCCGCTGGAACGTCTACGACACGGCGAACGCGTTCTACGCCTGCATCGACGCCAACATTAGTTAAGGGTTGAATTCGTGAGCGGTAAGGACGGCTCCAACCGTCCTTACCGCTCACGAGCCTTTAGGCTCACCCCATGAGCGATGACGAGCGCGACGGGGTCAAGCTGACCAACCTCGACCAGCCGTTGTTCGAGGACGCGACCAAACGCGACCTGGTCGACTACCTGGACGCCGTCGCGGGCCGCATTCTCCCGGTACTGGAGAACCGGCCGCTGTCGGTGATCCGCGTCCTGCGCGGCCAGGACCCGTTCATGCAGAAGAACCTGCCCAAATACACACCCGACTGGGTGAAGCGGTACGGGATGTGGGCGGAGACCTCGAAGCGGCAGGTGTCGTACGCCCTGTGCGACGACCGCCGCACATTGTTGTGGTTCGCGAACCAGCGTGCCGTCGAGTACCACCCGACGCTGATGCACGCGGGCGACGTAACGGGCCCGACCCATCTCGTCCTGGACCTCGATCCGCCCGCGGGCGACGATTTCGCGCACGTCGTGAAGGCCGCGGGGCTGGTCCGGCTGGCCCTCGCGGATTCCGGTCTCGACGGGGCCGCGAAAACCAGTGGGTCCAAGGGAGTGCACATCTTCGTCCCGCTGGTGCCGGGGCAGGCCTTCGACGACGTCGCGGCCGCGACCCGTGCGCTCGCCGCTCGCGCGGAACAGGTCGATCCTGCCGTCGCGACGACCGCGTACATCGTGGAAGACCGCGAGGGGAAGGTGTACCTCGACTCGACGCGGGCGGGAAGCAACACGGTCGCGGCGGCGTACAGCCCGCGGTTGCGGCCGGGGTTGCCGGTGTCGTTCCCGGTGGCCTGGGACGACCTGGCGAACGTGCTCCCCGCCGACTTCACCGTCTTCACGGCGCCCGCTCTTCTCGGGGACAGGGATCCGTGGGCCGAGGCGATGCCCGAACCGCAGGCCCTGCCCGCCGATCTCGTCGAACAGGGGCACACGATTCCCGTCGCCCGTGTCGTGGCGATGCACGAAGGGAAACGCCGGGCACGATTGCGTGCCCAGAAGGGCTGAACACGCACCCGCTCAAAGCGTTTTGTGTACCTCGGACCGCAGGGCGGTTCTGGGGGCCTTCGTGGGAAAGAACGACGCTGATGTGCTGATCGTGGGTGCGGCAGAGCCGTGAGCATGTCGAAAAGCGTGCCAGGGCAGGGTTTCTTGCCGCGAACAGTGTTGTGTGCTTGAGGAGAACGGACTCGCCGACGGGCTTCTCCGTAACGGTGTCCGGCACGACACCTGCGCTTTCCGTAATGAGCAGGCGGAATTCGAACTCAAGTACAGCGAGCTGGGCGCGGGCGAGGTGCACTCCGTCTATCCGCAGCAATTCCCGGTCATCGATCTGATCGCGGAATTCCTCGCCCGCGGTGGGGAGATCAAGTTCGGGGCCGAGGTGTCGTCGGTGTCGGGGACGGACGCCACCGTCATCGCCGATGAGGTTCTCTTGCGTGCCGAGTACATCGCCGGTTGCGACGGTCGGGTACGCGATGCACGAACGCGGATTCGCCGGGCATATGGCGAGGACGTCGACGGTGACGCGCTACTACCTCGAAGTCCCGCGCGGCGGCGAGGATCCGGAAAGCTGGACGGACGACCGGATCTGGGACGAACTGCACCTGCGGATGCGCGCCGATCACTACGGCCCGCTGAAACAGGGCGCCATCATCGAGCGCCGCATCGTGGACCTGGGTTCGCACGTGATGGACACGATCCAGCGCGGGAACCTGTTCCTCGCGGGTGACGCGGCGAGCCTGATCAGCCCTTCGGCGGCGAAAGGCGCGAATCTCGCGCTGATGGAGGCCGAGATTCTCGCCAGTGCCTTGATCACCGCTCACGACGAGGGCGACACGACACCGCTTGATCGGTATTCCGCGGCGTGTCTGCCGCGGATCTGGCGGGCGCAGAATTCTCGCACTGGATGATCAACCTCCTGCACACTCCGGCAGGTTACGACGACGAGGCCGTCTTCCAGCGAGCCCTGCGGGACGCGCGGCTGGAGAGCCTGCGGATTTCCCGTGCGCACCAGGACTTCTTCGCCGAAAGCTCGTGGGTATCTGACGGCGGCCGCGAGCGCGCCACCGGGCACTATCGCGGGCTGCCGGCGGGCGCGGGGTTCGAACTGAACTCGGTGCACGGCCTGCCGCTGGACGTCGCGCTGCTGCGAGCCACCCGCCGGTGAGGCGCGAGCCGGATGTCGTTCGAGCGGTCTCTCCCCGGCTCTTCCTCGGTGACGAACCGCAGTGCCCCGGTGACCTCCCTGGTCACCATTCGCGCGCCGTGCCAGCCCGCCGGGACCCAGCCGTTCCGCAGTTCACGGCGCAGCTTCTCGGCCCTTCTGACGTGGCGGCTGAACGAATGCGGCCGGATGACGCGCCCGCGCGCGATCTGGCCCGCACGGGCCTCCTCTGGCGAGACGTCGAGCCACAGCAGCCGCACCGGGCGGCGGCTCAGCAGGCCGAGCAGGGCCAGCAGCCCGCGGGTCGTCGCACGGGTCGACGGCTCGTGCACGACCAGCGGGCCGTTGTCCGCCAGCGCGAACCCGACGACCCGCGCGCGATGCCACAGATGGACGAGCGGCCGGTAGAACCGGTACGGCAGCGCGGCGGGTAGTCGTTCGCGCAGCTTCGCGCGGACCCGGTCGGAATCGAGCACCGGCATCGCGCCGGTCGCCGCCCTGGCCAGCAAGGTGGTCTTGCCCGCCCCGGGAATTCCCGCGACCACCAGGAGATCGCGGCGGCCGAGCTGGAGTGCGATGCGCTCAGTCATAAGGCGTCAACGACCCGGCCGATGACAAAGGTTCCTTACCTTGATCCGTTCGGCTCCGGTGCAGGTCAGGCCGTTACCCGCGTCCCCGCCTTCGCTGTCTTGTCCGGCAGCAGCGTCCCGCCCTTGGCGAGCCAGGCGACACCGAACGCGAGGATCGCCACCGATTCCAGCCACAGCGCCGGGTAAAGCGCCTTCGTCATGTCGTCGAAGATTAGGCCGCAGAGCACGATCAACGCGAGGCACACCAGCATGATCACGCCCGAAGCGACGTACAGCCGGTTCCGTTCGAGCTTGCGGGCGCCGGGGATCTCCTTGTCGGACTTGGTGAACAGCACGATGCAGAAGAACGCCAGTGTCAGGAAGAACACCGAGGCGGAGGCGAGATGCAGCAGGCCGATGATCTCGTCCGTGCGGTCGCCGTTCGACGGCGTGGTGGGGAAGAGCGCCACCCCGACCGCGGCC
Organism: Amycolatopsis sp. cmx-11-51; assembly: GCF_047608665.1. Taxonomy (NCBI): domain Bacteria; kingdom Bacillati; phylum Actinomycetota; class Actinomycetes; order Pseudonocardiales; family Pseudonocardiaceae; genus Amycolatopsis; species Amycolatopsis sp. cmx-11-51. The sequence goes on along the minus strand of NZ_JADNQO010000007.1, from coordinate 242,141 downwards.
ACCGCCGCGATGTTCCCGGCGATGTCGTCGATCCGGCCGTAACCCCGGTAGGACAACAGGAAGACGCCGATGGCGCACATGATGCCGACCCAGACGTCACGCATCCCCGAGTAGTAGTAGCCGCTGATCGAGTTGAGCAGGCCACCGCCGTCGACGGCGAGCTTCCCGAAGATCAGCACGAAGGGCAGTCCGATCCCGAGGAAACCGATGGCACGCCGCAAGAACAGGTAGTTGTGGACGAGATTGTCGGATGCCGTTTTCGCGCTCATGGCCGCCTCCGTGCTCAGTGCTTGTCGCTACCGAGGAGTATTGACCACTTCAGCACGGATAATGACACTTCGTGACTATGTTGGTACCGTGTGTTATCTACGCGGTGTCCAAGACGACAGCGGTGACGTAGCCGCCCATCCCGATCGACGTCTTCACGGTGAGCCCGCTTTCGGGCCGGGACGGCCCGTCCATCAGCTGCGGATGCCCGTCCGCCACCGGTTTCGGTGCCGGGATCAGGTCGCGCTGCGCGGCGAGACAGGTCGTCGCGATCTCGGTCAGCGCGCTGGCCGACTGGGTGTGGCCGGTCAGCGGTTTGATCGAGTAGATCTCCGTGCTGCGCGGGAAGACCGCTTCGAGGATTTGGGATTCCGTGCGGTGGCAGAGTTTCGCGCCTGTTCCGTGCGAGTTCATGTACCGGACGTCCGTCGCGGCGGCGTCCGCGTTCTCCAGTGCGTCGGTCACCGCGGTGATCGCGGTCGTCGGGTCGGGGTCGAGCGCTATCGCGTTATGCGCTTCGTGCGCCATGGCGCCACCCCGCACGGTCGCGTACGAGTCGGACTTCTGCCGGGTCAGCACCATCGCGACCGCGGCCTCGGAGAAGGTGAAACCCCGCGTGCCCTCTTGGAAAGGGCGGCACGCGTCGAGTGGCGGCGCGTCGGTGACCGCCACCCCGCAGTGCACGAAGTTGCGCACCATCGGCCGGAGTGCGGACAGATCGGTGGTGACCACCACGACATCGTCGGCGTATCCCGCGTCCAGCCACATCTTCGCGGTGAGCATCGCGGCGCCTCCGGTCGCACACATCGCGGACGTGATCATCGAGGGGCCGCGGAAGCCGAACTCCGCCATCAGCACGGAGATCGGGGTCGAGGGCATCATGCCGATGAATTCCCGGCGGAACATCAGCTTTTCGCCGAGCAGGACGAACCTGTCCCAAGTCCGCTGGTCTTCCCGGACACCGCCGGAAACGACGCCGACCCGTCGGCCGGGTGACCAGCCCCGCGCACCGGCGTCTTCGATCGCTTCCCGTGCCGCGGCGAGCAGGGCGCGGCCGTGCAGATTGCCGTCCCTCGGCCTGCCGCCGTCGGCGATCCGCCCGACCCAGCCTGGCAATTCCGGGGTCTCCCCGAAGCCTTCGGTGAATTGGGGGCCGGGAACGCCGCTCGCGAGGCCTTCCCACAACGATTCGCGCCCCCAGCCGTAGGCGGTCACGGCGCCGATGCCGCAGATGTCGGTTTTGCTCCGCACGTGTTTCCCTTCAACTACATTTCGTCGGCGCCGGTGTGGATAAGCCACACCGATCAGCTGGCCGAGGAGGACGACTACGTCGATTTAGTGATCTAATCGGAAGCTACATCAGTTGAGTAGGGGGTTTGGATCACATGGATCCTGACGATCTCGACGGTGGGACTCCCGACACCCACCGGCCTTCGGATCAGGATTCCTCGCCAGCGAACGGCACCACGACCTGCACGGTTGGAAAGCCCGACCCGGCCTGTGGGGCGGCTGACCGGCATACGTCGCTCGTCCGTTTGCTGACCGAGTTGTCCGCCGAGAGGGATCATCGCGGCGACCCCGCCCTTGCCTTTCTCGGCAAGGGGTACCGCCTTTTGGAGCAAAATTCCGACGGCGGGACTTTGGGCACCCAATACTTCACGATGGTCGAGGCGAGCCCCTATGGGATCTGCGTCCATCAGCGCGGCAAATTCGTGTTCGTGAACTCGGCCACGATGCGGTTCCTCGGTGCGAAGGTGTCCACCGAACTCATCGGGCTGCACATCATGGACGTGGTCGACGCCGGCTCGTTGGACGCGCTGCTGGAGCGGATCGGCGCGCTGGCCGAGCCGGGTTCGTTCAGTGAGCCGACCGAAATGACACTGCGGACCCTGCAGGGCCGCAAGTTCGATGTCGAATCCCAGGCGGTGCTCACCACCTGGGAGGGCAAACCCGCCTATCAGGTGATCATGCGCGATCTGACCACGCAGAAGGCGGCTGAAGCCGGTTTGCGGTTTCAGGCCGCGCTGGTCGGTCACGCGAGTGACGCGATCATCGCGACCTCGCCCGACGGGCTGGTGACGAGCTGGAACCCGGCGGCCGAGGCCGTCTACGGACATGAACTCGACCAGGTCATCGGTGTCCCGGTGGCCGAGGTCGTCGGCGCGCCGATGAGTCCGCGGCAGGTCGTCGCGGCGGGCGGTGTCGTACAGGCCACGCATTTCAGCGCCGACGGCACGGCACTGGCGGTGCGGGTCTCCGCGGCCGAGATGTTCGACGGCTACGTGCTGCTGTGCGCCGACGAGACCGCGCAGCGCCGGGCCGAAGCCGAATTCGCCACCGTGGTCGAAACGCTCGACGAAGGGGTGCTGGTGGTCGGCCCCGGCGGGCGGATCGAGCTGGCGAACTCCGCGGCGCACCGGATCTCCGGCGTGCCGGCGGGATCCCTGGTCGGCCTGGAGAGCCGGGCGTTGCGGTTGTACGACGAGTACGGCGTCCCGGTGCCCGTCGACGACCTGCCGTCCGCGCGCGTGCGGCGTTCCGGGAAGGTCGAAACCGGACGGGTCGTGCAGGTGCGGCGGCGCGACGGCGCACACCGGTGGCTTTCGCTGACCTCCGGCCCGCTGATGGCGCCGGGGCAGAGCGTGCCCTCGGTGCTGACCTCTTTCGCCGACATCACCGAACGGCGCGCGATCAGTGAGCGGCTGGCCTACGAGGCGACCCACGATCCGCTGACCCGGCTCGCGAACCGCACGTTCGCGCTGAACCATCTGCGTCGCACGATGGCCGATCCGGCACGCACGACCACGGTGATGTTCATCGACCTCGACAAGTTCAAGATCATCAACGACTCGCTCGGCCATACCGTCGGCGACCAGGTGCTGCGCATCATCGGGGAGCGGCTGCGGGCCGTCGCCGGGCCTTCGGACCTGGTCGGGCGGCTCGGCGGGGACGAGTTCCTGGTCATCACCACCGGGTTTGCCGAAGACGCCGAGGTGCGGGCGCTGGCCGATCACCTCCAGCGCCATCTCGCCGAATCGCTCACCGTGTACGGCCGCGAACTGTATATCAATACGAGTATCGGAATAGTGATCGCCGAACCCGGTGATACCCGCAGTGCCGATGAATTGCTGGAAGACGCCGATTTGGCGATGTATCAAGCGAAAACATTCGGACCCGGCCGCTACGCGTTCTATGCGCCGATCATGCGGGAACGGGTACAGGACCGTTTCATCCTGGAGCAGGATCTGCGGAACGCCGTCGCGGAAGGCCTGATCGAGACCGTTTATCAGCCCGTCGTCGATTTGCGGACCGGCGACATGGTCGCGGTGAAGGCGAAGTCCCGCTGGGATCACCCTGTCCGCGGACCGATCGATCCGGCGGAATTGGTCGAGATCGCCGACGACGGCGATCTCTTGACCATCATCGGTGCGGAGGTCCTTTCCACGGCCGCCGGTGAGATCTCCCGATGGCGTGTCGATCATGGTGTGCACTGTAATGTGAACGTGAGCCTGTCGGTGCGCCAACTGGGTGATCCCACGTTGCTGCAACTGGTCCAGACAACTCTGGAGGCCGCAGGGCTGGTGCCGCAAGATCTCTGTCTCGACGTCGACGAAACGGCACTGAAGGACGCGGCCGACGCCGTCGACGCGTTGCGGAAGACCGGGGTCAAGGTGACCGCGGAACGGTTCGGCACCGGGTATTCCTCGCTCGCCCAACTGTGCCGCCTCGATCTGAACGTGATCGAAATCGATCGGTCGTTCGTGGCCGATCTGGGAAGGTCGACTGACGCCGAGCCGATCGTCGCCGGAATCATGGCGATGGCGCACGCCGTCGACCTCGTGGTGGTCGCCGAAGGCGTCGAGACCGCGCGGCAACTGGAAGTGCTGCACGAACTCGGCTGCGACTGGGCGAAAGGGCCGCTGGTCGCGCCGGCGGGTCCGGTGGAGGACCTGAAGTCCGCGTACGCCCACGTCGTGCGATGAACCAGGCGGCTCGCCTCCGTCGCCGTCGTCGATCCGCCGGTGATGCTGTCAACGTGTCGCCCAGGTAGGTGAAGGGGCTTCCCGCGACTCGGTCGTGACACTTGGAATCACGGAGGCCGATGTGGCGAACTCGTGGTTCGTGAAGACCTCCTTCCCTACTTCGAGGGTAGGGGTCCCGGCAAAGCCGAGGTCTTAAAGGTCGGGCGGTTATTCGTCGCGGAGTTCGATCAACAGAGCCTGAGGGACATGCCTCCCCCAAGGAACCCCGGCACAAGCCGAGCGGGGAAGATTTCGGACGTTCAACGTCCCCAATCCTCCCCACTGACCCTGGCAGGCACTGGCGATATCAAGTCCGGACTGCCGAGAGCAGCGCTGACCAGCAGCTGCGACTTTGCCGGGACCCTGACCTTGAGGATGGGGAGGAGGCCTTCACGGACCGCGAGCACCCGGACCTGCGGATGAGCGCGAAGTGATAGCAAAGGTCCCTTGCTGCAGCGCTGTCGGCTTGTCTCTGTACCTACTAGTATGTACGGTATCGGGGTGGACAAGAGGGAACAGCTCATCGAGAGCACTCGCGAGCTCCTGTGGGAGCGCGGGTACGTCGGCACCAGCCCGAAGGCGATCCAGGAGCGCTCCGGCGCCGGCCAGGGCAGCATGTACCACCACTTCCAGGGCAAGTCCGAACTCGCGCTCGCCGCGATCGGCCGCAACGCCGACGATCTGCGGGTCAAGGCGGAGGCCGAGTTCAGTGGGCCCGGCACGGTCATCGAACGGATTTCCGCCTACCTGCGCCGCGAGCGCGACGCACTCAAGGGCTGCCCGGTCGGCAGGCTCACCCAGGACCCCGACGTGATGGCCGATCCGGACCTGCGAAGGCCGGTCGAGGAGACCTTCGGCTGGGTCACGGGCCGTCTCGCCGAACTGCTCGACGAGGGCCGCGCGACCGGCGAACTCGACGCCTCGCTCGACCCCGCCGCCACGGCGACCGCGCTGGTCGCGGTCTTGCAGGGCGGTTACGTCCTCGCTCGCGCCGCCGGGTCCCCGGACGTGTTCGCGAAGGCCGTCGAGGGTGCACTCGGACTACTCGCCGCCAAGGAGAACTGACATGCCCTTCGTTCGCATCGACGCACTGGGAACCGAAAAGCTCGAAGCCCTCGGCAACGCCGTCCACGACGCGATGGTCGAGACGCTCGACATCCCGGCCGACGACCGCTTCCAGGTCCTGAACGGCCGGAGCACCCTCAAGTACGACGACTACCTGGGAATTCACCGGGACGAGGGGGTCGTGTTCGTCGCGATCACCATGCGACCGGGCCGCACCGACGAGCGGAAGAGGGCGCTGTACCGGCGGATCGCGGAACTCGCCGAGGAGTACGCGGGGACGGAGCCGCGGAATGTGCTTGTGACGATCAACGAGACGGAACTGATCAACTGGTCGTTCGGGAACGGCGAAGCCCAGTACGCGTGATCACGCGACCTCGGCGGGAGTGGCGGCGAAGGCGTGCCGCTCCAGCAGCCACCACGTGTCGCGCCCGAAAGACCACGTCAGCAGTCCCAGCGCGCCCAGCGTGACCGCGAAACCGGCCCAAAGTGGCAGGATCGTCGAAACCACCGCGACCAGCGCGATGCCCTGCACCGCCGCGACCGTTTTCCGCGCCATGTTCGGCGGCAGCGGGCTGTTCAACCACGGCCACAGCCGGCTCGCGGCGACGAAGACGTAGCGCATCGCGCCGATCGTGAGCACCCAAGGGCCCAGCGACTGGGCGACGACCACGCTCAGGATCAGGATCAGATACGCGTCGATTTCCATGTCGAAACGCGCGCCGAGGGGTGACGCCGTTCCGGTACGGCGCGCTACCTGGCCGTCGACGGCGTCCAGTGCGAGCGCGACCGACGCGATGACGACCATCGTGACGGTCTCCCGGCCCGCGGTGTCGACGACGAGCGCGGTCACACAGCCGACCAGCCCGGAGCGCCCGAGCGTGACGGCGTCGGCCGGGCCGAGGGAGCGCGCGGTGCTCCGGTTCAGGCCGTAGGTCAGGAATCCGCCGACGGCGACGCCGTAGGCCGCTCCGGCGATCCAGCCCAGCGGGCCCAGACCGGTGACGGCGTCCAGCGTCCCCAGCAAGGCCAGCTGGACGAAAATCCCCAGGAAGATTCCGGGGTTGATCACGAGGCCTCCTCGTTATGGTGACGGCGAACCCGTTTCCAGGGTCCGATGTGAATGGACAAGATGGAAGACCCGTCTCGAAGGTCCGATGTGAATGGACAAGATGGAAGACCCGTCTCGGAGGTCCGATACGAGAGGACACGATGGAACGCGCCTTCTGGTTCAGTGGTTCCGGTGACGGCGAGCTCAGGCCGGTCACGCTCCCTTCGGTCGGAGACGGCGAGGTGCTGGTCCGCACCCTGTACTCCGGCGTGAGCCGGGGTACCGAGACGCTCGTCTTCCGCGGCGAGGTCCCGCCGAGTCAACGAGAAGCCATGCGCGCGCCGTTCCAGGAAGGCGATTTCCCCGGTCCGGTCAAGTACGGCTACCTCAATGTCGGTGTGGTCGAACAAGGTCCGGACGGGCTCGTCGGGCAAGTCGTGTTCTGTCTCTATCCGCATCAGACCCGCTACGTCGTGCCCGCGTCGGCCGTCACGCCGGTGCCGCGCGGGGTGCCGCCGGAGCGCGCGATCCTCGCCGGGACGATCGAGACCGCGGTCAACGCCGTCTGGGACGCGGCGCCGAAGCTCGGCGACCGGATCGCGGTGGTCGGTGCCGGCATGGTCGGCAGCAGCGTCGCGAAACTGCTGGCGGGTTTCCCGGCGACCCGGGTCCAGCTGATCGACGTCGACCCGGAGCGCGCGAAGATCGCCGAAGCGCTCGGTGTCGACTTCTCGGCACCGGAGGACGCGCTGGGCGACTGCGACCTCGTCGTGCACGCCAGCGCTACCGAGGCCGGGCTGGCGCGCTCGCTGGAACTGCTCGCGCCGGAGGGCGAGGTCGTCGAGCTGAGCTGGTATGGCGACCGCCGCGTCAGCATCCCGCTCGGCGAGAACTTCCACTCACGACGGCTGGCGATCCGCTCCAGCCAGGTCGGCATGGTCTCGCCCGCTCGCCGCACGAACCGAAGCTACGGCGACCGCCTGGCTCTCGCTTTGCACATTTTGTCGGACCCCGCCTTTAAGGTGCTGGTCAGCGGGGAATGCCGGTTCGGTGAGCTGCCGGACGTCGTGGGGCGGCTGGCCGCGAATGAACCAGGAACGCTCTGCCTCCGTGTCACGTATCACGGGGAGGACACGCGGTAGCCGCACTATCGGAGGAGGTCCGTTGTTCAGCATCACCGTCCGCGACCATGTCATGGTGGCCCACAGCTTCCAGGGCGAGGTCTTCGGACCCGCGCGGAAACTGCACGGCGCGACCTTCGTGGTGGACGCGACGTTCCGCCGGTCCACACTGGACGCCGACAACATCGTCGTCGACATCGGCAAGGCGACCGAAGAGCTCAAAGCGGCGCTCGCCGACCTGAACTACCGCAACCTCGACGACGTGCCGGAGTTCGCCGGGATCAACACGTCGACGGAGTTCCTGGCGAAGGTCATCGCCGACAGGCTCGCCGGTCGTGTCCACGCGGGAGCGCTCGGTGAGAGCGCCCGCGGGCTCGAGGGGATCACCGTCGCGCTGCACGAATCCCATGTCGCGTGGGCGAGTTACGAGCGTGCGCTGTGAGTGGTCTCCACGTCGTCCTGCCCAACGACATCGACGACCTGAGCGCGCCGAGCGGCGGCAACGTCTACGACCGCCGCCTGTGCGACGGTCTCGCCGCGACAGGCGTGGAGGTCCACGAGATCGCCGTGCGCGGCAACTGGCCGCGGCCCGACACCGAGGCGCGCAAGGTACTGGCGCGCAAGCTCGCCGGACTGCCCGAAGGTTCGGCCGTCCTTGTCGACGGGCTGGTCGCCTGCGGGGTGCCCGAGGTGATCGTGCCCGCGTCGCGGCGGCTGTCGATCGCGGTGCTGGTGCATCTGCCGCTGGCCGACGAAACGGGACTTTCGCCTTCGCTCGCCGCCGAACTGGACCGGCTGGAGCGGGAGACGCTTGGCGCGGTCGAGACCGTGGTCGCGACCAGTGATTGGGCGGCGCGACGGCTGATCGAGCACCACGACCTCGCCCCGCATCGCGTGCACGTGGTGCCGCCTGGTGTCGACAAGGCCGAAATCTCGTCCGGGAGCCTCGACGGCACGCATCTCGTCTGCGTCGCCAACGTGACTCCGCGCAAGGGACAGGGACTGCTCGCGGACGCGCTGAAGTCGTTGAAGGATCTCCCGTGGATCTGTGAATGCGTCGGCGCTGCCCGCCGCGAGACCCGCTATGTCGAGCGCCTGCGGCGACACACTCTCGGCGACAGGTTCACTCTCACTGGTCCTCGGACCGGCGAAGCGCTCGAAGCGACATACGCCGCCGCAGACCTCCTTGTGTTGCCTTCGCGCGCGGAGACCTACGGCATGGTCGTCACCGAGGCGCTCGCGCACGGCATCCCGGTACTGGTGACCGCTGTCGACGCCCTGCCGGACACGCTCGGTCAGGCGCCCGACGGCAGCGTGCCCGGCCTGCTCGTCCCGGGGGAGGACGTCAGCGCGCTGGCCGCGGCCCTGCGACGCTGGCTGACCGAACCTGAACTGCGAGACCGGCTTCGCGCCTCCGCTCGCCTCCGCCGCGAGACGCTGACCGGCTGGGACGCGACCGCCCGCGGTGTCGCCGCCGTGCTGCTGAACGAAAGGACGGCGGCATGACCAAGTACGCCCCCAGTTGGCTGCGACTGCGCGAAGACGCCGACGCCGCCGCCCGCGCGACCGAACTGGTCGAGCCCGTGCGCGCGTTCCTGCGGACACAGGACGAGGTCGTGATTTGGGACCTCGGCTGCGGTACCGGGTCACTCGGCCGCTGGCTGGCCCGGCGGCTGCCCGGCCGTCAGCGCTGGATTTTGCACGACCGAGACGAAGACCTGCTCACGCACGCGCTGGCCCGCACGAGCCGTCCGGAGCACGCGTTGGACGGAAGCGAGGTCGATGTCGTCACCGAACGGCGGGACATCACCGAGTTGCGAGCGGCAGACCTCGCCGGGACGTCGCTGGTGGCGGCCTCGGCGCTGCTCGACCTGCTCACCGCCGAGGAGATGACCAAGCTGGCGGAAGCGTGTGTCGAAGCGGGCTGCGCGGTGTTGTTCACGTTGAGCGTTTCGGGCCGGGTGGTGCTGTCGCCCAAGGAGAGTTTCGACGTCGAGATCTCCGACGCCTTCAACGCGCACCAGCGCCGGGTGACCGGCGGCCGGTGGCTGCTCGGCCCCGACGCGGTGGACGTCGCGTTCGGGGTCTTCGAACGGCTCGGTGCCACCGTGCGGCGTGCCCCGAGCCCGTGGCGGCTCGGCGCGGATCAGGCCGCGCTGACCGCGGAATGGCTCACCGGCTGGGTCGGGGCCGCATGCGAGCAGCGGCCGGAGCTTTCCTCGGACGGCGACGCCTACCTGCGGTGGCGGCTCGCGCAGTGTGCGGCAGGCGAGCTGAACGTGCTGATCCAGCATGAGGATCTGCTGGTGGTACCGGCATGAAGCGGCTCTGGCCTCGGTTGCGGATCCTCGGCGCGCTCGGCATCCTCGCCGTGCTCGTCTGGCAACTGGGCACCAAGGCGTTCCTGGACGGGCTACGCGAGGTCGACGTCACAGGTGTCGCCGCCGCGCTCGGAATCGGTTTCGCCACCACGCTTTTCAGCGCCTGGCGATGGTGCCTGGTCGCGCGGCGGCTGAGTCTCAAGCTGTCGCTGTGGAACGCCGTCGGCGAGTACTACCGCGCGTTGTTCCTCAACGGCGTCCTGCCGGCGGGGATGCTCGGCGACGTCGACCGCGCCGTGCGGCACGGCCGCCAATCCGGCGACGTCCTGCGCGGCGTCCGCGCGGTGGTGCTGGAGCGGACGGCCGGGCAGATCGCGGTGATCGGCGCTTCGGTCGCCGTCGTGCTCAGTACGCCTTCCGTGGTGCCGCCGCCGATCGACGGGGTCGTCATGACCGCCGGGATCGTGATCGTCGTTCTCGCCCTCGCGGCCGTCATCACCGGGCTGACAGCGGGAAAGCACTGGATCCACAGTGGATCGAAATGGCGCCGCGGTTTCGCCGTCACCCTCGCCGACGTCCGGCTCGGCCTGCTGACCAAGGAGACCTGGCCCGGCGTGAGCCTGCTTTCGGCGGCCACCCTCGCGGGGCATCTCGCCCTGTTCGTCGTCGCCGCGCGGGCCACCGGGGTCACCGCGCCGGTCGGGGAACTGGTGCCGCTCATGATCCTCGCCCTGCTGGCGATGGGGTTGCCGCTGAACATCGGCGGCTGGGGCCCGCGCGAAGGCGTTTGCGCGCTGCTGTTCGGCGCGGCCGGGCTCGGCTCGGCGCAGGGCGTCACCGTGGCCGTCGTCTATGGCGTGCTCGCGCTCGTCGCGAGCCTTCCCGGCGCGGCCGTGCTAGTCCGTTTTGTCAGGCTTTACGCGCCCGCCGCACCGCGCCTCGGGGTACCCGTACGGATAGGAGAAACGCGATGACAGTGGAGAGGGTCGTAGAGACCAGACTGCCGACCCGTTACGGCCTTTTCCGCGCGTACGGGTACCTGGACGCCGACGGCACCGAGCAGATGGCGTTGGTGCACGGCGAGGTCACGGGCTTCGACACGCTGGCACGGGTCCACTCGGAATGCCTGACCGGTGACGTGTTCGGCTCGATGCACTGCGAATGCGGTGACCAGCTCGCCGCCGCACTGCGGGCGATCGTCGAGGCAGGCGCCGGAGTCCTCGTGTACGCCCAGGGGCACGAAGGGCGAGGCATCGGCCTGCTCGCGAAGCTGAAGGCGATGCGGCTGCAGGACGAAGGGCTCGACACCGTCGAGGCGAACATCGCGCTCGGACTGCCGGTGGACGCGCGCGACTACGGTGCGGCGGCGGAGATCCTGACCGACCTCGGCGTGCGGTCGGTGCGGCTGCTGTCCAACAATCCGACAAAGGTCGACGAGCTGAAGCGGCATGGTGTGCGGATCAGCGAGCGGGTGCCGCTGCTGGTCATGCCCAACGACGAGAATTTGCGGTACCTGCGGACGAAACAGGAGCGGATGCATCACTTCCTGCCGCACCTGGACGCGATCGTGGGGAGCTGACGGGGACTTTCCCCGCGTCTCACGCGGTGAAGGGCGCTTTCCCCACGTCTTATGCGGGGAAAGTCCCCTTCAGCTCAGCGCGGCCAGAGTCTCCCCGAAGCTCCGTACGAGTGACTCCAGCACCAGCCGTCCCTTCTCCGCCGTCCCCAGCGAAGGGCGCCCCACCACACCGGACTCCGAGTACGGCCGCAATCCGGCCGTCAGCAGGTGTCGCCGGTCGTCGGCCAGGTGATCCGCCGCCGCGAAACCGGGCCGGACCAGCGAAGGATGTGCGTGCAGCAGAAGGGAGGTCTCCAGTTCCCCGGCGTGCATGTCACTGTCCAGGGACGTCTCCAGCCCGGCCGCGTCGTGCGCGGCCTGCCAGCCTTCGACACCGGGGAACAGCGCCATCGGCGAGGAGGACTCCTGGACCACATTGGACAGGACGTAGTTGCCGCCGTGCGCGTTCACCAGCACCAGTTTCGGCACCCCGGACCGCCGCAGCGAGGCGGCGACGTCGTTCACCACGGCGTACAGCGTCGCGGCCGAGATGCTGACCGTCCCTGCCCAGTCCGCGTGTTCGTGTGAGCACGCGATCGTGATCGGCGGGAGCCGCAGCACCGGGTACGCCGAGGCGAGGGCGTCGGCGATCGTCGTCGCGATCACCGCGTCGGTGGCGAGCGGGAGGTGCGCGCCGTGCTGTTCGAAACTGCCGATCGGCAGCACCGCGACGTCGGCGCCCCGGGCGCGCTCGTCGGCCGTCGTGGCCGTCGGGAACAGGTTCACCGGGCTACGGTACCCATATGTCCGACCACGCCGCATTGTTGTCCATCGCCCGCGAGGCCGTCGCGAAGGCGACCGGGATCATCCGCTCGATGACGTCGTTTTCCGTTGTCACCAAAGGTGATCGTGACATGGTGACCGACGTCGACCTCGCCGTCGAGGACGCCGTGCGCGAATTCCTGGCGCGCGAGACCCCGGAGATCGGCATCCTCGGCGAGGAACGCGGTCACGAGGGTGACAAGGACCTCTGGTGGGCGCTCGACCCGGTCGACGGCACGGCCAACTTCGCGCGCGGCATCCCGCTGTGCGGGGTTTCGCTCGGCCTCGTCGACGGCATGAAGAGTACGGTCGCGGCGATCTCCCTCCCGTTCCTCGACGTCACGTACACCGCTGTCGAGGGCCAGGGCGCGTACGCGGGCGATGAGCGTCTCGAAGCCTCGAAGGCGGCGAAGCTGTCCGACGCGATCGTGTCGATCGGCGACTTCGCGGTCGGTGAGGGTGCGGAGGTCAAGAACCGCGTCCGGATGGCGTTGCTGGCCGAACTCGGTGGCCGCGTGCAGCGGATCCGGTTCCTCGGCTCCGCGGCGATCGACCTGGCCTGGATCGCGCACGGCAAACTCGACGCGAGTGTCATCCTCGCCAACAAACCGTGGGACACGATGGCGGGTGTCCTGCTGGTCCGCGAGGCCGGGGGAGTGGTCGTCGACACCGACGGCGGTGACCACACGGTGCGCTCGGCGGCCACCATCGCGGTCGGGGCGGGCCTGCGCGACGAGATCGTCGCCGCCATCGCGCGCGTGAACGGTTGAAACTTCTTCTCCACGAGTGTGAACCGTTCGGGCGCCGCATCCGTGTCTCCTGGTAAGGCCGCCGTCCGCATCTGGAGGTAATCCGTGTTCACCTCGACTTTCCGTGGCACGGAGCCGGTGGTGTTCGTCCTGCCGGGGGACGTGGAGGACACCAGCGGCGAGTACGACCGCCGCATGTGCCAGAACCTCCCGGCCACCGGTCTCCCGCTGCTGGAACTGCCGATCGCCGGTGACTGGCCGATGCCGGGGCCGCCGGCCCGGTCGAGACTGGCCCGTTCGCTCGCCGCGTTGCCCGACGACACCGTCGTCCTGATCGACGGCACGGTCGCCTGCGGCGTCCCGGAGATCGTGATCCCGCACGCCCGGCGGCTGCGGCTGGCCGTCCTGGTGCACCGGCCGCTCGCCGACGATCCCGCGCTCGATCCGGCGCGGTCCGCCGAACTCGACGCGTGCGAACGGGAGACCCTGCGGCTGGCGGGAATGATCGTCGCCACCGGGCCGTGGCTCGCGCGGCAGCTGATCGACCGGCACGATCTCGACCCCACCCGCGTCTACGTCGCGACACCCGGCACGGACGCGGCGCCGCTCGCCGCCGGCGCCGACGGCGTCTCCCGGCTGCTTTGTCTCGCACCGATGAGTCCGCGCCACGGCCAGGACGTCCTGATCCAGGCGCTCTCGGTGGTCGACGAACTGGCGTTCAAATGCGTGTTCGCCGGGGCGACGCACCACGATCCGGCCTACGTAGACGAACTGCGCTGGACGGTCGAACGGCTCGGGCTCGGTTCCCGGATCAGCCTCATCCAGCCGCCGGACGACCTCGACCTGGTCTACGACGGCGCGGATCTGCTCGTCCTCCCGTCGAGGGGAGGCACGTCCGGGCTGGTCGTCGCCGAGGCGCTGGCGCGCGGGATCCCCGTGGTGGCCACCGAAACCGCCGGCACGCACGACGCGCTCGGCATGGCGCCCGGCGGGGGAGTCCCCGGCATGCTGGTGCCGCCGAACAATCCGTCGGCGCTCGCGACGGCGTTGGCACGCTGGTCGCTCGACGCCGAACTCCGGCATTCCCTGCGGACGTCCGCGCTCGCGCGCAGCAGCGTCCTCGAGGAGTGGGACGTCGCCGCGGGCAGACTCACCGACGTCCTTTCCCGGTTGCAGGCCACACCACGCCAGCTTGCTTGATCATCGCCCGGAAGCAGCTATCGGGCCGATCATCGTCTCGGTTGACTTGGTGGCATGCGAATCGTCGATCTTGCGTCCCGTCCCGATCTCCTCGATCCCGCGCTGAATCTCGGCGATGTCGGGGGTGAGTTCATCTACCGGGGTTTCAGTGGCAAGATGATCACCCCGGAGCGGTTCCTGCGGCACTGGGCCCGGTATTTCCTGATCGCGCTCGACGACGAAGGTGTGCCGATCGCGCGGGCGCTGTCGGTTCCGCTGACCTATCCCGCCGAGGACCGCCGGGAGCTGCCGGAACACGGCTGGGACGAAGCGATCCAGTGGGCCGCGCAAGACCTCATGGACGGCCGCGCGCCGGACACGCTGTGCGCGCTCGAAGTCGTCGTGGCCCCGCATCTGCGTGGCACCGGGCTCTCCACGCCGATGCTGAAGGCACTCAAGGCACGAGCGGCGGAGACACGGCTGGAGCGGCTGATCGTCTCGGTGCGCCCGATCGGCAAGGAGGACGAGCCGAACGTCCCCATGGAGGAGTACGCCGTCCGGCGCCGTGCGGACGGCCTGTTCGCCGACCGCTGGCTGCGCACCCACGAACGGCTCGGCGCGCGGATGATCAAGGTCTGCCCGTTCGCCGTGACCATTTCGGGCTCGATCGCGGACTGGCGGAGGTGGACCGGTGTCAAACTCGCCGACGGTGACAACGCGATCCCCGGCGGGATCGCGCCGGTGCACGCGAACATCGAACGGGACTGCGGGGTCTACGTGGAGGCGAATGTCTGGATGGTGCACCCCTTCTGACCGGCTCGTGAGTGGTAAGGACGGTTAGGGCCAAGGGTGTTTAGGTACCTGCTGCGGTGTGCGGGTGGCGGTTTCGCGTGACCAGAGGGACGACTCGCGTGACGGCCGGCCCGACAAAAGGTCTGGTGAGCGGTAGGACACCGAGGGGCGGAACGGACCTGCTTTCGGGTGGCCGTAGGGGCATTCCTCGCGATTTCCGGCGGGAACATCTCATCGGCCACCCTGGTTCGCGACCATGCTGCACAGTGGGTCCCATGGTCATCTCACGAGTCGGTTTCGCCGGGCTGGGCAGCATGGGCGGGCCGATGGCCCTGAACCTGGCGCGGGCCGGAATCCCGCTGCTCGTCTGGAACCGCACTCCCGGAAAGACTTCGGAGCAGGTGGCCGCGGGGGCCGAGGTCGCCGGGGACGCGGCGGAACTCTTCACGCGGTGCGAGGTCGTGATCCTGATGCTGAAGGACGCGGCCGCCGTCGATGCCGTGCTCGACCGCGGACGGCCGGCGCTCGTCGGCCGCACGATCGTCCACATGGGAACGACGGCACCGGAGCATTCCCGCGGACTCGAGACCGAACTCCTCGCGGCAGGGGCG
Source organism: Amycolatopsis sp. cmx-11-51 (assembly GCF_047608665.1). Lineage (NCBI taxonomy): Bacteria > Bacillati > Actinomycetota > Actinomycetes > Pseudonocardiales > Pseudonocardiaceae > Amycolatopsis > Amycolatopsis sp. cmx-11-51. The sequence goes on along the minus strand of NZ_JADNQO010000007.1, from coordinate 226,586 downwards.
ATGTACGTGGAGGCGCCGGTTTCCGGCTCGAGGGTCCCGGCCGAGGCCGGTGAGCTGGTCGCCATGCTCGCGGGCGACCCGGGGGCGATCGGGGAAATCCGGCCGCTGCTCGGGGCCTTGTGCCGGGAAGCCGTGGACTGCGGGCCGGTACCCAACGGGCTTCTGATGAAGCTGGCGGTCAACGTGCAGCTGACCGCGGTCGTGACCGGGCTGGCCGAGACCGTTCACTTCGCCAGGACGCACGGGCTCGACCTCGGCCTGCTCACCGACGTCCTCGGTGCGGGGCAGCTGGCCAGCCCGATCCTGCGGGTCAAGGCACCCAAACTGGCCGAAGAGGATTTCGCGCCGCAGGCCTCGATCGAGAACGTCCTGGCCAATGTCGAGCTGATCGCGGCGGCGGCAGGGCGAGCGGGACTCACCCTGCCGCTGCTCGACGCGTCCCGTGCCCTTTACGCCGAGGCCGCGCGGCTCGGTTTCGGCGACGAGGACATGGTCGCCGTCGTCAAGGCACTCCGAAGGCGGTGACGTCAGCCGCGCAGGGCCGCGGCGATCCGGCCCGCCGCGGCGAAGGACTCCTCCTCCGGCTCACCGAGCAGGGGGAGCAGGACGACGGATTCGGTCCCGGCCGCGTACAGCGCGCGGACCTGCTCGACACAACGGTCGAGCGGGCCGCTGATGCTCAGCCTGTCGATCCACTCCGGACGGAGCCGCCGCGCCAGATCCGCTCCATCGGCGCTCGCCTCGACCTCGGCCAGCAGTTCGGCGCCGAAGTCCAACGGATTCAGCGCCGGTCCCGAGTTCGGCCCGATCGCGGAAGCGACGTCGGCTCGTGCCCGCTCCCGGGCTCGCTCGGGGTCGGCGTCGAGGGACAGCCAGTTGTAGGTGGCGATCGAATGACCCTCGACCCCGATGAGGTCCCGCGTCGCGCGGACGTACTCCGGGGTCGCCGGTTCGGCCAGTAGCGTCCCGTCGGCCACCCGGCCCGCGGCGGCGAGGGACTTCGGGCCGCGCACGCCGGCGATGAGCTTCGGCGGCACCGCGGGTGGGAACTCCAGCTGGACGTCGTCGAGCCGGACGTGCTTGCCCTCGAAGGAAACGCGTTCACCGGCCAGCAGCCGCCGGATGACCGCCAGCGTTTCCTCGAACGCGGCGAGCGCGGACTTCGGCCACGCGTTGATCTGCCGCATCCAGTCCGGCACGCCGTGCCCGAACCCGACGATCAGGCGTCCCGGATACAGCTCCGCCAGTGCCGCGATCTCCATCGCCGCGATGGCCGGATTCCTGGCCACGGCGGGCATGATGCCGATGCCGAGGGTGATCTTCTCGGTCGCCGCCAGCACCGCCGACGCCGTGGCGATCCCGCCCGCGTAGAAGCAGTCCTCGACGATCCAGACCTCGTCCAAGCCTTCCTGTTCCGCGCGGCGGGCCAGACGATCAGCCGTGCGGCGGGCAGTTCTCGCGGGATCCTGACTCCGAGCCGTGAAACCATGGTGTTCTCCGTTCCTCAGTCACTTGAAAACTCGGACGTGCCGGTAGCCGTGGGAGACGGTCTCCCTCGCACCCTCTCCCCGGGACGCCGAGGGCAGGAAGCGGTGCACCTCATGGGTTTTCGCCGCCGGGATCTCGTCGTCAAGCTCCGCGGTCGTGCCTTTCGTGAGCGTCGTACGCGGGACGGCGTGAGCCCGCGCCAGCAGCGCGGTGACCTGCCCGAGTGTGTCGGCCGGGGCCTGGACGGTGAACCGGTGCATCGGTTCGTGCGCGGTCGTCCCGGCCTCACGCAGTGCCGCCATCGGCACCAGTGGCGTCAGATCACGGAAGTCGCCCGCGGTGCTGGACATGCTCTTGTCGGAGGTGCCGTGGGCGTGGCTTTGCCTGGCGTGGTAACCGGATCGCGTCATCGTCACCACGCAGTGTCTCCTAGGCCGGGACCCGATCTTCCCGACTACACACCCCTGTCGCCCGCTTCGCAACCGAATAACCCCTCAACGCAATTCGTCCTCTAGTTGCGGTAGTTGCACGTGCAACTACCGCAACTAGAGGACGAATTGCGAGGGGCGTCAGGCCAGGTATTCCGCGGCGGCGCGGAGGCTGACGTAGGACCCGCTGAAGGTGTCGATCCGCGGCCCGTCGGTGTCGGGGCCGGGAACGCCGGTCTCGACCCGGATGTAGTCCACGCCTGCCTCCCGGAGCCAGGTCAGGAACTCGCGGACCTCGGGATGCCGGTGCGCCTCACGTGTCACCACGACGAGGTCGCGGGTGCCGTGGACGGCGTCGATCGCGGTCGCGATCCCGTCCGCGGTGACCTTGAGCGCGCGGGTGCCCGGCACGAGTTCGGTCAGCTGCGACCCGAGCCCCCACGGCATCGGACCCGCGGCGATGATCGGCTCGGTCTCGATGTCGATCACCAGCGGCGGCCCGGCCAGCTTCGGCGAACCCTGGATCCGCAACGCCTTGCGCGCCGCCTCCAGGCCGAGCCGGTGATCCACCGGCGAGACTGGCGTCGACACCGGGGGAGTGCCGAGCGCGGCGACCCGTTCCGACGCCTCCACCAGCCGTTCCAGCGGCAGCTCACCGGATTCGACCGCGGCCGCGATGACCGCGGCGATCTGGTTCAGCTCGTCCTCCTCGAACGACACACCGCCGAGGCAGAGCGCGTCGGCGCCGGCGATCAGCGCACGCACCGACGCCCGGCCGACACCCTCGGTCTTGCCGAGTTCGCCCGCGACGGCGCCCATGTCGAGCGCGTCGGTGACCACCGCGCCGGTGAAGCCGAGCTCGCCGCGCAGGACGTCGGTGAGCGCCTTCGGGTTGAGCGTGGCGGGCAGGTCACCCCACGCGGGCACGACGAGGTGCCCGGTCATCACCGCGCGCACCCCCGCCGCGATCGCCGCCTTGAACGGGACGAGTTCGATCTCGTGCAGTTCCGCCTCGGTCCGGGGCAGCACCGGCAGCGCGTGGTGCGAATCGTCGGTCGCCGCCCCGTGCCCGGGGAAGTGCTTCGCCGCCGCGGCCACGCCGTACTTCTGCAGACCGGTGATGTACGCCGCGACGTGCGGCGACGCCTTCACCGGATCCGAACCGAACGCCCTGACCCCGATGGAGGGATCCTCCGCCGCCAGGGTCAGGTCCGCGCACGGGGCGAAGTTGATCGTGACCCCGCAAGCGGCCAGCCGTTCGCCGAGCGCGGCGGCGACCGACGCCGTCAGCTCGACGTCGTCCGCGGCGCCGAGTGCGAGTGGTCCCGGGACGAACGAGCCGGTGGCGACGTCGAGCCGCGTGACGTCACCGCCTTCTTCGTCGATGCCGATGAGCACGTCGGGCCGTTCGGCCCGCAGCTGCGCGCTCAGTGCGGCCACCTGCTCGTCGTCGACCACATTGCGGCCGAACAGGATCGCGCCGCCGAGACCGTCGGCCACTTTGCGCCGCAGCCAATCCGGTGCGGTGGTGCCGTCGAAGCCCGATACGAGAACGGAGCCGGCGAGCTTTTCCGGTGAAGACAAGGATTATCCCTTCACTGCGCCTGCGGTCAGGTTGGACACGAGTTTGCGTTGAACGAGGATGAAGAACACCAGCGCGGGGATGGCGTAGATGACCGACGCCGCCATGATCCCGCCCCAGTCCACGGAAAACGCCGTCCGGAACGACGAAAGCCACACCGGCAGCGTCTGCTTGTTCTGGTCGCGCATGAACACGAACGCGAACAGGAACTCGTTCCACGCGGTGATGAAGCTGAACACCGACGTGGTCACCAGTCCCGGTGCGAGCAGCGGCAGCGTCACCCGGCGGAAGGCGCCCGCCCGGCTGCAGCCGTCGATCATCGCGGCCTCTTCGAGGTCGTACGGGATGCCGTTGACGAAGCCGTAGAGCATCCAGCACGTGAAGGGCAGCGTCGCCGCGAAGTACACCAGCAGGAGGGAAGGCAGCTGGTTGAGCAGCCCGGCGTCCCGCATCAGCAGGTACATCGGGATCAGCAGCGCCTCGAACGGGGCGAGCTGAGCGATCAGCACCAGCATCAGGAAACCCTTGCGTCCGCGGAATCGCATCCGGGACAAGGGAACCGCGGCCAGCACGCCCGCGACGAGCGAGCACAGCACCGCGCCGATCGTGACGATCAGGCTGTTGGCGAGGTACGTGGTGAAACCGGGCTTCGTCAGCGCCGTGACGAAGTTGTCGAACGTCACCGAGAGCGGGATCAGGTCGTAATTCGGCGACAGGACCTCGCCCGGCGTCTTGAGCGCGGACGTGACCATCCAGTACGTCGGGAAGACGAACAGGAACGCCACGAACACCCCGAACGTGCCGAGGCCGATCCGCTGTGCCAGGGACTTCTTCATGACAGGTCGGCCTCCTTCGTGCGCACCAGCAGCTGGACGTACCGGGCGGTGAGCAGGATCAGCACGAGCATCATCAGCAGGGCGGCGGTCGCCGCCAGGCCGAAGTGGTTACCCGCCAGACCCTTGAGGTACATGTAGACCGGCAGCGTCGTGCTGGAGCCGTCCGGCCCGCCCTGGCGGATCGTCCACACCTGGGCGAACAACTTGAAGTCCCACAGGACCGACAGGAACGTGACCATGGTCAGGATCGGCCGGATCGCCGGCCAGCTGACCGCCCAGAACGCCTGCCAGCCGCTCGCGCCGTCGATGCCCGCGGCCTCGTACTGCTCCTTGGGGACGCCGAGGAGCCCGGCGTAGAGCGTGAACGCCACGAACGGCACGGCCTGCCAGACGACCAGCAGGCCGATCACGGTCAGCGTGCTCGGGCCGGTGGAGAACCAGGAATACCCGATGAACCCTTCGAAGCCGAGTTTCGCCAGCGTTTTGTTCAAGATCCCGTACTGCTGATCGAAGATCCACTGGAAGATCGTGGTCGTCGCGAGCACCGGGGTCGCCCACGCGAGGATCAGCGCGACCTGCAGGGTCACCCGGACCACCGGGTTGAGGTGCCGCATCAGCAGCGCCATGAACAGCGCGAGCAGCAGGGTGGCGATCACGACCGTGGCGGTGAACACCAGCGTGCGGACGGTGATCTCCCAGAATTCGGAGTCGGCCAGGATTTCGGAGAAGTTCTCGAACCCGATCCAGACCATCTCTCCGGAGACCAGCTCACGGAGGTCGAGCTTGCGGAAACTGATCCCGATCAGCTGCATCGTCGGCCAGCCCAGCAGGACCAGGATCGCGATCAACGCGGGAAGGATCAGCAGATACGGCGCCGTCCGTTCGCCGAGACGGAGGCGCCGATTGAATTTCGGCGGCTTGATGCGCGGCGAAGCCGGCGGGGTGGCCCCCGCCGGCGTCGTCACATCTTTGGTCGTGGTCATCCGCCGATGAGCTTGTCGAGCGCTGCGTTGGCGTCGGCGGTCGCCTGATCGAGCGATTTCGTTCCGGTCAGGTAAGCGGTCAGCATGTCCTTGATCGGGTTCTGACCGGACTCGACGTCACCCCACTTGGGGCTGGTCGGCACGGCGCGGCCGTTCTTGGACGCCTCGGCCATGACCTTGGTGAGCGGGTTCGCGTCGAGCGCGGACACGTCGGTCGAGGTACCGGGGACGTAACCGGCCTTGGCCAGCTCGGTCTGGTACTTCGGGGTGGAGAACAGCTTGACGTAGTCCTTGGCCGCGGCCGCGTTCTTGCTGTTGGCCGGGATGACCAGGTTCGAACCGCCGAGGAAGACCGGGGCCGACTTGTCGGCGGCCTTGCCGGGGATCGGGAACGCGCCCGACTTCTCCTTGATCGTCGGGTCGGTCTTGGCCGCGGTGTCGGCCTCACCCGGGACACCGATCATCATCGCGACCTTGCCCGCGCCGTAGATACCGGCCTGCTGCGGGGTGGCCTCGTCGGCGTCCTTCGGCGCCTTGGTGCCCGAAGCGTCGGTGAGCTGCTTGTAGAACTCGAGCCCGGCCTTGGCCTGCGGGGAGTCCAGGGTCGCCTTGAAGGACTTCCCGTTGGCCTGCGCGATGTCGCCGCCCTCGTCCCAGATGAACGACAGCAGCTCGTACCAGTTCTGGCCCGGCTGGTAGAGGGCCTGGAACTCGGGGTCGCTGCCGAACTTGGCCTTGAGCTTGGTGATCGCGTCGAGCCACTCCGCGCGGGTCTTGGGCGTCGCGGTGATGCCCGCCTGCTCGAACATGTCCTTGCGGTAGATGACCTCACGGTTGGCCGCGTAGAACGGGACGCCGTAGGTCTTGCCGTCGTACTCGCCCGAAGCCTTGAGGCCCTGGAGCCACTGGGCGCCGTTGAAGTCGCCGACGCTCGAGGTGAGGTCGGCGAGCACGCCCTGGTTCGCGAACGCGGGGGTCTGGGTGTTGCCCAGCTCGATCACGTCCGGCGGGTTGTCACTGGCCAGCGCGGTGGTCAGCTTCTGCTGGATGCCGTTCCACTGCTGGATCTCGTACTTGACCTTGACGCCAGGGTGCGCGTCTTCGAATTCCTTGTGGAGCGGGTTCGTCAATGCTTCCGGGGCGGTCCCGGTCATGAGCCAGACCGTGAGCGCGCCGTTCGAGGCCGGAGCACTCGAATTCGTGCTGTCGCCACTGCCGGATCCGGCGCAGCCCGCCGTCGCGAGGGTGATGGCCGCGGCGCCCGCAGTCATCTTGAGCCAGCGCTTCACTCGTGCCGTCCTTTCGATGCCCGGCCACTGTGCCGGGCTCCCACAAAATGGTGTAGACCAATGCGGGCAGCGTGGTACGTACCACTCCGACTGTCAAGCAGGTGGCCGGTTCGTTGTAAACGAGCCGCAATCTTTCACCTTGAGTGAGCGAATAATCACGCTGCAGGACGGATTTCGCCGCCATCGTCAGTTGCTCGCGAGGCGGGCTGACATGCGGTTTTTCGCTGACTGTTCCGGTGAACGGTGCATTCGGCGGGAGCCTGTTGCGCCGTTCGGAGGAGGGCGGTCTCGCGTTCGCCTAGCGGTAGTCCTCGTCGTCCACGGGAGGCTCGATTCCGAGGAGTGCGCGAGTCTGATCTTGCTGGAACCACGCCAGCGTGGCGGAGACGATCAGCAGAATCAGGGGGAGGACCGGGTCGCCGTTGGTGAGGACGAACAGCTCGGTGACGCTCGCGCCCACCATGACGCCCGCCAGCAGCAATGCCGCGGGCCCGCCGAGGCGGGGGACGAGCAGTCCGATCGCGCCGACGACCTCGAGGACCCCGGTAACGTACCGGAGCCACTGCCCGAGCCCGATCTCGGCGAAGGTCTGTTCGGTGTGCCCGCCCGCGAACAGCAGGTACCCGCTGTAGAGGAACTCGGCGGCGAGCGCGACGCGCACGACCCACAGCACGATCGAGCCGATGGGCAGGCTTCGGGTACCGCTGGCTCCTTCGGACATGCCGGGGATCTTTCTCCTGCCCGTGAGGACAGGCAAGGTCGCCTTTAGAGGACTACTTGCGAGAGTTGGCGCTTCTCAGTACCGGCGCCCCGGTCGCGCCCTCGCTGTGACTGGTGGGGCTACCGGCGAGTGTTCCAAGTCCGTGAAGGACTCCTTGAGGGACCCAGAGTCCCCTAAGGAGTCCTTCACGGACTGCGGTCCCTGCCAAGACTGGCCCGCTGACAGAACAGGGCACCTGTCACTTTTGTTCACCGAGAAGTATTTGTTCGAGCAACAGGTCGACGTCGCGGGCGGACTCGGCTTCGCCTATCCGATGGAAGGTTTCGGCGGCGCGGAGCGCGCGGCGGGCGGCTTCCCGGACGAGGCCGGCGGCGCTGAGCACGTGCGCGGCGACGTGGTCGAGCTGCGCGAAGAGATGTTCCCTCGCGGGCGCGGTTTCGGTTTTCACCGCGTGCACGGCGGTTTCCGCGGCGTCGAGCGCGGTCAGCGCCGCGTCGAGGTCGCCGGAGCGCAGCCGGGAAAGTGTCGCGGCGTTACGGCAGGTGGCGGCCACGTAGCCGCCGCCGATCGCCAGTGCCGCGTCGGCGGCCCGCGCGTAGAAGTCGGCGGCGTTCGCGCCGTAGCCGAGCAGGTCCAGTTGTTCGGCGGCGGCCATGCTCACCGAGATGTAGGAGTGCCCGGTGTCGCCCGATCCCTCGAGGATCTCGGCGAGGACGGCGTATTCGTTGAAGGCGCGCGAAGATTCGCCGAGCGCGCGGTAGGTGTCGGCGTACATCCACCGGCAGCGGTGGCCCCAGTCCGGCAGCCCGCCGAGCAGTTCGATGGTGCGGGGCGCGACGTCGAGCACCTCGTCGTAGCGGCCGGCGCCGTGCAGCGCGGTGACGAGGACATACCACTGTTCCGCGGTGTCCTTGCCTCTCGACGCGGCGACACCGAGGGACGCGTAGGCGTCGTCGACGGCTTCGGCGAAACGGCCGGTGCCGATCAGGGACAGCGCCCGAAGCTGGCGGAGGTGCCCGCGCAACCGTTCCGGGCCACCGACGGGAAGCGTCGACAGCAGGTTCTCCACGAAGACGTCCAGTTCGTCGAGCGATCCGGTGCGCTCGTAGGCGATCCGGACCTGTTCGACGGCTTCGACGGCTTTCTCGCCGACGTTTCCGACGATGAAGGCGTCCGTCGCCGCCTGTGCGAGTTCCAGTGTGGTCACCGGATCTTTGCCGTCGCCGTTCCGCAGCGACGCCTCCAGGCACAGAAGAGTGCCGTGGAGCAAGGGATCGCCCGCCTCGCGGGCACGTTCGGCCCCACGTCGCAAGGCCTCGTACGCTTCGGGCGCCCGGCCCTGTCCGGAAAGCACGTGCCCCAGCCAGTACTCGCCCCAGCAGGCGGCGTGATCGTCGGTGCCTGCGCGCAACCGTGCGGCGGCCACCGTCGTCAGCGCCACCCCGGTCTCGGCCTGATCGTCGAAGACCAGCCACAGGCCGAGCCAGCACTGGTTGAGCAGGAACCGGGTTTCGTCGCCGTGCCGCCGGAACCCGGCGGCCGCGTGGCGCAGCCTTTCCTCGGTGACGTCGTCCTGGAGGAAGATCGCGCGCAGTTCGGCCAGCCGCGGGGCGATCTCGTCCCCGACGGTGCCGATCGCGGCGAGACAGGCTCGCGCCTCCTCCGGTTCGGACCGGTGATTGTGGATTTCGGCCCGGATGACGAGTTCCTCCGCCGACAGGCCCGGCGGCGGCAGGATCGGCACCCGGGGGAGCGCGGAAGGCAGAAGCGGCACGAACTCCGCGACCGGCTTCGCGGTCATCTTCCGCTCGACGTGCTCGATGAAGTAGTCGGTGTGGTCCTCTTCGTCGAGTTCCTCGGCCTCGACGAACGCCGCCGCCCGCATCCGCCGATGCAGCTGGCGCAGGGAAAGGCCGTCGTACGGGCCGTTGAGAACGAACGGGATCTCGCCGTATCCGGTTTCGACCAACCGGCGGGTGAGCAAGGCGGCCGAAGCGAAGAACTCCAGTCTGCCGATGGCGTCCGCGTGGTCACCGACACCGTCCAAAAGCGACAGAAGATCGAAACCGGTGTGCTCGTTGCCGGTGAGCGCGCAGAATTCCAGCCGCAGGGCGTGGTCGCCGTACCGGCGCGGGGCACCGGTCGAGGCCCTGGTCACCCATCGGTAGGTCGACGCGGCCTCGGCGTACTTACCCTCCGCCGCCAGCGGCACCAGGGTCCGGCAGAGCCGGGTGATCTCGGCCCCGCCGGAGTCGGAGCCGCCCGGGTCCGCGCGGCGTGGTTCCACTTCCATGGTCCTGCCCCCAGAACATGACGTCGACGCTGGATCCTAACGCCCGGAGTTCCGTCATGGCCCTGCTTTCGGGTGGTTCAGGGGACGCGTACGGCGGCGATTTGGGTCGCTTGCCCGATCAATCTGTTCTTTTCGTCCCAAAGCTCCGCGACCTCGTCCATCCGGTCGCCGCCGACCGCGCCCGCCCGCATCCGCACCCGGACCGGGCCCGGCGCCGGGATCCCGCGCAGGTACGCGGTGAACTGGACGGTCGGCGCCCAGCCCGCGATGCCGAGGTCGTAGGAGATCGGCGGCACCGGGTCGAGCGCCACGAGCAGGCTCACCGGATCCCAGTCGGTGCCGTCGGCGAGCCGCAACCAGGACGAGATGACGCCTTTCCGCGACGGTTGTCCCACCGCGAACCCCGCCGTAGCCGGGTCGATCCGCTGCTCGACGACGTCCATCAGGCCGATGCGGAACCCGCCGCCACCGTCGGCGGGTACGGGCAGGCAGTCCTGCTCCGCCGGGATCTCGACCGGGTCCACTCCGGACCACCACGCGTCGCCGTCCGCCAGGACGCCCTGCGTGATCAGGGCCTCGGTGCAGGGCGTGCCGCGCTGGCTCAGCCGCGCGCGCAACTGGGTGAGGCCGCGGCCTTCGCGCAGCACCTCGACCTCGACGACCACGGGGCCGGGCTCCGGGGCCACCGAGAACGAGCCGCTGATCGCGGTCAGATGCGGATGCGAGGAGATTTCGGCGGCCGCCTTGGCGAGGACGGCGAGCAGGTAGCCGCCGTGCATTTTCGCCCCGATCGTCCACTGTGCGTCGAGTTCGGTGTCGAATACCGGGTCGTTGCCCCGGCGGACCAGTGCGGTCGCGGTCTGGAAGTGCGCCATGAGGCAAGCTGACATCGTCAAGTTGACGGTGTCAAGTCGATACTGGCAGCATCACGGCATGGGCGCGAAGCGGACGAAGGCGCGGCCGGGTGAAGGGGAGAAGCTACGGGGCGAGATCCTGCTCGCCGCCGACACCCTGCTCGGGGAGACGGGCACCGACGAGGCGCTGACCCTGCGTGCTGTCGCGCGGCGGACCGGCGTCTCCACGCCGTCGGTCTACTCGCACTTCCCGAGCCGCGAGGCCTTGCTGGAGGCGGTCTGCCTGCGCGTGTGGGACGAACTCGCGCACCGGATGCGTGATCGCGCCGCCGAGGTCGCCGACCCGATGCGCGCGCTCAGCCGCTGCGCGCGGGTGTACGCTCGGTTCGCCCTGGATCATCCGGTGCAGTACCGCGTACTCCTGATGCGCCCGTCCAGTGGCTCGTCCCCCGGTGCGGTGGCCTGTTTCCGGCACCTCGCCGACGCGACCGCCGCCTGCGTGCGGGCAGGCATCCTGCGCGGCGAACCGGAAATCCTCGCGATGGGCCTCTGGTCGGCGATGCACGGCTGCGTGAGCCTGCTGATCGCCCAGCCGGGTTTCGACTGGCCGGAGGAGCCGGAGGCGCTGATCGACACCGTCATCCGGATGGCCGGGCTCGGCACGGCGCTCGCCTGCCGGGTCCCGCGAGACGCGATTCCGCCGAGTGTCGTAATGGCCGACGACTTGGACGCACTGGCGGCGGGCTGGACGACATCGCGCGATCGGGCTGGCTAGGCTCAGCGCATGTCCGAGACATCGACGGCCGACGAACGGCTCCAGGTGCTCGAGGCCATCACTGACACGGCGCTGGGTCACCTCGATGCGCACAAGGTGATCGCCACGATCCTCGCGCGCGTGCGGGACGTGCTCAAGGTCGACACGGCCACGGTGCTCCGGCACGATCCGGACGCGCAGCTGCTGCAGGCCATCGCCGCCTCCGGCATCGAGGAAGAGGTCTTCCAGGACGTCCGGATCGCCGTCGGCGCGGGTTTCGCCGGCCGGGTGGCCGCGGAACGGCGCCCGGTGATCCTCGACCACGTCGACGAGACCACCGTCGTCAACTCGCTGCTGCGGGAACGCGGCCTCCGGACGCTGCTCGGCGTGCCGATGGTGGCCGGGGACGACCTGATCGGCGTGCTGCACGTCGGATCGGTGACCCCGCGCGAATTCCCCGAGGCCGACGTCGAACTGCTGCGGCTGGTGGCCGCACGGCTCGCGCTGGCGGTGCAGATCGACCTCTCCGTCACCGACCGCGCCGCCGCGTCGGCTCTTCAGCGTGGCCTGTTGCCGGGACGCCTGCCCCCCGTCGCCGGTATGCAGTTCTCCGCGCGGTACGTGCCGGGAACCGAACCCGGGGTGGGCGGAGACTGGTACGACCTGTTCCCCCTGCCGGGTGACCGCCTCGGCATCGTGATGGGTGACGTCGCCGGGCACGGCCTCAACGCCGCCGTGATCATGGGGCGGCTGCGCAGCGCGCTTCGCGCTTACTCGCTCGAATCGGACGATCCGGCGGAGGTCCTGTCCAAATTGGACCGGAAGGTTCGGCATTTCGAGCCGGGCGCGCTGGCCACCGTCATGTACGGGCTGGTGCCCGCATCGCGGGACAGCGTGGCGATTTCGCTGTCCGGACACCTACCTCCGGTGCTCGCGGTGCCCGGTCACCCGTCGGTGTTCGTCGACGTCCCGGTCGACCCGCCCATCGGTGTCTCCGGGCCGCCGCGGCGAAGTACCGTGGTCGGCCTGCCACCCGGCGCCGTGCTCGCCTTCTACACCGACGGTCTCGTGGAACGCCGGGATCACCTGATCGACGTCGGCTTGCGGAGGCTCGCCGACGTGGTCACCCCCGACGATCCAGGAGTGGTGTGCGCGCGGGCGATGGCGGCGCTCGTCGGCACGACACCCGCGCAGGACGACATCGCCCTCCTCGTGGCCCGGCGCGAACCGAACTGAGTCACCGGACCGGGTGGTTGGCGCGGACGTTCACGGCCGCGAGTTCGACGGTCCTTGCGATCCGGCGCTCCCGGGTTTCCGGCCTCTTCGCCGTCAGAATCCACTCCAGGATCAGCCTTTTCGACGACGGCGGGAACTTCTCGAAGTGGCCGTGAGCCGTCTCGTCGGCGTCGAGGCGGGCGCGCAGGTCACCGGGGACACCTTCACCGTCGGGCACGACCTGCCAGCGGCCCTTCTCCTTGGCAAGGTCGATCATCGCCTGCCCCCGCTCGGTCATCAGTCCCTCGGCGACCAGGCGGGCCGCCCGCTCACGGTTGACCCGGCTCCACGAACTCCGGGGGCCGCGCGGGGTGAACCGCAGCCGGGAACTGGTGGCGTCGTTCTTGCGGTGCAGCCCGTCGATCCAGCCGAAGCACAGGGCCTGCTCCATCGCCTCCTCGATGCGAACGCTGGGAGTGTTGCTGCCCTTGTGCTGGATGATCAGCCAGACCTCCTTCTCGGTACCGGCGTTTTCAGCGAGCCACGCGCGCCACTCGGCGGGGGTGGCGGCGGTGAAGGTGGCCTCGTCCATGACCGGGTTCCTTTCGTCGTACCGTCTGTGACCATCATCGGAAGCAAAGTGCTCATCAAGTGAGCACTTCTCGAAAAGAGGTGGCCTGAGATGGAGATCTGGGTGAACCCGGCATGCGCCAAATGCCGTTCGGCGGTGTCGATGCTGGACGAGGCAGGCGCCGAGTACACCGTGCGGAAGTACCTCGAGGCGCCGCCGACGGCGAAGGAACTGAAGGCCGTCCTCAAGCGGCTCGGGCTCGAGCCGTGGGACATCACCCGCACCGCCGAGGCGATCGCGAAGGAACTCGGGCTGAAGACCTGGGGACGCACGCCCGCCGAGCGCGACCGGTGGATCGAGGCGCTCGTGACGCATCCGAAGCTGATCCAGCGGCCGATCATCACCGCGGACGACGGTACGACCGTTGTCGCGAGGACTCCGGAGGCCGTCCGGTCGGTGCTGCCCGGCTGATCCTCGTGAGTGGTAGGGACGGTTAGTCGAGAGGTAAGGCACAGGTGTCGTGTTCGAGCGCGGTGCCGGTGACCGGTCCCGTTGCGGACCGCGACCCACACGGTCCCGCACGAGGAGTCCCTGTGACCACCAGATCCAGAGGGGGTGTGTGGAAACAGGGACACCCCCTATTTCCACACACCCCTCACCTTGACGGCACCGCCACCCGTGACCCCGGAACCGGTCACGCCAGCTTGCGGAAGAACTCCCGGATGTCGCCGACCAGCAGATCCGGCGCGTCCTGCGTCGCCCAGTGACCGCCGCGGTCGAATTCCTGCCAGGAAACGATGTTCGCGTGGTCGCGCTCGGCGAAGCGCCGCAGCGGCCGGAAGTCGTAGGCGAAACTGGCCAGCCCGGTCGGCGCGGTCGTCGGCTCGGCGGGGTGCTCGGTGTGTTTGTCCTCGTAGTAGAACCGGGCCGCCGAGGCCGCGGTGTTGGTGAGCCAGTACAGCGTGGCGTTGGTGAGCACGTGGTCGTCGCTCGTGCCCGCCAGCAGTTGCGCGCTCCAGGCGAGCTGCCCGGTCGGCGAGTCGGCCAGCGCGTGCGCGAGGTTCTGCGGCGCGCTCTCCTGGAGTTTCGCATAGCCGGACATGTCGTCGTTGAAGGTCTGCAGGAACTGCAGGTACTCCAGTTCCTTCTCGGTCATGCCCTCGAACTCCGCCGGGTCGCCGCTGGGGAACGAGAACAGCTGCGTGACGTGCACGCCGAGCACGTGTTCCGCGTCGACGCGGCCGATCTCGGGGGCGACGAACGAACCGGCGTCGTTCCCGTGCGTGCCGTAGCGCTCGTAACCCAGCCGACGCATCAGCTCGGCCCATGCCCGGGCGGTGCGGTACCGGTTCCAGCCCTTCTCGCGGGTGGCACCCGAGAAACCGAACCCGGGCAGTGACGGGATCACCACGTGGAAGGCGTCCGCCGGGTCCCCGCCGTTCGCCCGCGGATCGGTCAGCTGATCGATCAGGCCGAGGTACTCGAAGACCGAGTTCGGCCAGCCGTGCGTGAGGATCAGCGGCGTCGCGTCCGGCTCCGGTGAGCGGACGTGCAGGAAATGGATGTTCTGCCCGTCGATCTCCGTCGTGAACTGCGGGTACTCGTTGAGCTTCGCCTCCCACTCGCGCCAGTCGTAGCCGTCGCGCCAGTACGCGACCAGGCGCTGCACGTACTCCAGGGGCACGCCGTACTCCCAGCCCGGCGTGACCGGTCCGCGCTGTACCCCGTCGGTCACCTGGTCGGCGGGCAGTTCGTTCGCCCAGCGGACCCGCGCGAGGCGGTCGGCCAGGTCGTCCAGTTCGGCCTGTGGGACGTCGATGCGGAAGGGCTTGATCTCGCTGTTTTCGTTCATGAGACCAAGGTAGAGTGCCATTAGGAACATTACGTTCCTAATGGAGGAGCAGTCTTAAGCTCATGTTGGAGAAAAGCGTGTTGGAGACCTCGGCAAGACTGCTCCGTCTGCTCTCCCTGCTGCAGACACCCCGTGACTGGACCGGCGCCGAACTGGCCGGACGCCTGGAAGTGAGCGCGCGGACGATCCGCAACGACGTCGAGCGGCTGCGCGCGCTCGGCTACCCGGTGAACGCGACCCGCGGTTCCGTCGGCGGCTACCGCCTCGGCGCGGGCGCCGACCTGCCGCCGTTGCTGCTGGACGACGAGGAGGCCGTCGCCGTCGCGATCGGCCTGCGCACCGCGGCGGGCGGCACCATCGCGGGCGTCGAGGAGACGTCGTTGCGCGCACTCGCGAAGCTGGAGCAGGTGCTCCCGTCGCGGTTACGGCGCCGCGTGAACGCCCTGCAGGCGTACACGATCCCGGTGCCCCGCGACGAGCCCGGCCCGCGCGTCGACGCCGGGACGCTGACCGTGCTGACCGCCGCCTGCCGGGATCGCGAGGTGCTGCGGTTCGGCTACCTGGCCCACGACGGGGCGGAGACCGTCCGGAAGGCCGAACCGTACCGCCTGGTGAACTGGGGGCGTCGCTGGTACCTGGTCGCCTGGGACCTCGACCGCGGCGATTGGCGCACCTTCCGCGTCGACAGGCTGACCCCGCGCGTCCCGACCGGCCCGCGCTTCACCGCGCGTGACCTGCCCGAGGACGTCACGGACCGGGTGCGGCGCGGCGTCTCGTCCGCCGCGTGGCGGTACCGAGCCGACGTCACCGTGCACGCGCCCGCCGACGAGGTGACCGCGCGGGTCAACCCGGCCGTCGGCACGGTGGAGGCCGTCGACGCGAGCACGTGCGTGCTGCACACCGGCGCCGACAGCATCGAGACCCTGGCTGTCCACTTAGGACTGCTCGGCTACCGCTTCACGGTCACCGAACCCCCGCAATTAGTCGACTACTTGCGAGAGTTGGCGGACCGGTACCGCGACGCCATCGGCTAGCGCCGGACGTCACGCGTGCTTGGGCGGCGATCTCACGTGATTGGACGGAGATCACGCGTGATTGGACGGAGATCACGCGTGATTGGACGGAGATCACGCGTGATCAGTGGGTGAAAGTGGTCAGGAACCGGTCCCGGAAAGCGTTCATCCGCCAGCTCGGCGCGTTCCGGTCCGGGTTCAGGCCCTCCTGCCAGTTCCACCCGGCGATCTTGTCGAGCACGGCCTTGTCCCGCGTGACGACGGTGATCGGGACGTCGCGATCGGCGCCTTCACCCGCGACGATCGGATGCGGCTGGTGGTCGCCCAAGAACACCAGTACGAGATCGTCGTCCCCGTATGTCTCGACGTACGAGATCAGCGCGTTCAGCGAGTAGGCGATCGAGTCGCCGTACGCGCCGCGCACCTTGGCCGGGTCGGTGAAGATCTCGTCGGGCGTTTTCCCTTGCGAGGGCATGGGGTTGTACACCGAACCATCGCCGACGGCGGTCCAGTCGACCAGGCGGGGGAGCGGCGTCCACGGCCAGTGACTGGTGACGAGGTCGATTTCCGCCATCAGCGGCGGGCGGTCCGGCTTTCGGCTTTCCAGTGCGCGTTCGGCGCGTTGGAAAGCCGAAAGCGTGAACTGGTCCGGCATCGTGGCGTAGGAGAACGGCGGGCCGTGGTATCCGATCCCGCGCGAGTCGTAGTAGCGGTCGTAGCCGTAGACCTTGCCCTCCGGCCAGTCCTCGGTGTGCGCCGGGACGACGCCGACGGTCTCCCAGCCCGCCCGTTCGAACGCGCCACCGAGGGTGAACCGGTCGGTCTTCACGAAGTCGTCGTAGCGGTGCTGACTGTCGATCCAGACACCGGACTGGAACGTCGAATGCGCCAGCCAGCTGCCCGCGCTCGTCGTCGGCGACGTCAGGAACGCGCTGCGCGAGCCGTATCCGGCGTTCTTCAGCCGCGCTGTCCCGGCGTCGAGAACCGCGTCGACCTTGGGCGCGATGTCGGAGTCCTGGACGGCCACCCGCCCGTAGCTCTCGATGAAGGTGAACAGGACGTCCTTTCCGCGTAACGCGCTCAGTAGTTCGGACGGCGGAGTGTCACGAAAGGCGTCGACGGCGACTTCCTCGGCGAAGGCCTCCCGGTCCCGGATGCCGGCTCGCACCTGCCGGAGGTCGTCATAGGCGAAGGCGACCGCGCTGCGCGACGCGAGCGGCTGTCCCGGAGCGAGTTGCACGCCGAACACCGCGCACACGATCCAGCTCACGCTGAGCACGGCGACCACCCGGGTCGACGTGGTGCGGTGCCCGGCCGCCACCCGGCTCAACCGCAGGACGGCCAGCGCCATCAGCACGATCACGGCCACGGCCAGCAGCGCCAGCCCGAGGAACGCCGCGATCGCGCCGGACCGGCCGATGGACGTGCCGAGCAGGTCGACGCCGTTGCCGAGCACACCCCAGTCGAACACCGGGTCGAACCGCCGGTTCAGCGCGAGCCCGAAGCCGATGTCGATGGCCTTGACGACGGTCAGGAGCCCGAGGAACGCGCCGGCCGACACCGCGACGGTCCGCTGGGCGCCGTCGCGCAGCATGAGCACGACAGCCACCCCGAGCAGCGCCTCCACCGGCAGCCGCACGAAGGCTTCCGGCGCCAGCCTGTCGAGGTCGTTCGGCGCGAGCAGGGCGAACAGCACGAGGACGGCCGAGAGCGTGGTCACCGCACTGGTCGCGACCTCGCCCAGCGCCGTCCGGTCGCCCGGCAGGCCCACCAGGGCGGGGCGCGGGAAAACGGACAACTCAGGTTCCTTCCTGGCGACGGCTTCAACTCGTTACACGGATGGCGGGCCGGACCGGTTCAGCCGGTAATCTGCGCCGGTGAGTGACAAGATCTGGGCCGCCCTCGAGGCGACACCCCTCGAAGAGGTGCGACGGCGCGCCGCGGTGGTCGACGCGATCACCGAGATCACGCCCGTCGCGGTGGACGGTGCGGAGCGGTTCGCCTGGAACGACGGCGGCGGGCAGTCGGCCGTCTGGTATTTCACGCCGGACAAGCGCGCCCTGTTGCTGACCTTCGACCACGAGTCGGCGTTGAACCTGTACGCCGAGGAGGACTACTCGGTGCAGGAGGCGCTCTATGGCGGCGTCCCCGGAGACCTCGTCGGACTGGTGCGCGACCGCCCCGAAAACTACGAGTCCCTGAACATCGTCGATGTGGAGACGGGAGCGACGATCCTCTACGCCGGTGGCGTGTTCTGGTTCGACGGTGAGCGGTGGTGGCAGGCCGAGGGCTTCCTCGACCACTGCCGCCGGGAAGGCCTGGACCCGCTGAGCGAGTCGGGATTCACCTACTGCCTCGGCGCCTACCGGTTCGGCGAGGAGTTCACCCCCGAGGCGATCGTCGAAGACCGGGCAGCCGACGGGCACTACGAAGACGACGCGGAACGGCAGGCCGAGCTGACCGAGTTTCAGAAGATCTTCTCCCGGCTCGGCTGACGTGACCACTCAGCGGACGATCTTGGCGCCGCTGTGGCACCGTTTCAGGAATGAGCCTGCGCCTGGGTCCCCTGCTGAGACACGTCGACGAGACATCGGCGACGGTGTGGGTCGAGACCGACACCGCGAGTGAGGTCGAAGTCCTCGGCACCACCGCGAGAACGTTCGAGATCCGCGGCCACCACTACGCCCTGCTGGTGCTCACCGGGCTCGAACCCGGCACCAGCGCCGAGTACGAGGTGCGCGTGGACGGCGAAAAGGTGTGGCCGGAGGCGGGATCGGAGTTCCCGCCCAGCCGCATCCGGACGCTGCCCGAGAACGAGTCCCGGTTCCGGCTCGTGTTCGGCTCCTGCCGCAAACCGCACGACGGCGACTCCTTCGGCCCGGACGCGCTGGCCGCGTACGCCCGCCGGATGGCGGACGGCGAGGAAACCGAGTGGCCGCAGGCGTTGCTGATGCTCGGCGACCAGGTCTACGCCGACGAGACCACCGATGAAACGCAGGAATGGCTGAAGCAGCGTCGTGACACCTCGAAGCCGCCGGGTACGGAGGTGACGGACTTCGAGGAGTACACCCACCTCTACCTCGAGGCCTGGGGTGAACCGTCGATCCGCTGGCTGCTGTCCACCGTGCCCACGTCGATGATCTTCGACGACCACGACGTCCGCGACGACTGGAACACCTCCCACACCTGGCGGGAGCAGATGCGCGCGCAGCCGTGGTGGCAGGAGCGGCTGCGCGGCGCGATCATGTCGTACTGGGCCTATCAGCACCTCGGGAACCTCGGCCCCGCCGAACTCGCCGAGGACGAGACCTTCCAGAAGGCCATCACCTCCGGTGAGGACAACGCCAACCTGCTCGTCGCGTTCGCCGACGAGGCCGACAACGAACGCGACGGCACCAAGGGCGCGCGGTGGAGTTACCGCCGCGACTTCGGCCAGGTGCGGTTGCTGGTCATCGACAGCAGGGCGGGCCGGATCCTGGCGGGCGGCACCCGGTCCATGGTGGACGACGACGAGTTCGACTGGATCGAGGACAACGCCGCGAACGACGAAGACCCCTGCGACCACCTGCTCATCGGGTCCTCGCTGCCCTGGCTGCTGCCGCCGGTGATCTCCCACCTGCAGTCGCTCAACGAGCAGGCCTGCGGCCGCCCCGGATGGCGCGGCCGTCTCGCGGAGAAGATCCGGCAGGCTTGCGACCTCGAACACTGGGCGGCGTTCCGCGCGTCGTTCGACCGGCTCGCCGCGATGATCGCGCGCGAGGGACGGCGGGAAGACCCGCCCGCCACCATCGCGGTGCTCTCCGGCGACGTCCACCACGCCTACATCGCCGAGGCGCGTTACCCCGAGCCGGTGACATCGGCGGTCTACCAGCTCACCTGCTCGCCGGTGCACAACGCGATGCCGCGACCGCTCCGGCTGGCCTTCGCCGCCACCTGGTCGGCCCGGCTGGCGTCCCTCGCGCGCCGATGGGCGGCGCGCGGCGGTGTCGAACCGCTTCCGGTCGACTGGCAGAAGACGTCGGGGCCGCATTTCTCCAACGTGATCGCCACGGTCGAGACCACCGGCCGGACCGCCGTCACGGTGATCGAACAGGCCACCGGCGACGGGCTGGTGGAGGTGGCGCGGCAGAGGCTGGCTTGAGCCGGTTCCGCGCTCGGTAATATCGCCGCGTGACCACCTCTGCCGAAACACTCGAGTTCCAGTCGGAGGCACGTCAGCTGCTTCAGCTGATGATCCACTCGATCTACTCGAACAAGGACACCTTCCTGCGGGAACTGGTGTCCAACGCCTCCGACGCACTGGACAAACTCCGCCTCGAAGCGTTCCGCGACAAGGAACTCCAGGCGGATACCGACGATCTCCACATCGAGATCGACACTGACACCGAAAACCGCACCCTGACCGTACGGGACAACGGAATCGGGATGAGCCGGGACGACGTCGTCGCGTTGATCGGCACGATCGCGAAATCCGGTACCGCCGAGTTCCTGAAGAAGTTGAAGGAAACGAAGGACTCCGCGGCCTCGCAGGATCTGATCGGCCAATTCGGCATCGGGTTCTACGCCAGCTTCATGGTGGCCGACAAGGTCACGCTGCTGACGCGCCACGCGGGATCGGACGAGGGCGTCCGGTGGGAGTCCGAGGGCGAAGGCACGTACACCATCGAGACGGTCCCGGACCTGCCGCAGGGCACGTCGGTCGTCCTGCACCTCAAGCCCGAGGACACCGAAGACCAGCTCTTCGACTACACCTCGGCAACGAAGATCAAGCAGATCGTCAAGAAGTACTCGGACTTCATCACCTGGCCCATCCGGATGACCGAAGGCGAAGAGGTCGTCACGGTCAACTCGATGAAGGCGCTGTGGGCCCGTTCCTCCAGCGATGTCACCGAGGACGAGTACAACGAGTTCTACAAGCACGTCGCGCACGACTGGAACGACCCGCTGGAGACGATCCGGCTCCAGGCCGAGGGCACCTTCGAGTACCAGGCGCTGCTGTTCCTGCCAGGACAAGCGCCGCTCGACCTGTTCATGCGGGAGCGCAAGCGTGGCGTCCAGCTGTACGTGAAGCGCGTCTTCATCATGGACGACTGCGAAGCGCTGATGCCGGAGTACCTGCGCTTCGTCAAGGGTGTCGTCGACGCGCAGGACCTCTCGCTCAACGTTTCGCGCGAAATCCTGCAGCAGGACCGGCAGATCCAGCTGATCCGCCGTCGCCTGGTCAAGAAGGTCCTCTCGACGGTCAAGACCCTGATGGCGGACGAGAACCCGGACAAGTACGAGACGTTCTGGAAGGAGTTCGGCCGCGCGGTCAAGGAAGGCCTGCTGGACGACTTCGAGAACCGCACCGCGATCCTCGACATCTGCTCCTTCGCGTCGACCAACGACGTAGACGGCACCGGGAAGCTCACGTCGCTGCGCGAGTACGTCGAACGGATGAAGGACGGCCAGGAGCACATCTACTACCTGACCGGCGAGTCGCGGCAGAGCATCGAGAACTCCCCGCATCTGGAAGCGTTCCAGGCCAAGGGTTACGAGGTGCTCGTGCTCACCGACCCGATCGACGAGATGTGGGTCGACGCCGTCTCCGGGTACGAGGAGAAGCAGTTCCAGTCGGTCGCGAAGGGCGAGGTCGAACTCGACGAGACCAGCGACGAGCAGAAGGAAGAGTTCTCCGGGCTGCTGACCTGGCTGACGACTTCGCTCGCGGAACAGGTCAAGGAGGTCCGGCTCTCGACGCGGCTGACGACGTCTCCCGCCTGCATCGTCGGTGACACGAACGACGTCACCCCGACGCTGGAGAAGATGTATCGCGCGATGGGGCAGGAAATGCCGCAGATCAAGCGGATCCTGGAACTCAACCCCGGCCACCCGCTGGTGTCCGGGCTGCGGTCTTCGTTCGCCGAGAACGGCGAGTCCGAGGGCCTGGCGGAGACCGCGGAACTGCTCTACGGCATGGCTCTGCTGGCCGAGGGCGGGGAACTGGGCGACCCCGCCCGCTTCACGAAGCTCCTCGCGAGCCGCCTCGAAAAGACCCTGTAGCGGGAGCTGAAGGGGACTTTCCCGCTCCATCCATGCCCCCGCCACCACCCTCAACGCGCCCAGCCCTGATTCAACGCCACGAAGGGGCCTTCACCGCATCGCATGCGGTGAAGGCCCCTTCAGCTCCCCTAGGGCCGGGTCCGCCAGAGCACCAGGATGAAGTACGGCGTCCCGACCATGGCGATGACCAGGCCGGCGGGGATCTGGGCCGGCGCGATGACCGTCCGTCCGAGGGTGTCCGCGACGCTCACCAGAAGTGCCCCGAGCGTCGCCGCCACCGGGATGACCCGGCCGTGCCGTCCGCCGACCAGCGACCGCGCCAGATGCGGCGCGACCAGCCCGACGAAGACGACCACGCCGATCGCGGACACCGCGGTGGCCGCCAGGATCCCGGAAGCTCCCAGGATCACCAGCCGCGACCGTTCGATGCGCATCCCGAGCACTCGCGGCGTGTCCTCGTCGAGGGCGTGCAGGTCCAGTTCGCGATGCTTGATCCACAGCAGCGGCGTCAGCGCGATCAGGGACAGCGCCACCGGCGCGACCTGTTCCAGCGTGCGCCCGTAGGTCGAGCCCGAAAGCCAGGTCAGCGCCTTGGCCGAGTTCCACGGGTCGGAGACCACGATCAGCAGCGTGATCAGCGCCATCCCGGCCGACCAGACCGCGATACCGATGATCACCAGCCGGTCCGAATCCAGCCCCGACCGCCACGCCAGCCCGTAGACCAGCAGGAACACCACGGTGGCACCGGCACCGGCGGCACCGGCGATCGCCCAGGCGCCGACCGTCGGGACGATGGTGATCAGCGTGATCGCCCCGAGTCCGGCGCCCGCGGTGATGCCCAGCAGTCCGGGTTCGGCGAGCGGGTTGCGGCTGACCGATTGGATCCCGCAGCCGGACACCGCCAGCGCGGCACCGGCGAGCAGCGCGGCGAGTACGCGCGGAAGCCGTTGGTCCAGCACGAAGGTGAGCGCGGTCCCGGTGTCGCCGGTGACCCAGTTCATCAGGTCGCCGAGCAGCACCATCCGGTCACCGAACATCATGCCCACCACGGGGATCACGGCGAGCAGCACCACCAGCGCGCCGGAGATCAGCACGAGCCGCCGCTTCGATCCGGCGAGCCCGACCCGCCCGGCCGGAGCCTGCCGTCGTGAGCCACTGCCGCGGCCGCGCCGGGCCAGCCACACCATCACGACGGCGCCGATGATCGTGGTCACCACACCGGTCGGCACCCGCACCGCCGCGGCCGAGCCCATGATCGCCCGCAGGACGACGTCGGCGCCGAGCACCGTCACCACGCCGACCAACCCGGACACCGGCAGCAGCACACGATGCTTCGCGATCGGCAGCAGCAGCTTCGTGATCACCGGCGCGCTCAGCCCGACGAACCCGACCGGTCCGGCGACGGTCACGGCCGCCGCCGTCAGCGCGACGGTCAGCACGATCGCGCCGACCCGCGTCCGGCGGACCCGCAGACCGAGCACGGTCGCGTTGTCGTCACCGAGGGCGAGGACGTCGAGTTTGCCGCCCATCGCGATCAGCGCCACGACGGCGATCACCACGATCGGCGTCATCTGGCCGGTCGCCCGCAGGTCGGACACCGTCAGGGAGCCGCTGCCCCAGGCGAACAGGCCGGACGTCTCCTGCTCGAACATGAGCAGCAGCAGGATGGTCACCGACTGGAGCGCCAGCAGCACCGCGGAACCGACGAGCACCAGCCGCGGACTCGCCGAACCGCCGCCCGCCAGGCCGAGCACGATGATGGCCGCGGCGAGCCCGCCCGCGAACGCCGCCCCGCCGACCGGTACGAGCGGCAGCGAAAGACCGAACGCCGAAATGGCCACCACGGCGAAATGCGCGCCCGCGTTGACCGCGAGCGTGTCGGGTGAGGCGAGCGGGTTCCGCGCCACGGACTGCATGCCAGCGCCCGCGACACCGAGCGCGACGCCGAGCAGCAGCGCGGCGAGCAACCGGGGAACGCGCGAACCCTCGAGTACCGCAAGGGTTTGCGCGTCCCCCTGGCCGAAGATCGCCTGCACCACGTCCAGTGGTCCGGACGTCGACGTGCCCTGGGTCAGGTGGATGCCGGCGAGGACGACGATCAGCGTGACCAGCCCGGCCGACACCACCGCGGTGCGCACTGCTTGCGGCGCCCGCACTTCCGTCGGCATCAGGCGGTGATGGCCTTCACGATCTGGCCGGCGGTCAGGATGATCGACTTCGGGCCGCCGAAGGTCCACGTTCCGGACTCCAGTTTGTGGATCTTCTTCGACACCACGAACGGCAACCGCTGGTAGACGGCGTTCTGCGCGAGTCCGGTGGTGAAGACGTCCTCTTCGGACGCGCTGTAGAACAGCACGGTCTTCGGGTCGGTGATCGCGGTCAGGCCCTCGACGTCGGTCTGGCCGAGGCCCCACTGCGGGTCGACCTGACCGGTCCAGACGTTCTTCAGGCCGACGGCCTCGGCGGTGTCGGAGACCAGCGAACCCTTGCCGAACGGGCGGATACTGACGGTGCTGCCCTCGAGGTAGGCGTCGGCCATCAGGAACGGGGTGCCCGCGGCGCCCTTGGCCTCGACGGCCTTCTTGCCTTCGGCGAGCTTGGCGTCCATTTCGGACAGTTGCTTGTCCGCCTCGGCCTCCTTGCCGACCGTCTTCGCGATCAGCCTGAAGTCCTCACGCAGGCGGTCGAAGTTCCGGCTCGCGTCGCTGGCCTTGGTGACCACGACCGGCACGTACTTCTCGATCTGCGGCACCAGCGGCGAGTCGCGCTCCTCGGCGATGATGACGACGTCGGGGTTCAGCCCGACGATCGCGTCGACGCTGGGCTCGTTGCGCTTGCCGACGTCCTTGACCTCGGCGGTCAGCGGGACGGCCTTGTCCCAGACGTGGTAGCCCGCGACGTCCGCCGCGCCGACCGGCATGACACCGAGCGAAGCGACCATCTCGGCCTCGCCCCACTCCAGCGCGACGACGCGCTTCGCGGGGGCCTTGAGGGTGACGGCCTTGCCGCGCGCGTCGGTCACCGTGACCGGACCGCTCGGGGCGGCGGACTCACTCGGCGCCGCGGCGGTGTTCTCGGAGGTGCCGCAGGCGGACAGCAGCAGCGCCGCCGTCGCGACGAGGGCGGCAGGGGTCAGCAAACGCATGGTTCTTCCTGGTTTCTCAGGCGGGCCTGGGCGAATGCCGCCCGAGTGGCCTGCAGTGGATCGCGCCCGTCACCGGGTCGTTCGCGACGTGGACGGTGACGCCGTAGGCCTGGGAGAGATGCTCGGTGGTGAGCACCCGCCCGATGTCACCCGTGGCCACGATGGTTCCCTCGCTCAGCAGCACGACCTCGTCGGCGATGATCGCCGCGTGGTCGAGGTCGTGCAGCACCACGCCGACCGCGACGCCTTCGTTGGCCAGATCGCGGACGACGTCGAGGATCTCGACCTGGTAGCGCAGGTCGAGATGGTTGGTGGGCTCGTCGAGCAGCAGCACGGAGGTCTGTTGGGCGAGGCAGGACGCGAGCCAGGCACGCTGGAGTTCGCCGCCGGAGAGTTCGTCGACACCGCGTTCGGCCATCGGCGTCACACCGGTCAGATCCATCGCGCGGCGGATCGCGGCGGCGCCGTCGACGTCGACCCCGCGCCAGCCCGCGCGATACGGGTAGCGGCCGTAGGAGACGACGTCGCGCACGGAGACCCCGCTCGGCGTGGGCCGATGCTGGGTCAGCAACGTGACCTGGCGAGCGAACTCCTTGCCGGACAACGCGCTCCCGCCCCAGACGGTGCGGTCGCCGAGGCGGACGCTGCCCTCGCGGGGTTTGTGCAGCCGCGCCAGCGAACGCAGGAGCGTCGACTTGCCGGAGCCGTTCGGACCGACCAGCGCGGTCACCATGCCCGCGCGCAGCGACAGGGAGACGCCGTCCACCACGGCCCGCTCTTGGTGCGCGAGCACCAGGTCATGGCCGGTGAGCAGCGCGTCTTCCGTAGACATGAGGGGAGCCTAACCTAATCAAGCGGTCAGGCCGATGTCGCAAGAGACACAGAGCGCGGGGTGGTTGTCCGGTCACCGAAGGTTCCGAGTCCGTGAAGGACTCCTTGAGGGACCCAGAGTCCCTCAAGGAGTCCTTCACGGACCGCGGGGCCCGTCCCGGCTGGACTTCGCCGTCCTGCTCAGCCGAGGGCCGCGTCCCGCCTGCGCTTGGCCAGCCGCTTCCCGACGATCCCGTGCCTCGGCCCGAACAGGTACACGAGGGTGAATCCGGCGCCCTGCACCAGCACGATCATCCCGCCGGACGCGGTGTCGAGGTGGTAGCTCAGGTACAGCCCGATCACTCCGGCGAGCACCGAGAACGACGGCGCGATCACGAGCATGCGGCCGAACCGGTCGGTCAGCAGATACGCCGTCGCGCCGGGGATGATCAGCATCGCCACCACCAGGATCACGCCGACCACCTGCAACGCCACCACCGAGGTCAGCGCGAGCAGCCCGAGCAGCGCGGCGCCGAGCAGCCGCGGGTTGAGCCCGATGGCGTGCGCGTGTGTGGGATCGAAGGCGTACAAGGTGAAATCGCGGCGTTTGAGCATCAGCAGGGCGAGGGTGATCGCGCCGAGGACGCCGATCTGGATCAGATCCGAGACGTCGACGCCGAGCAGGTTGCCGAAGATGATGTGGTTCAGGTCGGTCTGGCTCGGCGTCACCGAGATCAGCACGAGACCGAAGGCGAACAGGGTGGTGAACACGATGCCGATCGCGGCGTCCTCCTTGACACGGCTGGTGTCGCGGACGACGCCGATCAGGGCCACGGCGAGGAAACCGAACACGGCGGCGCCCAGCGCGAACGGCGCGCCGAGGATGTACGCGAGCACCACGCCGGGCAGCACCGCGTGTGAAACGGCGTCACCCATCAGCGACCAGCCGATCAGCACCAGCCAGCAGGAGAGCACCGCGCAGACCGTCGAAGCGACCACTGTGGACGCGAGCGCCCGCACCATGAAGTCGTAGGAGAGCGGTTCGAGGAAGAGGTCGTACAAACTCATGCCTACTCCTCGTAGCGGGTCGCTTTGCGCCGCATGAGCGGGCACTGTGTTGATGGTTCGCTCGCGAGCTCGCTCACGCGGGTTCTTCCTCCCGTTGCAGGACATCGAGGCCGAAGGCCAGCGCGAGATTCTCGGGCCGGAGCACTTCGCCGGGGGAGCCGTGCGCGAGCACCTGGCGCATCAGCAGGATCGCCTCGTCGGCGAGGCCGGGCAGCGCGTGCAGGTCGTGGGTGGAGATCAGGACGGCGGCGCCGTCGGCCGCGAGTTCCTTGAGCAGCCGGGTGATCGTGGCTTCGGAACGCTTGTCCACGCCGGCGAACGGCTCGTCGAGCAGCAGTACGCCCGCGCCTTGCGCGATGCCGCGCGCGACGAACGCGCGTTTGCGCTGCCCGCCGGACAACTGGCCGATCTGACGTCCGGCGAGTTCGGTCAGTTCGACCCGCTCCAGCGCCTGCCCGACGGCTTCATGGTCGGCGCGGCGCGGACGCCGGGTGAAACCGAGATGCCCGTAGCGGCCGGTCATCACGACGTCCCGCACGGACAGCGGGAACGACCAGTCGACGTCCTCGCTCTGCGGCACATAGCCGATCACGCCGGTCTTGCGGGCGCGGGCGGGCGTGCCGCCGTCGACCGTGACCGTGCCGGTGTCCGGCCGGACCATGCCCATGATCGTCTTGAACAGCGTCGATTTGCCGGAGCCGTTCATCCCGACCAGTCCGCAGACGCGGCCGTGTTCGAGCGTGACGTCGACACCGTCGAGGGCGAGGACGTCGCCGTAGTGGACGGTGACGTCCTCGACCCGGATCGCGGCGGTCACGGCTTCGACCCGGTGAGCGCGGCCACGATCGTCTTCGAGTCGTGGCGGATGAGGTCGAGGTAGGTCGGCACCGGCCCTTCGGGACCGGACAGGGAATCGACGTAGAGGACGCCGCCGAACGCGGCACCGGTGGCGGAGACGACCTGGCGCATCGGGGCGTCGGAGACGGTCGACTCGCAGAACACCGCGGGCACCTTGTTCTGCCGGACGAATTCGATGGCGCGGGTGATTTGCTGAGGCGTCGCCTGCTGTTCGGCGTTGACCGCCCAGATGTACTGCTCGGTGAGGCCGGTGTCGCGGGCCAGGTAGGAGAAGGCGCCTTCGCAGGTGACCAGCGCGCGTTCGTTCTTCGGCAGCCCGCTCAGCGCGCTGGTCATCTCGTCCTGGACGGCTCGCAGTTTCGCCTGGTAAGCGTCGCCGTTGGCCTTGAATGTGGCGGCGTCGCCGGGGGAGACCTCGTTGAACGCCTTCACCATGTTGTCCACGTAGATCCCGACGTTCTTCGGCGACATCCACGCGTGCGGGTTCGGCTTGCCCTGGTAGGAGTCCTCGGCGATGTCGATGGGCTGGACGCCGTCGCTGAGCACCTTGTGCGGCGCGTCGCTTTCCGAGACGAACCGGGCGAACCAGGCCTCCAGGTTCAGCCCGTTGTCGAGGATCAGGTCGGCCTTCGCGGCCTTCTTGATGTCGTCCGGAGTGGGTTCGTAGCCGTGGATCTCAGCGCCGGGTTTGGTGATCGACTCGACCCTGAGCTTGTCGCCCGCGATATTCGAGGCGATGTCCGCCAGCACCGTGAACGTGGTCAGCACCATCGGCCGCTTGTCGTCCGTGCCACCGCTCGTTCCGTTGCCCGCGCCGCCGCACGCGGACAAGACGAGCGCGGACATCGCCAGCGCGCAGACGGTCTTGAACGGATTCGCCATCCCGTGAGTCTAGAGTTCGGTGTGCCGAACTTCCAACTCTCGTGTGCCTCAAATCTCCGTGGTCGACCGGTCCCGTTCCTTGACCGTTTCCAGCAGGAGCTGGGAGACGTCGCGCACGGTGACGTTGTCGCCACGCTGCTCGCTCTGCCGCTGGACGAGGCCGTCGTTCAGCATCACGCGGCAGAACGGGCAGCCGGTGACGATGGTCTCGGCGTCCGTGCCGAGTGCCTCGTCGACGCGTTCGAGGTTGATGCGCTTGCCGATCTGCTCCTCCATCCACATCCGCGCGCCACCGGCGCCGCAGCAGAGGGAGCGGTCGGCGTGCCGGGGCATCTCGCTGAGCGTGGCGCCGGTCGCGCCGACGAGTTCACGCGGCGGCTCGTAGACCTTGTTGTGGCGGCCGAGGTAACACGGGTCGTGGTAGGTCACCGGGCCGGCGTCGACCGGTTTGACCGGGGTCAGCTTCTTGGCGCGGACCAGGCGGTTCAGCAGTTGCGTGTGGTGCAGGACCTCGTAGTGCCCGTCGAGTTGCGGGTACTCGCGGCCGAGCGTGTTCAGGCAGTGCGGACAGGTGGTGACGATCTTGCGCGTGCCCGCTTCGCGGCCCTCGAACACCGCGTTCAGGGTCTCGACGGTCTGCTGCGCGAGCATCTGGAAGAGGAATTCGTTGCCCGAGCGGCGGGCCGGGTCGCCGGTGCAGGACTCGTCGGTGCCGAGGATCGTGTACTTGACCCCGGCCAGGTGCAGCAGTTCCGCGGTGGCGCGGACCGTTTTGCGGGCGTTGTCGTCGAACGCGCCCGCGCAGCCGACCCAGTAGACGTACTCGACGTCGTCGGCGAGTTCACCGTCGAAGATCGGCACCTCGAAGTCGAGGTCCTTCGTCCAGGCGAGGCGATCGGAGTTGTTCTGGCCCCAGGGGTTTCCCTTGGCCTCGAGGTTCTTGAACAGGACGCCGAGTTCGCTCGGGAAGGCGGACTCGATCATCACCTGGTAGCGGCGCATGTCCACGATATGGTCGACGTGCTCGATGTCGACCGGGCACTGCTCGACGCACGCCCCGCAGCTGGTGCACGACCAGAGGACGTCCGGATCGATGACGCCGTTGTCGTCCTTGGTGCCGACGAGCGGACGCTCTTCGGGGGCTTCCTTGCCGTCCAGGATGTACGGCGCCTTGTCGAAGAGGTGGTCCCGCAGGTCCATGATCAACAACTTGGGCGACAACGGTTTCCCGGTGTTCCACGCCGGGCACTGCGACTGGCAGCGGCCGCATTCGGTGCAGGTGGCGAAGTCGAGCATGCCCTTCCACGTGAAATCTTCGATCTTGCCGCGGCCGAAGGTGTCGTCCTCACCGGGATCCTCGAAGTCGATCGGCTTACCGGCCGATTCCATCGGCAGCAGCGGACCGAGCGCGTCCGGCAGCCGTTTGGCGGTGACGTTGACCGGCGCCAGGAAGATGTGCAGGTGCTTGGAGTAGAGCACGATCGACAGGAACGCCAGCATCACGCCGATGTGCAGCAGCAGCCCGACGGTCTCCAGCGGCTCGGTGATCGAGGCGCCCAGTGGCTCCAGGAGTTCGCCCACGCCAAGGGAAACCCACGCGCCCGACTCGTACGGGAAGACACCGACCGCCGCCGACGCGCCGCGGAAGAGGAACATCGTCCAGATGACGTTGAAGATCATGAACAGGATCAGCCAGGCGCCACCGGTGTGCGATCCGAAGAACCGGGACGCGCGCTCCTTGCGTTCCGGGGCCTGACGGATCCGGATGACCGCGAAGACCGCGAGTGAGACGACCACCGCGACCGCGATGAAGTCCTGCAGGAAGCCCAGCGCCGCCCAATGCCCGATGAGCGGGATGTGGAAGTCGTGGTCGAACAGGGCGCCGTACGCCTCGAGATAGACGGAGCCGAGGATCACGAAGCCCCAGAACGTGAACAGATGCGCGAGGCCGGGGACGGACCACTTCAGCAGCTTGCGTTGTCCGAAGACTTCGGCGAGATGCGTTTTCGCGCGGACGGCCATGACGTCCGAGCGTTTTTCGTCCGGCTGACCGGACCGGATCAGGCGGTAGAGCCAGGCGGCGCGGCGGGCGGCGAAACCGAGTCCGACGACCGTGATGAGCAGACCGAGGATGAGACGAACGAGCACGAGTCCTCCGGGGGAGAATCGGCTCAGTGAGAGCCGGTGTAGTACCGGCACGCCTTGCAGGCGTACCGCATTTTGGCCACTCGCCACCGTTTTCGGTAGATCTCGAGGTGCCCCGGCCGTGGTGGGTGCACGCCGAGTCTGCGGTGACGACGGATCCGTCGTCCCATTTCGAAGAGTTCGGTCGCCAGTCCGAGATAGGCGCGTCTGAGCGCGATGCCGGTTTCCCGCGGGTGGTCGCCCGTATGGTTGTCCCGGCAGAACCGGTGCAGCAGGGCGAGGTCGGGGAGGCCGGGTGTGGTCGCGCCCCGAAGGTGTTCGACGACGCCGAGGCCGGGATGCCCCGCCGGAAGGGAGAAACGCGTGGGTAGTCCACAATGGACGCAGGTGAGCGTGCAGCTCAGACATCGGGTGACATGGCGGATCCGCCGTTCGCGCTGATCCCCGTCGATCACCTCGCGAACGTGCCAACCCAAGGGAGCCTCCAAGACCGTGGTGTGTCCTGTGTCACTCTTAATACTGGAGAGTAGGGCGCGTTCCGGTGGTGCGAAAGGTCCAACCGGATGGCTTCGGGGCCGCCGGTCGGCTTAACGCTCCGCACCCGGTCGCACCTTCCGCAACTAGAGGACTACTTGCGGCGGTGGGCGCTTTGCCGAGTAAATGAAGGCCCCTTCCTGTGCTCAGGCGCAAGGAAGGGGCCTTCATGTCCTTCGGGCCACGCAAGGCGCCGGAGCGCGTGGGTCGCCGGAGTAGGGCTTGGGTGGTGTGCACACGCTTCGGCTTGCGTGTTCCCAATGTCGCATCTGAGTCGCTGAGTTGTCCCCAATGTGGCATTGGGGACCCTCAACGATCGGGAGCGCTCCGATCCAGGACGACGGCCCGCCGCAAGTAGTCGACTACTCGCGCACCCCGCACGCTTCCGCACACCGTGACCCACTCGTAGCCGAAAACCGCCCGCCCGGCGTCACTCGCTGGTTATAGTCCGGACCCGGGGTAATGGGGGAGGGAAACGACGGCGATGGGCGGGTTCGTCACCGCGGCTCTGGGGTTTCCGGCCGCGCTTTTCAGCTTCCTGCTGATCGTGGTGGTCGGCTATTGGCTGCTGGCACTGCTCGGCGCCGTCGACACAGACGACTTCGACGGTGGCGACGGGCTCCTGGCAGGCTTCGGCGGGGTCCCACTGTCCATTTCGCTCTCTTTGCTGATCGCGTTCACCTGGTTCGCCAGCCTGGCAGGGACGGTCCTACTCGATGACCTGGAACTTTCGACACCCGCGAGGATCGGGTCCGGTGTCGGCGTGCTCGCCGTCGCGCTCGTCCTCGGCACACTCGGGACGAGGGTGATCGTGGTGCCGCTGCGTCGCGTCTTCGGTCCCGCGAAAGAACCGAGCAGGCGAGACTTCGTGGGTCGCGCCGCGGTCATCCGCACCTCGTCGGTGACCCACGACTTCGGCCAGGCCGAGGTCGCCGCCGCCGACGGGTCGACGGCCATTGTGGACGTTCGTCAGGCGGGTCAAGGCAACCTGACGGCGGGCAGCCGCGTAGTTCTCTATGACTACGACTCCGAAGGCGAGTTCTTCTGGGTCGAGTCTTTGGACATCTGAAGCAGAAAAGGAACACTATGGGTGCCATCAGCGTGGGGGCCGGCGTTCTGATCGCCGTGATAGTTGTCATCCTCCTGGTCTTGCTCTTCACGATCACCAGGTTGTTCAAGAAGGTGCCGCAGGGGAAGGCGCTGATCATCTCGAAGGTCCGCCGGGTGGACGTCACGTTCACCGGCGCGGTCGTCCTGCCGGTGCTGCACAAGGCCGAGATCATGGACACCTCGGTCAAGGCGATGGAGATCACCCGTACCGGCCGTGAAGGCCTGATCTGCCGGGACAACATCCGCGCCGACATCCGGATCTCGTTCTTCGTCCGGGTCAACAAGACCGTCGAGGACGTGATCAAGGTCGCGCAGGCGATCGGCACCGAGCGGGCGAGCGACGAGGCGACGCTGCAGGAACTGTTCAACGCCAAGTTCTCCGAGGCGTTGAAGACCGTCGGCAAGCAGCTCGACTTCGTGGATCTCTACACGAAGCGGCACGAGTTCCGCGACCAGATCATCCGCGTCATCGGCACCGACCTCAACGGGTACAGCCTCGAGGACGCGGCCATCGACTACCTCGAGCAGACGCCGATGGCACAGCTCGATTCCGCGAACATCCTCGACGCGCAGGGTATCCGCAAGATCACCGAGCTGACCGCGATCGAGCACGTGCGCACCAACGAGTTCCGCCGCAGTGAGGAAAAAGAAATCACCCGCCAGAACGTGGACGCCAGGGAGGCGATCCTCGAACTGGAGCGGCGGCAGGCCGACGCGGAGATCAAGCAGAACCGCGAGGTCGAGACCATGCGGGCGCGCGAAGAGGCCGAGATCGCCAAGGTGCAGGCGGAGGAGCGGCTCAAGTCGCAGGCCGCGGGACTGCGCACCGACGAGCAGCTCGGTATCCAGCACCAGAACCAGCAGCGTGAGATCGAGGTCGCGGGCAAGAACCGCGAGCGCGTCATCGCCATCGAGAGCGAGCGTATCGAGAAGGACAGGCTGCTCGAGGTCATCGGCCGCGAACGCGAGACCGAGCTGTCCCGCATCGCCAAGGACAAGGAAGTCGAGACCGAGAAGCGGTCCATCGCCGAGGTGATCCGCGAGCGGATCGCGGTCGAGAAGACGGTGGCGGAGCAGGAAGAGAACATCAAGAAGCTCCGCGTCGTAGAAGAGGCGGAGCGTCAGCGCTCGGCCATCATCATCCGGGCCGAGGCGGAAGCGCAGGAAAGCCTCGTCAAGGACATCAAGGCCGCGGAAGCCGCCGAGGTGGCGTCGAAGCACAAGGCGCGCGAGGAACTCACGCTGGCCGAGGCGCGCCAGCAGGCCGCGGAACTGGATACCCGTGCGAAGATCCGCCTGGCGGAAGGGATCCAGGCCGAGGAGGCCGCCACCGGTCTCGCCGCGGCGCAGGTCAGGGAACGTGACGCGGACGCGCTGGAGAAGGTCGGCCGCGCCGAGGCGATCGTCGCCCGCGAGAAGGCGATCGTGCTCGCCGACGGGATGCGCGACAAGCTCAAGGGCGAGGCCGAAGGTCTCACCGAGAAGGCCGCCGCGATGGCCGCGCTCGACACCGCCAGCCGCCAGCACGAGGAGTACCGCCTGCGCCTGGAGGCCGAGAAGGAGATCCGGCTCGCCGCGCTCACTGTGCAGCGTGAGGTCGCCGAGGCACAGGCCACGGTTCTCGGCATCGGACTGGAGAAGGCCGACATCGACATCGTCGGCGGTGAGACGATGTTCTTCGAGAAGATCATCGGCTCGATCGGCCTCGGCAAGAGCGTCGACGGGTTCGTCGAGCACTCCGACGTCGTCCAGACACTCGCGAAGCCGTGGCTCGACGGGTCGGGCAGCTTCACCGACGACCTGACGAAACTGCTCGGCGCGGTGAACACCGAGGACGTGAAGAACCTGACGCTGTCGGCCTTCCTGGCCAAGCAGCTGCAGGCGGGCGGCCCGGACAGCGACAAGCTGCGTGAGCTGCTCACCGTGGCACAGCGGCTCGGCCTCGCCGAGACGCCGGTCGCCGCTCTCACCCCCGTGAAGCAGTGACGGCGCCCGAACCGGCGGCAGGAACCGAGCTGGACGCGGGCACCTATGAGGTGCTCCGCGTCCGGCTCGCCGCACAGGCCGCCGAACTGGCGAAACGCGCGGACGAGCTCAACACGGCACGGCTGGGCGTCTTCGGCAGCGCGCAACTCGCGCTGATCGGCACGGAACGGATCCGCACCGCGAACAACTGCGTGCCGCGGGACGTCGTGTCGGTCGGCGGGCGGATGTTGTTCGGCTACAACGTCTTCATCGGGCTCAAACCCGAGACGACGGTCGATGACGTCTTCTCGCTGCACAGGTTCAGCCACGACGAACAAGCCTTCCGCTTCGACGACGTGCCCGCCGAAGAGCTGCCGGAGCTGTTGCGCGACGAGCAGTTCGTCCGCGACTTCGCCGAGCTGTACCGGTACTACCGGCAGGCGAAGCTGCTGCAGCTGCGGCGGGTCGAGGGCAAGCTGCTCGCGGTGTTCCAGATCGGCCCCCGGACCGAGGACATCCGGGTGCTGCGCTGGGGCATCGCCGCCGACGGCAAGGTGTCCTATGTGGACAACCGGGGTGAACGTGACCACGTCTTCCCGCCGTCACACGACTTCGAATGGGTCGAGACCGGCCGCGAGCAGCACGTTCTCGGGCGGCACCCGCACATCTCGATCGAGGACGAGGTGTTCGTCGAGACCGTCGGCGGAAACCTGACGATCAAGGTCGAGAACAACACCGAAAGCGGCGAAGGCGTCTACTCCGAACCGGTCGCCGAGCCGCTGCAGAGCCTGGCCGACGCCGAGGTCTCCTACGCCAGGATCGGCCCCCTGATCCTGCTGCGGATTCTGCCGTACAAGGAGACCGAGCACCGGTACCTGGTCTTCAACACCCGCACGCGGGACGTGGTGCGCCTCGATGGGATCGGACAGGCGTGCCAGCGGCTGCCCGAGGACCACGGGATCATCTTCCCCGGCGGCTACTACCTCGACACCGGTGTCAGCAAGACGTTCGACACCACTGTGGACGGTCTGGAATTCGAGCGCGTGATCCGCTCGCCCAACGGGGAAGACGTGCTCTACGTTTTTCACGCGCGGGTCGAGGGGCGCTCGCTTCTCCTGCCGTACAACGTGATCCGCAAAGAGGTCTCGAACCCGATCCCGTGCCACGGGTATTCGCTGTTCGACGACGGCACCATGGTCCTTTTCCGCGCGCTGTCCGACGAGCCGAGCCGCGTGCATCCGATGCAGGTGTGGCGGACGCCGTTCCAGTCGGACACGTACGCCGCGTCGCAGCCGGCCGGGACTGGGCCGCTGGAGCGGGTCGGCAACGCCGATCTGGTCCGCGGGATCTCCGACTGCCTCTCGATCGGCCGGATGATCGAGGACATGGCGCCGTCGGCGGCCGTCTTCGAGGCGCTGATCGCCGCGTGCGCGCGGGTTTTCGACCACTACCACTGGCTCGGCGAGGCCGAACTCGGTGATCTGCGGTCGCCGTTGTCGGACGTCCAGGTCACCGCCGAGCAGGTGCTCGACGAATTCGAGACGGTCACCTCGCTCACCGCGCAAGCGGCCGAAGCCGTCGAAGAGGCGGCCGCCGAAACCGCTTCACTCGTGCGGAGGGTGCGGGGTGAGGCGCTCAACGCGGCCGACGCGTGGGTGCGCAGGCTCGCCGAACTGCATCGCGCGCGGGGACATCTCGTCACCGTGCGGGAACTGCGGTATGTCGACACCGACCGGGTCGACGAACTGATCGCCGACCTCGACGAGAATTTCGGCGAGGCCGCGCAGCGGGCCGTCCGGTTCCTGCAGGGCGAGGACGCGTTCACGAGCTACCACACCGAGGTGGACGGGCTGATCGCCGCCGCGGGCGCGATCGCGACCGTCGCGGAGGCGGTCCCGGTCGCGGAACGGCTGGACGAGCAATCCGGCGGGCTCGAAGTCCTCACCGACGTCGTCGGCGGGCTGGAGATCGCGGACGCCGTGGTGCGGACCAAGATCCTCGAACGTGTCGGCGAGGTCATCGGCGGGGTCAACCGCGCCAGGGCCACCCTCGAAGCGCGGCGCAAGGAACTGCTGGAGACCGAGGGCCGGGCGGAGTTCGCCGCCGAGTTCGCGCTGCTGGCGCAGGCCATCACCGGCGGGCTCGCGGTGGCGGACACCCCGGACCGCTGCGACGAACAGCTCGGCAGATTGCTGTTGCAGCTGGAAAACCTCGAATCACGGTTCGGTGAGTTCGACGACTTCCTGATGTCGCTCGGCGAGAAGCGCACCGACGTCTACGAGGCGTTCTCCTCGCGCAAGCAGGCGCTGCTCGACGAGCGGGCACGCCGTGCGGACAGGCTGGTCGACTCGGCCGAGCGGATCCTCACGAGCGTGACCCGGCGGGTCGGCACGCTCGGCTCCGTCGACGAGATCAACACCTATTTCGCCTCCGACCCGATGGTCGCGAAGCTGCGCAGCGTCGTCGCCGAACTGCGCGGCCTCGGCGACCAGGTGCGGGCGGAAGAACTCGAAGGGCGGGTGAAGGCCGCCCGCCAGGAGGCCGGTCGCGCGCTGCGCGACCGGCTCGACCTGTACGGCGAGGGCGGGGAGACGATCCGCCTCGGCCGCAACACCTTCGCGGTCAACACGCAGGACATCGACCTCACGCTGGTGCCGCACCAGGGCGGGATGAAGTTCGCGATCACCGGCACCGACTACCGCTCGCCCGTCCGGGACGAGTCGTTCGAGGCGACGCGGCCGTACTGGGACCAGCTGCTGGTCTCGGAGTCGCCCGAGGTCTATCGCGCCGAGTACCTGGCGACGTCGATCCTGCTCGAGAAGCCGGACCTGCCGGAGACCGACCTGCTCGAGGTCGTCCGGCACGCCGCGGGGGACCGGTACGACGAGGGTTACGCGCGTGGCGTGCACGACCATGACGCGGCCGCGATCCTGTCCACGTTGCTGCGGCTGCGTTCCGGTGCCGGATTGCTGCGCTATCCGCCCGCCGCGAGGGCCGCCGCTCAGCTGTTCTGGGCGTTCGGCGCGGAAGAGTCGGCGAAATCCGCGTGGACGACGCGGGCGACGTCGCTCTCGCGGGTGCGGGAGGCGTTCGGCCACACCACGGCGATCGACTCGCTGGCGCGGGAATTCACCGAGGCGATGGCCGGGTTCACCGCGTCGTCCGGGCTGGCGCTGGACCTCGAATTCGCCGGTGAGTACCTGTTCGAGGAACTCGCCGACGCGTCGCCGGGGTTCGTCACCAGCGGCGGTGCGCGAACCTTGCTCGACAAGTTCCGGCTCGACAGGCGCAGTTTCGCCGAAGACCTGCGCGCACTCGAAGACCTCGCCGACCGGTATCAGCTCGCCGAAGCCTGGCTGTCGTCCTTTGTGGACTCCGCTGGCCTGTCCGCCGACGAGCTGACGGAAGCCGTCGCGATCGAACTGGCCGACCTACACCGCTACGATTCTTCGGCGGAACTTACGGCCACTGTGGACGGTCTGCTCGGTTCGCATCCGCGGATCGTCAACCGGTCACTGACCCTGCGGCTCGACGAGACGCTGGCAAGGACGGGGCGGTTCCGGCGTGACCGGGTGCCGGGTTTCCGGGCGTACCAGCGGCAGCGCAACGAACTGGTGGCGGCCGAGCGGGACAGGCTGAGGCTGACGGAGTACAAGCCGAAGGTGATGAGCGCCTTCGTGCGCAACAGGCTGCTCGACGAGGTCTACCTGCCGTTGATCGGAGACAACCTCGCCAAGCAACTCGGGGCGACCGGCGATGCCCGGCGCACCGACCAGTCCGGCCTGCTGCTGCTCATCTCGCCGCCCGGGTACGGCAAGACGACGCTCATGGAGTACGTCGCGAGCCGCCTCGGACTGGTGTTCGTCAAGGTGAACGGGCCGGCACTCGGGCACGAGGTCACTTCGGTGGATCCGGCGGACGCACCCAACGCGACCGCGCGGCAGGAGGTCGAGAAGATCTCGTTCGCGCTGGAGCAGGGTAACAACGTGTTGCTGTACCTGGACGACATCCAGCACACGTCGCCGGAGTTGCTGCAGAAGTTCATTTCGCTGTGTGACGCGCAGCGGCGGATGGAAGGCGTGTGGGAAGGCCGGACGCGGACCTACGACCTGCGTGGCAAGCGGTTCGCGGTCTGCATGGCCGGCAATCCGTATACCGAGCAGGGCAAGCGGTTCCGGATCCCGGACATGCTCGCCAACCGTGCCGACGTGTGGAACCTCGGCGATGTGTTGTCGGGCAAGGAAGATCTGTTCGCGCTGAGCTACGTCGAGAACTCGCTCACCGCGAACACTGTGCTGGCACCGCTGGTCTCGCGCGAACAGTCCGATGTGGACGTTCTGGTACGGCTGGCCCGCGGCGACGACGCTGTCCGGGCGGATCAGCTGAAGCACGCGTACTCGGCGACCGAACTGGAGCAGATCCTCGCCGTGCTGCGGAAACTGATCCGGATTCAGCGGATCGTGCTGAAGAACAACCAGGCGTACATCGCTTCGGCGGCGCAGGCGGACGCGTCCCGGGTCGAACCGCCGTTCCAATTGCAGGGTTCGTACCGGAACATGAACAAACTCGCGGGCCGGATCGTGCCCGCGATGAACGACGCCGAACTGGAAGCGCTGATCGACGACCACTACGCCGGTGAAGCGCAGACGCTGACCTCGGGTGCCGAGGCCAACCTGCTCAAGCTGGCGGAATTGCGTGGACGGCTGAGCGCCTCGGAGGCGCAGCGGTGGGCGGACGTGAAGGCGGCTTACCTGCGGGCGCAGGCGCTCGGCGGGAACGACGAGGACCCGATGAGCCGCGTGGTCGGCGCGGTGGGCCTGCTGGCGGACCGGGTCGGTGCGGTGGAAGCGGCGATCGAGCGGGCTTCGGAACGGATGGTCGTGCGCGAGGTGACCTGAAGCCAGGTCTCCGTGAGTGGTAAGGACGGTTGGAACCGTCCTTACCACTCCCGAGCCTCAACGGTCACCTCTTGGAATAGTCGCCGAAAAACGGCAACATCCTGTTGTGGTCGCGTGTTCGGAAACTGTCGGTGGTCGGTTGTATGTTCGCTGAGTGGACATTCACAAAGCCGCACCTGTGGCACTACTCGAAGACACAACCAACCCAAGAGTCTTGGAGGAGATCAACGCTTCCTTGAACCTCTTGGATGACAAGGGTTCTGTGGCTGTGGCTGTTGCGGCGTCGGTGGGGATCGCTCGTTTGGAGGCGGTTCGGTTCCGGGCGTTGGCGCAGTTGAATCGGCATCGTGGGGGCGCGCGGAGTGTTGCTCAGGAAGTCGCGTTCGAGTTGTCTCTTGTGGATGGTCATGCGGGTGCGATGGTCGCCGCCGCTGACGCGTTGACCACTCGTCTGCCCCGGACACTGGACCTGTTGGATCAGGGGAAAGTGAGTGGTTTCGGGGCGATGAAGGTCGCCGCGGCGACGGTGTGGTTGTCGGATGAGAACGCTCTCGCCGCTGATGCTGTGCTGGGGGACCGGTTGGCGGGGAAGAACTGCGAGCAGATCCGGAAGGCGGCGAGTCACGTCGCGGCGACGGTCGACCGCGAGGGCGCCGACAAGCGTGCCGAGCATTCTCGCGAAGGTCGTCGGCTGGCGGTGCGGCAGGGCGAGACGGGGGTGGCGTCGATCGAGGTCGAGGACGGTCCTGTCGAGAAGGTGAACGCCGCCTACACCCGGATCGATCGTGCGGCGCGGGCGCTCAAGACCGGCGACGAAACCCGCACTCTTGATCAGCTGCGCGCCGACGTCGCCCTCGACCTCCTACTGAGCGGGCGAGGCGGGGTGAGTGAACGCACGGAGGTGTTCCTCTATATGGACTTGTTCACCTACCTCGGGCTGAATGGTGATCCGGCGGAGATGGCCGGGCACGGTCATCTTCCGGCTACGCTGGCCCGTCACATCGCGACCGGACCCGACACGGTATTACGCCGGATCATCACCGATCCGCTGTCCGGGCAGGTAGTGGACCTGGGCCGGGACCGGTACCGGCCCACCGCGGGGCTTGACGAGTACGTCCGGGTCCGCGATCGCGAATGCCGAAGACCTGGCTGTCACCGTCCCGCCCAGGCCTGCGACCTCGACCACACCGTGCCGTGGCAGTTCGGTGGCCGTACCGACGCCGCCGACCTCGTCAGCTTCTGCCGCCGAGACCACCGCCTCAAAGACGAACCCGGCTGGACCTACCACCTCACACCCGACGGCACCCTCACCATCACCACCCCCACCGGACAGCGGCACGACAGCACGCCCCCACCCCTGCACACGCCCCGCCCGAAAACACCCCAAGACGAACCACCACCGTTCTAAAAGCACATTGCCGACAAACGGCTACTGGCTTGTTCGCGCTGTCAGGACCCGGTGTCGTCTGCTGCGCGGTTGTCAGCCGCTCCGCCAGCGGGGCCGCTGTCACGTCCGTTGCCGAGAATCGGCTATCGCTGTTCCGTGCCACTACAAGCCAGTGCCGCCGGCCGCGCGGCCGCCGGTCGTTCCGCGCGCGGGACTGGTGACGTGCGGTCGGTCCTCCGCCACCGTGCTGAAACACTTTGCCGAAAGATGGCTACTCGTTTGTTCGCGCGACGTATGCCACCGCCCGCCTCCAATGCCGAAAACCGGCCACACGTTCGTTCAAGCCGCTTACGAGCCCCGTGTCGTCAGCCGCTCCGCCAGCGGGGCCGCTGTCACGTCCGTTGCCGAGAATCGGCCATCGCTCCCGTGCCACTACAAGCCAGCGTTGCCGGCTGCGCGGCCGCCGGTCGTTCCGCGCGCGGGACTGGTGACGTGCGGTCGGTCCTCCGCCACCGTGCTGAAACGCTTCGCCGAAAAACGGCTACTCGTTCGTTCGCGCGACGTATGCCACCGCCCGCCTCCAATGCCGAAAACCGGCCACACGTTCGTTCAAGCCGCTTACGAGCCCAGTGCCGTCAGCTGCGCGGTCGTCAGCCGCTCCACCAGCGGAGCCGCTGTCACGTCCGTTGCCGAAAAGCGGCCGTGTGGCCGCCAGTCGTTCCGCGAGCGGGACCGGTGACGTGCGGCCGGTCCTCCACCCCCGTTCTGACCCATCGCCGAAAAGCGGCTATCCCTCGCCACTCACGAATCCAGCGCCGCCACTTGCGCCGCCGTGAGCCGCTCCACCAACGGAACCGCCCGATACTCCCCGCCGCCGGAAACCACCGTCACCGGACCGGCCACGTGCGGATGTTCGACGGCGACCCGCACAGCCTCCAGCACCCGATCCGAAGACCATCCGAGAGCGATCGACAGCGACTCCAGGGCGAGCGGGCGCCCGGCGTGCAGCAGGGCGGCGAGCACGGTGACCGCGTCCGCGACGAACACCGCGACCCGGTCGTCCAGCATGACTTCGTTGATGCGCGCGTGGAATCGGGCGAGGTCGTCCATGCGGGCGCCCGCGGGTGTCGACGTGCCGAGGACTTCGGTGCCTCGCCGGGCGATCTTGACCCACTCCTGATTCGCACGGACGCTCTCGGCCCACACCCGTTGCGGCATCTCTTCGTCGACGACGTACCGTTCCCGCCGCCCGTCCCGTTCCCGCTTGAGCATCGCCTGCGTTTCGAGATAGCCGACGGCGTTCGAGATCGACGCCGGGCTGACCTGGAGCCGCTGGGCGAGTTCGGTCGCGGTGTGCACGCCGTCGTCGCTGACGGACAGGCACGCGAGCACTCGCGACATCATTCGCGGCAGTCCGGTCTCGACCATCATTTCGGTGAAGTCCGTCTCGAAGCGGCGCACGGCTTCCGGGTCGCGGTCGTAGCCGCGGGAGACGGCGGGAGCTGCCGGGGCGGGTGGTTTCCGACGGCGCCGAGCCCGTTCGCCGGTCACCCGGCTCGCCTCTTCGGCGCGGTAGCCGGAATGACCGCTGTTGCGCGCGACCTCACGGCTGATGGTCGACGTCGGGCGCTCGAGTCGCCGGGCGATCTCGGCGTATCCGAGGCCGTCTTTGAGCCACGCCGCGATCAGCCGCCGGTCCTCCAGCGTCAGCCTGCCGCCCGGCATGGGTGCCTCCTGTGCGTTCACGCGCAGATCAATGCAACGAAGCGTTGCATTCATCGGCAAAACAGTTGCAACGATTTCACGAACTCTACCAGCTGTAACCGTTAAATTCCGCAAGTGAACTTTTGAGCGATCAATGAATGCAACGTAGCCTTTTGTCATGGCTGAAGATCTGGGAGGAACAGCTGTGACGAACTCAGTACCCCATCTCGCGGAATTGCCCCTCGAACGACCGACGGGCTGCCCGTTCGACCCACCCGCCGAACTCGCCGGGCTGCGTGACGAGCACCCGCTCGTCCGACTGACTTTCCCCAACGGCCACGAAGGCTGGCTCGCGATGGGACACGCGGTCGTCCGGAACGTCATCGCGGATCCCCGGTTCAGCGCGCGACAGGAGCTGCTGCGGTCGCCACTGCCGGGCGCCGCCGCGATGGAGGTGTTTCCGCCGGCGGAGCCGGGGATGTTCATCAAGATGGACGATCCCGAGCACGGCCGCTATCGCAAGCTGCTCACCGGCAAGTTCACCGTCCGCCGGATGCGGCTGCTCACCGAGCGGGTCGAGCAGGTGACCACCGAGCACCTCGACGCCATGGAGCGTCAAGGGTCGTCAGCCGATCTGGTGACGGCCTTCGCGCAGCCCATTCCGGCGCTGATGATCTGCGAACTGCTCGGTGTCCCGTTCGCCGACCATGAGTTCTTCCGGCGCAATGTCATGCCGTTGAACAGCCCGGCCGCTTCACTGGCCGAGCAGGAAGTCGCGATCAACGCCCTCGGGGAGTACCTCTACAAGCTCGTCGTCGCGAAGCGGGCCGAGCCGACCGACGACATCCTCGGCGAGCTGGCCACCACGGAACTCACCGACGAAGAACTCACCAGCATCGCGTTCCTCTTGCTGGGGGCCGGTTTGGACACCACGGCCAACATGCTGGCGCTGGGCACTTTCGCGTTGCTCCAGCATCCGGACCAGCTCGAAAGTTTGCGCCAGGACCCGGAGAGTGTCGACGGGGCGGTCGAGGAACTTCTGCGCTACCTGACCATCGCGCACACCGGTATGCGCACCGCGCTGGAAGACGTGGAAATCGGCGGGCAGATCGTCAAGGCGGGGGAGACGGTCGCGCTCTCGGCGATGGCCGCCAACCGCGATCCGCTGAAGTTCCCCGAACCCGACCGGCTCGATCTCCGCCGGAACGCCGCCGGGCACGCGGCCTTCGGGCACGGCGTCCACCAGTGCCTCGGCCAGCAACTCGCGCGAGTGCAGATGAAGGTCGCCTTCACCGGGCTGTTCGCCAGGTTCCCGGCGCTGCGGCTCGCTATTCCCGCCAGCGAGGTTCCGATGCGGACGGACTCCGACATCTACGGGGTGCACGCGCTCCCGGTGGCCTGGTGAACGCGATGAAACTCGAAGTCGACCGCGAACGCTGCGTGGGCGCCGGAATGTGCGTGCTGACCGCGCCCGAGGTGTTCGGACAAGACGAAGTCGACGGCAGGGTCCGGTTGCTCGAACCGGAACCGGCCGAGATCGGCGACGTCGTGCAGTTGTGTCCCGCGTCGGCGATCAC
Source organism: Amycolatopsis sp. cmx-11-51 (assembly GCF_047608665.1). Classification (NCBI taxonomy): domain Bacteria; kingdom Bacillati; phylum Actinomycetota; class Actinomycetes; order Pseudonocardiales; family Pseudonocardiaceae; genus Amycolatopsis; species Amycolatopsis sp. cmx-11-51. Next base: position 182,582 of record NZ_JADNQO010000007.1, on the reverse strand, counting down.
GGCGAACGACTGACCAGCCAGGGGGTGCCGGGCGGGCACCCCCTGGCGTGGGATCAGCCGACGTCCACGAGGACCTTGCCGGCGTCGGCGCTCTGCACGGCGGTGCCGGCGTAGAGCTGCTGAACCCTGGCCTTCTCCTGGGCGTTGGGGTTCACGCTGGTGCAGCTGACGCCGCCGGTCGAGCCGGACATCAGCGACGAGCACGGCCCTGGCTTCACGTCGGGCAGGCCGAGGCTGTGCCCGAGTTCGTGGGAGGCGATCCGGGGCGTGTGGTAGCCCTGCTGGACGGCCTGCCTGCCCATCCACACGGTGACCGTGCCGCTCGGGCGGACCGGGCCGAGGGTGGCGCGCGGCCAGCCGTTGTCGGCGATGATCCGGATGTTGACCCGCTGCCCCGCGGTCGCCTTCACGAGGCGGACGTTGGTGACGTTGGTGTTCCACACGTTGACGCCCGCCGCCACCGCGGACTTGAACTCCGCGGCCTGGCTGTCGTCGTAGGTCAGGGTGGTCGCCATGATCTCGGCGGCACCGGCGGAGGGTGCCGAGAGCATCGAGGTGGAGAGCGCGGCGCCGGTGAGCACCGCGGCGAAGGTACGTCGAAGCACGTTGAACTCCTCGCGTTAAGGCGTGCTGGAATTTCGGAGCAGTGTCGACACTTTGTTCTGGCGGGAGGAATCTGTGAGTAGTCCTCCGTTGCCTCCGCGTGATGTTAGGACCTGTAAAGGTCGTCGCGTAACCCGCCGATAGTCGCCTGTCGTTAACCATGATCTTGACGCACCCGGAAGACTGTGCGGCTATGACGACCGCGCGATTCACCGGACACGAAGAACCCATTCTCGCGGTCGCCGTGCACGGAAACCGGCTGGTCACCGGGGGTGCGGACCGAACGGTGCGGGTATGGGACCTGGAGACCGGCGCGCAGCGGTTCGCGTTGAGCGGCCACGATCGGCCGGTGCTCGCGGTGGGCATCTCGGGTCGGTACGTGGTCGGTTGCGATGGGGCGACGGTACGGCGCTGGCGGCTCGCCGGTCGCGAGGTGCGGCCCCCGGAGATCCAGACCACCAGGCGGACGCTCGCGGTCGCGGTGGCGAAGGATTTCGCCGTGTCCGGCGCGGGAAGCACCGTCGAGGTCCGGCGGCTGGACGGGGTGACGGTGCGCGGTCTCCGCACCGGTGGCCCGGAGATCGAATCCGTCGCGGTGACCCCGGACGGCCGGGTGGTGGTGGCCGGCGACGACACCGGCGGCGTGCGCCTGTGGGACAGGGAAGTCGTTTCCCACTACCGGTTCGGCGGTGCGGGTGCGGTCCACGTGGTCGCGGTTTCCGCCGACGGCGAGCGGGTGCTGTCCGGTGAGGGCGAGACGGTGCGCTTGTGGGGGCGCAGGGGTGATCCGGCCCTCGTCTTCCCCGGGCACCTCGGCGTCGTACGGGTACTGGGCTTCAGTCCGGACGGCAAACTGGTGTTCACCGGCGGTTCCGGCGGCGAGATCTACGTCCGCGAGATCGACGACCCCGCCGACTACACCCTCCTCAAGGGACACGAGGGGAACGTCCGGGCGATCGCCTGCACCGCGGGCAACGAGAAGATCGTCTCGGTCGGGGACGATCACACGATCCGGGTGTGGGACCGCTTCGGCAACCAGATCGACGGCACCGGTTTCGTCGAGCCCAAACCGGGGCGGGCGCGCCCGCGGATCACCCCCGACGTCGAAAGCGCGATCGACCTGATCGGCTTCCAGGACGACGTGCGCACCCTCGCCGCGGTCATCGCCGACCGCGAGACCAGCCCGCCGCTGTGCGTCGCGCTGCTGGGGCCCTGGGGTTCCGGCAAATCGAGTTTCGTGCGCCAGGTGGCCGACCGGGTGGCCGAACTGGCCCGCCGGTCCCGCGGCGACGCCGCCAACAGCGTGTTCGCCGGGGAGATCCGGCAGATCCGGTTCAACGCCTGGCAGTACCACGACGACCACCTGTGGGTCGGACTGGTGGACCACCTGTTCCGTAACCTCGGCGCGCCCGAGACGCACGCGGACGCCGGCGAGGTCCGGGCCGAACGCGAGGCACTGCGGACCCGGCTCGCGAGCCTTCGGGCCATCAAGGCGGATTCCCCGCTCACCTGGCGATGGCGGCTCCTGGTGTCCGGCGTGGACCGGGCCGAACGCAGACGACGGCGGCTCGCCGTCGCGGGCTACGCGGTCTTGGGGGTGCTCGGCATCGTCGCGGCGATCACCGGATGGGCTCTATGGCACAACGCGATCCTCGCCGCGGCGGGCGCCATCGTCGCGCTCGGTGCCGTGCTGACCCCGGCGCTCACCACCGCCAGGGCCGCCCTCGCACCGGTCAAGTCCACATTGGACAGATTGCGGTCCGATGTCGACAAACGGAGGGAGCGATTCGAGACCGAGGTGCGGGAGACCGAGGAACGGCTTCGGCGCCTGGACGCGGCCACGCGGCTCGGTGAGCTGATCGAAGAGGCGACGACCGGCAGATACGGGGACTACCAAGGGGTCTTCGCCCGGGTCCGGGAAGATCTCGCGGAGCTAAGCGCCGATCTGGCGGACGCGCGGACGGAATGGCTGCTGGCGGGTGGCAAGGGCGATCCGCCACTGGAACGGATCGTGCTCTACATCGACGATCTCGACCGTTGCCCGCCGTCGAAGGTGATCGAGGTGCTCGCCGCCGTGCACCTGCTGCTCGCCCTTCCCGCGTTCGTCGTGGTGGTGGCCGTCGATCCACGATGGTTGCGGCGATGCCTGGACCAGCACCACGAAGAGTTGTTCGGCGCGGGGGAGGCCCGGCGGGCGGAGTACCTCGACAAGATCTTTCAGATCGTGTTCGCGTTGCGCCCCATGGGAACCGCGGCGGACGAACTGATCGACGTCCTGATGCCGATCGAAGGACGGGAACCGGTGCCGCCAGGGCACGAAGAATGGCCGGAGGACGAGGAGGCCTTCGAGCCAGGGGAACGCGGCGAACCGGTGGAGGTCATCGTCAAGGACACGGCCCCGCCGACGTTCTACAACATGCGGCCGGACCGGTTGCGGCTCACCGAGGTCGAACGCGATTTCGTCCACGTTCTCCGGAAACGGTTGAAGACACCGCGGGAGATCCGGAAGCTGGTCAACCTCTACCGGCTCGTGCGCATCGGCATTCCCGACGCGGAGCTGACGCGGTTCGTCGACGGCCCCTACCGGGCGGTGCTCGTCCTGCTGACCCTGCTGGTCGTCGATCCGGACTCCGCACGCACGACCTTCATCGCGCTTTCCGCCGGGGAATCGTTGTCCGACGCCTTTCCACCTGAATGGCGGCTAGACGCCGAATCCTTCGATGATCTATCGGTCTACCGGAACTGGGTGGGTACCCTCGCCCGCTTCAGTTTCGAAACCTACGATCTGGTGACCGAGGAAACAGAACCGGGAACCACGTTGTAGCTACACTTGCCCGCTACAACGGCTAGGGGGCGGCGCATGCGGAGATCAGGCTGGCTTTCGCTCGTCTTCGGCGCGCTCGTCGGGACACTTGTGATCGTGCTGCTCGCGACCACGGTCACCGCGCCCTCGAACGCGGCCAGGAACGACTGCGTCCGGCTGGTCGCCAGTTCCTCCACGGAAAAGGGTGACCTGATCCGCGAACTGGCCGACCGGTACAACAACACCGACCGGACGTTCGACGGCGGCCGGTGCGCGAAGGTCGAGGCGTACAAGAAGACCTCGGGCGCCACACTCGACCTCATCGCCGACGGCTGGAACGACATCGACGATCAGCAGCCCGAACCCCAGGTCTGGCTGCCGAGTTCGTCGCTCTGGCTCGATCTGCTGCGCCAGCGCGGCAAAGGCGGCTTGATCGACGACGGCCCCAAGACCTCGCTCGCGACGAGCCCGATGGTGATCGCGATGCCCGAGCCGATGGCCGCGGCGATGGGCTGGCCGAAGAAGACCATCGGCTGGAACGACGTCCTCCAGATGAACCAGAAGGGCGGCTGGGCCTCCACCGGCGGGGAGAACGCGAAGTGGGGGAACTTCACGCTGGGCAAGGACAACCCGCGCCGGTCGACCTCGGGGCTCGCCGCGACCATCTCGACCTACTTCGCGGCGACCGGCGGTGACTACGGCAAGAGCGAGACGGCGGACGCCGTGCAGTTCGTCCGCGGCATCGAGGCGTCGGTCGCCTACTACAGCGACGATTCGGTGGCCTTCCTGAAAACGCTGTACGAAGAGGACAAGAAGCCCACGCCCTACATCAGCGCGATGGCGATGCAGGAGCAGATGGTCTACCTCTACAACCACGGCGCGCCGACCGGGGATCCGAAACAACTGCAGGACAATCCCGTCGCCCTGAACCGGCCGCTCGTCGCCGTGCACCCGAGCGAGGGGACGGTGCTGATCGACCATCCCTTCCTGACCACGGCCAAGGCGTCGCCGGAGCAGCACGCGGCGGCCAAGGACTTCTACGACTACATGCGGGAACCCGGGCAGCAGGAGAGTTTTCGCGGTCTCGGCTTCCGTGATCCGGAGGGCCGGAGCAACCCGAAGCTGGCAAAGGGCGCGCACACCGCGGAAACCGGTGACTCCCGGAAGATCGAGCTCCCCACCGGTGAGCAGATCCAGCGAATGCTGGACGGCTGGCAGTACACGCAGCGGCGCGGCCGGATCCTGCTGGTGCTGGACCTGTCCGGGTCGATGAAAGAACCGTTCGACAAGACCCGTAAGGACAAACCGTACTCCGAGTCCCGGATCGAACTGCTGAAACCCGCGATCCGGAAACAGCTCGAATACCTGCATCCCGAAGACGAGGTCGGGCTGTGGACGTTCGCCTCGAACGGGTACGAGGAAAAGATGCCGATCGGCAAGGTGAAGGTCGTCCGCGGCCCGATGATCGACCTGGTCGGCAAGCTGACCCCGAACGGGGAAACGGCCCTCTACCAGTCCGTGGTGGACGCCAACGACAAGATGCGGCGGGAGTTCGATCCGAACCTCATCAACGCCGTCGTGTTCCTGACCGACGGCGAGAACACCTCTGGCAAGACCACGAAGGAGCAGATGCTGCAGAACGTCGACGCCGAACGGCTGGACAACTCCGTCCGGATCTTCACCATGGCCTACGGCGCGCAGGCGGACAGCCGTGTTCTCGACGAGATCGCGCAGAAATCCAAGGCACGCAGCTACAAGGCCGTCGATCCGCAGGGCATCGACAAGATGTTCGTCAACGTCTTCAGTAACTTCTGACATGGCCGATCACGACAATCGCGCGTTCCACACCGTCGCCGGAGTGCTCACGCTGATCGCCGCCCTGCTCGGGCACGCGGTGACGGTGCCGCATCCGCAGGCGTGGTTCTTCGGCGCCGCCGCCGCCTTCGCCGTGCTGCTTCCCGCCGAAGTCGCGTACTTCGTGTTGAACGCCAAGCGATCCAGGCCGGTGAGAGAGGCACGCGCACCGGAGCCCGCCGACGGCCATGACCACTACAGCCTGCTCGGGCGCGCGCTGACGGCCATCGAAACGGTGCAGCCGGGTGAGGTGGACCTTTCGGGAACCTTCCGGCGGGCGGTGGCGAGGCTCGAAAGCCGGCCGGACCGGGACTCGCCCGAGGTCGTCGAACTGCGGGTGTCGGTGAGGCAGACCACCGAGAAGCTGGAACGGCACGCGCGAGACGAGAACCCGGATCCGGTGATGCTCGTTCAGCGGATGCGGGTGTACCGGGAAGATCTCGAAGACGCCATCGCGGTGGTCCAACCGGGTTGAGTGCGGGAAGAGCGATGAAGACATCTCAGCTCCGCCAACCGGGGTGAGTGTTCGGTGCCGAACAGACTACGGCCGTGCGTCATGCTGATCTGACAGTATGCCGTTGATCGGGCGCCGGGTTGTCGAGGGCGTGGAACATGTGGTCGTACCGGTGGAGCACCGGTTCAGCCTGGAGGAGGCCGTGCTGGCGGTGATGGCCGCCAAGAGCACCGTGCGGCCCGCGCCAGGGATCAAGGTCGCTCCGCTGAAGGTGTCAGAGGTACGGTCAGCGCTGCTATACGCGGCGAAACACGCCGACAGACGACACCAGATCGTGGACAGCTACTTCGTCGAGGCCGAAGACGGACCCTTGCACAGACTGGCCGAGTGGATCAGGTCGGAGCTGGTCCGGTTGGGCATCTTCACCACGCACGATGGTTCCGCCGCCGGATCGGGTGGCCGATTCGGTTACTCTCCGCGATAGGTGTTCACGACTGCCTGGGAGGGTGTTTCGTGGGTTTGGGCCCGGAGGCCGCCGAAGAAAGAGAACGTCCGTTCCTGGAGCGGCTGGACGAACCCGTCCGTGCCCGGTTGCTGGAGATGGGCACCCCGCAGACCTATGAGAGCAGGCAGGCGCTGATGCGGGCCGGTGAGCCCGGCGACTTCGTCATGCTGCTGCGGCACGGTTATGTGAAGGTGACCAGCGCCGACCGGATGGGGGCGACGGTCATCCTCGACGTCGGGGTGCCCGGCGATCTGCACGGCGAGATCGCGGTGATCGCGGGTGGAATCCGGATGGCCGACGTCGTCGCCATCGAGGAGGTCCACGTCCGGCGGATCGCGGCGAGCGAATTCAACCGTTTCCTGCTGGACCATCCGTCGGCGATGCGGGAGGTACTCGTCTCCGTCGCCCGCCGGTTCGTGCTCGCCCAGCGGCAGCGGACGCAGTCCTGGAAGCCACAGGCGGTGGCGCGGGTCGCGACGCGACTGGATTACCTGGTCGACGTCTGTGGCATCCGGACTCCCGCCGGCTGGCGGATCGGGATCCCGCTGAGCCAGGACGAACTCGCGCAGTTCATCCCGATGGGACGGACGATGGTCGCGCAGGCACTGGACAAGCTCCGGAAGGCGGGAGTTGTGGCCAGCTCGCGCCGTGCGATCACCGTCGTCGACCGCGAAGCGTTGCGGGTGATCACGGAAAAAGGTGTGACTTAGCTCACTGGCGTTGACCATGGCGGGGTCAGGTTCTGTTCGGTTCCGAACAGAACTTCCGGTGAGGAGTGGGAACACTGCTTCCTGCCGCCAGTTTTCACCGATCAGGGGAGGGGTCGCAGAGATGCAGGTGCTGACCTCAGGCCAATACAACGCGCGCACCCACGCCGTGCTCGCCGTCGACATCGTCGGTTCGTCCAAGGCCAGTGATGACCTGCTGGATCCGATGAAGACCGAGATGGAGACGCTGGTTTCCCGCTCCTTCAACGCGGTCGGGCTCGCGCCGGGGGAAGCACGCCACTTCCGGGAGACCGGGGACGGGCTGATGGTCGCGTACCCGGACCGGACCGTCGGGCAGCTCTGCGAGGTCGTGTTCCACCTGGACCATCTGCTTCGGTCTCGCAACCGCTACGCCCGTGTCCCGATGCGAGCGCGGATAGCCGTCCACATGGGACCGATGGCGGACAACCATCGTTATCACCGCACCTACATCACGCTGACCCGGTTGCTGTGCGCCTCGACCTTCAACGACGCCGTCGGCTACTGGTGCCGTCTCGACCCGACAGGGGACAAGTTCGGTGCCGGGATGATCGTGTCGCAATCGGTGTGGCGCAACGTGGTCGAGCCCTTCGGTGTCGCGCTGATCCCGCCCGCGCGCTGCGGCCGGATCAGCGTCACGACGCCCGATTTCGCCGACAGCGCGTGGATCCACCTGCCAGGCCTGGACGCCGACGCCGTACTGGCCGAGGTGAACCCGGCGATGCCGGCGCCGCTCGTGTTCGACCGGGTGAGCCGGTTGTCGACGACGGCCTAGCCCCGAGACCGGGCGGTCCGGCTTCCAGGGAGGGAGAGCCGTGCCGCTCGCCGGTTTCTGGTCCGGTACCCCTACGCCGGGCCAGAAACCGGACCCCCGGCGTGGGGGGTGGGGGCGCGGGTCATCCCCGCCGCGCCCCCGCACAGCGGTGAGCTGAAGGGGACTTTCCCCGCTTCCGACGCGGTGAAGGGCGCTTTCTCCGCATGGCATGCGGGGAAAGTCCCCTTCAGCTCCCACCTACTGCCGGCAGCGTTTCCCGCTGTTAACGCACTTCACGAGCTGGTTCATCAGCCGCTGCGACATGACGTTCGCGAAGTCGTCGTGGTCGGAGCGCGGGTTGTGCTTCTCCTGCGCGAACGCGTCGACCGCGTACTGCCCGGCGGCCTGGATGTTCGCCGGGATGTCGTACACCAGGGTGATCCGCAGCTGCGGCACGTTCTTGAAGCCGCGCGGGCATTTCCCGTTGCGGTCGGAGAACACGATATGCGTGCGGTGGTTGGCGCTGTCGGTGTTCTTCCCGTCCCAGCAGTTCGGGAACGCGTGGACGCGCGCGACCTTGCTGCCCCGCGGGCAGATCGGGTACAGCTCGGTGAGCCGGTCCTCGAAGCCGGTGCAGGTCCAGCTTGGCCGGGCGTTGGCCGGTCCGTTGGTGGTCTGCTTGGCGTCGCCGTAGAGCACCCGCAGGAACTTCGGCATCGCGACGACGCGGCGGGCGCCGCCGCTGGTGAACGTCAGGTCCACCTTCTCGGGTCGCTGGATCTCGCCCTCGTTGTCGCCGATCTCGTTGTTGTCGTCGGTGCCGGGAAGATCGGCCGCCTTGCCGTCGGACTTCTTCTTCTCGACGTCACCGGCGGCGTTGACGGTGCTGTTCTCGCCGCCGTTGTCGAGGCCGCCCTCACCGTTCTGCTTCACCGCGCACCCGGCGAGCTGGTCTTCGGGCTTCGCGACCGGTGTGCCCGCCTGCTTCATGGTGTCGCTGATCTTCTTGATCGACGGCTTCCGCTTGTTCTTCAGCTCGTCGAGCACCTGGCCCGCCTGTTTCCCTTGCGCCAGCTGGTCGTTCGCGTTCTCGGACTCCTGGTCGAGTTTGTCGAGGCTCTCGTCGACCGCGGGCATCGCCTGGTCAGGGACCTCTTCGAGTTCGCTGGCGACGTCGGGACAGTCGACCTGGGCGGCTGCCTCGTCCTTGGCCGCGTTCGCGCGGTCGGCGGCGAGTTTCTCCTCGTTCGCCGCCTCGTTTTCTTCCTCTTCCTCGGTGTTGATCCGGATGACGGGCCAGAAGTAGGCCGACTTGTCCCCGTTCTTGCAGGTCGTGCCCGCGCGGGACAGGCTCTTGTTGTTCGAGTCCGCGTTGGTCGAGAGGTTCCCGACGTAGTCGTGGAGGTGCTCGGCTCCATTGCGGACGCCGGGCTGCGCGATGAAGTTGTCGCCGTTGAAGTGGCCGTTCTCGTTGCGGCCGCAGTCCACGGTGAACGTTCCTCTGGCGCCTCGTTTCGCGAGGTCGAGGTTGACGTTGTTGCCGCGGGGGACCTTCGCGATGTCGATGAAGAACGCTTTGTCCGCACCGTCGGCCCTGGCGGCGTCGGGGGTTCCGGTCGTGTTCACCACGACGATCCCGCCGACGGCGAGGGACAGCGCGATGGCGCCGGTGGCGACCTTGGTGCGGCGTGCCATGCGGTGGCGGCCGGTGGTTCTAGGGTTGCGGGGCATGAAATTGTTCACCTCGTTCGGTGTCGTTGCGCGGAGTCCGGGGGATGCGTCACCGGCATCGCCGGCGACACTGACTCCGTGTTGGCTGAAACGGTCCCGACGCGAAAGCGGTTCAAAACGCGACCTTGCCGTTATGTCTTCGTTACCTTCCGGCGGCGGTGATAGGCGACGGCCAGGACGACGATGATCGGGCCCCAGAGGGCGAGCGGGGTGACGCATATCGTCGCCAAAGTTTCCCAGCCGTCGCTGAGGTAACCGACACTTTCGGTCACGCCGAACACGGTCAGCTGACGGTCGCCGCCGAGTGGAACGGAGCTGAACAGCGCGGTGAGGACCAGGCCGCCGAGGACGGCGGGAACGACGGCCGCCATCGGCCGGACGGGTTTGCCGCCGAGGAACGGGATCCATCGGGGCGCCACCTCGCCCCAGCCGCGGACCAGTCCGATGGCGAGGATCGCGGTCACTTCGGTGAGCACACTGAGCGAGAGGACGTACGGGACGCTCAGCCAGAGCGGCGGCATCCCGCGATCGTGGAGCTGGCCCATCTCGAAGTGGACGGCGAAGGGCAGCCGCCACAGGCACGAAGGCAGCAGGAGCCAGGGAAGCGCGTACGCCAGGCGCATCGCCCAGCGGGGGACCGGCTGTTCGGTGTCACCCACGGCCGGGGGCAGGTGAAGGATCTTCTTGAGCATGAAGCCGATCTTCGGGCGGCGGGTGTCCCGAAAGATCACTCGCGCGGACCGGTTCGCTCCTTCTCAAGGGTGAGCGCGCGAGAAGGCCCGGCCTCGGGGCAGTCGAGGCCGGGCCGGTTCCCGCAAATCAGGCGTCCACCTTGTCCTTGGGCTCCGTCTCGTCTTCGGCGGTGGGACGGGCAGGCAGGAAACGCTTGATCAACGGAAAGAACAGGATCACCAGGATGATCACGTAGACCACTATCGCGAACGGGGTGTCGAACAGCCCGCCGAGGTTGCCGTCGCTCAGTTGCAGCGCGCGTCGCATCTGCTGTTCGGCGGCCGGGCCGAGGATGACGCCGATGATCGCCGGCAGCACCGGCAGGCCGTAGCGGCGCATCGCGAAGCCGATCAGGCCGATCACGAACATCACCAGCAGATCGAAAATGTCCGCGTTGACCGCGTACGCGCCGACGCTGGCGAAGAACAGGATTCCCGCGTAGAGGTACGGCCGCGGAATCCGCAGCAGCTTCGCCCACAGCGGCGCCAGCGGCAGGTTCAGCACCAGCAGCAGCGTCAGCCCGACGAACAGCGAGGCGATCAGGCCCCACACCAGCGAAGACTCCCGCTCGAACAACAGCGGTCCCGGCTGGATGCCGTACTGCTGGAACGCCGCCAGCATCACGGCCGCGACCGCGGTGGTCGGCAGGCCGAGCGTCAGCATCGAGACCAGCGTCCCCGCCGCCGAGGCCGACGCCGTCGCTTCCGGACCCGCGACGCCTTCGATGGCACCCTTGCCGAACTCGTCCTTGTGCTTCGAGAGCCGCTTTTCCGTGACGTACGAGAGGAATGTCGGGATCTCGGCGCCACCGGCGGGCACCGCGCCGAACGGGAACCCGATGAGCGGACCGCGCAGCCACGGCTTCCACGTCCGCTTGAGGTCGGCGCGCGACAGCCACGGCCTGCCGACCGGGATCGGCTGATGCGCGGTGCGCCGCAGGTGCGCGGCGACCCACAGCGACTCGCCGACCGCGAACAGCGCGACCGCCACGATGACGACGTCGATGCCGTCGGCAAGGTGCAGCGAGCCGAAGGTCAGCCGCTGCTGCCCGGTCATCTCGTCCAGCCCGACGAGACCGATGGTGAGGCCGATCAGCAGCGACGCCACGCCGCGGACGCGGGAGCTGCCGAGCACCGAGGTGACCGCGATGAACGCCAGCACCATGATCGCGAACAGGTCTGGCGCTCCGATGTCGACGGCGTGCTTCGCGATCACCGGGGCCAGCACGACCAGCGCGATCGTGCCGAGGATGCCGCCGACGAAATGCCCGATCGCCGCCGCCGCAAGCGCTTGCGCCCCGCGACCCTTGCGGGCCATGGGATTGCCGTCGATGGCCGCGACGACCGCCGCGCTCTCACCGGGGGTGTTCAGCAGGATCGACGTCGTCGAACCGCCGAACATCCCGCCGTAGTAGATGCCGGCGAACATGATGAACGCGCCGGTGGGTTCCAGCCCGTAGGTCACCGGGAGCAGCAGGGCCACCGCCATGGCCGGGCCGATGCCCGGCAGCACGCCGATCGCGGTGCCCAGCAGGACACCGATCGCCGCCATCGCGATGTGGGTCGGGGTCAGCGCGGTGCCGAAGCCGTCGATGAGTTGCTGGAACATCAGAACACCTCCATCAACGGGCCACCGGGGAGTGGGACACCGAGCAGGTTGTTGAAGACCAGGAAGGTCACGACGGACATGCCCGCCGCGATCAGCGGGTCACGGACCAGGTTGCGGCTGCCGAGCGCGTAGGCCGCGCCCCAGAACAGGAACGCGCCCGAGATCGGGAACCCGACCAGCCCGATCAGTGCCGCGTTGGCCAGGAAAGCGCCGCACAGCAACAGGACCGTGCGCAGGTCGGCGGGCTCGGTGAGGTCGATGTCCTCGCCGCCCTCGGCCTCTCCCTTGCCGCCGCGCAGCACGTCGCGCGCCAGCAGCACCGCGACGATCAGCAGCAGCGAGCCGACCAGGATCGGCACCGCCTTCGGTCCCACCGGGCCGCGCTGGGCGAAGTCGGTGGGAATGCTCAGCGCGTCGGTCAGCACCAGCACGCCGAGCACCACGAGCCCGACGCTCACCCCGAGTTCGGAGCGCTCCTTCAGCCACGTGGTCGTCATGCCAGACCCAGCTCTTTCAGCACCGTTGCCACTCGAGTGTTCTCCTCTTCGAGAAACGAACCGAACTGCTCCCCTGGGGCGAACGCCCCGGTCCATCCGTTGCGTTGCAAAGCTTCCTGCCACTGCGGTGTCTTCTGCAGCCGCTCGAACAGGCTCACCAGCTTCGTGCGGTCCGACTCGGAGATGCCGGGCGGCGCGACGATGCCGCGCCAGTTGGTGAACTTCACGTCCACACCGGACTCCGACAGCGTCGGCGCGTCGATGCCCGGGATCCGCTTCTCGCTGGTCACCGCCAGCACCCGGAGCGTGCCCGCCTGGATCTGATCGCGGTACTCGCCGACGCCGGACACGCCGAACGCGACCTTGCCGCCGAGGACCGAGGCGAGCAGTTCCCCGCCGCCGTCGAACTGGACGTAATTGACCGCCTTGGGCGCGAGCCCGACCGCCTTCGCCATGAGCATCGGCGCCAGGTGGTCCGGCCCGCCCGGTGACGAACCGCCGCCGACCTGGACCGCGCCCGGATCGGCCTTCCACGCCGCGATGAGCTGGTCGATCGTCTGGTACGGCGAATCCTTGCCGACCACGACGATGTCCGACTCCTCGATCAGCTTCGCCACCGGTGTGGTGTCGAGCAATGAAGACGGCGACTTGTTCGTGAACACGCTGCCGACGACGCCGAGCCCCATCGACATGACGAGCTTGCCGTTGCCGCGTTCGGCCACCGTCCGGCCGAGGCCGACCGTGCCGCCGGCGCCGGGGAGGTTAAAGACCTCCGCGTTGCCGAGCAGGTCCGCGTCCTCCATGGCCTTGGTCGCCGTGCGGGCCGTGATGTCGTAACCGCCGCCGGGCGCGTTGGGCACGAGTACCCGCAGCGACCGGATCTGCGAACCCTCGTCGGCCTCGCCGCCCGGGGTGAGCAACGGTGGCACCAGCAAGACGGCGACGAGCGCCGCCGCGATGGCCAACCAGCTACTGGGCTTCACTGTGATCCCCGCCTCTCTGCCGCGTGGTTGGACATGGTGCACTCGGGTCAACAGAGATGTCCCGCTTGCGGGCCCAATGGTTGTTGTGGTCGTTTTGGTCACGCGGAGGTGGCGATGGGTGCTCGGGGTTCCTTGGCCCGCCAGCTCCTCGCGTGGCAACTGGTGGTCGTCAGCTGCCTACTGTGCGCGGTCGGCGTGCTGGCCGTCGTCCAGGCGGGGAACAACTTCCGCACGACCGAGGGACGCCGGGCGCTTTCGGTCGCGGAGAGTGTCGCCGCGCAGGGTGTCGTGGGTGATCTTGAAAACGGCCCGTGGGAACTGAACGCCCCCGCCGAAACCGCGCGAAGCTTCTCCGGGGTGGATTCCGTCGTGATCGCCGGCGCGGACCGCTACGTGCTGGCGTCACCCGATCCGGGTCAGCTGAGGACAACGCTCGACATCGGCGAGAGCACCGTCCTTTCCGGACGGTCCTGGGTCGGTGATATCGACGGCTCGATCGTGGCGCACGTCCCGGTGCTCGACGAGAAGGGTGGCAAAGTGGTCCGCATGGTCGCGGCCGGTTCGAAGTCGCCTGGTTTCTTCGCCGGCGTGCTCGACTCGCCGGACAACGCCCTGCGGGTGCTGGGGGTCGCGCTGGTGATCGGTGTGAGCGGTTCGCTGCTGCTGGCGCGGCGGGTGAAGAACCAGACGCTCGGCCTGGAGCCACACGAGATCACCGCGCTGGTGGAGAACCGGGAGGCGCTCCTGCACGGCATCAAGGAGGGTGTCGTCGGCCTGGATCCGCAGCACCGGATCACCCTGGTGAACGAGCACGCCCGCGAACTCCTGGCCCTGCCGGAAGACGCCGTCGGCCGGTCGGTCGAGGACCTCGACCTCAACGAGCGGATCCGTGACCTGCTCACCGGCCGCGCGACCGGCGCCGATCAGATCGTACTGAGGCAAGGAAAGGTGCTGACCCTGAACCGGATGCCGATCGACGTGCGCGGTGCCGTGGTGACCCTGCGGGATCGCACCGATCTGATGACCCTGCGGGACGAACTCGACGCCAGCAGGAACGCCACCGACACGTTGCGGGCCCAGGCGCACGAATTCAGCAACCGGCTGCACACCATTTCGGGCCTGCTGGAACTCGGGGAATACGACGAGGTCCGCGGTTACGTCAGCCGGATCAGCTCGGCGCAAGGCGAGTGGCGCGCGGAGGTCGGCTCGCGCATCGGCGACCCGGCGGTGGCGGCGCTGCTGATCGCGAAGGCGTCGCTGGCCGCCGAACGCGGGGTGGGCCTGCGGATGGCGCCCGACAGCGAACTGGACCGCGTCGAGGACGCGCTCTCCACGGATTTGGTGACAGTGCTGGGAAATTTCGTCGACAACGCGCTGGACGCGCTCGGCGGTCAACGCGGCTGGATCGAGGTCGGCGTGTGGCAGGAGGAGGACGAAGTGCGGGTGGAGGTCCGTGATTCCGGGCCCGGTGTCGCGCCGGAAATCGCCGAAGAGGTGTTCGAACACGGCTTCACCACGAAGGCGGCGGCGCATGGTCAGCGTGGTCTCGGGCTCGCGCTGATCCGGCAGGCGTGCGTCCGGCGGGGCGGCTCCGTCGAGGTGCACAACGACGACGGCGCGGTGTTCACGGCGAGGCTTCCGCGATGATCAGGGTCCTCGTCGTCGACGACGATTTCATGGTCGCGAAAGTCCACAGTGGATACGTCACTCGCACGGAGGGATTCGCCGTCGTCGGGGTCGCGCACACCGGGGCCGACGCGATCCGGCTGGCGCGGGAGCTGAAACCGGATCTGGTGCTGCTGGACGTCTATCTCCCCGATCTCGACGGGCTTTCGGTGCTGCGGGAACTGCGCGCCACCGAGGACGTCGACGTCATCCTGATCACCGCCGCCACTGACGTCGAGACCGTGCGGCAGGCGATGCGCGGCGGGGTCCTGCACTATCTGATCAAACCGTTCGAGTACGCGGCCCTGCGGGATCAGCTCACCCATTTCGCGACGTTGCACCAGCGGCTGGACCGGCTGGCCGAGGCCGGGCAGGCCGACGTCGACCAGGTCTTCGGCGCGCGGCCGAGCGCGAAACCCGTGCTGCCCAAGGGACTCACCGCCGAAACCGCGCGGCTGGTGGAAACCGCGCTGCGGGGCGCGCCGGGCGGGATGTCCGCGAGCGAATGCGCCGAGGCGACCGGCGTCGCACGGGTGAGCGCGCGCCGGTACCTGGAGCATTTCGTGGCGACGGGGAAGGCCGAGGTGACCCTCAAGTACGGCGGGACCGGGCGGCCCGAGCGGCGCTACCTGTGGTCCTGAATGCCCGCTGCCGCAACTAGAGGACCACTCGCGGCGTTCCGTGTGACTGGACGGACAACACGCGTGTGTGGACGGACAACACGCGTGACTGGATGGACAACACGCGTGTGTGGACGGACAACACGCGTCTGAACCGGCCGCAGGTGTGTCGTCCGTCCAGTCACGCGTGACGTCCGTGTCGGTACGGGGATCGCCGCCCTGTACCGACGGACCCCGCGCAACTAGAGGACTACTTGCGGCCGGCCAGGAGGTCGTTGAGGGTGCCGTAGTCCACGGCCTCCTCCAGCCGCGTGTACGTGCCTGTCGAGAACAGGTCCCGTGCGCTTTCCCGCGCGACGGCGTAAGCGGCCTGGCTGATTCCGGAGCCGACGCTCACCCGCGCGACCCCGAGTGCGGCCAGTTCCTTGACACTCGGCGCGCCGGGGTGGGCCATCACGTTCACCGGTGCGTCGATGCCCTCGACGAGCGCGGTGATCACGGCGGGGTCGGTGGCGCCGGGGACGAAGATCCCGTCCGCGCCCGCCGCCAGGTACGCGGCGGCGCGCTCCAGGGTCTCCGGCACCCCGCCGAGCCCCCTGAGGAAGGTGTCGATCCGTGCGTTGACGAAGACCTCGCCGCTCGCCGCGCGGGCCGCCGCGATTCGCGGCACCACCTCTTCGGGCGGCCGCGGGCCGTCCTCGATGTTGATCCCGACGGCGCCCGCGGCCACCACGGCGGCGACGGTTTCGGTGACACCTTCGGGCGTGCCCGCGTAGCCGCCTTCGATGTCGGCGGTCACCGGGACACCCGCGCCGCGGGCGATCCGGGCGATCAGGTCCACCGCGAGGTCGCGGCCGAGCAGGTCGCCGTCGGGAGCGCCGAGGCTCCAGGCCGCCCCGGCGCTGGTGGTGGCGATCGCCGCGGCGCCGGCGTCCTCGACGATCCGGGCGCTCGCGACGTCCCACGCGTTGGCCAGCACCAGCGGTTTCGAAGGGAGGTGCAGGGAGCGGAACAGCCGGGCGTCGTCGGTCGTCATGCCGCCATTTCAGCAGCTATGCGACATCCTGGTCTGGCGGATTTGCGACATCGACGTCGGCGCGGAGCCCGGTGATCAGCCGGGAGAGGCCGTATTCGAACGAGGCGGCCGGATCTTCGGCGTGGTCGACAGCCGATTCGCCGTCGACGTGCTGCTGTTCGTCGATCGCGCAGCCGAGGGTGTACCGGCTGATGGCGAGGATCGCGTGTGTCGCGTCCTCCGCGGTGAAACCCGCTTCCAGCAACGGTTTGATCAGCGGCGTCATCGCCGACCGCCCGGTCGGGCGGGAGCCGGCGTGCAGGCGGGCGCCGTCCCGGTAGGACAGCAGTGTGCGGCGGATGGTGCGGGCGCGGCGGGTCAGCCACTCGGCCCAGTCGCCCACCGCCGCGGGATCGTCCAGCGGGGCGAGGTGGTCGTCCAGCATGGTTTCGGCCATCTGGTCGAGCAACGCCTGCTTGCTCTTGAAGTGCGTGTAGAGCGCGGGACCCCGCACACCGAGTTTCTCCCCGAGCTTGCGCAGGCTCAATCCGTCCAGCCCGACCTCGTCGAGGAGTTCGAGCGCGGCTCGAACGTAGCCATCGCGTCTCACGACCATGCGCACACCTTCGCCGGTCCGTATCGGACTTGACAAGCCGAAGGAATCTTATCACTGTTAAGATCTTAACGCCGATAAGAACGGCTGGTAGGATGATCGGGCATACCGATGACGAGCGCATCACCCCCGCTCTGTGGGGGATGGCTTCGATCTTGACCCTCGGCGGGTTCCTGTCGATGTTCACGTCAACCGTCGTCAACGTCGCGCTCGGCACGATCGCGGCGGAGTTCCGCGCATCGCTCGGCACCGTGCAGTGGATCGTCACCGGCTACCTGCTCGCGCTCGCCGCGATGGTGCCGGTAAGCGGATGGGCGAGCCGTCGCTTCGGGGCGGCCAGGCTCTGGCTGGTGTGCGTCGGCTTGTTCGCGGTGTGTTCCGCGCTCTGCGCGACGGCGACGTCGATCGAGGCGCTGATCGTTTTCCGTGTGTTGCAGGGCGCCGCGGGCGGACTGCTGGTCCCGGCCGGGCAGATCTTGTTCGCGGTGACGGCGGGGCCGAAGCGGCTCGGCCGGATGATGGCCGTGCTGAGCATCCCGATCTATCTCGCGCCGGTGCTCGGCACACTGGGCGGCAGCCTGCTCACCGAAGGACTCGGCGTGCCGTGGCTGTTCCTGGTGAACGTGCCGATCGCGGTGCTCAGCCTGCTGCTGGGCTGGAAATGGCTGCCGATGCAGACCCCGGCGGGCGCCGAGCCGCTGGACCGGCGCGGTCTTCTCCTCACCGTGACCGGTCTGCCGTCGCTCGTGTACGGCGTCGCGGAAGGCGCCCCGATCCCGGCGATCGCCGGCGTCGTCCTGCTCGCGATCTTCGCTGCCACCGCGTCGCGGTCGCGTGCCCCGCTGCTCGATCTGCGGCTGTTCCGCGACCGCGCGTTCTTCTCGGCCGCCGCCGTGATCTTCGGCATGGGGGTCGCGCTGTTCGGCGCGATGATCGTCCTGCCGCTGTACTACCTCGACGTCCGGCACGAGAGTCTCGTCGCCACCGGGCTCCTGACCGCACCGCTGGCGCTCGGCACGGTGGCGGCACTGCCGCTCGCGGGCAGGCTGACCGACCGGATCGGCGGCGCCAGGGTGATCTTCGCCGGGCTGATCGTCACGATCATCGGGACGGTGCCGCTCGCGCTGCTCACCGGATCCGACGACTACTGGTGGCTCTCGGCCGTGCAGGTCGTCCGAGGCTGCGGCATCGGGCTGACCACGACACCGGCGCTCGCCGCCGGGCTGATGCTGGTGCCCAAGGACCGGATCTCCCACGCGATGCCGATCTTCGCCATGCTGCAACGGATCGGCGGATCCTTCGGGACGTCGATCCTGACGGTGCTCGTCTCCACGGGCCTCGCCGCCACTCCGGGGGCCGCGGCGGCGATCGCGGACACGCACTGGTGGATCACCGGGATCACCGCGATCGTGCTGATCCCGTCGTGGATCCTGGTGCGCGCCGAAAAGTCCACAGTGGACTAGGGCGTGTCTCGCGAACTGGGGTTGGCAGGTTGGGCGAGGACACGCGTGCGTCTTTTCGGTTGGAGGCCTCGGGTTTGCGGAGGCGGGCCGCTGGTACGGCTGGGTGAGGGATCAGCTGGTGTCGCGGCCCGGCTGCGGAAATCCGAAAGCACGCTTCGAGAGACACAGCCTAGACGGGCGCGGTGGGTTTGTTCCCGCCCGGGCACCCCCGAGGGTTCCGAATGTCATGTGCGAGTCTCCGCCGTGGCATTCGGGACACCCCGGGGCGAACGCCGTAGGCTCGGCTGAATGAGCACGGCATCCACCACGGAGCATCCGATGGTCGAAACCCGGCACCAGACCCAGTTGCTCACGTTGCTGCGGGACGAGGGCCCGATGTCCCGCGTCGAACTGGGGGAGCGGCTGGAGCTGCCGCGTGCCCGGGTGGGTGCGGAGGTCGCACGGCTGGCCGAGGTCGGCCTCGTCGAAACCGCGGGTCCGTCGGCGAGCCGGGGCGGTAGGCGGTCGACCCTGGTGCGGCTGGCGGGGGACCTGCGCGTGCTCTCCGTCGACGTCGGCGCGACGTCGGTCGGGGTCGCCCTCACCGACGCTTCGTGCGAGGTGCTGGTGCACACCGTCGAGGACTGCGACGTCCGGCAGGGGCCGCACGCCGTCCTCAAACGCATCGCCGGGCTGGCGGAGAAGATCCGCGAAGACCTACCGGGGAAGCTGATCGCCGCGGGGATCGGTCTCCCGGGGCCGGTGAGCTTCGCCGAGGGCATGGCGGTCGCGCCACCGATAATGCCCGGCTGGGACCGGTTCTCCGTACGCGACCATCTCGGCGGACTGCTGGGCTGCCCGGTCACCGTCGACAACGACGTGAACTCCATGGCGCTCGGCGAACGGCACGCCGGGGTCGCCCGCTCCATCGACGACCTGGTGTTCGTCAAGATCGGCACCGGTATCGGCTGCGGGATCGTGCTGGGCGGCAAGGTGTACCGCGGCGTCGCGGGCACCGCGGGCGACATCGGGCACATCCGCCTCGACGACTACGGACCGACCTGCGCCTGCGGTGAGACCGGATGCCTCGAGGCGTACTTCGGCGGCGCCGCGCTGGCCCGCGACGGACTGACGCTGGCCCGCAGTGGCCGGTCGGCGTACCTCGCCGACGTCGTCGCCGACCGCGGCGCGATCACCGCCCAGGACGTCGGCCGCGCGGCGGCGTCGGGCGACTTCGGCGCGGTCAACCTGATCCGCGACGGCGGACGGCGGCTCGGCCAGGTGGTCGCCTCACTGGTGAGTTTCGTGAACCCGGGGATGGTCGTGATCGGCGGCGGCGTCGCGCAGCTCGGGCATCAGCTGCTCGCCGAGATCCGCAGCTCGGTCTACCGGCGGTCGCTGCCGCTCGCGACCGGGAACCTGCCGATCGTGCTGTCCGAACTGGGGGACACCGCCGGGGTCATCGGGGCCGCTTGGTCGGCCACGGACCGGGCCTTCACCCTCAGTAGCTGACGTTCTTCGGTGCTCGTGAGCGGTAAGGACGCCAGGATCGCGGTCCATGAGGGACTCCTTGCCTCCCCTCAGGGTCAGGGCGCGGCAAAGTCGAGGTTGCGGGCCGGGCTGCTATTGGTCGCTGTGTGAGGTCGCGGGGTCACACCGGTTGCGGTTCTTGATCAACAGGGGTTCAGGGACAGGTCCCCCGGCATACGCCCGAGTGGGGAAGATTTCGGACGTTGAACGTCTCAAATCCTCCCCGCTCGGCCCCTCGCCGGCACCGACGATGTCAAGTCCGGATTGCCGGCAGCAGCGCTGACCAGCAGCTCTGCGACTTTGCCGGGAACCCCTGACCCTGTGAAGGTAGAAAAGGAGGCCTTCACAGCCTCGGACACCTGTCTGCGGCCTCCGGGGTCCCACCAGTCACAAAGATGGCCAACCCGGTGAGCTAGAAGACGCCCTTCTCCGCTCTCCACGCGGCGAAGGGTGCGTTCATCTCACGCGGCAGGACCGGTCGGCGGCACGCGGAGCAACCGACGGATTTCGGTGAGTAACGTCAAGATCGTACAGACTTTAGCTTGTAAAGTGCAAAAGTCTGTACCAATCTGGACGGCTATTCGGGTGACGGCGGCCATTTCTGTCCTGTTGTCACCTTGACGAGTGACACGGACCACCCTACTTTCGCTGGCTAAGTAACAAAGTTTGTTACGGCCGATTCGTAAGTGAGGGCAGTGTGGCCGCGACTGATCCCGGACAGTTCGACCCGGTCAGCCCACGCACGGCGAACCTCGCCGCGCTCCTGCGGGCGCTGCGCGCGGGGTCGCTCTCGCGTACCCAGCTCGCGGCGCGGTGCGGGCTCACCAAAGCGGCCGTCTCCGGGTTGATCACCGAGCTGTCCGGACGCGGCCTCGTCCGCTCCGCCGGACTGCGGGCGGGCGGCAAC
Organism: Amycolatopsis sp. cmx-11-51; assembly: GCF_047608665.1. Lineage (NCBI taxonomy): Bacteria > Bacillati > Actinomycetota > Actinomycetes > Pseudonocardiales > Pseudonocardiaceae > Amycolatopsis > Amycolatopsis sp. cmx-11-51. The sequence goes on along the minus strand of NZ_JADNQO010000007.1, from coordinate 161,520 downwards.
GGCAGGCCCAGCCAGCTGGTCGAGCTGAACGGCGACAGCGCGTACGGGCTCGCGCTCAGCGTCGAGGCAGACCGTTTCGCCGCCGTCGTCGCGAACCTCGAAGGCCGCGTCATCGCCGAACGGGTCGAGACCGCCGACGTCGCCGGGCTCGGCCTCCACCGGAGCATGGACGAACTCGCCTTCCTCGCCGGGCAGGTGCTGCGTGACGAGCGGCCGGTCGGCGTCACGGTGTCCGTTCCCGGCCTGGTCGACACGGCCGCCGCGGTGTTGCGGTTCGCGCCGACCCTGCGCTGGCGCGACGCCGAGATCGCCGACCTCCTGGCGGCCCGGCTCGGTCTGCCGGTCGACGCCATCGCGGTCGACAACGAGGCCAACCTCGGCGCGGTCGGCGAAGCGGTCGCCGGGGTCGGTGCCGGGGTGAGCGAACTCTTCTACCTCAGCGGCGGGATGGGCGTCGGCGGCGGGCTCGTGTCCGGCGGCGCGATCCTGCGCGGTGCCAGGGGGTTCGCCGGCGAGGTCGGGCACATCACCGTCGACCCCTCCGGCGAACAGTGCCAGTGCGGCCGGGTCGGCTGCCTGGAGACCAAGGCCGGGCTCAACGCGGTGCTGCGTGGCGCCGCCTCGCCCGGTGACCCGCTGCACGATCCCGCGCCCGGCGTCGACGGCCGGGTCGGGCTGCTCAAGCACCGTGTACAGCGCGGTGACCAGCGCGCGGTCGCGGCCGTCTCGGAACTCGGGGTAGCGCTCGGCATCGCGGTGTCCACTGTGGTCGACGTGCTCGACCCGGACGTCGTGGTGCTCGGCGGCTACTTCGCCGAACTGGGCGAGTGGCTGGTCGAGCCGGTGCGCCGCGAACTGTCCGCGCGTCCGCTCGGGCACGAGCCCGCCTGCCGCGTCGAGCCGTCGCCGCTGGGCACCACCGCCCCGCTGCGCGGCGCCGCCCACCTCGCCACCGAACGGCTTTTCGCCGATCCGACGCTCGTTCCGCTTGCCACCACCGAGGCCGAGGAGGCGCCGGCATGACCTTGCTATCCGTCCGGGGGATCGTGAAGACCTTCCCCGGGGTGCGCGCGCTCGACGGCGTCGACTTCGACGTCGAGCCCGGCGAGGTGCACTGTCTCCTCGGCCAGAACGGCGCGGGCAAGTCCACGCTGATCAAAACCCTCGCCGGGGCACACCGTCCCGACGAAGGCGAGATCACCTGGCAGGGCGAACCGGTCACGCTGCCCTCGCCGGTCGCCGCGCTGAAGATCGGCATCGCCACGATGTACCAGGAACTCGACCTGGTACCCGGGCTTTCCGTCGCCGACAACATCTTCCTCGGTCGTGAGCGCGCCACCTTCGGTTTCACGCGGATCAGCGAATCCCGGCAGAAGGCCGCCGAGCTGATGGCCAGGCTCGGACATCCGGAGATCGCGCCGTCGACCGAGGTCGGCAAGCTTTCCGCCGCCGGACAGCAGCTGGTCTCGATGGCGCGGGCGCTCGCGTACGACGCGAAGCTGCTGGTGATGGACGAGCCCACCGCGGCACTCGCCGGGGAAGAGGTCGACAACCTCTTCCGCATCGTCGGTGAACTGACCGCCGAGGGTGTCGCGATCGTCTACATCTCCCACCGGCTCGAAGAACTGCGCCGGATCGGGCACCGCGTCACCGTGCTCAAGGACGGCAGGACCGTTGCCACCGGTCTCGGCGCCAAGGAGACACCGACCTCGGACCTCGTCGCGCTGATGGCGGGCCGCAAGGTCGAGACCGTCTTCGGCCCGCGTCACCAGGAGCACGTGGACCCGGACACCGAGGTCCTCAAGGTGGAGAACCTGACCACCGCCGGCGAGTTCGAGAACGTGAACTTCACCGTGCACGCGGGCGAAGTCGTCGGGATCGCGGGCCTCGTCGGCTCGGGGCGCAGCGAGCTGCTGGAAACGATCTTCGGGGCACGCAAGCAGGACACCGGATCGGTCTCGGTCAACGGGAAGACCATCCGGCCGGGAAGCGTGTCCGCGGCGGTCAAGGCCGGGATCGGCCTGGCGCCGGAGGAACGCAAGAGCCAGGGCCTGCTGCTGGACCTGTCCGTCGCGCACAACGTGACTTTGGCGAGCCTGGGCAAGTACGCGACGTTCGGCTTCTCCGACCGGTCGCGCGAACTCGAAGACGCCGGGGAAAGCCTGCGGCGTCTCGATCTCCGGCCCGCCGACCCGCAGCGGATCATCCGCACGCTCTCCGGTGGCAACCAGCAGAAGGCGGTGCTCGCGCGCTGGCTGGTCCGCGGCTGCCGGGTGCTGCTGCTGGACGAGCCGACGCGCGGGGTCGACGTCGGCGCGCGGGCCGAGCTGTACCGGCTGATCGCCGAACTGGCCGCGACCGGGGTCGCGATCGTGCTGGTCTCCAGCGAGATCCCCGAAGTACTCGGACTGTCCGACCGGGTGCTGGTGCTGCGTGAAGGACGTGTCCTGGCTGAAAAGCCGTCTGCGGAGCTGACAGAGGCGGATGTGCTCGACGTGATTCTCGAGGGGAGTGCGGCGTGACTGACCAAGCCGAGTCGGTGCGTACGGGAACCGTCGTGGAACCCGTACCACCGAAGAAACAGGGATTCAAGTTCACCGTCGACCCCCGGTTGCTCGGGCTGGCCGGTGTGCTGGTGATCCTGTGCGTCGTCGGGAGCGTGACCCGGCCCGACCAGTTCTTCACCGACGGCAACCTCTCGACGATCCTGCGGCTCGCCGCGGCCATCGGCGTGGTCAGCGTCGGGATGACGTTCGTGATCATCGCCGGCGGCATCGACCTCTCGGTCGGGTCGATCGTGGCGCTCTCCAGCGTTTGGCTGACCACCTTGGCCACCCAGTCGTACGGCCCGTTCGTGATGATCCTTTGTGGACTCCTGGTCGGCCTCGGCTGCGGTCTGGTGAACGGGATCCTGGTCTCCTACGGGAAGATCGTGCCGTTCATCGCGACCTTGGCGATGTACGTCTCGGCCCGCGGGCTCGCGGAGCGCATCAGCGGCCGCCGCACGCAGGTGGTGTCGGAGACCGGGTTCCTCGAATTCTTCCGCGGTGACCTGCTCGGTATCCCGGTGCTGATCTGGATGTTCGCGCTGGTGTTCGCGGTCGGCTGGGTGGTGCTGAACCGCACCACGTTCGGCCGCCGCACCTACGCCGTCGGCGGCAACGCCGAAGCCTCGCGCCTGGCGGGCATCAACGTCAAGCGGCACACCGCTCTCGTCTACGGCGTCGCCGGACTGTGCTGCGGTATCGCCGCGCTGATGGTCGTCGCCCGCACCACCGCGGGCGCCTCGACCAACGGCATGCTCTACGAGCTCGACGCCATCGCGGCGGTCGTCATCGGCGGCACGCTGCTCACCGGTGGCCGCGGCTCACTTATCGGCACCCTGATCGGCGTGCTGATCTTCACCGTGCTGTCCAACATCTTCACGCTCAACAACCTGGACACCGACATCCAGAACATCGCCAAGGGCGTGATCATCGTGCTGGCCGCGCTACTGCAGTTCCGCTCCGTGAAGAAAACCAAGACGAGTACTTGATCACCGTGGATGGAGAGTCGTCATGACCGAACAATCCCTGCATCGCCGCCGCTTCCTGCTGGGAGGCGCGGCCGTCGGAGCGGGTGCGCTGCTGACCGCGTGCACCTCGAACGAGGCACCGGCGCAGAACAACGCCGCCAACGTCGCGAACGCGGGCGGCAACGCGCAGCCCGGAACTCCCGTCACCATCGGGTTCTCGGCGCCCGCCGCGGACCACGGCTGGATGGCGGCCATCACCAAGAACGCCCGCGCGCAGGCACAGAAGTTCAGTGAGGTCACGCTCAACGCGACCGAGGGCACCAACGACGTCAACCAGCAGATCTCCCAGGTGGAGACGCTGATCAACGCCAAGGTCAACGTGCTGGTGATCCTGCCGTTCGACGGCAAGGCGCTCACCGCCGTCGGCCAGCAGGCGATGGACGCCGGCATCCAGGTGATCAACCTCGACCGCGTCTTCGACACCCCGCTCGCGTACCGCATGTGGATCGGCGGCGACAACTACCGGATGGGCGTCAACGCCGGGAACTACATCGCCCAGCAGATGAAGGCGAAGAACATCGCCGGCCCCGTGATCGGCGAGGTCGCGGGTATCGATTCGCTGCCGCTGACCCAGGAACGCAGCAAGGGCTTCAAGGACGCCTTGGCGCGTCAGGGTTTCGCGGTCGGCCCACGCGTTTCGGCGCAGTTCACGCCGGAGTCGGGTGAGCAGCAGACGTCGAACCTGCTGCAGTCCGCGCCCAAATTGGACGCGCTCTGGAACCACGACGACGACCAGGGTGTCGGTGTCATCGCCGCGATCAACAACGCCAACCGCAAGAACTTCCTGATGGTCGGCGGCGCCGGGTCGAAGAACGCGATGAACCTGATCAAGTCCGACGCCGAGCCGTTGAAGGCGACGGTGCTCTACAGCCCGTCGATGGCGTCTTCGGCGATCTCGCTCGCGCGGCTTCTCGGCCAGAGCAAGGGTGCCGCCGACTTCGCCGAGCACGAGATCCCCGCCGAGATCACCACGTACTCCGCGGTGGTCACCAAGGAGAACGTCGACAAGTACATGGACGTCGGCTTCGACTCGTAAACCCGCGTTCCCGACACGCAGCAGCACGATCTAGGAGGGGCATGAGCACGGCAAAGGAAACGATCGGGATCGGCATGGTGGGCCACGCGTTCATGGGTGCGGTGCATTCGCACGCGTGGCGCAGTGTGCACCGCTTCTTCGCGCCACCGCTGATCCCGAGACTCGCCGTGCTCGGCGGCCGTGACGAGGTGCGGGCGAAGGCCGCGGCGGAACGGTTCGGCTGGGAAGACGTCGAGACGGATTGGCGCGCGCTGATCGCCCGCGACGACGTCGACCTGGTCGACATCTGCACGCCGGGCGACAGCCACGCCGAGATCGCGATCGCCGCGCTCGAAGCCGGGAAGCACGTGCTGTGCGAGAAACCGCTGGCCAACACCCTCGGCGAAGCCGAAGCGATGGCCGAGGCGGCGGCGAAGGCACGCGCGAACGGCGTCCGGTCGATGGTGGCCTTCAACTACCGCCGGGTGCCCGCGCTCGCGCACGCCAGGAAGCTGGTCGCGAGCGGGGCGCTCGGCGAGATCCGCCACGTGCGGTCGGTGTATTTGCAGGACTGGCTGTCCGACCCGCGGTCGCCGATGACCTGGCGGCTGCACAAGGACAAGGCGGGCTCGGGTGCGCTGGGGGACCTCGGCGCGCACATCGTCGACGCCGCCCAGTTCGTCACCGGCGAGACGATCACCGGGGTTTCCGCGCTCACCGACACCTTCGTCAAGGAGCGGCCGGACGGCGACGGCGGGACAGGGCAGGTCACGGTCGACGACACCGCCCTGTTCCTCGGCCGGTTCACCGGCGGGGCGGTGGCGAGTTTCGAGGCGACCCGGTTCGCGCTGGGCCGCAAGAACGCGATGCGGCTGGAGATCAACGGGTCGAAGGCGAGCTTCGCGTTCGACTTCGAATCAATGAACGAACTGTCCTGGTTCGACGGTGGGCAACCCGCCACCGAGGCCGGGTTCCGCCGGATCCTGGTCACCGAACCCGAGCATCCGTACGTCGGGGCGTGGTGGCCGCCGGGGCACCTCCTCGGCTACGAGCACACCTTCACCAACGAGGTCGCCGACCTGCTCACCGCGATCGGCGGCGGCACGGATCCCGAGCCGTCCTTCGAGGACGGATTGAGGGTTCAGCAGGTTCTCGACGCGGTCGAGCGCAGCGCGGCCGAAGAGGCGCGATGGACCGCTGTGCCCGGTGTCACTGCGAAGGGGAGTAACTGAGGGCATGGGGAAAAACCGAGGAGGCGGGGTGGTAACAGCAGCGTAGATCCAGCCGAAAGTCGCATGACGGCTATCACTGCGACTTGGTTTGATCCGGAAACGTCCGACCATCCGATGGTGAACACAATTGACGTTTTCGGGTTTGGGAAAGGTGGAGAAATGCCTGCTCACGAGCGTACGGGCATCTGGTTGATCGGTGCGAGGGGGTCTGTCGCCACCACCGCCGCGGTAGGGCTGCTCGCCCTCCGCGCGGGGGTGACGGGCGGTGGCGGTTGCGTCACCGAACTGCCGGCTTTCGCTCGCGTTCCGTTGCCGGACTGGGATGATCTGGTCCTCGGCGGGCACGACATCGTGCACACCCCGCTGGAGAAGCGGGCCGAGCAGCTGGCGCACGCCGGCGTGTTCGGACATTCGGTGTTCTCGGCGGTCCGGTCCGGGCTGGCCGAAGTGGACGCCGAGATCCGCGACGGCTACCACCCGGCGACGCATACGGGTGCCCAGTCCGACGCGGCCGCCCGGCTCACCGCGGACATCCGAGCTTTCGCCGGTCGGCACGACCTCGCGCGGGTCGTGGTGGTCAACGTGTCCTCCACCGAGGCCCCGTGCCCCCACCTGCCCGAACACGAGGACCTCGACGTCCTCGAAAACGCACTCGCGGATCCGGCGCGGGCGGTCCTGCCCTCCAGTTCGCTTTCGGCCTACGCGGCACTGAAGGCGGGTTCTCCGTACGTCGAGTTCACGCCGTCCGCCGGGATCACCCTGCCCGCGCTGCGGCAGCTCGCCGAGCGGGAAGGCCTGCCGTACGCGGGTTCCGACGGCAAGACCGGCGAGACCCTGCTGCGCACCGTCCTCGCGCCGATGTTCAGCGCGCGGGCGCTGAAGGTCCGTTCCTGGGCGGGCACCAACCTCCTCGGCGGCGGTGACGGCGAGACGCTGGCCGACCCGGTGACCGCGAACAGCAAGCTGGAATCGAAGGCACGCGGACTCGCGGCACTGCTCGGCGAGGACGTCGTCGCACCGCTGCACATCGACAACGTGCCCGACCTCGGTGAGGTCAAGACCGCGTGGGACCACGTGTCGTTCGAGGGATTCCTCGGCGCGCGCATGAGTCTGCAGTTCACCTGGACCGGGTATGACTCCGCGCTCGCGGCACCGCTGATCCTCGACCTCGCCCGCCTGGTCACCACCGCGCACGCCGCCGGACACAGCGGCGCGCTGACCGAACTCGGCTTCTTCTTCAAGGATCCACTGGGCAGCGACGAGCACCGCTTCGCCGAGCAGTCCACCCGCCTGATCGCCTGGGCGGCCGCCCTGTGAAGGCTCCCGCTTTGAAATCGTACGTGGAACTCGTGCGAGCGCCCGCCGCGCTGACGGTGCTCGGCGACACGGTCGCCGGGTCCGCCGCGGCGGGACTCAAGATGACCGGGCGACGACTGCTGCTGCCGCTGTCCTCGGTCGCCTTCTACTGGGCCGGAATGGCCCTCAACGACTGGGCGGACCGGAAGCTCGACGCCGTGGAGCGTCCCGAGCGGCCGATCCCGTCCGGGCGGGTGAGCGCGGGCGCGGCGCTCACCACCGGGGCCGCGCTGACCGCGGCCGGGCTCGGCCTGGCCGCGCTCGGCGGTGGCCGTACGGCGATGAAGGTCGCGGTCCCGCTCGCGGCCGCGGTCTGGGCCTACGACACCGTCCTCAAACCGACCCCGGCCGGACCGGTGGCGATGGCGGCCTGCCGCACGCTCGACGTCCTGCTGGGTGCGGGTGGCGAAACTCGTCGTGCTCTTACCTCCGCGGCGGCGGTGGGCGTTCACACGCTCGGCGTCACGGCGTTGTCCACCGGGGAAGTACACGGTGCGAGCCCGGGAACGGCTCGTGCCGCGCTCGCCACGACCTGTGCGGCGACAACGTTGGCATTGACCGGTCCGGCCCGCGGTGGCAGGCACCGGATGGCGTCGATGGCCGCCGGCTCGGGATACGCGGGGATGGTCGGCCGGGCGCAGGCGGACGCCGTCCGCGACCCGTCGGCGAAGGCCGTGCGCACGGCGACCAAGACCGGCATCCACGGCATGGTCCCGCTGCAGGCGGCGGTCACGGCCAAGGGCTCCCTACTGGGGGCGGCGCTGGTCGCGGCCGCGTTGCCGATCGCCCGCAAGCTGTCGCGGAAGGTGAGCCCCACATGAGCTTCCAGCTGGGATACGGCACCAACGGGTTCTCCAACCACCGCCTCGACGACGCGCTCGCCGTGCTCGCCGACCTCGGCTACACCGGGGTGGCGCTGACGCTGGACCACGACCACCTCGACCCGTTCGCCGACGATCTGGCGCGACAGGTCGACCACGTGGCCTCCCGGCTTTCGGCGCTCGGCCTGAATCGGGTCGTGATCGAAACGGGTGCGCGCTATCTGCTCGACCCGTGGCGCAAGCACTCGCCGACGCTGCTCTCCGACGATCCCGCGCTTCGGATCGACTTCCTGGCTCGGGCCTTGCAGATCGCGAAGGACCTCGGTGCCGATTGCGTCTCCTTCTGGTCAGGCGTGTCCACTATGGACAATGACGTCGCGTGGTCCCGGTTGCGCGAGGGCGTCGCGGTGGTACTGGAGCACGCCGCGCGGCTGAACGTCCGGCTCGCGATGGAACCCGAGCCCGGGCACCTCGTGCAGCAGCTGAGCCAGGTCCTTGACCTGCGCAAAGAACTCGGCGAACCGGAACTGTTCGGCGTCACGCTCGACGTCGGGCACTGCGTCGCCGTCGAGCCGGTGGACGCGGCCGAATGCGTCCGCCTCGCCGGTCCGCTGCTGTGGAACGTGCAGCTGGACGACATGCTGCCAGGAGTCCACGAACATCTGGAGTTCGGCGACGGGCAGCTGGATCTGCCCGCGACTTTGGGGGCACTGGCCGAGATCGGCTACACCGGGTTGGCCGCGGTCGAGCTGCCCCGGCACAGTCACGCCGCCCCGGACACCGCACGGCGTGCCTTCACGGCATTGACCGCGGCGATGCCGGAGTCGTGGCTGGAAAGGGCGGAAGGCAGGATCCGGGAGAAGCCGTCGGTCGTCGGCTCGCTCTTCCCGGCCGCCGGTCGTGAGGTCGGCCGGGCCGCGCTGCGACCCGGTACCGATCCGCAGGGGCTGGTCCACGGCACCATCGACGACCGGGCACGCGTCCGGCTCGTCATGGTGCTGGCCGACGTCCTCGACGCCTCGGCACTGGCCGCCGAACTGCGGGACCTCTACCGCTACGGCGACGACGCCGAGCGGCGCGGAGTGCTGCGGGGGCTCAACGCGCTGGAGTCCCCGGCCGCCGAGGTCATCGACGCCGGTGTCCAGCTGGTCCAAGACGCGCTGCGCGCCAACGACATCCGCCTGGTCGGCGCCGCCATGGGTGCCTTCGCCCGGCACCTCGACGGGCACACCTGGCGGCACGGTGTCCTCAAATGCGTCTTCGTCGGCGTGCCACTGGCCGCCGTCGCGGACCTCACTTCCCGCGCGGACGACGAACTCAGACGCATGCTCGCCGATTTCGCCGACGAACGCAGGGCGGCCGGACGTGACGTTCCCGCCGACGCCCTCGAACTCCTCAAGGAGAACTAGCACAATGCGCATCTTCGATCCCCACATCCACATGTCCTCCCGGACCACCGACGACTACGAAGCCATGTACGCCTCCGGCGTCCGCGCACTGGTCGAACCCGCGTTCTGGTTGGGGCAGCCGCGCACCAGTGTCGGCTCGTACACCGACTACTTCGACGCGCTCATCGGCTGGGAACGGTTCCGCGCCGCCCGGTTCGGCATCCGGCACCACTGCACGATCGCGCTGAACCCCAAGGAAGCCAACGATCCCCGCTGCCGCGAGGTGCTCGACGTGCTCCCGAGGTACCTGGCCAAGGACGGCGTCGTCGCGGTCGGCGAGGTCGGCTACGACTCGATGACCAAGGAAGAGGACGAGGTCTTCGCGCGGCAACTGGCGCTGGCCCTCGAACACGACCTCCCGGTGCTGGTGCACACCCCGCACCGCGACAAGCTGGAAGGCACCAAGCGCACACTCGACGTCGTCCGTGAGGCAGGCGTCGCGCCGGAGCGCGTGGTCGTCGACCACCTCAACGAGGTCACCGTCGAACTGGTCAAGGATTCCGGTGCCTGGATGGGTTTCTCGATCTACCCGGACACCAAAATGGACGAACACCGGATGGTCGAGATCCTGCGCCGGTACGGGCTGGACAAGATGATCGTCAACTCGGCCGCGGACTGGGGCCGCTCCGACCCGCTGAAGACCGCCAAAACCGGTCAGGCGATGCTCGACGGCGGGTTCACCGAGGCCGACGTCGACAAGGTGCTGTGGCAGAACCCGGTCGACTTCTACGGCCAGAGCGGCCGCCTCACGCTCGACCCGCTGCCCGGGTTCACCGGTGAGGCAGTGACCTTCGAGGGCAACTCGGTCCTGCGAGGTGCCCGCAAATGATCTCCTACTGTACGAACGTCCACGCGGGCGAGGACGTCGAGGGCATCGTCGCGCAGCTGGAGCGGTACGCGCTCCCGGTGCGTGAGCGGCTGGGCGCCGACCGGCTCGGCGTCGGACTGTGGCTCTCCGCGCCGGTCGCGCGCGGACTCGCCGACAACGCTCAGGCGCGCAAGGACTTCCGCGCCGAACTCGACGCGCGCGGGCTCAGCGTCTACACGCTCAACGCGTTCCCGTATGGCGGTTTCCACGACGAGGTCGTCAAGCACGCGGTCTACCGTCCTGAGTGGACTGATCCGGATCGGGTCGCGTACACGATCGACTGCGTGAACGTGCTGTCCGACCTGCTCGCCGAGGACGCGACGTACGGCAGCATCTCCACGTTGCCGCTCGCGTGGCGCGAGCCGTGGACCGAGCACGACGACCGCCGCGCGGCCGAGGCTTTCGGCCAGGTCGTCCGGGCGATCGGTGACCGGCCGATCAAGTTGGCCGTCGAACCCGAACCCGGCTGTGTCCTCGACACCGTCGCCGACGCGCTCGACTGGCTTTCCGGCCGCGTCGACCCGGAGTACGTTGGGCTGTGCCTGGACACCTGTCACCTCGCGGTGTCCTTCGCCGACCCGGCGGAGACCATCAAGGCGATCGTGGAGTCCGATGTGGACATCGTCAAGGTGCAGGCCTCCGCGGCGTTACACGTCGAAAAGCCTGCCGAGGCACGTGAAGTTCTGGCCGCCTTCGCCGAACCGCGCTACCTGCACCAGGTGCGGGAACTCGGCGCCGACGGCGTCGTGCACAAGGCCGACGACCTGCCAGAGGCATGGACGGAACTGCCGGGGGAAGGCCCGTGGCGGGTGCACTTCCACCTGCCGCTGCACCAGGCCCCGGCCGCGCCGCTGGCCACCACGACGGACGTCCTGCGCACCGTCGCCGCCGGGCTGCCCGGCGAACCGCACATCGAGGTCGAGACCTACACCTGGAGCGTGCTCCCGGACGCGGGTGACCTCGTCGGCGGGATCGCCGCGGAACTCGAGTGGGCCGAGGCGAACCTCACCAGGGAAGGGGTTTCCGCATGAAGCCACTGGTCGTCATCGACGTCGTCGGGCTGACCCCGAAGGCGTTGCGGGACATGCCGAACCTGTCCGCCGTCGCCCGCGACGGCTGGCAGGCCGAACTGGGCACGGTGCTGCCCGCCGTCACCTGCAGCGCGCAATCGACGTTCCTCACCGGGCTCATGCCCGCGCAGCACGGGATCGTCGGCAACGGCTGGTACTTCCGCGAACTCGGCGAGATCTTCCTGTGGCGCCAGCACAACCGGCTCGTCGGCGGCGAGAAGCTGTGGGAGACCGCGCGGGCGGCGCACCCCGGCTACACGTCGGCGAACGTGTGCTGGTGGTACGCGATGGGGATGAGCACCGATGTCACGGTGACCCCGCGGCCGATCTACCACGCCGACGGCCGCAAGTCCCCCGACGCGTACGTGCGCCCGCCGGAACTGCACGATCAGCTGACCGGCGCGCTGGGGGAGTTCCCGCTCTTCCAGTACTGGGGCCCGACGGCTTCGATCAAGTCCAGCAAGTGGGTCATCGGCGCGTCCCGGCAGATCCTGCGCGAGAAACGCCCGGATCTGCTGCTGACCTACGTCCCGCACCTGGACTACGACCTGCAGCGCTTCGGCCCCGACGCGCCGCGGGCCAGGAGCGCCGCGCGGGAACTGGACAACGCGCTCGCGCCACTGCTCGACGACGCCCGCGACGCCGGGGCGACCGTGGTCGCGCTCAGCGAGTACGGGATCACGAACGTCAGCAGGCCGGTCGACATCAACCGGGCACTGCGTCGCGAGGGCTTGCTGGAGGTCTACACCCAGGCGGGCATGGAGTACCTCGACCCGTGGGCGTCACGCGCGTTCGCCGTCGCCGACCACCAGGTCGCGCACGTCTACGTCCGCGACTCCTCCGAGGTGGAGCGAGTGCGTTCGATCGTCGGCGAACTGACCGGCGTCGACGAGGTCCTCGACCGCGAGGCGCAGGCCAAGTACGGGATCGACCACGAACGCGCCGGTGAACTCGTCGCGGTCGCGGAGCCGGACTCGTGGTTCACCTATTACTACTGGCTCGACGACGAGCGGAAGCCCGACTTCGCACGCGGCGTCGAGATCCACCGCAAACCGGGTTACGACCCCGCCGAGCTGTTCTTCGACCCGGAGGACAAGTTCGCCAAGGCGCGGGCCGGGCTCAACCTGGCGAAGAAGTTCGCCGGGCTGCGGTACGCGATGGACGTCGTCCCGACCGACCCGCGCTGGGTGCGCGGTTCACACGGGCGGCTGCCGGATTCCACCGAGGACGGTCCGGTGCTGCTCTGCTCCGACCCGGCCTTCCAACCGTCCGGCCGCATCGTCGCGACGGACGTCCACCCGCTGCTTCTTTCCCTGCAAGGCCTGAAATGACGGGAGGGTCAGAGGCCGGCTAGCCGGGACGTGTCGCGAAAGCCACTTTCGCGACGTCTGGTGTCCCGAAAGTGGCTTTCGCGACACACCCCATCCCCAGATCTCACGAAAGGAAGCTCCACTCGCATCCGGTTCCTTGATCGCCGCCGCTCATCGAAAGGATCGCCACAGCTATGTCCTTGAAACGACGACTAAGCGTGCTCGTCACGTCGATGGTCACGGCTTTGACAGGCGTCGCGCTACCGGTGCAGGCCGCACCGGAGCACGAAGCGGCGACGGTGCTCGTGTTCTCCAAAACCGCGGGCTTCCGCCACGATTCGATCCCCACGGGGATCCTGGCGATCAAGGAACTGGGTGCGCGAAACCACTTCGGGGTGGAAGCCACCGAGGACGCGGCGGTCTTCACCGACGCGAACCTCAAGCGCTTCAACGCGGTGGTCTGGCTTTCCACCACCGGTGACGTGCTGAACGCGGACCAGCAGGCCGCGTTCGAGCGGTACGTGAAGGGAGGCGGCGGGTATGTGGGCGTGCACGCCGCCTCCGACACCGAATACGACTGGCCCTGGTACGGCGACCTGGTCGGGGCGTATTTCAAGTCCCATCCGCGGATCCAGAAGGCGAACGTCAAGGTCGAGGACCACGACCACGTGTCCACTGTGGATCTGCCGGAGACCTGGCCGCGTACCGATGAGTGGTACAACTATCGTGAGAACCCGCGGAGCAAGGTCAACGTCCTGGCCAGCCTGGACGAGAAGAGCTACCAGCCCGGCGACGGCGCGATGGGCGACCACCCGATCGCCTGGTGCCACGAGAACTCCGGCGGCCGCTCCTGGTACACCGGCGGCGGGCACACCAAGGAGTCCTACACCGAACCCGCGTTCCGCTCGCACCTCGTGGGTGGCATCAAATACGCCACCAAGCTGAGCAAGGCGGGTTGCGCCAAGCAGGCGGAGGCGGATCCGGTGGACGCGGACTTCGACCAGATCACCCTCGCCAAGGGCGAGGAGAAGACCGGTGAGCCGATCGCGCTTTCCGTGCTGCCCAACCGCGACGTCCTGCACACCTCACGTGACGGCCGCGTCTGGTACACCAGCTCGTCGGCGACGACCAAGCCGGCCGCCACGATCCCGGTCTACCACCACGACGAGGACGGTCTCCAGGGCGTCGCCATCGACCCGGACTTCGCGAAGAACCGCTGGGTCTACCTGTATTACGCGCCCAAGCTGAACACTCCGGCCGGTGACGCGCCGGAGAACGGCACCCCGGCCGACTTCGCGCCGTTCAAGGGTTACAACCAGCTCTCGCGGTTCAAGCTCGATACCGACAACAACCTGGATCTCGCGAGCGAGCAGAAGATCCTCCAGGTCCCGGCCGAACGCGGCATCTGCTGCCACGCCGGCGGCGAGATCGACTTCGACGCGCAGGGCAACCTGTATCTGTCCACAGGGGACGATTCCAACCCATTCTCCTCGGACGGTTTCACCCCGATCGACGAACGCGCCGACCGTAACCCGTTCTACGACGCGCAGCGCAGCTCCGGCAACACCAACGATCTGCGCGGCAAGGTGCTGCGGATCAAGGTCGACGCCAAGGGCAAGTACACCGTGCCCAAGGGCAACCTCTTCGCGAAGGGCAAGCCCAAGACCAAGCCCGAGATCTACGCGATGGGCTTCCGTAACCCGTTCCGGTTCGCCGTGGACCGCAAGACCGGCTGGATCCACCTCGCCGACTACGGACCCGACGCCGGTGCGGCCGACCCCAAGCGCGGCCCGGGTGGCACGGTCGAGTTCAACCTGATCAAGAAACCGGGCAACTTCGGCTGGCCGTACTGCATCGGGGACAACCAGCCGTTCATCGACTACGACTTCGCCACGAAGCAGTCCGGTGCCGCCTTCGACTGCGCCAAGCCGAAGAACACCAGCCCGCGCAACACCGGGCTGACCGACCTGCCCCCGGTCGAGAAGACGTGGATTCCCTACGACGGCGGTTCGCTGCCCGAGTTCGGTACCGGCCCCGAATCGCCGATGGGTGGTCCGGTCTACCAGTACGACGCGAAGAACCCGTCGCAGACGAAGTTCCCGGAGTACTTCAACGGCAAGACCTTCGCCTACGAATGGGAACGCGGCTGGATCAAGGAGATCGCCGTCGGCAAGAACGGTGAACGCGGTGCCATCAAGCCGTTCTTCGACTCGATGGACCTGGTCCGCCCGATGAACATCGAATTCGGCCCGGACGGCGCGATGTACGTCCTCGACTACGGCACCGGATACTTCGGCGGCTCCAAGGAATCCGCGGTCTACCGCGTCGACTACACCAAAGGCAGGCGGACACCCGTCGTCAGGGTGGCCGCGGACAAGACGTCCGGCCAGGCGCCGCTGACCGTCGGGTTCGACCCGGCCGGGACGAACGATCCCGACGGAGGAGCGCTGACCTACGCCTGGGACTTCGACGGGAACGGCACGACCGACTCCACCGAAGCGGCCCCGGTTTCCCACACCTACCCCGCGAACGGCCAGTACACGGCGAAGCTTTCGGTCACCGACCCCACCGGTCTGACCGGCTCGGCGAGTGTGGTGGTCACCGTCGGCAACACCGCGCCGGTGGTCACGCTCAAGACCCCGGTCAACGGCAGCGTGTTCAGCTTCGGGGACAAGGTCCCGTTCAAGGTCGAGGTGATCGACGCCGAGGACAACCCGATCGACTGCGCCAAGGTGACCGTCGAATACATCCTCGGCCACGAGGGGCACGGACATCCGCTGAGCCGCGCGACCGGCTGTGAAGGCACCATCGCCACCCCCGCCGACGAAGGCCACGGCGCGGACGCCAACGTGTTCGGCGTCATCAACGCCAGCTACACCGACAACGGCGGAAGCGGTGTCCCGGCGCTGACCGGCGAGGCGGAATCCTTGCTGCAGCCCAAGGTGAAGCAGGCGGAGTTCTACACCCGGTCCAGCGGGATCGAGGTCGTCGGACACGACGGCGCCAGTGGCGGCAAACGCGTCGGCCACATCGAAGCCGGTGACTGGATCGAATTCGACCCGGTGAACCTCGTGGGTGTCAGCGGCATCGGCTACCGAGTCTCCTCCGGTGGGGACGGCGGCACGATCGAGGTCCGCTCGGGTGCGGTGGACGGTCCGCTGGTGCAGACGGTCACCGTCGCCAACACCGGCGGCTGGGACACCTACGCCGACATCTCGCCCGCCGCGATCACCGACCCCGGTGGGACCGGCCCGCTGTACCTCGTGTTCCGCGGTTCGGGCACCGGAAGTTTGTTCGACCTGGACGCGATCACCTTCGAGCAATCTGTGAGCGGAGCTGAGGTGAATTCGAAGGGGTGACCATACGCGTGAACCCACTGCGACATCTATGGCGGTTTCACCACCAGATAGAGAAGGAGAACTGATGAGCCGTCCGATCACCCTGTTCACCGGCCAGTGGGCGGATCTCCCGTTCACCGAGGTGTGCAGGCTGGCCAGCGAATGGGGCTACGACGGCCTTGAGATCGCGTGTTCCGGCGACCACTTCGAGGTCGACCGCGCACTGTCCGAAGAGGACTATGTGCCAAAGCGACAGAAGCTGCTCGCCGAGCACGGCCTCAAGGTGTGGGCCATTTCCAACCACCTCGTCGGCCAGGCCATCTGCGACGACCCCATCGACGAACGCCACCGGGCCATAATTCCTTCTCGGGTGTGGGGCGACGGTGAACCGGAAGGCGTCCGGCAGCGGGCCGCGATGGAAATGGCCGACACCGCCCGTGCGGCGGCGAAACTCGGGGTGGACACGGTGATCGGCTTCACCGGTTCGAAGACGTGGAAGTACGTCGCGATGTTCCCGCCGGTGTCGCAGGCGGTCATCGACGACGGCTATGCCGACTTCGCCGACCGGTGGAACCCGATCCTCGACGTCTTCGACGAGGTCGGTGTGCGGTTCGCGCACGAGGTGCATCCCTCGGAGATCGCTTACGACTACTGGACGACAAAGCGTGCGCTCGAAGCTGTCGGTAACCGTCCGGCGTTCGGGCTGAATTGGGATCCTTCGCATTTCATCTGGCAGGACCTCGACCCGGTCGGCTTCATCCTCGATTTCGCCGACCGGATCTACCACGTGGACTGCAAGGACACCAGGAAGCGGTTCGACGGACGGAACGGACGGCTCGGCTCACATCTCCCCTGGGGAGACCCCCGACGCGGCTGGGACTTCGTTTCGACCGGGCACGGCGATGTGCCGTGGGAGGACTGTTTCCGGGCACTGAATTCGATCGGCTACGCCGGTCCGATCTCGGTGGAGTGGGAAGACGCCGGCATGGACCGGCTCCGGGGCGCGGCGGAAGCCGTGACCTATCTGCGGGGGCTCCTGTTCGACAAGCCGTCGGCGGCCTTCGACGCGGCTTTCAGCAACCAGAAGTGAGGGCGGTTTCATGTGCGGTGAAGAAGCTGAGCGGTTCCACTCTCGACGGTCACTCCTCCGAGGTGCCGCGACGGCGGCGGTCGCGGTCGGCGCGGCGGTAGCCCTGCCGGGGCTCGCGCACGCCACGACCGAGGTGGAGACACAAGGGCACGGACACGGTCATGGCCACGGCCGTGTCCCGGTCGACAAGATCAGCATCCAGCTCTACTCCCTGCGCGCCGCGCTGGAGGCCGATCTACCGGGCACCCTGTCCGCGTTGGCGGACATCGGCTACCGGAAGGTCGAACTGGCCGGGACCTACGGCCGTACGGCCAAGGAGTTCCGCGGCCTGCTCGACAAGAACCGCATCCGGGCGACGTCCACGCACATCGGCATCGACGGCGATCTCGACAAGACCATCGCGGACGCGAAGGTCCTCGGGAACACCCGCGCCAATGTGCCGTGGGCGAACTTCGACACCATCGACGGCTGGAAGCAGTTCGCCGGACGGATGGACACGGCGGCACGGAAGTTCCGCCGGGCCGGGATCCCACTCGGGTACCACAACCACGCGCACGAGTTCACGCCCATCGGCGGCGTGCGCCCGTACGACGTGCTCACCAGGAACACGAACCCGCGTCACGTGCACTTGGAGATCGACCTGTTCTGGGCGGTGGAAGGCGGCGTCGACCCGATTTCCCTGTACCGCCGACACTTCCCGCGCGTGGTCCAGTACCACGTCAAGGACCGGACGGCGGACGGGAAGATGGTCGACCCCGGCCAGGGTGTCATCGACTTCCCGCGCATCTTCCGGAACACCCGCGCGAACGTGGGCGAGTACATCGTCGAGCACGACAACCCCACGGATCCCCTGAGCACCGCCCAGACCGGATTCACCTATCTCCGCAACGTCCGCTTCTGACTGGGGACTCCACAATGGACAAGCACAAACGCGGGTTGTCCCGCAGATCGATGCTCGCGGGTACCGCGGCCGGGGTCATCGCCCCGGTCGTGGTGTCGGCCGGCGCCGGTTCGTCACCCGCCGCCGCGGCCGGGATGACCCGCAACATCACGGTGTACGCCGACTACGTTCCCGGTTCGACCCGGGTCGGTTACGGGCTCGAGCCCGGTAAACCGACGATCCCCGGGCCCCTCCTGGAGTGCTACGAGGGCGACACGCTGGTGATCGAACTGGTCAACAACACCGACCAGCGGCTTTCGATTCACCCGCACGGCGTCAACTACGACACCAAGTCGGACGGCTCGCCGTTCAACGATTCGTTCAACAAGCCGTACGAGACCAAGACCTACACCTGGAAGACGCGGACGGCTTACCAGGCGGCCAACGGTTTCTGGATGCCCGGCAGCGCGGGGTACTGGCACTACCACGACCACGCGTTCGGCGGCGACCACGGCACCACGGGCCTGATGAAGGGGCTCTACGGCGGTCTGATCGTGCGCAAACGCGGGGATCTGCTGCCCAGCAAGCAGTTCACCGTGGTGTTCACCGAGATGTGGGTCAACCACCAGATCGCCCCGAACACCCCGATCTTCGAGGCGAACCTCGGCGAGCGCGTCGAGTTCCTCTGCATCGGGCACGGCAACCTGATGCACACCTTCCACCTGCACGCGCACCGCTGGGCGGACACCCGCACCGGCATGCTCACCAGCGCGACCGACAACGCCCCGATCCTCGACAACAAGACCCTGGACCCCGGTAACTCCTTCGGGTTCCAGGTGATCGCCGGTGACGGCGTCGGGCCGGGCGCGTGGATGTACCACTGCCACGTCCAGCAGCACTCGGACGACGGCATGTCCGGGGTATTCCTGGTCCGCAACGCCGACGGCGGGATGCCCGCGGGCGCGCAGGAGGCGATCGACCGCTTCAAAGGACATCAACACGGCACCACGGCCAAGCCGGACGCCACCGGCGCCTCGGCCCATCACCACTAGACTTGAAAGGAGCGAGATCTTGAGACGAAACGTTTCGCAACGCCGGCTCCGCAGACGGTCACTGGCCGCGTTGGCGGTCGGGGCCGTGGTCACCGCGGGACTTCCGCTGGCCATCGCACCGGTGACCGCACAGGCCGCCACGAACGTCCCGATCAACGTCCTGGTCTTCCACGGCACCGCCGCGGACCAGAAGGACCCCGTCCTGCGCGCCACGGACGCGATCGCGAGCCTTGGCCAGTCGAACGGGATCTCCGTGTCGTCCTCTTCGGACCCCGCGGTGTTCACGCAGGCCAACCTCGCGAAGTACCGCGGCGTCGTCTTCCTTTCCGCGCAGGGCATCACGCTCAACCGCGACCAGGAAAGCTCGCTGCAGAACTACATGAAGGCGGGCGGCGGTTTCCTCGGCCTGTCCGACGCCGCTCGTGCGCAGGACGGTTCGCAGTGGTTCTCCGGGCTGATCGGAGCGCGTCCGGTGGGGGCTCGTCCCACCCCGGAGGTGGTCGCCGCGGTCACCGCGAGCGCGGAGAACGCGCCCAACGAGGGCAAGGAGAAACTGGCCGACAACAACGAGAACACCAAGTGGCTGGCCTTCACGAACACCGCTTGGATCGCCTACAAGCTGGCCGCGCCGGTCGCGGTGAGCAGCTACGCGCTCGTCTCGGCGAACGACTTCGCCGGTCGTGACCCGAAGAGCTGGACCCTGCAGGGTTCCCACGACGGGGCCACCTGGACCGATCTGGACACCCGAACCAACGAGGCGTTCGCCGACCGGTTCCAGAGCCGTACGTTCACCTTCGCCAACACCACGGCGTACGCGAACTATCGGCTCAACATCACCGCCAACGCCGGGGAATCGGCCACCCAGCTGGCCGACTTCAAGTTGTTCAAGGACAACTCGACCACCCCGCCGCCGCCCGAACCCGACCCGGCGCAGGCCACGGTCGACGTCCTCGACAAGGCGAACCCGGCCACCGCGGGCCTGCCGCAGAAGTGGATCCGCACCGACCGGTGGCTCAACTGGGAGGTCAACCCGGTCGGCACCGTGCACACCGTGGCGCAGGTCGAGGAATCGACCTACAAGCCGGGAGTCGGCGCCAACGGCGCCTTCCACCCGGTCTCGTGGTGCCGTGACTACGACGGTGGCCGTTCCTTCTACACCGGGATGGGCCGGACCGAGGCGAGCTACGGCGAGGCCCAGTTCCGCAGCCACCTCCTCGGCGCACTGAAGTGGACCACCGGCATGGTGCGCGGGGACTGTAAAGCGGGCATCGCGGCCAACTACAAGGTCGAACGCCTGACCGCGAAGAACCAGGCGGGCCAGCTCGACCAGATCGGCGAGCCGCACGGGCTGACCATCGCCGCGAGCGGCCGGGTGTTCTACATCGGCCGCGCGGCCTGCCCGACCGGTTTCGTGGAAAGCTGGGACGACCCGAACGTCGGCCTCGGCTGCGGCACGGTCCACCAGTGGGACCCGGTCACCAAGAAGGCGAAGCTGCTCACCACGTTGAAGGTGATGGGCAACCGCGGCAACACCAGCGAAATGATCAAGAACGAGGAAGGCCTCCTCGGGCTCATGCTGGACCCGAAGTTCAGCGAGAACGGGTTCATGTACGCCTACTGGATGCCGCACGAGTCGATCGACCGCGACAAGCGGATCGGCAAGCGCACGGTCTCGCGGTTCACCTACGACCTGAAGAACCAGACGCTGGACCAGGCGACCCGCAAGGACCTGCTCTCGTGGGACGTCCAGATCCACAGCTGCTGCCATGCCGGTGGCGGCATGGACTTCGACAAGGACGGAAATCTTTACATCGGTTCTGGTGACAGCAACTCGTCGCAGGGGTCCAACGGGTACTCCGGCAACAACTGGACCCAGGAATACAAGGGCGTCTCGTTCCAGGACGCACGCCGCACCGCCGGTAACACCAACGACCTCAACGGGAAGATCCTGCGGATCCACCCGGAGGCCGACGGCACGTACACCAACCCGGCTGGCAACCTGTTTCCCGAGGCGAACGACCCCGGAAACAAGACCAGGCCCGAGATCTACGTGATGGGCGTGCGGAACATCTCGCGTCTGCAAGTCGACAAGAAGACCAACTGGCTGACCGCCGCGTGGGTCGGACCGGACGCGTCCTCGCCGAGCCCGGAACTCGGCCCGGCGAAGTACGAGACCGCCACGATCATCACCGAGGCAGGCAACCACGGCTGGCCGTACTGCATGGGCAACAAGCAGCCGTACCGTGACCGCAGCAGCACCGACGCCGCGGTCCTCACCGGCTGGTACGACTGCGACAACCCGGTCAACACCTCGCCACGCAACACCGGCCTGGTGAACCTGCCGCCGGTCAAGAAGAACATGATCTGGTACTCGCCGGACGGCGGCGGGCCGGTGTTCCCCAACCGTCCCAACAGCTCCGTCCCGACGTACAACGCGGCCGAGGCCACCTACACGCAGCCCTACCTCAAGGGCGGCGGCCAGGCGGTCATGACCGGGCCGACGTACCACCGCGACCTGGTCAACACCAACAGCGGTGTCGCGTGGCCGTCGTACTGGAACGACAAATGGTTCATCGGTGACCAGAGCAACGGCCAGAACCGGATCGCGGTCACCGTCGACCCGAACGGCGTCCCGAAGCAGGATCCGCCGTTGTTCGCCGAAACGGTGCGGCAGATCCTTCCGACCGGCGGTGGTGACCAAAAACTGCAGAGCTGGATGGACGCCAAGTTCGGGCCGGACGGCGCGCTGTACGCGCTCGACTACGGCAACGGGTTCTTCACCCTGGACGCCAACCAGAAGCTGCTGAAGATCAGCTACACCGGCGGCGAGGCGACCCCGTCCGCGACGGCGATGTCGACCATGGTGCAGAACAAGCCGCTCACCGCGGCCTTCACCGGGTCGAAGTCCGGCGGCGTCTCCTACCGGTGGGAATTCGGCGACGGCACGATCTCGACGCAGGCCGACCCGCGGCACACCTACCCGCGCACCGGGCTCTACACCGCGAAGCTGACCGTGACCTACGCGGACGGCGAGACGGTGACCACACGGAATTCGGTGAGTGTCGGGTGCTTCGTCGCCGATTCCGGTGCCACGGTGACCATCGGTGACACCGATACCGGGGTGGCCAACCGGAACGCGGGCGGCGGGTGCAAGGTCGACGACTTGATCGACGACGAGAGCACGTGGACCTCCCACGCCGGTTTCGTCAACCACGTCACGCAGGCCGTGGACCGGCTCGGTGACCTCGGGGTGCTGAACTCGGCCGAGTCGGACAAGATCAACGCGACGGCCGCCGCGTCGCCCATCGGCAACAAGGGCGTCACCGGCTACGACGCGATCTACGACGGCACGGCGGAATCGTTCCGCAACTGGTCGCAGGCGCCGTCCGGGCAGTTCGCCATCCAGCCGGACGGGTCACTGCGACCGTCCGGTGGGCTGGGGATGCTGTGGTACTCGGCACGGCAGTTCGGCAACTTCTCGGTGAAGCTGCAGTTCAAGGACATCGCGCCGACGGGCAGTGCCAACAGTGGTGTCTTCGTCCGGTTCCCGGACCCGCGGACCCCGCTGGAGCAGCGTCCGCCGGGCAGCTGCGGCACCGTCGGTTCGGCGAAGACGTCGCAGGCCTGGGTCGCGATCTACTGTGGACACGAGGTCCAGTTGTACGACGGGGCCACCGGTGAACCGCAGAAGACGGGGTCGATCTACAACTTCGATCCTCGGCCGCTGGACCAGGCCGGCGTGAAGCCGAAGGGGACCTGGAACGAGTACGAGGTCAAGGTCGTCGGGCAGAAGTACACGATCAGTCGCAACGGCGTCGTGATCAACGAGTTCGAGAACGCGCCGGGGATCAACTCGTCGCGGGCGGGCGACCCGTCGACCGACTTCCGGCAGTTCGTCAGCGGGTTCATCGGTCTGCAGAACCACGGTGACAACGACCTGATGGAGTTCCGCAACATCCGGGTGCGGCAGCTGTAGCCAAGATCGGCCGGGCGCGACCTCCCTCGCGCCCGGCCGGTCTCCCTGTACGGAAGGTTTCCCTGCGATGTCCCCACGAAATCTCGCTGTGGCCGTCCTGGTCACGGCGTTCGCCTTACTGGGCCTGGCGTTGCCGGGCTCCTCCGCACCCGCCTCCGCCGCCCCGGTCCAGACCCTGGAATGGACCGCGGGCGACAGCACCGACCACTACCTCAGCGCGCCTGCCACCGCGGTGGCAGGCGAGACCACGATCCTGTTCAAGAACACCGAAGCCCTCGGCTCGACGATGTCGCACTCGCTGACGTTCGACACGTCGACACCGGGCTACAACCACGACGTCATTCTGAACATCTTCGCCAACCCTTACGACGAGCAGAACGGCGAGCACGAAGCGACCGTGACGCTCACGCCCGGGAAGTACCGGTTCTACTGCACGGTGCAGGGGCACAGCAAAATGTTCGGCGAGCTCGTCGTCACCGACGGCGGGGGCGTCGACACCACGCCGCCGACCGTGACCGCCAACGTCACCGGCACCAAGGACACGGCGGGCAACTACGTCGGTTCCGCGACGGTGAACCTGGCCGCTTCGGACAGCCAGTCCGGGGTGGACAAGGTCGAGTACCAGCTCGACGGCGGTGCCTGGACCGCGTACACGGCGCCCGTGGTGGTCTCCGCGGCCGGTTCGCACATGGTCCACTATCGCGCTTCGGACAAGGTCGGGAACGTTTCACCCGAAGGGATGTCGTCGTTCAGCGTCGTCGCAGGCCAGCCCGGTGACAAGACGCCGCCGACGGTGACCTCCGAGGTGACCGGGAACAAGGACGGTGCGGGGAACTACCTCGACACCGCCACCGTGAAGCTCACCGCCACCGATGCCGGAACCGGTGTGGACAAGGTCGAGTACAAAGTGGACGATGGCGCCTGGACCGCGTACACCGCGCCGGTCGCTGTTTCCGCGCCCGGTATGCACATGCTGCACTACAAGGCTTCGGACAAGGCAGGCAACGTCTCGCCGGAAGGCATGGCGCATTTCACGGTGGTCAGCAGTGACACCACCGCGCCGACCGTGACCTCAGCGGTGACCGGGAACAAGGACGCTAACGGCGACTACGTCGGCAAGGCGACCGTGACACTGACGGCCACGGACGCCGGTTCGGGCGTCGGCAAGGTCGAGTACAAATTGGACGGTGGCCCGTGGCTGACGTACTCGGCGCCGCTCGCGCTGACCGTCGTCGGCGCCCACACGGTGAACTACCGCGCGACCGACAAGGCAGGCAACGTCTCGCCGGAAGGCGCGGCGACGTTCACCATCGTCGAAGGCGACGACAGCACCGCGCCGATCGTTTCCGTGGTGGTGAGCGGTGACCTGGACGGAAGCTGGTCGTACATCGAGGACGCGACCATCAACCTGACCGCGACGGACACCGGGTCCGGTGTGGACAAGATCGAGTACAAACTGGACGGTGGGGCCTGGACGGGGTACACCGCGCCGGTCAAATCGACCGCGCTCGGCACGCACACCCTGACCTACCGTGCTTCGGACAAGGCGGGCAACGTCTCGGCGGAACAGGGTGGCGCGTTCACCATCGTCGCCGCGCCGCCGGGCCCGGACGCGTGCCCGGACTCCGACGTCCGCGACACGGTGATCCTCGGCACGGCGGACAGCCAGGTCGAGAACCGCGACACCGGCAACGGCTGCACGATCAACGACGTGCTCGACGACGAGTCGGACTACTCGTCGAACGACCAGTTCGTGACCTACGTGCGGGCGGTGACCCAGGAACTCCTCGACGGCGAGGCCATCTCGTCCGACGAGCGGAACCTGATCGTCACGGCGGCGATCGACTCCGGCATCGGCGGCTCGACCGCTGAACCGCAGAAGCGGCCGGAGACGAAGAACCCCGGTATGAAGAAAGTCGTGAAGACGCCGATCAGGGACGTCTGAGCGAAGGACCTGCTACGCAAGTAGTCCTCTAGTTGCGATCAGGGTTGCGATCCCGAGGTCCGTGAAGGCCTCCCTGAGGGACCCAGAGTCTCTCAAGGAGGCCTTCACGGACCCGCCACCTGACAAGACACCTTTAGCGTTCAGCCCCCACCACCGGTAACGACATGATCGGCGAAACCCTGGCGACCGCGTTCGAGGAGCAGCGTGGTCGCCTGGTGGCGGTGGCCCACCGGATGCTCGGGTCGCGGGCGGACGCCGAGGACGCCGTCCAGGAAGCCTGGCTGCGGCTGGCCCGCCAGGACGACGGCACGATCGACAACCTCGCACTGTGGATCGTCGCCGCTCTTCTGGCGGTCATGTATCTCGTGTCCGGCGTCGGGAAACTGTTCATTCCGCGGGAAAAGATCGCCGGAGTGGCGTCCGGCGCGGGCTGGGTGCTGGACTTCGGCCCTGGCGCGGTGAAGGCCATCGGGGCGATCGAGATCGCGGGTGCCGTCGGCCTGATCCTGCCCGCGCTGCTCGACATCGCCCCGGTGCTGGTGCCGCTGGCCGCGCTCGGGCTGGCTACCTCGCGCTGTGCGCCTTCGTGGCCATCGGCCGTGCCTGACTCCGGGAGTACGTGAAGGCTCAGGGGCCAGGCAAAGTCGCGGAGTTGCTGGTGGTAGTCCGGGCTTGACATTTCTGGTCCCTGCAAGGGTCGAGCGGGGAAGATTCGGGACGGTGAACGTCCGAAATCTTCCCCGCTCGGGCGTGTGCCGTAGAGGGCATGTCCCTGAACCTCTGCTGGTCAGCTTCGCGACCGGTGTGATCCCGCGACGATGGAGGAATGGGGACACTCGACGTCCCCATTCCTCCATCGTCAGCTCGCGCAGCGACGAAGAGGAAGGGGTCCTTCATGTACTCAGAGCATCAGGACTTCTGCTTCGAGCGTCCGAGGATGCGACGGCGTCCGTGGCCGTTGGTGCGTTCCTCGTGCAGTTCCTTCAGCGACAGCATCATCGCGTCTTCCTGCTTCATCAGCGGATCGTTGCGCAGGTCCTTCCAGACCGACGCGCACAGCCCGACCATCACGAACACGAACGGCACCGCGATCAGGATGGTGAGGTTCTGCAGACCGGTCAGCGCCTTGTTCCCGCCGACCAGCAGCATCACCGCCGCGACGGCGCCCATCAGCACGCCCCAGAAGATGACGACACCCTTCTTCGGATGCACGCTTCCGCGCTGGGACAAGGTGCCCATCACCACCGACGCCGCGTCCGCACCGGAGACGAAGAAGATGGACACCAGGATCATCACCAGGATCGCGATCGGGATGAACCACGGCAGTGTCTCGAGCAGTTCGAACGTCGCCGACTGGGCGCTGCCCGCGCCCGCGATGTCCGTCCCCGCCCGCTGCCTGCTGATCGCCGCGCCGCCGAAGATCGCGAACCAGATCAGGCTCACGACGCTCGGGATGGCGATGACGCCGAAGATGAACTGCCGGATGGTGCGGCCGCGGGAGATCCGCGCGATGAACATGCCGACGAAGGGCGTCCACGAGATCCACCACGCCCAGTAGAAGACCGTCCAGCCACCGAGCCAGGTCTGCATCTCGTCGCCACCGGTCATCCCGGTGCGGCCGGACATCTCGGCCAGTTCGCGGAAGTAGTCGCCGATCGCGCCCGGCACGATGTTGAGGATCAGCACGGTCGGTCCGACCACCAGCACGAACACCGCGAGCACCGCGGCGAGCACCATGTTGATGTTGGACAGCCACTGGATCCCCTTGGCCACCCCGGACACCGCCGACGCGATGAAGGCGATGGTGAGGATGGCGATGATCGCGACCAGCAGGCCCTTGCCGGGGTCGTCGATCCAGCCGACGGCGCCCATGCCGCCGCCGACCTGGAGCGCGCCGAGGCCGAGGGACGCGGCCGAACCGAACAGGGTGGCGAAGATCGCCATGATGTCGATCGCCTTGCCCAGCGGGCCTTCGGTGCGCCGCTTGCCGATCAGCGGCGCGAACACCGAACTGATCAGCTGGGTGCGGCCCTTGCGGAAGGTGCTGTAGGCGATCGCGAGACCGACGACGGCGTAGATCGCCCACGGGTGCACGGTCCAGTGGAACAACGTCGTGGCCATCGCGGTGTGGACGGCTTCGTCGGAATTCGGGGCCGCGGTGCCAGGGGGCGGGCTCGCGAGGTGGGAGACCGGCTCGTACACGCCGAAGAACATCAGGCCGATGCCCATCCCGGCGCTGAACATCATCGCGATCCACGACGAAGTCCGGAATTCGGGCAGTTCCTTGTCCCCGCCCAGCGGAATCCGGCCGTAGCGACTTATGGCCAGACAGACCGCGAAGACCACGAAACCGCTCGCGGTGAGGACGAAAGCCCAGCCACCGTAAGGGATCACGGCGTCGTTGAGGAGGGTCGACGCGACATTCGCGAGGCTCTCCGGCGCGAGGACGCCCCAGACGATGATCGCGAGCGCGAGGGCCGCCGCCACCCCGAAAACGGTCCGATCGGTCTCGGCGGGTCGTTCGGAGGCGAGGTCGAGGGGGACGTGCTCATCGGGCGTGTGCCCGGGACCTGTCGTATCCGGGGCGTTGGCGAGGTCTGTCGCGGTCCCCGCGACAACTTCTTCCGCTTGTTTACCGTCCTGCGAACTCATGTTCAGCCACGCGCCGATGACAGCGCGATCTCCTTCCGCCTTAGTCAACCCGTTTGCATCACTGCACCCTAACCAGAAAACTGGTAACCGGCAGGAAATACGGACCAAGAGGTTTAAACCCGTGATTGTGGGTCTGACCTCGACGGATGTCGGTCTGGTTCACGGTCTCGGCGGGGAAGTGTCGCTCGCGACACCGGCGGTCAGGAGATCGTGCGGAGTGTCTCGCGAAGTGCCCTGCTGAACTGCGGTTCTTCGGCGAGGCTTTCCGCGCATCCCTCGGATTCGACGCCCGCCACCCCACGGGCGCCCACCGGGAGCGAAACGCCCCCACCTCACGATCGGCGGGGCGAGGTGGTCACGACGGGTTTCAGACCGCGGCGCCGCCCCTCCAGAAGGGGTGACCGAGCGGGTCGCCACCGGCGGCGGTCGGACGGCCCTGCCGCGTGTGATTGCGCTCAAGCAGGTAGGTGACGAGGGCGATGAAGGCGAGGGTGACGATGATTGCGGTCATGGCAGTAAGTTTGCGCCACTGGATATCCTGCCAAAAGTGGCAGTTCTGTCGTTGTGCGTCAAGATCCTGCCAGCTATGCTCCGGCCATGCTGAAGAGCGTCGCCGTAGTGCTGCTGGACAACTTCGCCCCCTTCGAGTTCGGCGTCGTCTGCGAGGTGTTCGGCTACGACCGCACCGATGACGGAGTGCCACTGCTCGACTTCCGTGTCTGCGGGGAGCGAGCGGGAGAACCGCTCAGTCTCGGCCACGGCGTCAAGGTGACCCCGGAACACGGTCTCGAAGCGACCGAGGGCGCGGACCTCGTCGTCGTTCCCGCCTGCGACGTGCGCGACGAGTACCCGGCCGCGGTGCTCGAAGCGCTTCGCGCGGCTTCGGCGCGGGGAGCCACTTTGCTTTCGGTTTGCAGCGGCGTGTTCGTGCTGGGTGCCGCCGGCCTGCTCGACGGGCGCCGGTGCACGAACCACTGGCGGCACAGCGCCGGGTTCCGGAAGCGGTTCCCGCTGGCCCGCCTCGACCCGGATGTCCTCTTCGTCGACGATGGCGACATCATCACCAGTGCGGGGACGGCCGCCGGTATCGACGCCTGCCTGCATTTGGTCCGGCGCGAACTGGGGTCCGCCGCGGCCACCGCGATCGCCCGGCGCATGGTGGTGCCGCCGCAGCGTGAGGGCGGGCAGCGGCAGTTCGTCGAGGTGCCGATCCCGGAGAGTGCCGGCGACAGCCTTCAGCCCGTGCTCACCTGGATGCTCGACACCATCGACCGTGAGCATCTCGTCGCCGATCTCGCTCGCCGCGTGCAGATGTCCGAGCGCACCTTCGCCCGCAAGTTCGTCGCCGAGACGGGCACCACGCCGCACCGGTGGCTTTCGACGCAGCGAGTGCTGCACGCGAGGTCCCTGCTGGAGGAGACGACGATGGGCATCGACGAGGTCGCACGCCACTGCGGGTTCGGTTCGGGTGCCCTGCTGCGTCACCATTTCCACAAGGTCGTCGGTGTTTCCCCGCAGGACTACCGCCGGACCTTCGCACCGCAGCGCGTCTGATCCACAGAGGACGATCAGAGGGCGAACACGGTGACGTATTCCGCGTCTCGCACGACGTAGCCGAACCGTGCGCGGAGTTCGCGGACGACCGCGCGCATATGCTCGGCGCCGTAGACCACGCCGATCGTCCCGGGCTCTTGGTGTCGCCGCTCATGCAGTCCGGCCAACGCGTCCACGAGGAGTTTGTCGCGGCTGCCGCTGATCAGGTCGTCGAATTCGGGCATGGCCTCGGCGGATTCGACCCAGGAATCGTCTTCGTCGTCGACGGTCAGGAACCGCGCCAGCATCCCGCGGGTGCCGAAGCCACGCAGGAACACCCCCAGTGTCGGAGCCAGGACGGACATCATCAGCCTGTCGCCGAGCGGGACGCGTCGCCAGTCCTCGGCGAAACCCGGGCCGTCGAGGTCCGGGCGGACGGTCGGCGCGGTGAAGGTGTCCGCCTTCAGGTCCTGCACCACCAGTCCGAGTCGCTTGTTCCGTGCCGCGAGCCGGTAGCTCGCGGTCAGCCGCGACACCGGCCTCGCGTCGCCGACGCCCTCGGCCACCACCACGTCGCATTCGTTCGCTTGCCGCCGCACGGCGTCGAAGTAGGCCTGCGTACCGATGTGCACCATGGGGAACAGCCGGAACTCGAGCGCCGATCCCTTGGCGCGCAACGTCAGAACCACGGCGCGGACACCCAATTCGTTCGCGACGACGATCTCCATGGCCACCACCTCCCGTGCTGGGAGAACGCGCGACCGGGCCGGAAGGTTGCCGTGTGCCTCAGGCGGGACGACGTCCGACGGCTTCCGAGATGTCGTGAGCCAGTACGGCGGCGCCTTCGGTGAACCCGTTGATGAGGATCTTCTTGCCATCGGTGAGCCTGACGAGACAGCCGACATCGCCGCCGAGGGCCCTGGCGAGGATGTTGTTCTTGGTGTGGTCGATGACCGCCTCGACCTCGTTCCACGGCACGACGGTGGTCGACCTGCTCCAGGTGTGCACGAATCCCCGCTCGTACAGGGTGAAGGTCTCGCCCCGTTTGCTGATCGCGTGCCAGCAGGCCCAGGCGCCCATCAGCATCAGCCCCAGCCCGCCGCCGATGACGACGCCGAGGACCGTCTCCCCGCCGGAGGCCCCCGCTTGCTGTCCCATCAGGAACAGGACGACTCCGACGATGGCGATCGGTGCGCCGATCGCCATCGCGGCCAGACCCCGCAGCGCGCGGCTACGGGAATTCGTCTCGAAGCGTTCGATGCAGGCGCCCAGTTCGGTCACGCGCGGAACGCTAACGGCGAGCGCGGGGACCGGTCCCTAGTCCTTCGGCGCCTTGGTGAAGAAACCGAGCGACTGGGCGAGGGCCGCGCCGCCGACCAGCACGGCGATGGGCAGGGTCTTGACCCAGAAGGCGTCCGCATCGAGCGAGACCAGCAGCGCGATCATCCCGCCCGCCAGCACCGCCAAGACGAGCATTCCCAGCGCGACGCGAGGCTTCGAGACCATTTGTCCTCCAAAGTGGGTCGAAGGAGCAAGTTTCGCGACGGCTCAGCCGCGGAACGAGGTCATTTTTGCCGCTTCGGACTCGTCGCCGCGCGGAGCGTGTGCCTCTCCGGTGCTTCGCCGATCAGTGCAGGGCCGATCAGTGCAGGGCCGATCGAGTTTGCGCGGCGACCGAAGCCAGGCGTACGATCAGGGCAGTCGTACAGGACGAACGCCCTAGGAGGCGGAGGTGGCAGGCTCCCCGGCCGCGGAACGTGGTCAGGCCGTGCGGCGGCGGTTGCTGGAGGCCGCGGTCGAACTGGTACCGGAACGAGGCTGGTCCGCGGTCAGCACCCGGATCCTGGCCGAACGCGCCGGGGTCACGCCGAGCGTCGTGCACTACCACTTCCTTTCGTTGCGGGCGTTGCTGATCGAGGGCGTGCTGGGAGCGATGCGCGAGGTCGCCGGTGCCTTCGAGCCTTTGCTGGAAACCATCGACACGCCCGCGGCCGCGGTGGACGCGCTGCTGGCGTCGGTCGGCGAGTACACCGGGGTCGATCCGATGTCGTTGCTGTTCGCCGAGGCCTATCTGACCGCGACTCGCGATGAGGCCTTGCGCCAGGGCATCCAGGAGATCCTCACCGGTTTGCGTACCCGGTTCGGCGGTTGGCTTGCTGAGCGTGGAGTGGCCGACGCCGACGGTACCGCGGCGGTGCTCTTCGCCGCGGTGGACGGGCTTTTGCTGCATCGCGCGCTCGAACCGGAGGCCGATCGCGATGTCACTGTGGCTGTCCTCCGTCGACTGGTCAGCTGAACTCGAAAGGGAAGAACTCTGATGAAGGTGGCGATCTGCGGTGCCGGTATCACCGGTCTGGCACTGGCGCACCGGCTCGCGGCGCGGGACGTCGAGGTCGTGGTGCTCGAGCGTGCCGAGGGCCCTCGGGAACAGGGCTACATGATCGACTTCTTCGGGCCGGGTTTCGACGCGGTCGAGGAGATGGGCCTGCTTCCTCAGGTCGAAGCCGTGGCGTACCGGGTGAATGAAGCGAGTCTGCTGGATGAGCGAGGCCACCGCCGGGCGGCGATCGACTACGGCCGGTTCGCCAAGTCCGTTGGCGGCAGGCTGTGCAGCATCATGCGGCCGGATCTGGAACGAGTGCTGCGTACGACACTGCCGTCCACAGTGGACGTCCGGTTCGGCGCCGGGGTCTCGGAAGTCGAGGATCTCGGCGACCGGGTGCGGATCACGCTCGCGGGCGGCGAGGCGCTCGAAGCCGATCTGCTGGTCGGCGCCGACGGGATCCATTCGACCGTGCGGCGGCTGGTTTTCGGTGACGAGAGCCGGTTCGTGCGCTATCTCGGATTCCACACGGCGGCGTTCGTCTTCGAGGACGAAGAGATCCGTGCGCGGGTGGGGGAGCGGTTCTGCCTGACCGACACCGTCGGGGCGCAGATGGGCTTCTACGGTCTCCGCGACGGCAAGATCGCGGCGTTCGCCGTGCACCGCGCGCCGGATCCGTCCCTGCCGGGCGATGCTCGGGCGGCGTTGCACGCGACCTACGGTTCGCTCGGCTGGGCGGCGCCGAAGGCGCTCGATCTTTGCCCGCCCGCCGAGGAGGTGTACTACGACCAGGTCGCGCAGGTCGACATGCCGTCGTGGAGCCGCGGCCGGGTCGTTCTCGTCGGCGATGCCTGCTACGCCGTCTCACTTCTCGCTGGTCAAGGCGCTTCTCTGGGCATCGCGGGCGCGTTCGTGCTGGCCGAACAGCTCGCCCGGACGTCCTCGATCGAGACCGCGTTCACGGAATACGAAAAGCTGGTCCGTCCCGTGGTGACCGAGAAGCAGCAGGTCGCCCGCCGGGGAGCCCGCTGGTTCCTGCCCGCGAATCGGCTCGTGCTCCAGGCGCGCCGCGTTTTCCTTCGGCTGGCACGGCTCCCGGGCCTCGAACGCCCGCTCGCAGCCGCTGTCACGGGTAAGTCGACGGCACTGGTGACGAATCTGAAGCGAACACGTCAGAACAACATGAAAACCGTTCGATGACGGAAGGTGAAGCCACGCCCTCATCGGCGCACGACGATGAGTCCCTGAACAAGACAACCTACCCATAGATCGCGCCCCCGGGGCCCGCTATCGGGTGGTGGTCCGTAAAAGCCTCCTTCCCTACTTTCAGGGCAGGGCTCCGGCAAAGTCGCGCAATTGCCGTTTCGGTGTCGCGAAAGCCACTTTCGGGACCTCTGGTGTCGCGAGAGTGGCTTTCGCGACACCGGGGGGGCGGCCGCGCTTGACGTCTGAGTCACGTTTGGTCGGGGGTGGGTAAGTCGGGTGGGGGCGGATCGGTAGTTGCTTGCCCACGTGTGGTCAGGCCGACGGCGCGGGGCCTCGGGTCTTGATTGACGGAGGATGGGGGACATCCGACGTCCCCGATCCTCCGTTGATCATGGTCAACTCGGTCGAGTGGGGAGGATGACACCGTTTTCAGCCAGTAGGCAAAACGGGTCGGGCAGAAACCGAATCGCCACTCACGACGCGCTTGACCAGCTCTGCGACTCTGCCAGGACCCTACTTTCAGGGTAGGGAAGGAGGTTTTCACGGAGTACGAGGTGACCCCACGCTACCTTCGGCCAAGCGGCGAGGACGCTCCTAAGCCCTGAAACACAAGGTGCCCCACTGGAACCCCGCCCCGATCGCCGACACCACGAAAGTGTCACCCTGCCGCACCGAGCCCTCCGAGAAACCCTTGTGCAGCACGGTGAACACGCCCGCCGAACCGGTGTTGCCGAGCCGGTCGACGGTGATCGGCGCACGGTCTCGCGGCACACCGAGTTTGTCCATCGCCGCCCACAAGATGTTCAGATTGGCCTGGTGGAGGAAGAAGTGGCGCACGTCGTCCACCGACAACCCGGCCTGCCCGGTGGCGTTCAGGACGCTGTCCGGCAGGCATCGGGTGGCGGTGTCCCAGACGGCCCGGCCGTTCATCTTGAGGTAGTGCCGTTTTTCCTCGAACGTCGTCGCGCCGGCGGGTTGCCGCGAGCCGCCGGCCGGGATCTCGACGTCGTAGGACAATTCGGCGCCGAAGTCCCAGCCGAGCAGTCCGGTGCCGGGTGTCGTCGCCGGGGTCAGTACGGCGGCGCCCGCGGCGTCACCGAAGAAGACCCTGGTGGTGCGGTCTTCCGGATCGGTCACCCGGGACGCGCAGTCGGCCGCGATCACCAGGACCCGTTCCGCGGCGCCGGTCCGCACCAGCAAGGAACCGAGGAACAGCGCTTGGACGCCGTTCGCGCAGGCGGCCTGGGTGATGTCGAAGGTGAGTGCCCGGTACGCGCCGAGGGCCTCCTTGACGATCAGGGCCGTCGAGGGCAAGGGCTGGTCGTAGGTGTAGGTCGCGACGATGATCGCGTCGACGTCCCTCGCGGCGCACCCCGCCGCCGCGAGCGCGGGATGGGCGGCGGCCACGCACATGTCCGAAGTAGCGAGATCCGGGGCCAGCCAACGGCGTTCGCGGATCCCGGTGCGGTGGACGATCCACTCGTCGGAGGTGTCGAGCGTTTCGGTGAGCCGGCGGTTGGTGACGATGTCCGGTGGCAGGTGGACGCCGGTGCCGGCGATCCGCACGGGCAGCGAGGTCACGTGACCGTGCTCCGCTCCGGGCTGAGCTGGCGGTCGAGGTCGGTGTAGAACCGGCCGGACGCGCACGGCAGGTCGAGCAGGATGCGCCGCGCGGCCTCACCGCAGAGTGCGCCGCCGAGGGCGACCCCCGAAGCCAGCTGCGGCCAGCTGCTCAGCGTGCGACCGAGTTCGCCGAAGGAGGCGGCCAGTTCCGGGCTGATCCGGTCGGCGTCGACCATGGCCAGGATCAGTTCGACCTTCTCCTGATGGTCCAGGTCGGCGACGTCCACGGACTTGATGTCGCCGAGCAGGCCGTGCAGCAACGGCCGGTCCGGCTCGAGGTCGAAGCGTTCGACGTCGAGCATGCCGCGGTCGTTGCAGTCCATGACCACCGGGATGCGCAGGTCGCGGGCGTATTCGCGGGCCGCGACCTTGATCCACGGGGTGTCGCACTCCTCGATCAGGAGGTCGATCGTGCCCTGTCCGCCGGTGAAGAACGCCTCGATGTTGTCCTCGGTCAGGCCGCCCTGGTGGATCTCGATGTCGAGGTACGGGTCGATCTCGAACATCTGGCGCGCGGACAGGACCGCTTTGTTGACCCCGAGTTCGTGCACGCCCGCGCGCAGCCGGTTCAGGTTCGAGAGACTGAAGTCGTCGAAGTCCGCCAAGGCGTAGGCGCCGCCGATGCCTTCGAGCGCGAACGTGAGCGCCGCGCTGTTGCCCACCGAGAGACCGATGATCCCGATCCTCTTGCCGAGCAGGCGGCGCTGTTCCGGCCGGTCGACCTTGCCGCGGTTGCGATCCGTGCGCACCAGCCGGAACTCGTCGCGCGGCAGGACGTGCACGAGCCGCCGCGACCACGGGTACCAGACCCAGGTGCCGTACTCCCAGTCCGCCGCCCCGGCGAGTTGTTCCCGTTTCCTGGCCCCGATTTCGGCCGTGTCCCGGCACGACGGTTCGCGGCTGCGGACCAGTTCGGCGAGTTGCTCGTCGATGGTGTCGTGGACTTCGCGGACGTCGCCGGAGGCCAGTAACGCCGTCAGGACCGAAAAATCCGCCGGGTCGCGGGGTTCGAGCAGCGTCGGCCGCCACAGGTCGCGATCGGGTGCGGAGATATCGGTGAGCGCGGCGGGTACGGGCCTGCCCGATGATGACCCGGCGGCGAGGGAGGCCGGAGCCGAAGCGGCGGCCTGCGGGAATTCGTCCCGCAGCCTGCTGACGAGATCGTGGTGCCGCCCGGCGCCGTCGGCGACGCGGTGGAACATGATCACGACGTCTTCGGTGTATCGCTCGACATAGCGCCGGGTTCCCGGCATCCCGCGAAAGCCGAACTGTTCGTGGAAACGGTCCTGGCCGTCCTTCGTCCCCGACGTGCCGATCATGGCCCGGGCACCGAGATGGTGCGCGGCACCGATCGCGAGCGCGTTGAGGTACTGCCCGAGTCCGAGCTTCCGGGACCGATGTTCGACGACGAGCCTGCTGTGCTCGAAGACGTGACGGGGCTCGACGCCCTGTGCGGCGAGCAATTCCTCGTACCTTTCGGTGCCGAGGTAGGCCCGTGACTGGAAGCTGTCGCCGGTGGCGGGGGTGGAGAGCCGGATGTAGCCGAGCGGCGGGCCGTCCGGATGCTGCCGGGCGATGAAGTGCCAGGCCCCGAAGTCGAGGTCCTGGTCGTCGGCGTGCGAACCGTCCGCCTGCCGGAAGGCCGGACGACGGCCGCGGTCGAACAGGATCCGGGCCCGGAGTTCGCGCACGGAGTCGAGCAGGCAGGCGTCGG
Source organism: Amycolatopsis sp. cmx-11-51 (assembly GCF_047608665.1). Taxonomy (NCBI): domain Bacteria; kingdom Bacillati; phylum Actinomycetota; class Actinomycetes; order Pseudonocardiales; family Pseudonocardiaceae; genus Amycolatopsis; species Amycolatopsis sp. cmx-11-51. Next base: position 125,494 of record NZ_JADNQO010000007.1, on the reverse strand, counting down.
CCCCGAGGAACGCGGCGACGATCCACGGGTGGTTGAGATCCGTCAAGTGGTGCCTTTTCTGAGGAAGATGCCGGAGTTCGGCGAGAGAATCGTGGGATTGGTCCGGAAATTCGGAGAAAATCGAAGGGTTCCGGACAAACGAGACTGTAGCAGCGAGTTGATCGTCCATCACTGAATGTATGCATGTCAGGGAAGGCGCACGATCGGGTTCAGTAATCGTTTACTGTTGCAGCGCCTGACGCTCCGTCACGATGAGCGCAACCAGATCTGATGAAGCTCGCCGGGATTCCTACCCGATGGTGTGGCGGGCCGTTTCACAGCGAAAGCAGCTCGAACCTCGGTATGTGACAGAGGTCACACGACCATGATCACCAGGTGGGATGCGTGGACACGCCGCCGTCCACGGTCAGGTTGTGTCCCGTGATCCATGCCGCGAGCGGCGAGGCGAGGAACAAACACGCGTTCGCGACGTCGGCTGGAGTGCCGAGCCTGCCGAGTGGGGCGGCCTGTTCCCAGCGGCGGACGCCCTCCGGCCAGGCCTCGCCGAGTCCGGGACGGTCGATGAGCCCGGGGGAGACGGTGTTGACGCGGATGCCTCGCGGGCCGTATTCGAGTGCGGCGGCGCGGGCGTGCACGACCAGGGCGGCTTTCGCGCTGCTGTAGTGCGCGTGCCCCGGTGCTGGCTGGGCCGCCTCGATCGAGGCGATGTGGACGACGCTGCCGCCGTTCATCACCTCGGCCGCGGCCTGCGTGCACGAGAACGCGCTGGTGAGGTTCGCGTCGAGGACGGCACGCCAGCTTTCCGCCGACATCCCCGGCAGCGGCTCGACCGGCTGCACGCCGGCGTTGTTGATCAGGGTGTTTAGCCGTCCGGTCCAGGCCGCGGCGGCGGCCACGAGCCGTCGGCACTCACTGTCGTCGGTGAGGTCGGCGGTGAACGCGGCGGCGCTGCCCCCGGCCGCCTCGACGCGTTCGACGAGGTCGAGCGCCGAGGCCTCGGCATGGTGGTAGTGCACGGCGACGGCGCTGCCCGCTTCGGCGAAGCGCAGGGCGATCCCTTGGCCGATGACGCCGCTCGCGCCGGTGATGAGCGTGGTGGTGCCGGTCAGGTCCATCGGTCTCCCTGTCGGTTTCGCAGTGCACGCACGCCCGAAACGGCGACGCCCGCCCGCGCGACGAGGCAAGAGAGATTGTATCGGGTCAGGACCACCGCGCCCGCCGGTCGGCCTGGTCTACGTCAGCCGGTGACCACGCGGCCGCTGGGACGGCGCGGAAAGGGCCAAGACCTCGGGTTCGGTCGAGGCGCAGCAGCCACCGGCCGACGGCTGATCCGGCTCGTCGAACAGGCCCGACCCGCCGCACACCCCGGTTTCGGCAAGGCGCAGTTCGACCCGGTCCGCCGCGGCGTGGTCGCCCGCGAGCCGGGCGGCGATGCTGCGCACCTGTTCGTAACCGGTCGCGGCCAGGAAGGTCGGTGCCCGGCCGTAGCTCTTCATCCCGGCCAGGTAGAAGTCCCGCTCCGGGTGCGCGAGTTCCTTCGCGCCGTGCGGGTAGACCGTTCCGCACGAGTGCACGTTCGGGTCGATCAGCGGGGCCAGCGCCACCGGCGCCTGCAATGTCGCGTCCAGGTCGAGACGGATTTCCGAGAGCCAGGTCAGGTCGGGGCGGAAGCCGGTCAGCGCGATGACCTCGTCGACCTGCTCGATCCGTTGGCCTGCCGAGGAAACCAGGGTCAAGCCGCCGTCGCGTTCGACGGCCTCGGTCCGGAAGCCCCGCACCACGGAGACCAGTCCGGACTCCACGGCCTCCTTGGCGCGGGTGCCGAGCGCGCCGCGGGCGGGCAACTGGTCGGCGTCGCCGCCGCCGAACGCGTTGCCGACCGAACCGCGGCGCAGTACCCAGCTGATCCGGGTGTCGTCCAGCGCGGACAAGGCGACCAGCGCGGTGAGCGCGGAATGTCCGCTGCCCGCGACCACGACGTGCGCGCCCGAGAACCGTGCCCGGACGGCTTCGTCGCCGAGATCCGGTACACGGTAAGAGATCCGGTCCGCCGCGGCGCGTTCCCCGATGGCGGGAAGCCCTTCGCCGCCGAGCGGGTTCGGTGTCGTCCAGGTGCCGGACGCGTCGATCACCGCCCGTGCCGTGATCCGTTCTTCGGTGCCGTCGGAAGCGCGGACGTAGACGGTGAACGGCTCGTCGTCCCGGCCGCTGTCCACGACGCGGTCCCGTCCGCGGCGGGCGACTCCGGTCACTTCGGCGCCGAAGCGCACCCGGCCGGTCAACGCCTCCGCCAGTGGGCGCAGATACGAGTCCGCCCATTCCTCGCCGGTCGGGTACGTCTCGCCGTCCGGACGGTCCCAGCCGCGCGCCTCCAGCAGCCGGCCCGCCGCCTGGTCGACGAGTTCGGACCACGGCGAGAACAGCCGCACGTGACGCCACCGCGCGACGGCGGCCCCGGCTCGCGTGCCGCTTTCGAACACCAGCGGTTCGAGTCCCCGTTCCGCCAGCTGCGCGGCCGCGGCCAGGCCCACCGGTCCGGCGCCGATCACCACTACGGGCAGCTCAGTCATTTCCGGGACACCTTTCATCGATGAACTTCGATCGAGTAGTCGTCCGGACTGTATCGACGACGGTCGATTGACGCAACCATCGATCCTGGTCGATACTGGGTCGATGACCAGCGTCGCCCCTGTGCTCTTGCCCGACCGTGAAGCCGCGACCTACGCCGAATGGTTCGCCTGCCTGGCCGAGCCGACGCGCGTCAAACTGCTGCACGTGGTCGCGACGGCGTCACGGGGTCTCACCGTCGGCGCGCTGACCGAGGTCCTCGGGACCAGCCAGTCGACGTGTTCCCACCACGTGCGCAAACTGGCCGAAGTCGGCTTCCTGCGGCTGCGAAAAGAGGGAACGGCGACGGTCGTGACGATCAATCAGGCTTGCTGCAGCGGGCTTCCGCACGCGGCCGACGCGGTGATGGGCCTGCTCGCCCCGCGTCCGTGCTGCCCCGACGACCTGCCCTCCGACGTCGCCGTCCGCGCCGCGGCCGAGGACGACTGGGCCGCGGTGCGCCGGATCTATGGCGAAGCGATCGCCACCGGTCTCGCGACCTTCGAGACCGAGGTGCCCGGCAAGCGGACGCTCGACCGGAACTGGCTGCCGGAGCATCGCTGGGTGGCCGAACTCGACGGCGAGGTCGTCGGGTGGGCGGCGGCGTCCCCGGTGTCGGATCGCCAATGCGACCAGGGTGTCGCCGAAACGTCCGTGCAGGTCGCCGAAGGTCATCGGGGCCGCGGCGTCGGAAAGGCCCTCGTTCACCGGCAGGTCACCGAGGCCGACTCTGCCGGCCTCTGGACGCTTCAGGCCTCGGTCATCACGGAAAACCGAGGCGGTATCGCGTTGCTTCACAGCGCCGGCTACCGGACGGTCGGCGTCCGCGAACGCGTCGGCAGGCTCGAAGATGTTTGGCACGACACCGTTTTCCTTGAACGGCGAAGCCCGGTCGTCTAGAAAGCGGGGAGAAACCCTCGATCAAGCGACTTCCGTCGGCAGCGGTGGCACCACACATTGGTCTAGACTTTTTATTCCTCAGTGTGGTGAAAGGGACCGGTCCATGCGTGGAACAACGGTGTTGCCGAGGACGCCTTGCCTGCAGCCGAAGGCGGGGGAATTGCCACTGCACCGGCTGGAAATCCGTGCGCCGGACGCCCTGCCGTTCACGGTCGGCACCTTCGACACGATCGGACCGATGTCGCGGGCCGCTTTCCCGCATCGGCACACTTTCTACGAAATCGTCCACGTCACCGGCGGTACCGGTGACCACGTCGTCGATTTCACGCGCTGGGAATTGGGGCCACCGCAACTCGCGGTCATAACACCGGGGCAGGTGCATCATTGGGATGCCCACGAACTCACCGGATTCGTCGTGTTGTTCACCGACGACTTCCTTCTCGAACATCCGGCCGACCGCGAAACCCTGCGACGGCTGAGCCAGCAGCCGTGGCGGCTCGGCGAACGTGCCGCCGAGGAAACGACACGGCTGGTCGCCGAATTGGACGAAGAATTCCGTTGTGGCGGGCAGGGCACCGATTCGGTGCTGCGTGCCCTGATGCACGTGCTGATCGTGCGGGCGGGACGGCTTCCGGGACTGGCGGACACCCGCCCGCCTGCCAGGGCGCAGTCGGTGGGAACGGAATTCACGCGACTGCTCGGCAGGCCCGATCTCGGGCTCTGGTCGGTGGGCGCGCTCGCGGAACGCATCGGCGTCACCCCGGGATACCTGACCGACGCGGTGAAGACGGCGACCGGCCGGACGGCGGCGCAACTGATGCGTGAGGCCAGGACGCGGGAGGCGAAACGGTTCCTGCTCGGCACGGATCTCACCGTGCGGCAGGTCGCCAGCCGGGTCGGCTTCGCGGATCCCGCCTATTTCTGCCGGTTCTTCCGGCGGGAGACCGGATTGAGTCCCGGCGATTACCGGCGGACGGGCGACGCGTCCCCGGAGATTCACCACGACTGACCATGCCAGTCCATCGTCCGCAGCTGATCTTCTCCATACCGTCGAGGGTGATTCCCGAAGCCCCCACGAGGAGCAGGTATGGACGAAGAAAAGAAGCTCAGCCGAAAGACTGTCCTGAAAGCCGCACTCGCCGCGGGCGTCGTGGCACCGATCGCGCTGATCGGCGGCCCCGCCCTCGCACGCACCACCGTCGCGAGCGGCCAGGTACCAGAGCTGACCCCGTCCTGTGACGACGGCGACGACCCGACCCCGGCGCAGACCGAAGGTCCTTATTTCAAGCCGAATTCTCCGCAGCGCACCTCGCTGGTCACGCCGAACACGCAGGGCACGAGGCTCACCGTCTCCGGTTACGTCTTCGGTCTCGGCTGCCTGCCGATCGCCCGTGCGCTGCTGGACTTCTGGCAGGCGGACGTCAACGGCGCCTACGACAACGTGGGGTACACGTTCCGCGGTCACCAGTTCACCAACGACCAGGGCGCGTTCACGCTGAGCACGATCGTGCCCGGCCTGTACCCGGGTCGTACGCGGCACATCCACGTCAAGGTCCAGGCGCCGGGCGGGCGGGTGCTGACCACGCAGCTCTACTTCCCCAACGAGCCGCGCAACAACACCGACACGATCTTCGACCCGCGGCTGCTGATGACCGTGCGTGACGCGCCTCCCGCCAAGCAGGCCGCGTTCGATTTCGTGCTCAACGTACCGCAGACGTCGACCACCCGGCCGACCAGCACGACGCGGACGACGTCGAACCCGCCAACCACCTCGACCTCCAACCCGCCCGGCGGGACGACCTGGGCGGCGGGAACCGGCTATTCCGCGGGCGCCCGGGTCACCTTCAGCGGTCGCGGTTATGTGTGCTTGCAGGGGCACACGGCCCAGCCTGGCTGGGAGCCGCCGTCCACGCCCGCGTTGTGGCGCGCGGAGTGACGAACAACCGCTGCGGAGGGAGATAAACGCGGGTGGATTCCCGCCGCCGGGACCCACATCCCGGCGGCGGGGGTCCACCCGCTTTTCGCGGGGTGGGGTTTTCCCCCGTCCGAAGTCGGAGCTCTGCTACAGCGCGCCGCCGCCGATGCGCGGGTGATGATCGCCTACGACATCGAGCGAAGGAACGAACGACATGGCAGACACGAAAAAGCGCTGGGGCAGACGGGGACTGGTGGCGGCCGCGGTGGTCGTGACGGGAGCGGTGCTCGCGCCCATGGCGAGCCCGGCTTTCGCGAGTACGGCGGAGACGGCCGCGGCCTGGCGGGACCCGGTGCGGTCGTTGGATCGGGCGGCGCATCCGTTGTTCTCGACCGAGCCCGGCCGGAACACCGTCGACCTGCGGGCCCTTGGCGCGATGATCGGCGGCGCGAAGGTCGTCGGCCTCGGTGAGGCCACCCACGGTTCCCATGAGTTCTTCTCCATGAAGGAGCGGGTCTTCCGCCACCTCGTCGAAGAGAAGGGGTTCCGGGCCTTCGCGCTGGAGCTCAGCTGGTCCGCCGGTCTCGAGATCGACGAGTACGTCCAGACCGGCCGCGGGGACACCCGTGCGATCGCGAAGCGGACGCTGACCGGATCCCCGTGGGATCGCGAGGAGTTCGTGAGCCTGATCCGGTGGATGCGCGACTACAACCGCGCCCACCCCGGCCGCACCGTGCACTTCGTCGGCGACGACCTCGGCGCGCCCTCGGTGAACGACGCGTTCTTCGCCAAGATCACCGACTACGTACGGCAGCACCACCCGAAGGCGCTGGCCCGGCTCAACGGGCTGTACACCGGCCTTCGCCCGATCGACGACGCGTTCGTCTACCTCCGCAAACCCCTCGACGAGCGACAGCGGCTCGCAGGCCAGGCGGAGCAGGCCTTCGAACTGATCGAGGGCCTGACGGGCACGGACGCTCTCGACTGGACTCAGCAGCACGCCCGGTTCGTCGCGCAGACCGCCCGGTTCCTCGCCGTGGACCTCGCGGACCCGAAGTCGCTGCCCGCCGCGCAGGTCCTGCGTGACCGCGCGATGGCGGAGAACGTCGCCTGGTGGCAGCGGCGGACGGGCCACAAGGTCCTGCTCTCCGCGCACAACGGCCACGTGTCCTACGTCACCGACAACCCGGGGCTGTACCCGAAGACCCAGGGCGCCTTCCTGCGCGAGACGCTCGGCCGGGACTACCTGCCGATCGGTTTCAGCTTCGACAAGGGCTCCTTCCTGTCCAAGGACACCGCGGTGGGCGGGGACTGGAAGCGGTTCTCCGTCCCGTCCGCGCCGTCCGGCTCGAACGAGGACACCCTCGACAACGTCCGCTTCCAGGACTTCTACCTCGACGTTCGCACCGCGCCGCCCGCCGCGCGCGCCTGGCTGGACACCGCCCGGCCCACCCGCACCATCGGCACACAGTTCCCCGTCGATCCCGCGACGATCTCGCTCGGCCGTTCCTACGACGTCGTCATCCACCTGCACGACGTGCGTCAGGCCGAGCCGAGGAAGTAGTGAAGGCCTGCCGCCTACCTTCAACTACCCGCCGATGTGGCCCCTGGTGACACTGGGACAATCGTCACGTCGACCTCGGACCCGTCACCTGACACGACACGTTGCCCTTCCCGTCAACTACCCGGTTTGCCTGGCGTGCCGCGGCGGATCTCGGTAGTAGTCGGATGTGTTCGCTTTCGCGGCACCTTGTTCCAGTACCCAGCGGAGGAAATCCCTGATGTTCAAACGGATGCTCAGCGCCTTCGGGGTCGGCGGCCCGTCCGTCGACACCGTGCTCGACTCACCGCACGCCGTACCCGGCGAGGTGATCACCGGCCAGGTCCGCATCCAAGGCGGTTCGAGCGACGCCCAGATCGAGGAGATCCTGCTTTCGCTGGTCACCCGGGTCGAGGTCGAGCACGGCGACCACGAGCGTGCCGGGACCGCGGAGTTCCTGCGGGTCAGCGCCGGCCGGAAGGTGCGGGTGGCCGCGGGGGAGCTGACCACGGTCCCGTTCCAGATCGCGCTGCCGTGGGAGACGCCGATCAGCGCGGTCGGCGGACGTGAGCTGCCGGGCATGGTCGTCGGCGTGCGGACCGAACTCGTCATCGCGGGCGCGCCGGACAAGGGCGACCTCGACCCGGTGCTGGTCGGACCGCTGGAATCGCAGGACCGGGTGCTGGAGGCGTTCGGCGAACTGGGCTTCCAGTTCCGCAGCGCCGACGTCGAAGCCGGGCGCCTGCACGGCGTCCGGCAGGAACTCGGATTCTTCCAGGAGATCGAGTTCTTCCCGCCGTCGCGCTACGCCGGCCGTGTCAGCCAGGTGGAGCTGACCTTCGTCGCGAGTCCTGGCGAGCTGGCGGTGGTGCTGGAGGCCGACAAACGCGGTGGCATGTTCCGCTCCGGCGGAGACACCTTCGGCCGCTTCCACGTCTCGCACGAGGAGGCCCTGCGCACCGACTGGGCCGCGGCCATCGACGGCTGGCTGGCCAACGTCGCCGGGTCCGGCGGCGGGCACGCCATGTTCGGCGGTCATCAGGGACACGACTACGACGACCACGGTCACCACGGCAGGCGTGGGCCGGGGATGGGCGGTGTGGTCGCCGGTGCCGCGGCCGGTGTGGTCGGCGGCATGATCCTCGGCGAGGTCATGGAAGACGTCTTCGACGGCGGAGACGAGGGCTTCGAAGAGTGACGCCGGTTCCGGCAAGTACATGAAGGCCCCCTTCCTCGCGCCTGGCGCAGGGTCCCGGCAAAGTCGAGGTCTTGCAGGCCAGGCGGTTCTTCGTCGCTGAGTAAGGCTGACGATGGAGGAATGGGGACGTTGAATGTCCTCATTCCTCCATCGTCGCGGGATCACACCGGTTGCGAAGCTTGACCAACAGAGGTTCAGGGACATACCCACTCGGCCCCTGCAGGCACTAACAAGGTCAAGCCCGGACTACCAGCAGCTTTGCGACTTTGCCGGTACCTTGCGCCTGGCGCGAGAAGGGGCCTTCATGTACTTGAAGAACTAGGGGTCAGCGAAAGGTCAGGGTCACTCAGGTGTACCAGGTGGGTTCCGGGATTTCGTTCGACAGCGCGTAAGCCCCGACCTCGCGGCGCTTGTAGGCCACCGGGTCGTGGAGCGAGTGCGTGCGCAGATTCCGCCAGAAGCGGTCCAGCCCGTATTTCGTGGCGCTCGCGCGGGCGCCGGTCAGCTCGAAGACTTTCGTGCCGGTCTCGAGTCCGGTGTCGATCACGCGCTGCTTGGCGGCGGCGATGAGGACAGCGATTTCGCCGCGTGCCTCGGGCGTGAGTTCTTCGCGCGGCGCGTGCAGCACGGCGGAGATCGCCGCTCCCGCCTTGTCCACGAGCGCTTCGGCGGCCCACAGCTTCGACTGGAGCTCGCCGTAGCCATCGAGGATGTACCACTCTTCGCTGGAAGACGCCTTGTTGTCGCCGCCGTACGGCCACGCGCGGGTGTGTTCGCGGGTGTACTCCAGCGCGGTTTCCAGCGCTCCTTGTGCGATACCGAGATAGAAGTTGGCGAACACCAGCTGAATCGCCGGGACGTTGAGTGTGTTGTAGGTCAACGGGTGGAACTTCTTGTCGACGTAGCCCGCCGCGCTCGCCCACGGGACGCGTACGCCGGTGATGGTCACACTGCCCGACTCGGTGAGCCGCTGGCCGATGTTGTCCCAGTCGTCGTGGAACACGATACCGTCCTGTTTGGACGCAACGATGGCGAAAACGTGGTCTTCGGTGCCATCGAGGACGCCTTCGAGCACGGTCAGGTCGGAGACCTTGCCGCCGGTGGAGAACGACTTGTGTCCGTTGTAGACGATCTCGTCGCCGTCCTCGGTGATCAGCAGATCGGAATCACGCGGGTTGACCGCGCCACCGAACACGAAGTTGTTCCGCGTGTACAGCTCTTCGACCGCGGCGATCTGCTCCTCGGTCGCCACCAGTCGCGCGGCCCAGGCCCAGAGGTAGTGGTAGCCGAGTACCTGGCCGATCGACCCGTCGCCGCGCGCGACCTCGCGGGTCACGCGATAGGCGGTCTCCCAGGTCTGCCCGCCGCCGCCGTGTTCGACCGGGCCGAGCAGCGTCACCAGGCCGGAATCCTTGAGCAGCCGCACTTCCGTGTAAGGCGTTTCGTTCTTCCGGTCGCGCTCGGCCGCGTCCACCGCGAGTTGCGCGGCGACGTCCTTCGCGACGGCCAGCCATTCCGTGGCGGACCGGACCCGGTTCTCGGTCGTGGTCATGCTGAATTCCGTTCTGTGCGAGGGTGAACGGGAATTTCGGGCAGGGCGGAGCGCCCGGAATTCCCGGGTGGTTCTCAGAGTGAGCGCGGAGACTGCTTCAGGCCGGACAGAGAGTGCCTTCCATGCGTCCGAGTAGAGCAGTGGCACTACGGGGTGTCAACGAACGTCCGCGCTCTGAGACCGGGGTAATCTCCGGGCGTGCCGGATCACGTTGACCACATTCTCCGCCAGTGGGCCGAAGCCCGTCCCGACCTCGACGTCTCCCCGATGGCCGTCATCGGGCGGCTGACCAGGCTGACCCGGGTGCTGGACGGTGAACTGCGCAAGACGTTCGCGCGGCACGACCTCGACCGGTCCTCGTTCGACGTACTGGCCACATTGCGCCGTGCCGGCACACTGACCCCGGCCGACCTGATGCGTTCGGCGATGATCACCTCCGGCGCGGTCACCCAGCGGCTCGACCGCCTCGAAGAACGCGGCCTGGTGGTCCGCGCGCCCGACGAGACGAACGGCCGCCGCGTGCTGGTCGACCTCACCGAGCGGGGCCGCGAACTCATCGACCGGGCGCTGCCCGACCACGTCGACACGGAGCATCGTCTCCTGAGCGCGGTCAGCCCCGGGGAACGGGACGAACTGGCCGTCTTGCTGCGAAACCTGTTGCAGTCACTGGGAGACGTCGCCCTGGAGGACTGACACCCGCTGCTCTGAGGGAACCCGTTTGACTTAGCGCTAAGCATTGAATAGCTTAGCGCTAAGAGGTTCGCGGGGCTGTCCCGCTTGCCGCAGGGGTTTCTTCGTCATGCTCGTGAATCGAGAGAAAAGAAAATGGTCAACCGAACCGAAAGCGCGCATTCCACCCTGAAGGGCTGGGCCGGGGTCGCCGCGATCACCGCCAGCCTGTTCGTCTTCCTCACCACCGAACTGATGCCCGTCGGCCTGCTCACGCCGGTGAGTTCCAGTCTGGGCATCTCGGTGGGCGTCGCCGGCCTGATGGTCACGCTCTACGGTGTCTCGGCAGGCCTTGGCGTGCCGTTCATCGTCGCGTGGACGCGGCGGATCAACCGGCGCGTCCTGCTCTCCACGTTGCTCGCGATCCTGGCCGTCGGCAACCTGATCACCGCCCTCGCGCCGAGCTATCCGCTGGTACTGGCGACGCGGCTCGTCATGGGCTTCGCCAACGGGGCGTTCTGGGCCATCGGCGTCGGCATGGCGATGCGGATCGTCCCGGACCGCCACGCGAACCGGGCGGCGGCGGTCGTGATGTCCGGTATCTCGATCGCCACGGTGCTGGGCATGCCGCTCGGCACCATCCTGGAAAGCCTCACCGGGTGGCAGACCACGTTCCTGATCTGGAGCGGGCTCAGTGTCCTGGTCTTCCTCGCCGTCGTCATCCTGGTTCCGTCGCTGCCTTCGGCGAACGCCGTTTCGGTCCGCGAGGTCTTCAGCCTGCCGCGGGTGAACGTCCGCCTGCGCTCGGTCCTGATCACCGTGGTGTTGTTCGTGCTCGGGCATTTCGGCGTCTACACCTTCATCCGTCCCTTCCTGGAAGGCGATTCCTCGGCGTCGCCCACCTTCATCACGGTGTGCCTGGTCGTTTTCGGCCTCGGGGGAGCGGCAGGGAACTTCGTCGCCGGCTATTTCGTGTCGAAGAACGTGCTGGCGAGTTTCACGGTCGGGGCCGTCTCGCTCGTGGTGTCGCTGGTACTGCTGCTCACCATCGGCCATGGCCAGGCCGGGGTGATGATCGCGCTGGTGCTCTGGGGTTTGTCCTACGGTGTCGTGCAATTGAGCCAGCTCACCATGACGCAGCAATCCGCACCCGACACGTTCGAGGCCGCGATGTCGCTCAACACTCTGGCGTACAACACTTCCATCGCACTCGGCGCGTTGTTCGCGGGACTGCTGGCGGACAACGCCGGCATCACCAGCGTGGTGTGGTTCGGCGTGGTGCTGACCGCGGCTTCACTGCTCTTCACGGTCGGCACCCGCCGGGTCAGGACCTAGCGTCAGAACCAGTGCAGGCAATGCGGGGAACGTTCGGCACGGAAGAGGGCGTCGGCGAGCGCGGGTGCGTCCGGGCGGTGGGCCCGGACGTGTCCGGCGCGAATGAGCTTGCTCGGGGTGGTTCCGCCGAGATAGATCGAGCCGAGGTCGCTCACGTCCAGGGACAGTCGGGCTCCAGGTTCGTCGGGACGCACTCGGCCTTGCCCTCCCGGCCGGGTCAGCAGACAGCGGCCGTGCTCGCCGAGCGCCGGGTCGTCGACGTCGAGGACGAGCTCGCCGTCGGTGAACCAGCCACGCGAGGTGAGCGCGCGAGGGATGTCCAGCAGCCGCACCCAGAGCCAGTCGGTGTCTTCGCTGACCTCCGCGGCACGGAAGTCCTCGAGCTGCCAGAGCAGCGCCTCCGAGGCCAGCAGGACGGAGACGTCGTAGTCCTCGTCGGTGGTGGCACGGATCTCCCTCGGCACAGTGCATCGCCGTCCCGTGGCCGGGTCAAGCGCTTTGCCGGGCCCGGCGCGGGGTTTCGCCGAGTTCGGCGAGCAGGGGATCGGGAAGAGTGTGGCCATCGACCTGACCGAGCCAGGCGGCTCGACCAGGCCCAGGGTCGGCCTCACCGCGTGGCGCCTGCGCGGCGGGTGAGGCACTACTCAATGATCTTCGCCGGATACTCAAAAAACGCCTTCGGCCGTCATGAACATAAATAGGTAGCCAACGCGAACTTTCGTCGGTTTCCGGCTTCCCTTGGCACGACACAGAATCAGCGCGTTCGTCCCCACTGACGCGGCTGTGAACCGGCCGCAGAAATGAGTCGGAACATGCGACTGCGCTCCCTCGTCCTGCTGGCCGGCACCGCCTTCATGGCGTTGCTCGGCTCGACCGCCCCCGCCGCGACCGCCGCCGAGCCTTCCGGCGCGCAGCCGATGATCATCGGTGGCCAGTACGCGCAGAGCGGTCCCTGGGCGGCCCGGCTGTTCGTGAACGGCCAGCAGAACTGCAGCGCGACGATCATCGCGCCGCAGTACATCCTCACCGCGAAGCACTGTGTCGCCGGCAGCGGCAGGTACACCTTCCGGATCGGCAGCCTCGACCAGCAGAGCGGTGGCACCATGGCCACCGGGTCGACCATCACCCGCCACTCGGGCGCGGACCTCGCCATCGTCCGGCTGACCAGTTCGGTCAACGCCACCTACGCGCCGCTCGGCACCACGAGCAATGTCGCGGTCGGCCAGAACGTGCAGGTCTACGGCTGGGGCGCGACCAGCCAGTGCGGTTCCGAGATCAACTGTCAGTCCCGTTACCTGAAGGTCGCCACCGTCCGGGTGAACTCGGTCAACTGCGGCGACTACCACGGCGGCGTCGCGGTGTGCGCGAACCGCGTCGACGGCATCACCGCCGGCGGTGACTCGGGCGGCCCGATGTTCTCCGGCGGCCGCCAGGTCGGTGTCGCCTCGACCAGTGACCGGTCGAACAACACCGCCTACACCAACATCACCCGCTACCGCTCGTGGATCCAGCAGGTCGCCGGCGTCTGACCCCGGTGAAAACGGAGCCCTCCCCGGCGCGGTCGGGGAGGGCCCCGTTCGTGGTGAGGAAATCACCGGCACGGTAATGGCTGACTTATTTGTCATCTGATACCCAACTCGGGGGCGATCGACGCGATAATGTGGCGGTCGGCGCCGGTGGGTCGGCGCCGTGGACCTTGGGAGGGGGCCAGTGGCGCAATCGACGCAGGCTCTCGACCGCACGATCGTCGTGGTGGACGTCGAGGGCTTCACCTCCCCGGACCGGAACCCCCTCGACAGGCTGGCCGTGCGCCAAGGCATGTACGAGGTGCTGAAGACCGCGTTCGGTGAGAGCGGTGTCGATTTCGATTCCTGTGCGGCGGAGGATCGCGGCGACGGCGCGCTGATCCTGTTACCGCCCGGCACGACCAAAAGCCTCGTCGTCGACCGGCTACCGGACCGCATGTCGGTCGCCCTCCTCCGGCACAACCACACGCGGACCCCGCAGGCGCAGATCAGGCTGCGAGTGAGCCTCAACTCCGGTGAAGTGCTGAACGACGGGAACGGATGGGTCGGCGAGGCGGTCGACACCGCTTTCCGCATCCTGGACGCCCAACTGGCGAAGGACGCGTTCGCGAGATCCGGCGGTATGATCGCTTTCATCTCTTCGAAGCGGTTTTTCGACGACGTCATCGCGTCGGATCCTGGCCTGTTGCCCGAGTTGTACCGACCGATACCGGTTTCGGTGAAGACTTTCACCGGAACGGCTTATTTGCGACTACACGGCGAGCTCGTCGAGCCGGTTCCGAAACTGCGCGCTTTCGAACCCGAACCGTCGGTTGGCCGGCTTCCCGTCGACCCGAACGGCGATGTTCTCGATTTGATCCCCCGCAAGGATCTGGTGGATTTGCACCGCCGGTTGACCCAAATGGATGTCCCCCATCTGGCGGTCATGATGAGTCGTGCGCTCGGACCCGCTATTCCGGTGCCCCGGTTGGACGGTGTCACCGACGCCTGGAGCGCGTTCCGTCTGCTCGCCGACTTCAACGCCGGCCCGGACGGAATTCCGCCCTCCGTAACGTTTCTGAGACTGCTGGCCGAACACGTCGGCGGCGAGGTGGGGGCCATGATCCTCAGCTGGATCGACGGCCAGGCTCGGTCGTTGCGCATCGTGCCCGCACTCGGTCATCAACGGCAGAGCAGGCCGCCGATTCCGGAAAACCCCCATCTTCATTTACTGATCATGCTGGAACCGGTTTCCGCGGATCCGACGCGATGCACTCTCGCATTCTGGCGTCAGGATGACCCGGAAGTGTGGCCTCCCGCGCTGGCCGGAGTTCGGGAAATCGCGATAGACAGGGTCGAGTTCGAGGTCGATGACGTCATCCTGGAGACTGAGAGAGTCTGGTCCGGTCAGAGCGTGTCCGCGTCGGTGGAATTCCTGTTGCCGCGCGCCTTGATCACCTTGCCGGTCCAGCGGTGGTCCAAAGAACACGGGACCGGCAGGCCACAGCCGCTGCGGTACGGGTACCGGCTGGGAATAAGATCACTGGAGAGGATGCGGGCGAAGCATTGGCATCGCGAATGGCGCGTTCGCTGGGACTCGATGGCGAAAGACCCCTCACCCGACCGGCTGCATTATTCCGGGGGCGCGGAGTCCGGGGATCACCCGATCGACGCGATACTGAGCGACGAACACTGGGTCGGAGTGGTGCTGGCGAAACCACCGTCCCCCCAAGCGGAACCGGATGCCGCACCGGACGAGTTGACGAGCGCCCTCCGCAGCGGCCTGCCGGTGATCCTGTGGCATCCGGACGCCGAGCCGGAGAGTCTGCGCGAGCTGCTGGACTGGGTATTGGGCACGAAGCACGGTTTGCGGGAACTGCCGCATCGCCGCAAACTCGCGAATTCGGGCGCGGCCGTACCGGTCAAGAAATCGCTGGCTCACGATCTGGTGGTAATATGGGACGATCCGGAGCGTGTAATTGTTCTCGACCAACCGTTGATCCCGACTCGACCGTAGGGGGATACCGCGGATGAGCGTGAACGATCAGGACGCGACCGTGCACGGCCGGGCGACGACACCGGACGCACCCGATTGGTGGATTTATCGGGGCACCGGCAGGCCGATCCACGACATCGACCTCGCGCAGATCCTCCCCGCACCACCACCCTGGCGTTCTTACCGCGGTGACCCGCCGCCGGAGCACGACGTGCCGCCGCCGGACGACGGTGAGGCGGAGCGCCGGCTCGGCACCGCGTTCACGCTTTCCGAGCAGGACATCGACGCGAGCGAATTGAACATGGTCAACGCCGCCCTCTACCTGCGGCGCCCGTTGCTGGTCACCGGGAACCCGGGCACCGGGAAGTCCAGCCTCGCCTATCGGATCGCCAGGGAACTCGGTCTCGGCCGGGTGCTGCGCTGGGCGATCACCAGTCACACGGCCTTGAGTTCCGGTCTGTACGGCTACGACGCGATCGGCCGGGTACAGGCGGCGGCGACCGAGCAGGCGCAAACCGGTGAAGAAGCGGAAGAGCCACCGATCGGGGATTTCGTCCGGCTCGGCCCGCTGGGCACCGCGTTCCTTCCCAGCAGGCTGCCGCGCGTGCTGTTGATCGACGAACTCGACAAGTCCGAAGCCGATCTGCCCAACGACTTGCTGTCGATCTTCGAGGACGGCGAATTCGCGATCGAGGAACTGGCGAGGGCGCGCAATCGCCATCCCGAGGCGATCGTGCACACCGCCGACCCGCAGCGCACCACCGTCGTCCGCGACGGCCGGATCGCTTGCCGCGCCTTCCCGATCATCATCATGACCAGCAACGGGGAGCGGGAGTTCCCGCCCGCGTTCCTGCGCCGGTGCCTGCAATTGCGGATCCAGAACCCGGATCACGACCAGCTCGCCGCGATCGTGGCCAGTCACCTGGTCGGCGAGGACGGCGAACACCGCGACACACTCATCCGCGACTTCGCCGAACGGAGCAAGGCGGAAGGCGGCCTGCCGACCGACCGGTTGCTCGATGCCGTCTACCTCGCGACGTCTGGCGCGTATCAGCCGGATCAGGAGGCGTGGCCGCGGTTGGTGGACGCTCTCTGGCAACGACTGACGGTGCGGTGACATGGGCGGGCCGGGCGGTGTCCCCGACTCGCGTGCTGCCGGTGCGGCGCGAACAGTCGACTTTCCCAGCGGTGCCAAGCGGTTCGAGTTCGAGGACCTGAGCTGGACCGATGTCGCGGACATCGTGTGGCTGGCCGCTGCCATCACCCCCGCGGACACGCCCGCGCCAGGCCCCGCCGAGGAACCGGAGCCCGCTGTCGAGAACGACGTTCGGATTCGCAACTCGCCTCCGGAACGCCGGGGCGACCCACCGCCCGCACCCAGACGATTCCAGGCTCCCGTGGTCCAGGAGACAGGATCGGGCGAAGGCGACGGGGTCGTGGAGATCGGCACCGTTCCCGCCGACCTGCCCGAACCGACGGTGGACGGCATGGGAACAGGCGGTGTCGCGCTACCCGAGTCGTTGAAGTACTTCCGCGCGCTGAGAACATTGAAACGCGAGACGATTTCCCGGCGATTCCACAAGGTGGTCCTGGACGAAGAGGCGACCGCCGTCCGGGCAGCCGAGACCGGCCGGTGGTGGCCGGTCACCCGACCGAAGACAGAGCGCTGGCTGGACCTGACGCTCGTCCTCGACAACGGGCCCTCGATGGCGTTGTGGCACCCCCGGGTGTCGGCGTTCATCGAATTACTCAATCGGGTGGGTGCTTTTCGTACCATTCAGGTCCGTCTGTTGGAAACCGCGAAGGGAAATGGCCGGGAGGATCTCGTTCTCCGTGGCGGCACGCCCGGCGCACCCGCCCGCGACCCGAACGAGATCCTGGATTCCTCGGGGCGGCGCGTGGTCCTCCTGCTGACCGATGGTGTCGGCGATGCCTGGCAGAAGAAGGATGTGCTGTACCCGCTTCTGGCCCGCTGGGGCCGGACGATCCCGGTGAGTATCGTGCATCTGCTCCCGCACTGGCTATGGGGACGCTGCGGCATGAGTCCCCGCAAAGCCCGGTTGCGGGTGCCGAACCCGTTGGCTCCCAACGATCTCTGGGGCCTCGACCTCGCCGACGCCTGGCTCGAACCCGATTCGGCGGTGCCGGCCGGGACCGTGCCGGTACCGGTGCTCGAACTGCGGCCGAGCGCGCTGGCCTGGTGGGCCGGGTTGATGACCGGCGAAAACGCCGGCGTGGCCGAAGGTACGGTCGTGCTTACCACGGAACGGATTTCTCCCGCCGAATCCGATGACCCGTCGGTAACTTTGTCATCTTTCGAGAGGGTTCGGCATTTCAGGAGCGTGGCTTCGCCCGCGGCGCTACGCTTGGCGCAATTGCTCGCGGCCGTACCGGTCCGGCTGGACGTCGTCAAGGTGGTGGGACAGCGCTTTGTGCCGGAAGCGGGCCTCGAGCACCTCCTTGAACTCCTCGTCTCGGGCATCATGTACTCTCCCGGACTTAAGGAAGGGCAGTCCACTTGGGACAAAGGTGGACTCTTCGCCTTTCCCAAGGCAGTCCGTGAATTGTTGCTCAGCGGTGCGAGGCGTTCGGAAACGGCGAGTGTCGTACGAGTGGCGGCCACCCATTTCGGTGAACGGATTCCGCTGCTCGGCCACCTCCGAGACGCTATCGCCGACCCGCACAACACCCCGGATCCGGTACTTACCCACGAGTCGTCGGCCGACGTTGAGCTGGAGAGCGCGCTCCTTCGCGCTCTCTCGGGCCCGTATCTTTCACGGGCCGATCGGATACAGCGGCAAGGTCCCCCTGCATTCGAATCCGAACCAAACAAGACCTCAATGAAGACTGAGAGCCCCAAGATGCCTGAGCTGGCCGAAAGTCCCCCCGTCTCGACGCAGAGGACGGAGGGTCGGTCGTCCCATCTCGGCGAACCCGATTCGAATGAACCGACGACCAGGATCGCGCATCCCTCCGCTTCGGACACGACTCGGAGTTTTCCGGCGCGTCAGGCCGATGATCCTCCCTTGGTGTTCGGGAACGTGCCTCCGCGTAATCCGAACTTCACCGGTCGCGACGAGTTGCTGGAACAACTGACCAGGCGGCTCAGCAGTGGCACCACCGCCGTACTGCCTTCGGCGCTCCACGGACTCGGCGGTATCGGCAAGACGCAGATGGCCGCCGAATACATTTATCGACATCTACAGGACTATGATCTCGTCTGGTGGATCGACGCCGCACACCCCACCCAGATCCGCGCCGGGCTGACGGAACTGGCCCGCCTCCTCGGCATCCCCGGCGCGTCGGAGGCCAACATCGCGGTGCCCGCGGTGATCGAGGCACTGCGCACCGGACGCCCGTTCCGCCGCTGGCTCTTGGTCTTCGACGCCGCGGAAAGCCCTGACTCCGTGCTGCCGTTCTTCCCCCGCAACGGGCCCGGCGAAATCCTGATCACCTCCCGGAACTCCGACTGGGCCGGTATCGCCCGCCCGCTCGAACTCGCGGTGTTCAAGCGTGACGAAAGCATCGAACTGCTCGGTCGCCGCGGCCCGGAAATCGCGCCAGGGGAGGCCAACGAACTCGCGGAGAAGCTCGGCGACCTGCCGCTGGCGGTCGAACAGGCGGCTGCCTGGCGAGCGGTGACCGGGATGCCCGTGCGGGAGTATCTGCGGCTGTTCGACGAATCGGTCGAAGAAATCCTCGACACCGCGACGGCGCCTGACTACGAGGTGTCCGTCGCCGCGGCATGGAACGTTTCGTTCGAGGAGCTGAAGACCCGCAACCCGGCGGCACATCAGATCCTGCACATTTGCGCGTTCTTCTCCCCGGAGCCGATCTCGCGTGATCTGCTCACCGGGGTCAGCCGGGTGTCCATTTCCCCGGAGCTGGACTCCGCGCTTCGCGAGCCGATCAAACTCGCGAGGGCCATCCGTGACATCAACAGGTACGGCCTGGCGAAGATCGACCACGGCAACAACACCCTTCAGTTGCACCGGCTGGTCCAGCTGGTGCTGCGTAACCGGGTGATGGCCCGGCAGGTGCACGCGCAAATGCAGCACGGTGCCCACCAGCTGCTCGCCGCGCTGGATCCGAACGACCCCGAGTCGAGCAGGCATTGGCCTCGCTACCGCGAATTGCTCCCCCACGCGTATGCGGCGAACGTGCTGGACTGTGACGACGGCTGGCCGCGTCAGCTCTACATCAACCTGATGCGCTATCTGTTCGATTACGGGGACCACGAGGAAGCCGCCCGGCTCGGTCTCCAGGCGCGGGAGCGACTCACCGAGACCCTCGGCCCCACGCATCCGCAGACACTGGACGTGTCGTCGAGGCTGGGGCTCTACCTGTGGGCGATCGGTCGCTATGTCGAGGCCGCGGAGCTCAACCAGCGGACCCTCGCGCTTCGTCTCCAGGTATCCGGCGAGGAGAACGAGGAGACCTTCGCACTGCAGCGGAACATCACCATCGATCTTCGCGCCAAGGGCGACTTTTCCGCGGCCGCCAAATTGAGCGAAGAGATCTATCACAAAGCCGTCCGCATGTTCGGCGAAGACGACCCCGAGACACTCAACGCCGCGTACCAGCACGCGATCAGCCTCCGGCTGTCCGGTGCCTACCGCGCGGCCGCGACATTGGACGAGGACACCCTCCGCAGGCGAGGCGAGGTGCTCGGCCGTGACCACGACCGCACTTCCAACTCGAACAGTTCGCTGATCGTGGACCTGCGTGAGGCCGGTGAGTACGGCCAGGCCCGGGTCCGGCAGGAGAGGCTCACGGAGAACTACCGGGCACGCCACGGCGAGGAGCGGATCGGCTGGGTGGTCAACTCCTTCCTGCTCGCGGTGACCCGCCGGAAGGACGGTGACCACACCGGTGCGCTCGCCCTGTCCGCGGAAGCGTTGCGGCGGCTGCGGCTCGCCTATGGCGACAACCACTCCGTCACGATGTGCTGCGCGCTCGCCCACTCGATCGATCTCCGCCACACCGGCGATCTCGCCGCGGCGAAGGAGCTAGGTGAACAGACGTTCGATCGGTACCGGAGTGGTCTCGGTGAGCGCCACCCGCACACCCTCACCACCAGCGTCGACCTCGCGGTGACGTTGCGGCTCCAGGGTGACGTCGCGGCCGCGCGGGACCTTGACGAGCGCGCTCTGGAGTACCTCCGGGCCAGTATCGGCCCGGATCATCCGTACGCGGTCATCACCACGATCAACCTGGCGAGTGATCTCGCCGCGTTGGGTGAGGTCGGCAAGGCGATCGAACTGGGCCGGGACGCGGTCGAGCGTGGTGGTCAGGTGCTCGGCGAGGAACACCCCACCGTGCTGGCGGCGATCTTCAACCTCGGCTCGGACCTCGTAGCCGACGGCCGGGCCGATGAGGCCGCGTCTCTCCAGGAATCGATCGTGGCCACGTACCGCCGGGTCTTCGGCGAAGCACACCCCGCGACACAGGGCGCGATCCGTGGTGACCGGGCGAACTGCGACATCGACCCGATGTTGATGTAGCGGCGGAGGCGGCGGTCAGCCCGGAACGAGCTGGCCCATCCAGGAGGCGAGCCGCTCCACGGCCGGTGGTCGCGGAGTGGTGCCGCGCAGATGCCGATGCACCGCCCGGACGAGTTCAGGACGGTGGAGCAGGGCTCGGGCGGCCGGGTGCGGGCCTCGTGCGGACAGCGCGAGGCCCAGCCCGGACAAGGAGGTCGGCCTGTCGGGGTCAACGGCCAGTTCGGCACGATAACCCTCGATCGCTTCACGGAAGTTTCCGCGTACGTAGGCGAAGTCGGCGGCCGTGGCATCGGGGACCGCCCGCTGTTCGTCCGGAGACAGGGGCGGGGTCGCGGCACCGACCGTCAGCCGGATGAGGTCCATTCGTGCGTGGGACCAGGATCCGTCCGGCACCGGCGTCGGTGGCAGGCCGGTCTCGTCGGCGGTGACGGGTGGCCGGGAACGGCCACTCAGCCAAGCCTCCGCCACTTCGGCGACCGTCGCCGGGTCCGGGCGCAGATGGCGGGCACGCCAGCCCGCGAGATGATCACGGCAGGCGGCCGCGGCGAGTTCCTTGGCCTCGGTTGATACGGTCTCGTCCTGCCACGGACCCAGGCGCTCGGCCACGCCATCGAGGAAACGACGTCCGGCATCGGTCAGGACCGGGTCGGCACGCAGTGCTCGCAGGGTGTGCCAGGTCTGCCTGCGCCAGTAGGCGAATTCGAACTCCGCGCGCCGGGAATCAAGGCCGGCTCTGGCGAGTGCTCGCCAGAACGCGGTGACACCGAAGAAGGCGTAGACGCCCTGCAGCGCGCCGCTTATGGGCCGCGGATCATCCCGCCACGCCACATAGATCCGCTCGCGGGGATCCGGCTCGGACAACTCGACCAGGTGCAGCAGACCGCCGAGCGTGATGTGCTGGAATTCGTGGATCAGGGTGGCGGCGAGCGCCGCGCCATCGGTTGGCAGGCCGACGACCGCGCTGCCGAACGCCTCCCCGGTCGACGCGCTCGGATTCCGGAACAACTCCGGTGGCTTCGGCACCAGCGACACCAGCCCGACCGGCATGATCCTGGCCAGCCCGGGCAGATGGACGGCGATCAGACGGCAGGCCTCGTCGATCAGCAGCTGCCATTTCGCGAAGTCCTTACCGGGGATCCGATCCGGTGGGATCGGTTCGTAGAGGCCGCGATAAGGGTCGAGATCGTCCAGCCACAGGGTGAACCGGCGTGAGCCCGCTTGGCTCCGCACCCGCCGGATGCTCCGCCAGCCGGGGCCGTCGGCGCCGGGATTGCTCGGAAGGCGGACCGTGGTTTCGGCGGCGGACACGAAGTACCGGCCGCCGACGCCGCGGACCGTGGCCACGGAGAACGGCTCGGTGGCGGGAAAACAGGCCATGCCGAGAGAAGGAAGTATGGTGTCGCCGTGCCACATCGGGACGCGGGCCTCGAAGTCCAGCTCCGCCCGGATCGCCGCGGCGGCCGCGATCGCGTGCGCGTGGCCGAGGTGGATCCACAGTGGACCGACACCGCCCGTTCCGTTGCGCAGCAGGCGGGTCGTATAGCCCGCCCAGCTCCCGGTGTACGGATTGGTGATCATTCTGTGCACTGCACGGGGCGCTCGGGCTTCGGCCCGCGCCAGGAGTTCCCAAGCGGAGTCGAGCGGTGGCAAGGGCCGCAGTTGATCTGGATTCTTCGCGGCTTCGGTCAGTAGCGCGTGGATCAACAGTTTGCGTCGGCTTCTTTCGGCGCGACGCAGGCGGCGAGCCATGTCCTCGTCGCCCTCGAGTCGCGCGAACGCGTCGAAATCACGCCAGGGAAGCCGGTGGAAGGCGAGGCGAGCCTCGGCCGGTGGAACCATCAGTCGATCCGCTCACCGCCGGAATTGCCCGCAGACCGATAACGCGCGCGAGATCGCGTTGTGCGTTCGACGACGTGGTGCGCCGAATGGCGGAAGGCTTCACTGTCCAGATCCCGTAACGCGGTGAACGAGACCGCGTCGAGATCGATCACCGTGGATTCGATGTCCGGTTCCGTGCTTGTCGAGAAAGAACTCATCGTGCCGATTCCCTCCACCCCGTGAAACGGTTGCGAGAGTCGAACCTTGACAAGGATAGCCGAGATTCCGTGACTGTTCAGGCCCCTCCTGCCGGTGGTGGCCGTCCGGCGGCCAGGTCTCGGAGTGCGCGAGGGCGGGTGATGGTGACGCGCTGGCGGGCGGTGCGCACCACGCCCAGTCGCCGGAGTTCTTCGAGGCCCCGGATCAGGGTGCTACGCGAGACACGGGCGAAGCCCGCCAGTTCCCCTTGGTTGAAATGGAGATCGACCTGTTTCTCGTCCGTCCAGTCGAGGGCGTGCTGGAGTGCCAGTTCCAGGAGTACCGCCGCGAGGCGTTGCGGGAAATCCGGCCCGCCGGATTCGAGACGCAGCCGATCGGACTGCTGGAGGCGGATCGCGGCGGTACGGAAGATCTCTTCGGCGATACGCGGCCGGTCGCGCAGCACGCCGAGGAATTTCTCCCTCGACACGACGAGGGTGTGCACCTCGTCGATCGCCGACATGGTGGCGGAACGGGGGAGTCCGCTGATCGGCGCCAGTTCGCCCACGATTTCCGCGGGCCCGCGGGCGGCGAGGGGGGCGTCTTCGCCGCGGTAGTTGGTGGCGCTGATCTTCACCCAGCCGCGCAGGACGATGAACATACTGGTGGGCGGACTGCCTTGGAGGGCGAGGATCTGGCCGGGGCGCCACACCTTCAGATGGCCCGCGTCGCGGAGAGCGGCTTGCTCGGTGGGCGTCAGCCGTCGCCAGATCCCGTACTCACCCGTGGCGGAACCGGTCATCCCGGCGCCGTCGGTTCCGCGGGAACCGGATCGGCGCTGTGTTCCATATGACGCATCAGTCACTCCCCCGATTCGTCAGCATGGTCAGTAGGCAGAACGACCCGGAAGTTTCGAACCGCAACCGGTAATTGTGCCAGGCAAGAGGTGACTTCACCAGGCCTCGGGCCGGCGACGGGGGAGGATGTCATGCGTAGTGCCGAAAGTGTCATGAAACGGCCGAAGGATCACCGCCACGCACCGGCCGGAGAGGATTTGCGGACGCCCAAGGCGTTCGGGCGAAGACCGGCTTTCTTCGCGCCGCACCCGCCCTTGATGTCCGGCGGGTGGTACCAGGGCGCCGACCACGAGGTCGCCGGCCCTGGCCGGTACCCGGTTCCCCGTCCGCCGGCCAAGTCCGTGAAGGCGGCGTTGTTGTGGGCTCTGTTCTTGGGGCCCCTGGGACTTTGTTATGTGTCACCCGTCGGTGGGTTGATCGCGACGGCGGCCGCGGTCACGGCGATCACGTTCGGGGGTGCCTCGATGGTGGCCGTGATCTGGGCGCTCGTCATGGCGCTCTCGCTGACGGCCTTGTCCCGGCGATCCGGGAATGGGAAATGAGTGCCACGAAGAGCGTCCGGCCGGTTTCGGCCGGGTGAAACCGGGTGGGGGCCGTTCAAGGGGGGCGGCCCCCACCGCGGTGTCGTCAGTCGAAAGTCGCGTCTTGTTGCTCCGATCAACCGAGTAGGCGACTGTGTTCTATCTGCTCGATAGTCGTGCTAAAGCCGCAGTTTCGAACACGATCGAACGGGTTCACGCAGCTTCTGGAGGGCCGGTCGCCACCAGAACCTCCCCCGACGACGGCGTCCCGAAGACCCTTCGTTTCTGGCCGGCGCGAGCCCGCTATGTTCGCTTCCGCGCCCTCACCGAGGCGGGCGGGCGCGGCCCGTGGACTTCCGCGGCGGAGGTCGCCCCGCTCGGCTGGGCCTGACCGATCGGGCAGAATTCCGTGCCCCAAAGGAAGATGCCTGACGACACTGAGGTTGCTTTTGTGAGGGCAGCGTCATCGTGACGCCTCTTTCCGGCCAACTGGCCGTCGGATCTGCCCGGCCGCGCCAGGACGCCGCCACCTAAGGCCCGAGAACGGAGCGATTTCGCGACGATGTGGAAGTCGGGAGATTTGACGTTCCGATTCCTGCATCGTCAACCCGCCAGTAGCTCGCCGGTGATGAAAGCTCATCCTGCCCCGTACCCCGCTCCCTTGTATCATGAGCTTGATACAAGGGAGGTTGATCGTGCCGTTCGACAACATCGTGGCCGTGGCCCTGTTCATGGGCCTGCTCGGGCTGCTGCTCCTGATCTTGCTGTGGCCGGGCGAAAAGCAGGGCGAGAAGGTGCTGCACCGGTGGGGCGTCGACGATCCCTCGCCGTCCGACGTCGCCGAAGCCGTGCGTTATCTGCGGCGCCGCCGGTTCTGGTACCCGTGGCTGTTCCTCGGTTTGCCGGTGCTGGCCGATCTCGCCGGAGTGCGCGGCGACACCACGTCGTTCTTCCTCTCCACCCTGCTCATCGGCGCGCTGATCGCCGAGGTGCTGGCGCAGCGGCCGCGGAAGAGTGCTCGCCGTGAGGCCGGGTTGGACCGGCGTTCGGTACGCGGGCTCATTCCCGTCTGGGGTCTGATCACTTACGCGGCGATCGTCGCGGCGGCTGCGGCCTGGCTCGTGGTCCATCGGTGGTGGGGGCTGCTCGGAATCGCCGCGGCCGTCTCAGCGGTCACCTGGCTGGTCATCCTGCTCGCGGTGCGCCGACCGTCCACAGGGGACAGTGTGGCGGACGGTGCGTTGCGGGTGCGCAGTGCCAGGGTGGCCGCGGGGCTGGGCCTGGCCGCCACCGTGACACTGGCGATCCCGGAAGTGACGAACCTGGTCTCGTGGATCCTGGTCGTCGCCGGCTTCGCCGGCTGGTACAACCTCGCCCACCGATCGCGGGCCGAAGCGGTCTGATGTCGCTGAAGGTCGTCGTCGACACGGATCTCGGGATCGCGCCGTGGCGGCAGGTCCGGGACCAGATCGTCCGGTTGATCACCACCGGCGCGCTGGCCCCGGGCACCCGGCTGCCGCCCATCCGGCAACTCGCCAGGGATCTGGCGCTGGCTTCGGGCACGGTGGCCCGGGTCTACCGGGAACTGGAAGAGGGCGGCTGGGTGCGCACCGCTCGCGCCAAGGGCACGGTCGTCGCCGAAACCGCCGACCGTCCCGGCAAAGCCGCGCTCCTGCGGGCCGCGGCGGACGAGTACGCCCGCGCCGCTCGTGAACTCGGCGCCGACCCCGCCGCCGCGCTGGCCGCTGCCGCCGCCGCGCTGGACGAGGCCTGAACCCGGCGTCCATCGAGTTGCACTTTCCGCTTGGAGACAGCAGATCACCGCACTCGCCCTGGCCGTTCGCGCAGGAGCTCGGCGAGTTCCGTGACGGTCGGGTGGTCGAACAGGACGCGTGCGGACAGCTCCAGTCCGGTCAGTCCACGGAGCCGGGTGGCCGAGGACCTCGGCGAGTTCGACGCGGAGCAGGTCCCGTAGCTGCTGTTCCGATGGCTACACGGTGGTTGCCCGATCGTGCAGTATTCGGTGACTCACGGCTCGTGCACGAGCCTCAGGCCCCGGCGCTCTCTGGAAGTACATGAGGGCCCCCTTCCTCGCGCCTGGCGCCAGGGTCCCGGCAAAGTCGCAGAGCTGCTGGTGGTGATCCGGGTTTGGCATCGCTAGTGCCGGTGAGGGTCGCTCGCGCGTAGGCCGGAGGGGGCATGTCCCTGAACCTCTGTTGATCAAGCTCCGGGATCGCATAGCGACGAATAACGCCTGTCCCGCAAGACCTGCGACTTTGCCGGGACCCTGCGCCAGGCGCTAGGAAGGGGCCTTCATGTACTGGGGAAGGAGGGTCTTCACGTGGCCCAGGTCACCGGCAATTCATGGACGCCGTAAATGTTCATGTCGGTCTTGAGTTTCACCTCGTCGGCGGGGACGGCGAGCGCGAGGGACGGAAAACGGCGCAGCAGGCCCTCGAAGCCCGCACGCATCTCGATCCGCGACAACTGCTGCCCGAGACACTGGTGGATACCGTGGCCGAAGGACAGGAGACCGCGGGCGTTGCGGTGGATGTCCAAGACGTCGGGGTCTTCGAAACGCCGCGGGTCGCGGTTGGCGGCCAGCAGCGACACGATGACGGTCGAACCCGCGTGGATCGTTTCGCCGCCGAGTTCGAGATCTTCCGTGGCGTAGCGGAAGAAGATGTCGGCGACGGACAGGTAGCGAAGAAGTTCCTCGACGGCACCGGGGAGCAGTTCCGCGTCGGCACGCAGTTCGGCCAGCTGCACGGGGTTTTCCAGGAGCGCGAAAGTGCCCAGCGCCAGCATGTTCGCGGTGGTCTCGTGGCCGGCGAGCAGCAGCAGGAACGCGGCGCCCGCCAGCTCTTCGACGGTGAGGTCGTCGTAGCGGCCCAGGTCGGACAGGATGTCTTCGCCGGGCGTCTCGCGTTTGCGCGTGACCAGTTCGGTGAGAACCGTGTTCATCCCGATGAACGCGGCCATCTTCTCTTCCAGCGTCTGGTCCCTGACCATGAGCTGGGCGGAGTTGGCCTGGAAGTTTTCCCGGTCCTCGTAGGGGACCCCGAGCAGTTCGCAGATCACCAGCGATGGCACCGGCAGCGCGAATTCCTTGACCAGGTCGACCGGCGGGACGAGGGCGGCCATCGCCTCCAGGTGCCGTTCGGTGATCTCGACGATGTGCTCTTCGAGCTGCTTCATCCGCTTCACGGTGAAGGCACCGGTGAGCCGCTTCCGCAACCGGCCGTGGTCCGGCGGGTCCATGGCCACGAACATGCCCGGCATCGGCGGGGACGGTTCGGTCTGGGCGGGCATTCCCGGGGTCTCGTACGGCAGGTGGAGGATGCCGATGTCCTGGCGGGAGCTGAACCGGGGGTCGGCCATCATCTGCCGGACCTCGTCGTAGCCGGTGACGAGCCAGCCCTCGTGACCGTCGGGGAAGACCATGGGACTCACCGGGCGGGCTTCACGCAGCCGGGTGATCTCGCGGGGCGGGTCGAAGGGACCCGCGTCGCGCTGCATGGGGAGGCCCTGCGGGACGGGAACCGGCTGAGTCATCGGGTCGCCTTTCGTGGTGGTTGTGACGACCACGATCACCGAGGGGCCTGACACCGGGCTGACACGGCGCTGACGTCGGCGCCGCTCGTGTCAGCGCCGTGGCGGGGGCGTGTCAGACCCGCCGTCCACTGTTGCTCCCATGACAGAAACAGCGATCGCGGTCTCCGGGCTGCGTAAGACCTTTGGAGACAAGGTCGTGCTCGACGGCATCGATCTGGAAGTCCCCGCGGGCACCATCTTCTCATTGCTCGGTCCGAACGGGGCAGGCAAGACGACCACGGTGAACCTCCTGACCACCTTGATGAAGGCCGACGGCGGGGCGGCCAGGGTCGCCGGGCACGACCTCGTGACCGAGGCCAAGGCGGTGCGCGCGGCGATCGGGGTCACCGGCCAGTTCGCGGCGGTGGACGAACTGCTGACGGGGCAGGAGAACCTGCGGCTGATGGTGGACCTGAACCGGAACTCCCGCGGTGGCGAACGGGTCGTGACCGAGTTGCTGGAACGCTTCGACCTGGTGGAGTCGGCGAAAAAGCAGGCGTCGACCTACTCCGGTGGGATGCGCCGGAAACTGGACTTGGCGATGACGCTCGTCGGGAACCCGCGGATCATCTTCCTCGACGAGCCGACCACGGGACTGGACCCGCGCAGCCGCCGCACGATGTGGTCGATCATCCGCGAGCTGGTGGCCGACGGCGTGACCATCTTCCTCACCACCCAGTACCTCGAAGAAGCCGACCAGCTCGCCGACCGGATCGCGGTCCTCGACCAGGGCCGCCTGGTCGCACAGGGCACCGCCGACGAACTCAAACGCCAGATGCCCGGCACGCACGTCCGGCTCCGGTTCACCACCGTCGCCGAACTCGACACGGCGGCGCGGATCTTCCCCGGCTCCACCCGGGACGACGAGGCACTGGCCTTGCGGGTCCCCAGCGACGGCGGGACGAAATCCCTGCGGGCACTGCTGGACCGGCTCGACGAGTACACGATCGCCGCCGACGAGTTCTCCGTCCACACCCCTGATCTCGATGACGTTTTCCTCGCCCTGACGGGCCACAGCAGCACGGAGGCAGCACAGTGACAACTCAGAACATGACCACTCGGACGAGCACCCCGACCAGGCGCGCCAAATCCCCCTCGATGGTGATGTTGCGCCGCAACTTCAAGCACCTCGCCCGCAACCCGACGTCGGTGTTCAACGCGATCCTGATGCCGGTCGTGATGATGCTGATGTTCGTGTACGTGTTCGGAGACGCGTTCAGCGTCGGCGTCGACTACGTCGACTACGCGACACCGGGATTGATGCTGCTGGCCGTTTGCTACGGGCTCGGGGCCACCGCGACGGCGGTGAACTCCGACATGACGAAGGGCATCATCAATCGCTTCAAGGTCATGGACGTCTCGCGGGGCGCGGTGCTGACCGGGCACGTCGTCACCAGTGTGCTGACCAACCTGGTCGCGATCGTGGCGCTCACCGGTGTGGCCTTCCTGCTGGGTTTCGCCCCGGCCGCGGGCTTCCTCGACTGGCTCGGCGTCGCCGGGATCATCGTGCTGCTCGGTTTCGCGGCGGGCTGGCTCACGGTGGCACTGGGCTTGGCGGCGAAGTCCCCGGAAACCGCGGGCATGGCCTCGGTGCCGCTGGTCATGCTGCCGTTCTTCAGCAGTGCGATCGTGCCGGCGGAGAAGATGGGGCCCGGACTCCGGGAATTCGCGGAGTACCAGCCCTTCACGCCGATCATCGAGACACTGCGGGGGCTCCTCGACGGGGCACCGGCCGCCGGCGACGTGATCCCCGCCCTCGGGTGGTGCGTCGGGATCGCGCTCGCCGGGTACCTGTGGGCGTCCTCGACGTTCAAGAAGCGAGCGTGACTTCGACCAACTCGGTCCAGCTCGTCCGTGCGCCCTCTCGCGCCGCCTCCGCGAACTTCGCTTCGCCGAGGCGGCGCAGCACTGCCTGCTCGATCCGGGCCACGTCCGGGCGCGAACGATCCGGCAGCCCGCGCAGCTCGTCGGCCGCGCCGAGCAGCCGCGCGGCCTGCCAGGGTTCGTCGCGGCGCAGCGCCAGGTCCGCGACCCCGACGAGCATGTGGGCGACCAGGGGAACGTGCCGCACCTCAGCCGCCGCCCGAAAAGCCGACTCACGGTGCGAGCGGGACTCCTCGACGTCTTCGGCGAGGTAACCCAGCAGGTCGTGGGTGATGGCGCGGACGTGCCCCAGATCCGCTTCCTCGCCCATCACGGTCGTCGCGAGGGCGAGTTGCCGCGCAGTTTCTTCCGTTTCGCCGCGCCAGTGGGCGAGTTCCGCCCTGGAAAGGGCCAGCATGCCCAGCGCCCCCGGCCAGGTGACCCGTTGGGCGTGCCGCTCCGCCTCGGCCGAAGCGGCCGCGCAGGACTCCTCATCGCCCATCAGCCAGTACAGCTGGGCCTGCCGCGACCACAGCCGGATGAGGTCCTCGACGGAACCGACCTCGGCCACGACCGCGACCGCCTGTTCGTAGTACTCGCAGGCGGTGGCGAAGTCTCCGCGCGTGGCGAGCCGGTCCGCCAGTTCGGTCAGCGCGAACGAGATCCCGAACCGTTCGCCGAGGGCACGGAACTCGGCGAGCGCCTGCTCGAGACACGTTTCCGCGTCCGGCCCGGGGTAGCCGAGCGTGATCCGCATCTTGCCGAGGTGCAGCCTGCCCAGCGCGCGGACCCAGGCGTTTTCGTCCTCCAGCACCGGTTCCCAGGCGGACAACGTATCGCCGCCCCGCAACATGCGTTCCAGCGGGACGATGAGTCCCAGCAGCGGGTGATTCGCTTCGTTGTTCCGGCCGAGCCGGTACGACTCGTGGATCCACTTCGCCGCGGTGTTCTCGTCGGCGAAACCGGAACTCACGAACAGCGAGACGAGTCCGTACACCACGGCCCTGACCTCGTCGGATACCTCGCCGGGCGTTCCGACGGCCGCGCTGACCAGCTCCATGCCTTCCGACCGGTGCCCGCTGAGCCACCAGTACCAGCCACAGGCCGCCGCGAGCCGCATCGCCGCCGGCGCCTCGCCCGCCGCGAGGGCGCCGCGCATCGCGGAACTGATGTTGTCGTTCTCGGCGTTGAGCTTGGCGAGCCAGTCCAGCTGCTCGGCACGGCGGAGCATCGGTTCCGCGGCCTCGGCGAGCTCGGTGAAATAGGCGAGGTGCGCGTGCCGCGCCAGCAGTGTTTTCTCCGCCTCGGCGAGCCGTTGCGCGGCGTACTCCTTGATCGTGCCGAGCATCCGGTAGCGCGGCGCTTCGTCGCCCGCGGCCACCAGCAGCGACTTTTCGGTCAGCGCGGTGAGCAATTCGAGTACCTCGTACTGCTCGACGGCTTCGCTGACGCAGACCCGCTCGGCCGCTTCCAGGCTCGCCCCGCCCGAGAACACCGAGAGCCTGCACAGGACCGTCCGCTCGGCGTCGGTCAGCAGCTCCCAGCTCCAGTCGACCATCGCACGCAACGTCCGGTGCCGGGGCAACGCGATCCGGCTGCCGCCGGTCAGCAGACGGAAGCGGTCGTCGAGCCGGTTGGCGAGCTGGTCGATGGACATGGTGCGCAACCTGGCCGCGGCCAGTTCGATCGCCAGCGGCATCCCGTCCAGGACCCGGCACACGCGCGCCATCGTGGCCATCGTGGCCTCGTCGGCCACGAAATCCGTGCGCACCGCGCTCGCCCGGTCCCGCAGCAACCGGACGGCGGGGGAGGATTCGATCTCGGCGGGATCCGCGTGCCGGTCCGGCAGGGCCAGCGGCACGACGTGCCACAACGCCTCACCGGTGATACCGAGCGGTTCCCGGCTCGTCGCCAGGATCCGCAGACGGCGGCATTCCCCGAGCACGCGGTGCGCGAAGGCCGCGGCCGACTCGATCACGTGCTCGCAGTTGTCCAGGATCAGCAGGACTTCCCGCTCGCGGATCGCGGCGATGACCCGGTCGGTGGGTTCGGCGCTCGGCGTGTCGCCGAGCAAGGCGTCCCTGAGCCCGAGTGCGGCAAGCGTGGACTGGGCGATATTGTTCCCGCCCCCCTGCCCTTCGGGCCCGCTCCCCGTGTCACCGTCCGCGCCGATGGCCGCGAGTTCCACCAGCCAGGCGCCGTCGGGCAGATCGCCGAGCAGAGCGCGCGCGGTTTCCGTGGCCAGCCGGGTCTTTCCCGAACCGCCGGGCCCGATCAAGGTGGTGAGGCGCTGTTCGGCGACCAGTTCGCGAACCCTGGCGACATCGGCGTCCTTGCCGACGAAGCTGGTCAGCTCGGCGCGCACGTTGGTCTTGCGGTTCTCCTGCCGCCGTCCCAGCTCGCCCCGCAGCAGCGCGACGTGCACGGCGGACAGTTCCGGCGAGGGGTCGACGCCCAGCGCGTCGGCCAGTGCTTCCCGTGTGCGCTGGTACACGAGCAGCGCTTCGGTGTCGCGCCCTGTCGCCGCGAGAGCCCGCATCAGCGCGGCGACGAGCCGCTCGCGCAAGGGATGCGCGGCCACCAGATCGGTCAGTTCGGTGACCAGTTTCGCACCGTGGCCGAGGGCGATCTCCGCGTCGAACCGCTCTTCCATGGCCGTCAGGCGAAGCCCTTCGAGCCGGGTGACCGCCGCGTCGAACGCGCCGCTGTCGGGCAGGCCGACGTCCTGCATGGCCGCGCCGCGCCACAACGCGAGGGCTTCGCGCAACCGCCGTGTCTCGTCGCCGCCTGCCTGGCCGAGGAGACGTTCGAACCGCACGGCGTCGACGGCGTCGGGGTCCACCATCAGCCGGTAGCCGTCGGTCTGAGCTTCGACGACCCCTTCCGGAAGCACCTTCCGCAGCCGGGAAACCAGGCGCTGCAAGGCATTCGTCGCGTCGGCGGGTGGTTGCTCGCCCCAGATCCAGTCGACGAGCGCCGACTTCGGGACCACCCGGCCCGGTTCGAGCGCCAGGGCGATCAGCAGCCCGCGCAACCGGGCGCCCGGAACGTCGGCGAGGACGCCGTCGGCCGTGCGAACCTCGAAGGGGCCGAGCATCCCGATCTGCATTGCGCCGATTTTGCCACGGGTGATCAGCGGGCCTCCGGCCGCGGACGTGGGATGGCTCTGGGTATTCCGCCGACGCCACCGCGCTACGACTCGCCGCTGATCCTGGCCGAGCCGATCGAGGCCGCGGTGATCGCCCTGGCGGCCGTCTGGGTCGACGAACTGGAGTTCAGGCCGGTGAGCGACGTCTGGTTGAGGGCGTGCGCGACGAACTCGTAAGTGTTCACTGTCGAGGGTGAGCACGGTCCCTGGTAGCCGTAGAGGCTCGCGCTCCCGCGGTAGTAGATCTGCCTCGCTCCCGCGGGAACCGAAGGCCGGTAGGCGTGCTGGACGTTCTGGGGGAGCGAGGCCGTGGCCACCGGGATGTCGTAGATGACCCAATGGATGAGGTTGGCGTTGTCGAGGTCGCGCATGACGATCGCGTAGCTCTTGGCCGCGGCGGGCGCGCCCGACCAGGCCAATGGCGGGGACTCGTTCTTCTTGGCGGGGTCGTTCCCGCCGCCGCTGGTGCACTCGTGGACCTTGGGCAGCACGCCGCCGTTGGCGAACGCGGTGCTGGACAAGGTGAACGCGTGGTGCTCCGCTGACGCGGACGGCGCCGAAACAGCGGCCAGGCCGGTGACGAGTAGAGCGCAGAACACGATTCTCGTGCTTCTCACTGAAGTCTCCCGACGATACGTGGTCCGTGAGGCGAAGGGGTGCACGCGCGCTCAACTCAGCGTAGGCACTCCGGATTCCGGCGGCTAGCGCACTTTCGGGGCCGAACGAGGTGAATTCACCGGCTCCCGGCCCCGCCGCCCACCGGCGAACGGACGACACGCGTGATCAGACGGACGACACACGTGATTAGACAGACGACACGCGTGATCAGATGGATGACACGCGTGATCAGGCGCGTCGTGACACTGCGGGGCTGGACGCTCGACGACGTCCCGATGGGCACCGCGCCGGACTACTTCGCCGCGTGGAAAGCCGCCCTCGGCGAGGCCCGGAACCTCTGACCGGCTCAGCCGGCGGGGAAGCCGACGACCGGGGCATCCCCGTCGCGGGCGGCGACCAGGGCACCAGGGGCGGGGACGAGCGCGTGGCGTGCCCTTCCGGTGAGCAGACCGACGGTCGTTTCGGTGGGCGGCGGCCAGCCGATCGGGAGGGTCGACGGCGCCGAACCGTCGAGTTCCTGCCGATGCAGCACCATCCCGCCGCCGGGCGAGGCGCACAGGCGCAGGTAGGCCGTCGGCGTGGTGGCGTGCGCCCGCCGGTCCGGGCACGCGGCGAGGTCGACCGCCATCCCGCCGTCCAGGGTGGCCGAGGTGACCTTGCCGTTCTCGTCGCGTTCCGAAACGGCCACCGGGCCGAGCGTGATTCGCTTCGGCGCCCTGGGGTCCATTGTGGACACGATGGTGCCGGTGGCGGCGTCGAGGACGACGTCAGTGTTGGCGCCGGTCGCCAGCCCGGCATACCGCAGCGTCAGGGAAACGGTGCCGCCGCCGGGGGCGGAGCGCAGGTAGTAGTCGGCCTTCTCGTCGGAGGGCCGCGTCACCGGCAGCCGATGCTCCCAGCGCGGCGTGCCGGTGCGTTCGTCCAGGCCGAGCACGCTGAGCCGGTCCTGGCACAGCAGCGGCGCCAGCACCACGTCGCGGCCACTCGCGGGCAGCGCGAACGGCGAGACACAGCCCTCGGGCGCCTGCCAGGACCACCGCTGGTTCCCGCCGCGAAGGTCGAGCGCGTCGACGCGGAAGTTGTCGTCTCCCAAGTTGGCGAGGCTCGGCAGCACGGTGGAGGTCGGTGCCACCGGATCCGCGCCGTGTACGTCCTCGATCAGGGTCTCCCTGACCGGTTCGCCGGTGAACGCGTCGAGAACCGCGAGGTGGTGGCGGTCGGTACCGCCGTCGCCGGGGGCGTGGACGGCCAGCAGCAAGAGCCGGTCCGGCGTGGGGACGAGCGCGCGTACGTGGGCTCCAGGGCGGGCGTAGGTCCAGCGCACCGCGCCGGTCGGCCCGTCGAGCGAGGTGACCTCACCGCCCGTCCCGGCGACCGCCACCCCGGCGCCCGCCGCGACCACGTCCAGCACCTTGGTCGGCGAGGTCCAGGTCCACGGTGAGGGCACCACCCGGTCGGCGAGCGCGGGCGCCGCGATGGCAACGGCCGTCGTGGACCGCACCGCCAGCGTGGGCACGACCGTCACCGCGGTCACCGTCCCCGCCGCGAGCACGACGACCAGCGGGACGGCGAGCCACCACCGAACCGGTCGGGGGAGCCCCGTCGCCACCAGCGACACGATGGCCGCGACCGCGAGTACCGCCGTCGAAACACCCGGTGTGCCGCTGCCGAGATCGGCACTGAGGCAGTAGATGGCCCAGCCCGTGGCACCGGCGGCGAGAACCACCGCGGAGATCTTCGCCCCTTTGGACTTCCCGAATGTCAGCAGTGCCGCGAGTACCAACGCCGCCGCGACCAGTGCCACCTCGAGATCCGGCCGGTCCGGGCGGGCCGCCCCGCCGGAGAGGAACACCGCCGCCACCGCGCAGCCCGCGGCGAGCGCCGCGACCACCGCCCCCATGTTCCGCCCCTCAGCCTCCGCCTGCCTCGACCGGGAAATCCTCCCTCGGCCGGACTCCCGGCGGGACCGTCGAAATGACCACACCTCGCGCCGACTCGCTCACCCGCTCTGCTGTTCCTCGATGGGCTCCACCCGGCGGCGGGTGCGCGCGACGCCGATCCACAGCAGAACGGAGACGACGGCGCTCGGCACCGCCGTCAGATAGACCGGCCACGCTCGGAATCCCGACACCCACAGCATCGTGGCCAAACCGAGGGTGATCAGCGTCCAAGCCAGCGCGTGAGTGTTCCCTCTCCGCTTCCAGCGCGCGATGAGGCTACGCATCCTGCTCCCTCCTCGCGATACCAAGGTCACGGTGGTGGGTACCCGTTCAGCGCCTGGTCAACCCACGAAAATCAGACGCGCGACGACATCGGTGCGCAGCCGGGGCGAATGTACTGCCGTGTCTCCCGCCTCGACCTCTGACCCGGCGTATACGGTTTGTCGGCACCGCGTGGCCAGGCTCGGACGGATGGTGGAGCCCGCACACGATCGAACTCGCCGCCCTGCTGCCCGTGTCGGCGGAGCAGCTGGAGCGCTATCGGGCGATGGAGTTCCCGTCCATCGGGGAGCAGGTCGGTGCCCGGTTACGGCGCCGAGCAGGGTCTCGGTCCTCGCGCGTGCGGGTCACCGCGGCCGCGGGCTGGGGATCTACCCCGTGCACGGCGGCGGATGGTGCGTCGGTACGTCGCTCACCGAATGGGTGATGAAGTACGACGCCGTTTCGGCGGGAGCGGCGGGGCGCACCCGACGTCTCGCCGTATGCCGCCGCGGCCCGCGCCACGGATCTCGGCGGGTCGCCACCGATGTTCATCGACGCCGGCGCGGTCGAGGTGTCCCGCGACGAGGCCGTGGCCTACGCCAGTGCCATCTTGGCCGCCGGAGGCGAAGCGGAACTGCGTGCCTGGGGCGCTTTTCACGGCTGTTACGACCTCGCCCCCGAACGGCTGTCACCCGAGCGTGTCTCACCGCGAAGAAATCCTGGCTGGAACGGCTGCTCGCCAGACATGAACGAAATTCCCGAATTGCCACGGCAACGGGCCGGTGTAACCCTGGTCATACCGAACGACACCACCACCACGAAACACAGGAGTCGTTATGACCACCACTGAAATGCCCGCTGTCCACGAATGCACGGTCAGCGGATGTTCTTACAACCACGACGGCTGTCACGCTTTCGCCATCACGGTGGGCGGAGGCAACGGGTCGGCCGATTGTGGAACCTTTGTCCCGCTGAACACGAAAGGCGGGCTCGATCGGGTGACCGCGCAGGTCGGCGCCTGCTCCCGGTCCGATTGCCGTCACAATTCCGCCCTGGAATGCACCGCGTCGAGTGTCCGTGTCGGACCCGGCGAAGGTGACCACGCCGCCAATTGCCTGACCTACGCCCCGTAACGGCGCCGGTGACTCGTGCGTGAAGGCCTCGTTCCCTCGATTCAGTCGAGGGAGGAGGCCTTCACGCACGTCAGGCCTCAGTGGGGAACGCGCAATTCGGTGTTGCCGTTGTAGAACACGCATTCGCCGTTGGGGAAGTAGAGAATCCTCAGGCCCTCGCAGGTTCCCGCTTGTTCGTTTCCGGTTCCGGCCCACCTGCCGACGACCGTGTAGGATTCCTCCGCGGCGGAAGCCGGCGCGGCCACGGAAACCGCGGCGCCGAACGCGACGACGGTAATGCCGAAACCGGCTGCAAGCTTGCGCAACATCACTGTTCTCCTTGGTCATAGGGTTTGTTTTCGCTTGCGTGGAAACGTAACAAGGTCACGCGCCGGGCTTCGGATGGAAGGCGTTTGCGGGCAGAGGGGCTGCCCGAACTACCTTCGCCGGGGAGGGTCAGCTACCGGCCTGGGCGCAGGTCGCGGCGTCGGCACCGAGCACCGGGTCGGTGACCGGGCGGGAGGTGATCGGCAGGCTGCGCTGGGCGGTCAGCGCGCCGTCGCGAAGGGTGTAAACGGTGCGGGTTCCGCTGTAGGTGAGCGGTTCCGCGCTGACGTCGTCGGCCTCGGAGGCGACGATTTCCATGGTGCGCCCGCCGCCGTTGAGCGGGGTGCACTGGTAGCCGAGGTGGGCGGCGACTCCGCCGCCTTCGGCGACCGAGAGAGGCTTGCCGTTCTCGTCGACGACCTGGCTGAGGTTACGGCCGTCGTAGTGCAGGGCGGTGAAGAAGGTGGTGTTCGCCCCCACCGACTGGGTGACGATGAGTTCCGCGCGGCCGTCGCCGTTGAGGTCGGCGACGCGCGGGGCCGCGAGGGGGACGGAGCCGTCGGCGCCGAGGTGGATCGAGGTGAACGCCCTGTTCACGGTCGCGGAGATCACCTGATCGTTTTCGCCGGTGAGCTGGGCGGAGACCGTCTCGATCTCGCCGTCGCCGTCGAGGTCGGCCACCGTGGTGACCGGGTCGGCGGCCGGGGCGGCCGACGGGTTGGACAGCGGGCTGGGTTGCGGAGTGGCCAGGGCCGGGACGATGGCGGCGAGGCCCAGGGCGGCGGTGATACCGGTGATGGTGGCGGTGCGGACGATGCCCGTGCGGTTCATGATGATCTCTCCCTCCACTCGTCCGGTGAACTTTTCACCGAAAGTGTTCTCGTAAGGGGAGACGGCCACGAGGCCGGGAAGTGCAGTGAAGGTGTGATGGGCCACACAGACGCAACCCGAGGCTGAAGGACGCGTGTGGCCCGCCCCGGATCACAACCCCTTTCAAGAGGGAGTCGCGCGGGATCACGCGGCCACTAATTCCTGCGTCGACACGCGGGCCATCAGCCTCGCGGATCCTGGTGTTCTGGAATGTCCAAGGTGCGCGAAGGGGACTTTCCCCGGATGACATGCGGGGAAAGTCCACTTCGCGCCTCAGGAAAGTGGGGACCGGTACGCCGTCCGCCTCAGGCCGGTCACCGTGCTCGCCCACCTCGTCGCGACACGACCTCCTGACGCACAGCGAAATCCATTGCCGGGGTCCGGTGCCTGCGACACCGCCGGAAGTTCCGGTATACAAGGTCATTTATCCGGAACTCGGCTGGTCACCCCAGTAGCCACGACGGCGAGTGAAGGCTCCTTTCTTGCGCCAGGCGCAAGCAAGGAGCCTTTATGTACTTCAGGTGGGCAAGGCCGCGCCGGGAACTGTTCACTCGATCCGGTCACCAGCGCCATCGTGCGGCGGTCCGTGGGTACTCATCGGGAAACGGAGGAGGCAACGATGCCCGACAACGAGCTTCCGGGGTTCCTGATCATCGGCCTGATCTTCATCATCGCGGACGGCCAGATCCTCTATCGCGGCGCCCGTCGCTTCCTGAGCGCGCCGGACGCCCGCGAGGGAGGCGGATCGGTGGCCTGGATGGTGGTGACGGTCTTCCATCTGGTCGCGATCGGGGTGCTGGCCCTGCTCTCGGTCGTGGCCCCGGACTGGTCCGGTTCGGCCGCCGCGTTCATCGGCAGGCTGGGCGTCTTCCTGCTGCTCATGGCCGTGGCCCACGTCCTCACGCTGTCGGTGCTCTCCCGCCGGCGACAGGACCACGTCGTCGAATCCCGCTATCGCGGACGCAAGACCGAGCGGCCGGTGCGGGCCGACCGGTCGGTACGGGCCGACGCGGCCGCGCAGCCGACGGTCACCCCGGTGCCGGGGCAGGACGGGCGGGCTCCGCAGGTGAGCCCGGATCTCAGGGATCAGGGTCCTTATCGAGCTTGAGGCCGAGCGCGAGGTGGAGCTGGCGCGCCCACCAGCGCACCTGGGCGGCTGACTCGTCCGAAGCGGGACCCGTGACTCCGGCACTGCGCCGAAACGCGCCTCCGTACTGGGCCTCCATCGCCATCGCCTGATGCAGGGCCGCGACGGCCAGCCGGGTGTCGTCGATGGAGTAGCCGGGTGGCCGGAGCCGGTGGAGGGCGTCGACGACCGGGGTGAGCATGCCGCTGCCGGGGTCGCGCCATCCCGCCGCGTGCAGTGCCACCGCGAGTTCGCCGTATCCGTGCCGGTAGAGCGACTGGAGAGCCTCGACGAGTTCGAGCAGGTCGGCGTCGCGGTCCAGCCAGCGCGCGAGGAGGTCGTGGAGCCCGTCTCGAAGGCGGCGGCCGCCGTGCCGGAGCAGTTCTGCGAGCAGCTTTTCGCGATTGCCGAAGTGGTGGGCGACGCCGGCGTCGGTCATGCCGACCCGCGCGGCCACCGCGCGCATCTGGACGGCGGCGACACCGGACTCGGCGAGCAGCGAGGCCGCGGCGTCGAGGATCAGGCGTCGCGCCTCCTCCGGAGTCCTTCTGGCTCGAGGTGTCGTCACGATCGGCATCGTACCTTGATGCGCCAAGGTATGTGGGTTACCTTGGCATCTCAAGGTAACTGGGGCAGGAGAAGACAATGACCGAAATCAGCCTCACGCTGGGCGATGTGACTCTGCGGGGTACGGTGACCGGCTGCGGCCCGACGGTCCTGCTGCTCCACGCGGGCGGGGAGCGGCGGAGCGTCTGGGAGCCGGTCGCGGCGATATTGGCCCGGCAGGGGCTGCGGACGGTGGCCTACGACCTGCGTGGTCACGGTGACAGTTCCGGCAAGGCGACCACGCTCCGGACCCTCGCCGACGACGTGGTCGAAATGATCGGCCGCGAGCCCGTGCCGATCGTCCTCGTGGGTGCCTCGATCGGCGGGATGGCCGCCATCGCCGCCCTCGCGGAACCTGCCGTCGCGAAACGCGTCGCCGGTCTCGTGCTCGTCGACGTCGTACCGGACCTCGCTCCGGCACGGGCGCGCTCGTGGCTCGACTTTCACGGACTCGGCGGCTGCCACACCCACCTCGTGGACGACGTCCTCGGGTCGGGGCCCGCCCTTTTCGCGACGGCCGGGGCCTTGGACCTGCCCATCCTGGTGGTGCACGCCGGGCGGGAATCGCCGCTCAGCGAGTCGGATGTGCGCCGTCTGCGCGCGGCCAACCGCCGGGTCACGGTCGCCAGGGTTCCGGCCGCCGGTCATCTCGTGGCGCGGGACGCGCCGGAAGAGCTCGCGCGCCTCGTATCGGCACACGCCGTCGCGTGGCAGAGCGCGGTGCCGACGGTTGAACGGTGCTAAGGTTGCCCTGGAGCGAGGGTGTCCTCCGTCACGGGACGGTTCCGGGACGCGGGCCGGGCGGGCAAGATCGGTTGTCAGCGGCCATCGCGCAGGTGAGCGGGGACGCCGGGCAAGGGTTCGCCTCCGGGGATGAGCACAGCGTGCACGCGGCGCTACCTACCGGTAACCTACCGTCGGCGCGTCGAAAACCCCGTCCAAGGCGACCTCGGCACGCTGCCTACAATGTCCGCCATGACCTACAGCGAACCAGCGCGATCAGAGGCACGTCGCACCCGATCGCTGGCGTCCGCGTCCTCCTCGGCCGAACAGGCCTGTGGGATCACGATTTATGGATGTGGGCAGGACGAGGCCGTCCTGTTCAAGGAGATGGCGCCTCGTTTCAGCATAACGCCGACCATCGCGGAAGCGCCGGTATCCGAAGCAAATATCGAATTGGCGTCCGGTAACCGGTGTATCAGTGTCGGTCACAAGACTCCGATCTCGAACCCCCTTCTTCTCGCACTCGGCGAGGCAGGCGTGGAGTACATCTCCACGAGGAGCATCGGGTTCAATCACATCGATGTGAAATACGCCGAAAGCGTCGGCATCACCGTCGGAAACGTCGCGTACTCGCCGGACAGCGTCGCCGACTTCACGCTGATGCTGATGCTGATGGTGGTGCGCGACGCCAAATCCATCATCCGCCGTACGGAAGTTCATGACTACCGGCTGAACGCCGTACGCGGGAAAGAGCTGCGCGACCTGACCGTCGGGGTGGTCGGAACAGGGCGCATCGGTGTCGCGGTCATGGACAGGCTGAAGGGTTTCGGCTGCCGGGTACTGGCCTACGACACGATGCTCAACGCCTCCGCCGATTACGTCCCGCTCGACGAATTGCTGCAGCAGAGCGATATCGTGACACTTCACGTGCCACTCAACACGGACACGTATCACCTCCTCGACCGTCGGAACATCGAGGAGATGAAGGGTGGCGCGTACATCATCAACACCGGGCGCGGCCCACTCATCGAAACCGAGGCCCTCATCTCGGCCCTGGAAAGCGGAAACCTCGGCGGCGCGGCGCTGGATGTCCTCGAAGGGGAGGAAGGAATCTTCTACGCCGACTGCCGGGACAAGACCATCGACGGCAACAAGCCCTTGCTGCGGCTGCAAGAGCTGTCGAACGTGATCATCAGCCCGCATACCGCCTATTACACGGACCACGCTCTGAGCGACACTGTCGAAAACTCCATCATCAATTGTCTCAACTTCGAAAGCGGGAAGTAGTATGGATAGGTTGAAAATCGGAATTCTGTTCGGCGGCCTTTCCGAAGAGCACCCTATCTCCATCAAGTCTGCGCTGGAGGTCCAGAAGCACCTCGATCTCGGTAAGTACGAGCCGTACTACATCGGGATCACGCAGGGTGGCGCCTGGATGCTCTGCGACGGCCCCGCCGCGGATTGGGAGACCAGCGGGAACTGCCGTCCGGCCGTCCTGTCGCCGGACCGGGGGGTGCACGGGCTGCTGGTCCTGGACGAGGGCAAGTACGAGACGATCGCCCTCGACCTGGTGCTGCCCGTCCTGCACGGCAAGCTCGGTGAAGACGGTGCGATGCAGGGCCTGCTGGAGATCTCCGGCATCCCCTACATCGGCTGCGATGTCCAGAGTTCGGCCCTGTGCATGGACAAGTCCCTCACCTATTCCGTCATCAAGGGCGCGGGAATCCCCACGCCGAACTTCTGGATCGTCACGGACGACAACGACGTCGACCCCGGCGAACTCAGCTACCCCGTCTTCGTGAAGCCGGCCCGGTCGGGTTCGGCCTTCGGCGTCAGCAAGGTGTCGAGCAAGGAAGAACTGTCCGCCGCGCTGGCGGAGGCACGCGAGTACGACTCGAAGGTGCTGATCGAAGAAGCCGTCATCGGCAGCGAGATCGGCTGCTCCATTCTGGGCAACGACGACGATCTGCTGGTGGGCGAGTGCGACCGGGTCGCGCTGACCCACGGATTCTTCAAGATCCACCAGGAAGAGAGCCCCGAGACCGGCTCCGAGAACTCGAGCTTCATCGTTCCCGCCGACATCTCGGCGGAGTCGCGCGCGGTCGTCCAGGAGACCGCGAAGGCCATCTACCGCGCCCTGGGCTGCCGGGGACTCGCGCGGGTCGACCTGTTCCTCAAGGAAGACGGAAGCGTGGTCCTGAACGAGGTCAACACCCTTCCCGGCCTGACCTCGTACAGCCGCTACCCGCGGATGATGGCGGCCGCCGGCCTCTCGCTCGGCGACGTGATCGACAGGCTGGCGACGCTGGCCTTGGCGGGGCGCAACGGATGAAAGACGATTTCGTCTTCGTCGACGAGGTTGTGCCCGGGATCCGCTGGGACGCCAAATACGCCACCTGGGACAACTTCACCGGTAAACCGGTGGACGGCTACCTGGTGAACCGCGTCGTCGGTACCCGCGCCTTCTGCGCGGCGTTGGAGAAGGCACGAGAGAAGGCCGAGGCTCTCGGCTTCGGCCTGCTCCTTTGGGACGTCTACCGTCCGCAGCGCGCCGTGGATTGCTTCATGCGCTGGGCGGAACAGCCCGAAGACGGCCGGAAGAAGCTCAGGCACTACCCGAACATCGACCGGCCCCAGATGTTCGAAAAGGGTTATGTGGCCACCAAATCGGGCCACAGCCGGGGCAGCACGGTGGACCTGACGCTGTACCGCCTGGACACCGGCGAACTCGCCGACATGGGCGGCGACCATGATGTGATGGACGTCGTTTCGCACCACGGGGCGGCGGGAATCACGCCGGAGCAGGAAAAGAACCGTGAGCACCTGTGTTCCATCATGGTGGACAGCGGTTTCAATCTGTACGAGTGCGAGTGGTGGCATTACAGCCTGAAGGATGAACCTTATCCGGACACCTATTTCGACTTTCCCATCGCAAGCTCGTGAGTGTTCTGGGCCGTTAGAACGACCCGGAACACGGGTTTGAGTACATGAAGGACCCCTTCCTTGCGCTAGACGCAGTGAAGGGGTCCTTCGCGTACCTGCCCGGGGATGTGCCACGGACCGGTTCGTGAAGGCCGCCTTGCCTACCTTGAGGGTGCAGGGTTCCGGCGAACTCGCGGAGATGTTGGTCAAGCGGGTCGCGTGTGGCGATTCGGGTTCTGACGGACCTGTATTTGCCTACGGGGACGTTGATCGAGGCCCGACGCCCTGCGCCGTCGGGCTGACCATACGTGGGTACGCAACTACCACCCCCGACCGAAGCGTGACTCAGACGTCAAGCGCGGCCGCCCCCCGGTGTCGCGAAAGCCACTTTCGCGACGTCAGATGTCCC
Organism: Amycolatopsis sp. cmx-11-51; assembly: GCF_047608665.1. Classification (NCBI taxonomy): domain Bacteria; kingdom Bacillati; phylum Actinomycetota; class Actinomycetes; order Pseudonocardiales; family Pseudonocardiaceae; genus Amycolatopsis; species Amycolatopsis sp. cmx-11-51. The sequence continues at coordinate 81,860 of NZ_JADNQO010000007.1, read as the reverse complement.
GAAAAGTGGCTTTCGCGACACCGGCCAGCCGATAGTAGGTACCCAAGCCACCCCTTGGTTCTACCCGAATTGCCACTCAAGGCCACCCCGACCCACCTCCTTTCGGGCACTTGACGAAGGCGGGCCCGGTTCGCCAAGAGCGGACTGAACGGCAGCTCTGCGACTTCGCCGGTCGAGGTAGGGAAGGGGGCCTTCACGTGCTTCAGGCGAGCAGCGCCCCCGCAGTGTTGCCGTGGGCGGCCTCCTCAGGCGCGTCGCCGCACTGTCTGACTGGACGCTTGACGGGGGCCGCCCACCGCGTTCGGCACCCCTCCCGCTACCGCGCCGAGCGGGTTACCCGTCGGCTTCGCCGCTTTGTCCTCGCACGGCAAAAGAGGTGTGCGGTAGTGGGATTCTTTTTCAACTCGCGTCCAGGTGACGACCTCACCGCCGCAACCGCCATCAGGATGAAGGCGCTCTTTTTCTCTTGGCGAGTCCATTTGTGTTGGCTACCCACTAATGGGCCTTGACGTCGTACTTCGCGGTGAGTAACAGGTGACGATTGAGAGAGCAAAAGGAGAACTTGTCGATGGCGAATGCCCTTAGTTGAAATTCCCCATACCAGCCGCCTCGGCTTCTCTGTATCACCCACACGGAGGAGACTTCCGCAAACGTCGACCGGGAACCGTTCGGGTGGACCAAGAACGCCGCGGCCGAATCCGCGAGAGCGGAAACGCGAGCTGCGAACGGACTAGCTGGATCGGCGAACAGCCTAGCCCGTTTCCCTCGTGCTGATACGAAAAGCGTAGGTTCGCGAGTCGATCTTGAACGAAGACCTTGGACGGCGACCTTCACTGTGAGGTATCCCCATTGTTCGTCAATTGCCGACAAGGATTGGTCGTGCCATGCTGACCAGGTGTGCACTCACTGGGGACTGAGGGGGCGCGAGGTTCACTCGCGACCACAAGGCAATCGCGGATTCCGACCGGCTGAGCGACTGAGCCGATCCCGACATGTCCCCACCTGGTGCGTCGAAGTGGACCTTGGTTTTGTTCTGGCCGAAGTCGTCGAGCAAAACTCTCGGTAGTTCGCCGGAGCACACGCCACCGCCGGTCATCTCGGAGGCGGCCCGCCGTCAGGCGGGCCTGCCGGTGGCGCTCATGGGGATCCTCAGTGTCGAGGACGCCCGCCACACGGCACAGGGCTGGTGCGGACGGGCTCGTGGTGTCCAACCATCGTGGCTAAGCAGTTGGACGGTGCGGTTCTCTGCCGTATCGCAAAGTGGACGGATAAAGATCCAATGGGGCTAGGTGGATCCGATGAGGGTTGACATATTCGCTCTCCCGGTCGTCGAAATCGAGCTGTCCCGGCTGTCTTCCGTATCTTCGCCGAGAACTTCAGGTGAAGATCCGGAGCACGTCGAGACACTGTTGTCGGCCGAGGGGGAACTTCCGCCAATTCTCGTTCACCGACCGACGATGCAGGTCGTCGATGGCCTGCACCGGCTCAAGGCGGCGCGGGTCAGAGGCGACACGACGATCGTGGCGAGGTTCATCGACGGAGCCGAATCCGACGCGTTCGTCCTGGCCGTCGAGGCGAACATCCGGCACGGTCTGCCGCTCTCACTCGCCGATCGCAAGCGTGCGGCCCTTCAGATCATCGGGACGCATCCTCAGTGGTCCGATCGGCGGGTGGCGTCGGCGACCGGTATCTCCGCCGGCACGGTGGCCGACCTGCGCAGGTGTGGAGGAGACGCCGGAAACGAGGCCAGAATCGGGCGGGATGGGCGCATCCGTCCCGTCGACAGTTCGGAGAGGAGAAGACACGCCGCCGACCTCATTCGCAGTGATCCGGGCCTTTCGCTCCGGCAGGTCGCCAAGCAGGTCGGCATCTCGCCGGAGACGGTCCGGGACGTGCGCGGCCGGTTGGAGCGTGGTGAGAGCCCGACTCCGGACGGGGGCAGGAGGTTACGGACCAAGCCGCTTCCGCTGGGCCGGACGGAACCCGACATCGGCCGTGCCGTGGATCGAGAGCGTCTCGCCGTGCTGGAGCAGCTCAAGGCCGACCCCGCGCTGCGGTTGAGCGAAGTCGGCCGAATCCTGCTGCGAATGCTCTCCATGCATTCCATGGACGGGCAGGAGTGGGAGAAGATCCTCCACGGCGTACCGCCGCATTTGTACGGTGTGGTCGCCGGGTTCGCCAGAGATCACGCCAGGGTCTGGGCGGGGTTCGCGGATCACTTGGAGAACCGGGCGACCGATCTCGCCGCGGGATGACCCGGTGAACGGTATAAGGAGCAGAGGTGCCCATCGAGAAGGCGCTTGTGGTCGGCACTGGTCTGATCGGTACCTCGGCCGCGTTGGCCCTTCGCGAGAAGGGCGTGGCGGTCTACCTCTCCGACGTCGACGCGCACGCCGTCCGGCTGGCGTGTGAACTCGGCGCGGGCCAGGAGTGGGCCGGTGAGGAAGCGGACCTGGCGTTGATCGCCGTGCCGCCGCATCTGGTGGGGGAGCGGCTGGCCGGGCTGCAGAAACAGCGGGCCGCGCCGGCGTACACCGACGTCGCCAGTGTCAAGGCCGAACCGATCGCGGACGCGGAGCGGCTTGGGTGTGACCTGACCTCCTATGTGCCGGGTCACCCGCTCGCCGGCCGGGAGCGATCCGGACCGGCCGCGGCCCGCGCCGATCTGTTCTTGGGTCGTCCCTGGGCGCTCTGCCCCGGGTCTGAGACGGGAGCGGATGCCTTGCGGCGGACGCGGGAGCTGGTCTCGCTGTGCGGGGCGAACGTGGTCACCGTCGGCGCCGGCGAGCACGACTCGGCGGTGGCGCTGGTGTCACACGCCCCGCACGTGGTGGCGTCGGCGGTGGCGGCGAGCCTGGTGAGCGGGGGCGACGTCCCGCTGAGCCTCGCCGGGCAGGGGCTGCGCGACGTGACGCGCATCGCCGCCGGGAATCCCCTGCTGTGGCGGAAGATCCTTGCCGGGAACACCCTGCCGGTGGCCGGCGTGCTCGAGCGGATCGCGGCCGATCTCGCCTCGGCGGCTTCAGCCCTGCGGTCCGGTGAGCTGGATGACGTGCTGGATCTGCTGCGGCGGGGTGTCAAAGGCCACGCCCGGATCCCCGGCAAGCACAGCGGGCCGGGGATCCGGGCGTTCGCCGTGGTACAGGTGGTGTTGCGGGACAGGCCGGGAGAGCTGGCCAGGTTGTTCAACGCGGCGGAGCTGGCGGACGTCAACATCGAGGACGTCCGGTTGGAGCACTCGACGGGTCTGCCGGTCGGTGTCGCCGAGATGTCCGTGCGCCCGGAGGACACCGGCAGGCTCGCCGAGGCACTCCGCTTCCATGGCTGGCACGTTCCGCCCGTGCCCGTCGGGACCCCTGCGGGGCGTTAGGTTCCTGTGCCGGGCAAGGTGCGAGACCGGCGCTGCCCTCGTGACGATGTGGGCGGTCCGGCGTAGGCAGACGAACACCAGTGTCGCTTGTGGACGGTCATGGCCGCGGATCCCGAGTGCTCGCGGAGATGGTCGCTTGGACCCACTCGTGGACATCGACACGATTCAGCACGATTGAGATCGCGGACTTCGCGCGTGGGAGGAATGACGGTATGGACGTAGTGATGCGCTTCGGCGCACCGAACCCGAGGGATGACGACCCCGATCCCTGGTCGACGAAAATCCGCCGGGGGACGGTGCGCAGAGTGCTCGGCTACTTTCGCCCGCATATCGGGAAGGTGGCGCTCTTCGTTCTCATCGCCGTGTTGGAGGCCGTCGTCATCGTCGCGACCCCCTTGATCATGCGGGAGCTCATCGACAACGGCATTCTGAAGAACGACCTCGATGTCGTGCTCTGGATGGCGGGCCTGACCGGCATCCTCGCCCTACTGGCCGCGGGCTTGTCGCTGGTGTCGGCTTACATCGCCGGGAAGATCGGGGAAGGGGTCACCTATGACGTCCGGACCCAGGTGCTCGACCACGTCCGGCGGCTGCCGATCGCGTTCTTCACCCGGACCCAGACCGGGGTACTGGTGAACCGGCTGCACACCGAAGTGATCATGGCGCAGCAGACGTTCGGCCACCTGCTGCTGGTAGCGACCAGCGCGGTCGCGGTCGTGCTGGTACTGGCCGAGCTGATCTACCTGTCGTGGCTCGTCGCCGTCGTCACGCTGGTGGTGGTCGCGCTGTTCCTCGTGCCATGGGTCTACGTGGGACGGCTCATCGGGCAGCGCACCGGAAAGATGATGGATGCCAATGCCAGCCTCGGCGGCCTTCTCCAGGAGCGGTTCAACGTCCAGGGGGCGATGCTTTCCAAGCTCTACGGCCGTCCGGACGAGGAGATGGCCGACTACCAGCAACGTGCCGGGGGGATCCGCAAGCTCGGGGTGAGCCTTTCCGTCTGGGGCCGGATGTCCTTCGTCATGATGACGCTGATGGCCTCGCTCGCCACGGCGATCGTCTACGGCATCGGTGGCGGACTCGTGCTCGACGGTGCGTTCCAGCTCGGCACGCTGATCGCCATCGCCACCCTGCTCGCGCGGCTGCTGGGACCGATCACCCAGCTGTCCGGGATGCAGGAGACCGCGCAGACCGTCGTGGTGGCCTTTTCCCGGTTCTTCGAGTTGCTCGATCTGAAGCCGCTGATCAAGGAAAAGCCCGAAGCGGTGGAGCTCACGAAGGACGTGGCACCGGAGATCGAGTTCGACGAGGTGATGTTCCGCTATCCCACCGCGGACGAGGTCTCGCTGTCGTCGCTGGAGCATGTGCGGGCCGCGAAGGGACGCGGGGAAGTGACGTCGGATGTCCTTCGCGGGGTGAACTTCCACGTGCCCGCCGGGACCCTCACCGCGCTCGTCGGCCCGTCCGGCGCCGGGAAGAGCACCATCACCCATCTGGTGACCCGGCTGTATGACCCGACCTCCGGAACCATTCGCATCGGCGGACAGGATCTGCGGGACCTCACCTTCGATTCGCTCCGCGAATCGGTCGGGGTGGTCAGCCAGGACTCCTACCTCTTCCACGACACGATCCGGGAAAACCTGCTCTACGCCCGCCCGAGCGCCACCGAGGACGAGCTGATCGAGGCCTGCAAGGGTGCCCAGATCTGGGACCTGGTCCAGTCCCTCCCCAGCGGGTTCGACACCGTCGCCGGCGATCGCGGCTACCGCATGTCGGGCGGGGAGAAGCAACGGCTGGCGATCGCCCGGCTGCTGCTGAAGGCGCCGTCGGTCGTCGTGCTCGACGAAGCCACCGCTCACCTCGACTCCGAGTCGGAGGCCGCGGTCCAGCGGGCGCTCAAGACCGCCCTGCGCGACCGCACTTCGCTGGTGATCGCCCACCGGTTGTCCACGATCCGCGAGGCCGACCAGATCCTCGTGATCGACGGCGGCGGGGTCCGGGAGCGCGGGACGCACGACGAACTGCTGGCCGCCGGCGGTCTTTACGCGGAGCTCTATCACACGCAGTTCGCCAATCCGGAAAGCAACGGAACCAAGGCGGACGGCAACGGAACCGGGTTCGACGACGAGCCCGAGCCTGAGCCGGTGTTCTACGGCCTTCACGGAGGATGACGATGAGTTCCGCAGCGGGGGCCACACCGACGGTGCTGGATCTGTTCGCCCGGCAGGTGGACCGGACGCCCGGCGCGGTGGCCGTGTCCGACGGGGATCGGGTTCTGACGTATCGGGAACTCGATGAACTCGCCTGCCGGTTGTCCGGTCGGTTGACCGGCAGGGGCGTCCGCCTCGGCGACCGTGTCGCGGTCATCATGGACCGTTCGGCGGACTTACTGGTGTCACTGCTCGCCGTCTGGAAGGCGGGAGCGGCGTACGTACCGGTGGACGCCGCCTACCCCGCGCCGCGGATCGCTTTCCTGCTGGCGGATTCGGGCGTTTCCCTGACGGTGTGCTCGATCGCGACGCGTGATCGCGTACCGGAGGGGATCGAGTCGGTCGTCGTCACGGACGAGGACCCGGGCGACGCACCCGTTGTCACGGTGCGCCCGGAACACCTGGCGTACGTGATGTACACGTCTGGTTCGACGGGTACCCCGAAGGGGGTGGCCGTTCCGCATGGGAGTGTCGCGGAACTGGTGGGGGATCCAGGCTGGGGGATGGGTTTCGGTGACGCTGTCCTCATGCACGCGCCGCATTCTTTTGATGCGTCGTTGTGTGAGATCTGGGTTCCGTTGGTGTCGGGGGCCAGGGTGGTGGTCGCCGGGCCGGGTGCGGTGGATGCCCGCCGTTTGCGGGAGGCGGTCGCGGCGGGGGTGACGAGGGCGCATCTGACGGCGGGTAGTTTTCGTGTGGTGGCGGAGGAATCGCCGGAATCGTTCGCGGGGCTCCGCGAAATCCTGACCGGTGGTGATTCGGTGCCGGTGCGCGCGGTGGAGCGGGTGCGGGAGGTTTGTCCCGGGGTGCGGGTCCGGCATTTGTACGGCCCGACGGAGACGACGTTGTGCGCGACGTGGCAGGTGCTGGAACCGGGTGATGTGCTGGGTCCGGTGCTGCCGATCGGCCGTCCGCTCCCGGGGCGCCAGGCCCACGTGCTCGACGCGTCGCTGCGGCCGGTGGGGCCGGGAGTGACCGGCGATCTGTACCTTTCCGGCGCCGGTCTGGCGCACGGTTACCTGGACCGGGCGGGACTGACGGCGGAGCGGTTCGTGGCCGATCCCTTCGTCCCGGGTACGAGGATGTACCGGACCGGGGACCTCGCCCAACGGACCATCGACGGCGAGTTGCTGTTCGGGGGCCGGGCCGACGATCAGGTGAAGATCCGCGGGTTCCGGGTCGAACCCGGCGAGATCGAGGCCGCGATGACCGCCCAGCCGGACGTCCACGAGGCCGTGGTGGTGCCGATCGACGGCCGCCTGATCGGTTATGTGGTGGCGGACGCGGACCCCGCTCTCGTTCGCGAGCGTCTCGCGGCCGTGCTACCGGAGTACCTGGTCCCGGCCGTGGTGCTCCCGGTGGCCGCGCTGCCGCTGACCGGAAACGGCAAGGTGGACCGGGCGGCGTTGCCCGCGCCCGACTTCACGGCGAAAACCGGCGGTCGTGAGCCTGTCACCGAGGCGGAACGCGTCCTTTGTGGACTGTTCGCCGAGGTGCTCGACGTGGCACGAGCCGGTGTCGACGACGGTTTCTTCGATTTGGGCGGGGATTCGATCCTCGCGGTGCGCTTGGCGGCTCGTGCGGCCAAAGCGGGCCTGCTGGTGACGCCGTCCCAGATCTTCGGGGAGAGGACCCCGGCCCGGCTCGCCGCCGTGACGAGTGCCGTACCGGTCGACAGGCCGGTCGACGGCCCCTTGATCGACCTGACCGCGGAAGACGAGGCGGAGCTGGCGATCGCCGTCCCCGGCGTTCGGGAGGTCTGGCCACTGGCGCCGCTGCAGGCGGGACTGCTCTTCCAGTCGACCCTCGATGACCAGGGTCTCGACATCTACCAGACGCAGTGGATCGTGGAACTGGCCGGACCGCTGGACGTGGCTTTGCTGCGGTCCGTGTGGGAAGCGGTTTTCGCCCGGCACGCCGAGCTTCGGCTGACCTTCCACCGGCTCGCGTCGGGAAAGACGGTGCAGGCCGTCGCCGGGCACGTCGACCTGCCGTGGCGCGAGGTCGACCTGACGGGGGCAGGTGACATCGAGGCGGCCGTCGAGGCCGTGGCCGCGGAGGAACAGCGGGAACGGTTCGACCTCACCAAGGCGCCGCTGTTCCGGCTGGTGCTGGTCCGGGTCGGCGAGGACCGGCACCGCCTGCTGGTCGTCAACCATCACATCCTGACCGACGGCTGGTCGGTGGCGGTCATCCTCAACGAGGTGTCCGCGGCCTACACGTCCGGTGGACACTTCCCGGACCGGACCGGTGCCGCCTCCTACCTGGACTACCTGGCCTGGCTCGAGCGGCAGGACAAGGACGCGGCACGCGCGGCGTGGCAGGCGGAACTGTCCGACATCGACGTACCGGCGCTGGTCGCCAAGTCGGACTCCGTGAGTGACTACGACTACCGCGTCACCCATCTTTCGCCGGATCGCCACACCCGCCTGACCGAGTTCGCCCGCGACCACGGGCTGACGCTGAACACGGTGGTGCAAGGCGCGTGGGCGATCGTGCTGGCGCGGCTCGCGCGGCGGACCGACGTGGTGTTCGGCACCACCGTCGCCTGCCGTCCCGCGGAACTCCCCGGTGTGGAGTCGATGCCGGGGCTCATGATGAACACGGTGCCGGTCCGGGTCTCGCTGGACGGCGACGCGTCCATTGTGGACATGCTCACCGGGCTGCAACGCCGTCAGGTGGCCTTGATGCCCCACCAGCACCTGGGACTGACGGACATCCAGAAGACGGCCGGACCGGGCGCGATGTTCGACACGCTGCTGGTGTTCGAGAACTACCCGCGGGACTTCGCCGACCAGTTCACCTATCTGGGCACGATCGAGGGGACCCACTACCCGGTGACCGTCGGCGTCATCCCTGGCGAACGGTTCAGGATCCAGCTCGCCTACTGGCGGGGGCAGATCGACGAGGCCGTCGCCGATTCGCTCCTGGAGTGGTTCGTCGGTGCCCTCGGTGCGGTGGCCGCCGATCCGTCCGGTCTAGTCGGGCGGACCGGCATGGGCGAGATTCCGTTGCCGCACTGGAAATCCGCGGTGGTGGCGGATGAGCCGCTACCGTCGTTGATCGGGCGGATGGCGGCGGAGCGGCCGAACGCGGTGGCGGTCGCGGACGGCGACGGCGAACTGACGTACGAGGAACTGTGGGATCGGGCGGAGAGGTTCGCCGCCGTCCTGCGGGCCGGCGGGGTCGAGCGGGAGCGCCGCGTCGGGCTGGTGGTCGGCCGGTCCGCGTGGTGGCTGATCGGGATGCTGGGGGTGTCGCTGGCAGGCGGCGTCTTCGTCCCGGTGGATCCCGCGTATCCGGCCGAGCGCGTGAAGCTGATCTTCGGCAGCGCGAATCCGATGCTGGTGGTGTGCCAGGGAAAGACACGCGAGGCGGTGCCGGAGGAGTTCGCCGACCGGATCGTGGTGCTCGACGAGCTGGACCTGGCGGCGGCCCCGAGCGTGGTATCACCGCGGGTGGGGATGCGTGACGCGGCGTACGTGATCTACACGTCGGGATCCACCGGAACGCCCAAGGGTGTCGTCGTCACCTACTCGGGCCTCGGCAACCTGGCGATGGCGCATATCGAACGGCTCGCCGTGACGCCGTCGTCCCGTGTCCTGCAGTTCGCGGCGCTCGGCTTCGACACCATCGTGTCCGAGGTGATGATGGCGTTGCTGGCCGGGGCGACGCTGGTGATGCCGCCGGACCGGGATCTGCCGCCGCACGCGTCCCTGACCGACGCGCTGGAACGGTGGGACATCACGCATGTGAAGGCCCCGCCGTCGGTGCTGGCCACCGCCGACGCGATCCCGGACAGGCTGGAGACGGTGACCGCGGCGGGAGAACTCTGCCCGCCCGGCCTGGTGGACCGCCTGTCGGCCGACCGCCGGATGATCAACGCCTACGGGCCGACCGAGACCACGATCTGCGCGACGGTGAGCATGCCGTTGGCGCCGGGCGGAGAGGTGATCCCGTTCGGGGCGCCGATCGCCGGGGTCCGCGGCTATCTGCTGGACGCGTTCCTGCGCCCGCTGCCGCCGGGTGTCACGGGTGAGCTGTACCTGGCCGGGATCGGGGTGGCCCGCGGCTATCTCGGCCGCTCGGCGCTGACGTCCGAGCGGTTCGTCGCAGATCCCTTCGTACCGGGTGAGCGAATGTATCGGTCCGGGGATCTGGCGTACTGGACGGACCAGGGTGAACTGGTGTCCGCCGGGCGGGCCGACGACCAGGTCAAGATCCGCGGGTTCCGGGTCGAACCCCGCGAGATCGAGTTCGCGTTGTCCAACCACCCCAGGGTCACCCAAGCCACGGTGACCGTCCGCGAGGGCCGCCTGGTGGCCTACGTGTCACCTGGCGACGTCGATCCGCAGGCGCTGCGGAAGGAACTCGCGGAACGGATGCCCGCGTACATGGTGCCCGCGGTGGTGATGGCGCTGGACGTCCTGCCACTGACTCCGCACGGGAAAATCGACCGGAAGGCGTTGCCCGAACCGGATTTCTCCTCGAAGACGGCCGGCAGGGAGCCGTCGACCGAAGCCGAGCGGCTCCTGTGCGAGGTGTTCGCCGAGGTCCTCGGTCTGGCGCGGGTCGGGGTCGAGGACAGCTTCTTCGAACTGGGCGGTGACTCGATCTCGTCGATGCAGGTCGCCGCACGTGCCCGTCGCGATGGGATGTCCCTGACCCCGCGGCAGGTGTTCGAGCACCGGACCCCCGAGCGGCTCGCGCAGCTGGTGGGGGAAACACCGCTGCCGCACCGTGCGCACGCCACGGTGGCCGACGGTGTCGGTGAAGTCGCGTTGACGCCGGTGATGCGCATGTTCGGGGACGGTGTCGTGGCGCCGGGGTTCGCGCAGTGGGTGGTGGTGTCCACGCCGTCGGATCTGACGGAGAAGGCCTTGGTGACGGCGTTCACGGCGGTGGTGGACACGCACGACATGCTGCGGGCACGGGTCGTCGACGGCGAGCACGGCCGCCGGATGGTGGTCGGTGAGCCCGGGTCGCTGGAGGTGGCCGGCTTGGTCACCCGCGTGCAGGTCGACGCCGGCTCGCTGGACGAGGCGGTGAGGGCCGCGGAGCGCGACGCCGTCGGCCGGTTGGATCCGGCGGCGGGCGTGCTGGTCCAGGCGGTCTGGGCGGATGCCGGGCCGGGCAAGGTGGGCAGGCTGGTCGTGGTGGCACATCACTTGGTGGTCGACGGGGTGTCGTGGCGGGTGCTGCTGTCGGACCTGCGGCTGGCGAGTGATGCGGCGACCGCGGGCCGGGATCCGGTGCTGGAGCCGGTAGGAGTGTCGTTCCGGCGGTGGGCGAGTCTGCTTCAGGAGTGGGCGGTCTCCGCCGAGCGGGTAGGGGAATTGCCGGCGTGGAAGGCGATTCTCGGCCAAGAGCGGCCGGAGCGTGCCGCCGTCGCGGGTGCCGATTTGCGCTCGCGGTCGTGGGTGATCCCGGCGGCCGAGGCCTCGGTGCTGGTGGGGCGGGCTCCGGTGGTGTTCCACTGCGGGGTGCACGAGGTCCTGCTGGCCGGGCTGGCTGGAGCGGTGGCGCGCTGGCGCGGCGAGGACACGGTGCTGGTCGACGTGGAAAGTCACGGTCGCCATCCCGTCGAGGGGATGGACCTGTCCAGGACGGTCGGCTGGTTCACCAGCACGCGTCCGGTGCGGCTGGACGTGGCCGGGATCGATCTGGCCGGTGCGCTCGCCGGTGAACCGGCGGCCGGGACGTTGCTGAAGGTGGTCAAGGAGCAGTCGCGGGCGGTGCCCGGCGACGAACTCGGCTATGGATTGTTGCGTTACCTCAACGCCGAGACAGGGCCGGTTCTGGCGGCGCTGCCGTCTTCGCGGATCGGTTTCAATTACATGGGCCGGTTCGTCGCCGGTGACCAGCGTGACCGGCAAGCGTGGCACCTGGTCGGGGAAATGGGCAGTTCGATGGAACCGGGTATGGAACTGCCACACGCGGTCGAAGTCAACGCGATTGTCCAGGATCTGCCGAATGGTCCTGAATTGACGCTCGTCGTGGAATGGCAGGGCGCGCTGATCGACGAGCCCGAAATCGAACGACTGGTCCAGGAACTGCTGGACATGTTGTCCGGGCTCGCCCGCCAAGCGGATGATCCCACCGCGGGTGGACATACCGTATCCGACTTCGGCCTCCTCGATCTGGATCAGGACGAGATCGAGAGCTTCGAAGCACTGGCGGCGGAACTCAGTGAGGGGCAGACATCGTGACCACTTCGACCACATCCTCCGGATCGGCGCTCGACGAAGTCTGGCCGTTGTCGCCGATGCAGGCGGGAATGCTCTATCACGCCTCATTCGACGACGACGCTCCCGATATCCACGTCATTCAGCAATCGCAGATCATCGACGGGCCACTGGACACGGAGCGGTTCCGAATCTCTTGGGAAGCCCTCCTCAACCGCCATGCGGCGCTTCGCGCGAGTTTCCAGCGCCGGAAGAACGGCGAGTCGGTCCAGCTCATCACCCGGAAAGTGAAGCTCCCCTGGGCCGAATTCGATTTGTCCGGCCTGGCCGAGGAAGACGCGCAGGCCGAGATCAGCGTGATCGCGGAGAAGGAGCGCTTCAGGAGATTCGACCTGAAGAAGCCGCCGCTGCTGCGGTTGACGCTGATCCGGCTCGGCCGGGACAGACATTGTCTGGTGACGACGAGTCATCACCTGCTCATCGACGGCTGGTCCCGGGCGATCATCGAGGCGGACCTTCTCGAGATCTACGCGGCGGGTGGCGTCGCCACGATGCCGCGGTCCGCGGGGTCCTACGGGGACTACTTGGCCTGGTTGGGCCGGCAGGACAAGCAGGCGGCGCGCGAGGCGTGGCGCGCGGAACTGGCAGGTGCCGACGAATCGACACTCGTGATCCGCGAAAGGCGAGGGAAGGCTTCGGGACTGCCGGAGCGCGAGGTGTTCCGTCATTCACCGGACTTCATGTCCGCCCTCGTCGAGTTCGCCCGAGGGCACGGGTTGACGCTGAACACGCTGGTGCAAGCGGCGTGGGCGGTGGTGCTGGCCCGGCTGGCGCGTCGTCGTGACGTGGTGTTCGGCGCGGTGGTTTCGGGGCGCCCGGCGGATCTTCCCGGCGCCGAACAGGTCGTGGGGCTGTTCATCAACACCGTGCCGGTGCGCGTGCGGTTGGACGGCGGGCAGTCGGTCCTGCGGCTGCTGACCGGGCTGCAGGAGCGGCAGTCCGAGCTGATCTCGCATCACCACCTCGGCCTGCCGGAGATCCAGAAGTTGGACGGGGCGAACTTCGACACGATCGTCGTGTTCGAGAACTACGCCGACCCGGCGAGGAAAGCGGACTCCCCGAGCGGTCTCAGCCTGACCCTGCGGGAGTTCCATCAGGCGACGCCGTACGCGCTCACTCTGGGTGTCCTGCCAGGCGAGAGTCTGGACACCGTCCTGGAGTATCAGCCAGAGGCGGTCGACGCCGAAGTCGCCAAGCAAGCGCTGCGCCGGATCGCCAAGGTGCTGGAGCGGATGATCGCGGAACCGGAGGCGCCGGTCGGCCGGTTGGACGTGGTGGACGACGCCGAGCGTGAACTGGTCGTCGAGCGGTGGAACGAGACCGGCGACGCGGTGGCCGCGGCCTCGGCGGTGGAGCTGTTCCGACAGCAGGTGGAAAGGACACCTCAAGCGACCGCGGTGATGGCCGGGGACCGGGTCTGGTCGTTCGAGGAACTCGACGAGTGGTCCGGCCGGGTGGCGGGGGCGCTGACGGAGCGGGGTGTGCGACGCGGCGACCGCGTCGGGGTGGTGCTGGAACGATCGGCCGAGGTGACGGCGGCCTGGCTCGGGGTGTGGAAGGCGGGCGCGGCGTTCGTGCCGGTCGCGCCGGACTACCCGGCGGACCGGGTGGCGTTCATGCTGGCCGACTCCGCGGTCGCGGTGGTGCTGTGCGGAGTGGAGACCGCGGGTGTGGTGCCGCCGGACCATGCGCGGATCATCGTGGACGAAGCCATCGAGGGCGCGGTTTCCCCGGTCCCGATCGGGGCGGACGATCTGGCGTACGTGATGTACACGTCTGGTTCGACGGGTACCCCGAAGGGGGTGGCCGTTCCGCATGGGAGTGTCGCGGAACTGGTGGGGGATCCAGGCTGGGGGATGGGTTTCGGTGACGCTGTCCTCATGCACGCGCCGCATTCTTTTGATGCGTCGTTGTGTGAGATCTGGGTTCCGTTGGTGTCGGGGGCCAGGGTGGTGGTCGCCGGGCCGGGTGCGGTGGATGCCCGCCGTTTGCGGGAGGCGGTCGCGGCGGGGGTGACGAGGGCGCATCTGACGGCGGGTAGTTTTCGTGTGGTGGCGGAGGAATCGCCGGAATCGTTCGCGGGGCTCCGCGAAATCCTGACCGGTGGTGATTCGGTGCCGGTGCGCGCGGTGGAGCGGGTGCGGGAGGTTTGTCCCGGGGTGCGGGTCCGGCATTTGTACGGCCCGACGGAGACGACGTTGTGCGCGACGTGGCAGGTGCTGGAACCGGGTGATGTGCTGGGTCCGGTGCTGCCGATCGGCCGTCCGCTCCCGGGGCGACGGCTGTATGTGCTGGATGTCTTCCTGCGGCCGTTGCCGCCGGGCATCGCGGGCGATCTGTACATCGCGGGCGAAGGGCTGGCACAGGGCTACCTGAGTCGCGCGGCGTTGACGGCTGAGCGGTTCATCGCCGATCCGTTCGCCCAGGGTAAGAGGATGTACCGGACGGGAGACGTGGCGTACTGGACCCAGCAAGGCGAACTGGTCTTCGCCGGCCGGGCCGACGACCAGGTCAAGATCCGCGGCTATCGCGTGGAGCCGGGCGAGATCGAGGCGGTGTTGGCGGCACAACCGGGCGTCGACCAGGCGGTGGTGGTGGCCCGTGACGGACGGTTGATCGGCTACGTCGTGTCCGATGACGACGTGGATCCGGTACGGCTACGCGAGCGGATCGGCAAGGTGCTGCCGGACTACCTGGTACCGGCGGCGGTGCTGGCGCTGGACGCCCTGCCGGTGACGGCGAACGGGAAGATCGACCGGGCGGCGTTGCCGGATCCCGACTACGGCGGACGCGTTTCCGACCGGGAGCCGGTCACGGAGATCGAGCGGATGTTGTGTGCTCTCTTCGCCGAAGTGCTCGGTGTGGAGCAGGTCGGTGCGGACGACAACTTCTTCGAGCTGGGCGGCGATTCGATCACGTCGATGCAACTGGCGGCGCGGGCCCACCGCGACGGAATGGTCTTCGGCACGCCGGAGGTATTCGAGTACAAGACCCCGGCGGGAATCGCGATGATCGTCGAACCGGAAGTGGAGAAGCCCGACGACCCGGGCGGACCCGCCACATCCGACGTCGAACTCCTCGATCTGGGCAAGGACGAGATCGAGGAATTCGAAGCCGAATTCGACGCTTCTTAACCGGGTCGTGAATGGCGTTTCATGTTCTAGAGGGTGAGGCAAAGGTGTCGTGTTCGAGCTCACGCCACCCATGCCGGACACCCACGTCTGACGAGAGCCGCGGTGCCGGTGACCGGCCCGATGCTGGACCGTGTGGCTCACTGTGTGGATTTTGGGACGTCAGGTGACCCAAAATCCACACGGTCCCGCACGAAAGTCCCTGTGCACACCGGATCCGGAGGGGTGTGTGGAAACAGGGACACCCGACGTCCCTGTTTCCACACACCCCTAACCCGGCGTTGCCTTTTCCTTACCTCTCAATAGAACCCGAATCGCCACTCGCGACCCCACGATCGACGAGAGCCGCTGTCCCCAATGTCGGTTCCTTGGACATGTTGTCCGGGGCGGCTCGTCGGGCGGATGATTCCTTCACCGGGGACATCTCGCATTCGACTTCGGCCTCTCGGCTTGGACCAGGACGAGATCGAGGAATTCGAGGCTGAGTTCGACGACGAACTTCAAGCCCTTCGCAGATCGAGGGAGATATTGATGGCTCAGTCGCGGATCGAGGAAATCTGGCCGCTGTCGCCGCTGCAGGCCGGGTTGCTCTTCCACGCGGTCTACGACGGCGAAGGGCTCGACGTCTACATAGGACATTGGATCCTGGACCTGGAAGGACCGGTCGACGCGGCCAGGCTGCGTGCGGCTTGGGAGGCGCTGCTGAACCGGCACGCCTCGCTCCGGGCTTGCTTCAGGCAGCGCAAATCCGGTGAGACGGTGCAGATCATCGCCAGGCAGGTGGAACTGCCGTGGCGCGAGGTCGACCTTTCCCACCTCGACGATCCCTCGGAGGCCGTGCGAAAGCTGGCCGAAGAGGATCGGACGAAGAGGATCGACCTCGCGACGGCGCCGTTGCTGCGGCTGACCTTGATCCGTCTCGGCGACACCACGCACCGCCTGGCGGTGACCTGCCATCACACGATCATGGACGGCTGGTCGATGCCGATCGTGCTCGACGAGCTGTCGGCGCTGTACGCGGCCGATGGCGGCACGCCGGATCTGCCGGAAGTGACGTCGTACCGGGACTACCTCGAATGGCTGAGCCGCCAGGACAAGACGAGGGCGCTGTCGGCATGGGCGGCGGAGCTGAGTGGCGCCGAGGAGCCGACGCTGGTGGCGCCCGCCGATCCGGCGCGAGCGCCCTCCGTGCCGGAGAGCGTCGAAGTCGAGCTGCCCCAAGACCTCACGCGATCGTTGGACGAGCTGGCTCGCCGCCACGGGTTGACGCTGAACACGGTGGTACAGGGCGCGTGGGCGCTGGTGCTGTCGCAGCTGGCAGGCCGGACGGACGTGGTGTTCGGGGCGGTGGTCTCGGCGCGTCCGCCGGGGTTGCGCGGTGTCGAGGGGATGGTGGGGCTGTTCCTCAACACCGTTCCCGTGCGCGTGCGGTTGCGTGGCTCGACGCCGGTCGTCGAACTGCTGGCGGAGTTGCAGAAACGGCAGTCGACGCTCGTCCCCGACCAGTTCGTGGGGTTGGCGGACATCCAGCAGGCGGCGGGCCCCGGCGCGGTCTTCGACACTTTGCTCGTCTTCGAGAAGTTCCACCGTGAGCCCGGCGGATCGGACTCCGCCAAACCTTTCGAACTCCAGGTGAATCAGGGCAGGGAAGCCGCCCACTATCCGCTCACGCTGGTCGCGGTTCCTCGCGAATCGCTGCTCCTCAAACTCGACTATCTGACCGATCTCTTCGACCGGGGAACCGCCCTCTCCATTGTCGAGCGGTTCAGTGGGGTGCTGCGTCAGCTGACGGCGGCGAGCGGGATCACGGTGGCCGAGGTCGAGGTGACGACCGCGGCCGAGCGTGCCTTGGTGGTGCGGGAATGGGGCGCGTCCCCGGCTGAAGCGCCGAGCGTGCCTGCCCTGGATCTGTTCGACCGCCAGGTGGAGCGCCACCGTGACGCGACAGCGGTTTTCGACGGCGATCGGGCGGTGTCGTACGGAGAACTGGCCGAGCACGCGGAGAGGCTCGCCGGTTATCTGAGCGGCCGGGGTGTCCGGCGCGGGGATCGCGTGGCCGTGGTGATGGAACGGTCACGCGACCTGATCGCGACGTTGCTCGCGGTGTGGAAAGCGGGCGCGGCGTACGTGCCGGTGGATCCCGCCTACCCGGCGGAACGGGTGAAGTTCATGCTGGCCGACGCGGAGCCGTCGGCGGTGGTGTGCACGGAAACGTACCGGGACGCCGTGCTGGACGGCGGACTCGATCCGATCGTCCTCGACGATCCGGAGACGCGGCGGGCGGTGGCGGAATCCACTCGCCTGTCGGTCGGGGTGAGTGACGGCGACCTCGCGTACGTGATGTACACGTCGGGATCGACGGGGACACCCAAGGGTGTCGCGGTGTCCCACGGCAATGTCGCGGCGCTGGTCGGTGAGCCAGGCTGGCGGGTGGGCCCCGGCGACAGTGTGTTGATGCACGCCTCGCACGCGTTCGACATCTCCTTGTTCGAGATGTGGGTGCCGCTGCTGTCGGGTGCCAGGGTGGTACTGGCCGGATCGGGCGCGGTCGACGGCGAAGCACTGGCCGGATATGTGGCGGGCGGGGTCACGGCCGCCCACCTGACCGCCGGCTCCTTCCGGGTGCTGGCCGAAGAGTCACCGGAGTCGGCCGCCGGTCTGCGCGAGGTGCTGACCGGTGGGGACGCGGTGCCGCTGGCGGCGGTGGAGCGGATGCGGCGGACGTGCCCGGACGTGCGGGTGCGGCATCTCTACGGGCCGACGGAGGCCACGCTGTGCGCGACGTGGTGGGTGCTCGAACCCGGTGACGAGACGGGATCGGTCCTGCCGATCGGACGTCCGCTCGCGGGGCGGCGTGTCTACGTCCTCGACGGCTTCTTGCGACCCGTGCCCCCGGGAGTGGCCGGCGAGCTGTATGTCGCCGGAGCCGGTGTGGCGCAGGGCTATCTGGGCCGTTCGGCGTTGACGGCCGGGCGATTCGTCGCCGACCTGTACGCCGCCGACGACGCAGCGGCGCGAAGCGCCTCCGTGGGGGGTGGTGGTCGGGTGCCGGGTGGGAGGATGTACCGAACCGGTGACCTGGCGTACTGGACGGATCGGGGCACGCTGGCGTTCGCCGGTCGAGCGGACGACCAGGTGAAGATCCGCGGCTACCGGGTGGAGCCCGGTGAGGTGGAGGTGGCGCTCGCCGCCCTGCCCGGTGTCGGTCAGGCCGTGGTGTCCGCGCGGGGCGAGCAGCTGATCGGTTACGTGGTCGCGGAAACGGGGCACGAAGTCGACCCGGCGCGGCTGCGCGAACAGCTCGCCGAGACGCTGCCCGAGTACATGGTGCCCGCCGCGCTGCTGGTGCTGGACGAGTTGCCGTTGACAGTCAACGGAAAGGTCGACCGGCAGGCCCTGCCCGAACCGGACTTCGCCTCGAAGGCGGTGGGCAGGGAGCCCGCCACCGAGGCCGAGCGAGTCCTTTGTGGAGTGTTCGCCGAGGTGCTCGGCCTCGACCAGGTCGGGGTCGAGGACGACTTCTTCGAACTGGGCGGGGACTCGATCTCGTCGATGCAGGTGGCGGCCCGCGCCCGCCGGGAGGGATTTTCCCTGACGCCGCGGCTGGTGTTCGAGCACCGGACCCCCGGCAAACTGGCGGCTCCGGCCAACGTCGCCCAGCCGAAGCAGCCGTCCACAGTGGACGCTGGTGTGGGGGAGATCCTTCGGACGCCGGTGATGCGTGCCCTCGGGGACGACGCGGTGCGCCCCGGCTTCGTGCAGGCGCGAGTCGTCGTCACCCCGGCGGGCTTCGACCAGGACGCGCTGGTGACCGCCCTGCAAGCCGTTCTGGACGCGCATGACCTGTTGCGGGCACGGGTGGAGCCCGATGGACGGCTGATGGTGGCCGAGCCGGGTGCGGTGACCGCGGCGGACCTGGTCTCGCGAGTGGCCGCCGGGTCCGAAGATCTCGACGAGGCCGCCGAACGCGAGGTCAGAGCGGTGACGGGCGAGCTGAACCCGTCGAAGGGAACCATGCTGCGGGCCGTCTGGGTCGACGCCGGAGCCGCCGCGCCGGGCCGGTTGGCCTTGGCGGCGCATCACCTGGCCGTCGACGCGGTTTCGTGGGGGATCCTGTTGCCGGATCTGCGCGCGGCGTACGACGAGGTGATCTCCGGCGGGACCCCCGCCCTCGAACCTGTGACGACGTCGTATCGCCAGTGGGCGCGACGGCTGACCGAGCAGGCGTTCAGCGAGCGTACCGTCGCCGAAGCCGAGCACTGGGTCGCCGTGCTGGATGGGGCGGAGCCGGTGCTGGAGCAGGATTCCGGGGAGTCGCACTCGTGGTCCCGGACGCTGTCCGGAGCCGAAGCACGCGGCCTGGTTGCCCACGTTCCGGGGGCTTTCCATTGCGGGGTCCAGGAAGTCCTGCTGGCGGGCCTGGCGGGTGCGGTCGCGCGACCGGACGGCGCCGGGGTCCTGGTGGACGTGGAAGGCCACGGCCGCCACGCCGCCGACGGCGAGGATCTGCTGCGCACCGTCGGCTGGTTCACCAGCGTGCACCCGGTCCGCCTCGATGTCTCCGGCGTCGACCTTTCCGCCGCGGCAGCGGGGAAAGCGGCGGCGGGGGAGTTGCTGAAGGCCGTGAAGGAACAGGTCCGCGCCGTCCCCGGCGAGGGTCTCGGCTACGGGCTGTTGCGCCATCTCAACCCCGAGACCGGGGCCAGGCTGGCGGCCTCGCCGTCCGCGCGGATCGGTTTCAACTATCTCGGCCGGTCCGGCCTCGCCGCCGCCGCCGGGGACACCGCGTGGCAGGTCGCGGAAGGGGCGCTCGGCGGCGGCCCGGACCTGATCCTGGCCCATGCCGTCGAGGTCGGGGCGGACGTTCAGGACACACCGGACGGACCCCGGCTGAGGCTCGCCATCGACAGCAGGGATCTCGACCCCGCCGTGGTGGAGCGGCTCGGGGAGGCCTGGGTCGGCATGCTGACCGGCCTCGCGGCCCTCGCCGGAACCCCCGGCGCGGGCGGACACACCCCGTCCGACTTCGAACTCGTCACGGTGACCCGGCGGGACGTGGCGGACCTGGAGGCCGCGGCGCCGGGACTGACCGACATCTGGCCGCTGTCGCCCCTGCAGGAAGGCATGCTCTTCGAGCGAGCCTTCGACGAGGACGGCGTCGACGTCTACCAGAGCCAGCGGATTCTGGACCTCGACGGGCCACTCGACGCGGACCGGCTGCGTGCGGGATGGAACCAGGTGGTCGCCCGGCACGAATCGCTCCGGACGAGCTTCCATCAGCTGGGCTCCGGCGAGACGGTGGCGGTCGTCGCGGACGAGGTCGACCTCCCGTGGCGGACGGCGGATGTTTCACACCTCGATGAGGCGGACGCGAACGCGGAGGTCGAACGCCTTCTCGCGGAGGACCAGGCGGAGCGGTTCGACGTGACCAAGCCGCCACTGCTCCGGCTGTCGCTGATCCGCCTCGGCGAGGGGCGGCACCGGCTCGTGGTGACGTCGCACCACGTTCTGCTGGACGGCTGGTCGACACCGCTCATCCTCGGCGAGATGTCGGCAGGCTACGCGGGTGGGCGGGGTTCGTCGATGGCGCCGTCCTATCGGGACTACCTGACGTGGCTGAGCCGTCAGGACCTGGAGGCGACCAGGGCGGCGTGGCGGTCCGAGCTGGCCGGGTCGGACGAACCGACCGTGGTGGACGCCGACGCGGGCAAGACGATGGTGATGCCGGACAACCATTCCGAATGGCTGCCCGAGGAGGCGACCCGGGCACTCGCCGACTTCGCCCGAGGTCATGGCCTGACGGTGAGCACGATCGTGCAGGGCGCGTGGGCGCTGGTGCTGGCCCGGCTGGCAGGCCGGACGGACGTGGTGTTCGGGACGGTGGTTTCGGGGCGTCCGGCGGAGGTGCCGGAGGTCGAGCGGATGGTGGGGATGTTCATCAACACCATCCCGGTCCGCGTGCGGCTCGAAGGCGACCAGCCGCTGGTGGAGATGTTGCGGGACTTGCAGGGGCGCCAATCGGCGCTGACCGAGCACCAGTACCTCGGGCTGCCGGAAATCCAGAAGGTGGCGGGGACGAGCGCGGTCTTCGACACCATCGTGATGGTCGAGAACTACCCGCACGGCGCCGCCGGTCTCGGCGACGACGGCGGGGTCGTGATCAGCTCGGTCGTCACCAGGACCGGTACCAGCTATCCGCTGACCATGAACGTCAGTCCCGGTGAGCGCCTGCGGATCAACGTGGCCTACCGGCCCGATCGGATCGGCGGAGAGACGGCGGCCGAGGTGGCCAGGCAGGTCGTCCGGGTACTGGAACGGGTGGTGCCGGATTCCGCGCTGCCGGTGGGCCGCTTGGGCGTGACGAGCGACGCGACGCGCGTGTCCGTCGTGGAGCGCTGGAACGCGACGGGTGACGCGGCGGCCGCGTCGTCGGTGCTGGAGTTGTTCCGGCGTCAGGCGGGCCGGTCCCCGGACGCGGTGGCGGTCGTGGACGGCGGACGCACCCTCTCTTACGACGGCCTCGACCGGGCATCGGATCGGCTGGCGGGCTACCTGGCCGGGATCGGCGTGCGGCGTGGTGACCACGTCGGCGTGGTGCTGGAGCGCGGCGCGGATCTGTTCGTCGCCCTGCTCGCGATCTGGAAGGCGGGGGCCGCGTACGTCCCGGTGAACGTGGACTACCCCGCGGACCGGATCGAGCGGATGCTGGCCGACGCCGGAACCTCGGTGGCCGTCTGTGTGGAAGCGACCAGGAACGCGGTGCCGGACGGCGTCGAGCCGGTGGTCATGGACGCGCCCGCGATCGAGGGAGCGCGCCGCGATGCGCCGCCGCTCACCGTCGGGTCACACGACGTGGCCTACGTGATGTACACGTCGGGATCGACCGGTGTGCCGAAGGGCGTCGCGGTGCCGCACGGAAGTGTGGCGGCACTGGCAGGCGACCCTGGCTGGTCGCAGCGCCCCGGCGATGGCGTGCTGCTGCACGCGTCGCACGCGTTCGACGCGTCGCTGGTCGAGATCTGGGTGCCGCTGGTCAGCGGGGCCCGCGTGCTGGTCGCGGAACCGGGCGCGGTCGACGCGCAGCGGCTGCGGGAAGCGATCGGACGTGGCGTGACCACCGTCCACCTGACGGCCGGGACCTTCCGGGTGGTGGCCGAGGAATCGCCGGAGTCCTTCAGCGGGCTGCGAGAGATCCTGACCGGTGGGGACGCGGTGCCACTCGCCTCCGTCGCCCGGATGCGCCGGGCCTGCCCGGACGTGCGCGTGCGGCAGCTTTACGGCCCCACCGAGATCACCCTCTGCGCCACCTGGCTCGTTCTCGAGCCGGGGGCCGAAACGGGCGACATCCTGCCGATCGGCGGACCGCTGGCCGGCAGGCAGGCGTATGTCCTCGACGCGTTCCTCCAGCCGGTGGCCCCGAACGTGACCGGTGAGCTCTACCTCGCCGGTGCCGGGCTGGCGCACGGTTACCTCGGCGCCAACGGTTCGACGTCGCAGCGGTTCGTCGCCAACCCGTTCGCGTCCGGTACGAGGATGTACCGCACCGGCGACCTGGCCCGCTGGACGGATCAGGGCGAGCTGGTGTTCGCCGGCCGGGCCGACTCCCAGGTGAAGATCCGGGGCTACCGCGTCGAGCCGGGGGAGATCGAGTCGGCGCTGGCCGAGGTCCCCCACGTCGCGCAGGCGGTCGTGGTGGCGCGGGAAGAGCGTCCCGGCGAGAAGCGGCTGATCGCTTATGCGACCGCCGAAGCGGGGCGGGAGCTGGATTCCGGGGTGGTCCGCGAGCACCTCGCGGCGCGGCTGCCGGAGTTCATGGTGCCGGCGGTGGTGCTGGTGCTGGACGGCTTCCCGTTGACCCTCAACGGAAAAATCGATCGCGCGGCCCTGCCTGCCCCCGAATTCACCGGGAAGCCCGCCGGTCGCGAGCCGCGCACCGAGACCGAACGAGTGTTGTGCGGCCTGTTCGCCGAGATCCTCGGTGTGGACCGGGTCGGCGCCGACGACGGTTTCTTCGAGCTGGGCGGGGACTCGATCCTCTCGATGCGGTTGGCCGCACGGGCACGACGCGAGGATCTCGTCTTCGGTGCGAAGCAGGTCTTCGAGCAGAAGACGCCGGCGGCGATCGCGGCGATCGCCGAACGTGGCGGGGAGGCACCGGCCGACGTCGCGGACGGCGTCGGTGAGGTCGCCTGGACGCCGGTGACGCGGGCACTGCTCGAACGCGATCCCCAGGCGATGACCCGAGGCGCGCCCGCGCAGTGGGTGACCGTCGGCGCGCCCGGCGATCTGTCGCTGGAGGCGCTGACGGCCGGTTTGGGTGCGGTGATCAACGCACACGACTTGCTGCGGAGCCGGGTCGTCGTGACCGAGGGGCAAGAGCCCCGGCTGGTCGTGGCCGAGGGGGGAACGGTCGACGCGGTGAGGCTGGTCGAGCGGGTCGAGGCAGGCAAGGCCGACCTGGACGAGATCGCGGAGCGGTGCGCCGGTGAGGCGGTCGGACGACTGGATGCCGCGGAAGGCGTGCTGGTACAGGCGGTGTGGGTGGACGCGGGACCCGGCCGTGTCGGACGGCTCGTGGTGGCGGCGCATCACCTCGCGGTCGACGTCGTGTCGTGGCGAATCCTGCTGCCGGACCTGCAGCAGGCCTGTGAAGCCGCGATCGACGGCCAGGAACCGGCGCTCGACCCACCCGCCGTTTCGTTCCGGCGCTGGGCACGGACGTTGACCGAGCAGGCGATGATCCGGACCGCCGAACTGACGACGTGGACGGAGATCCTCGACGGCGCGCAGGCGCGGCTGGGCGAACTCGACCGCGCACAGGACACCGTCGCGACCGCGGGACGCAGGTCGTGGACCTTGCCGCGGGACCGGGCGAGCGTGCTCGTGGAGAAGGCCACCTCTGCCTTCCACTGCGGTGTCCACGAGGTGCTGCTGGCCACCCTGGCGGGCGCGGTGACCCGCTGGCGCGGCGGCACCGCCGTCGTGGTGGACGTCGAAGGTCATGGCCGCCAGCCCGTCGAGGAAATGGACCTGTCGCGGACGGTCGGCTGGTTCACCGACGTACATCCGCTCCGGCTGGACGTGACCGGGGTCGACACGGCCGAAGCGATCGCCGGTGGCGCCGCCGCGGGCAGGTTGCTGAAGAACGTCAAGGAGAACGTGCGAGCAGTGCCCGACGGCGGGCTCGGCTACGGGATGCTGCGGTACCTCAACGCCGAGACAGGGCGGGCACTGGCGGCGCTGCCGGACGCGGAGATCGGGTTCAACTACCTCGGCCGCTTCTCGTCCCGGGCCGACGGTGCGGCGGAGCCATGGCAGATCGCGGGAACCATCGGCGGCACGGCGGAGCAGGACGCGCCGTTGCGGCATGTCGTGGAGATCGACGTGGTCGTGCTGGACTCCGCCGACGGACCCGAGTTCAGCCTGACCCTGACCTGGGCCGAACGGGTTCTCGGCGAAGCCGACGCGGAGTCGCTCGTGCGGGCTTGGCTGGATCTGCTGACCGGCCTCGCCGCACACGTCGGCGATGACCGCGCGGGCGGGCACACCCCGTCCGACTTCCCGCTCACCGCGCTGACGCGGCGGGAGGTGGAAGAGGTCGAGGCCGCCGTGCCGAACCTGCACGACATCTGGCCGCTTTCCCCGCTGCAGGAGGGTTTGCTGTTCCACGCCGCCGACGAGCGCGGCCCGGACGTCTACGCGAGTTTGCGTAACCTCGCCCTCGACGGCCCGCTCGACGCCGCCCGCCTCCGCGCGTCGTGGCAGGCCCTTCTCGACCGGCACCCCGCGCTGCGGGCGAGTTTCCACCAGCTCGAATCCGGTGCGACCGTGCAAGCGATCGCCCGCGAGGTGCCGGTGCCCTGGCGGGAGACCGACCTGTCTCATCTGCCGGCGGACGAGGCGCTGGCGGAGTACGAGCGCCTCACGGCGGAGTTGCAGGCCGACCGGTTCGACCTCACCAGGGCGCCGTCGCTGCGCCTGCACCTGGTGCGCCTCGGCGAACGACGGCACCGGCTGGCCATGACGTCGCATCACATCGTGGCGGACGGCTGGTCACTGCCGCTGTTCGTCGTCGACGTGGTAGCGGCGTACGAAGCAGGCGGCGACGGCCGGGCCCTGCCGATCCCGACGTCGTACCGCGACTACCTCGCCTGGCTCGTGCGTCAGGACAAGGCGGCCGCACGGGAGGCGTGGCGGACCGAACTCGCGGGGCTGGACGAGGCGACCCACGTGGTGCCGCCGGACACGATCATCGCGCCCGTCGAGCCCGACCGTGTCACGTTCGAACTCGACGAGGGGCGGAGCAGGCGGCTGGTGGAGTTCACGCGCCGTCACGGCGTCACGGTGAACACGCTCTTCCAGGGGGTCTGGTCGCTGCTGCTGGGCAGGCTCACGGGCCGCGACGACGTGGTCTTCGGTGCCACGGTGGCCGGGCGTCCGCCCGAGATCCCCGGTGTCGAGTCCGCGGTCGGCCTGTTCATGAACATGCTGCCGGTCCGGGCCCGGCTGACCGGCGCCGAACCGATCGTGGACATGCTGACGGATCTGCAGGAACGCCAGGTCGCGATGATGGCGCACCAGCACATCGGGCTGACCGAGATCAACCAGCTCGTCGGTCCCGGCGCGGCGTTCGACACGATCGTGGTGTTCGAAAACCCGCCTCTCCCGTTGCGTCCGTCCGACGATCACGACGCGCTCGTCATCCGCCCGGCGGCGATCCCGAACGACACCGGGCACTATCCGCTGTCCATGCGCGTGTCCGCGGCGACCGGCATCCGCGGTGAATGCATCTACCGTCCGGACGTGTACGACCGGACGGAGGCCGAAACGGTCGTCGCGTCGATCCTCCACGCGGTGGACCAGATCGTGGCCGAACCGCGGACGCCGGTGGGCCGGGTCGCCCTGATCAGCCCGGAGCAGCACCGTCTGGTGGTGGACGAGTGGAACCAGACCGAGGTGCCGCTCGAAGCGGAGACGTTGCCGGAGTTGTTCCGCGGGCAGGTGGAGCTGTCCCGTGACGCGGTGGCGGTGCGGGACGCCGCGCGGAGCCTGACGTTCGGCGGGCTGCTCGACGAGGTCGAGGCGCTGGCCCGGCTGCTCGTGGGGCTGGGCGTGCGGCGTGAGACCAGGGTGGGTGTGGTGGTCGGCCGCTCGGCCGAACTGGCGGTGACGCTGATGGCGGTGTCGTTCGCCGGCGGGGTGTTCGTGCCGGTCGACCCGGACTATCCGCGTGAGCGGGTCGAGCTGATGCTGACGAGTTCGGCGCCCGAGGTGCTGGTGTGCACGACGGCGACCCGGGCGGTCGTGCCGTCGGGGTTCGCGGGTGCGGTGCTGGTGCTCGACGAGCTGCCCGCCGCCGATCCGGGGGTGGTGCTGCCGCACGTGGGACCGAAGGACGCGGCGTATGTGATCTACACGTCGGGGTCGACCGGGGTGCCCAAGGGCGTCGTGGTCACCCACTCCGGACTCGCCAACCTGGCGCGAGCGCATATCGAGCGCCTCGCCGTGACGTCCTCCTCGCGGGTACTGCAGCTGTCCGCCATCGGCTTCGACGCCATCGTCTCCGAGCTGTACATGGCTCTGCTGGCGGGCGGGACCCTGGTGCTGCCCGACGCGGAGAGCATGCCGCCACGGGTGACGCTCGGCGACGCGTTGCGCCGGTGGGAGATCACGCACCTCACCGTGTCGCCGAGTGTGCTGGCGGCCGAGGAAGACCTGCCGGACAGTCTGGAGAGCGTGCTGACGGGCGGCGAGGTGTGCACGCCCGCGCTGGCGGACCGCTGGTCGCCGGGCCGCCGGATGATCAACGCGTACGGGCCGACCGAGACGACGATCTGCTCGACGATGAGCTTCCCGTTGTCCCCTGGACACGAGGTGGTCCCACTCGGCGGCCCGATCCGGAACGTGCGGCACTACGTGCTCGACTCCTTCCTGCAGCCGGTACGGCCGGGTGTGGCGGGCGAGCTCTACATCACGGGGGTCGGACTCGCCCGCGGTTACCTCGGGCGCCCTGGCCTGACGTCGGAACGGTTCGTCGCCAGCCCGTTCGCGCCCGGTGAGCGGATGTACCGCACCGGCGACCGGTTCCGCTGGACCCGCGAGGGCCAGCTGAAGTTCGTCGGCCGGGCCGACGCACAGGTCAAGGTGCGTGGATACCGGGTCGAGCCCGCCGAGATCGAGACCGTGCTGTCGGAGCATCCGGGGGCCGCCCAGGTGGCGGTCGCCGTGCACCGGGACGGACCGGGTGACAAACAGCTGGTGGCATACATCGTGCCGGCGGCCGACGCACCGGCCGAGCCGCTCATCGCGGCCCTCCGCGAGCTGGCGGCCGAACGCCTGCCCGAGTACATGCTGCCCGCGGCGTTCGTGCCGCTGGACCGGATGCCCTTGACCCCGAACGGAAAGCTCGATCACCGGGCGCTGCAGGCTCCCGACTTCGCCGGGATGACCACCGGGCGGGACCCGCGCACGGCGACGGAGGCGACGCTGTGCGAACTGTTCGCGGACGTGCTCGGCCTGGACCGGGTGGGTGCGGACGACAGCTTCTTCGAACTCGGCGGCGACTCGATCACGTCGATGCAGCTGTCGGCCCGAGCCCGCCGGAAGGGGCTGGAACTGACCCCGTGGCAGGTGTTCGAAGGAAAGACACCGGAGGGGCTGGCGGTGCTCGTCACCGAACTCCCCGCCGAAGGCGCGAGCGTCGCCGCACCGGAGCCGGAGACGGGCATGCTCGTCGCTCTTTCACCTGACCAGTTGGACCAACTCGAGGCCGGATTGGCCCGCGATTAACCGCTAAAAGGAGCAGATCGTGACCGTTGACGACACTCGCGCGAAGCCCCGCTCCAGCGTCGAGGACGTCTGGCCTCTCTCGCCGCTGCAAGAAGGGATGCTCTTTCACACCGTCCTCGACAAGGACGGGCCGGACACCTACACCGTGCAGACCGTCTACGGCATCGACGGCCCGCTGGACGCCGGGCGACTGAAGGCGTCGTGGCAGGCGCTCGTCGATCGGCATGCCGCGCTGCGGGCCTGTTTCCGCTATGTCAGCGGCGCGCAGATGGTGCAGGTCATCTCCCGCGACGCCGAGATTCCGTGGCGCGAGACGGATCTTTCCGGCCTGCCGGACGACATCGTCGACGGCGAGGTGGACCGGCTGGCCGCGGAAGAAGTCGCGGAACGGCTGGACATCGAGACGGCGCCGCTGATGAAACTGCACCTGGTCCGGCTGGGCCAGGAGAGCCACCGGCTCGTGCACACCCTTCATCACGTGCTGACCGACGGCTGGTCGATGCCGATCATCCACCGCGAGCTGGCCGACATCTACGCCGCGGGCGGCGACGCGTCCGGGCTCCCGCCCACCGTGTCCTACCGGGACTATCTCGCCTGGCTGGGACGGCAGGACAAGGAAGCGGCCCGGACGGCCTGGCGGGACGAACTCGCCGGGCTGGACACCCCCACCACGGTCGTCCCCGCCGATCCGGCCCGCGTGCCGGATATCCACACGGCGGTGGTCGAGCTGTCCACCGAGCTGACGGACGGCCTCGCCCGGCTGGCGCGCGGCAACGGTCTCACCCTGAACACCGTCGTACAGGGCGCTTGGGGTGTCGTGCTGTCGCAACTCGCCGGCCGCACCGACGTGGTGTTCGGCGCGACCGCCTCGGGGCGCCCCGCCGATCTGGCGGGCGTGGAGTCGATGGTCGGCCAGCTGCTCAACACCCTGCCGGTCCGCGTCCGGCTCGACGGCGCGCGCCGGGCCGTCGACCTGTTCACCGACCTGCAGCGCCGCCAGTCGACACTGATGGCTCACCAGCATCTCGGCCTGCAGGACGTGCTGGCCGTCACCGGGCCCGGAGCGGTCTTCGACACGCTCGTCATCTACGAGAACTTCCCCCGCCAGGGACTCGGCGAGGAGCCGGACGGCCGCCTCGCCCTGCGCCCGGTGAAGCGGGGGCGCAACTCCTCGCACTATCCGTTCACCCTGATCACCGGTCCCGGCGAGCGGATGCCGCTCATCCTCGACTACGACCAGGGCCTGTTCGACCACACGGCCGCCGAATCGGTCGTTGGCGCGCTGGCGCGCGTGCTGGAGCGGCTGGTCACCGAGCCCGATGTCCTCGTCGGCAGGCTGACGCTGCTGAGTGAGGCCGAGCGCGCCCTGGTGGTGGACGACTTCAACGCGACCGCGGGCCCGGTGCCGGGGAAGTCCGTGGTCGAACTGTTCGCGCGGCGGGTGGCCGGGGCGCCGGACGCGGTGGCGATCACCGACGCCTCCGGAGCGAACCTGACCTACGCGGAGCTCGACCAGGCGTCGAACCGGCTGGCCGGGTACCTCGCCGGTCGTGGCGTCGGCCGCGGCGACCGCGTCGGGGTGGCCATGGACCGGTCCCCGGAGCTGCTGAGCACGTTCCTGGCGATCTGGAAGGCGGGCGCCGCGTACGTCCCGGTGGACGTCGAGTACCCGGCCGAGCGGATCGCGTTCATCCTCACCGACTCCGGGATCTCGACCGTCGTCTGCACGCGGGCCACCAGCGGCGTCGTGCCGGAAGGCGCGATCGTTCTCGACGCGCCGGAGACGCGGGCGGCCGTCGACGCCTGTGCCGCCACGGCGCCGGAGTTCCGGCCGAGCGCCGACGATCTCGCGTACGTCATGTACACCTCCGGATCCACGGGCCTCCCGAAGGGCGTGGCCATCCCCCATGGGGCGGTGGCCGGTCTCGCCGGTGACGCGGGCTGGCAGCTCGGTCCCGACGACGGCGTGCTGATGCACGCGACGCACGTCTTCGACCCCTCGCTCTACGCGATGTGGGTACCGCTCGTCACCGGTGGCCGGGTCCTGCTCACCGAGCCGGGAGTGCTGGACGCCGTCGGGGTCCGGCAGGCCGTCGAACGGGGCGCGACCGCCGTCCACCTCACCGCCGGTACCTTCCGAGCGCTGGCGGAAACGTCCCCGGAGTGCTTCACCGGCCTGGTCGAGATCGGGACCGGCGGGGACATCGTTCCCGCCCAGTCCGTGGAGAACCTGCGGCGGGCCCAGCCCGCTCTGCGGGTGAGGAACACCTACGGGCCGACCGAGACCACCCTGTGCGCGACGTGGCTCCCGATCGAGCCCGGTGACGTGGTCGGCCGGGAACTGCCGATCGGCCATCCCATGGCGAACCGCAAGATCTACCTCCTCGACGCCTTCCTGCGACCGGTCACACCGGGTGTGGTTGGCGAGCTGTACATCGCGGGCACGGGGCTGGCCCGCGGCTACCTCGCCAAGCCGGACCTGACGGCCGAACGGTTCGTGGCGTGCCCGTTCCTCCCCGGTGAGCGCATGTATCGCACCGGGGACCTGGCGCGCTGGACCAGCGATGGCGAGGTGGTGTTCCTCGGGCGTACCGACGAGCAGGTGAAGATCCGCGGCTACCGGGTCGAGCTGGGCGAGGTCGAGGCCGTGCTGGCGGCCCAGCCGGGCGTGGTCGAAGCCGTCGTCCTGGCGCGGGAGGACCAGCCGGGCGAAAAGCGTCTGGTGGGTTACGTCGTCTCAGACGGCGGCGACGCGGGTGCGGAGGAGATCCGGCGGCAGATCGGACTGGTCCTGCCCTCGTACATGGTCCCGCTGGCGGTCGTCGTCCTGCCCGGCCTGCCGGTCACCCCCAACGGCAAGGTGGATCGCCGGGCACTGCCCGCCCCCGATCTCGCGGGACGCACGTCGGAGAAGGCGCCGCAGAGCGAAACCGAGAAGGTGCTGTGCGCGCTTTTCGCGGAGATCCTCGGCGTCGACCCGGTGGGGGTCGACGACGCCTTCCACGACCTTGGCGGAAGTTCGGCGCTGGCCATGCGGCTCATCGCGCGGATCCGTGAAGAACTCGGCGCGGATCTGCCCGTCCGGCAGCTGTTCACCTCGCCGACGCCCGCGGGTGTCGCCAGGGTGCTCGCCGCGAAGTCGCGGCCCGCGCTGGTGACCGCCACCCGAGGAGACCGGGTGCCCCTCACCGCCCGCCAGCTCCGCGCCTGGCTCCTGGCCAGTCCCGGCGAGGAAACCGCCGACCAGCACGTCTCGGTCGCGCTGCGCTTGCGCGGCAAGCTGGACGTGCCCGCGCTGGCGGCGGCGCTCGGCGACGTCGCGGCGAGGCACGAGATCTTCCGTACGAGCTTCCCCGGCCACGGGCAGAGCGTGTATCAGCACATCCACGACGCCTTGGCGGTCGAGCTGGCCCCGGTACCGGTCACCGAGGAGGACCTCCCCGGGGCACTCGCCGAGCGGCGCGAACGAGTCTTCGACCTCACGCGGGAGGTGCCGTGGCGCTGTGACCTTTTAGCACTGTCCGAAAAGGAGCACGTGCTGCACCTGAAGGCGCACCGCATCCTCGCCGACGACGACTCGATCAACGTGTTCTTCCGTGACCTGGCGGCCGCGTACGGCGCACGGCGCGCGGGAAGGGTTCCGGAGCGTGCGCCGCTGGCACTGCAGTTCGCCGACTACGCGATCTGGGAGCAGCAGCTTCTCGCGGACGAGCACGAGCTGGGCAGCCTGATCAACGAGCAGGTCGTCTTCTGGCGGGACAACCTGGCGGGTATCGACGGGGAGACGGTGCTCCCGTTCGACCGCCCGCGACCGGCCGTCCCGTCGCGGCGGGCCGGTTCGGTCGCGCTGCGGCTGGACGCCGCCTCACACGCCCGGCTGACCGCCGCGGTGGAGCGGCTCGGCGCGGACGCGCAGCAGACGGTGCACGCCGCGCTCGTCATGCTCCTGGCCAGCTACGGCGCGGGCGAAGACCTGGTGATCGGCACGACCCTGCCGAGGGACGACGACTTCATCGACCTGGAGCCGATGATCGGGCAGTTCGGCCGTCCGTTCGCCCTGCGCACGGACGTCTCGGGTGACCCGACCTTCCTGGAGGTCGTCGCTCGGGTGCAGGAGGCCGCCGTCGGCGCGAACCAGCACCTGGACCTGCCCTTCGAACGGATCGCCGAGCTGCTGGACCTGCCGGCCTCGCTGTCACGCCACCCGGTGTTCCAGGTGGGACTGGAGGTGCGGGACGAGGAGACCGGCACGTGGGACGCGACGGAACTGCCCGCCCTGCGCACCAGCGTCGAACCCGGCGGGCTCGAGGCCATCGAACTGGATCTCGCTTTCCGCCTCGCCGAGTGCCATGACGACGAGGACAACGAGGACGGCCTCGCGGGCTCCCTCCACTACGCCGTCGACCTGTTCGACCAGGACACGGCCGAGTCGGTGGCCCGGCGGCTGGTCCGCGTCATGGAACAGGTGGCGGAGGATCCCGGACGGCGGATCAGCGACCTGGACCTCTTCCTGGACGACACCGAACGCGGCCGTCCGCCCATCGCGCCGGCGCGATGGTCCGGTGCCGTCCCGTCGGTGCTCGCCGGTCTGGCCGGGGACGGCCCGCTCGGCGCGCTCCTGCTCGACGGCGAGCTGAGCCCCGTCGCTCCCGGTGCCGTCGGCGATCTCTACGTCACCGGTCAAGGAGTGGACGAGGGCGAACCCGATCAGCCGACCGTGCCCTGTCCGTTCGGGGCTCCGGGGCACCGCATGCTGCCCACCGGCTTGCGCGCCCGCAAGACCGCTGCCAAGACCTTGATCGTCGTCGGCGAGCGGCGGCGATCGAACGCCTTGGTGCGGACGGGGGACTACGAGATCCTGCTGCCGCTGCGAGCGGGAGGTGACCGCCCGCCACTGTTCTGCTTCCACGCGAGCGGGGGGCTGAGCTGGAACTACGGCCCGTTGCTGAACCACCTTCCGGCGAATCAGCCGGTCTACGGGGTGCAGGCACGCGGCCTGGCCCGTACCGAACCGCTGCCTGCCAGCGTGGAGGAGATGGCGGCCGACTACCTCGAACAGATCCGCGCCGTCCAACCGTCCGGGCCGTATCACTTCCTTGGCTGGTCCCTCGGCGGGAGGATCGCGCAGGCGATGGCCGTGGTGATCGAGGCGGCGGGGGAGGAGGTCGGTCTGCTCGCCCTGCTCGACGCCTATCCCACCTACATGGGAAAGAAGTCGACCGGCTCCGCGGCCGACGAAGAGGCCTTCGGAAAGCGGAAGCAGCAGGAACTGGAACTCGCCGGTGAAGTGGTGGAGGGCGAAGGCGCCCGGTCGCGGCTGAAGGCGGTCATGCGGAACCTCTGGGAGGTCGGGCCGAGGCACACCGCTTCCGCGACCTTCGCCAGCGACGTCCTGCTGTTCATCGCCGCGGTGGACCGTCCCGCGCATATGCCCGTGGAATACGCGAGGGACAGCTGGAAGGACTACACCAGCGGGACCGTCGAATCCCACGAGATCCCATCCGACCACTACGAAATGGTGCAACCCGCGGCATTGGCCCAGATCGGGGCCATCGTCGCCGAGAAGCTCCGGCCCCGGCCGGACCGTGAAAGGACACAGCGATGAGCAATCCGTTCGACAACGAAGACGGTTCCTTTTTCGTACTGGTCAACGACGAGGGCCAACATTCCCTCTGGCCGACCTTCGCGGAGGTGCCCGCGGGCTGGACCCGCGTCCACGGTGAAGCCGGCCGTCAGGAATGCCTCGCCTACGTCGAGGAGAACTGGACCGACCTCCGGCCGAAGAGCCTCATTCAAGAAGCCGGCGCCTGAGGCGGAGGCGTCCAGCCGCTCAATGTGGTCGGTTGGACGAGCCCCGACTCTCGTCCGACCGACCTGAAACATCCATTCCGCCTCCACCGGGCTGGATGGGGGGAAAGGACCAGCAGTGTTCGAGGAGATCAACGTCATCCGTGGTACGGAGATACACCGGAGGACCCGATTCGACCCGGGATCCCAGCTCCGCACCCTGATGAGCGAAGGCCCCATGTCCATCTTGGGTGTCGAGGATTGTCCCGAACCGAGGACCGCGTGGCTCGTCACCGGATACGAGGAGATCAGGCAGGTTCTCGGCTCGGACAAGTTCAGCGCCAAGCTGCTCTGGGGCGGGACCGCGGCCGGGTTCACCTGGCCCGGCTTCCTCACGCAGTACGACCCGCCGGAGCACACGCGCCTGCGCCGCATGGTGGTCTCCCCGTTCGCCGTCCGGCGGATGGAGAAGTTCCGGTCGCAGATCGAACAGATCATCAGGACGACCCTGGACGACATCGAGGCCATCGGCGGCCCGGTGGACTTCGTCCCGCACTTCGGGTGGGCCGTCGCGACGACGGTGACGTGTGACTTCCTCGGCATCCCCCGCGACGACCAGGCGGATCTGTCACGCGCCCTCCACGCCAGCCGGGCCGAAAAGTCCGGCAAGAAGCGCGTGGCGGCGGGAAACAAGTACATGACCTACATCGAACAGGTCGTGGCTCGTACGCGCCGCGATCCCGGTGACGACATGTTCGGTGTGGTGGTGCAGGAAAACGGCGACGCGATCACCGACGCGGAGCTGAAGGGGGTGGCCGCGTTCATCATGGGCGCCGGCGGGGATCAGATGGCTCGTTTCCTCGCGGCGGGTGCCTGGCTGATGGCCGAGAACCCCGAGCAGTTCGCGATGCTCCGGGACAACGCGGACGCCGTCCCGGATTGGCTGGACGAGGTCGTCCGCTATCTCACCACCGACGAGAAGCTCACCCCGCGCATCGCGATGGAGGACGTGCGCATCGGTGATTGCGTCATCAAGGAAGGCGACACCGTCACCTGCTCTCTGCTGGCCGCGAACCGCCAGCATTTCCCCGGCCCGGAGGATCGGTTCGACATCACCAGGGAAAGGCCTGCGCATGTCGCCTTCGGGCACGGCATCCATCACTGCCTCGGCAGGCCGCTGGCCGAGCTGGTGTTCCGGACCGCGATTCCGGCGCTGACACACCGCTTTCCCGCGCTGAAGCTGGCCGAACCGGACCGCGAGATCAAACTGGGTCACCCGCCGTTCGACGTGGAATCCCTGCTGCTCGATTGGTAGCGCGGAAATACAGGAGAACCGATGAACAACCCAGTGAGCGATGACAGTTCGCTCCCGCTTCACATTCGACGACAGGGCTTGGATCCGGCGGACGAACTGCTTTCCGCCGGCACCCTGACAAGGGTCACCGTCGGATCCGGAGCGGACGCCGAGTCCGCCTGGATGGCCACCGGGCACGCCGTCGTCCGGCAGGTGCTCGGCGATCACAAGAAGTTCAGCACCCGGCGCCGCTGGGACCCGCGCGACGAGATCGGCGGGAAGGGCGTCTTCCGGCCGCGGGAACTGGTGGGCAACCTGATGGACTACGACCCGCCAGAGCACACCCGGCTCCGGCAGCTGGTGACCCCGGCGTTCACCCTGCGCCGGATGCGGCGGATGGGGCCGTACGTCGACCGGATCGTGGCGGACCGGCTCGATGCCATGGAGCGGGAGGGATCCCCCGCCGATCTGATCGAGCTGGTCGCCGACGAGGTGCCAGGAGCCGTGCTGTGCGAGCTGATCGGGGTGCCCCGTGACGACCGCGCCATGTTCATGCAGCTGTGTCACCGGCATCTCGACGCCTCGCTGAGCCAGCGGAAACGGGCGGCCGTCGGCGAGGCGTTCTCCCGCTACCTGCTGGCCATGATCGCCAGGGAACGGAAGGACCCCGGCGAAGGGCTGTTCGGGTCGATCGTCGCCGCACACGGCGACGCGGTCACCGACGAGGAGCTGAGAGGCTTCTGCGTGCAGGTGATCTTGGCGGGCGACGACAACATCTCCGGCATGATCGGGCTCGGCGTGCTGGCGCTGCTGCGGCACCCCGAGCAGATCGCCGCGTTGCGGGGCGACGATCAGTCGGCTGATCGGGCCGTCGACGAGTTGCTCCGCTACCTGACGGTCCCGTATGCGCCGACACCCCGGACCGCGATGGAAGACGTCGCCATCGCGGACCAGGTGATCAAGGCGGGGGAGTCGGTCATCTGCTCCCTCCCGGCGGCGAACCGTGACCCTGCCCTGCAACCGGATGTCGACCGCCTCGACGTCACGCGTGAGCCCATTGCTCATGTCGCGTTCGGGCACGGCATCCACCATTGCCTGGGAGCCGCGCTGGCCCGCCTCGAACTGCGAGCGGTCTATACCGCTCTGTGGCGACGTTTTCCCGACTTGAGGCTCGCGGATCCCGACCAGGAAACGCAATTCCGCCTGACCACCCCCGCGTATGGCTTGACCAGCCTGATGGTCGCATGGTGATCGTCTGCTGGACCGCCCCGGGGCCGTTCGCATTCCAAGGGAGACTCAAATGGTAATCGTGATGGCGCCCGACGCCTCGGTGCACGAGATCGACGCGCTCGTCTCGATGGTGGAGAGAGCGGGCGGCTCGGCGTCCGTCAGCCGGGGTGTCAGCCGGACGATCATCGGGCTGGTCGGTGACATCGAGCGGTTCCAGACGCTCGGCCTGCTCGGCAAACCGGGGGTCGCCGACGTACTGCGCGTCTCGGTGCCCTACAAGCTGGTGAGCCGTGAGAACCATCCGGCGCGTTCGGTGGTCGGCGTCGCGGGGGTGCCCATCGGCCCCGGCACGATGACCTTGATCGCCGGCCCGTGCGCGGTCGAGACGCCGCGCCAAACCCTTGCCGCCGCACGAATGGCGCAGCAGGCCGGCGCGTCTCTGCTGCGTGGCGGCGCCTACAAGCCGCGAACTTCGCCGTACGCCTTCCAAGGGCTCGGAGAGGACGGCCTGCGCATCCTGGCCGACGTCCGGGAGAAGACGGGGATGCCCGTGGTCACCGAGGTCGTCAGCGCGCACGACGTATCCCTGGTGACCAAGTACGCGGACATGCTTCAGGTCGGCACACGGAACATGCAGAACTTCGCGCTTCTGCAGGCGGTCGGCGACTGCGGCAAGCCGGTGATGCTCAAGCGGGGCATGAACGCCACGATCGAGGAGTGGCTGATGGCCGCCGAGTACATCGCCCAGCGGGGCAACCTCGACATCGTGCTCTGCGAGCGGGGTATCCGGACGTTCGAGACGGCCACCCGCAACACCCTCGACGTCTCCGCGGTCCCGGTCGCGCAGGCGCTGACCCACCTGCCGGTGATCATCGACCCGTCGCATTCCGGCGGACGGCGCGAACTGGTGCTGCCGCTGTCCCGCGCGGCGATGGCGGTGGGCGCGGACGGCCTGATCATCGATGTGCATCCCACTCCGGAAGAGGCGCTCTGCGACGGCCCCCAGGCGCTGGTCGCCGACGACCTCGCCGAACTGGGCAGGGCCGTCCGTGAGTTCCCGCCGCTGCTCGGCCGCCACCTCACCGCGGGAGCGAGCCTCATGGCGTAGTCGCCTGGGCGGCTCCAATGAGGGACAAGGCAAAGATGGCCTGATCGGTACTGGGGTTGTGAGTGGCGATCCGTGTTCCGAGCCGAATCGCCACTCACGAGACCCAGTACCGAGCCGGTGGTTTCGCGTGACTGAACGGACGTCACACGTGACTGGATGGATGTCACACGTGTCCAGACGGACAACTCGCCGCGGGAGTCCGGCCAATCACGCGTGATGTCCGTCGGATCACGGGTGATGTCCGGCCAATCACGGGTGATGTCCGTTCAGTCACGCGAAACCGCCCAACGGTCGGTACCTGAGACACGGTTGGCTCCGAGCCGAATCGCCACTCACGACCCCGTGCCCTGATCAGGGCCGAAGGCGTCCTTCGTCGCATCAGACGTGGCCAAGGGAGCCTTCACCCCGCCGCCGGCCTCGCAGACGAACACGACACGGTCGGCCTTCTCCTCGATAACGTCCCGAAACCACACGGTGAGGGACGACAGTCCGGCCTCGGGACCGGTCATCGGCACCGTGCCCGCCCAGGTCCCGAAGGCCTCCCGTTGTCCACGCGCAGTGCTGGACCTGCTGTCTGATTGCAGGTGGAATTGGGTCGCCAGAGTGCCAGGGCCGGTTGCGCCGGCGTCCATCCGGTGTCGTTCTCAGAACGCCACTCCTGGTCAGTGAAGGAGCTTCAGCTCGGTATGGATCACGCTATCGATGGGGTCGCGCCGATTTTACGGCCGACGGCGAACTACATGATGAGAACGCTTTGCGATCCGCATGAGGACATGTTCGAACTCAGGGCGCACGGCCCGCTGTTCCGGACGGTCGGGGAAGCGAGCACTCAGCTGGGCGTCGACTATGTCTGGCAGGCAATGGGCTACGACGTGGTGCGAAAGATCCTCGGTGATCACGAGAACTTCACCACGCGGCCCCGGCTGACCCAGTCGGAATCGGTGACCGGAAAAGGGAATCACGTAGCGTCCCAGTTCGTCGGACAGATCTCGACCTATGATCCACCCGAGCACACCCGGCTGCGGAAAATGCTGACACCGGAATTCACGGTCCGGCGGATCCGGCGGCTGGAACCCGCCATCCAAGGCCTTATCGACGAGCGGCTCGAGGCGATGGAGGCGGAGGGGCCGTCCGCGGACCTCCAGGGACTGTTCGCCGATCCGGTCGGCGGGGGTGTCCTGTGCGAACTGCTCGGCATCCCGCGTGACGACCGGCACGAGTTCATCCGCCGGATCAGGCGGAACGTCGATTTCAACCGTGGGTTCAAGGAGCGAGCGAACGACAGCGCGGCGTTCAACCGATACCTGAACGGTCTCATCACCCGGCAGCGCAAGGACCCCGACGAGGGGTTCATCGGCATGCTCGTGCGAGAGCACGGGGACAACGTCTCGGACGAAGAACTCAAGGGCCTGTGCACGGCGCTGATCCTCGGTGGTGTCGAGACCGTCGCCGGGATGATCGGCTTCGGGGTTCTCGCTCTTCTGCAGAATCCCGAGCAGATCAAGGCACTCCTCGCCGGCCGCGAGGAGGCAGATCGCTTGGTCACCGAACTGGTGCGCTATCTGTCGCCCGTGCAGCAGCCGAATCCACGGATGGCCGTGAAGGACGTGATCATCGACGGGCAGTTGATCAAAGCCGGGGACTATGTCCTGTGCTCGATTCTCATGGCCAACCGGGATGAAGCGCTGACGCCGAATCCCAATGTCCTCGACGCGAATCGTCCGCCGATTTCGGACGTCGGATTCGGGCACGGCATCCATTTCTGCATCGGCGCGGCGGTGGCGAAGGTGATGCTGCGGATGTCCTATCAGACCCTGTGGCGCCGGTTCCCCGGGCTGCGCCTGACGGTGCCCATCGAGGAAGTCAAGCACCGGAACGCGTTCGTCGACTGCCCGGATCGGTTGCCGGTCGACTGGTAGCGGACTACAGACCAAGTTCAACAGCCACAACGAGTTGACACTCGAACGAGGAATGGTGGGATATGTCGGTGGAAGAGTTCGATGTGGTGGTGGCCGGTGGCGGTCCTGGCGGCTCGACCGTCGCCACCTTGGTGGCCATGCAGGGGCACCGGGTCCTGCTGCTGGAGAAAGAGGTCTTCCCCCGCTATCAGATCGGTGAGTCGCTGCTGCCCGCCACGGTGCACGGGGTGTGCCGGATACTCGGCGTCGCGGACGAACTGGCCAATGCCGGGTTCCCGATCAAACGGGGCGGCACTTTCCGCTGGGGTGCCCGCCCGGAGCCGTGGACGTTCCACTTCGGCATTTCGGCCAAGATGACCGGCTCGACGTCGCACGCCTATCAGGTCGAGCGGGCGAAGTTCGACCAGATCCTGTTGAACAACGCCAAAAGCAAGGGCGTGGTCGTGCGCGAGGGGTGCGCGGTCAACGATGTGGTGGAAGAGGGCGAGCGCGTCACCGGGCTGCGGTACACCGACCCCGACGGTAACGAGCGTGAGGTGTCGGCGCGCTTCGTGATCGACGCGTCGGGTAACAAGAGCCGGCTGTATTCCCACGTCGGCGGTACGCGGAACTATTCGGAGTTCTTCCGCAGCCTGGCGCTGTTCGGGTACTTCGAGGGCGGTAAGCGGCTGCCCGCGCCGGTCTCGGGCAACATCCTGAGTGTGGCCTTCGACAGCGGCTGGTTCTGGTACATCCCGCTGAGCGACACGCTGACCAGTGTCGGCGCGGTGGTGCGCCGGGAGGACGCCGACAAGATCCAGGGTGACCGCGAGAAGGCGCTCACGGACCTGATCGCCGAGTGCCCGCTGATCTCGGAGTACCTGTCGAACGCGACCAGGGTGACGACCGGAAAGTACGGGGAGTTGCGGGTCCGCAAAGACTATTCGTACCAGCAGACGACCTTCTGGCGGCCGGGGATGGTCCTGGTCGGTGACGCCGCGTGCTTCGTGGACCCGGTGTTCTCCTCCGGTGTGCACCTGGCGACCTACAGCGCGCTGCTCGCGGCCCGGTCGATCAACAGTGTCCTCGCGGGCGATCTGGACGAGAAGACCGTACTGACCGAGTACGAGGCGCGGTATCGCCGCGAATACGGCGTGTTCTACGAATTCCTCGTGTCGTTCTATCAGATGAACGTGAACGAGGAATCGTATTTCTGGCAGGCCAAGAAGGTCACGAAGAACGAGAACACCGATATCGAGTCGTTCGTCGAGCTGATCGGTGGCGTGTCCTCCGGTGAGACGGCGCTGACGGCCGCGGACCGGATCGTCGAGCGCAGTGCCGAATTCGCCGCGGCCGTTGATCAGATGGCGAGCGGCGACGGGGACGACATGGTGCCGATGTTCAAGTCGCAGGTGGTCAAGCAGGCGATGCAGGAAGCGGGCCAGGTGCAGATGAAGGCGATCCTCGGCGAGGACGCCGAGCCTGAGATGCCCTTGTTCCCCGGGGGACTGGTCACCTCGCCCGACGGGATGAAATGGCTGCCCTACCACCCGGCGTGAGTGGTCTACCGGAGAGGGGATGCGCATGCGCGTGCTGATTTCGGGCTGCGGATCACGCGGCGACGTCGAACCGCTGGTGGCCTTGGCCGTGCGGTTGCGGGAACTCGGTGCGGAGGTGCGGATGTGCGCACCGCCGGACTACGTGGAGCGGTGCGCCGCGGTCGGGGTGCCGATGGTGCCGATCGGACGGCCGGTGCGCGCCGGGGCACGCGAGCCGGGAGTCCTGCCGCCCGGGGCGCCCGAGGTCGCGGGCGAGGTGATCGCCGAGCAGTTCGATCGGCTTCCGGAAGCCGCCGAGGGATGTGATGTGGTGGTGGCGACCGGTTTGCTGCCCACCGCGATCGCCGCGCGGTCGGTGGCCGAGAAGCTGGACATCCCCTACTTCTACACCGTTCTCTGTCCGGACCATCTGCCGACGACGCACACCCCGGAGCGGCGGGCCCAGTACAACGAGGGCGCCGACAGGTTCGCCGGTGGCGCGGTCAACGAGCAGCGGGCCTTGATCGGCCTGGCACCGGTGAAGAACCTTTTCGACTACGGCTACACCGATCAGCCGTGGCTGGCGGCGGATCCGACCCTGGCGCCGCTGCGGCCGGGCGAGGACGCGGTGCAGACCGGCGCGTGGATCCTGCCCGACGAGCGGCCCCTTCCGGCGGAGCTGGAGGCGTTTCTCGACGCCGGTTCGGCACCGGTGTACGTCGGTTTCGGCAGCTCGCTCAAGACCGCCGACGCCGACAGGGTGGCCATCGAGGCGATCCGCGCACAGGGCCGCCGGGTACTTCTCTCCCGCGGCTGGGCCGATCTGGCCCTGCCCGACGACGGGGACGACTGCTTCGCCGTCGGCGAGGTGAACCTTCAGGCCTTGTTCGCCCGGGTGGCCGCCACCATCCACCACGACGGCGCGGGCACGACGCACGTGGCCACGCGGGCGGGCGCCCCGCAGATCGTGGTCCGCCACATCATCGAGCAGGTGTACTACGCCGGCCGGGTGGCGGAACTCGGTATCGGTGCGGCGCTCGACGGTCCGACTCCGACGTTCGAGGCTTTGTCGGCGGCGCTCGGCACGGCTCTGTCTCCGGAAACCCGTGCGCGGGCGAAAGAAGTGGCCGGTGCGATCCGCACTGACGGGACTTCGGTGGCCGCGAACCTGTTGTTCCGCGCGGTCCGGGAAAGGCCGCCTGTTCCCGCCTGACCAACCTACGGAACTGGGGATACGTAATGCGTGTGTTGTTGTCGACGTCCGGCAGCCGTGGGGACGTCGAACCGCTGGCGGCGCTGGCGGTTCGGTTGCGGGAACGCGGGGCGGAGGTGCGGATGTGCGCGCCCCCGGACGCCGCGGAGCGGCTGGCCGAGGTCGATGTGCCGCTGGTGCCGATCGGGCAGCCGGCGCGCCCGAAGGCGGACGGGACGACACGGCCGTCGCGCGAGGAGATGGCCCGGTTCATGGCCGAGGCGATCACCCTGCAGTTCGACCAGATCCCCGCGGCCGCCGAGGGGTGTGACGCGGTGGTGACGACCGGCCTGCTGCCCGCGGCGGTCGGCGTCCGGTCGGTGGCCGAGAAGCTGGGCATTCCCTACTTCTACGCCTTCTACTGTCCGATCTTCGTGCCATCGCCGTACTACGCGCCGCCGCCACCGATCGGCGAGCCACCCGCGCCGGACGGGACCGACATCCGGGCGCTGTGGGACCGGAACAACCAGAGCGCCTACAACCGGTACGGGGACACGCTCAACAGCAGGCGGGCCACGGCCGGCCTGCCGCCGGTGGAGGACGTCTTCGGCTTCTGCTACACCGATCAGCCTTGGGTGGCGGCGGATCCGGTACTGGCCCCGCTGCAGCCGACGGAACTCGACGCCGTGCAGACCGGCGCGTGGCTCCTGCCCGACGAACGGCCGCTTTCGGCCGAGTTGAAGGCGTTCCTGGACGCCGGCCCGCCGCCGGTGTACGTGAGTTTCGGCAGTATGCGCGCGCAGGCCGACGCCGCCCGGTCGGCCATCGAGGCGATCCGCGCACAGGGCCGCCGGGTGATCCTCGGTCGTGGCTGGGCCGATTTGACCCTGCCCGACGACGGGGACGACTGCTTCGCCGTCGGGGAGGTGAACCACCAGGCGTTGTTCGGCCGGGTGGCCGCCGTCATCCACCATGGCGGCGCGGGCACGACGACCGTTGCCGCCGGTGCGGGCGTCCCCCAGGTTCTGGTGCCCCAGATCGCGGACCAGCCGTACTACGCCGGCCGGGTGGCGGAACTCGGTATCGGTGCGGCGCTCGACGGTCCGGCTCCGACGTTCGAGGCTTTGTCGGCGGCGCTCGGCACGGCCTTGTCTCCGGAAACCCGTGCGCGGGCGAAGGAAGTGGCAAGCACGATCCGCACTGACGGGGCGTCGGTGGCCGCGGAGCTGTTGCTCGACGCGGTCAGCAAGGAAAGGCCGTCTGTTCCCGCCTGACCAACCTACGGAACTGGGGATACGTAATGCGTGTGTTGTTGTCGACGTCCGGCAGCCGTGGGGACGTCGAACCGCTGGTGGCACTGGCGGTTCGGTTGCGGGAACGCGGGGCGGAGGTGCGGATGTGCGCGCCGCCCGCCGCCGCGGAGCGGCTGGCCGAGGTCGGGGTGCCGCTGGTGCCGGTCGGCATGCCGCAGCGCGTGATGTTGCAGGACGGGATGCCGCCGCCGTCGCCCGAGGACGAGCGCCGGCTCCAGGCCGGTCTGGTCGCTATGCAGTTCGACAGGGTCCCGGCGGCCGCCGAAGGGTGTGACGCGGTGGTGACGACCGGAGAGCTGGCCGCCGCGGCCGCCGTGCGGTCGGTGGCCGAGAAGGTGGGCATCCCCTACTTCTACGCCGCCTACAGTCCGGTCTATCTGCCGTCGTCGCAGTTCCAGCCACCCCTGGACGAGCGAACCGAACCGGGCGTGACCGACAACCAGGTGCTGTGGGAGCAGCGGCACCGACGTTTCTACCAGCGCTTCGGTGGTCCGCTCAACAGCCAGCGGGCTTCGATCGGCCTGCCACCGGTCGAGAACCTCTTCGACTACGCCTACACCGATCAGCCATGGCTGGCGGCGGATCCGGTACTGGCCCCGCTGCAGCCGGAGCTCGACGCCGTGCAGACCGGCGTGTGGGGCCTGCCCGACGAACGGCCTCTTTCGGCCGAGTTGGCGGCGTTCCTGGACGCCGGGTCGGCGCCGGTATACGTGGGTTTCGGCAGCGCGACCGGAACCGCTGACGCCGCGAGCGTGGCCATCGAGGCGATCCGTGCCGAGGGCCGCCGGGTGATCCTCTCCCAAGGCTGGGCCGACCTGGCCCTGCCCGACGACCGGGACGACTGCTTCGCCGTCGAGGAAACAAACCTCCAGGTGCTGTTCGGCCGCGTGGCCGCCGTCATCCACCCGGGCAGCGCGGGCACGACGCACGTGGCCACGCGAGCCGCCGTCCCCCAGGTCGTGATACCCCGGTACACGGATCAGCCGTACTTCGCGGGCCGGGTGGCCGAGCTGGGCATCGGCGCGGCGCATGAAGTCGCGGACCCGACGTCCGACTCCCTGTCGGCCGCGCTCGCCACGGCGTTGGCCCCGGAAACCCGCACGCGGGCGAAGGCCGTGGCCGCCACGGTCCACACCGACGGGGCGACGGTGGCCGCGGAACTGTTGCTCGACACCGTCCAGTGACGGCTTTTCCCCATCGACCCGTCATCACGTCCGGAGGTACCGGGGTGTCCGCAACACTCGCCTATCTGCCTTCGCCGTCTCAGGATTTCGTGCCTGACGGCAAACCCGACCGCTGGGCGGTCTGGCGTTCACCGGCCGGTCAGCCGAGGTGGGCCCGTCCCGCGTTGCTGGGCATCGCGTTCGTCGCGGCGGTGCTCTACGCCTGGAACCTGCCGCTGGTCGACTACGCGCCGCTGTACGCGGAAGCCGTCAAGAGCATGTCCGGGAGCTGG
Organism: Amycolatopsis sp. cmx-11-51; assembly: GCF_047608665.1. NCBI lineage: Bacteria > Bacillati > Actinomycetota > Actinomycetes > Pseudonocardiales > Pseudonocardiaceae > Amycolatopsis > Amycolatopsis sp. cmx-11-51. The sequence goes on along the minus strand of NZ_JADNQO010000007.1, from coordinate 37,299 downwards.
AAGGGATTCTTGTTCGGCGCCATCGACGCGGAAGCGACGTACACGCTCGACAAGCTCGCCGGATCATTCGTTCCCCAGGTCATTTCGGCGAAGATCTTCGGCTATCACGAATGGTCTCTCGCGCTGCCACAGGTGATCGAGGGCGTGATCTCGGTACTGGTGCTGTACCGGGTCGTGCGGCGGTGGGCCGGCGTGGCCCCCGGGCTGCTCGCCGCGGGCATCTTCGCCCTCACCCCGGTCGCCGCGTCCATGTTCGGGCACAGCATGCACGACGGTTTCCTGACCCTGTGCCTGGTGCTCGCCGTCGACGCGTATCAGCGCGCCGTCCTGGAAGCACGTCTGCGGTCGCTGGTGCTGGCCGGTGTCTGGGTCGGGATCGGTTTCCAGGCCAAGATGTTGCAGGCGTGGATGATCCTGCCCGCGCTGCTGGCGGGCTACCTGCTGTCCGCGCCGGTCGAGTCGCGCCGCCGGATGAAGCACGTGGGAATCGCCGGGGTGGTGACGCTGGCGGTTTCGCTGTCGTGGATCGCGCTCTACACCTTCACCCCGGCCGATGACCGGCCCTATGTCGATGGCAGCACGAACAACAGCGCCGCCGCGATGGTGTTCGGATACAACGGCCTCGGGCGGGTGGGCATCAGCATCCCCGGCGCCAGGGAGGTCACCGACGGAGACGTCCCGATCGTCGTCCCGGACGCACCGCCTCCCCCGATGATCGACATCATTCCCGCCATCAGGGGGAATCCGTGGGAGGACCCGACGAAGGCGGCGAGCAGGGAGAGCCCGCTGGGGTGGGGCAAGCTGTTCGACGGTCACCTCCCCGTCGCGGTCGGCTGGCTGTTCCCGCTCACGGTGCTGGCCTTGCTGTGCGGGCTCTGGTGGTGGCGCCGCGCCGAGCGCACCGACCCGGTGCGCGGCGGGTTGGTGATGTGGGGCGTATGGCTGCTGACCTTCGGCCTGATCTTCAGCGTGGGCACAGTCCCGCATACCGCGTATGTGGCCTCACTCGCGCCTCCGGTCGCCGCGCTCTCCGCCCTCGGCATCGTGATGTTCTGGCGGGCGTACCGGCGCGGCGGCAGGCAAACCTGGCTACTGCCACTCGCGGTCGCGGCCGAACTGGCTTGGGGCGCCTGGCTGTGGTCCCACTACCCGAACTTCCTGCCGTGGGCGAAATGGGGCACGCTCGCGCTCGGCGCGGTCGCCATCGTCGCGCTGGTTCTGGCACGAGCGCTCAAGTCCGCCTCCCCCACCATGGTCACGGCCGCGCTCGCGCTCGGCGTGGCGGCCGTGCTGGCCGCACCCGCCACTTACGCCTTCTCGGTACTCGACCCGGATTACGCCGGCACCTCCTACGACGCGAACGCCGGACCGGAGTCTGGCAAGATCCCCGGTGGACCGCAGTCGGGAGAGATGCCGGACCGGCCGGAGCCGGGTGGCATGCCCGGCGGCATCCCCGGCGGCGCGCCGGGTGGCATGCCGGGTGATGGCGGGGGTGGGTGATCGGCGTCGGTCGGGGTGGTCGTGCGTGCGCCTGGGTTCCGAGACCGACCTGACCTCACGACAGCCACCGAAACCACTACCGGACTCGCCGGGATTGTGCTGAGCGGGGAAGAATCGGGACCCTCAACGTCCCCTGCCGCTCAGCATCCCCACTCCTCACGAGAGCCGCTGCCCCCAATGCCACATTGGGGACATCAGTCTCGCGGTGTGCCGTGCCCGTGGAGCAACGTCTCGACCGACCTGGCTCGGTGCCGGGCCGCGTCCCTCACTGTGTGGATTTTGGGACATTAGATGACCCAAAATCCACACAGTCCCGTACGAGGAGTCCCTGTGGCCACCGGATCCGAGGGGGGTGTGTGGAAATAGGGACACTCAACGTCCCTATTTCCACACACCCCTCTGTCGACGCCGCCGCGCCTTACCACTCAAGTCCCGAAAAGCCGCTTCGCAACCACCGCTTTTCCCTACCCCTCGATAACCGTCTACCCGTATTCTGACCACATGAGTGAACAAATCGCGCGTGGAGCCGTGCGGACCACCCGCTCGGATGTTCTGCTCGCCTCGGTAGGCGAGCGAGGAGTTCTGTGCGGCATTTATGACGAGGACGCCGCGGACACTTATCACGATTTGATGCAGGACGCGGACGGCACTTCCGAAGCGCGGGAGTTCGCGAACCGTGTCGGTCCGGATTCCGGGCCGGTGCTGGAGCTCGCGGCCGGAACTGGGAGGGTGACCTTCCCTCTTCTGGCGCTCGGCTTCGACGTGGCCGCTCTCGAACTGTCGACCGCGATGATCGCCACCCTGCGGAAGCGGTTGGAAGACCTGCCGTCGGAGGTCCGGGATCGGTGCACCGTGGTGCACGGGGATATGACCGCCTTCGAACTGCACGAACGCTTCGGAACGGTGATCGTCAGCTCGGGCTCGATCAACGTCCTTGACGACGCGGACAGGCCGGGACTGTACGCGTCGGTTCGCGAGCATCTCGCGCCCGGCGGAAGGTTCCTGCTCGCGGTGGCCGTGGCGGAGGCCGTCAAGCCGGATTCGCCGGAGCGGCAGCAAGAGCTTTCGGGGTTGAGTGGCCGACGGTACGTGTTGCACGCGAAAATGTCGGCGGGCAAGGAAATTCACGAGATCACCATCTGCCCCGCGGATGAAGCGGCTGATCCCTTCGTCGTCTGCACGAACCGGATCAGGCTCCTGAAGGCGGATCAGATAGTACGGGAGCTCGAACAGGCCGAATTCGAAGTGGTCGCGCGGACCCCGTTCGCGTCGGCCGGGCAGGGCTCTGAAGACGTGTTGTTGCTGGAGGCATCGTTGTGACCCGGATTCTGGCGGTATCCCCTCATTTGGACGACGCTGTCCTGTCCTTCGGGGCAAGTCTCGCGCAGGCGGCGCAGGACGGTGCGAAGGTGACCGTTTACACGGTGTTCGCCGGCGTCGCGCAACCTCCCTATTCTCCGGCGGCGGAGCGGATGCACTCGATCTGGGGGATTTCCCCGGACGAAGACGCGGTACTGCATCGCCAGAAGGAGGATATCGCCGCGCTCGGTCACCTCGGGGCGGGGCATGTGCACGGCCGGTTCCTCGATTCCATCTATCGCAAGGCGCCGGATGGCCGGTGGCTGACCGACAACGTGGAAGGCCGTCAAAAACTGAAGATCGAAAAGCAGGCGCCGGAGAGCAATCGCGATCTCTTCATCGAGGTCGAGGACGCCATCGGGTCGGTTGTCGAAGAGTTCGCGCCGACGCTGATCGTCACGTGCGCCGCGCTCAGCGATCACATCGACAACGAGATCGCGCGAGATGCTTCACTGGCCGTCGCGAACGAGCGAGGTATTCCGATCCGGCTGTGGGAGGACATTCCTCATGCGACTTTCGGGTCGGGGAAGGTCGAACTCCCGCGGGCCTTTCGCCTCGGCGACCCCGCTTTCGGCTCCGTCAAGCCCGAAGCGCGGACCCGGAAATTTCAAGCACTTGAGCTGTACCCGTCCCAGCTGGCGATGTTCGACGGGCCGGAAAAGAACTTCTTCGGTGCTCTGGACGAGCATGCCGGGAAGAATTCGCCGGATGGCGGATACGGGGAAGTGACCTGGCCGGTCATCTTCCCCGAAGGCGACAGCTGAGAACAGGCCCGGGCGCCACGCGGGAGACGTTCATCGTCCCCACGTGGCGCCCGGGCCTGTTTTCGGGCGCGGTCAGGGCAGCCGTGAGGTGATCAGGCCGGCGAGGCGCGACACGCCCTCCTCGATCAGTTCCGGGGTGAGCAGGCTGATCGACAGCCGGAGCTGGTTGAACCCGCCCTTGCCGCCGTAGAAGTGATGCATCGGGGTGAACAACACGCCGTGGTCGCGGGCGGCGTGTGCCAGCAGTTCGTCGTCGACGGCGAAGGGCACCGTGACGGTGACGAAGAACCCGCCGGTCGGGGTGTTCCAGCTGACGCCGTCGCGCGCGCCGAGCCTGCGGTCGAGTTCGCCGAGGGTGAGGCGGAGGTTGCGCTGGTAGATGTCGATTTCCCGCACGTTGGCCTTGATCAGGCTGAAGCCGTTGAGAAGCAGCTTTCCGGCGATCACCGCCTGCGCGATGGGGGAGGTGTTCACCGTGAGCATGCCTTTGAGCTTCGAAAGCTGGTCGGCGAACAGGCCGCCGTCCGCCATCCGCTGATCCGCCACCGCGTAGCCGACCCGGGCGCCAGGCATGCCGGTCTTGGCGAAGGAGCCGAGATAGACCACGGTGCCCGACCGGTCGAGGGACTTCAGTGAAGGCAGACGTTCGGATCCGAAGAGCCCGTACGCGTTGTCCTCCAGAAGCAGGATGCCGTGCGCCTCGGCCACCTCGAGGAGACGGTGACGGGACGGCAGATCCATGCTGGTGCCGGTGGGGTTGGCGAAGTTCGGTGTCACGTAACACGCCCGGACCCGTTTGCCCTGTTCCTCGGCACGCTTCAGCTGGACCACGAGGTCTTCGGGGTCGATGCCGTTCTCGGTGGACCGGACCGGCCAGACGGGGGTGTCGGTGAGCAGTGCCGCTCCGGTCAGGCCGACGTAGGTGGGAGCGGGCGCGAGCAGCACGTCCCGTTCGCTCGCCCGCAGCGTGCGGAGAACCAGGAACATGGCCTCCTGGGCGCCGACGGTGACGACCACGGACTCGGGGGTGGTGACGATGTTCTCGTCCTCGGCCAGATTTCGCGCGATCAGATCGGCGATGACACCCTTCGTGGTGCCGTATTGGAAAATGGTGCGGGTGACCCCCGCCTCGTCCATTTTCCGATCGTTGCGGAGATGGTCGCAATAGGCGTCGATGTACTCGTGAACGAGACGGATGTCGAAGAACTCTTCGTACGGCCTGCCTGCCGCCATGGAAATGGCCACAGGGTATTCGTCGATCAGCTCGTTGAGCAGGTTCATCGACGAGATGGCCGGATCGGTGAGCGATCCGTGCAACGTTTCCACGTCCAAGTGAGTGGACAGACCGTTTGAATCCATGAATACTAGGATTTCCATACGTCGTCGAGGTGTCAAGAACGGACCGTGGACGCCCGGGATGATTTCCCCGGCGCTCCGGGGCGTCCATCGCCGAATACTCCGGACACTCGATCTCTGAAGGTACGGTCAGCTCCGTGCCGCAGCACCTGGGGTGAACGGAACCGTTGAGGGGAAACACTTTCGCGCTGCGCCCAAACCGCACTCCCGGAGGAGCTTCATGCTGATGACGACCGAGAACGGGATCCGGTTGTCCTACAACGATTGTGGCGATGGTCCGCCGGTACTGCTGCTGACCGGCACCGGGGCGCCGAGCTCGGTGTGGGACCTGCATCAGGTACCGGCGCTCCGTACCGCCGGATTCCGGGTGATCACCATGGACAACCGCGGGATCCCGCCGAGCGACGACGGCAAGGACGGGTTCACCATCGACGACCTCGTGTCGGACGTGGCCGCCCTGATCGACTACCTCGACGCCGTGCCGTGCCGCGTTGTCGGCACGTCGATGGGCTCGTACATCGCGCAGGAACTGGCACTCGCCCATCCGGAGCTGCTCGCTTCGGTCGTGCTGATGGCGGCCTGTGGCAAGAGCAGTCTCGTCCAGCGGGAGCTCGCGCAGGGTGAAGCGAAGCTGATCGAACAGGGCATAGAGTTGCCACCGGCTTTCCTCGCCGCCGTTCGCGCCATGCACAACCTGGGGCCCGCGACGCTCGCCGACGACGACCTCGCCGGCGACTGGCTCGACCTGTTCGCGGCGACGGGGTCCTGGGGGCCGGGCGTCCGGGCGCAGCTGCTGCTGAGCGCGTTGCCCGACCGTATCGAGGCCTACCGCGCGATCACGGTGCGCAGCCACGTCATCTCGTTCGAGCACGACCTCGTGGCGCCGGCGGCGGCCGGACTGGAACTGGCCGCCGCGATCCCCGGCGCGACGCACCGCACGATTCCCGGGTGCGGACATTTCGGCTACCTGGAGAACCCGGAGCCGGTGAACCGCGAGCTGATCCGGTTCCTCCGCACCGAATCCCGCGAGACACTGGGGGAAACCGCATGACCGTCCTTTCGGCGGCCACGACACCTGCCCTGTTCGAGGCGACCGCGGCCGTGCTGCCGGATCGGCCCGCGGTGGCGATGGACACCACCACACTCACCTATGCCGAGCTGAACGGTGAAGCCAATCGGCTCGCGCGACGGCTCGTGGCGCACGGGGTCGGCCCGGAGCGGCTGGTCGCGCTGGCGATGCCGAGGTCGATCGAATTCGTCATCGCGATCCTGGCCGTGCACAAGGCGGGTGCCGCGTATGTGCCCGTCGATCCGGACTATCCGGAAGAACGCAAGCGGCACATGCTGGACGACACGGCGGCGCATTGCCTGCTGTGCCTGCCAGGTCAGGATGTGGACGGCGCTCCCGTCGTCATGAGGGTGGAACGGGAGCCGGGCCGGTCCGAGCCGAACCTGGACGACGGGGACCGGATCGGCCCGCTGCTCCCCGACCATCCCGCGTACGTCATCTACACCTCGGGCTCGACCGGAAAGCCGAAGGGCGTACTGGTCACGCACCGCGGGATCCCGAACCTCGCCGACGACTACGTGCGCCGCCAGAAGCTGACGCCGGAGAGCAGGTTGCTGGCCTTCGCGTCACCCAGTTTCGACGCCGCCGTCGCCGAGTTCTGGCCGATCTGGCAGGCCGGTGGCTGCCTGGTGCTGGCCTCCGCGCCGGACCTGGTCCCCGGCGAACCGCTCGGCAGGCTGGTGCGCGACCAGGGCATCAGCCACGTCACACTGCCGCCGTCCGCGCTGGCACCACTGGAGGAGTCCGGCGGACTGCCCGCGGGGCTGACCCTCCTGGTCGCGGGCGAGGCGTGCCCGGCACCGGTCGCGAAACGCTGGGCCATGGACCGCGTGATGATCAACGCGTACGGCCCGACCGAGGTCACCGTCGCGGTGACCGCGAGCGAGCCGCTGACCGGTGAGGACGCACCGCCGATCGGCAGGCCGATCACCGGTGTCCGTACCTATGTCCTGGACGAGCGGCTGCGGCCCGTCCCGGACGGGGACGTCGGCGAGCTGTACACGGTCGGCCCCGGACTGGCCCGCGGTTACCTCCGGAGAGCGGCCGCGACCGCGGAGCGTTTCCTGCCGGATCCGTTCGGCGAGCCGGGTGGCCGGATGTACCGCACCGGTGACCGGGTGCGGACGCGTCCGGACGGCCAGTACGTCTTCGTCGGCCGCGCCGACGACCAGCTGAAGGTGCGTGGCCACCGGATCGAGCCCGGCGAGGTCGAGGCCGCGTTGCTCGCGGTGGACGGGGTGGCCCAGGCGGTGGTGACCATGCACGACAACAGGCTCGTCGCCTATGTGGTCGGCATCGGGGGCGAGCGGGTGGCGGCCGAAGACCTCCTCCCGCCGTTGCGTGAACGGATGCCTTCGTACCTGGTGCCCGACGTGGTCGTCGGCCTGCCGCGCCTGCCGACCTCGCCGAACGGCAAGGTCGACAGGGCCGCCCTACCCGATCCCGACGGCGAGAGCGCCGGGCGGGTGACATCGGGACGGGCGCCGAGCACACCGATGGAGATCCTGCTCGCCGAACTGTTCGCCGACGTGCTCGGCGTCAGCGCCGTCGGCGTCGGCGTCGACGAGAGCTTCTTCGAGATCGGCGGCCATTCGCTGCTCGCGACCCGGCTGGTGAGCCGGATCCGCGAACGACTGAAGATCCGGCTGCGAGTGCAGGCCTTCTTCGACGCGCCGACCGTGGCCCAGCTCGCCAAGGTGCTCGACGGCGCCCTCACCTGATCTGGAGACCCTTTCATGCAGACGACGAACGCCGTCGATCTCGGCGACCCCGATCTGTACACGACCTTGGAGCGCCACGCCCGCTGGCGCGAGCTCGCGCTGGAAGACGCGATGGTGTGGAGCGAACCGGGCAGTTCACCCGGTGGTTTCTGGTCCGTGTTCTCGCATCGGGCGTGCGCCGCGGTCCTCGGGCCGTCCGCCCCGTTCACCTCCGAGTACGGGATGATGATCGGCTTCGATCGCGACCACCCTGACAAGTCGGGTGGCCAGATGATGGTGGTGTCCGAACAGGATCAGCACCGCAAACTGCGCAAGCTGGTCGGCCCGCTGCTTTCGAGGGCGGCCGCGCGGAAACTCTCGGAGCGGGTCCGGACCGAGGTGCGCGGTGTCCTCGACCAAGTGCTCGACGGTGAGGTGTGCGACGTCGCCGCGGCGATCGGCCCGCGTATCCCCGCGGCGGTCGTCTGCGAAATCCTCGGTGTGCCCGCCGAGGACGAGGACATGCTCATCGACCTGACCAACCACGCGTTCGGCGGCGAGGACGAACTGTTCGACGGGATGACGCCGCGGCAGGCGCATACCGAGATCCTCGTCTACTTCGACGAATTGATCGCCGCGCGCCGCGCGAACCCCGGCGACGACCTCGTCAGCACGCTGCTGACCGATGACGACCTCACGATCGACGACGTGGTGCTCAACTGCGACAACGTTCTGATCGGCGGCAACGAGACGACCCGGCACGCGATCACCGGTGCGGTGCACGCGTTCGCCACGGTGCCCGGCCTGCTGGAACAGGTGCGGGACGGGAGCGTGGACGTCGACACCGTCGTGGACGAGGTGCTGCGCTGGACCTCACCCGCGATGCACGTGCTCCGGGTGACGACCGGTGAGGTCACCGTCAACGGGCGCCACCTCGAGGCAGGTACCCCGGTGGTCGCGTGGCTGCCCGCGGCGAACCGGGATCCCGCCGTGTTCGAGGAACCGGACACGTTCCGCCCCGGACGGAAACCCAACCGGCACCTCACCTTCGGGCACGGGATGCACCACTGCCTCGGGTCCGCGCTCGCGCGGATCGAGCTGGCGGTCGTGCTGCGAGAGGTGGCCGAGCGGGTGTCACGAGTGGAACTGGTGCGGGAACCGGCCTGGTTGCGCGCGGTCGTCGTGCAGGGCTACCGGGAGCTCCCGGTGCGGTTCACGGCGCGCTGACTTCGCCGTCCGTCCGATGTGGACGGAAGTGTCAAACGGACAACGTTGATGCGAAATGGGGTTCGCGTCATCCTGTGAATGAGGATTACATCTATTCCACGGAGGAATGTCTTGTCTTCTCACGAAACCATGCAGAATTTCGAGATCGACTATGTGGAAATGTATGTGGCCAACCTCGAGGTGGCCGCGTCGGGCTGGATGGACAAGTACGCCTTCTCCGTCGCCTCCACCGACCGCTCGGCCGACCACCGGAGCGTGACCCTGCGGCAGGGACCGATCGCACTGGTCCTCACCGAGCCGACTTCGGACCGTCACCCTGGGGCGACCTACCTGCAGACCCACGGCGAAGGGGTGGCCGACATCGCGCTGCGCACTTCGGACGTGGCCGCCGCTTTCGAGGCCGCGGTGGGGGCGGGGGCGCGGCCCATCCGCGAGCCGGGCGAGCGCGCGGAGGCGGTCATCACGGCCACCGTCAGCGGTTTCGGTGATGTCGTGCACACCCTGATCCAGCGCGACGGAGCAGACGAATCGCCGGAAGCCTTCCGCGGCAAGGGAGACCTGGAGCTGCTCGCGATCGATCACTTCGCGGTCTGCCTGAACGGGGGGGACCTCGGCCCGACGGTGGCGTTCTACGAGCGCGCCCTCGGGTTCAAGCAGATCTTCGAGGAACACATCATGGTCGGTGCCCAGGCGATGAACTCGACCGTCGTGCAGAGCTCGTCGGGAGAGGTCACCCTCACCCTGATCGAGCCCGACAAGACCGCCGACCCCGGCCAGATCGACGACTTCATCAAGGAACACCACGGTGCGGGCGTCCAGCACATCGCCTTCACCAGTGCGGACGCGGTCCGTGCGGTCAAGGAGCTTTCCGCGCGAGGGGTGGAATTTTTGAAGACCCCGGACACCTACTACGACCTGCTCGGCGAGCGGATCGAGCTGGAGACGCATTCGCTGGACGATCTGCGGGAGACGAAGCTGCTCGCCGACGAGGACCACGGCGGCCAGCTGTTCCAGATCTTCACCGCTTCCACGCATCCGCGTAAGACCATCTTCTTCGAGATCATCGAGCGGCAGGGTGCCGGCACCTTCGGCAGCTCGAACATCAAGGCCCTGTACGAGGCCGTGGAACTGGAGCGGACCGGGCAGAGCAAGCTCGGCCCCGCCCGGCGATGACACACCTTTGCCTCGACGACCTCGAACGTGCCGCACGGGACGTTCTCCCCGGCGAGATCTGGGACTTTCTCGCCGGGGGCAGCGGCGCGGAGGCCTCTTTAACGGCCAACCGCGCCGCGCTCGAGCGGATCTTCGTGATCCCCCGGATGCTGCGTGACCTGACGGGCGGCACCATCGAGACCGAGGTGCTCGGACGGCCCGCCGCGCTGCCGATGGCGGTCGCACCGGTGGCCTACCAGCGGTTGTTCCACCCCGATGGTGAACTCGCGGCGGCACGCGCGGCCAGGGACGCCGGCGTGCCGTACACCATCTGCACCTTGAGCAGTGTTCCGCTGGAGGAGATCGCGGCCGTCGGTGGACGGCCGTGGTTCCAGCTGTACTGGCTGCGTGACGAGAAACGATCGCTGGAACTCGTGCGCCGCGCGGAAGACGCCGGTTGCGAGGCGATCGTGTTCACCGTCGACGTGCCGTGGATGGGGCGGCGGTTGCGGGACATGCGGAACGGCTTCGCACTGCCGGAGTGGGTGACGGCGGCCAATTTCGACGCCGGAGCGGCCGCGCACCGGCGTACTCGGGGTCACTCGGCGGTGGCGGACCACACCGCGCGTGAGTTCGCGTCCGCCACTTGGGAATCCGTGGAGGCGGTCCGTGCGCATACGGACCTTCCGGTAGTGCTCAAGGGAATCCTCGCGGTCGAGGACGCGAGCCGTGCCGTCGACGCGGGTGTCGCCGGAATCGTGGTGTCCAACCACGGAGGTCGTCAGTTGGACGGTGCCGTGCCCGGAATCGAGATGCTCGGTGAGATCGCCTCCGCCGTCTCCGGCTGGGAGGGTGAAGTGCTGCTGGACGGAGGGATCCGGAGCGGCGGCGACATCCTCAAGGCGATGGCGCTCGGCGCGTCGGCCGTACTGGTCGGGCGGCCCGTGATGTGGGGGTTGGCCGCGGGCGGTGAGGACGGTGCCCGGCAGCTGCTCGACCTGCTCGCCGTCGAATTCCGGAACGCGCTGGGCCTCGCGGGCTGTGACTCGGTGAGTGCGGCCCGGCGGCTGAGCACGAGGGTCTCTCACTACGGCTGACGTTCCGTCGGGCGGGCCTTCGCCTGACGTCGATCCGCCCTTTCCCGAAGGAGGAAAGTGCTTCTCTCGCTTCCCGCGCCGGTCGCCCCGATCGCCGCGCACAGTCTCCTGATCTTCTTACTCCAGGTCGGCTTGCTGCTGCTGCTCGCCGTCGTCTTCGGACGGCTGGCCGCCCGGTTCGGGATGCCCGCTGTGGTCGGCGAACTGTTCGTCGGGGTGATCCTCGGTCCTTCGCTGCTGGCTTGGGCCGCGCCGGGGCCGCACGGCTGGCTGTTCCCGGCCGTCGCCGAGCAGTACCACCTTCTCGACGCGGTCGGCCAAATCGGCGTCATCCTGCTGGTCGGTCTCACCGGTATGCAGATGGACATGAAGATGATCCGCCGCCGCGGCGGCGCCGCCGCGGGGGTCAGCTTCGGCGGCCTGGTCATTCCTCTCGGCCTGGGCATCGGCGCGGGTTTCGTGCTGCCCAAGATGCTGATTCCCGACGGCACCGACATCACCGTCTTCGCACTGTTCCTCGGCGTCGCGATGTGCGTCAGCGCCATCCCGGTCATCGCCAAGACCCTCATCGACATGAACCTGTTGCACCGCAACGTCGGGCAGCTCACGCTCGCCGCGGGTACGATCGACGACGCGTTCGGCTGGTTCATGCTGTCGGTCGTCAGCGCGATGGCGGTGCACGCGGTGACTACCGGAACCGTGCTCCTTTCCCTCGCCTACTTGATTCTCATCATCGTCTTCGCGCTCACCCTCGGCAGGCCGCTGGTCCGGGGCGTGGTGCGGGTCGCAGGCAAGTCCGAAGGGGCCGGGCCCACCGTCGGCGCCGTCGTCGTCCTGGTACTCCTGGCCTCGGCAGGCACCCAGGCTCTCGGCCTGGAGGCGGTCTTCGGAGCCTTCGTCTGCGGCATCCTGATCGGCACCGCGGGTAAGGTGGACCCGGCCAAGCTGGCCCCGTTGCGCACCGTCATCCTGTCGGTGTTCGCGCCGGTCTTCTTCGCCACGGCCGGGTTGCGGATGGACCTCACCGCGCTGATCCGCCCGCAGGTCCTGCTCACCGGGCTGGCGGTGCTCGCACTGGCCATCATCGGCAAGTTCGCCGGCGCGTACGCCGGCGCGCGGCTCAGCGGCCTGAACAGATGGGAAGGGCTGGCGCTCGGCGCCGGACTGAACGCGCGGGGCGTCATCGAAATCGTGGTCGCCATGGTCGGCCTGCGACTGGGCATCCTCAGCGTCGAGATCTACACGATCATCATCCTCGTCGCGATCGTCACCTCGCTGATGGCACCGCCGATCCTGCGGTTCGCGATGAAGAGACTCGAACAGACCGCCGAGGAAGAAGTACGCGAGACCGAGCACCGGGCCTGGACGTCGCAACCGGCGACGAACCAGCAGGAGCGAATTCTCTAGTGTCGCGTGATTCTGCTTGCTTGACGTTGGGTTTCGTTCCTCGGACGGCGATCTCGCGTGATCAGACGGCGGTTACGCGTGATTGGACGGCGATCTCCGGAGATCGCCGTCTGATCACGGGTAAGACCCGCAGGATCACACGTCCCGCTCTTCCTCTCGCCATTACCCGACCGCAAGTAGAGGACTACTTGCGCCAGGCACCTCACGACCCACCCGACCGAAGCGTGCCTCAGACGTCAAGCGCGGCCGCCTCCCGGGTGTCGCGAAAGCCACTTCCGCGACTTCTGAAGTCTCGAAAGTGGCTTTCGCGACACGGTAAATCCGGATTCCGACCCGTAGCGGGAATTGGACGATCTGGACCGGCGAGATCGGCCGAAGCTACCTTTCACGGTGTGCTCCGCTGCGACCCGCGAAAGGTGGACATAAGGGGAGGTATCAGTGTCGGCCATGCCCACTCAACGACCTGGAGCAGTGCGATGACCACCTACGTGCAGGACCAGCTCGGTGAGTACGACAAGGAACGGCAAGGCGTCCTCGATGCCGTCGGCAGCCTGCCCGTCCGCGCGGTGCGTCCTCGTGACGACCGCGGCCACGCGGAACGCATCACCTTGTCGGCCGCGACCACCGACGGGGTGCACATGCGGACCGAGGACGTCCGTGCCTGGATCGCCGAACGCCGCGAGGCCAACGTCTTCCACGTCGAACGCATCCCCTTCGCGGACCTGGACCAGTGGGGGTTCGAGGCCGCGACCGGCAATCTCGTGCACCGAAGCGGACGGTTCTTCACCATCGAGGGCTTGCACGTGGTCGAGGCCGACGGCCCACACGGTGACGGCCCCTACCGCGAGTGGCAGCAGCCGGTCATCAAACAGCCCGAAGTGGGCATCCTCGGCATCCTCGGCAAGGAGTTCGACGGAGTCCTGCACTTCCTGATGCAGGCCAAGATGGAGCCGGGAAACCCCAACCTGGTGCAGTTGTCGCCGACCGTACAGGCCACTCGCAGCAACTACACCAAGGCACACGGCGGTACGAACGTCAAGCTGATCGAGTACTTCGCCCCGCCCGATCCCGAGCGGGTGATCGTAGACGTTCTCCAGGCGGAACAAGGCTCATGGTTCTTCCACAAGTCCAATCGCAACATGATCGTCGAGACCGTCGACGACGTGCCGATGTGGGACGACTTCTGCTGGCTCACGCTCGGCCAGATCGCGGAACTGATGCACGAAGACGAGACGATCAACATGAACGCCAGGAGCGTGTTGTCGTGCCTTCCGTACCACGACACGGCTCCCGGCGCGCTGTTCTCCGACATCCAGCTTCTTTCGTGGTTCACGAACGAGCGTTCGCGCCACGATGTGCGTGCCCGCCGCATTCCGCTCACGGACGTCAGCGGCTGGAAGCAGAACGTCGAAGTGATCGAGCACGAGGATGGCCGCTACTTCAAGGTCCTCGCGGTCGCCGTGAAAGGCAGTAACCGCGAGCGGGTCAGCTGGACCCAGCCGTTGCTCGAATCCGTCGGTCTCGGCGTCGTCGCGTTCCTCGTGCGCGAGATCGGCGGCGTGCCACACGTTCTGGTGCACGCCCGCGCTGACGGTGGTTTCCTGGACACGGTCGAGTTGGCGCCGACCGTCCAGTGCACCCCCCACAACTACGCGCACCTGCCGCCGGAGAGCAGGCCGCCCTTCCTCGACGCCGTCCTGGACGCTCCACGGTCGAGGATCCGTTACGAGGCAATCCATTCCGAAGAAGGCGGCCGCTTTCTCAACGTCAGGGCCCGCTATCTTGCGGTCGACGCGGACGAAACCATCGATCCGCCGCCTGGCTACGCCTGGGTCACCCCGGCCCAGCTGACCGCGCTCACCCGGCACGGGCATTACGTCAACGTCGAGGCCCGCACGCTTCTCGCCTGCATCAACGCCGCGACCGCACAGCCTCAAGGAAGTGCATGAAATGAAACAGATCACCGTCCTCGGCGCGTCGGGCTTCGTCGGCTCGGCTGTCACGCGCGCACTGGCGCGGCAGCCGATCCGGCTGCGAGCGGTGGCGCGGCGGCGGTTCGCCCCCGCGCCCGGCCAAGCCGAAATCACCGTCGTCGCCGCGGACCTCACCGACCGTGCCGCGCTCGCCGACGCGGTCGCGGGATCGGACGCGGTCGTGTACCTGCTCCTGGCGGACGGCGGATGGCGCGCGGCTGAGACCGAGGCGGCCGAACGCGTCAACGTGGGTGTGATGCGGGACCTCATCGACGTCATCGGCGGCACCGGCGATACGCCACCGCTGGTGGTGTACGGCGGTGCCGCCTCGCAGGTCGGTGTGCCGCCTCGGGAGCCGATCGACGGAAGCGAGCCCGACCACCCGGCGACTCCCTACGACAAGCAGAAGCTGACCGCGGAACAGCTCCTCAAGGACGCCACGATCGACGGCCGGGTGCGCGGCATCAGCCTGCGGTTGCCGACGGTGTTCGGCGAGACCACGGCACCGGACGCGAACCACGACCGCGGTGTCGTATCCGCCATGGCGCGGCGAGCGCTCGAAGGCCAGGCACTCACCATCTGGGGCGACGGCACGGTGCGGCGCGACCTGGTCCACGTCGAGGACATCGCGGCGGCGTTCACGGCGGCGCTGGCCACCCCGGCTCCCCTCGTGGGCGGGCATTGGCTGCTCGGCGCCGGCCGAGGCGATCAGCTGGGCGAAGTGTTCCGGCTGGTGGCGAGGGAATTGTCCGAACTCACCGGTCAGGACCAGGTGGACGTGACTTGTGTGGAGCCACCGTCGCACGCGCCCGAGACGGATCTCCGGAGCGTCACCATCGATTCCACGCCGTTCCGGGCGATCACCGGATGGCACCCGGAGATCTCGCTGCCCGAAGGAGTGCGTCGCACCGTCGCCGCATTGACGACATCAGTTCAGGGAAAGGTTCGCACATGACCACGCGTGTTTGGGACTACCTGGTCGAATACGAGGCCGAGCGGCTCGACCTGCTGGACGCGGTCGAGACGGTTTTCAATTCCGGGCAACTCGTGCTCGGTGCGAGCTTGCGCGGCTTCGAGTCGGAATTCGCCGCGTACCATGGGGTCGAGCACTGTGTCGGCGTCGACAACGGGACGAACGCGATCAAACTCGGTCTCCAGGCGCTGGGCGTGGGGCCGGGCGACGAGGTGATCACGGTGTCGAACACCGCCGCCCCGACCGTGGTCGCCATCGACGGCACGGGTGCCACCCCGGTCTTCGTCGACGTCCGCGAGGACGACTTCCTGATGGACACCGGCCAGGTCGAGGCCGCGATCACCGAGCGCACCAAATGCCTGCTGCCCGTGCACCTGTACGGCCAGTGCGTGGACATGGCTGCGCTGAGGGAACTCGCCGCGAAGCACGGACTGTCCATTTTGGAGGATTGCGCGCAGGCGCACGGAGCCCGGCAGAATGGCACGGTCGCCGGTTCGACCGGCGACGCGGCCGCGTTCTCTTTCTACCCCACCAAGGTGCTCGGCGCGTATGGCGACGGCGGCGCGGTCATCACGTCCGCCGAATCCGTGGAACGCAAGCTACGGAGATTGCGCTACTACGGCATGGACGAGCGCTACTACACGCTGGAAACGCCCGCCCACAACAGCCGCCTCGACGAGGTCCAGGCCGAGATCCTGCGGCGCAAGCTCAAGCGTCTCGACACCTACACCGCCGCCCGTCGGGCCGTCGCCGAGCGCTACGTGGAAGGTCTCGGTGACACCGAGCTGAAACTTCCGCGGACCGTCTCCGGCAATGAGCACGTGTACTACGTGTACGTCGTGCGTCACCCGCGGCGTGACGAGATCCTCGAACGCCTCAAGGCGTACGACATCCACTTGAACATCAGCTATCCGTGGCCCGTGCACACCATGACCGGGTTCGCCCACCTCGGCTACGAAACCGGCTCGCTCCCGGTCACCGAGAAACTGGCCACCGAGATCTTCTCGCTGCCGATGTATCCCGCGCTCACCGCCGACCTGCAGGACAAGGTCATCCACGCGGTCCGCGAAGTGCTGTCCAACCTCTGACCAGTCCAACCTCAGGAGCAGCTGTGCAAGCACGAAAACTCGCCGTCGAGGGCGCGATCGAGTTCACCCCTCGCGTCTTTCCCGACGACCGGGGCCTGTTCGTCTCGCCGTTCCAGGAGGAGGCCTTCATCGAGGCTTACGGCGGCCCGCTCTTCCGGGTGGCACAGACGAACCACAGCATGTCCAAGCGCGGCGTGGTGCGGGGCATCCACTACACCGTGACGCCGCCGGGTATCGCGAAGTACGTTTACTGCGCACGCGGCAAGGCCTTGGACATCGTGGTCGACATCCGGGTCGGGTCGCCGACGTTCGGCAAATGGGACGCGGTCCTGATGGACCAGCAGGATTACCGGACGATGTACTTCCCCGTCGGCGTCGGCCATGCCTTCGTGGCGCTCGAGGACGACACCGTCATGTCGTACATGCTCTCCGCGGGCTATGTGGCGCAGAACGAACTCGCCCTCTCAGCCCTGGACCCCGCACTGGGCCTGCCCATCGACGCCGAAGTCGAACCGATCCTGTCCGATCGGGACGGGGTGGCCATCACGCTCGCCGAGGCGGAGCAGCAGGGCCTGCTGCCGGACTACGCCACCAGCCTGGAGCTCGAGCGGCAGCTGTCCGGAGTTCCTTTGTCCGCCTGACGCTTCGTGAGTGGTAAGGACGGTTAATCGAGGGGTGAGGCAACGGTGGCGTCGCATGTGCTCGCCCAGGTGCTGATCTGGGTGTCGCGAAAGCCACTTTCGGGACATCAGATGTCCCGAAAGTGGCTTTCGCGACATGCCCGGTGCGGGTGGTGTGGTCACGAAGGTCCCGCGACCTGACGACACCTTTGCCTTACCGCTCAAGAGAACCGTCCTTACCACTCACGACCCGCCGTACCGACCGGAAAGGTGAGATCAATGCCCGCTGCGAAGGTCAAGCAGCTGCTTCGAAGCAAGCTCAGATCATGGGGGTGGATGTATCGATGACTGCCGTTGCCGAACCCGCTGAGGACCTTTCCGTCCTCACCGGACTGACCGAAATCACCAGGTTCGCCGGCGTGGGAACCGCGGTTTCCGAGGCGTCGTACTCACAATCCGAGCTCCTCGACATCCTCGACGTCGAGGATCCCAAAATCCGGTCGGTCTTCCTCAACAGCGCGATCGACCGGCGTTTTCTCACCTTGCCGCCGGAGGGTCCCGGTGGCGGACGCGTATCGGAACCGCAGGGCGATCTGCTCGACAAACACAAGAAGATCGCCGTCGACATGGGCTGCCGGGCACTCGAAGCCTGCCTGAAGTCGGCGGGAGCGACGCTTTCGGACCTGCGTCACCTGTGCTGCGTCACCTCGACCGGTTTCCTGACCCCCGGCCTGAGCGCGCTGATCATCCGTGAGCTGGGCATCGACCCGCATTGCAGCCGCTCGGACATCGTGGGCATGGGCTGCAACGCGGGCCTGAACGCGCTCAACGTGGTCTCGGGCTGGTCCGCGGCACACCCGGGTGAGCTCGGTGTCGTCCTCTGCAGCGAGGCCTGTTCCGCCGCTTACGCGCTGGACGGCACGATGCGGACCGCGGTGGTCAACAGTCTTTTCGGCGACGGCTCGGCCGCTCTCGCCGTCATCTCCGGCGACGGGCGCGTGCCCGGCCCCAGGGTCTTGAAATTCGCGAGTTACATCATCACCGACGCGCTCGACGCGATGCGTTACGACTGGGACCGTGACCAGGACCGGTTCAGTTTCTTCCTCGACCCGCAGATTCCCTACGTGGTCGGTGCGCACGCCGAGATCGTCATCGACAGGCTGCTGTCCGGTACCGGGCTCCGCCGCAACGACATCGGCCATTGGCTGGTGCACTCAGGGGGCAAGAAGGTGGTCGACGCCGTCGTCGTCAACCTCGGCCTGAGCCGGCACGACGTCCGCCACACCACCGGTGTGCTCCGTGATTACGGGAACCTCTCCAGCGGCTCCTTCCTCTTCTCCTACGAGCGACTCGCCGACGAGGACATCGCCCGGCCAGGGGACTACGGCGTGCTCATGACCATGGGGCCCGGCTCCACAATCGAAATGGCGCTTATCCAATGGTGAGGCAGAACGAAGTGAACGGCGAACTGGTGCTGCGCATCGACGGCTCTAGCCCGCTTTCGGCCGCGTCGGTCGAGGAGATCGGTGGCCTCTGCGATCGCGCCGAGGACCATCGGGGACCGGGCCCGGTCACCGTTCACGTCACGGGTGTCCCGGCCGATGGCTGGGCGCAGGGGCTGACCGTCGGCCTGGTGTCCAAATGGGAACGAGCGGTGCGCCGGTTCGAACGGCTGGGCAGGCTCACGGTCGCGGTGGCGTCGGGTGACTGCGCCGGAACGGCACTGGACCTCCTGCTCGCCGCGGACGTCCGGATCGTCGATCCGGGGACCCGGTTGCTGCTCGCCTCGGCGGGCGGCGGTTCCTGGCCGGGGATGACCGTCTACCGGCTCACCCAGCAGGCCGGTGCGGCGGGTATCCGCCGGGCCGTGCTGCTCGGGACCCCGGTCGACGCCGAGCGCGCGCTCGCGCTCGGTTTGGTCGACGAGGTGTCCGAGGATCCCGCGAAGACGCTGGCGGGGCTGGCAGACGTCACGGACGGTGCCGAGACGGCGATCCGGCGGCAGTTGATCTTCGAAGCGGGCTCGACCACCTTCGAGGAGGCGCTCGGTTCCCACTTGGCCGCGGCGGACCGGGCCTTGCGACGGGAAGCCAAGCCGTGACAGCGGATTCCACGACTCTCTCGCCGGGGCTCGACCTTCGAGCCCTGGCGGGGGAGGCCCGCCGAGCCGACGACCTGCTCGCCGGACTGCCGTCACCTCCCGTCCGGAACGCGACGCAGCGCGCGGCCGCGTCCTCGGCACTGGACGAGATCAGGGCGACGCGCGCGGACTTCGTGGAGGCGCACGCGGAGGAGATCTACGACGAACTCACCGACGGCCGGACCCGCTGCCTGCGCATCGACGAACTCGTCCGCGCCGCCGCCCTCGCCTATCCCGGCCTGGTGCCGACGGAAGAGCAGATGGCGGCCGAATTTTCACGGCCACAGGCGGAAAAGGAAGGGCGCGAGATCGACCAGGGCATCTTCCTGCGCGGGATCCTGCGTGCCCCGAAGGCCGGTCCGCATTTGCTCGACGCCATGCTCCGGCCCACTGCGAGGGCGCTGCGGCTGCTCCCCGAATTCACTGAGACCGGTGTGGTTCAGATGGAGGCCGTCCGGCTGGAGCGTCGTGACGGCGTCGCGCAGCTGACCCTGTGCCGGGACGACTGCCTGAACGCCGAAGACGCCCACCAGGTCGACGACATGGAGACCGCCGTCGACCTGGTGCTGCTCGATCCGGCCGTCCGGGTGGCGCTGCTGCGGGGCGGTGTGATGAGCCATCGGCGGTATGCGGGGCGCCGCGTGTTCTGCGCGGGGATCAACCTCAAGAAGCTGAGCTCGGGCGACATCCCCCTGGTCGACTTTCTGTTGCGGCGGGAACTGGGTTATATCCACAAAATCGTGCGCGGAATACGCACGGACGGTTCGTGGCACTCGAAGTTCGTCGACAAGCCCTGGATGGCGGCCGTCGATTCCTTCGCCATCGGCGGGGGAACTCAGCTCCTCCTGGTCTTCGATCACGTCCTGGCGGCGTCCGACTCCTACCTCAGCTTGCCCGCGGCGACTGAGGGGATCATTCCCGGCGCGGCCAACTTCCGGCTTTCCCGGATTACCGGACCGCGGGTGGCCAGGCAGGTGATCCTCGGCGGCCGCCGGATCCAGGCGGACGAGCCGGACGCGCGGCTGATCGTCGACGAGGTCGTCCCGCCGGAGGAGATGGACGCGGCGATCGACGCCGCGCTGGCCCGGCTCGACGGGGACGCGGTGCTGGCCAACCGGCGCATGGTGAACCTGGCCGAGGAACCGCCGGAGGAGTTCCGCCGGTACATGGCGGAGTTCGCGCTGCAGCAGGCTTTGCGCATCTACGGCGCGGATGTGCTCGGCAAAGTCGGCGGGTTCGCGGTGGGTGCGCGATGAGCGAAACCAGGGTGCGGTACGAAAAGAAGGATCACGTCGCCCACGTGACGATGGACCGGCCCGAGGTGCTGAACGCGATGGACCGGCGGATGCACGCGGAACTCGCCGACATCTGGGACGACGTCGAGGCCGACGACGACATCAGGGCGGTGGTCCTGACCGGCGCGGGTAACCGCGCTTTCTCCGTCGGCCAGGACCTCAAGGAACGCGCGCGGCTGACCGAAACAGGCGTGGAAGCGTCGACGTTCGGCAGTGCGGGTCAGCCAGGTCATCCCCGGTTGACCGACCGGTTCACCTTGTCCAAACCGGTGGTCGCCAGGGTGCACGGCTACGCGTTGGGCGGCGGTTTCGAGCTGGTGCTCGCCTGCGACATCGTCATCGCCTCCGAGGAGGCGGTGTTCGCCCTTCCGGAAGTTCGGCTCGGCCTGATCGCGGGGGCCGGAGGCGTGTTCCGGCTGCCACGGCAGCTGCCGCAGAAGGTGGCGATGGGCTATCTGCTGACCGGGCGCCGGATGGACGCGGCGACGGCGCTGCGCCACGGTCTGGTGAACGAGGTCGTCCCGGCGGCCGAGCTGGATCAGTGCGTCGCCGGCTGGACGGACAGCCTCGTGCGAGCCGCGCCGCTGTCGGTGCGCGCGATCAAGGAGGCCGCGCTGCGGTCGGTCGATCTCCCACTCGAAGAAGCGTTCAAGGCTTCGTATCACTGGGAAGAGCGTCGTCGCCGGAGCGCGGACGCGAGCGAGGGCCCGCGTGCTTTCGCCGAGAAACGGGATCCGATCTGGACAGGGCACTAGATCACTTCCCGGATATTGTTGACGCATGCGGATGATATTCACGGCCCTCGGGGGCTACGGACACGCTTTTCCGCTCATCCCGCTCGCCGTCGCCGCGCGCGACGCCGGGCACGATGTCAGTTTCGCGACCGCCGCGTCCTTCCTGCCGAACATCGAAAGAGCGGGTATCACTGGTCTCCAGGCCGGGAGCACCCCGCAGGAAGCGTTCATGGAGGAGTTGAACAAGGTCGACGGGGACCCGAGAGGGCTGCCGCCGGACGCGCTGCACCAGATCACCGGCCGGGTGTTCGGCGAAATCCTGCCACGGGCCGTCGCCGCCGATCTCGAGCCGGTGTTGGCCGAGTGGCGACCGGACCTGGTGATCTACGAGACGATGAACGCCGGTGGCGCGTTCGCGGCCAAACTCGCCGGGATCCCTTCCGCCAGCCACAACTTCGGTCGCGTGGCGGAGTACGAAGCCGGCAAAGAGATCCGCGAGCAGGTCGGGACGACCGCCGCCGAATTCGGTGTCGAGGGTGAACTGGAGACCGCGTTCGGCGACCCTGTCCTCGACATCTGCCCGGAGTCGGTGCAGTCACTGGAGTTTCTCGCCGCGGCGAAGCGGATCCCGCTGAGGCCGACCGGCTGGAGCACGCCGGGTGACCTGCCGGCCTGGATCACTGGCCGCGACCGGAGCCGCCCGCTCGCGTACCTGACTTTGGGCACCCAGTACGGGAACACCGACGTGCTGACCGAGGCGATCGCCGGCCTGGCCGTGCTCGACATCGACGTGCTGGTCGCCACCGGCCCGGCCGTCGAGGTCGAGCTGCTGGGTGACGTGCCGGGGAACGTGCGGCTCGAGAGGTGGGTGCCGCAGCACGAACTGCTGCCGCATCTGGACATCGTCGTGCACCACGGCGGGAGCGGGACGACGATGGGCGCGTTCGGCGCCGGGCTGCCGCAGCTGTTCCTGCCCCAAGGTGCCGACCAGCTCGCCAACGCCGAGGCGTCGGTCAAGGCAGGCGTTGCCGCCCAGCTCGTCGATGACGATCTCACGGCCGAAGCCGTCACGGAGAAAACCCGCGCCCTGCTGACGGACACCGCGGTCCGCGACGCCGTCCGCGCCCTCGCCAAGGAGGTCGCCGCCATGCCGGCCCCCGCCGAGGTCGTCACCACCTTGCCCGGCTACTTCCCGAGTACCTGAAGGCCCCCTGGTTACGGAGCTGCTGGTCAGCGCTGCTGGTGGTAATCCGGACTTGGCATCGCCAGTGCCTGCAGAGGCCGAGCGGGGAGGATTTAAGACGTTGAACGTCCGGAATCTTCCCCTTTCGGCTGGTGTCGGGGTTCCTTGAGGGAGGCAGGCTCCTAAACCTGTGTTGATCAAGTTCCGCGACGGTGTGATCCCGCGTTCCTGGCCCTGTCCCGCCGATCGTGTCCTGTGGATGAACTTTCAGCAGGAGGCCGGCACGATCGCGTCGGCGCAGCCCATCGCCGGATCCGTCGCGGTCTCGCCGGGACCGCGACGAAGGTGCCCCCCGCCCCAGACCCTGACGCCTTCGACCACGGGCAGGACAGTGGTCCCGTAGGGCGTGAGCCGGTAGAGGACACGCGCCGGGACCGGCCCGGTCACCACCCGTTCGACGAGTCCGTCGGCCTCGAGTTCGCGCAGTTGTTCGGCCAGCACCTTGGGCGTGATCGGCGTCCCCCGGCGGCGGAGGCCCGCGAAATGGGACTCGCCGTTGGCGAGCCAGTACAGCAGGGTCAGCTTCCATTTCCCGCCGATCGCGGCGAACGCCGCGGCCATCGGGCAGCCGGGCAGCGGGTTGGGGCGCGAGAGGTTACCTGCAGGTGCCTTCTTGTCCATGGCCGTGCTCCACTCGGATAGTCAGACCATGACCGTGCCATACAGACGAATCCTGACAGCGGGCCTTTCGGCCCTGATGCTCATCGCGACGGCGGTGTCGGGCGACGCCGCGACGTCTCCCGCGTCCTCGACGGCCACCGATGGCCAACGAGCCTTCGACTGGGAAATAGGCTCTTGGCGCTCCTCGGTACGCGTCTTGGCCGAGCCGCTGTCGGAGTCCTCGGACGCGTGGCTTCACTTCACGGGCACCAGCACCGTCCGGCCACTTCTTGACCGGCGGGCGAACGTCCTCGAATTCGAGGTCTCGGGGCCGAACGGCCGCATCGAAGCCCTCAACCTGCGGCTGTACGAGCCTCAGGCGCAGCGGTGGAGCCTGACCTTCGTCAACGTCCGCGACGGGCTGCTCACCCCGGCGGTGTACGGCGGATTCCGCGACGGCGCCGGCGAATTCTTTGGCGATGACAAGCTCGACGGGCGTCCGATCAAGGTGCGTTTCCTCATTTTCCGTCATGGCAAGGACGAGGCGAGATTCGAGCAGGCGTTCTCGGCCGACGGTGGAAAGACTTGGGAAACAAACTGGGTCGCGGTGGATCGCCGAATCCGCCGCTGAAGGTCACCGAACCGAATCGGGGGAGTCGTTCTGGGTTTCGACGACCTCTGTCGCGCCTCGTTTGCTGAACGCAGCCCAGAGATTGAAGCCGATGATGGCGATCCCGGCCGCCACCCACAGCCAGATGAAACCATTGTTCCGGGCGATTCCGCTGAAAATGCCGAAGAGAAGAATCGCCGCACCGAATATGGCGCCGAAAATCGCGACCGGCTTCGACGGTTTCACGTTGTAAGAGGCCATTGGCTGAATCTCCGATCACATCGAATCCGACGAGAGCGGACTGCCCGTTGAGTGATCACCTCAAACCGGGGCCGCGAACCCGGCGGCGATGTTACGCCGAGTGTCGTAACGGGGGAGCCGCCAAAGGGAGCAATGAAGCTAGTGGAGAGGCTCGGTCAGTGGCCGAACGGGTCGGGGACGTCGCCGGGCAGCCACGTGTGGCCAGGGGCGGTCCATCCGTTCCTCTTGAGCATGCGCCTCGCGCCTCGCGCGTGCCTGCCGACGAGGCGCTCCAGGTAGAGCTTTCCGGCGAGGTGGTCCGTCTCGTGCTGGAGGCAGCGAGCGAAGAATCCGGTGCCCTCGACGGTGATCGGTTCGCCGTGTTCATCGAAGCCGTCGACGGCGGCCCACCGTGCGCGGCCGGTGGGGAAGACCTCGCCGGGGACCGAAAGGCAGCCCTCGAGATCGTCGTCAGGATAGGGCATGGTCTCGGGGATTTCGGACGTCCGCAGGACCGGATTGACGATGTGGCCACGATAGCGCGTCCCGGTGTCGTCCGGGCAGTCGTAGCTGAAGACGCTCCGGCCGTCCCCGATCCGCCAGACCGGCCCGTTGCTCGCGACGTCGGCGGTGGGGGCGTCGTGGTGGAAGTTCGTCATACCCATCAGCCTCATGACGGGCCCGCCGGACGTCAGGAAACGGCAACAACCTGCCACCTGGTCGCGGGCTGTGGAGTTCAGGCAGTATCGGTGCCATGCGGACGAGTGACGGCCTCACGAGGGCAGGCGATTCGGTCACCGTCGTGCGCGGTGAGGAGGAGCTGTTCCGCCGGGTAGGACACCTGTTCCCGACCGTGACCGACCTCGCCTGCGCCGCCAACGACCTCGCGACCTGGGTGGCCGATCGCGGGTCGGACGAACTCACCGCGGCGGCCGAGCGCCTGCCGGGCGACCGGCGGATCCGCAAGATCTACCGATCCGGCCTGCTGCTCGACCCGGCGTCCGCGCAGGAGCTGGCGAGGATCCGCGACCGGTTCGGGGCGCAGATCCGTGTCTCCACCCAGGACGTCAACGAGACGATCATCATGGACGGCAGGCTCGTGATCCTGGCGGGCGACCTCATCGCGGGACAACGCGGCTACAGCGTCATCACCCAGCCCGAAATCGTGCAGGGAGTGCGGTCGCTGTTCGAGACGGCCTGGCGATCGGCGACCGATCTCGCCGTCTACGACGCGCAGGTCACCGAGATCCGTCAGCTCGCGCCCGCCGTGCTGGACTTGCTCGGCAGCGGAGTCAAGGACGAAGCCGCCGCCGGCCCCTCGGCCGCGGCGTGCGTACCTACCCGCCGCCGGGTGGCCGAACTGATGTCCGCGCTTGGTGCCGAGTCCCGCTTCCAAGCAGGCGTTCGGGCACGCGAACTCGGTTTGGTCTAGCGCGGCGCCGTAGCCGGCGCCGTCCACGAAACTGGCCCGCGAGTGTTCGACCGCGTTCGGGCCGGTCGGTGAGCACCGGGGAGGACGACATCCTCGGTGGGGACATGGCCGGAAAACCGGCGGATTTCGGCGGCTACCGGGGGAATCGGCTCATCGCCCATCCTGGCCGGGTCTTGTGTTCCGGAACCGCCACGGGTTGCCGATCGTCGAAGACCAACGGGTCGGCAGGCAGCTCGACCCATTGAATCCGGCGTCTCGTGCCGTGAGAGGGAAGGACGTGTCGATGCGCGAAAGCATCAGCAAGATCGGCCTGGTCAACGGAGCGGTGGTCATGATCGGAGCGTTCACCGTCGCGAACCTTGTTCTGCCCGCTACCGCGAATGCCGCACCCGCCGCCGGATGTTCGGCCTTCATGAACTCCGCGGTCAGCGGCGGCTACAAAGCCATCCTCAGCTGCAATGGCATCGGGCTCTCTTTCGTCAACGGGCTCGGCACCACCCTCACCGACGCCAGTAAGGAGGCACGTGCCCTGGCGCAGATCGCGCTCGGCGGTGGCGACACCTGCAGTGCCTTCGTGCACAACACGGTTCCAGGTGGCTACAAAGTCACACTCACCTGTGTCGACACCGGTTTGGTATCCGGTGTGGGCACCACACTGACCGACGCCTCCCGAGCCGCCCGCGCGTCCATCTGAGCGGCCGCTGACTCTCGTCCCGCGTCAGCGTCCTGGCCGGGCGGCGACCCGTTCGGCGAGGAACAGGTCGACGTTCGGGGCGACGGGTGCGCCGTCCGGCGGTGTGTCGGGTGCGGCGGTGTGCACCGGTGGGATCCGCTGCCGCATGTCGAGGTAGTGGATCTCGCCGGTGCCGACGTCGCGGGCGAAGGGCAGGAACGGGAAGCCGTCACCGTGGCCGGTGCGCTCGGCCAGGCCGCCGGGTGCGTAGATCCGGTCCACCAGCGCGCGTGCCGTGCGGGTGTCGAGCAGTTCGGACGGCGCGTCCGGCACGCGCGCGCCGTCGTGTACTTGCCACACCTCGAAAAGTGTCGCGGCACGCCGATCGTCCACTGTGTCCGGTCGACCCTGGACGGCGTACCGGAGATAGGTGGCACGCAGGTAGTCCAGGTCTTCGTGGCCGGCGGGCCCGCGCCCGGCGAGGCCATCGAGGATGTCCTCCAGCGGCGGGCAGCCACCGGGGTGGATCGCCGGGGGCTCGGCGACGAACGCGAACCGGGGCGGCAGCGACTCCCTGATGTCGTCGGCCGTCGCGTCGATGAGGTGCACCGGCAGCGGGCCGCTCATCCTGCCGTCACGGTCGAACGCGGCCTGTTCGGCGGGCCAGGTCCAGAACCAGCCGAGCGGGAAGTCCACTGTGGCCGCGAGCGTACGGGTGCGGTCCGGGTCGGTTCGCAGCGTCGTTGGCTGGCTGCCGAGCTGCCAGTGATCCGCGGCCAGCCCGCGTAACCGGGCACGGTCGCCGGCGATCACCGGTGCGTCCTGGTCGGCGGGCAGGTACGCGCTGAACGGTCGTGGTCCGAGCACGCGGACGGTGTCGAGCCGGTCCGCGAGGTGCTCGTGCCCGCCGAGCGAGTCCACGACGGAAACCGCAAGCCCGCGCCAGAAAAGCGGCAATCGTTCGTCGTCCGCGAGGTCCAGCAGCCGGGCTGGAGCGACGTCGTGGTGGACGCCACCGGTCAACCGCAACGCGAGCAGTCCGACTACTTCCTCCACAGTGGACAGTCGATGTTCCCGCCGGAGCCACGGCGCCACCGCGGCGACGGCCGCGGCGGTGTCACGCGCCTGCCACAGTAGCGCCGCGGTGACCGCGAGCGCGTCGTCCGCGTCGGTGTCCAGGTCGGGAACGGGCTCCCCGAGAACGGCGGCGGCCAACGGGTGCGCGGCGTGCGGCGCCACGAAGTCCGCCAGTGCCTCGGGAGCGACCCGCGCCACCGCGGTAAGCCACAGCCACATGTCCGCCAGGTTCTCGTCGTCGGGCCCCGGCCAGTCCGCGAGGCGCGCGGTCACCAGGTCGCGGGTGAGCACGCCCAGGTCGCACGCCAACGCGAACGCGTCCTCGGCGACGCCGCCCGGCCCCTCCGCGACCGCGAGCAGCCAGTCCCGCTCGTCGCCGGTGACGTCCTTGCCGACGGCGACCGTTCGCACCAGCCGCCGGACCGTGGGACCGGCGGCGCGCCGGTCGCCGGGAGCCGGGAGCGGGAAGGGCTTGGTCACCACGAACGCCTGATCCGCGCCCGCGTGCACCACCGTGAAGGGTGACGGCGCCGCGACCAGCCGCCGCGCCACGTCGTCATGCGGCCCTTGCCAGTGCACGAGCAGGTCGTCCACCAGCTCGCCTTTGCTCGTGAACGCCCGCTGGTGGGACTGCCAGTGCCAGAACGCGTACGGGGTCGTCGACGGCATGGCACGGTCCGCCAGTGCCGCGACCGCGTCCTCTCTGCCCTCGGACTGGGTGAAGCGGCTTCGGGACGGCGGCGCCAGCGTGAGGAAGTCCGCGTCGTCGAGGGCGGCGAACCATTTCTTCAGCACCGTGAGGTCACTGGCGGGGCGTTTGGCCATAACGCAGTATTCCCGGTTCGGCACGGGTGCCCGACCCGGATCCGCCGACGCCATCCGGCGCTCAGCTGTCGGACCGTTCTTCGAGCACTACCGCGAGGGCCGAGGCGATGAGGGCGACAGCTCGATCCTCGTCGTCGGCCAAGCGCCGCAGGACGCCCCGCGCGAGGGCCGACGGCATCTCGGCGAGTGCCTGGGTCAGGCGTATCCGCACCGCGGAGTCCGCGGTGTGTGCGGCGAGCTCGCCGACCAGCGCACCCATGATCCGGTCCGCGCACCCGGGGTCCCGTGACAACGCTCCCAGGACCTCAGCCGCCTCGACATCGTTCGTACCCTCGACCACCATGCCGACGAGTGTCGGCACGGCCGCGGTCGCGCCACGCGCACCCATGGCCAGAGCGGCAGGCCCGCGCACCGCCGCGTCCGAGTCCCCGAGTGCGTCCGTGAGTGCCGCGTTCGCCTCGTCACCGGACATCTCGGCGATCGCCAGTACCGCGCGCCGCCGGATGTCGACGTCATCCGAATGCACGCCGCCAGCCACGCCCGCCACAGCGTCACCGCCCGCCCGCGCGAGCGCCCACCGCAGGGCGCCCGCGACGTTCGGATCGGATTCGGTGAGGATCGCCCCGACCAGCAGCTCGGTGGGAACCGGCACGTCCTCGGCCGGGGCAAGGACGGTCTGCTGCCGGCGCGCGGCACTGGGCGAGGTGAGTCCGTGCAGGAGTTCCACGATGCGCAGGACGCCCTGCCAGCCGGAGGGCGCGGAGGCATCGACCGTACGGAGCCGTTCGAGTAGCTCCTGCTCCCGCTTCAGCCGGTCTTCGGTCCGTCGGATGAGGTCGCCGACCAGATCGGACGGCTCGAAGGCGGGATCCTCCAGAGCGCGTCCGATCTGGCGCAGCGACAATCCCAGGGACCGCAGGCTTTCCACATGGAAGATCCGGCGGATGTCCTCGTCGGAGTACTCGCGGTAGCCGCCAACGGTGCGGCCTGTCGGTCGCACCAGCCCGAGTGAGTCGTAGTGCCTGAGCATCCGGGTGCTCACCCCCGAGCGACGGGCCACCTCACCGATCAGCACGCTGTCACCTAGGCCCGGTCCGGGCCGAGCGCGACGAGCCGTTTCGCTTCGTCGATGGCCGAGTCGAAACTGGCATCCGGGTCGCGGAGGAGCCGCTCCGTGGCGCGGGCATGCGCCTGCACCGCCGGGTCCTTGCTCGCCAGTCCCGTCCGCAGGGCCTGCTCGATCACGTCGCCGAGTGCGACGAGTGCCCGGCTGAGACTCAGTTGCACATCCCGGTCGCCGCGACCGAGTTGTGCGGCCAGTTCCATGGCCAGCCCTTCCTTCGCATCGTCGGGCACGAGGATGATCGCGGCACGCCACGCGCTTCGCGCCACCTCGTGGTCGGCGTCGTGCAGCAACGACCGCGTGATCGCGGGCCACACACTCCCGTCCCCGATCTTGGACAGCGTGTGCAACGCCTGGCTCCGGGCCTGAGCGTGCTCGGAACCGAGCTCCGCGCGCAGTCTTGGCACCGTGATCTCCGGCGAGAGGCGGGTCAACGCCCAGACGAGCATGTCGCGCACGAAGAAGTCCGGCTCGATCGCGCTCCGCTCCATGAGCGCGTCGAGGAAGCCGGGGTCGGGGTGCGTGCCGGCCGCCAGAGCCGCCTGAAGCCGCACCGACGAGTCTTCGGCGCTCAAGGCGCGGAGCACGTGGGTGTTCTGTGAATTCGTGTGTGGCGAGTTGACGGGGACCACCTCCTTCACCCAGTGAAGACCTTGTCACAGTGTCAATGTCAAGGGTTGTGGCCCTGTTCGAACCTATCCACGTCTTAGTACGAGGACTCCATCGCGCGGTCGAACCGCCCGACGAGGCTGGCGGCGATGGCCACCGTCCAGCGGCGCCGTTGACCGCTCGTCCGTCTTGGACGTCGACGCTTTTGCTCACGACTCCGACCACCCCTGATCCGTAGCTTCCCGTGGGTTCGGGGTGTCGGAGTCTTCGCGCCTTCACGCGGCCTCAGTCGATGAGGACGTTCTTGTAGAACAGGTTGGCGTAGCGGTTGGGATTGTCCATGCTGCTGCGTGACCCGAAGCCCATGTACAACCGGGTCTCCCCGGCCAGGCTCCGGTAGATCCCGAGGCCCTCCGGCTCGCGGTACACCAGCGACTTCCCCGCTTTGGTCAGCGCGCGGCTCTTCACCTTGCCGGTGTTCATGTCGATGCACGTGACGTAGGAGTCGATGTCGGCGGGGTTCGCGTGGCCCGTACCGTCCAATGTGTACAGATACTGGCCGTGGATGGTGTATCCCTGGAACGTCACGGGCTCGTCGGCCAGCGCGGGCTGCGCGAAGTGCGCCAGCGGCGCGCTGAAGTCGCCGGCGGCGGCGGACGCGAGCGGGTAGACGCTGATGAACATCTTGCCGCCTTCCTTGCGGCGTACCGCGATCCGCTTGGTGATCGGATCGGTGGCACAGGTGATCGTGTCGCTGCCGGTGAGGAACTTCTTCACCGACGGCGTGCCACCGTTGACGAACTTGAACCTGGCCAGCGCCGTCCCGCGACCGTCACCGGTGGGTCCGTCCGAGTCGCATTCCATCCAGAGGTAGGAGTCGGTGCCCACCGGTTCGACGCCGATCGAGACACCGTGCCCGGCGTTGGCGAGATGCATCGAGCCCTGGATCTCCCCGGAGAAGTTGACCTGGGTGACGCACAGGTCGTCCCCGGTCCCGCCGTTGCGGGCGTTCACGATGAAGATGCGCACGTTCTGGTTGTCGAAGGCGAAGCCCTGCATCACGTGGTGCGACTCGTGCAGGAGCTTGCCGCGGAACTCGTCGTAGGACGGTTCGGTGAGGTCGAAACGCTTGGACACCGGCATCGCGGTGATCGCGGCCGAAGCCGGTCCGGCGGACATCGCGCCGGCGCCGAGCAGTACCGTCGTCGCGGCGAGACCGCCACCGGTGCGCAGCAGCGAACGGCGAGAGAACGTGGATCGGACAAGATCCGTGGGCACTTGCTCAGGCATGAGCGCTCGCCTTCGTCGATTTTCGCGGTCCGATCGAAAATTCTTCAAGCTCGTACAAGATTCGTACAAATCGGCGGCGAGCACCGGTCCCTGGTGGTGTGGACTTGCCAGAATCATGGGCTGGTGCCGTGTGTCGTGGTGATCCGGGGACAGGCTTTTCGTGAAAGGTCTCCGATGCGTCAACCGGTTAAGGGCCGCCTGCAGGCGCTGGCCGCTGTCGACCAGGGCCTCGTACGGCGGCCCGCCCTCGGCTGGGGCGGTGGCTTTCCGCCGGATGAGAACGCGGGGACGCCGGCCGAAGGCGTGCCGGACAAAGCGCTCGACGAGGTTCTCCGGGATGGCTGGATCGCCGTTCCCGATGTTCCGGTCGAGCCGCGCGAGTCGGTCCTGGCCACGTTGGCCGACGAGGGCCGCGCCATCCTCACGCACTTCGATAAGGACGACAGCGGTTGCTGGCGCTAGCCGGATCGCGGGCGTCATGCCGAGGCTTGGGCTGGACACCGCGCGCGTGCTGAGGGTGGGCAGGCGTCAATTGCTGGTCAAGGTCGGCGAGCTGGCGTCACGGTTGTCCCAGTGTCCCCAAGGATCACAGCGGCGGGTAGTGAAGGGCTTCTTGCCTGCCCGGGGTCATACCGGTTGCGGCTCTTGCAGGCACGAGCGATGTCGAGTCCCGACGAGGTGAGCGGCGCGGGTGACCCCATCCGCCACCTTTATCTGGTCCTTCGATATATCGACCGCGACCTTCTGCACCAGCCCATCGAGCAACGCGATGTCGACACCGTCGAGACTCGGAGCGACAGGGTCCAGCACACTCCGGCGTACGGTCGAGCCGGGGGAGGGCCTGCGATGGCGCCGGTCAGCGATGTGCCGGGACAGGGGGCAGGTCGGTCTTCCGGGGTGCCGGTCGCGGGTCCGGACCACCGAAGTCGGCCACCCGGTCCCAGATCCAGTCGGCCATCGACGCGGCGACGGGCTCGTCGGGGTGTCCGGGGCGACGTTTGGCCAGTGCCCCGAACGCAAGGGCGACCAGGTACGCCCCGGCGTCGTCGGTCATCACCTGTTCCCACATCTCGTTCTCAGGCCAGTCCGGATGCGCCGCCGGGTCGGCTTCGATCTCGGTGCCCATGGTGATGATCTCGGCTGCCGACAGCAGGCGGAACGGCTCGGCAAGGCCCCAGGCGGAACCGGAACCGGGCTGCTGGCCGTCGTGCCAGGCCACCAGATCCTCCGCGACCATGGACCCGATCTTGTCGGCATCGGGCTCATCGGAGATCGAGGCTCCCGGTCGCAGGGTGGCGCGCAGGCCGGCGGGCATCACGTCGTCCAGCGCCGCCAGCGCGGAGGCCAGGTCGGTGCCGAGCATCTGGTCGCGGAGTTGCCGCCACCCCAGCTCGATCACCCCGGTGCGGCGGATGTCCTCCAGGGTGATGTCCTGGGCGTGAGCGTTTTCGGCGATCCGTTGCATCGCCCGAGCCGTCTCCACCAAGTTCTGCATCTGGTCTTCGGTCGGATTTTCGCGCAGCAGCCGCAGACCGAGGTGTTCGGCGTCGGTGAACCGGTACTGCACCAGGTAGGACCAGCCGAGCATCAGAACGACCCAGGAGTTCGCCGCATCGGCCCGGATGGCCTCCTCTGCCGCGGGGACGAACCGATCGAGTGGTGCGAAGCTTCCCAGCAGATACACCGCGCGTTTCCCGAGTGCCTTGCGCAGTTCGTCCGGCGCCGTCCGGGCGCACAGGGCGACCGCTTCGTCGAGTTGCCGCCACCCGTCCTCGTGCTCCCCGCAGAGCGCCTGGGCGGACCCCAGTTCTATCCAGTCGTCCCACTCCTCGTGTTCCTCGGCCAGCACGGTCCGCGCCCACCGCAGCGCCTCGGGATGATCGTGCTCGGCGAACGCCAAATGCCGGAGGGCACGAGCCGCGTTGACGAATTGGCGGTCGCGGCGACCAGCCACTCGGAGGTAAAGACGACGCGCTTCGTCAGCCTCGCCACAGATCTCGCGGTGATTGCCGAGCAACAGCGACACGCTGCTTCGCTCCGGCTGGGCCGCGAGCACCTGCAGCGCCAGTTCGGCGACCTTGGGATGCGCCGGCTGTGCCGCGAAAAGCTCCCAGGCCAGGTCCAGGGTCCGCTCCACGGCGTCGGCGTCATCGGAGGCCTTGCGTCCGAAGTCGCTCATCGCATTCCTCGCTTGACCCGGTACGCCCGGAGTTGGTCGAAGGTGCCGTCGTCGACGCCGTACTCCAGCACTGGCGCCACCTGGTCGAACCAGGACATCGTGGACGGGATGATGCCGCCGGCCGCCGCCAGTATCGCTTCGGTGGTGACCGGCACCAGCTCACCCCTGTTCATCGACTCGACCATCGCCTCCTGCAGCACGGTGGTCGTCAAGTGACTGAGATCCGCACCGGAGAATCCTTCGGTCGCCGCCGAGACGGCCACGACATCGACATCGCCGGCAGGCTTGCCAGCCAGCGTGCCCTGGACGATCGCCGCCCTGGCGACCGCGTCCGGTGGCAACACCAGCACCGTCTTGTCGATCCGGCCCGGTCGACGCAGCGCGGAGTCGATGTCCCACGGCCGGTTCGTCGCGGTCAGGAAGTAGACCCCGTCGTTCGCGCCGGCCACGCCGTCGAGCTCCTCCAGCAGCTGAGTGACGAGCATCCGCATCGAGTGAGACCCGCCGCCACCGGAGCTACGCCGTCCGCCGAGCGCGTCGAACTCGTCGAAGAAGATCACACACGGTGCTGCCGCGCGGGCATGGCGGAACACGCTCTGGATCGCCTTCTCGCTCTCCCCGATCCACTTGCTGAGCAGATCCGCGAGGGTCACGTGGATGAAGGACGCGCCGAGATCGCCGGCGATCGCCCTGGCGATGAACGTCTTGCCACAACCGGGTGGGCCGTACATCAGCAGCGACCCGCCCGGCTTCTGCCCGAACGCCGCCGCCAACTCGGGATTGCGCAGCGGAGCGAGAAACGTGGTGTCCAGGTGCCGCTTGACCTCGGCGAGCCCCGCGACGTCGGCCAGCGTCACCGCCGGGCGCTCGGTGTCCCACAGCGACGCCGAAACAGCGGCACCGCTGTCTCGACGGTCCTCGTCGGCCGGGGTCGGAACCGGGTTCGGCTCGTTTCCCCCGGACCGAACGGACTCGGCGGCCGGTGACGGGTTCGAGGCTCGCAGCCGCGCCGCCATCAGCCGGGCGCGCAGCAGACGGATCCGCACCGGATCACCGCCGAGGGCCTCGAACGCCGCCAGTTCGGTGGCGGCGCGGTCCGGGTCGTGCTCCAGCAGCAGCGTGACGAAGTCCTCGTGCAGCGCCAGATTACCGGGGTCGGCCCCCACCTCACGCGCGATCACTTCGACGAAGCTGTCGCTCGGATTTTCACCGATCACCGCGCGGCCCCTTCGATCCAACCCTTGAGCACACCCAGATTCGCCAGCGGGATGTAGTGACCGATCCGCGGATGGTCCAGCGTCACACCGACGACGCCGGTCTTGTCGAACGAGGCGACGTAGTCGACCGCAGCCGGCATCGGCACGCCGTACAACGGCACCGTGCCACCCTCCGAATCGACCAGCCCGAGGACACGGGCGGCTTCGTTCGCCCGCGCGGAGCTGCTGTAGAGGCAAATCATCGGCCCCTGCTCGGAGGCCACAGCGTAGGGACGGAGCCGGTCGGTCGAGCCGCGCGCGATGAAGAACCAGTGCTCCAGACAGGCCACCTGCCGCCACAGCGCGATCTGCGCCGCGGTGTCTCCTGCGGGCGCTGCTTTGACCGCCTCGTCGAGACGGTCCAGTTCGGCGACCAGCTCGGGGCTGTTGTCCGTGGTCATGCGGTTCTCTCTCGTCTGAGCTCAGCAGGCCCTGACGATGACCGAGTGCGCCTTGCCGCCGAGGTCGAGGATCTTCACATCCCGGTTACCGGCTGGCACGCGAACCTGATAGGTGCCGGGGTCGACCGGGTAGCCGAAGTAACTGCCCGCCGGGGCGGCGCCGGTGCCGGCGATCATCGAGCCGTTGGTGCGGTGGATCGTGGTGGGGACCGCTTTGCCGCAGTTGTTGGAGATGTAGATCTTGCCCTTGGTCGCAGCGGCGGCGGAACCCGCGCCGAGGACCGACATGACCAGACCTGCGGTGGCCAGAACGGTGAGAACGCGCGGGGTGGTCGTCATGGTGCTCCTCTGGGATGTCGTGGGGGTCGGCCACAAGATAGCCGCGGGCGTGTCCGCGCACTGTCGGTCGAACGAACCACACCGCCCTGGATCCGTCGGTGATGTAGGTCTCGCGCGGTGGCTTCTACGCAAGGAAAAGCCAGAAGGACGATCACCTGTGGCCCACCGGGTGGCAGATGCTACGGGAGCGGCTCTGACGCTGGGTTAGGGTCCGGGCTGTGGAAAGCCTGTTCCTGACCCGGGTGCTGGGTGTGCTTCGTTCCGCCGGTGACGAAGCGCTGTTCGTGCTGGATGGCCGGGTGACCAGCTACGGGCAGGCGCTCGACTTGGTGTTCCGGTTGTACGCGGGGTTGCCCGAGGGCGGGGTTGTCGCCATCGACGCGGGCAACCGGCCGGAGACCGTTCTCCTGCAGATCGCCGCGCAGCTCCGGGGTGCCACGGTTCTGCTCGTCGCCGCTTCGGCGAGCTTGCCGGATCGTCTCGCGGCGGTGTCGGCGGCCGGGGTCACGACGCTGGTGACCGATCAGGTGACGGAATGGCCCGCCGACGACGGGCGTGTGGTCTCGCTCGACGAACTGGTGACCCGCGAAGGTACCGAGCCTGCCGCCCTGCCGGGGTCGGTCACGGTCATCTTTCCCACCGGGGGAACCACCGGGGTGCCGAAACTCATCCGGCACAGTGGGATCTACGACGGGATGGCGCATATCTTCGCGCCGGATCCGGCGGGGCCGGGGCGCACGCTGCTGATCGCACCGATGACGCACATGACCGGGAACGCCACCGTGCTGGGTGCGCTTCTGCGGCGGGAAACTGTGGTGCTGCAGAAGGGTTTCGACGTGCGCGCCGTACTGGACGCGATCGCGGAGCACCGGGTCACCTCGGTGTCGCTCACGCCGGCGCGGCTGGCGGCGGTGCTCGATCATCGGGCCATGGCGTCGACCGACGTCAGTAGTGTGCGGCAGCTTTCGCTGGGGGCCGCGCCGCTTCCGCCACGACGGCTGGCCCAGGCGCTCGACGTGTTCGGGCCGGTGGTCGGGCAGGGCTACGGCCTCACCGAGGCGCCGATGATCGCGAGTATTTCCGCGGTGGAACTCGACGGGCGGCCGGAGCGGCTCGAATCCGTGGGCCGGATCGTGCCGGGTATGGAGGCGCGGATCGACGACGGCGAGATTCTGGTGCGCGGACTGTCCATGATGGATGGTTACCACGGCGCGCCGCCGATCAGGGACGGATGGTTGCGCACAGGCGATCTCGGCCGGTTCGACGACGAGGGGTATCTGTACCTGCTGGACCGCGCGAACGACGTCATCATCACCGGCGAGCACGGCACCAAGGTGTTCTCGACCGTGGTCGAAAACGCGCTCGCGCGGCATCCGCTGGTCCGTTCGGTGGCCGTGTTCGGCGTCCCGGGTGAAGGCGGCGAGGGAGAACGGGTGCACGCCGTGGTCGTGCCGGTTTCTCCAGGCACGCTGTCGGCCGACGAGATTCGGGCGCACGCCAGGGATTTCTTCGGACGTGAGCATTTCGTCCCGTCCGATGTGGACTTCGCCGACGCCTTGCCGCTGACCGCGATCGGCAAGGTCGACAAGCGGGCGTTACGCGCGCCATTCTGGACGGGACACGATCGTCACATCGCCTGAGCACGCCCTTTTCGTGGCTGGCTGCCTGTCGCCGTCACGTTCGGGTTGGCGGTGTGGTGACCGGGTGAATTTCAGGCCCGACAGCCATGTAGGTGCGAGACATGTTGTTGATTTTCTTCTTGGTCGGCGGGTGGGAGTTCTGGGGTGTCCAGCGGTGGCCGATCGTTTTGGACGGCATGTTTGTTCTTGTCGGCGACGATCTGGCGTTTGGGGTTGCGTTCGGGCTGCGGTCGGCGGCGGTGGTGAACGGGTGGTTGCGTGAGTTGTCGTCGAGCGGTTGCCCGGTACCGTCCTCGTGGGGGTCGTAC